>NZ_JBPPGE010000009.1:0-19089 GCF_051303185.1 Cutibacterium nasicola | reverse complement strand
ACCTGACTTGTTGCATTGGCTTAGTGCCCCGCATCGGACTCGATCGCGTTGATGATGGCGCGGGCCTCGGGTGTGGTCTGGGGCTTGATGGTGTGAAGCGAGCCGTTGATCTCCAGGGTCGCTGAGCGTAGTGGGGCGAGGGTATGGACGATCCGTTTGACCGACAGGCCGGTGACCTGTCGTAGGTAACGCGAGACTGCCAGGGCGGCGAATGCCGTGGTCAGGTGGGCCTCGATGGAGTCAGAGAGCCGGTGGAAGATGGGCCGGGCCCGCAGGTCGGACTTGGCCATGCGGAAGGAGTCCTCGACGTGCCAGAGGTCGTGGTAGGCCCCGATCACCTGGACCGGAGTCATCACCGATACTGGAATATTGGTCACGTATCCCTTCAACCCGACCAGTTGGCGGGCCCGGTCGATCGCCTTGTGATCCAAGGACAAGCCGTTCGCCGATGCGCTGACGAACCGTGGCTTGCGGGCCGGTCTGTCACCGTCGACCACGGCTTTGGCGCGGTTCTCCTGAGCCGTCAATGTGGCCGAGTCCCGCACGGCCCGTTTGCGGGAGTACTGCCAGACCGCCCGCCAGCTATCGGTGGACCCGGCTGGATCCCAGACCGGCTCGGCCCGTCTGCTGCGAGGGTGGCAGGTCTTCCTCCTCACTGTGCGGGGTGTGATCGTGTCGATGATCTGCCCGTCATCGAAGGCCGTGCCGTTCCAGTGGAAATGGCCGGCCAGGTCGCTGGGGGCCTTTACCGACCGGGATCCCACGATGAACCGCAGACCCGCACCGTCCAGGGCCTCCAGATTGGAGGCCGACAGCATGCCGGCGTCTGCGACCACCACCATGTCGGCGATCTCGTGGGCCGACCGGTAGGCCTCAACAATCGGGATCAGGGTCGTGGTCTCGGCCTTGTTGCCGGGAAAACAGCCAATCTGGAGGGGAAAGCCCCAGCGGTCCACGAGGAGCCCGACCACGATCTGGGGATCAACCCGGCGTTCCTTCGAATAGCCGACCTTGCGCAGACTGTCCTCGTTCTCAGCCTCGAAGTACAGGGTGGTCACGTCATAGAGCACCAGAGTCACCTCCCCGCCACCGGCCGAGTACCGGTGGCAGGCATCAGTGATCACGGCACGGTAGTCGCGGTCCTGGGCACGAGCCAGGTGCCGGTAGATCGTGGTGTGATGCGGCAGGTCCTGACCCAAACCGGTCAGGACCCGCCCGACAGCCAGTTTCGAGGTGGGTTCGACGATCCGGGCCACAACGACCTGCTCGAACACCTGATCGGCAACCGCGTCGAATCCCAGGCGGCGATAGGCCCTGTCCAGCACAGACCACAACAGGTCCGAGGCCGTCGAGACGACCTGCGCAGGCCTGGCAAGCGCTGAACTCTCATGGCGTCCAGAGTCCTCACCGGTCAACCTGTCCTGGACCACGGGCTCGGTGAACGACTCCTCGACCGCAACCGGGATCTCCACGCCCAGGTCCAAGGGCTCCTGGCCGCTCAACTGCTCGATCCTGGCCCAGGCAGTGGTCTTGAGTACCGCCAGTTCCTCGTCACTGTGAGCCGAGCCCACATACTCCACGATGATGCGCCTGCCCCGTCGCTTCTCAGCGATCTGGACCGCCACCGCACCCGAACCCGTGCGGACCGTCCGGACATAGGTCATGACCCCCACAATACGGGCCCCCAGGACCGTCTTAGTGCCCCAAAACAGCCACGATCGAACACGAAACCCCTAGCCAGACCAACACACCCGACCGAACCCCGAAAAACTGCATCAAGTCAGGAGGGCCCAAGGTGCGCGACGATTGATCCTGGCGACGGTATCGACGATGGGATCTGGAGTGGACGAGCTCGACGAAAATGGCGTCCGCCGACTGCTGGCTTACGTTGCCGCAGCCGGTATCGCCGGTGGTCAGTCGGTGCACGAGGTGGAGGCCGACACCCGCAGCGTCGGTCGATACCTGGGATGCCCCGACGTCCAGGTACAGGGTTGGCCCACCGGAGTCGTGGTGAGCCTGGGAGGTGGCACCCCCGCAACCTTCGAATCGGTGGAAGGAACCATCCGTTTGGACCAGAGCGCCACCACAGCTCGTATCCGTCAGCAGCTCCTCGACGGCACCATCGGCCCGGTCGAGGCCCTCGAGCAACTGCGGGACTTGCGTTCCATCCCGCCACGTTACCCGCGCCTGGGTCTGCATGGTGGCATGGTGTGCGTCGCCTCGGGCATCGCCCTGGTACTGCAGCCGTTGTGGCCCAGCGTGCTGTTCTCCGTGCTGGCCGGTCAGGTCACCGCCGGATTCATATGGTTGTCCGGCAAGAGGAAGGCCCTGGCCGTCCTTACCCCGTTCCTGGCCGCGTTTGTCGTCGCACTGTGTGCCTTCTGGGCCGCGCGACTCGGACTCATCGAGGGGCCGCTGCGAAGCCTGCTGCCGCCCATCGCGGTGCTGCTTCCCGGTGCCCTCATCGTTACCGGGGTGGCTGAACTGGCGGCAGGAGCGATGATGGCGGGCGCGTCGCGTCTGGGGTTCGGGACCGCCCAGTTGGCCATGTTCACAGCGGGTGTTCTCGGTGCGGCGTGCTGACAAAGGTCCCCGTCGACCAGCTCAACAACCAGATCATTCCCTGGCGAGGGTTGTGGGTGCCATTCCTCGGCGTCCTGCTCCTGACCGCCGGGATGAGTCTCATGGAGTCGATACCCAGATACCTCGTCCCGTGGGTGGCTCTCATGTTGGCCACCACCCTGACCTTCCAGATCATCGGCCAGACGGTTGCCGGGGCCACCTGGGGCGGCGGCCTGCTGGGAGCAACCGTGGCGAGTTTCGGATCATCGGTGATCGAGATGCATCGCCCGCGACTACCGCGTCTGGTGCTCTTCCTGCCGAGCTTCTGGTTGTTGGTGCCGGGATCCCTGGGCCTGGTGTCCCTGACCCAGCTGGGCGCGGGCACCCCGGTGGCTGGCGCGACGGTGTTGGAGTCCACGGGAATCATTGGCTCGATCGCGCTGGGTCTGCTCATCGGCACGACGGCTGCGCGGGCTGTCGGGCTGCTTCGTCGCAGCCGCACACGTCGGCCCGGGGCACGTCGTCGGCAAACCTTCTGACGCGTCCCGGACCGAACACAGATCCTGGCCTCAGCCGCGCGGGCGGCGGGTCGGGAACTGCTTGCGGGCGTAACGAGCGACGCTCCAGGTGGTGAACCCGTCGGTGGTGGCTCCGACTCCACCACCTAACACGGGCACGCGCTTGGAGACGAAGACCGGCAGTTTCTTGCCCGCAACTTGGCCCATGAGGACGTTGACGAGGTTACGGGCGACGACCTTCTCCAGATCGGCGTCCCCCACCGGGGCGGTGGCGATGCCCATCGGGGTCGTCGGAAGCTTCTCCTCGTGAATGAGGCTGTCGACCTCACGCTGACCCATGAGGGTGGCGAGGATGGCGGTCCGGACGCGCTGGTCGTCAAGGTCGTAGCCGCGTAGGTGGGCGATGGCAGCCACCATGCGGGCCTGGACGATCGCGACGCCCGAGATGTTGGCGGGGATGGTCACGGCCAAGGTGACGACGCCACCGAGGTTGGAGACGAATCCCTGTGCACCGGCCATGGCGATGTGCTGGTTGACGAGGGAGTTGATGGCCTGTTCGACGTCACCGTCGTGCTTGGTGAGGGTCTTGCCAGCGGCCTGACGCGCTCCTGGCAGGCCCGAGACGCCGTCGATGGCAAATCCGAGGATGCTGCGTAATAGGGAGACGGCTGCCCCGGGCGCCATGTCAGGGGCTTGGGACAGCAGTGCTTTGCCGATGTTGCTTCCGATGCCCACGAGGGTCTCCTCTCGATCAATTCACCTCAAGGGTAGCCGTGGGGCCGGACGAGTCCTCTGGTGTTCGCGTCGAGGTGGTGCCGGGCAATGCCCGTGGTGATCGCGGCTGCGCGACGCCGCGATGCTCCGAACGTGGCATGCCCACCGGTGTCAGCAGTAGGACCACTTGTCTGACCCGTGAGCGTCTCTCCTGGTCAGGGCATGGACGCCCCTATTTGTTAACGAGGATAACTAATGAGTTAGGGTTGCCTTATGAATTGTGACGAGGTGGCCTTGACCCCACCAGGTGACATCCATGCGCGCCCGGGGGCCGGTGTCATGGCCGGAAGTGCGCTGACCCCCACCCCTTGGCCCCGCGCTCGCGGCTTCCACGACGCTGTGGACCCACGCACCCTGTTCCTCTACGTCACCGTCCTCAACGTCCTTCTCATGGGAGCGGGGTCGACGCCTCTGGTGCTGGCTTGCCTCGGCGTCGTCGCGGTGTCACTCGTGCTCACGACCCGCTCCAAGACGTGGATCGGGTGGGTGGGCTTCGTCTTGGTGTGGGTCTTCTGCTGTTTCGCCCTTCCAGCCCTATGGCACTCGGCTGTTTCCGCATTTCTGGTCTTCATCGCCTTCTGGATGTTCCGCTTCGCAGGAGTCTTCGGCTCGGCAGTGGCTGCGATCAAGGTTCTCGACGTCACCCGGGTTGGTTCAGTCCTCACCCAGATGCGTGCGCCGCGGGTCGTGCAGGTCCCGGTGATGGTCGTGGTGAGGTTCTTCCCGATGGCAGTGCGCGAGCTGCGGGCGATCGTCCAGGCCATGACCCTGCGAGGCCTGAGACCCGGCGCCCGCTCAACCATGCGCCACCCGCTGCGTACGGGGGAATACGTCGTCATCCCCTTTCTCGCCTCGGCTGCCCGGATCGCCGACGAGCTCTCCGCCGCAGCCATCATCAAGGGGCTGGGTGCACAAAAATCCCGGTCCACCTTGGACCCGAGTCGTTTCCGTCTCGGTGACGTCGTCGTGCTGACGGTTTTGGTCGCGTTGATTGCCTGGCGCGTGACCGAGGTGATCGCATGAGCGTCAGCCTGACCGACGTCTCCTACGCCTACCCGGTCCCTGACCTCGACGGGTCCCCGTTCGATGACGGCCCCACGCCCGACCGAGAGGCCGTGGACCAGCTCCGGGACATCACCATGACGATCCGGCCCGGGACCCTGACCCTGCTCATTGGGGGATCAGGATCGGGGAAGTCCACCCTGCTGCGGACGATGAATGGCCTTGTCCCGAAGTTTTTCGAGGGCACCATGCGTGGCAAGGCGGAGGTGGACGGCACTGATCTGGCCGGGGTCGAACTCCACGACGTCGGGCGCACCTCGGCGATGATCTTCCAGAATCCTCGCACCCAGTTCTTCACCTCCAGCGTGCGAACCGAGCTGGCTTTCGGGCTGGAGAATTACGGGGTCGACCCGTCTGAGATCCGCGACGCTATGACTCGGGCAGTCGGCCAGACCGGCATCGCACACCTGCTCGACAGGCGGCTCGACACCCTCTCGGGAGGGGAGTTGCAGCGCGTCGCGTGTGCCTGTGCCCTGGTCACTGACGTCGATCTGCTCCTCTTCGACGAGCCGACCTCGAATCTCTCTGCCGAGGGGATCGACGATTTTCGCCACCTCGTCGCCCAGCTGAAGGCCTCCGGAAAGACACTGGTCATCGCCGAGCATCGACTGCACCTCTTCCGCGGGGCGGTCGACGTCGTCCATCGCCTTTCTGACGGCAGGGTCGTCGAAACCATGACCGGCGATGATCTTTTCAGCCTGACGGACATGGAACGGACCGAACGTGGCCTCCGCGCCGTCGATGTCGTCCCGGTGGACATACCCGAGCCGCCGACCGCCGCAGCCTCCTCCAACACCGATGGCCCAAAACTCCCGACTGGGCTGATGGTCGAGCACCTGTCCTTCTCCTACGGGCATGGCCCGACGATTCTCGACGTCGACTCCCTCTTCCTGCCGGCCGGAGCGGTGACGATCCTCACCGGCCCCAATGGCGCGGGCAAATCGACCTTGGCCCGACTGATCTGCGGGCTCGAAAAGTCCCCGCCCAGCGCCCGTATCGGCATGGGAGAGCCGTGGAGCACCGGCACGCGGCAGAAATTGTGCGGGATGGTCATGCAGGACGTCCGCCGCCAGCTGTTCAGTGAGTCGGTGGAGCGGGAAGTCACCCTCGGTCTGGACCCGCGCCAACGCGATGCCGCCAACGTCCCGGCGCTCCTGGAACGTCTCGACCTGGTCGGTCAACGTGACCGTCACCCCTTGTCACTGTCCGGTGGGCAGGCCCAGCGCCTCGTCGTGGCGGCCACCATCGCTCAGGACAAGGAGGTCGTCATCTTCGACGAGCCCACATCGGGTGTCGATTTTCGTCACCTCACCTCGATCGCTGACCTCGTCGGTGATCTCGCGACCGCTGGGAAGGTCGTTATCGTCATCACCCACGACCCGGAGCTCATGGCCCGATGTGGGGATTACCTCATCAACATCACCACTCTGAAAGGACAATCATGAAACCCCGTCTGACAACGCGTGACCTGGTGAGTATCGCCATCTTCGCGGTGATCTTCTTCGTCGTCTTCTACGCCTGCGGCATGATCGGTCTCGCCGGTCCGGCCTTCATGTTCGTCGGTTGGATCCTGGGCATCCTGCTGGGCGGCATCGTCCTCATGTTGTCAGTTGCACGGGTGCCGAAAATTGGCACCATGACGATCACTGGTCTGCTCGTCGGGCTCGGTATGAGCCCGGGGCACACCATCTGGGTGATCCCGGCTGGAATAGTGCTCGGATTCCTCTCCGACATCATCATCACCAATGCCGGCCGCAGCACCCGTCTCACGACGAGCCGCGCGATGCTCGGGTATGCCGTGTTCGTGCTGTGGATGATCGTCCCGCTCATCCCGATGCTCGTGAATGCCGACGAGTACTACGCCATGATCACCGAGCAGATGGGTGCCGACTACTCCAACGCGATGCGGGAACTGTTCACACCTGGCCTGGTGGCGGGATGGGCCGTCATCGTCTTCCTGCTGGGGCTGGCCGGTGGCTGGTTGGGCATCAAGGTGGGTCGCAAGCACTTCCAGCGGGCAGGACTGACGAAGTGACCGAGATCTCCACGTCCCCGCAGGTGTGCCCCGACGCTGTCGCGCCGGGAGGAACTCAGGACTATCAGGCCAAGCACCGTGCCGGCGGCAAGGCCCTGTCGATGATCATGAGGCCCATTCGTGGGTACGTCATCGTTGCGCGGATCCTTGTCGTGGTGTCATGCATCGTCGCACTGGCCCCGTATGTGGCCCTGACGAGACTCGGCGCGATCCTGCTGGGTGATCACGTCGACCGTGAGGCGCTCACCCATACCGCCAATGTGCTGTGGATGGCTTTCTGTATCCAGGCCATGCTCTACGTGGTGGCCCTCCTCATCACTCACATCGCCGACATCAAGGTGCGCAACATCTTGCAGGATCGCATCATCGACCACATCTCGAAGGCGCCGCTGGCCTGGTTCAGCTCGTCGTCAACCGGTCGAGTGCGCAAGGCCATCCAGGACGACACCGTCCAGATCCACATGCTCGTCGCCCATGCGCCGGTCGAGCAGACCGCAGCCGTGGGAGTTCCGCTCGTCCTGCTCGTCTACGCCTTCGTGGTGGACTGGCGGCTGGGGCTCCTCTCCATCGCCACCTTCCCGATCTACGCGCTGTTGCAGTGGGTGACGATGCGGGACATGGCGACCAAGACCGCCGAGATGGACGACAAACTGGCCGACATCTCATCCTCGGCGATCGAGCTGACGGAGGGTATCCATGTCGTCAAGAACTTCGGACAGACCGGTAAGGCCCATCGTCGCTTCACCCGTGCGTGCGAGGAGTTCGCCCAGTTCTACTGGAACTGGTGTGGCCCGCTCATCAAGGCGTCGGCGCTGTCGCTGTCGGTGATCTCGGTGGCCGCCCTCATGGCGATCAACCTGGGATTCGGCCTGCTCATGGCCAAGGCCGGCTGGGTGGGCGTCACCGACGTCCTCACCTGCTCACTCATCGCCCTGGTCCTGCCGCGCACCATCGAGGTGCTGGGCACCATGGCATGGGGTTACCAACAGGCCGGCAATGCGGCTCTGCGACTGCAGGACGTGCTGTCCATCGAGCAGATCAGTCATCCTGACGCGAGCGCGCGGATTCCTGACGACATGACGGTCACCTTTGACGACGTCAGCGCCTCCTACCTCACCCCTGACGGCGTCATCCCGGCGCTCAGCCACGTCAACCTGACGCTGCGTCCGGGGACGGTGACGGCTCTCGTCGGGCCGTCTGGGTCGGGCAAGTCGACCCTGGCGACGATGCTCGCCCGCTTCCGCGACCCTGATTCCGGGGTGGTACGCATTGGTGGGGTCGACCTCAAGGACCTCGCCCAGGACGACCTCTACCGGTTGGTGTCCTTCGTCCTCCAGGATCCGTACATGCAGCGTCGGTCCATCCGTGACGTCATCACCCTGGCCCGTCCCGACGCCACCGACGACCAGGTGTGCGAGGCTGCTCGTGCCGCCCACATTCTTGACGACATCGACGCACTGCCGAAGGGTTTCGACACCGTCCTGGGTGAGGACACCGATTTCTCGGGTGGTCAGAAGCAGCGGCTGTCGATCGCCCGCGCTGTGCTCGCCGACGCCCCGATCCTCGTGCTCGACGAGGCGACGGCCGCCACCGATCCCGACTGCGAGGCGGAGATCCAGCAGGCCCTGGCTGCACTGGCCCGGGGCCGAACTGTGCTCGCCATCGGTCACCACGCCGAGTCGGTGGCCGGAGCTGACGTCATCTGCGTCATGGAGGGCGGTTGCATCGTAGCTTGCGGTTCGTCCGAGGAATTGGCCGACCAGCCCTACTGGGCGCGTCTGTCGGCAGGGCGAGCGATGGAAGGAGTCACTCAATGACCACGACCATGAACTCCCGCCTTTCCTGGGCGGGCGACATCCTGCTCCTGAACACCTTCAGGCCCCTTCTCACCGAGGAAGGGGCTGCCAAGTTCCGTCGCTCCCTGTGGCTGGCAGGTGTCCAGGGAGTCCTCGAGGGAGTTGGCCTGTTCGCCATCATTCCGACGATCACGGCATTCGTCGAGGGTGGACCCTCGATGGGACTGACCTGGCAGGGCTGGGTGTGGGTGCTCGTCGCCCTGGCCGTTGCCGGGGCCGTCGTGACGTACTTCCAGTCGACGATCGGCTATCTCGCCGCGATGGATGTCATGGGAAAACTCAGCGTGCGCATCGGCGACCAGGTGGCGAGCCTGCCACTGGGATGGTTCCGCTCGAGTTTCCCCGGCCGCCTGTCCCGCCTTCTCACTCAGGGACTCATGCACCTGGGCGAGGGGTTGGCACATTTCACCGCCCCACTCGTGCGCGGTGCCGCGACCACCGTCGTCATGATGGTGCTCTCGTGGTTCTGGTCGTGGCAGTTGGGGTTGTCCCTGCTCATCTCGATGCCTGCGATGTGTCTGATCATGATCGCCTCGCGGGCCTTGTGGCTTCGCGGTGAGTCGGTGGTCCAGCCGACCGAGCAGGAACTGGCTGCCCGCATCGTCGAGTTCTGTGAGACCCAACCAGTGCTGAGGGCCGCCGGACGAGCCGAGGGCTACGAGCCGCTTCGGAATGCACGCCGGGCCAATGAACGCGCCGCTCGTAAGTGTCTGGGGCTGGGCGTGACGGCGAACTTCCTCTCGGGTCTGGGTGCCCAGGCGGTCGCGGTCGTCCTCATCGTGCTGGCCGCGCGCATGGGCAGCAACGGCACCCTCGCCCCGGTCGCGACGGTCGCTTTCGTCGGCGTCTCGCTGCGCTACGCCAAGGTGTTGGAGGACGTCGTCTCGGCTGCTCTGTCCGTCGAGACCGCGCGCAAGCCGGTCAGTGAGGTCGACGAGATCCTCTCGGCTGAGGTGCTTCCCGAGCCCGAGGCCCCGAGCGACATGACAGCTCCCGGTGAGGTGTCCTTCGAAGACGTCTCCTTCGGTTATGACAAGGAGCACCCGGTCGTCCATGACGTCACGTTCACTGCTCCAGCGGGGGGTTTGACGGCCATTGTCGGCCCCTCGGGGGCTGGCAAGACGACTCTGTTCCGGCTCATGGCGAGGTTCTGGGACGTCGACTCCGGGACGGTGCGTGTCGGCGGACTGGACGTGCGCGACCAAACCACCGAGCAGCTCATGAGTCAGCTCGCCATGGTTTTCCAGGACGTTTATCTCTACGACTCCACTTTGGCGGAGAACATCCGCATCGGTGACCCGGATGCCACTGACGAGCAGGTCCGGAAGGCGGGGTCCCTGGCCGGGGTCGATGAGATCGCAGCTCGTCTGCCCGGTGGATGGGACGCCAGCGTTGGTGAAGGTGGCCGTCGTCTCTCGGGTGGTGAACGGCAACGGGTGTCGGTGGCACGAGCCTTGCTGAAACGCGCCCCGATCCTGCTCTTCGACGAGGCCACCTCTGCTCTCGACCCGGAGAACGAGGCCCACATCGAGGCCGCCCTGGCCCAGCTGCGTGAGTTCTCGACGATCCTCGTCATCGCTCACAAGCTCGACACCATCCGTTCGGCGGATCGTATCGTCGTCGTCGACCACACCGGTAGAGTCTGCCAAGTGGGAACCCATGACGACCTTATTGCCAGCGGCGGTGCTTACGCCGATCTGTGGCATGCCCGGGAGCGGGCCGAGGGGTGGTCGCTCGTGGGCCGTGAATGATCAGCAAACGGCCAGGGCGCAAGCCTGCGTTCACGCGACGTCAGGCGATTGATGCAGTCCTGGCCGAGGGCATTGAGACCTTCACCCTGAGGGCGGTCGCTGATCGTCTCGGGGTGAAGGCCACCGCCTTGTACCGGGAGTTCAGTTCTCGTCAGGAACTGCAAGTGGCTGCAATCGCGGAGATCATGGTGGACATTGAACCCGATCCCAACGTCGCGAGTTGGCAGGACGCCCTTCGTCAGATTGTCGACCGTCAGTGGGCGTTGTGTGAGCGATATCCAGAGGCCCCGCTGGTGCTCATGACTCAGCCAGAGGCTTTTGGGGCAGTCATGCCTCGCTGCGCGGCGATTGCGCAGGGATTGGCAGAACTTGGTATTCCCGGAGGAGTCGAGGGGGCCGCTTTCGCCTTCGATTTCGTCGGGGACACCACCTTCGAGACCTTCATCTCGATGCAGCCCTATCTGGTGGCTGACGAGGACGGACGCACCGGCGTCGAGAGAATCGGGGTCATGACCGAGGGCCTTCCCGACATCTTCGGGATGCAGGATCTGGGGGAGCGCGGCAATCTTGATCTCAAGGTTGAATTCATCATCGCCGGCATGGAGCACGGGCTGTTCCCTGGCGCGGTCACGCGGAAATGATCGCATTCCCAGACGGGGAATCCTCCTGCTGTTCCCCCATCCCGCGTTGTGACTCATCACCGTCCATCGGGGTGCATGTCAAACAGTGGGGTCTCCAGCTCACTGATGGCCCTGGCCAGGAGGCGACATCTTCAAGCAACTCCACACTTTGCTGCTGGCGGGGGTACAGCGCGTCGCATCGGCCAGACCCTTGCCGAGCGCGCATGGTGCCATGCTTCTGGTGCAGTTGGCCACCCCTGGTTCTCGGGTGCGCGGTGCTGGCCCCCCGGTATCTGCGTCAAGATGGCCCCGAACGTCCTGCCCGTCCTTGGCGAGGGCGGTTCTGGTGCTCTCCTCGTCCTCCTGGGAAAGCTCGTCGGAGTGGGAGCTGAGCAGGTTTGTTCGGAGTTCTCACCTGACTGAGGGCTGAGCCTGGGCCGCGCGATCTGACTGGTCTGCCTCGGCAGGCTTGGCCAGCCACGCTGCCTTTTCGCTGTGCCCGGAGCGGATGAGATAGCTCAGTGCGATGACGGCGAGCACGGCAACCAGACCCCAGGACAGGGCGTAAGGCCAGCGTGGTGGGGTGATCGGCGTTGAGGTACCGTGTTGGGGAAAGGCCACCGCGACCAGAGACGTGAGTAGCGGGACGAACATGGCGCTGGCAAGATTCTCGACGATGACGGATGATCCCGCGATGGTCTCGATGGGGATGCCGTCGGGGACGATGGGGTCCTCGAAGAGGGTGCTGAGGACGTCGAGGTAGACGACCCCCATGCCGATCCCGGCGCTGATCCACAGCACCATCATGGCCTGGAAGGGTGGCAGACCGGCCATCCGGGTGGCCAGAGCGATGGTGATGAGGGTCGACGCGGTGATGATGAGCCCGACGCCCACCCCGATCCGGATGAGGTAATGACGTGGATTCTTGGCGGGTTTGAGGCCGGCGAGTACGCCGGTGATGGCCCATCCGAGTCCGCCGCCGAGAATGATGTAGCCGAGGTCCTTGGCGTCACCGCCGAAGAGGTCGTGGTAGCTCAGCGTGACCAGCTCGTTGGCGGAGTAGTAGGCGCCGGTGAGGAAGAACAGACCTGCCAGGGCGTGCAGGCGGATGCCACCCGTGGTGAAAGTGTGCGGCGGCATGGAGATGATGGCCACCCAGCCCAGGATGAGGAATCCTGCGATCATGAGGACGTATTTCCACGGTGAGGGCACCGGGACGATCATGAGGGTGATGCCGATGGCGATGAGCCCGGTGGCCTTGAGGGGCATGGGGGAGTCGTCGCTGTGCTGGTCGGCGTCGAGGTTCTCGGCGATGACGATCCGCGCCGCGAGCAGGAAGGGCAGGTAACACAGCATCGCCCAGCGCCAGGAGAGCAGGTGGGTGACCCATGCGGCGTAGCTCGGGCCGACAATGGATGCGATGATCCAGCTGGCCGAGTTGAAAGCCAGGGTGAGTTGACGAGCTCGCCCGGTCAGTCCGACGGCGACGGCACCGATGGACGTCATGGCCAGGCAGGCCCCAGCGAATCCGCGGATCGCGCGGCCGATGAGAAAGACCCAAATGGTGGGGGCGGTGGCACTGATGATGGCCCCGACGATGAGGGCCGCTGTGGCCGTCAGGAGGATTCTCGGAAGCCGGCAGCGTCTGAGAAAGGCGGCACCGATGGGCAGGCCGACCATGGTGGAGAGGGATCCGACCCCGGTGATGACGCCGTACATGTCCTGGGCGTCGAGGTCGGCCGCCATGATCGGCAGGATGAGCTGGGTGAGGTAGGTCTGCATCCCGCCGATGAGTTCCAGGATGATGACGCAGATCGCCAGGACGAGGGAGTTCTTCTTCGTCTTCGTCATGGGCGGGCTTCGGGTGTCATCGGCGGTCTCCGGGCGTGTGGCGAGGCCGTGGGGGTGTCGTCGCCCTGGCGCCGTTGTCGTTGATCCTCATCGTCAACGCCTCCTTTCCCGGGGAGAGTTCGTGCCTCGGTGTGGGTCGGTGGCCGATTGCGTCGATGGGATTGGTACCTGCAAGACGGTCAGTTCCCCATGATCTCGATGAGCCCATCCTTCGGGAACAGCGAATTCGAAAACGGGAATCACGGATGCCGCGGAGCTCAAATGTGACAGAGCGCGTGACTGTGATTCCTCAGCAGGATTCCACCAGCGAAAAACCCATCCAAGGTTTTGCTACCGATATGACAGGTCATGGGTGTGATGACGTCGAAGACCCTTTCATCTCTGATAGTTCTTCCGGTGAGGGCATACTACGCGCGGGCCAATCGAGTCGCCGAGAGCGGGGACCTGGTACCCGCCCTGGACCTTGTCCTTCTTGACGAGATTCATGATGGACTGGGCCGTGGGACAGGCGAGGAGGCGTTCGCGTTCACTGCCCCCTCAGATGTCCAGAACCTGGTAGGGCACGACTCGCATTGCTGACTCCACCCGATCAGCAAGGTCGGTATCGGTGGTGCGCAGCTCGTCCAAGTCTGCGAAGACGGCGAGGGTGCGGTCCCCAACCATCCAGAAGTCCCTGTCCCACGTCTCTGGATGAGACCAGAGATTCTCTTTCCCTTCGGCCCAACCAGGCAGGGAACGCTGAACCTTGGACGCAACGGCGATCTGGCTCTTGGCCGTCACGTACACGGTGTCGACACGGTGGCCCTGTTCGTGGTCCCGTTGCACACGCACCAGTCGTCTACCCATGAAAGAGACACGGTGATCAACACCCTCACTGCGCAGGTCCACCTCGATCTGTTCGAGCCCCGCCGCCACTAGCCGGCGGCGTTGGACGTACTCATGCAAGGCCTCACTGACCGCCGGCGACAACCCTCCCGCCATCTCGGCCGCTTCGCGGAACAAGGCTTGGTCGTCGGCAGACACGTACACGTTTCGAGTAGGCATGAACATAACTATGCACATAT
Source organism: Cutibacterium nasicola (assembly GCF_051303185.1). Taxonomy (GTDB): domain Bacteria; phylum Actinomycetota; class Actinomycetes; order Propionibacteriales; family Propionibacteriaceae; genus Cutibacterium. Next base: position 4,996 of record NZ_JBPPGE010000009.1, on the reverse strand, counting down.
CATTCTGGACTGGTCAAGACCCCTGGGTACGGAGCCGGTTCCCTGTCAGGGTTCGCAGCATCCCGGCGCTGAGAGCGTCGGATTCCGCGCCAACCAGTTCCGATGCGACAACACCCAAGCCGCAGGCTTGGCTGACTGCGCTTCGGATCTCCTCCTAGGCTTCCGCATCGGACGCGGCGGCATGGAGTTCATGTCGGTTGGTGGCTACTTCCCCGATCCGATGATCGTGACCTACGGTCAGCTGGATCACGAACGGTGCGCCGCGGATCCCGCTGAGATACCGACATCAAGGCGGATGCAAACACTTCTCGATTAAGTCATTTCCCAGCGTCGGAGCGGTCCCAGCCACATCGGTGAGTCACTCGACCTCAGGGACGTCGTCGCAATCCTTCGAGGAGCGGCCGGGGTGACTGGCCACATGGATGTTCTCCGCTCTGATGGGAGACCGAGCGTTACAACCTGCGGGCGATGTCCTCTGGCGGCGGCCGTCCGATCGGTGACCACTCCGTGCAGCTCATCTCGAACAATCTCGCAATGATACGCGCCAAGCGCACCCTCGGCACGCACCCGCCGCGTGCGCGTTGTGGTGAGGTAACACGCTGACGCGGCCCAAGGGCTAGCTGTCTGTCTAAAGAATCGTCTATTACATATGGGACAAAATTGACACAGGCCTCCCCGTCTTCCGGATCACCCTCCTGTGGCCCCAGCGCCACCAGAATCGAGGCCGGCGCAGCCGTCCTCCACCATGTTCGGGAACCACACCCGGGCCGTCGCCCCCGAGACTTCGTCGATGATGGCGTCGACCTCATGTCGTCACCCCGACGCCAATCCGAATCAGTGTCTCCACTGTGGAACTCCGCCGCCACGCTCATCGACGATCCGGGAGCGCAGGTGCGCCGTCAGTCAACGGATCTGATGGTTTGACCAGTCCAAGGTCTGTCATCATGATTCCTCCTTTCATGTATGCGTGTGCTCACCACTGCGGTTCAACAAGCGCCATTATGAAGGGTTGATGGTCCATGTGGAGGTTTGACACGGTGTCGATGTATTTGGCGGTGATGCGTGTGAGGGCGGCGTCTTCGTGTGGAGGCGGGTGATGGCGACCACATCGGTTAGCTCGGGCAGGGTGATGTCCTCGGCCATCTGGTCTAGCCCGTTCCACGGATTGACGTTTTCCAGGGGGCCTGGGCCCACAGCCAGAAGGCCACCGGGGACGAATCCCCGCACCGCAATCATGGCCAGGGTCAGGACTTCTTCTTTCGGGTGTCCCGGATCCCCTGGATGAGGATCGCGAGGATTCCGATGACCATGACCCACGCCATGTCACCGACGGCGCCGTACCACGGCTGAATGAGAGCGGTGAGGGCGAGGACGATGACTGCCCACGCGGCGAGGATGAGCGTCAGTACGAGCAAACGCCCAGCTCGCGTCTGACCCGGCTTGCCCCTGCCGCGTGGGAGCATCCGGTCCTCGCCCACCAGCTCCAGCAGGATCTCGCCGGGGATTCCGATGAGCAGGACCCCGACGAACCCCCTCAGTGACCACCGCCAGCCGATGAAGATCGCCACGATCGTGAACATCACAGCCATGCAGATCGTGAACGCGACACTCCCCGCAAAGATCCTCTCGGCGCGGGACGGTTCCTTCTCCTCGACGGTCATGACTCCCCCCGGCTCGTTCGTCATCGTCCTCTTGCGTGACTGATGACCTGTTCTGACAAGGCCCAGTGTCCTCCCGGAAAGCTGCTCAATGCCACATCGGGGACGTCCAGCTGGGGTAGGGACGATACAGGGCATGTCGGCATGGAGGTCAGCCATGCCGAATCCATCGGGTTCCGTCCTGACCGGGACCGCAACCTCGTCCTGCCCATCGACATCACCCTGCTCCACACGGGTGCAGCGGCGTCGCTCATACAGGGACGACTGGGTTCTGGCTGGACGATCGACGTCGGCGCTGATGAGACCATGCCACAGACCAGGGTGCCTGGCGAGCTTCTGGTCAGGATGAGCTGGAAGGGCTGGTCGGGAGACGCACTCCCGGAGGCCATCGACATGTTCGCTGAGACTGCTGGAGGTGTTCGCCCACATGGGATCTAGTACGAAGTCGATGCCGCACCGGCGCGCATGTTTCGCGGCGGGGACGAAATCACTGTCTCCAGAGATCATGATGATCTGGTTGACGGCACCCCGCTCCGCCAGTGCTGCGATGTCGAGCCCGATCCTCATGTCAACGCCCTTTTGCGTGATGTCGAGGAAGAAGTCGTGCTCGGTGAGGTCTTTCACCGTGATCGTGCCAGCACAGAGTTTCTTCAACGTTTCGGGCTTGAGCATGTGTCCGCCCTGGGTTTCCAACTCTTCCCCGCGACGCAGCGCAACCTTACGTTTCCTTGTCAGCTGCTTCATGAACTCGGTGTTCCACTCGTACTGCTTGCTCTTGCGCAGATTGACCTGCTTGCGTGTCAACGGGTGATAGAACACTCGTTCCGACGGTGGGCAGTCGTAGTAGTAGATCCGGTAGAGCGACGCTTTGGACTCCCGGATGTGACGGTGACAGTATCTGATCAACTCGTCTGCTCGATCTGCGGGGGACTTGTTTCCGAAGAGGGACCGTGCGCGCTTCTTGTAGAACCCGCCGTCGACAATGATGGAGGCCACTATTTGGCGCCGATGGATGATGTTCCCTGATGCCCAGGGGCCCTCAGCTCGCGCTCAGCGCCTCGGTGATCGTCCACCTCACCCTGAGAACCGCTGGGGTGCGAATGATCTCGGCCAGCACGTTCTCGATGAGGTGGTTCTCGTGCACCTGGCTGAGCACGTCTGCGGTCGTGACGACGATGCCGTCGGGCATGTCGGTGGTGTCGGCAGAGGCTCTATTCTGACGCCATGTCCATACGCTCCATGCCGGTTCTGCTCGACTGTGACCCCGGGATTGACGATGCTTTCGCGCTGGCCTACCTGGCCTGCCACGACGACGTCGAGACCGTCGGTGTGGTGACGACGGCCGGCAATGTCGGTCAGGACGACGTGCTGCGCAATGCCCTGGGTCTGACCGAGCTGCTCGGAATGGACGTCCCGGTGGCGCGAGGGGCGGACGAGCCGCTGGTCGAGCCGATGATGACCGCCGAGGAAACCCACGGACCCCACGGTCTGGGGCATGCCCGGTTGGGGGAGTGCGGGCGTCAGCGGGATGGTCGCACCGGAACGCAATTGTGGGTGGACATGGCTCGGAAGTATCCCGGGGAGTTGGTCGGCATCGTCACCGGCCCGCTGACGAACCTTGCCCTGGCGCTGCGCGAGGAACCGGAGCTGCCGAGGTTGCTCAAGCGGTTGCACGTCATGGGCGGGGCGATCAATCACCGCGGCAACACTGGCCCGACGAGCGAGTGGAACATCGCGGTGGACCCTGAGGCTGGCCACGAGGTGTTCGAGGCGTGGGGCAAGGCGTCCGAGCGGATCGTGCTCGGAGCTCTGCAGGCCACCGAGGCCATCAGGCTTGACGAGGAGCATCGTCAGGCCGTGGTGGAGCTGGGCGACCACCCTGTTGTCGGCGTGCTGTCCGAGGCGCTGCGGTTCTACTTCGAGTTCCACCAGGCCGACGGGCTGGGGTGGTGTGCCTACCTGCACGACCCGCTCGTCGTCACCAATGCGGTGACCAGGAGGTTCGCGACGACGCGGCCCCTGGCCGTCGACGTCGAGCTGACCGGGACCCTCACCCGTGGTCAGACTGTCGGCGACGAACTGGGACGGTGGGGCAAGGAGCCCAACGTCGATCTGCTGTGCGACGTCGACGCCGATGGGTTCATCGAGCACCTCATCTCGACCTTGCGGGAGGGGTTGAACTTTGAACTGATGGGTTACGAAGAAGGGCATCGGTGACCTAGGTGTAATCGCCGGACAGGTTAGGTACGCGGTCGGCGGGTGATTTGCCTTTGAGCGCGGTGTGTCCGCGGTGGTGATTGTAGTGGTGCAGCCAGCCGGGGAGTTCGGCCAGGCGGTCGGTCTCGCTGGCGTAGGGCCGTGCGTAGGCCCACTCGGCGACCAGGGTCCTGTTGAACCGCTCGACCTTGCCGTTGGTCTTGGGCGTGTAGGGCCGGGTGTACTTGTGCGTGATGTGGGTGTCTTTGAGTGCCTTGTTGAAGGCTTTGGACCGGTAGCAGGAGCCGTTGTCGGTCAGGACCCGCTTGACGGTGATGGCCTGGCTGGCGAACCAGGCCTGGGCCCTGGTCCACAACCCGGCGGCGGTGTCCTTGCGCTCATCGCTGAGGACCTCGACGTAGGCCAGGCGGGAGTGGTCGTCGACGGCGTTGTGGATGTAGTGATACCCACCCCCGCTGGCGGATCGGCCACGGTTGCGTACTCCTTGGGCGCGTCCGACCATGCGGTGGCCGCCGCCGTCGGGGATCCGGCCCAGCTTCTTGATGTCGAGGTGGACCAGTGAACCGGGGGTGTCGTGTTCGTAGCGGACGGGTGTGGGTTGGGCGCGTAGCCGGGCGCCGGTGGCCTTGTCGATCCAGGTCAGGGGTGGGCATCCGTAGCGTTGCAGGATCTTGCCGACGGTCGAGACGCTGAGGTGTTGGTGGCGTAGGTGGTAGGCGATGCGTGCTGGGCCCCACTGGTGGGTGATGCGCAATCCCACCACCCGTCGTTGCGTGCGACGGCAGACCCGTCGGGGCTGGTGGTGGGGTCGGCTGGAGTGATCACGCATTCCGGCCGGCCCGTGGGCGCGGTAGCGCTGTGCCCAGCGTTGGGCCGTGGTGACGCTGACGTTGAAGCGTTCGGCGGCCCGACGCAGGGGCCAGCCATCCTCGACGATGCAGCAGGCCAGGCGCAAACGTCCGGTTTCGGACAACGGGGCATTACGGTGGGTCATGAGGGCCTCTTGGGAGTCGTGCTTTGTGTGGTAGCAACACACTTCACCCAGAGGCCCTCGCCCGTGTCCAGCCAGAGCTGTCTCTGACCAGCCCGATGTACCTAACCTGTGTGGTGGTTACACCTAG
>NZ_JBPPGE010000008.1:0-50110 GCF_051303185.1 Cutibacterium nasicola | reverse complement strand
GTGGCTGGTTCTGCTGGTTGGTCTCGGTTTTGTGTGTCGGGGCTTGGTGTGGTAGGGTTGGTCGGGTCGCCTTGGGGTGGTCCTGCTTGTTGGTGGGGTTGTTCTGTGGGTGTGATGTTTGAGAACTCAACAGTGTGTCTTTGATAGTCAATGATTTTTTGATGCATCTTTTTGGTGTGTCGGATTTGTTTATGGATTCCTTTGTGATTCTGGACATGGACTGGATTTTTTGGTCAGTGTTTGGGGTTAGTGTTTTGGATTCTTCATGTTGACACCGTTGCCCTGTGCCTGTGTGGTGTGGGGTGGGTGATATTTTTTCATTGGAGAGTTTGATCCTGGCTCAGGACGAACGCTGGCGGCGTGCTTAACACATGCAAGTCGTACGGAAAGGCCTCTTTTTGGGGTACTCGAGTGGCGAACGGGTGAGTAACACGTGAGTAACCTGCCCACAACTTTGGGATAACGCTGGGAAACTGGTGCTAATACTGGATATGTGCTCCTGCTGCATGGTGGGGGTTGGAAAGCTTCGGTGGTTGTGGATGGGCTCGCGGCCTATCAGTTTGTTGGTGGGGTAGTGGCCTACCAAGGCGGTGACGGGTAGCCGGCCTGAGAGGGTGACCGGCCACATTGGGACTGAGATACGGCCCAGACTCCTACGGGAGGCAGCAGTGGGGAATATTGCACAATGGGCGCAAGCCTGATGCAGCAACGCCGCGTGCGGGATGACGGCCTTCGGGTTGTAAACCGCTTTCAGCAGGGACGAAGCTTGTGTGACGGTACCTGTAGAAGAAGCACCGGCTAACTACGTGCCAGCAGCCGCGGTGATACGTAGGGTGCGAGCGTTGTCCGGATTTATTGGGCGTAAAGGGCTCGTAGGTGGTTGATCGCGTCGGAAGTGGAAACTTGGGGCTTAACCCTGAGCGTGCTTTCGATACGGGTTGACTTGAGGAAGGTAGGGGAGAATGGAATTCCTGGTGGAGCGGTGGAATGCGCAGATATCAGGAGGAACACCAGTGGCGAAGGCGGTTCTCTGGACCTTTCCTGACGCTGAGGAGCGAAAGCGTGGGGAGCGAACAGGCTTAGATACCCTGGTAGTCCACGCTGTAAACGGTGGGTACTAGGTGTGGGGTCCATTCCACGGATTCCGTGCCGTAGCTAACGCATTAAGTACCCCGCCTGGGGAGTACGGCCGCAAGGCTAAAACTCAAAGGAATTGACGGGGCCCCGCACAAGCGGCGGAGCATGCGGATTAATTCGATGCAACGCGAAGAACCTTACCTGGGTTTGACATGGACTGGGAGTGCTCAGAGATGGGTGCGCCTCCTTGTGGGGCTGGTTCACAGGTGGTGCATGGCTGTCGTCAGCTCGTGTCGTGAGATGTTGGGTTAAGTCCCGCAACGAGCGCAACCCTCGTTCACTGTTGCCAGCACGTTATGGTGGGGACTCAGTGGAGACCGCCGGGGTCAACTCGGAGGAAGGTGGGGATGACGTCAAGTCATCATGCCCCTTATGTCCAGGGCTTCACGCATGCTACAATGGCCGGTACAAAGAGTTGCGAGCCTGTGAGGGTGAGCGGATCTCGGAAAGCCGGTCTCAGTTCGGATTGGGGTCTGCAACTCGACCTCATGAAGTCGGAGTCGCTAGTAATCGCAGATCAGCAACGCTGCGGTGAATACGTTCCCGGGGCTTGTACACACCGCCCGTCAAGTCATGAAAGTCGGTAACACCCGAAGCCGGTGGCCTAACACGTTGTGTGGGGGAGTCGTCGAAGGTGGGACTGGTGATTAGGACTAAGTCGTAACAAGGTAGCCGTACCGGAAGGTGCGGCTGGATCACCTCCTTTCTAAGGAGCGTTTTGTAAGGGCTCATTCAGTGCGTCTCGTGTGGGGCGTTGGTGGATGGGTTGGCTTCTTGTGGAGTATTGGCGTCCTGTGTGTTGTGGCAGGGTCTTAGGCATGCTGTTGGGGTTCTGGGGTATCACACTGTGTGTGGTGGCCTGGTGCGGTGATGCTGCGTCTGCTGTGTGGTGGGTGTGGTGTTGATTCGTGTGGTGGTTGAGAACTGTATAGTGGATGCGAGCATCTTATTATTTTTGTGTTTTGTGTTGTGTAAGTTGTGTAGTGCGATCGGTGGATGCCTTGGCACCAAGAGCCGATGAAGGACGTTGTAACCTGCGATAAGCCCTGGGGAGTTGGTAAACGAGCTGTGATCCGGGGGTGTCCGAATGGGGAAACCTGGAATGTCCGGAGTAGTGTCCGGTGGCCCTGCCCTGAATGTATAGGGGTGTGGGAGGTAACGCGGGGAAGTGAAACATCTTAGTACCCGTAGGAAGAGAAAACAATTGTGATTCCGTGAGTAGTGGCGAGCGAAAGCGGAGGAGGCCAAACCGTGTGTGTGTTCAAGCCGGCAGGTGTTGCATGTGCGGGGTTGTGGGGGCCTTTGGGTTCTGCTGCCGCAGGATCGGCCAGTGATAAATGTTGCGTGAAGGTGAAGCGTCTGGGAAGGCGTACCGGAGTGGGTGAGAGTCCCGTAACTGTAAGCGTGGCACTGGTGAGGGTTGCCCCAAGTAGCGTGGAACTCGTGGAATTTTGCGTGAATCTGGCGGGACCACTCGTCAAGCCTAAATACTCCTTGGTGACCGATAGTGGATGAGTACCGTGAGGGAATGGTGAAAAGTACCCCGGGAGGGGAGTGAAATAGTACCTGAAACCGGTCGCATACAAGCCGTCAGAGCCTTGTGGGGTGATGGCGTGCCTTTTGAAGAATGAGCCTGCGAGTTAGTGATGCGTGGCGAGGTTAACCTGTGTGGGGGAGTCGTAGCGAAAGCGAGTCCGATAAGGGCGCTAGTCGCGTGTTCTAGACCCGAAGCGGTGTGATCTATCCATGGCCAGGATGAAGCGTCGGTAAGACGTCGTGGAGGTCCGAACCCACTTCAGTTGAAAATGGAGGGGATGAGTTGTGGATAGGGGTGAAAGGCCAATCAAACACCGTGATAGCTGGTTCTCCCCGAAATGCATTTAGGTGCAGCGTTGCGTGGTTCTTGTCGGAGGTAGAGCACTGGATGGTCTAGGGGGCCTATCAGCTTACCGAAATCAGCCAAACTCCGAATGCCGGCAAGTGTGAGCGTGGCAGTGAGACGGCGGGGGATAAGCTTCGTCGTCGAGAGGGAAACAGCCCAGATCATCAGCTAAGGCCCCTAAGTGGTGACTCAGTGGAAAAGGATGTGGAGTTGCGTAGACAGCCAGGAGGTTGGCTTGGAAGCAGCCATCCTTGAAAGAGTGCGTAATAGCTCACTGGTCAAGTGATTCCGCGCCGACAATGTAGCGGGGCTTAAGTTATCCGCCGAAGCTGTGGCAGACCCTGTGTGGGTTTGGGTAGGGGAGCGTCCTGTGTGAGGTGAAGCTGCCGGGTGACCGTGTGGTGGATTGTGCGGGAGTGAGAATGCAGGCATGAGTAGCGAATGACGGGTGGGAAACCCGTCCGCCGATTATCCAAGGGTTCCAGGGTCAAGTTAATCTGCCCTGGGTGAGTCGGGACCTAAGGCGAGGCCGACAGGCGTAGTCGATGGATAACCAGTTGATATTCTGGTACCGGCTTGTCACCGTTCGTGTCGAGGTGTGTGATGCTAAGCGTGCGAGCCTGCCATTGTGGCATCGTTGATGTTGTGGTGGTGTGGTGAGTGTGTGAACCGATCATGTAGTAGGCAAGCTGCGGAGGGACGCAGGGAGGTAGCTCATCCCCGGCGATGGTTGTCCGGGGCTAAATGTGTGGACCGTCTGGTAGGTAAATCCGCCGGGTGTGTGGTTGAGGCATGATGGCGAGCCCATGTGTGTGGGTGAGTGAGTGATCCTGTACTGTCGAGAAAAGCTTCGTGAGCGAGGTGGCTGGTCCGCCCGTACCCTAAACCGACACTGGTGGATAGGTAGAGTATACCGAGGCGATCGAGATCATCATGGTGAAGGAACTCGGCAAAATGCCCTCGTAACTTCGGGATAAGGGGGACCTGAGCTGTTGCTGCCACGTGCTGGTGGTTGCGGTGAGGGGCGCAGAGACCAGGGGGAAACGACTGTTTACCAAAAACACAGGTCCGTGCGAAGTCGTAAGACGATGTATACGGACTGACTCCTGCCCGGTGCTGGAAGGTTAAGGGGAACTGTTAGCGTGTGCGAAGCGGTGAACTTAAGCCCCAGTAAACGGCGGTGGTAACTATAACCATCCTAAGGTAGCGAAATTCCTTGTCGGGTAAGTTCCGACCTGCACGAATGGAGTAACGATTTCCCTACTGTCTCCACCATGAACTCGGTGAAATTGCATTACGAGTAAAGATGCTCGTTACGCGCAGCAGGACGGAAAGACCCCGGGACCTTTACTATAGTTTGGTATTGGTGATTGGGACGACTTGTGTAGGATAGGTGGGAGACTGTGAAGTGGCCACGCCAGTGGTTGTGGAGTCATTGTTGAAATACCACTCTGGTCGTTCTGGTTATCTCACTTTGGGCCGTGATCCGGTTCAGGGACAGTGCCTGATGGGTAGTTTGACTGGGGCGGTCGCCTCCTAAAAGGTAACGGAGGCGCCCAAAGGTTCCCTCATCCTGGTTGGTAATCAGGTGGTGAGTGTAAGTGCACAAGGGGGCTTGACTGTGAGACTGACAGGTCGAGCAGGGACGAAAGTCGGGACTAGTGATCTGACGGTGGCTTGTGGACGCGCCGTCACTCAACGGATAAAAGGTACCCCGGGGATAACAGGCTGATCTTGCCCGAGCGCTCATAGCGACGGCATGGTTTGGCACCTCGATGTCGGCTCGTCGCATCCTGGGGCTGGAGTCGGTCCCAAGGGTTGGGCTGTTCGCCCATTAAAGCGGCACGCGAGCTGGGTTCAGAACGTCGTGAGACAGTTCGGTCCCTATCCGCTGCGCGCGGAGGAATCTTGAGAAGGGCTGTCCTTAGTACGAGAGGACCGGGACGGACTGACCTCTGGTGTGCCAGTTGTTCTGCCAAGAGCATGGCTGGTTGGCTACGTCGGGTCGTGATAACCGCTGAAAGCATCTAAGCGGGAAGCATGCTTCAAGATGAGGGTTCCTACAGGTTTCTGGTAAGGTCTCCGGTAGACGACCGGGTTGATAGGCCAGGCGTGGACGCATCGTAAGGTGTGGAGCTGACTGGTACTAATAGACCGAGGACTTACACATTCTGTTTTGAGACGTCAAGAATGGTGTTGTGTCGCATCCACTGTACGGCTCCCAGCCCCCACGCGGGGTTGCGCCAAGCCTGACTGGCCCCATAGTTTTCCGGTGGTCATGGCGGAAGGGAAACACCCGGTCCCATACCGAACCCGGTAGTTAAGCCTTCCAGCGCTGATGGTACTGCATGAGGGATCATGTGGGAGAGTAAGACACTGCCGGACTCAATTCATTTCATGAAAAACAGAGGGTGTGGGGAAGAATATGATTCTTCCCCACACCCTCAGTCTTTTTTCCTTTCCTTTCCTTTCCTTTTCTTTTCTATGCGCCCCCACACCAACACATAAGACCCCCCAGCATATGTTGATGTATCGGTGGTTTTTGCGTTGGTCAGGTACGGATTGAGTGCGGTTGGGATTCCGCCGGGCTACCGTTGACGCGAAGCATCGTCAGGTGATTGTTTTCGGTGGAGACCTCAACGAATCCAGCCTTGCGATAGATGGTCATGGCTGGTCTATTTGCGGCGTCAACGCTTAGGCTCACGGCACGGGTGCCGTGGCGGTGGCATTCGGCGAGGAGGCTGTCCAGGAGATACCCACCGTGGCCCCGACCGCGCTGCTGAGGAGAGATGGCCATGGTCAATTCTGGGATACCCGGGGCGACGAAACCATAACCGGGATCGCAGGCCGGCAGGTTTCGTAACCAAGCTGCCCCGATGGGGGATCCATCGGCGAAACAGATCATCCCGATCTGGTCCGGGGTCCAACCGTTGATGTAATGGGCGATGGCTGGATTGGTTTGGCATTCCTTGACGTCTAGTGGTTCCGATATCCCGCCGGCCGCGTGGCGCAGCACATGGACCATGAGCGGAAGGTCAGCTGTGGTCGCGCGTCGTGCTGTGGCCATGCCCTCAGGGTATCGGCCGGTGGCGACGCTCCTTGATCCAACTGTAAAAATGGATTCGTGGCGACGAGTGTGAAGCGAATCCGCGACAGGAGGACTTCCCGTCGCTCTGCCCCTCGCGTCTTTGCCAGAGGTTGCTTGACGATTCACTCCGCCCTGCCCTTCCCGCTGTCAGGGCTCCCCGTCACCTTCATCGGCTACTGCATCATCAACGGACTCGGGTTCCTCATCGATATGAGCCTGCTTGCCGTCTTCTTCCGCGGCGTCGGAATGCCGTACCCGATTTCGGTGTCGCTCGGATACGGGCTGTCGGCCATCTACTCCTTTGTCGTCAACAAGTGGCTGAATTTTCAGTCTCACGGTAATCTGAGCCGTCAGGGCGGTCGCTACGTCATCACGATGGTGACCAATTACGTCTGTCTCACCCTGGGGTTCTCGTCCTTCTTGGAACACATAGGTGTTCATTTCGAACTTGCTCGCTTCACCGCTGCGTGTGTTGAAGGCCTGTACGTCTATTTCATGCTGAGCCTTTGGGTCTTTCCGAAATCTGGAAGACGGCAATTGGCGTGACTGGCCGCGCCCTGTATACCTTTGGGGCCCTGACGGTGGCATAGTAGTCAGGTCAACCTACGGAAGAAGGGGAGCATGTCTGACCTATCGAGCGCATCCACGTCGGCCGAGCCGTCAGGGTCATCAGTACGTGAATTAACGCTCCGGGGCATCATCCTCGGTGGCCTCATGACGTTGGTATTCACCGCGGCGAACGTGTATCTCGGGCTCAAGGTCGGCCTGACCTTCGCCACGTCAATTCCGGCAGCTGTCATCTCGATGGCTGTGTTGCGCCACTTCAAGGGGCACTCGGTTGCAGAGAACAACATCGTCCAGACGATTGCCTCGGCTGCTGGAACCCTTTCCGCAATCATCTTCGTGCTGCCAGGCCTCATCATGGTCGGTTGGTGGACGGGATTCCCGTACTGGACCACCCTCGCAATCTGTCTGGTGGGTGGCATCCTCGGCGTCATGTACTCCATCCCGCTGCGACGAGCTCTCGTCACCGGCTCCGACCTTCCTTACCCGGAAGGCGTTGCTGGTGCTGAGGTCCTCAAGGTTGGCGATTCCGCGGGTGCAGCCGAGGCCAACAAGGTGGGTCTGCGGGTCATCATCGTCGGCTCCTTGGTGTCTGCCGGATACGCGCTGCTGTCTGACGTCAAGCTGGTGAAGTCAGCTCTCACCAAGCCTTTCAAGGTCGGCAACAGCAGTGGCTCGATGGTTGGGGTGAGCATGTCGATGGCCCTCATCGGCGTCGGTCACCTCGTCGGTGTCGCCGTCGCGGCAGCCATGCTCGTCGGCATCATCATCTCCTACGGGGCAATCCTGCCCTGGCGAGTTTCCGGCAAGGTCGGTGGCAACCTCGACGTCATCAAGGAGGTCTTCACCAGCGACGTGCGCTTCGTCGGCGCCGGCACGATCGGTGTGGCTGCCATTTGGACCCTCGTCAAGGTCATCGGGCCCATCACCAAGGGCATTAACGCTTCTGTAAGGTCTTCGAAGACTCGTCATGAGGGTGGCGAAGTCCCGCTCACCGAGCGCGACCTGCCGGTGTCGGTCGTCCTGACCGTCGTGCTGCTCTCGATGATCCCGATCGGGTTCATGCTGTGGGGATTTGCCCGTGACATGGTGGTCTCGAGGTCCATGACCGGCGTCATCATCGTCAGCCTGGTCTTCATCCTGCTCGTTGGCCTGGCGGTTGCGTCGGTCTGTGGCTACATGGCCGGCCTCATTGGTGCCTCTAACAGCCCGATATCCGGTGTCGGTATCCTCGTCGTCCTGGTGGCCGCCCTGCTCATCAAACTCACCTACGGTGCTGTCGGTGGCGACGAGACCGTCAAGCTGGTGGCGTACACCCTGTTCACTGCGTCTATCGTCTTCGGTATCGCGACGATCTCGAATGACAACCTGCAGGACCTCAAGACCGGCCAGCTGGTCGGCTCCACCCCCTGGAAACAGCAGGTCGCCCTCATCATCGGTGTCGTCTTCGGATCGGCGATCATCCCGCCCGTCATGCAGCTCATGCAGACCGCCTTCGGGTTCCAGGGCGCTCCGGGTGCCGGACCGAACGCTCTGCAGGCCCCGCAGGCCACCCTCATCTCATCCCTGGCCACCGGCGTCTTCGGCGGCTCCTTGGACTGGGGTCTGATGGGGATCGGCGCACTGATCGGCGCCGGTGTGATCGTCGTCGACGAGATCTTCACCCACACCACCAAGAAGTTCTCGCTTCCCCCGCTGGCTGTCGGCATGGGCATGTACCTGCCGATGACACTGTCGCTGACCATTCCGATCGGTGCTGCCCTCGGTTGGCTGTTCGACAAGTGGGCTGCTCACACCGGCGGCGACGCCGAGGGCAAGAAGCGCACCGGCATCCTGCTGGCTACGGGCCTGATCGTCGGAGAGTCGATCTTCGGCGTCATCTACGCTGCGATGATCGCGGCCGCGGGTTCCGAGGAGGCCATCGCGATTGCGCCAGAGTCCTGGGACAGTGGCGCCGGGATCGTCGGCGTCGTCGTCTTCGTCGCTGCACTCGCGGTCCTCTACCAGTGGACCAAGCGCGAGGCGAATGAGCGCGTCGAAGCCTGATCTGGGAACGACGCATGGGGCCACCGGAGGATTCCGGTGGCCCCATGCGCCATTCTGTGACGGCGTCATCGTTCGCGTCGTACCACGGGATGAGTCCTTCTGCCGAGAACATCACGACAGCAATTCAGACCAGGGAGAACCTGACCCGGCGTTGTCAGGGCATCTGCTCGCCGAAGATGAGCAGCCCCACCAGGAACTGCAGGATCGGTGCGATGTACTGCAGGATTCCCAACGTCGTCAGGCTGATGCGGGAGGTCGTGAAAGCGAACATCGGCAGTGGAACCGCCGTCAGGATGCCGGCGCTGACAAGCAACAGGCTGTAGGAGCCGGTGAAGGTGGATTCTTCATGGGCGACGACCCACTCGATGTACACCAAAAGCCAGGGGAGTGGTTGCCAGAGTCCCGACAGTGAGTCCGACGGTGGGGTTCACCGTGACCCCGAGCACCTTCTTGACCAGGCCGTGGAATCCGAAACTCATCGCCAGCCCCAGCGAGATGAGCGGCGTGGAAGAATGACCCGGCATGAGGACGACGACGGCAACGATGCCGATGCCGAAGGCCCTGGACGCTCCAGCAACCGGAAGTAGAGGGGGGAAGAACCCCCACATGAGGTTAGAGGGCGATACCGGTCGTCAGTCCCCGTCTTGCCTCCACGTCGTCATGCACCCGGGGATCATGTCATGGCCACCGGGTGCATCGACACATCCGCCACAGGGTGATCGTCAGGGAAGCCGAGCGAGCTCCTCGTCGGTCAGGGAGAGATCGACGGCCTTGAAGGAGTCGAGGATCGTCTCCGAGCGGTGAGATCCCGGGATCGGGACGACGTGATCGCCCTGGGCCAGCTCCCAGGCCAAGATGACCTGGGCCCGACTGACCCCACGCTCATCGGCGACGCGTTGGAAGGCGGTGAATGCGTCCTCCTTGAGGGGACGGCGGTAACCACCCAGCGGGCTCCACGCGACGAATGCCAGACCGAGTTCTCCGCACAACTCCAGCTCGTGCCGTGAGGACAAGAAGCCGGGAGAGAACTGGTTCTGCACGGCCACCAGACGATCTCCGAGAATGCTTTGGGCAAGCTGGATCTGGTCGGTGCTGGCATTCGAGATGCCAGCGGTTCGGGCCAGGCCGTCGTCGAGGATGCCTGCCAGAGTTCTCACCATCTCCTCGTACTCGACCTTCGGGTCAGGACGGTGCAGGTAGAGCAGGTCGATCTGGTCGGTGCGCAGGGCCTCGGCCGAGAGCGTGGCGTCACGGCGCAGTCTCTCCGGGGAACCGTCAACGTCCCAGACGGCCTCTCCGGCATCGTTGAAGCAGCGGTAGTGGCCGACCTTGGTGGCCACCGAGATCGTCGAGCGATCGCCGTGCCAGGATTCCAAGGCGTCGGCCACGAGCTTCTCGCCGTACTGCTCCTCGCCACCGGAGGTGTAGTAGGCCCACGCAGTGTCGATGTGGGTACATCCAGCGTCCAGGACGTCATGGAGGACCTTGATCGCGGTCTCGCGGTCCGGGCGCCCCTCGATCGACAACGGCATCGAGCCATAGGCGATGGCAGAGGCACGGAAGGGTCCGATCGTGCGGTACTTCATGTGTTCAATCCTCCTCGATGGGTGGTCATGTCCATCATGCCCGCGCGGGGGACACCCCGGTTGCGTGGACGGGGCGATAGCCGAAAGGATTCCCCGACAGCTGTGAAAGCAGTCATGGTACACGAGGGCATTGGTGGCGTTGATTGGTCTGTAGGCGGTCGGTGGACAGGCAGTTGCACAGATACATTGAGAAGCTCGATTCCTCAGAGCACGCCAGCCGCGCTGAAGGTGACCACAGCCTCGACCTCACTCGTTGTTCCGTGGCCAGGGCAATCGGGGGGTTCGGCCAGCCACCACAGAATCTTCGAAGGTCACCATATCTTCGAGGGTAACCATCGCGGCGTTGCAACGATGGTCATAATCGGCTCGGGCTGCCAGTTTGGTATCGAGTCATGGTAGCTCAGGAGCCACAGAGACATTCCTGAGCCGCCCCTCCGCCTCCCAGCTCGGCTCGCCTCACTTGCGGGCGTCATGCCCGAAGCGTACGTGAGTAACGCCCGGTCATGTGGCGAAAAGCACAATGTGGGACCAGGTCATAGGCCATGTGGTGCGCATGAGACCCCAGTCCGATGGTCGCATGCGTAGCCCATCGGATTGTCCTCGAGGTACTGCTGATGCTCGGCCTCAGCCAGGAAGAACTCCACGCCGTTGGCCATCGAGATGGTCGTCGTGATCTCCCCGTACCCGGCATTGAGCAGGTTGGCCTGGAAGGACCCCCTGAGGGTGGTGGCCGCCATGAACTGCTCGGTGGTGGTGCACCAGATCGCCGAGCGGTACTGGGTACCGACGTCGTTGCCCTGACGCATCCCCTGGGTGGGGTCGTGGTTCTCCATGAAGAGGGTGAGGATCTCCTCGGTGGAGATTTTGGTCGGGTCGTAGGTGACCCGGACGGTTTCGGCGTGCCCAGTGCGTCCGGTACACACCTCCCGGTAGGTGGGGTTGGGAGTGAAACCGCCCATGTAACCAACGGCGGTTTGCAGCACCCCGTCATTGTTCCAGAACAGCTTCTCGGCTCCCCAGAAACACCCCATGGCCAGGTAAATCGTCTCGGAGCCGGGGAAGGAGCGGTCGAGCCGGTCCCCAGTCACGCGGTGGAAGAACGGCATTTCCAACACTGGGGTTCGGCCTCCGGGCAAGGCGTTGTCGGGTGAGACCATCTCGTTCTTGTTCATGCGTCCCTTTCCTCACGACGTCGACACGGGTGTAACGGACATCGGCTCGGATCAATTCCTGTTATCTCAATGTGTGGTCCATGATCTGATCCCACCTCATCACCATGTGAGACTGGGGGTCAAAGTTCACCGGTGGAAAGGATCAACATGTCTGACCCCGCGCAGCCTGGCGCGACCGTTGCAGGTGACGGAACCACCATTGGAAAGCCCCAGCGGCGTGAGAGTTTCACCGGCCGGGGAGCCTTCCTCATCGCTGCGGTTGGTTCCGCCGTCGGGCTGGGAAATATCTGGAGGTTCCCCTACGTCGCCTACAGCAATGGCGGCGGAGCCTTCATCGTGCCCTATCTGATTGCGCTGCTGACGGCCGGTATCCCGCTGCTCTTCCTCGACTATGCCGTCGGACACAAGTTCCGTGGCTCGCCGCCCATGGCCTTGCGTCGTCTCAACAAGCGCACGGAGGCCATCGGATGGTGGCAGACCCTCATCTGTTGGGTGATCGTCATCTACTACGCCGCCATCATCGCCTGGGCCATTCGCTATGTCGGGTTCTCGGTGACGAAGGCATGGGGGGACGACCCCGAGGGATTCCTCACAGGCAGCTTCCTGCACGTGGCCAGCAACATTGACGTCGAGTTCCACTTCGTGCCCGGAGTCTTCTGGCCGTTGCTGATCCTGTGGCTCGTCGTGTTGGCCATCATGGCCACCGGCGTCGAGAAAGGCATCACCCGCGCCTCGTGGGTCTTCATGCCGATCCTCGCGGTGATGTTCATCGCACTGGTCATCGTCGCCCTCACCCTGGACGGCGCATCGACTGGCCTTGACGCCCTGTTCACCCCGGCGTGGAATGCGTTGGGGAACTACCAGGTGTGGATGGCCGCCTACGGCCAGATCTTCTTCTCCCTGTCAGTGGGATTCGGCATCATGGTGACTTATGCCTCCTACCTCAAGCCGAAGTCTGACCTGACAGGTTCCGGCCTGGTCGTCGGGTTCGCCAACTCCTCGTTCGAAATCCTGGCTGGCCTCGGCGTCTTCGCCGCCCTGGGCTTCATGGCAACCGCCTCCGGCAAGCCGGTGAGCGAGGTTGCTGGCTCGGGAATCGGCCTGGCGTTCATCGCGTTCCCACAGATCATCAGCCAGGCGGGTGCTGTTGGACCGATCATGGGCGTGCTCTTCTTCGTCTCCTTGGTCTTCGCCGGCATCACGTCGATGATCAGCCTGCTGGAGGTCGTCATCGCCGCCTTCCGTGAGAAGACCGGCATGACGCGAGTTGCGGCAACCTGGGTCATCGGTGGCGTGACGGCTGTTGCGTCGATCGTTCTCTTCCCGACGACGACGGGCCTCAACCTGCTCGACGTCACCGACCACTTCATCAACAACATCGGCATCGTCGGTGTCGCTCTGCTGGCCTGCCTCGTCATCACCTGGGCGCTGCGCAAGCTCCCGGTGCTGCGCGACCACCTCAACGAGTACTCCTCGTTCAAGGTCAACAAGGTATGGATGGCCCTGGTCGGCGTCGTCGCCCCACTGGTCCTGCTGGGCCTGTGGATCACTGAGATCGTCACCGTCTCCACCAAGGGTTACGGCGGAATGCCCGGCAACTTCGTCGGACTCTTCGGATGGGGAGTGTCGGTCCTCGTCGTCGTGCTGGCAATCGTGCTGTCCCTCATCCCGTGGCCGAACCGCTCGGCCATTCACCACGAGCTCACTCACGAGGAAGAGCTCGCTCGGGCGAATGCCCAGGCATCTCAGGAAGGAGCGTTGTTATGAGTGGATCTGCCATCGTCATGATGATCATCGCGATGCTCACGGTGTGGGGCGGGTTGGCTGCATCAGCCGTCTCCCTGTTCCGCCATCCCGAGCAAGACTGACACCCCGCCGGCGTGAGGGGCCGGCCCGATCAGTGGGAGGAAAGATCCCAGTCGATCGGGTCGGCTCCTTGCCGTACCAGCAAGTCGTTGGTACGGCTGAAAGGTCGAGACCCGAAGAAGCCGTATCGGGCCGACATGGGGGAGGGGTGTGACGACTTGATGATCGGGACCTTGTCCAACATGGGTTCCAAGGATTGCGCGTCGCGTCCCCACAAAATGGCCACCAGCGGACCACCACGCGCCGCCAAGGCCTCGATGGCGGTCTGGGTGACCTCCTCCCACCCCTTACCGCGATGCGAGGCGGGCCGGCCCGGCTGGACGGTGAGGCACCTGTTGAGGAGCAACACTCCCTGCTCGAACCAGCCGGTGAGATCGCCATGCTCGCAAGGGTCAATTCCCAGGTCGGACTGCAATTCAGCGTAGATGTTCTGCAGCGACCGTGGCAACGGACGCACGTCGCGCTCCACCGAGAAACTCAGGCCGACGGGGTGGCCAGGTGTCGGGTAGGGGTCCTGACCGACGATGAGTACTCGAACATTCGCCATGGGACGGGAAAAAGCGCGCAGGATGCGATCCCCGTGAGGCAGGAAACCTCGTCCGGCAGCTGTCTCGGCGCGTAGGAAGTTCCCCATCTCATGGATGCGTGGTTCCACCTGCGTCAACGCCTCTGCCCAGTCGGGGGCGACCAATGCGGCAAGGGGACGGGCTACCACGGTGACCTCCAGATGGATCATACGGTTGACGTGCCAGACGCTACACTGCGTAGACGCGTTCCGGGGCCACGACCCGTCTCACAATTCCGGAAGGATGCCATGAAGCTATTCGGCTCGGGCAAGAAGGCCCCAGACCCGACACGAGTTTCCCCGTGTGCCGGCGCTGAGGGGGAGACGATTGAGACCGCTGTCGGTCAGGAGGTGGCCGTGCCAGTTTCTCAGTCCGTCACGGCGACGGGCACCCCGGCCGAAGACATTCCCAACGGTGTACGTACCGCCGCTGGATGGTGCTGGCGTCTCATGGTCATCGCGGTCTTCATCTATGGGCTTTACCAGGTGCTTCACGCTGCGTCCGAGGTGTCAGTGCCCGTCGCGGTGGCCCTGATGCTGACGGCAGCCATGTGGCCGCTGGCGAACTGGTTGTCGCACCATCACATCCACCGAGGCATTGCCTCGGGGATCTGCCTGCTGCTGCTCATCATCCTGGTCGGCGGCGTGTTTACCCTCGTCGGCGCCCAGATTGCGATGCAGTGGCGGGAATTGGGCAATCAGGCGGTTGCGAGCTTCAAGCAGGCCCTGGCATGGCTGGCCGACAGCCCCCTGCACACCGACAAGGCCCAGCTCAATGACCTCGTGCACAAGGCCGAGACCGCCATGGCTGGATCCCAGGGACGTATCGCCTCGGCTGCGGCTGCCGCCGGAACCCAGATCGGCCGTTTCGCAGCGGGACTCGTCATGGCCCTCTTCGCCACCTTCTTCTTCGTGTACGAGGGAGACACCCTGGCTGAGAAGACGGCTGTTCTCATTCCGCGTGAGCATCGCGTCAAGATCCTCGATGCAGCCAAGCGTGGCTGGGTCGCCCTGGTGGCCTACGTGCGAGCCGCCGTCATCGTTGCTTTCGTGGACGGCCTGGGAGCCGGCATTGGAGCGGCCATCATCGGTTCATCGATGTCGGTTGCGATTGGTGCCCTGACCTTCATCCTCGCCTTCGTACCGATTGTCGGTGCGCTGACGGCCGGCGTCGTCGCGGTCGGTGTGGTACTGGTGACCCTGGGCTTCTTCAAGGCCGTCATCATGCTGATCGTCTTCGTTGCCGTCATGCAGATCGAGGGACACGTCCTGCAGCCTTTCCTGCTGGGCAAGGCAGTCTCGATCCACCCGCTCATCGTGCTGGTCGGTATCGCGGTCGGCGCCATCATCTCTGGGATCGTGGGTGCCCTGTTCGCCATCCCGATCGTTGCCTTCGGCGTGGCCTTCATCAAAGCGCTGAGCCCCGAGACCCCGGAAGATGAGGTCCCGCCACGCCCGGACGACCTCGCTGCCGAACACACGTGAGTTGGGCTCCCCCGTAAAGTTGATGTCATGAGCGCTGATATCACCGCCATCCTCGAGGACCTTGTTGCCGGGAGGATTGACACCGCCGAGGCCAACCGCCGTATCGCGGCTGCTGGAGGACAGGAGAAGCCCGCATCTGGGAGCACCAGCGGCCCCGACGAAGGCACCGGGCCCCGTCGCGGGGCGTCCGAAGACGAGACTTTCGCAGATGACAAGGGCCCCCTGGGCGGTTTCACCATTCCTCCGGAGGCCAAGGAGGGGCTTCGCTCCGCCTGGCGCATGGTTTCTGGGGTGGCAGAGAGCGTCGGTGAGACAGTCGCCTCGACGATGTCGCCAGGACCGCGTCGCGCCAGTGGCGAGAGCGAACCACAGAAGAACGTTGACGTCGCGACCGATCTGGACCGTGTCCGTCTGAACTGCACCGGACGTCGCATCCGTCTTGTCGGGGACCGCTCGGTCTCCGGTCTGCAGATCGAGGGCAAGCACACCCGCCGGCGGATCGGACGCGTCGTCGAGGTCGGTATTGAAGGTCACCTCGCCCCTGACCTGGGCGTCCTCAAGAGGTTCCGACTCCCGGCTGACATGGACGGGGTCAAGGATCTCGGTCTGGGACGGGAGGTGACGGTCCGGGTGCATCCCGATCTACCCGTTGACATCGAGCTGTCGGGCGGCTCGGTGCATGCCACTGGCGTGCAGCACCTCGGGCGGGTGCGCGTCACGGCTGGCGTCACCGAGATCGACGGCGTCCATCGGTTGGAGGACGGTCTCTTCCAGGCTGGAAGCGGCACCATCACCGGATGCATCGACAGTGGCCGTTCCCAGATCCGCGTCGAGTCGGGCAATCTACTGGTCAAGCTGGCCGGAGGGTCCAACGTCTCGGTTCGTGGCAAGGCCCAGACCGGCATGATCTCCTGGCCTGAGGGCGGAGATGTCGACGAGTACGTCATGGGTTCCGGAGCCGCCCGTCTTGACCTCACCTGCCTGGTCGGACGGATCGCGGTCCGCGCTATGTGAGCCCGTAACAAAGCACAATGAGGGCGGGGCGCCATGGCACCCCGCCCTCATGACGTCTGTGGACGTGTGTCACTCCTGGAACGGCTCGACATCAAGGATCGTCACCTTGATCGTCTTGCCGTTGGGAGCCTTGTACTCGGTTGATTCTCCCTTGGAATGACCCAGAACGGCGCCGCCGAGGGGGGACTGCGGGGAGTAGACGGAGATGTTGACGGAATCGTCGAGTCCCATCACCTGCCGCGATCCCAGCAGGAAGGTGTCAGTGTCGGACTCGTCGTCGAAGTAGCAGACGGTCACCTTGGAACCGGGCACGACCTCGTCCGGAGAGGACGGGGCTTCGCCCACCTCGGCGTTACGCAGCATCTGCTCCAACTGACGGATGCGGGCCTCGGCCTGTCCCTGCTCCTCCCGGGCAGCGTGGTAGCCGCCGTTCTCGGAAAGGTCGCCTTCGGAACGGGCGTCGGCAATCTTGGTGGAAATGATGGTGCGGCCCTCACCCTTGAGGTACTCGAGCTCTTGAGTGAGCTTGTCGAAGGCCTCTTGGGTCAGCCACACAGTGTCTTGGGACTCAAGCATTAATACATCTTACCGCGTGTGTCACCTCAATGGGCCCGCACTTGTCCAGCTCAGCGGTGAGGGCAGGCGAGAAGGCCGTGATGGGGGTGTGGATCGTCTCGTCCTTTGACGAGTCTGCCGGGAACGTCACCGGCATCTTCCCGACGCGCACGTGGTCAGCGCCGGAGGCGGCCAGCACCAGGATGAGGATCACCCACGGGGCGCGACGCTGTGTGGGGTAGCGGCGTGCGATGCGGTCGTGGTCCTCGTCGTTGAGGACGTGATCCTGGCTGCTGGTTGGGCCGACACGTGGGCTGTCGTGTCCCAGGGCCCACTTGGCCGGGAACGGGATTGTACTCGTAGGCTGACGACCATGCCCAACCACCTCGGCGAGTCCACCAGCCCGTATCTGCTCCAACACGCCGCGAACCCCGTCGACTGGTTCCCCTGGGGAGAGGAAGCGTTCGCCGAGGCACGCCGTCGCGACGTTCCAGTCATGGTCTCGGTGGGGTACTCGAGTTGCCACTGGTGCCACGTGATGGCCTTCGAGTCCTTCTCCGATCCGGACGCGGCTGAGGTCGTCAACGCCAATGTCGTCGCCATCAAGGTTGATCGCGAGGAGCGCCCCGAGGTTGACGCCGCGCTGATGCAGGTTACCCTGGCGATGACTGGCCAGGGTGGCTGGCCCAACACCGTCTTCCTGACTCCTGACGGCAAGCCTTTCTTCGCCGGTACCTATTTCCCGCCGGTGCGCCGGGGAGGTCAGCCTGCCTTCGTGGAACTCGTTGAGGCCCTCGGCGGTGCGTGGCGGGAGCGTCGCGACGAAGTGGTGTCCTCGGCCGACGCCATTGTCGAGCACCTGCGTCCCATCGAGAAGGCTCCTGACACCCCACGACCGATTGCCGGTGAGCTCATTGACGCCGTGGGAGCGGACTACGACATCGTGCACGGCGGGTTCGGTGGGCCGACGAAGTTCCCGAACGCCACCCTGCTGGATGCGCTGCTGGTCAAGGGAGATCCGACCAGCCTCGACATGGCGCAGAACACGTGTGAGCACTTGGTGCGCGGTGGCATCTTCGACCAGGTCGGTGGCGGATTCCACCGTTACTCCACGGATTCCCAGTGGGTGGTGCCCCACTTCGAGAAGATGCTCTACGACAACGCCCTGCTGTTGGGGACGATGGCTCGCTGCTGGCGCCGTACCGCTGACCACGACCCGGATCGTCGCGACCTGTACTCCCACGCCGCTCGTCGCACCGTGTCTTGGCTCAACCGGGAGATGCGGCTGCCGAACGGCCTGTACGCCGCAGGACTCGACGCCGACTCCGACGCCGCCGGCCACACTCGCGAAGGGATCTACTACCTCTGGAGCCAGGATCTCGTCACGGACGTCCTGGGGGCCGAGGAGGCCGAGTGGCTGCGTCCGCTGGTGCACCTGGAGCCCTTCGACGAGAACGGTCTGGGCACCCTTCAGCTGCGCGGACGGGTTGAGTGGGAGCGCATCAACGCTGACATGGACACTCTGCTGGAGGCTCGCGATCGGCGTAGTGCTCCTGCTCGCGACGAGAAGGCCATCACGGCGTGGAACGCCATGCTCGTCGACGGATTCGTCGAGGCCGGAATGATCCTGCGCGAGTGGTCCTGGGTGTCGCAGGCTCGCGATCTGGCCGAGGCGCTGTGGACATCCCACTGGCATGACGGCGACCTGTTGCGCACCTCCTTCCACGATCGTCCTGGACCGTCGGCAGTCTGCGAGGACTACGCGTGGGTTGGTCTGTCCTTTGCCAGTCTGGCTGGTGCGACGGGGAAGTCGGTGTGGCTTGACCGCGCGGTCGAGGCGCTTGACCAGGCCGTGACGCGGTTCGGTGCTCCCGATGGCAGCTTCGTGGACGCGGAGGGCTTGGATCTGCTGACGGTGACCGCTCACACCCTGACCGACGATGCCAGCCCCAGCGCGACGGCCGTCATGATGATGGCCCTGCGCCGGGTGGGCCTCATGGCTGAGCGTGACGACTTCGTCAGCCGTGCGGAAGAGGCTTCCGCTGCCCTGCTGCCGGTGGTGGCGTCCGCTCCTCGCTTTGCTGGATGGGCACTGGCCGACTTCCTCATCGCCGATGAGGCCCGTCGTGGTCTCAAGCCGGCTGGTGTCGTCATCGCCGACACTCAGGAGGAGCCCACGGATCTGGCCGTTGCGGCGTGGCGCATGGCCCCGGCTGGGTCGGCCATCATACGTCGAGTTGGTGAGGAGTCCGGGTTCGGTACCTGGTTCGAGGATCGGGTTCCGCGCGATGGTCAGCCGACCTGCTGGGTGTGCCGTGGCACGGTGTGCCTCGAGCCGGTGACCGATTACCTGGAGCTCAAGGAACCGCTCTGGCGGCGGGTTTGAGATCGTGCACCTGGCGGGTCAGCGACCGTAGCGCCGCTCCCGCTGGGTGAAGGAGCGGAGTGCCCGCAGGAAGTCGACCTTGCGGAAGTCGGGCCACAAGGCCTCGCAGAAGTAGAATTCGGAGTGGGCACTCTGCCACATGAGGAAGCCTGACAGTCGCTGCTCACCCGAGGTGCGAATGATGAGATCAGGATCGGGCTGACCGCGGGTGTAGAGGTGGTCCTCGATCTGGTCGATCTCGAGGGTTTTCGCGAGCTCGGCCAGACTGGTGCCCTTCGCGGCTTCCTCGGCAAGCAGCGAGCGGACGGCGTCGCGCAGCTCGTGACGACCGCCGTAGGCCACTGCGACGTTGATGTGCATGCCGACATGGTCCGCCGAGTTGCGACCGGCGCGACAGAGGGACTCGGCCATGTCGGCGGGAAGCAGATCGAGGTCCCCGACGGCCTGGACCCGCCAGCGTGGATTCTCTGCCAGGGAGTCGACGAGGGATCCGATGACCTTGAGAAGTGGTCCAAGCTCGCCCGTCTCCGCGCGCTGCAGGTTGTCGGTCGACAGAACCCACAGCGTGATGATCGGGATACCGACGGCGTCGCACCAGGCACAGAACTCCCGGAGGCGATCCGCGCCCGCCTCATAACCGGCCACCAACGGTTGTCCCGGCGCGTTGAGGCGAGCCCACCGTCGGTTGCCGTCGGCCAGCACGGCGACGTGCTGGGGCAGACGGCTGCGATCGAGCTGGTCGAGCAGTCGAGCTTCATAGGTGGTGTAGAGCAGTCCGGACGGGTGCATGCGGTCGAGGGTCTCACTGACCTTCGACAGACGGTGGTCCAGGCTGCTCATGGGTCCAGATTAGTCAATGCTTGGTGCAAGCGATCAGCACCTCACGCCGTGAGGCACAGATCGAGTCGTGGGCTGACCTCGTTGGCAGGGTAGGGTGGAGGTGGAACCTACCGAACCGTAGGTTTGTTGAGAAGAGGGGAGACTCGTCGGATATGTCGCCTCAAGGCAGTAGTGACGAGAGTCGTGGCACCGTGCTCCCCAAACCGAGGATGCGTGGATGGGTCCACACCGTCATGGCACCGCTGATCCTGTTTGCCGGAGTCGGTCTCATGATCGCCACGCCGACCTGGGGGAACCGGTTCGCCGTCGCGATCTGGATGCTCACCGGTTTGGAACTGTTCGGAAATTCGGCGATCTATCACCGGGTGCCGTGGGGCGAGACGATCAAGGACGTCCTGCGGCGCATCGACCACGCCAATATCGCGGTCTTCATTGCTGGTACGTACACCCCGTTGGCCGTTTCGCTGACGGCGGGCGCCTCCCGGGTGATCCTGTTGTCGATCATCTGGGCATGCGCCCTGCTCGGAGTGGCCTTCCGGTTCGTGTGGAACGGCGTTCCCAGATGGGCGTCGACGATCCTTTACGTCGTCATGGGATGGACGGCGTTGTGGTGGTTGCCGCAGTTCTGGCGTGTGGGAGGGCCGGCGGTGGTCATTCTGATCCTCATCGGAGGGGTGTTCTACACGGTCGGTGCAGTCGCGTATGCCCGTCAGAAGCCCAATCCGTCACCAACGTGGTTCGGGTTCCACGAGGTCTTCCACACGTGCACCGCGGTGGCTGCGATCTGTCATGCGGTTGCCATTGGTCTTGCTGTCATCTGACCGTCTGATGAATTCTGGGTGGATGGCCGGACCATCTGCTTCGGTGCCACCGATCGGGCTCTAGGTTTGATGCCAGAGGGGCCGCTTCCGACGCCTCGACGACGTTGCCTTCCTCGATGCGACCTCTCACGTCACGGGAGGTTTTCGTGTCCGTCCGTCCAGAAGGCTCCGAGCGAGCCCACAGCCCGATCCCGGAGGCACCTGAGGGGAGGCGGACCTACGTCATCGACACCTCGGTGCTGCTGTCCGATCCTCGCGCCCTGCTCAACTTTGCCGAGCACGAAGTGGTGGTGCCGATCGTCGTCATCACCGAGCTGGAGGGCAAACGTCATCACCCGGAATTGGGACATTTCGCCCGCGCGGCGTTGCGTATCCTCGACAAGTTGCGACTCGACAACGGCGGCCTCGTCGGTCCGGTGCCGGTCAATGACGAGGGAGGCGAGCTGTTCGTCGAGCTCAACCACTCCGACCCGAATTGCCTGCCGGATGGCTTCCGTCTCGGTGACAACGACACTCGGATTCTGGCGGTTGCCCAGAATTACAGACTGGCCGGGCATTCTGTCGTCCTGGTGACGAAAGACTTGCCGCTGCGCGTCAAAGCCTCGGCGATTGGTGTGGAGGCCGAGGAATACCGGCACGAACTTGTCCCGGACAGCGGATGGAAGGGGATGGCCACTCTTGAGGTTCCCGATGAGATGATCTCGACCCTCTACGAGGACGGGCACGTCGTTGACGCGATCTTTGACGAGATCCCGGTGCACGCCGGACTCGTGCTCGAGGGGCCAAATGGCAGTGCTCTGGCCCGTAGAATGCCTGACGCCTCGGCTCGGCTCATCCCCAATGATCAGGAGGCCTTCGGGATTCGTGGCCGCTCGGCCGAGCAGCGGGTCGCCCTCGACATGCTGCTCGATCCGCAGGTCGGCATCGTCTCCATGGGAGGACGAGCTGGTACCGGAAAGTCGGCGCTGGCTCTGTGTGCTGGCCTTGAGGCGGTGCTGGAGCGTCAACTCCACAAGAAGGTCATGGTCTTCCGGCCGCTGTACGCCGTCGGTGGCCAGGATCTGGGCTATCTACCCGGTGACGAGGGAGAGAAGATGGCCCCGTGGGGTCAGGCGGTCCTCGACACCCTCACCAGCGTGACGAACAGCTACGTCATCGAAGAGGTCATGTCGCGTGGCATGGTGGAGATCCTACCGCTGACGCACATTCGCGGACGTTCTCTCCATGACGCCTTCGTCATCGTCGATGAGGCTCAGTCCCTGGAGCGCAACGTGCTGCTGACGGTGCTCTCGCGAATCGGGCAGAACTCTCGGGTGGTACTCACCCACGACGTCGCGCAGCGAGACAACCTTCGGGTGGGTCGCTATGACGGTGTGGCAGCTGTCATTGAGCGGTTGCGCGGACACGATCTGTTCGGCCACGTCACCCTCACCAGGTCGGAGCGTTCGCCCATTGCCGCACTGGTGACCAACATCATGGAGGACATGGTCGGTTGATCAGCTGAGACGGCGCCGCGTGGCGCATCTGTAACGATTCGGGGGCGGTCGCTTCCTCGGAGGTCGTCGTTGTCGCCGATGCCAACTTGGGCTCTCACTGCCGACGCGGGGATGCTGAAGACGTCCTGACCGTCGTGGGTGCCCAGTCAGCCCTGGGAGTCCTCGGCCTCGGAACGTGCCGCCTCAATGCGGGCGCGCGCCCCATCGAGCCAGGTCTGACAGATGTCGGCGAGCGCTTCGCCGCGTTCCCACAGCTTCATGGTCTCGGCCAGGGAGATGCCGCCGGACTCCAGCCGGGTGACGATGCCGACCAGCTCGTCGCGGGCGGCCTCGTACGGGATCTCGGGCTCTTCGGAGGTGGGTTTCTCGGGTGTCGACTCGGACTTCTTCTCGCTCATGAATCCTCCTGGGACGGTGGTCGGTTCGGGGTACGTCGGTCAAGGGAATCGACGGTGACGCCGAGGGTCCCGTCGGACAGGTAGACCGACAGATTCGCCCCCGGATCGGTGTCATCGACGGAGGCGATGGAGTCGCCCTCGGAGTCGGCAAGAATGGCGTAGCCGCGATCCAAGGTGGCCTTGGGGGACATCGCTCGTACCTGCTCCAGCATGTGGTTGACCTCGCGGCCCTCGGAGTCCAGGGCACGGTTGGTTGCCAGGCGAAGACGCTGGAGGGCCGAGGCGAGTTTCTCGGCAGCGACGTCAAGGGTGGCTGTGGGATTGATCATCACCGGGCGGGAACGTATCTGAGCGAGGCGAACAACCTCAATGTCGACAAACCTCGTGACGGTTTGGCGAAGCCGAGTTCTGGCCGTCTCGATACCCTGGGCTTCCTCAGCGACGTCCGGGACGATGAGCTTTCCGGCATCGGTCGGAGTGGAAGCTCGTAGATCGGCGACGAGGTCGAGGATGGGGTTGTCACGTTCATGGCCGATGGCCGAGACGACCGGGGTTCTGGTGGCGTAGACCGCTCGGACGAGGGCTTCGTCGCTGAAGGGGAGGAGGTCCTCAAGGGATCCGCCACCACGTGCGATGACGATGACGTCGACGGTGGGGTCTGCGTCGAGCTCAGCCAAGGCCGCAATGATCTGCTGGGCAGCCATGAACCCCTGAACCAGGGTGTTGCGCACCACGAATCGGGCAGCAGGCCACCGCAGGGTGGCATGACGCTGAACGTCACGCTCGGCGTCGGAACCAGCTCCCGTGATGAGGCCGATTCCGCGCGGCAGTACCGGGATGGCCTTGTGAAGGGTGCCGTCGAAGAGTCCCTCGGCCTCCAACAGACGTTTGCGCCTCTCCAACTGGGCCAGCAGCTGCCCCTCGCCGGTGGGAGTGATCTCGGAGACCTCGAAGGAGAGCCGACCACTACGCGACCAGACCGTCGGGCGGATGAGGGCGGTGACCGTCATCCCTGACTCGATTGGCCCCGCAGCATCGAGGACGCGACGGTGGCAGGTTGCGCTGGCCGAGATCTCCTCGGTCGGGTCGCGCAGGGTGAGGAACTGGGTCGGGCCCGAACGGCGGGTGACCTCGATGACCTGGGCTTGCACCCAAATCGCCCCGCAGCGCTCCACCCACACCTTGACGGCGTTGACGACCCACGCCAAGGAGCGGGGATTGTCAGCGGTGTTCAGCTCTGCCATGGGCGACACGCTATCCGAGGATGACGACAGTCTGCAGGAAGTGGCTTGGGCGCGAGGTATCCTCCGGGCCCGGCGTCATCGCATCCTCGATAGGCGAATTCGAGGAGATTCGCCAGATGATGGCGTACCCGTAGACTCGGAGCCATGGCTGTTTCGGGGGCTGACACTGACAAGAGGCTGTTTCTCGCCGCACCGCGCGGTTACTGCGCTGGCGTTGATCGCGCGGTCGTGACCGTCGAGAAGGCGTTGGAGGCCTACGGTGCGCCGGTGTACGTGCGCAAGCAGATCGTGCACAACCGTCACGTCGTGGAGACCCTGGAGGAGCGCGGTGCCATCTTCGTCGACGAGCTCGACGAGGTGCCCGATGACGCCTTGGTGGTCTTCTCGGCCCACGGCGTCTCCCCCCAAGTCAAGAACGAAGCGGCCAATCGTGGTCTGCGGACCATTGATGCCACCTGCCCGCTGGTGACGAAGGTGCATCACGAGGCCAAGAGGTTCGCCAACGACGACACCCAGATCCTGCTCATCGGCCACGCCGGCCACGAGGAGGTCGAGGGGACGACGGGTGAGGCTCCCGAGAACATCACTCTTGTGCAGACCCCCGAGGACGTCGATGGTCTGCAGCTGGACCCTGATCGTCCGGTGGCGTGGCTGTCCCAGACGACCCTGAGCGTTGACGAGACGGTGGAGACCGTCGACCGGATCCGTCAGCTGCACCCCCAGCTCATCGATCCGCCGTCCGACGACATCTGCTACGCCACCCAGAACCGTCAGCATGCCGTCAAGCAGATGGCTCCCAAGTGCGACCTCGTCATCGTGGTGGGGTCGAAGAACTCGTCGAACACCGGCCGCCTGGTCGAGGTCGCCCTCGAGTCGGGGGCCAAGGCGTCCTACCGCGTCGACAATGCCGGTGAGATCGAGGAGTCCTGGCTCGACGGGGTCGACAGCATCGGTGTCACCTCGGGTGCGTCGGTGCCGGAGACCCTCGTCCAGGGTGTGCTCGACCTGCTCACCTCGAAGGGTTGGCCGCAGGCCGAGGAGGAGACCCTCATCGAGGAGTCACTGTCCTTCGCCCTGCCTCCGCAGCTGCGTAAGCGTCGCACGGCCGCCAACTGAGGTAGGGGAGTCGTCCTCGCCCTGATGCTCCGTCAGTTCCGGCGCTGTGAGGGGGCGTGCTGTCTCCTCGATCGGCGCAGGTGAGGAAATGTCCTCGTCGGTGACCCCGAGATCCTCGAACCGCCGGGCCTGGACGAGAACCCTTGTCTCCATGCCACCCAACAGGGTGTTGTATGCGCGCACCGTCGAGTTGAGGGATCGTCCCATCTTGTCGAGATTTCCGGCCAGGGTGCCGAGCCTCTTGTGCAGGTCGCGTCCCAGCGCGGCGACCTCCGCCGCGGACTGTGTGACGGCTTCCTGACGCCATGCCAGGGCGACCGTTCTCAGCATCGGGATGAGAACTGACGGGCTGGCGAGCACGATTCCACGACGGTTGGCGTACTCGTGCAGATCAGGCATTTCCTGCAGGGCGGCCTGGAGGAAGGCATCGGACGGCAGGAAGCACACCACGAATTCCGGGGAGTCCAGGTCTGTGCGCCAGTACCCCTTGGCCGACAACTGGTCGATGTGGGTTCGCACGTGGCGGGCGAACCGCGCCATCTGGGCGTCGTACTCCTCGGGATCCTCGCACTCGGCGGCGTCGAGGAAGGCCGCCAATGGAGTTTTGGCGTCGATGTGGATGCACCGATCACCCGAGAGCCTCACCGTCATGTCGGGACGCTGAGGAGTGCCCTGGGCGGTCGTTGTCTGCTGGGTCTGAAAATCGCAGTGTTCCAGCATTCCGGCCACCTCGGCGGTGCGCTGCAACTGCATCTCGCCCCAGGCGCCGCGCACCTGCGGTTTGCGTAGGGCGGTGACGAGGCTGGCGGTCTCCTTGCGCAGGTTCTCCCCGGCGTTGCTCACCCCGGCGACCTGCTCGCGGAGACTCGCCGTCATGGCTGTGCGTTCTTGTTCCACCTCGGCCAGCCGCCGGTCCAGCCGTTCCAAGGCAAGGGAGACGGGGGCGAGCAGGCGTTGGGCGTCACTCATCGTCCGTTGCGCCGCCCGGGTGGAGCGTTCGTCCTGATCGGCCATGGATTGGGCGGACAGCGCCCGGAACTGTGTGGCCAGGGCGTCACGGTCGGCGGTGACCTTCTCGGCAGCCTCCAGACGCTCGGTGGCAACCTGCGCCGTCGTGGTGGCTTCAGCGACCCGCTGGGAGGCCCTCAACTGGGCGATGAGCCAACCGATACCCACTCCGATGGCCAGACCGATGACCAGACCAATGAGCCCGACAACGATGTTCGTCATGGCACGAGGGTCGCAGCCGCCTCCGACATGGTTGACGACGGTCGTGTTCCACCGTGGAGAACAACGGATGATGGTTGAATGGTCGCCATGGTTGACACCGCGACTTCGGATCACATCCGCGACATCATCTCCTTCGTGGAGGCGTCTCCCACGTCGTATCATGCGGCCGCCGAGCTGGCGCGACGGCTTGACGGGGCCGGGTTCCAGAAGCTTGAGGAGACCGAGTCGTGGTCGTCGGTCGAGGGACGTTGCTACGTGGTCCGTGACGGAGCGGTCATTGCCTGGGTCACCCCGGAGAAGGTCACTGACAAGGTTGGCGTCAGGATCGTCGGCTCCCACACCGACTCCCCGTCCTTCAAGCTCAAGCCGAATGCCACCGTCACCAATCAGGACTGGCAGCAGGTCGGCATGGAGGTCTACGGCGGTGGTCTGCTGAGCTCCTGGCTCGACCGCGACCTCGGCCTGTCCGGCCGTCTCGTCACCAAGGATGGCCAGGTGCATCTCGTGCGCACCGGCCCGATCCTGCGCATCAGCCAGTTGGCCCCGCACCTGGACCGCACCGTCAACGACGACCTCACGTTGGATCGTCAGCGTCACCTCATGCCGATCCTGTCGGTGGGTCGCCCCGACCTCGACGTCGAGGACCTGCTGTGTGAGGAGGCCGGCATCAAGCGTTCCAACCTCGCCTTCCACGACATCTTCGCCCACCTGACCCAGTCCCCGGCCGTCATCGGGCCTTACGGGGAGTTTCTGGCCAGCCAGCGCATGGACAACCTGTCCTCGGTGCATTCCTCGGTGGCCGCCTTCGTCGATGTCACGCCCACTGATGACGTGGCGCTCATGGCGTGTTTCGATCATGAGGAGGTCGGCTCGTCGACTCGATCCGGCGCCTGTGGGCCCTTCCTCGAGGACGTCCTGGTGCGGATTGCTGAGGGTCTTGGCATGACGGGCGCGGCTTACCGGGCGATGATCGCGAGGTCGTCGTGCGTGTCCTCGGATGCCGGCCACGGCGTGCATCCCAATTACGTCGAGAAGTTCGATCCGGCCAACCATCCGCTGCTCAACGAGGGTCCGCTGCTCAAGATCAATGCCAACCAGCGGTACGCCACTGATGGTGTCGGCGGGGCGCTGTGGAAGCGTGCTTGTGCGACGGCCGGGGTGCCGACCCAGGAGTTCGTGTCGAACAATTCGGTGCCGTGTGGCTCGACGATTGGGCCGCTGACGGCGACGAGGCTCGGCATGCTGACGGTTGACGTCGGCGTTCCGCTGATGTCGATGCACTCCACCCGCGAGCTCGCCGGCGTCAAGGACCTGGAGTACATCACGGCTGCCCTGGCGGCATACTGGCAGGGAGCCTGAGGCCGGCGGTGTCGCCGTCGCCCTTGTCGCAGGCGGCGACTACCATGACTCGACGTGGCACTTACGATTGGAATCGTCGGTCTTCCCAACGCCGGCAAGTCGACCCTGTTCAACGCGCTGACCAAGAATGACGTCCTGGCGGCGAACTATCCCTTTGCGACCATTGAGCCGAATGTCGGCGTGGTCGGGGTTCCGGACAAGCGTCTGGACGTGCTGACGGAGATGTTCCACTCCGCCAAGACCATTCCCGCGACGGTGTCCTTCGTCGACATCGCTGGAATCGTCAAGGGCGCCAGCAAGGGCGAGGGGATGGGTAACGAGTTCCTCTCCAACATTCGTGAGGCCGACGCCATCTGCCAGGTGACGAGGTGTTTCGACGACGACGACGTCACCCACGTCAATGGTCACGTGGATCCTTCCGACGACATCGAGACCATCACCACCGAGCTGGTGCTTGCCGACCTGCAGACGATGGAGAAGCAGCTGCCCAAGCTGCAGAAAGAAGCCGCGATTAAGAAGGAGTCGCGCCCCAAGGCCGAGGCGTGGGAGCAGGCCAAGAAGGTGCTCGAGGAAGGCAGGACGATCTTCTCGGCTGGGCTTGATCCCGAGCCGCTGCACGATCTGTTCCTGTTGACGACAAAGCCCTTCATCTACGTCTTCAACTGCGATCAGGATCAGCTGGGTGACGCCGATTTCCAGGCCAAGATGGAGGAGCTGGTTGCTCCCGCTGAGGCGATCTTCCTGGACGCCGAGTTCGAGGCCGAGCTGGCCGAGATGGAGCCTGAGGATGCCGCCGAGTTCCTCGCCGACGCCGGTATCGAGGAGCCCGGTCTGGACAAGCTCGCCCGTGTCGGTTTCGACACCCTCGGTCTGCAGACCTTCCTGACTGCTGGGGACAAGGAGTCCCGAGCATGGACGATCCGCAAGGGCGACACTGCTCCCGAGGCTGCCGGCGTCATCCACACCGACTTTCAGAAGGGGTTCATCAAGGCCCAGGTGATGTCCTTCGACGACCTCGTCGAGTTCGGTGGAGAGAAGGAGGCCCAGGCCGCTGGAAAGTTGCGTCTGGAAGGCAAGGACTACGTCATGCAGGACGGTGACGTGGTCGAGTTTAGATTCAACGTCTGATAGCGGGCCTCAGTCGGCCCACTGCCTAGAATCATTCTCGCCTCTTGAGGGCCCGTTTTCTGGTCGTGCGTCGTCCCTCCGGGGGTAAGAACCTTCGCTCGCGTGTGAGCGCGAAGCCAGAGGTTCACGTTGTTAAATCAGGGTTGACCGCTCGTTTACTCCGGCTCCCTTCCCCGGAGACACCCCACCGGCATTGACCCGACGTCACTCATCGACTTCGGGCATCTACCCGAAACCTTCGTCGTTGGGGAGTTGCGCAAGCAGGCCTCCTGGTTGGAGGAGCCTGTCACGTTCGGGCACTGGCGCACGAGTGGTTCGTACGAATGGACTGGATGTTAGAGCATGGAACAATGATTGTTCCATGCATATTGGGACGCTAGTTGCCCTCTTAGTTGTCTGTGTAGTTGTCCGGATCGCGATGACGAAGTTGAAAGCTGCGTTCGCTCGTGACCACCTTCGAAGCCTCGCGGCCACGAAAGAGATCAGCATTGTGTCTGCGGCACTCGCCGTAGCGACCATGGTTATCGCTCCGAGGTCTGTGTTGGCGGTCTATCCCGTGGCGCTCATTGCTATGAGCACGGCGTATGTAACGTGCAGACTCCTCCAGGGAGCCGAGCGCCAGGGCTCCACAACAGTGCGCGCGTACGTGCGATATCGCTGCGATAGGACATGGCAAGAGACAAAGTCCAAGGCCAAACGGTTCTTCACACTTGCCGCGCCTTGCGGGTGGCGGGAAGTTCATATCACGGCCGACAGCTTCGACAATGTTGTCTCTATTCCCACAATGATCTGGATCGTAGGGGTGATATACATCGCAATCGTTGTTGTCGTATTAGTCGGGATTTTTGTGAGTATCACTGGTGTGAATGATGGCATCGTATCGGCGGTGCTCTCTGCTGCAATCAGCTACAACATGTTGGTGATCAGCTGTCTTCTCACCGTCTCAGCATTCATCTGCATCGCGCTCTTATCCCTCCTCCGGCGGATCAAATTCCTGCAGTTGCGTTTGGGAGTCGGCTCGTGTGTGCGTCGCATCGCCACATGGATTGGATACGGTGGAGCAGTCGGTGCCGTTATGGCCTCGCTCGTGCCTCTCGCGAGGCTTGTAATGCCGATCCTCACACAGCCGGCAAAGAGCGCCGCAGTACTTAACACGATCACGCCACGCTCGATGCTGGATTATCCTGCCGCCGGGGCTGTCGCAGGCTATGCGTTCGGTCTTATCGTCGCGATAGCGTCCTTGTTTCCAAATTCCACGAACAGTTGGCTTCGGCGCGTCCTATGTCCAGGACTGTTCGTCGTGGTTCTCGTCGGATTGAGCCATTTTTTGGGCGGCCCCCGTGGGCTCCTGCGACCAGTTATTGACGCCGCCGCTCTGCGATCTGGGGTCAGCCAGACATTCTGCACCAGCGCCGCACCGACGGATATCGCTTCGGGAAGTATTGACGCGAAGGCATGGGTTATCACGGCGATGGACCAATGCGGCGGCGGACTTCTCATCTCGACCACAGCCATTGGATGGATCGTTGGCGTAACAGCTCTCTTGGTCGGCGTCAGCCTGTTCGTCAGCGACATTTGCGGTCGGGCACCTGGGGCGCGTGGCATCAGTTCGGGAAATCGGCGACGGCAATCTCAACCTCGTCTTCCTGTTAAAAGATGAAGACGGGTGGGGTCTTTACATCAAGCTAGCGCTGCCATACGTCCGGATGACGGGCGAGGGGCGGCCTATGACTCCCGACCGGGCACGCCATGAGGTCGAATCTCTCCAGACACATGGGGCCTTGGTTCCCGATCTGGTACCCAAGGTCTACTTCTATGATCCTATGCGCTACATCTTTTGTCATCGAAGATATGTTCGATCACGAAGTATGGCGCGGGGCGCTCAACAAGTCCGAGGCCCACGATGGAGTAGCTGCAGAGGTCGGGCTCCATATAAATCTCTGCCCGCTCGGTCTGGTGGTTCGTGTCAGTGGAACGATCTGCACCACATTGGGTCTGCTGCGTAGCACATCGTCATTGATTCTTGTGGGTAATCACGGCTCGGATTTAAGGCGGCTGACGATAACGTGTGGGTATGGGGTCGATGGAAGTAACCGTCGCCGCCACGGAGCGTGAGGTGCATGAGGCGGCTGTTGCGTTGTGGCCGTTCGTGCAGTCGGGGCAGGTCGGTTTTCCTCTGGCCGGGAAGAAGTCGCGCGAGGGTGTGGAGCTCGCATCCAGAACGCGAAGGTGACGAGTTGTACATCGTTCGGTGCGGTCCTGTGATCATGGGGGCGTGTGGCTTCTTTCTGTCCGATGCGAAGAACGCTCAGACGGTGTGCGGCCCTGTCGCCGTCAACAGTCACGAGGCGGTGTATGCGCAGCTCCTCGCCAACATGCAGGAGCGACACCCACTCGCCTCGATCATTGTGGGGATCTCCCACCGTCATGTAACAGCGCGTGCTTGGTTGAAAAGTGCGGGAGAGCTGTTGGAACACTGTCTCCCGTTTGAGGGGATCAATCTGGCCGGTTCCCCAGAGGCGCACGTCTTTGCTGATGATGAGCAGGACGAGTTCGCGCGACTCTTCGACCGATTGACTGGTCACGGCTTCTGGTGGCGCGCCGATCGTATTCGGGCGCATTGGGGAGAGTGGATCTGCGTCACGGGAGGGGATGGCCAGCCGGTGTTGGCGGCGTCGGCTCTGGATGATGCGACCCTGCGTGCCATGCTCTCGACCTGGATCTCTACGGCTACCACCCGTGGGTACTCAGACTTCGTCTATTTCGCAGATCTTTCAGAGCGCGAGGTGGTTGAGTCCTTGGGGTTCTCGTGTGACGACGAGTATCTGGCCTTTCGCGTGCCCGCCTGTAAGTGAAGCGGGACTGGTCGGCCCTGCTCAACTCATGCCGACGGGCTCGATGGTTGTCGAGTTTAGGTTCAATGTGTAGTTGTCATGGCAGAGGCATGACCGAGTTTCCCGGACACTGATTCTGAGGCGATAATGGCCTCAGGAAAGGAGTCCGGGCTGCCTGTTGGTAAGCCGCCGGAGTTCCGGTGTCGTGAGCTGACCGACAACGCCATGCCACCGGTCCCAGGCATGGCGCGACACCTGAGACGAGTTAATGGATTAAGGGGATCAGGATACTAGGCTGAGGGCCGTGAGTGGTGACCCTTCCGGCTCGCCCAGAGCCGTCGACTGGACGCCGTCCAAGGCCCAGTGGGCCTGGATCAACTTGGTCGGTGTGGCTCTCACCGTGTTGGGATTCGTCGGTCACTTTGCAGCGTGGGCTCTGTCGCGCAGTGCCTCAGGAGGCCGCTTCGGACTGACCGATGTGGTCGTGGTTATCGCGGTCACCGTCGTCCTTATTGTTGTCCACGAGCTTGGTCACGGGCTGGCATTGCTCACCCTTGGGCATCGACCGACTTTCGGGGTGGCGCGTGTCGGCCGGGTTGTCGTGGGTTTGACGACGACCGCGCTCGGGGTTCGGACGTCCCGGCGTGCGTTCGATTACGTCGCCCTGGCCCCACTCGTACTGCTCACCTCGGCGACTCTTTCTTGGGCCGCCTACGGGCCGATGGGCGGGGCAGCGGTCGTGCCGGGGGCGATTCACCTGGGCGGGTGTGTCGGGGACCTCGCCCTCGTCGCCCGCGCGTCGCGGACACCGCAGGGCAGCTTCATTGAGGACCGTCAGACCGGGATTCGTATTCATCCGCCGGAGAACACTGCCGCCCGCGGGCATCGTGATTGAGTTGACGTTTCACCGGAAGCTTCCGGCTCAGCGTGGCTTCCGCCGGGGCCGAATGCATGGGAGCCGGAGCAGTCAAGACTGCCCGTAAGGTTCAGGGCACAGGTCTCAAGAGCGGACAAGACAAAGTGCTATACACTACCAAGTATTTACAGTTCTAGCCTCAAGCAACATAGTTAGCGCATAAAGGGAAGAGATTTATGGTGCACCCAAGGAAGTACGATGGTCGCTCTTGGCCTATGTATGACATGTGCGCTGTCCCTGGAGTGTTGCAACGAGGGCACTTGCGGATGGAATGGAGGCCAGGTCAACACATTCAGATCGTTTGTCTAGCCCCTTGCTCTCAGCTGCATACGAAGCAGGAATAGATGTCGATGGGGCTCGGATTGAATCACACGATGGATATACCATGGTATCAGAGGATGGATCTTGGATAATCGGTCCTTCTGGTAATCCAAAACAATCGTCCATATCGTCCAATAGATCATCATTTGATGCGGGAATATGTACGGGAAAGTTTCATACCGTTATGGTTATCAAGAATCGGCTTGAGTGGGGTGCGCAGACAAGCTGCGTTTCGACGGCGAGTCCAAATGACTTTTATAGACACTCTCTTCATATTGAGCTTCGCCAACAAGACGAGGGGCAGTTTCTTTTTAAAAAAGGTCAGCGGTTGTACCCCGCCAAATGGCCCGTACTCTCGTGTTATCTCTGCAGTGGCAACTAATCCTTGTAGAAACAGCCATAAGGCGCGATATGACGTGGTTGCTTACCCCATGTTCACAGTGCTCAGTTCGGGCTGGTGGTATCCAGTCTCAGTGGGGCTAAAAGTTGCAGAGTTGAGGCATGATGGACAATTTGAAGGCGGAGGCCGAAGTCTTTCGGTTAGCGGCAACCAGATTCGAGATAGACGAAGAATCGTTGATATCGACGCTGCATTACTTGGGAAACAAGTTGAATGAGCTCGGAGCCAATGTGAATGATGTGGCTGTACAGTTTGGAGTCTCACGCTCTTTCGCGACTCGCATTCTCGAGGAAACTGCAAAGCCTGACGAGATAGCAGCCTGGCGAGCTTCTGCCGTTGCTCATTTGGTCCAGGATGTGTATCACGATATCGACTCTTATCGGAATGGGCTTCTTTGTTGTCAAATTGATGACCTCCTAACTCTCACGATATCTGCAACTCACGTTTCGGAGGAGTTTCGGGCCAGGTACAACAGGAGAGCCAAGGAGCTCAATATATCAATATACTGGATGGAGTCAGAGATATCCTTGCTGGATCTGAAGGATATACTTCCAGAAATTGATAAGATGGCCGTCGGGGACGGTTTCGATGTCAGCGAAGGTGAGATCGCTTCTACCCGGATCACTCTCATCACTGAAGCGCCATCGATCCGCCATGACTCCATTATGAAATGGTACTCATGGTTGGATGTTAGATAGAACAAAATGCCACTATGGCAATAGTGTCGTTGCGTGGATTGGAGTGTGACTTGCGCTGTGTGGGACAAGTGTCTGATTCTATGAGATGATGGGGTCTCGTTAAAAGAACACATCACGTCCTGGGTCCAACCGGGGAACATTCCCGTCTTTCTCGGTGTGTGCCGGGAAAGACCGAAGATGGCAGCGAGTCATATCACCGCACTGCTCGGCATTGCCTCGATGGTCGCGGAGTTCCAGTTTAACGTGTAGCGCTATTGACGGAGCCCATTATATGCTGGGCGCGTGATCAGATCGTTCGGGAGCAAAGACACCGAGCGGGTGTGGCATCGTGAGCGTGTGCCCGCCATGATCCCCGAATCCTCCGGGTGGCATTGCGCAAGCTTCGTCAGGTGGGATCTGCGGAGATGCTCGAAGACCTCCGCGTTCCACCTGGTAACCGACTCGAGGTGCTCAAGGGCGACCGAGCTGGTCAGGACAGCATCAGAATCAATGACCAGTGACGGATTTGTTTCAGATGGACAGACGCCGGACCAGGGGAGGTGGAGATCGTTGACTACTACTGACGAGATCGAGCCGATCCATCCGGGAGAAGTTCTCATGGAGGACTTCATCGAGGGCTTCGGGATCACACAGCACAAGCTCGCTGTGTCGATAGGTGTGCCGCCGCGGCGGATCAACGAGATCGTGCACGGCAAGCGAGGGATCTCAGCGGACACCGCATTGTGACTCGCGAAGTACTTCGGAATCTCGGCGACATTCTGGACCAATGTGCAGAGCCACTACGAGCTCGACCGTGCGGAAGACGCGGCAGCTGAGCAGATCATGCCGCTGCACGTGGCGTGACTGATGTATGTTGCTGGCGTGGGCTCCAGCAGCGCCTCAAACGCAAGCGGTTATTCGTTTTCACATCGGGCTGTGAGACGGTGGCCATGGCAGAGGAAAAGAAGGATGAACGTGCGAATCGATGTGCTTGACGAGCGCATGGCAGATTGTGTCGCCGGGTGGCTTCATAGTCGCGCAGATGTCATGTTGTTCGGAGGGGCGCGTCTGCCTTTCCCGTTGACCGGGAGGGATCTGCTTGCTACGTCTGACGATGGCTGGGTGGTCTTGGCGATGAAGGTCAACGACATGCTGGTGGCGTCTGGTTCCTACAAGCTCTTGGCTAGTGGTCGGGTTCGAATCGGGCGCATTATCGTGGCCCCGGCCTGTCGTGGGCGAGGTCTGGGACGGGCGACGGTCGTTGGACTGATAGAAACGGCAACGAAAGCCGTTGATGCAAGCGTCGTCGAACTCGGCGTATACCAGCACAATACGAATGCCATCAACCTCTACGAGTCGCTGGGCTTTTGCCAAACTCGCGTTGGCGCTACGACCACTATTGATGGAAAACCCTTTACTGGCATCGAGATGGAATACCGCGTGGCATAAGAGGAATGGTGACTGAATCTGGGCGTGGGGTCCGGAATGTGGGCTTGCTGGCACGCTGGGTTCGATCGGTGATCGCGAATATCAGTTGAGGCTCGTCAGCAGGCGGGCTCGCGGGGCAGCTGCATGGTCGTGGGCCTCGATGAGCATCCGTCGCGACCAGGATCTCGGCCACCCCTCTTGTGCCTGGTGAGCGATCCGGTGTCGAACCGGACATGCACGTAGACCGGTAACTACTCACCCGGTGCGACATTGGAGGGTATGGCCATCGCCGTGAGCATCGACTGAGACGCGATCAGTCGCGCCGCGAAACGGCACAGCGTCGCGGAACTGGCCGTGTTTGGTCCTTTGGTGTGGGGAGGGCTCGACGCTGACAGTGACGTCGATTTCTTGGTCGACTTCATTCCTGGCCAGTCGGATCCCTTTGAGGATTTCTGTGGTTTGCGCGACGAGCTGGGGGGATTGTCGATCGTGACGTTGACCTTGTCGTGAAGCGATCGATCCGCAACCTGTACTTTCGTGACTCGGAGCTAGCTTAGCCGGAGACCATCTATGTTGCCGACGTCTAAAGCTCACCTGCGGGACGTGCTGAACTGACTTCGTCATACTGATCCGGAGACTGCTGACGAGGTGCCAGATCTCGGCCGCAGCGTCGGGATTCCCTGCTCGAACGCGACCAATGATCTCGGTCGTCGGTTGGGACTAGTGGTTGCGTGGTCGTGGTGAGCCGACTCTCGCTGGTTTCGTAACTTGGTGGAGCTTTGGTGCGGCGACCTTCCAGCCCGATGGTGATACCACTCTGGTATCATCATCTCGTGGCCATGACGTTGCGGTTGACAGAAGAGGACGAGCGGATTCTCGCGCGTCTTGCCGAGGATGACGGGATCAGTCGTCAGGAGGCGACGATTCGCGCGATCCATGAGGTGGCGGCGCGGAGGGGGCACACGAAGGATGTGGCTGACGCCTCGGCGAGGGCGCGGGCTCGGTATGCCGATGTCCTTGATCGGCTGGGTCGATGACCGTTTTTCTCACGGTTGAGGACCTTATGGCCTTGGTTGAAGACTTGGGGGTTGGTCCCGTACGTGATGTTGGTTTGCTTGAGTCTGCGGCGGCGCGTCCACGCACCTCGCTGTGGGGCGGTGATGCCTATCCAACACTGGGGTCCAAGGCTGCGGCTCTCCTGGACTCTTTGGTGAACAATCATGCGCTGGTGGACGGCAACAAGCGGTTGGGATGGTTGGCGATGGTGGTGTTCTTGGACCTCAATGGCTGGTGGGTGGAAGCTCCGGACGACGATGCATACAACCTCGTCGTCGCCGTGGCGAGTGGTAGGGCTGATCTGGATGAGGCTGCTGCGTCGCTTCGGTCGTGGTGCGTTGATCCCAAAAGACGTTAGTTCTGCCCGGAAGCCGGTGGAATTCCGCTTCAACGTGTAATTGAGTTTCGTTTCACGTTTAGATGGTGTCTGAGCTGGGCTTGGGACCTCTAGCTTGCCTGTAGTGAGTATGTCAACGGTGGTGGCTGATCCTGACGCCAACTGAACCTGTCCGCCCTTGCCCTGTGAATATGAGATTGGGACCGGAGGCGTCGGGTGGTCGTGGAAGTCGGCGCTGCGGTCCGTCAGATCGATGGCGAGGTAGGCGCCGCCCGAGCGGAGCATTGTGCGCACGCTGGTCATGAGGTGCTCGAGGTCGGCGACGTGGTGCATCGTCATGCGGGTGATCACCAGGTCGTACGCGGGGCTGGGGCGAACCCGGCGCCGGCCACGATCTCCAGGACTTCGTGGGTGGCTGAGGGGGTCACCCGCCCATGATGACCGCGGGGGCCTCCCCGCGTCGACCTGGCTTGTCGTCCTGGGTGCGGGCGCGCTCGTCGAACTCGCTGGTCACAGGGAGTGCATCGGCCTCTGGTCGGGCGCGAGGTCCCGGCGGTTGGTGATCTGCTTGCCGAAGGAAAAGCACGAGGCCGCCGCCCCGAAGGGCAGCGGCCTCGCCGAAGATCACGTGATATTAGCGGTTCAAGGTGATGCTGGACGCCTGTGGGCCCTTGGGGCCCTGCTCCACGTCGTACTCAACCTGGTCGCCCTCGTCCAGCGAGCGGTAGCCCGAGGAGTTGATAGCGGAGAAGTGAGCGAAGACGTCGGCGGAGCCGTCGTCGGGCTGGATGAAGCCGTAGCCCTTGTCGGCGTTGAACCATTTAACGGTGCCGGTTGCCATGGTGCAATCCTTCGATTTGTGGAGCGACCGCTTTTCGGCCGCTTCCGGATGTTGCTCTTCACACTTGCCAGAAGGAACTGCTCGGATCCGTGAGAACCCGTCTTGCGTAATGCAAACCAACCCTACTGTCGAACAATGGCTTCAGTCTACATGCCCTGGACCCGCCCGCTGCCCACGGGGCCAGGAAATTGGCTGTGTATTTGGTTCTCAGGTCTATGAGGATGGCTGTATGGCTCAGTAAGAAGACTTTGACGCCAAACCTCGCGCCTTCTACGCGAACTGCTCCGAGGCGGGCTGGTTGCGGGGTCGCCACACCGCCGGGCTGCTGGAATTGGAGGCGACGCGACACTACCTGAGCTTCATTCCGCCCGAGGCCCGAGTCTTGGACATCGGCGGCGCCACGAGTGTTTATGCCAGTTGGTTGGCGGCGCGCGGTCTCGATGTCGTCTTCGTCGGTCCGGTATCCGAGCAGGTGGGCATGGCCGCGTCGCCGCTGCAGACGATGGAGCGGATGCGCGAACTCGACCGCACTGGCGAGATTCGAGAGCGCCTCACCGAGTTGTCGGCGCACATCATGACGGTCGGGATGAATCCGCTGGCCTAGAGCGCGTAGTCCACGATGACGGGAGCGTGGTCACTCATGCGCGGCCGCGCGGCTGATACCCATTTCGGCGCCGACGTGGGTGATTGGACGGGTCTGACAGCGTTGGACCAGACGTCGGCGCCCCAACCGACAGGGGTGCATGAGCGTGAGTGCTCAAGGGTAGGCTCCTTCCAAGGCTGGATGGTTTCGCAACTCCCATCCTGACGAAGGGCGGCCCCTACGTCATCTCCCCAGCGTCAATAACGTCATGCGCCGTAACAGTCAGCCTTCGCTCGCTCAGCGGCGATCAGCTCGTCGAGATGGGCGGTGTCAGTGATGATTGTTCCTCCCGGTTTGAGCGGCTGTCCGGCCGCAGATTGGTGATGCGCTTCTTGATATACCAGTTGTCGGTCGACCAGTCCTCGCGGATGGCGTGGAAGTTGCGGGTGCCCCACTCGGGAATGAGCGCGACGACGGTGACGGCGACCTCTGCACCGTGCTTGCGAGGGGCCTCGGGATGGTGAGCCAGCCCTGGCGACGGTGTCGTCGGAACCGGTGAGAATCTCTCCCAGTGCAGCG
Organism: Cutibacterium nasicola; assembly: GCF_051303185.1. GTDB lineage: Bacteria > Actinomycetota > Actinomycetes > Propionibacteriales > Propionibacteriaceae > Cutibacterium. Next base: position 11,160 of record NZ_JBPPGE010000008.1, on the reverse strand, counting down.
CGGTTGACCACGAGGCTGGCGTGGGCACGGACTTGCCCGTGGTGGCGAAGGTCAAGGTGTCGACGGTGTAGTCATGGAGTCACTTCACGCAGCCTCGACACAGGATGAGGCTCGCGGTCGAACTCGATGGTCTGCTGCTTGTGGGCGAGGACTGGTGAGAAGCCCAGACAGTTGTGGACGCGGGTCAGATGATCAATCGACGGGAAGACCCTCATTGTCGCCGGTAGGGCCCCCGTCACGGGAGACCATCAGCGCCTCACGGACTCGCGTCACAGGTCTGACAGCCTGTACAGCTCCAGACCATCCACCACGGGCAGCTCAGCGTCAGTAATGAACCCGCCGGTCCTGCAGCTCGTCAAGAGCGGCCAAGAGCACAGCACGGGTCAGGCTCCGGGTTGCATGTGACCACCGCCGCGTGAGGTCTTGACATCTGTGACTCGGAGGTGGATAGTATCTGTTATCTTTGAAGCGCTTCAAAGTCGTTCTCAATCCCGCGTGCCTACCTCCATGGCGCGCAAGGCCAAAGTTGTCCGGAAGGAAATCATGAAGCGTCGACATGGTCTCGCGGTCGCGAGCCTCGCAACCGCCTTCGCACTCGCCGCCGCTGGATGCGCCGGCGGCAACAAGTCCACCGCCTCGACGGGGTCCGCTTCGGGCGCTGCCTCGGACGTCTCGGTGGCTTTCGTCCCGAAGATCCAGGGCATCCCGTTCTTCGAGGCGATGAACAAGGGCGGTGCTGACGCCGCCAAGGAGTTCGGCTTCAAGTGGGTCTACAGCGGCCCCACTACCGCCGATCCTGCCGCCCAGGGCGACGTCGTCCGTTCTCTCATGCAGCAGAAGGTGGGCGCCCTGATGGTCGCCTCCAACGACCCCGACTCCATGGGGCCCCTGCTCAAGGAGGCGCAGGACAAGGGTATCAAGGTCGGCACCTCCGACACTGACGCTCCCAACTCGGCGCGTGAGGTCTTCGTCACGCAGGCCACTGAGGACGGCATCGGCGCCGCCCTCCTCGAGCAGATCGCCAAGCCCATCAACGGTGAGGGCGAGATCGCCATCGTGTCCTGCGGCCAGACCGCCTCGAACCTGAACGCATGGATCAAGGTCGTCAAGAGCAAGGCTGTCTCGGACTACCCGAAGATCAAGATCGTGGACACGGTGTACGCCGACGAGGACCAGGCCAAGGCAGTGACCATGGCCAAAGACCTCATGAACGCCAACCCCAACCTCAAGGGCATCATCGGCCCCTGCACCACCGCGGCCCCTGGCATCGCTCAGGCTGTCCAGGAGTCCGGCAAGACCGGCAAGGTGTTCACGGTTGGTGTCGGCACGCCCAAGGCCATGCTGCCCTATCTCACTGACGGTTCCTCCAGCGCCTCCGTGCTCTGGAACGTCGAGGATCACGGCTACCTGACCGCCTGGGCCGGCTTCCAGCTAGCCTCGGGCAAGAAGTTTGAGCCCACCCAGGACGTCGGCCGACTCAAGGGCATCAAGTACGACGAGTCGACCAAGACCCTGCTGCTCGGGGAGCCCCTCATCCTGACCAAGGACAATGCGGGCAACTTCAACTACTAGTAATCCCAGGGTGGATTGAGCCACCCAGTTGAACCAATCAGGGTGGGGCGCGGTCCCCGCGCCCCACCCTCACAAGGATATGAGATGGCAGCACCAGTGACGGAGACCACCAAGACGGGCACGCCCGTGCTCGAGATACGCAACATCGATAAACGGTACGGCGGCGTCCACGCCCTCAAGGACGTGAGCTGGAAAGTCTACCCGGGCGAGGTCTGCGGCCTCGCGGGAGAGAACGGCGCCGGCAAGTCGACGCTGATCAAGATGATCAGCGGGGCGGAGTCTCCCGACACGGGGACGGTCCTCATCGACGGCAGTGAGCTGGTCCACGGGAATACGAAAGCTGCGCTCGCGGCGGGCGTCTCGGCCGTCTACCAGGAGCCACAGCTGTTCGCTGACCTGACCGTCGCCGAGAATGTCTTCCTCGGTCGCGAGCTCACCAAGGTGGGGCGTGTTGCGTGGGCCGAGCAGCAGGGGCGTGTGGCCGATCTCCTGGCCCGCCTCAACCTCAGCCCGGACATCATGCACACCCGCGTCGGCGATCTTGCGGTGGGAGAGCAGCAGCTGCTCTCCATCGCCAAGGCCTTCGTCGCCGACGTCCGTCTCCTGATCCTCGACGAGCCCAGCGCCATCCTCACCAACCACGATATTGAACGTCTCTTCGCCACGGTCCGCGGGCTCCGTGAGGAGAACATCGGTGTCATCTACATCTCTCACCGGTTGGACGAGCTCACCGAGATCACCGACCGCGTGACGGTGATGCGCGACGGCGCGATCGTCGGTGACTACCCGACGGGGGAGATGTCGCCCGCGAAGATCGCCACGGCGATGGTGGGGGACAAGTTCCAGGTCGCTGACCGCGGCGAGCGTCCCAGCCACGTGAGCGACGAGGTCATCCTGTCGGTGAAGGACCTTGGCTGCGGAGACCGTCTGCAGTCGGCCAACTTCGAGTTGCACCGCGGTGAGGTCCTCGGCGTGTACGGCCTGATCGGCTCAGGTGCTACCGAGCTCGCCCGCTGCCTCTTTGGCATCTTGCGGCCGGACCACGGCGAGATCGCCGTCGACGGTTTCCCCCGTAGCTTCTCCTCTCCGCGCTGCGCCATGGATGCGGGGATCACCTTGCTGCCGGGCAATCGCAAGACGCAGGGCGTCTTTCTTCCCAAGTCGCTCGCCTTCAATCTTTCGTCGAGCCATCTGCGCTACTTCTCCAAGGGCGGTGTCTTCGACCACAAGCGCGAGACGTCCGTGATGCGGGAGATGATCGATCGTCTCCGCATCAAGGCTCCTGGCCCCGACACCGTGATCGGGGCGCTCTCCGGTGGCAACCAGCAGAAGGTCGTCATGGCACGTCAGCTCGTTGAGGAGGCCAAGATCCTGGTCGCCGAGGAGCCGACGCAGGGCGTCGACGTCGGCGCCAAGGCTGAGATACATCGGCTCATCCTCGACCACGTCGCCGAGGGGCATGCCGCGGTGGTGCTCTCCACAGACCTCGAAGAGATCCGCTTTCTTTGCGATCGCATCATCGTGCTGCGACGAGGCGTGACCGAGCAGGAGCTGCCTGCAGACGTCTCTGCCGCCTGCCTGCTGTCCGCGGCGTCGGGCGAAACTTCGGATGGGGAGGTTGTCACCGGTGAGCACTGACACACAAGCCGTGAGTGGCGTCAAGGCCGCACCGAAGCAGCGCCGTCCCTGGATCGAAGGTCAGGAGATTGTCCTGGTCGGAGTGATCGCAGCCTTGTGGATCATCATGGCGATCGTCACTCCAACCTTTGTCGAGCCCAGCAGCGTCTTCTCCATCTTCTACGGCGTGGCTCCCATCATCGTGATGGGCGTCGCCATGACAGCGATCATGTGCACGGCGGGGATTGACGTCTCTGTGGGCTCCATGCTCGCCGTGGTCATGGTGGTGGTAGGGCGAATGCTGCGTGACCTCCACGTCAGCGCGCCGGTCGCCATCCTCGTCGCGATCATCGTGGGTGCCCTGCTGGGCGCCATCAACGCCGCGCTCATCTCGTTCGGGCGAGTCCCCGCCATGGTCGTGACTTTCGGCACCCTCAACATCTTCCGTTTTGTAGCGCTTCAAATCTTCGGAGACACCCAGCTGGCTGGGGTGCCGAATACGCTCGGCTTCCTCGGAGGTGGTGTCGACGCCTCCTTCCTCGGCATACCGAACGCCATGTGGTTGGCCCTCCTGATCGCCCTGCTCGCGTGGTTCTACATGCGTGACTGGTCAGCAGGCCGCCATATCTATGCCATCGGCAATGACCCCGTCGCCGCCCGACTGGCTGGCGTGAAGGTCCAGCGCCGGGTGTTCGAGCTCTACGTCTTCAGCGGCATCGCCGTCGGCATTGCCGGCGTCATGTTGATCGGCAACGGCGGACTTGTCCAGCAGAACATCGGTACCGGGCTCGAGATGTCTGTCATCGCCGCCTGCGTTATCGGCGGCACGTCGGTCATCGGCGGCCGAGGCACCGTCTTGGGGACCGTGTTGGGAGCCATTCTGGTGTGCAGCGTTCAGGCGGCCGTCACGCACCTGCATCTCCCCAGCCAGCTCACCCAGCTCTTCGTGGGTGTCATCATCATCATTGCGGTCGGGGTTGACCTGGCCCGTCAGGCAAGGAGAAACCGCAAGTGAGCACCACTCCTGCAGACATGGCGGTGGCCACGCAGCCCAAGAAGGAATCGACGGGTGCGCGCTTGCTGCGCATCGCGCTGACTGAGCGCGTCGCGGCGCTGGCGGTCCTGACCGTGATCCTCGTCATCGTGTTCTACCTGCTGGGGAACAACGGCAACCTGTATGCCCCCTTCGACCTTTCCTACATGGCGTCCTCGCTCGAGGCCTTCGTCCCTGTAGCCCTGCTCGCCCTGGCGGAGATGTTCGTCATCACGTCCGGCCGGTCCGGTATCGACCTGTCTGTCGGCGCCATGGTCTCGTTGAGCGGCCTCGTCTTCGGCGCGCTTGTCCAGCACGCTGGCGTGCCGGTCCTCCTCGCGGCCCTCGTGGCGATCATTGTCGGCGGGTTGATGGGTCTGCTGAACGGCGTGCTCGTGGGATACTTCGGCTTCCCACCCCTCATCGCCACGCTGGCGACCTCGTATGCCTTCGCGTCGATTGCCATGGTGGCCAGCGGCCAGGCTCCCATCTCGGGGCCGGTGATCGCCGCCACGCACGAGCTCACCCGCAACCTTTCGCTGTTCGGAGACGTGCAACTGCCGATTCAGGTCCTGAGCTTCCTCCTGCCGGCGATGGTGATCTCATGGTTCATGCTGGAACACACGACGTGGGGACGCTCGCTGCTGGCCATCGGCACCAATGACACGGCCGCTGCGTACGCCGGGCAGAGTATTCGCTGGACGAGGGCCTCCGCCTACATGGCCTCCGGGCTCCTGTCCGGCGTGACAGCTGTCGTCAACGTGGCTCAGTTCGCCTCCGCACGTCCCGATGCCGGCACGAGCGGTAACGGCATGGCGCTGCCTGCCATCACGATCGCGGCGCTCGGTGGCGTCCTGATCTCCGGTGGTCTCGCTCGGGTGAGTGGTGTCATTACCAGCGCGCTGCTGATCACGTGGCTGAACGCGGCCCTCCTGATCTCCTTCCAGGGAAGCCTTGGCCCCCGCACCCAGTTGCTGGCGCTCGGTCTCCTGCTGATCTGCGCCGTCCTGATGAACAGCTACGCCGCGCGCCGGTACGGACTGCGAGCCTGACATGACGGAGGGGAACAACGCGAGCATCTACTCGGTGGCGCAGGCTGCTGGCGCCTCGGTTGGCACAGTCTCGAACGTTATCAACCATCCCGAGCGCGTGAGCCCTGCTCTTCGAACTCGGGTGGAGACTGAGATGGCGCGGCAACGCTATTGGCCGCGACCGGCGGCGCGGGCGCTGGCCCGTCAGCGCTCACGCCTCCTCGGGGTGGTGGTCTTCGACATCTCCAACCCCTTCTTCTCCCACGTGGCCAATCTCATGGACCAAGAGGTCCAGGCGGCGGGCAGCTCACTGATGCTGGCCGGGACCCAGCAGTCCAACCAGGCCGAGCGGGCCGCCTTGGAGAGCATGAGCCGCGCTGGGGTGGATGCCTTCGCCGTGTGTACCTCGGGCGGCAGTTTCGACCTTCTCAACCGCCTCCAGGAGCGAGGTCACCCCGTTCTCCTCTTCGCTCAGCGCAGCGAGGACGAGCGGATCAGAGCGGTCACCGTCGACGACTTTGCGGGCATGGGACTCATTGCCGGCCACGTCGTGGACCGGGGTGCCCATCGGATCTGCTTCGTCGAGGAGCCCGTTCACGCGGTCCAACACCGCGATCGCTGGGCGGGGTTCGTGGCCGCTCTGGACAGCCGCGGCCTGGATCCGGACCAGGTGCGCCGGGTGCCCGCGGCCGGCCCGACGTGGGACGGCGGTTTCCGGGTCGTGAGCGAGATCCTCGCGCAGCCTCGGTCCACGTGGCCGGACTGCATCGTGTGCCTGAATGACTACACCGCCATCGGTGCATGCCGGGCGGTCCGCGGCGCGGGACTGGTGGTCGGCCGGGACATCCTCGTCACCGGCTATGACGACATTCCCTACGGTGCGGTTCTCGACGTGCCGCTGACGACCATCCGTCAGCCCTTTGGTGAGATGAGTGCTCACCTCACCACCCAGTTGCTCGAGGCAGCCGAACGCAGCGATGTCGCGGTGGAAGGCCGCCTGTTCACACCCGAGCTCATGATCCGTGAGTCGGCATAACCATGAAAGGAACACCCATGCAGAACGTCGACGCCTGGCGCGAGGAGATCCGCAAGGAGTACCTGACTGCCAAGAAGGAGGACCCGGCTCGTTTCGAGCCGCGGTTGAACATGTCCTGGTCCAACTGGGGATTCGGTCTGGAAGACCTGGATGACTCGTGCGCGCGGCTCAGCGCCAATGGGCTGGAGTACATCGAGCTGCACGGCAATCACTATGGCGACGACCTCGGCTATCAGGTTGAGGAGACCAAGGCCGTCCTGGAGCGTCATGGCCTCAAGACCTCCGGTGTATGCGGAATGTTCTCCGAGGACAACGACCTGGCGTCGAACCGTCCCATCCAGCAGCAGGAGGCCATCGGCTACATCCGTCGCGAAGCCCGGTTCACAGCCGCCATGGGTGGCCACTACCTGCTGGTTGTGCCGGGGGCCGTGGGTCGCTCCCAGGCCTACGACGCCTACGAGGTCGAGCGCAGTTATCGCGCGCTGCGTCTCGCTGCCGGTGTCTTCACCGAGACCGGCGTCAAGGCTGCCATCGAGCCCATCCGGGCGGCTGAGGTCTCCATCGTCCACACGGTGCAGGAGGCCGTCGAGTACATCGAGCGGGTAGACCACCCCGGCGTTGCTCACATCAACGGTGACGTTTACCACATGCAGGTCGAGGAGCCCAACATTCCCCGCGCTATCCTGGAGGCGGGCGAACGGCTGGTGAACCTGCACCTGGCGGACTCGAACCGTCGTGCTCTGGGGGAGGGGTCCATGGACGTCGACACCATGATCATGGCGCTCTATCTCATCGGGCACAACGCGCCCGGCCGGTTCGTCACTCCGGAGCCGCTCGGTCCCGGGGCTGGTCCCTACCCGGCGCGCAACGGCATGCCCGACCCGAAGGCGCTCGACGCGCTCGTCGGGCAGACTGTGGGCTACTTCCGTGAGCGTGAGAATGCCGTCCGTGCCATGACCGAGGAGAACTGACATGCTGAGGTTGACGGAGCTCTCGCCCGACGTCCAGGCTGCGGTGGCCCAGACCCGGGAGCGCGTTGTGGCGTTGCACGCCGAGCTGCCGCGCTGGGGCCTAGTGGTCTGGACCGCCGGCAACGTGTCGGAGCGTGTTCCCGGGGCCGACCTCTTCGTGATCAAGCCCTCAGGCGTGACCTACGACCAGCTAACGCCGGAGGCAATGGTCGTCTGTACCCTGGACGGGGCGAAGATCGACGACGGAACTGCAGCATCGCTGAAGCCGTCGTCGGACACGGCGGCCCACGCCTACGTCTACCGGCACATGCCCGAGGTCGGAGGTGTCGTCCACACTCACTCCACCTATGCCACTGCCTTTGCAGCCCGCCGTCAGCCGATCCCCTGCGTCCTGACCATGTGCGGTGACGAGTTCGGGGGAGAAGTCCCGATCGGCCCGCTCGCGATCATCGGCGACGATTCGATCGGTCAAGGAATCGTGGGGACTCTGCGTGGCAGCAGGTCGCCGGCGGTCCTCATGGCCCAGCACGGACCTTTCACCGTCGGCAAGGACGGCACAGCCGCGGTCAAGGCTGCGGTCATGGTGGAGGAGGTCGCCCGCACGGTTCACGCGGCGCTCCAGCTCGGGCCGGTCGAATCCCTGCCCGACGAGATGGTCGACCGGCTCTGGGAGCGGTACCAGAACGTGTACGGCCAGCACTGATCCAGTCAATGCACAACGAGAGGTAACCCCCATGAAGGCACGCTACCCCGACGAGCGGCGAGACGCCCTGGCCGAAGGGCGCACGGCGTTGGGCATCGAGCTCGGTTCGACCCGCATCAAGGCCGTCCTGGTCGACGATCATGGGGCTCCCGTCGCAACCGCGACCTCCTCCTGGGAGAACCATCTCGTTGACGGGGTGTGGTCCTACGAGATGAGTGACGCATGGCACGGGATCCAACAGTGCGTGGCAGGAGTTCTCGCGACGGTGAGGACCGAGTACGGCTTGGAGCTGAATCGCCTGGGGTCTATGGGTGTCTCAGGCATGATGCACGGGTATCTGCCGTTCGACAGCGCGGGCAATCAGTTGGTGCCCTTCCGTACCTGGCGCAACACCAACACCGGCTCTGCCGTGTCCGAGCTGTCGGCCCTGCTTGGCGTAAACATTCCGCATCGCTGGAGCGTGGCACACCTGTACCAGGCGGTGATGGACGGCGAGGAGCACGTCTCCCGCGTCGACTTCCTGACCACCTTGTCCGGCTATGTGCACTGGCGTCTGACGGGGGAGCGGATCCTCGGCATCGGCGACTCCAGCGGCATGTTCCCGATCGACGATGCCACCCGCGATTACGACGAGCGGCTCCTGTCCATCTTCGAGGAGCGTCTGGAGGAGCGAGGAGTTCCGCTGCGGCTGCGCGACGTGCTCCCACGTGTTGGCCTGGCCGGTCAGCCTGCCGGGTCTCTCACTGCCGAGGGGGCTGCGCTGCTGGACCCGAGCGGCACAATCCAGCCGGGCGTACCGCTGTGCTCTCCAGAAGGTGATGCTGGGACCGGAATGGTGGCGACCAATGCCGTCGCGCCGCGCACGGGCAACATCTCCGCGGGGACGAGCCTCTTCGCCATGGCGGTTCTCGAGCACCCCCTGAGTGCACCTCACCGCGAGCTGGACATGGTCACCACGCCTGCCGGAGATGTGGTTGCCATGGTGCACTGCAACAACGGCACCTCCGACATCGACGAGTGGGTGGGGCTGTTCAGCGAGTTCGCGAAGGCCGCTGGCGTGGATGTGCCTCCCGACGACCTCTACGGTATCCTTTACCGCTCCGCGCTGGAGGCGCCAGGTGACGCGGGCGGTATCGTGACCTACAACTACGTCGCGGGGGAGCCCATCACCGACACGACGGCAGGGCGCCCGCTGCTGATGCGGCTGCCCGACGCTCCCTTGCACCTGGCTCCTCTGATGCGGGCCCACTTGATGAGCATCATGTCCACCTTGCGACTGGGGATGGAGATCCTCTTCGAGGAGGGTGTCGAGATCGACTGCTGGGTGGGGCACGGCGGCCTCTTCCGGACCCCTAGTGTGGGACAACGCCTGATGGCAGCCGCGCTGGAGGCGCCCGTCGCCGTCGGGACGAATGCAGGCGAGGGTGGGCCGTGGGGCATGGCATTGCTCGCGCTCTACGGCGTGGCCGGGCGGGGCAGGCGGCTGGCCGATTTCTTGGACGAGGTCGTCTTTGTCGGCGGCGCGTTTGAGTCGGTTTACCCGGTCGCCGAGGACGTCGCCGGTTTCCGCTGTTTCCTAGAGCGGTACCGTCGCGGCCTCCTGGTGGAGAGAGCCGCGGTGGAGGCACTGCCCGACTAAGGTGGGGCCGCGACCACGACCGTCGACTTCTGGTTCGATCCCACCTGCCTCTTCGCCTGGGTGAACTCCCGCTGGATGCTGGAGGTCGAGGGTGCCCGCGACGTCGGTCAAGTCCCTCGTAGTGGTGTAGCGGTGTGTTCCTTCGCTTGGGCGGGTCAGGTAGTAGGTGCGGGCAGATCATCAGCTCCGATCTCGGCTTCGGTGGTGGGCACGACATTGATGCGGCAACGGGCCAGGGCTTCGAGTCGAGGTGACCGACCGGACTCCAGACAGGCCGCGGGCGGACCAAGTCTGCGAAGAACTCGTTCCACGCCGCACCGGTCTCGTTGGTGACCACCTGCATACCGAAGACCTCACGGTGAACGGTCCTGCCGCATTGAGCGGTCGGTGGCGGAACTGCTCGACGTGTTCGTCCGGGTCGGCTGCCATTCGGGACACCTAGGTGTAATCGCCGGACAGGTTAGGTACGCGGTCGGCGGGTGATTTGCCTTTGAGCGCGGTGTGTCCGCGGTGGTGATTGTAGTGGTGCAGCCAGCCGGGGAGTTCGGCCAGGCGGTCGGTCTCGCTGGCGTAGGGCCGTGCGTAGGCCCACTCGGCGACCAGGGTCCTGTTGAACCGCTCGACCTTGCCGTTGGTCTTGGGCGTGTAGGGCCGGGTGTACTTGTGCGTGATGTGGGTGTCTTTGAGTGCCTTGTTGAAGGCTTTGGACCGGTAGCAGGAGCCGTTGTCGGTCAGGACCCGCTTGACGGTGATGGCCTGGCTGGCGAACCAGGCCTGGGCCCTGGTCCACAACCCGGCGGCGGTGTCCTTGCGCTCATCGCTGAGGACCTCGACGTAGGCCAGGCGGGAGTGGTCGTCGACGGCGTTGTGGATGTAGTGATACCCACCCCCGCTGGCGGATCGGCCACGGTTGCGTACTCCTTGGGCGCGTCCGACCATGCGGTGGCCGCCGCCGTCGGGGATCCGGCCCAGCTTCTTGATGTCGAGGTGGACCAGTGAACCGGGGGTGTCGTGTTCGTAGCGGACGGGTGTGGGTTGGGCGCGTAGCCGGGCGCCGGTGGCCTTGTCGATCCAGGTCAGGGGTGGGCATCCGTAGCGTTGCAGGATCTTGCCGACGGTCGAGACGCTGAGGTGTTGGTGGCGTAGGTGGTAGGCGATGCGTGCTGGGCCCCACTGGTGGGTGATGCGCAATCCCACCACCCGTCGTTGCGTGCGACGGCAGACCCGTCGGGGCTGGTGGTGGGGTCGGCTGGAGTGATCACGCATTCCGGCCGGCCCGTGGGCGCGGTAGCGCTGTGCCCAGCGTTGGGCCGTGGTGACGCTGACGTTGAAGCGTTCGGCGGCCCGACGCAGGGGCCAGCCATCCTCGACGATGCAGCAGGCCAGGCGCAAACGTCCGGTTTCGGACAACGGGGCATTACGGTGGGTCATGAGGGCCTCTTGGGAGTCGTGCTTTGTGTGGTAGCAACACACTTCACCCAGAGGCCCTCGCCCGTGTCCAGCCAGAGCTGTCTCTGACCAGCCCGATGTACCTAACCTGTGTGGTGGTTACACCTAG
>NZ_JBPPGE010000007.1:105778-166741 GCF_051303185.1 Cutibacterium nasicola | reverse complement strand
CTAGGTGTAATCGCCGGACAGGTTAGGTACGCGGTCGGCGGGTGATTTGCCTTTGAGCGCGGTGTGTCCGCGGTGGTGATTGTAGTGGTGCAGCCAGCCGGGGAGTTCGGCCAGGCGGTCGGTCTCGCTGGCGTAGGGCCGTGCGTAGGCCCACTCGGCGACCAGGGTCCTGTTGAACCGCTCGACCTTGCCGTTGGTCTTGGGCGTGTAGGGCCGGGTGTACTTGTGCGTGATGTGGGTGTCTTTGAGTGCCTTGTTGAAGGCTTTGGACCGGTAGCAGGAGCCGTTGTCGGTCAGGACCCGCTTGACGGTGATGGCCTGGCTGGCGAACCAGGCCTGGGCCCTGGTCCACAACCCGGCGGCGGTGTCCTTGCGCTCATCGCTGAGGACCTCGACGTAGGCCAGGCGGGAGTGGTCGTCGACGGCGTTGTGGATGTAGTGATACCCACCCCCGCTGGCGGATCGGCCACGGTTGCGTACTCCTTGGGCGCGTCCGACCATGCGGTGGCCGCCGCCGTCGGGGATCCGGCCCAGCTTCTTGATGTCGAGGTGGACCAGTGAACCGGGGGTGTCGTGTTCGTAGCGGACGGGTGTGGGTTGGGCGCGTAGCCGGGCGCCGGTGGCCTTGTCGATCCAGGTCAGGGGTGGGCATCCGTAGCGTTGCAGGATCTTGCCGACGGTCGAGACGCTGAGGTGTTGGTGGCGTAGGTGGTAGGCGATGCGTGCTGGGCCCCACTGGTGGGTGATGCGCAATCCCACCACCCGTCGTTGCGTGCGACGGCAGACCCGTCGGGGCTGGTGGTGGGGTCGGCTGGAGTGATCACGCATTCCGGCCGGCCCGTGGGCGCGGTAGCGCTGTGCCCAGCGTTGGGCCGTGGTGACGCTGACGTTGAAGCGTTCGGCGGCCCGACGCAGGGGCCAGCCATCCTCGACGATGCAGCAGGCCAGGCGCAAACGTCCGGTTTCGGACAACGGGGCATTACGGTGGGTCATGAGGGCCTCTTGGGAGTCGTGCTTTGTGTGGTAGCAACACACTTCACCCAGAGGCCCTCGCCCGTGTCCAGCCAGAGCTGTCTCTGACCAGCCCGATGTACCTAACCTGTGTGGTGGTTACACCTAGGCTCGATTCATTCAATGAACGTCGCCTGGGTGAGGAGGGGCCATGGCAGGTGTTGATGTCGCCGGGTCTGTCCTCGAGTGGGCCGAGCGTCGGAGTGGGCGTGATGGGGAAAGCCGAAAGAAGTTCTCCCACTGGGATGACTGGGTCGCCCAACGCACCAAACCGACCGTCGCTCAAGTGGAGACGATCGCCAATTTCACCCGCGTCCCATTTGGATACTTCTTCTTCTCCGAGCCCCCGTACGAGGAGCTTCCGACTCCTGACTTCCGGGTCGGTCGTGGGCATCATGTGGAGGCCAGCGTCGATCTGCTGGAGACGATTGGCCTGAATCAGCGCAGGCAGGCGTGGTACGAGGATTACCTCACGGACTTCAACGACCCCGAGTCGCTGGATTTCGTCGGCAGTGCTCGCGGAATGGCCCCTGCTGAAGCTGCAGTTCTCATGACCAAGGTGCTGCGCTACTCCGTCAGTGAGCGCAAGGACCTACGGACGGCGGATGAGGCTCGGCGGTACCTCGTCGAGGCATTCGAGGATTTGGGCGGACTTGTCGTCATGAACTCCATGGTGGGCAACAACACACACCAGATGTTGTCCCTCGACGAATTCCGCGGGTTCACGCTCCACTCCCAGTTCGCGCCGCTGGTGTTCGTCAATTCCAACGACACCAAGGCTGGCCAGGTTTCTCCCTCCTGCATGAGTTCGCCCACGTCTGGCGGGGTGAAGGTGGGGTCAGCCAGGGCGGTGATCCATTGCGTGAACGCAACACCGACCACGAGCGCTGGTGTGACGCCGTTGCCGCGTGCATTGCAGTTCCTGCTGACGATCTACGCATGAACTTCGACCCTCACATCGAGCTGACCGAGGCACTGGCTGGCCGATCGGTATTTGTGCTCCACGCTGGTCGTTCTGCTTCGACTCAAGGAAATTGGCCTCGTTCCTCGAGAGGGATTCGACAAGATCTACGGCGACGAGGTCGCCCGACTCAGGGGATTCATTGAGGGGCAGAGGGGGAAGAAAGCCGGCGGTGGCAACTTTTACAGTAATCAGCGTTATCGTGTCGGACGAACCCTCAGCGAGGCGATCATTCGCGACACGCGGGTGGGCTCCACGCCCATGACGGAGGCCCTGCGATTTCTGGGGTTCAAGAGAGTGGACATGTTCGACCGGTATGCGTCGGCGTTGGATGAGGCGTGATCGAGATCGCAGTCTGCGTTTTCAGTGACGTGAGTCGGGCAGTTGGCTGTCAGGCGCGTTCGAGGTGACCCTTCGGGAAGCTGTCGCCACGTCTTCTCTGGCCAATTGGAGCAGCTGAGGATCACTGGTTCGAACCGCCTCTGCAAGGTGGGCCTCGACGTCGTCGCTTGTGTCGAGGTGGTCACTGGCTTCCCCGCGGCGTGTGGACACCATTGTGACGCACTCCTTCGGCGAGTGGATGTATCGCAGACTACCCGCGCTTGGTAGCGAGCTGAACGAGGAAGCGCGTATGACGATCATGGCCATCGGGGCCAGCGCCATTGAACTACTATGCAACACAAGGTACAGTGTTAACCGAGCTATTTGGTTGAGGAGGAAGACCGTGGCGGAATCACAACTGCGCAAGGGTGCGCTCGAGCTCGTCGTGCTCGGACTGCTGGCGAGCAAACCGTCCTACGGCGGGGAGCTCGTGGACCGGCTCGAGAACGAGGCGGACCTGGGTGTCTCCCAGGGGACGCTCTACCCGCTGCTCAACCGACTGCGCCGCGGTGATCTCCTCTCGACCGAGTGGCAGGAGTCGCCGTCAGGGCCTCCGCGCAAGATCTACCGTCTTACTGCCCTAGGTCGAGACCACCTGGCAGAACTCGTCGACGAGTGGTCGCGCATCGCCGCCGCTGTCGACCGTGCCATCAACGCCACCCGCAACATTTCTGACAAGGAGAAGTCATGAACATCTGGACTCGAGACGACGACGGCGTGCGTCGCCTGTTCGGCATTCCCGTCGGTGGGCCGTGGAGGAGTGATTCCCGCATCGTGCTGCGTAGTTTCGAACCCGAGAACCCGTCGCTGCTCGTGCCGCGTGCTGTGGGCATCGGGTGGGATTTCAACCTCGGCGCCGTCGCCGTGCACCTGGGGCTCATCCGTCCCGACGACTCCCTGCCCGACCTCAACGAATACGTTCCCGAGACGCTGCGTCGCGGCCTGGTTGCAGCGCCGTGGATCGGGGCCGGCGTCGCCAGCGGCATGGCACTCGGTTTCGTCAAGGCTGACCGGGTGGCGACGTCGTGGTCGCTCGGCGGCAAACCCAACCACTACATGAGCGGTGTGGCAGCAGCCCTGACGACTACCGGAATTACCACGGCGGCAGCCCTCTACCCGCGCTGGGTCGGGAAAGAGGACGGCGCTGACATCGCCGCGACGGCCCAGGCCCTGGGCATCCTGACCGTCATCGGTATGGCAAATCGGGCTGCCCGCAAGGAAATTCGTCGCCCCGCAAGCCGTCAGCCCCTCGCAGTGGCCGGAGCGGTACTCGCGCCGGTCGTCATGGGTGGAGTGCTGATCGGAACCGTCAAGGTCGCCCTCGACGGCGTCGCACAGTCACTCGCGCATGGCGGCAAGGCGGGTCAGTCTGGGGAGCGAGGCCGCAACATAGGATTCCACTCATGAAGTACCTCCGATCCGCGGCCGTGATCTCAGCGGTCCTGCTCATCGCTGTCGCGGTCGCGAGGTCCTTCAACCGGTTCATCCCGGCTGTCAACAACACCACGATCGCCATCGTCGATCTGTGTCTGGTCGCTCTGGCCGTCGAGGTCATCGCCGAGTGTGCACGCATGCCCGGACGCACGAAGGGGTGGCGCATCGGGCGGGCCATCGCGATCATCGCGGCGGTGGTGGTGAGCGGAGTCATAGGGTTCCTGGCCCTGCTGTGGAGCGCCTTCGAAGGTGACGGAGGCGGGTCGTTCACCAAGGACGGCGAGACCTACTACGTCATGAGGACGTTCCCCGACAACGTCGTCATGTACCGAAAGACGTCGCCGGTGACCATGGCGGAGTCTGCGTTCGCCGACGACTCCGGCCACGCCCTCGGATTCGTGCCGATGCCGGTCGCCCTGTCAATCAGTCTGGATGAGTACGGCGGGGAGTACTCACAGATCCTGGCTGATGTACGTCGTGATCATCCCGATTGGCTCACCGACCGGTAGCTCATGGTCCGGCGAACGGTTCATCTCGCATCCATCAGACCGCCCGTCGGTGGCCGTGTGGGCCGGATTCGTGGCCGGAATTCTCTTCCTCCTGGCGGCCGTCGCAACGTTGAGGAAACCCTCGACCGACGAGTAGCGATCATAGAGGACCCGGAAAAGGGCATGAAGAGAGCGGGCGACGGGAATCGAACCCGCGTGTCCAGCTTGGGAAGCTGGCGCTCTACCATTGAGCTACGCCCGCATGTCTTTCTGGAAGACTCGCCACAGTTTAGCGCACCTTGTCAGATCGGTGCGACTCATTCCACCGAGCCGGTCAGTAATGTTGCGGAACGCGGCCGTAGACGACCGGGGCATCGAGGCGGCGCGTCTCGGGCGGCTTCGGACGTTGCGAATCCATCCACCGGCGCACCGGCGGCAACCAGACGATGATTCCGGCGGCGATGAGGAATGGCATTCCGACCCACGCCACCCAGTTCAGGGTGACGGCGGCACATCCGACCACGACGCCACCGATGGCGCCCCGGCGCACCCAGGGACGTCCCAGCCAGGTATTGACCGCGAGGATCCCCGGCATGGCCACCATGGTCCCGGCGATGCACATCATCGCGGTCGCCAGCAGTACCGACGCCAACGATCCCGGCCTGGGATGGGTCCACGTCAGGAGGTGGGTCGCCTGGATGAAGGTGCGCATGTGAATGGACTGCCACCAAGCAACGAGGAGCGCGACGGTGGCACTGATCGCCGCGGCAAGGTAGAGCCCGGCGGCGCTCCTCCCCACCCTTGCCGACGATGCGACATGGACCTGAGGATCCTCGGGCGGGGGGAGCGTGGCGATGGTCTCGGCGCTGGCACGTGGTGGCGTGCTCGGTGAGACTCGTCGTGCCTCCGCATGGCGGGGTTGTGGGTGGGTGGGTTGCTCGGTCACGATCCTCCTGGCGACGTGTTGTTCCAGCCTAGACGTAACTGCTGACCAGGGGGCCCCAGGTGGGCAGGTTGTTGTGCCACCGCCGGGACATGTGCGCATGAATGCAGGACCGGCATGGCGCGACCCCGAAGGTGGTAGGACCATGACCATGACCATGAACCCATTGACCGCCCTGGAAACCTCCACCCGCATCGCCGCTGGTGACGTCGAGATCGTTGAGGTCGTCGACGCTGCCCTGGAAGCGGCACACGCCGATGAGTGCCATGCCTGGACCTGGATCGACGATGATGGCGCCCGACTCGCCGCGCGTGAGCTCCAGCGTCAACGTGATGCTGGACACATCCGTCCTGGTCCGCTGTTCGGCGTCCCCTGTCCGATCAAGGACCTCAACGCGTTAGCTGGCGCGCCCCGAGCCATCGGTAGTCGGGCCGTGGGTGGGGCTCTGCCAGACCACGAAGACGGCATTGTCACGCGGCTCAGGGCTGCCGGAGCCATCCCGATCGGGACGACCGCCGCTCCCGAGTTCGGACTTCCTTGCTACACCGAACCGGACGGACGCGAACCCACCGTCACCCCATGGGACCACACCCGAATGGCGGGAGGGTCCTCTGGCGGCGCCGCGGCTGCGGTTGGGGCTGGTGAGGTACCCATCGCCCAAGGATCCGATGGTGGCGGCTCGATTCGTATTCCGGCTTCTTGCTGCGGGGTCGTTGGTCTCAAGCCCAGCCGAGGCCGGGTCTCGGCCGGGCCTTACGGGATTGACGGTCCTGGGCTGGTGAGCGGCGGGGTACTGACCCGCACGGTCCGTGACACCGCTGCTGCCCTCGACGCACTGTCCGGACCGTGGCCCGGAGATCCCTACCATGCCCCCGCTCCGACTGAGTCTTATCTGTCGGCCTGCGACCGGGGCCTGAGACGGCTACACGTCGGGATCCTGCGCGAACCCGTCATTGCTGATACCGAGGTTGCCCCGGACATCCTGGCGGCGCTGGACCGGACGGCCGCCACCCTGGAGTCGATGGGTCACATCGTCGAACAGACAGGTGCCCCTTTCGGCCCCGAGGAGTGGGAATCCTTCCAGTGTGTGTGGGAGGTGGGCGCAGCTGCGATCCCGGTGCCTCCGGAACGTGAGGAATTGTGCACCCCGATGTCCAGGTGGTTACGTGCGCAGGGGCGAAGGCGCACCGGAGTCGAGCTGGCTGAGGCCTTGGCCGGCATCCAGATGGTGGCGCGTCACGTCGGGCAGCAGTGGCAGAGGTTTGACGTCATCGTCAGCCCCACGCTTGCTCAGCCACCCCTGCCGGTCGGAGCTTTGCGCAATGACAACGATCCATCGGCAGATTTCGACGCGCAATGCCGCTTCACCCCATGGACGAGCCTGTGGAATATCACTGGTCGTCCGGCGATGAGCTTGCCACTGCACACCACACACGTCGGCGGTGTCGAGCTGCCGGTCGGCATCATGATCGGCGGTCAGATGTACGACGAAGCCACTCTGCTGGCGCTCGGATGCGCCCTGGAAGCTGCGCGCGACGACAATCCTCGGTGAGCACACTCTCCGGGTGAACAAAACTCCCGCTTCACCCATGCTGTCAGCACCACGGTGCCTGCCCACCGGGTGAAGCGGGAGTTTTGTCACCGAGTTTGAGACGCTTGCTGCCGTACAGCGGCCTACGTGGTGGCGCCTGGCCCACACCTTGTCCGGCGTGACAAAATCGTCACCTGCTACACGCACCGCGCACAAAGATCGCCCCAGAACCACGATGGTCCCGGGGCGATCGTAGGGTCAGCGAGCTCAGCTCTCCTTCATAGTGCCGGTCTCGAGGAACCGGGTGTGCCACGAGTACGCCTCGCCGAGGAGGTGCGGGGTGTGCTTGAACTTGCAGTCACGCAGTGCACGCTCGTAGTAGTCCATCAGCATCGGACGGTAGTCCGGGTGGGCGCAGTTCTCGATGATCTTCGGGGCGCGCTGACGCGGTGCCAGACCACGCAGATCGGCGATGCCCTGCTCGGTGATGATGACCATGCCGTCGTGCTCAGTGTGGTCGACGTGAGAGACCATCGGCACGATCGCCGAGATGGCGCCGCCCTTGGCCGTCGACGGAGACACGAACGCCGAAATGTAGGCGTTGCGGGTGAAGTCGCCGGACCCACCGATGCCGTTCATCATGCGCGAGCCCATGACGTGGGTCGAGTTCACGTTGCCATAAATGTCGGCCTCGATCATGCCGTTGGCGCCGATGACACCCAGACGACGGATCACCTCGGGATGGTTCGAGATCTCCTGGGGGCGCAAGATGATGTGATCGCGGTAGAAGGCCGCGTTCTCGTTCATCTTGTGGGCGTAGTCCGGCGACAGTGAAAAGGCCGTCGCGGAGGCCACGTCGAGCTTGCCGGCGTCGATGAGGTCGATCATGCCGTCCTGAATCACCTCGGTGTAGGAGGTGAGGTGCTCCAGGTCGGAGTGCAGCAGACCGTCGAGCACGGCGTTGGGAATGTTGCCCACGCCCGACTGCAGCGGCAGCAAGTTCTTGGGCATACGTCCCTGCTTCACCTCGTTGCCGTAGAAGTCGAGCAGGAAGCCGGCAATCTTTCGGGAGTCGTCGTCGATCGGCTTGAACGGCGAGTTGCGGTCGGGGCCTTCGGTCTCGACGATCGCAACGACCTTGCTGGCGTCGATTTCCAGGAACGGGGTGCCGATGTGGTCGCCAGGATGGGTGATCGGGATGGGCTTGCGGTTGGGGGGCAGCGCGAAGCCCTGGTAGACGTCGTGCATGCCCTCGAGATCCTCGGACTGCCACGAGTTGACCTCGATGATGATCTTGTCGGCGACCTCGCAGTAGGCGGAGTTGTTGCCGACCGATGAGGTGGGGACGATCTTGCCGTCCTCGGTGATGCGGGTGGCCTCGATGACGGCGAAGTCAACCTTGCCGAAGAATCCCTGACGCACCATCATGCCGGACTCCGACAGGTGAATGTCGGTGTAGTAGCTGGTGCCGTCGTTGATCTTGCCTCGCATCTGGGGATCGGACTGGTAGGGCATGCGCCAGCCGATGCCATCAACGGCGGCAAGCTCGCCGTCGAGCTCAGGAGCGGTCGAGGCTCCGGTGAAGACGTTGACGGTGAACTTCTCGCCGCGATCGTGGGATTCCTTGATGCGCTTGGCCAGTGCACCTGGAAGTGCCTTGGGGTAGCCCGACCCAGTGAATCCACCGAAGCCGATCTGGTCACCGTTATGGATGAGGGCAGCCGCGTCGTCCGCGCTCATCACTTTCTGACGCAAGGTTGCGTTGGCAATCCGCTCTGACATCTGTCCTCCTGCCGCCGTGCGGCTGGTTGTCGGTGACGGCGCACAGCACTACCCGTGAGCCGTCGAAGAAACACTGCTTCGTTCCCGTTGAAGGCGATCCGAAACCTTGGCAACACCTTATATGGGGGTGCGTGACGGGGTACGCGACACCCCTACTTTTTCATGTTCATCAAGCACCGTTGCTCGCCCATGAATGAGGGCAGAGCACAGCTGTTCAACGTTGGGCGTCCGCATCCGTGGTCGCAAAGTCCTCAGCCAGCGGCTTACCCGATCATGATCGCAAGGACGTGACGGTGAGTGGCGCCGGCCACGACGAGGAGTGTGGGTTCCAGATCACCGTGCTGGGGATCCTGGTCATTGTTAGGGCCGCGACCACGCCACGGGGCACAGATCGGTATCCCTCCCCGGATTACCACGTCGGACTCGCCGGCGTGCTCGGTGTCGAACCAGATGCCGGTCTTGTCGTCTCCCTGCCACGTCAGCACCTGGCAGCCGTGCTCCACGACCTGTCATGCACCAGCGGTGTGGAGGGTTCGGGAGAGGTCGATCATGCCTCCATGATCGTGGTCATCGTGCCCACACCGCGCGAAGCGCGTCGATTCGCTGACAACGGATGGTGTTTCGTGCAGCCTCGACGGCGACCGGCTTGGCGCAGAAGGCGACCGCCAGCCCGGCAACGGCGAACATGTCGAGGTCGTTGGCCCCGTCTCCCACCGCGATCGTTCGCTCGAGTCCGACCCCGCATTCCTCGGCCCAGCGACGCAGCCAGGTCGCTTTGGCGGCCCGATCGACGATGTCCCCGATGACCCGACCGGTGAGGTGGTCGTCGACGATCTCGAGCTCATTGGAGGCTGAAAAATCGGCGTCGATCTGCGTGGCCAGCGGATCAACAAGAGCCGTGAACCCTCCTGACACCAACCCGACGGCTGCCCCGACCTGGTGCGCCGCAGCCATCAGTTCCGTCGCTCCCGGGGTGATGACAGTGGCCTTGCGGGCCTCCTCCAGGGCACCGACGTGCAGACCCTCCAGACACTTCACCCGCTCATGAAGGGACTCGGCGAAGTCGAGCTCCCCGGCCATCGCCCGGGCCGTCACCTCGCTGACCTCGTCGGCCTTCCCGGCGCACTCGGCGAGCAGGTCGATGGCCTCGGTGCGGGTGACCGTCGAGTCGACGTCACAGACGATGAGACCGGGCGGTTCGACGGCCAGGGCCCCGTGGGGATGCAGGACGCCCGCACCGGTCTGGGCGGCCAGCTCGCGCACCTGCGTCATGTTGCCCTCGAAGGACAGCGCGTACTCAAAGATGTGCGCGGCCCAATCACCCGTGTGTATGCCGCGCATGCAGGCGGCGGCAGGCCAGAGAGGAGTGCCGGGGGAGCGGAGACCGGAGCGATCGTCACTGACGAGGATGACGCGAGAGTTCATGACACCACGGTAGGTCGGTTTCGGCTCGTTGGGTGAGGGTCCCGCTCCTCGGCACGATCGACTATCCGCGGACGGTCCGCGTGACGGTGTACTGGCGGTTCCGCGTGACCTGGCGAGTCGTCCCGACCGTGCGCCGTAGATGGGATGCCCACGGCAGGTGATTGTTGTGGACGCACCAGAGGCTGCCGCCGGGGCGCACCACGCGAGCGGCGTCGGTCAACATGGCCAGGGTCGGGGCGTGGTCCTGGGCGGTTCCGCGATGGAAGGGCGGATTGGTGACGACGACGTCGACGCTTTGATCGGGCAGGTCCGACAGCCCGTCACACCAATGGGTGACGACATCGAGTCCATTCGCCGCGGTGGTCAGACGGGTGGAATCGACGGCTTGCCATGACACGTCGGTGGCGTGAACCCGGGCGTGGGGAAGCCGTTGCGCCAGATGGGCGGAGATGACGCCATTGCCGCACCCCAGATCGACGGCATCCGAGCTGACGTCGGCAGCAATGTCGTCGAGGTGATCGAGGAGCAAGGAGGTTCCGGCGTCGAGTCCGGTGGTATGGAAAACACCGCCGTGGGCTCGGATCGTCAGGCCGTTGACGGTGTTGGTGCGCGGCCACTCGCCGGTGATGGCAGGGCGCTTGCGAGGAGACGAGAAGTGCAGCACGCGAGCCTTGCGGACGCCAAGGCTGGCATGGACGTCATCGAACCAGCGGGCTGCGACATCGTTCATGGACCGGGTCATGTGCTTGATGCGTCCACCGGCGACGATGTGGGCCTCAGGCCCAAGGATGCGCCAGAGGTTTCCGAGCAGTTCGTCGAGCTCGTCGAGGCTGGTTGGCAGGCCCATCCACACCACGGGGTTGGTGGACACAGCGGGTGCGGCCAAGGGGTTGAGGCGGATGGCTCGGGGAATGGCGGTGAGATCGCGGCAGTCGTCGGTCCACGCCATGACCTTTCCCCCAGCCACTGGCACCAGGGACGGGCGCCCCAACACCCACACCGAGTCGGTGTGTGGTGACTCGGCGACGACAAGTTCGTCGACGGGGTCCCGGGTGGCAGCGTCCATGGCGGCAGTCTCTCAGATGAGGAGGAGTGCCTCGCACCGCAGTGGCCTTAGGATGGCGGTATGGCAGAGTCGCCCCTGGAAGTTCACGTCATCGCCGATTCGACGGGTGAGACCGCCGTTCGTCTGGCTCGGGCTGCCCGAAGCCAGTTCGAAGGGGTCCATTGGCACATCGTTCGCCATCCCATGATCGGCACCGTTCAGGACATGGTTGCGGCCTTGGAAGCCGTTTCCGAAACTCACGAGGCAGGGCAATGGGTGTGCGTTGTGCACACCTTGGTGTTGCCCGACATGCGCCGAATGGTCTCCGACGCGTGCGAGGAGATGGGCATCCGCGAGGTCAACCTCATGGGGCCGATGCTCGAGGCGATGGAGGAAGCATCTGGCCTGGACGCTGACGCGGTTCCGCGTCGCCCAGTGGGGGTCGAGGCCGACTACTTCACTCGGATTTCCGCGATGGAGTTCGCGGTCCGTAACGATGATGGTGCTATTCCCGACCGCCTCACCGAGGCTGACATCTGCCTGGTGGGTGTGAGCCGCTCAGGTAAGACCCCACTGTCGATCTATCTGGGGTACCTGGGCTACAAGACGGTCAATGTGCCGTTGGTCCCTGGAATCGCGCCACCCGCCGAACTCGATGCGGTGGATCGGTGGCGCATTGTCGGCCTGACGATCGACGCCCAGCGGCTGCTGGAGATTCGTGGACGTAGGGTGCGCGGACTCGGCGGCTTCGGTAATGAGGACGGATACGCTGACCTCGCCGCGATTTATGAGGAGCTTGACGAGGTTGGCAAGATTCAGCGCCGACTGGGATGCCCGATCATTGACACGACGGGCCTGGCCCTGGAGGAGTCGGCAACGAAAGTTATTGACGTCGTCGATCAGCGGGCCAAGACGGCCGGCACCAGACTCCGCAGGCCGGCAGGGTCATATCGCACACGTCCTTGACGACGAGCACCCCATGGTCGTGAGGTCAATTGAGTACTCTTGGATCGGGATCCGTCCTGTGACGAAACCGGGGTGACGAGACGGTCCGTCACCATCCCAGCTTGTCTGGATGCGTCACCCACGCCGTTGCGAAGCGGGAATCCTTGGTTTCGGTACTCGGTAGGTTCCTGCCGAGATTGCTGGTGCGCTCGGATGTGCTGTGCTTACGGGCGCCAGTACCATTCGTCGTGGTTGGTAGTCACTACGAGTGAAAATGCGCCGCGAGCGTGAAAGAATGGCCACACCGATCCAGTTGAGGGTTGGGCCTCGGACCCGCGGCGCAGTCGTACGGGTCCGAACGCCGTGAATCGCTGAACAGGCTGACACAGATCGAAGGAGATCCGTCATGACTGACCGTTACGTGTACGACTTGTCCGAGGGCAGCGCGCAGATGAAGTCGCTGCTCGGTGGCAAGGGCGCAGGAGTTGCCGAGATGATGCGTCTCGGCGTGCCGGTGCCTGACGGCTTCACCGTCACCACCGAAGCCTGCGTGGACACCATGACGAGGAAGGGAGAGTGGCCGGAGGGCCTCGACTCCCAGGTGTGGGATGGACTCAAGCGCCTGGAGGAGCGCACCGGCCGTGGCCTGGGCGACGTTGACAAGCCGCTTCTCATCTCGGTCCGCTCCGGCGCCGTCATCTCGATGCCCGGAATGATGGACACGATTCTCAACCTCGGTATCTCCGACGACACCGTCGAGGCCATCGCCGAGGAAGCCGGCAGCGAGCGTTTCGCATGGGACTGCTACCGCCGCTTCATCCAGATGTACGGCGAGGTCGTCGAGGGTATCGACGCTCACGTCTACGAGGATGCGCTGACCGCCCTCAAGGAGGGTAAGGGCGTCGAGGCCGACACCGACTTGACCGCCGATGACCTCAAGGGCTTGGTCGACACCTTCAAGAAGCTGTCCAACGAGCAACTTGGTGGCAACTGGACGACGGATCCGCGCGAGCAGCTGATGCGTGCTGTTGACGCTGTCTTCCGTTCCTGGCTCAATCCGCGTGCCTTCGTCTACCGCAAGGCCAACAAGATTCCGGACGACCTGGGCACCGCCGTCAACATCATGCAGATGGTGTTCGGCAACCGCGGCGACACCTCTGCCACCGGCGTCTGCTTCACCCGTAACCCCGCCACCGGCTCCAAGGAGCTCTACGGCGAGTTCCTCGTGAACGCTCAGGGTGAGGACGTCGTCGCTGGCATACGCACCCCGCGTTCCCTCGCTGAGATGGAGGAAGTGCTGCCGGACGCCTACCACGAACTCATTGACACCATGAAGAAGATGGAGGCGCACTACCGCGACATGCAGGACATGGAGTTCACCGTCGAGAACGGCAAGCTCTACCTGCTGCAGACCCGTAACGGCAAGCGCACCGCCGCTGCCGCACTCAAAGTGGCTCGCGACCTCGTCAACGAGGGTGTCATTACCAAGGAGGAGGCCCTCATGCGGATCGAGCCCGCTCAGCTCGATCAGCTGTTGCACGAGGCCATCGATCCGAGCCACACCGAGCAGCCGGTTGCCGAGGGCCTGCCCGCCTCCCCTGGTGCCGCCGTTGGTGAGGCCGTCTTCGACGCCGACGTCGCCGCCGAGTGTGGCGCCAAGGGTGAGAAGGTCGTTCTCGTCCGCTTCGAGACCACTCCTGATGACATTCACGGCGTCATCGTCAGCCAGGGCGTTCTCACCGCCCACGGGGGCATGACCTCCCATGCAGCCGTGGTCGCCCGTGGCATGGGCAAGCCCTGTGTCGCTGGTGCCCGTGGCATCAAGATTGACGCCAAGGCCGCCACCCTCACGATCGGCGACACTGTCATCCACGAGGGTGACATGATCACCCTCGATGGCTCAACCGGTGAAGTCTTCGGTGCCGGCCTGCCCCTCATCCCGCCGCAGATCAACGCTGACTTCGAGGAGGTCCTCTCCTGGGCCGACGAGATCCGCCGTCTGGGCGTCGAGGCCAACGCCGACAACGCCACCGACGCCGCCAAGGCTCGTGAGCTCGGTGCCGAGGGCATCGGTCTGTGCCGTACCGAGCACATGTTCTTCGGTGCTGATCGTCTGCCGGCCATGCACGAGATGATCACTGCGGACACCCCGGAAGAGCGCCAGGCTGCCATCGACAAGATCCTGCCCATGCAGCAGGACGACTTCGAGGGTATCTTCACCGCGATGAAGGGCCTGCCCGTCACCGTCCGTCTGCTCGACCCGCCGCTCCACGAGTTCCTGCCGAGTCTCGTCGAGCAGTCCGTCAAGGTGCAGAAGCTGGAGGATCAGGGTGCCGATCCGAACGAGCTCGACAAGGAGCGTCGTCTGCTGGCCCAGGTCAAGAAGCTGCACGAGCAGAACCCGATGCTCGGTACCCGTGGATGCCGTCTCGGCATGCTGTACCCGGAGATCCCCGACATGCAGGCCCGCGCCATCATTCGTGCCGTCCTGGCGGTGCTCAAGAAGGAGGGTGAGACCGTCCAGATCAATATCATGATTCCGCTGGTCTTCACCCCGGTCGAGCTCGCGACCCATCGTCGCATCGTCCAGCAGGCCATTGACGAGGAGTTCGAGGCCGCAGGCACCAAGGTGGACGTCAAGATCGGCACCATGATCGAGCTGCCGCGTGCCGCCCTGATCGCCGACAAGATCGCCGAGGTCGCCGACTTCTTCAGCTTCGGCACCAACGACCTGACCCAGACCACCCTGGGCATCTCCCGTGACGACGCCGAGAACGGCTTCCTCACCGAGTACCTGCGTACCAAGGTCCTCAAGGACAATCCGTTCGCGTCGATCGACCAGGAGGGTGTCGGCCAACTCGTCGCCGGAGCTGTCGAGAAGGGTCGCACGACCGACCCTCAGCTGAACCTGGGTGTCTGTGGTGAGCACGGTGGCGATCCGGAGTCGATCCACTTCTTCAACAAGACCGGGCTTGATTACGTGTCATGCTCGCCGTTCCGCGTGCCGATCGCGCGGTTCGCTGCCGCCCAGGCGGTCATCTCCCAGAAGGAGAACTGAGTCTGAGGACTCCACCACGTCACCGACGTGACTGTGCGGCCCCTCCATTGCAATGGAGGGGCCGCAGAACGTCTGTACATACTCCCCGATCCGCTTCCGATTGGGGAGTTTTGTCGACGTCAAGGCCTCGGGCGCGGAATAATGGCCGCAATCGTGCCTCGACTTCTGGAGGATCAATGTCCCAGACTTTCGGCGCCTGGCGTGCCACTTACACCCCTGGTTCCTGGGTGGTGCTGGCCGGGCCGAGTAGCCTTGTCGTGATGCAGCCAGCTGCCCCGCGTCATTCCGGATTGGTGTCGTCCATCTGGCGGCAGGTGGCCGAGGCTGATGATCCCCAGTCACTCGTGGAGACCCTGTCGATCATCGGGCTTGCGAAGATGCCGAGCCTGGGACTGTTCTTCTGGGTCGATGGCGAGATGTACTCCATGGCTCGCGGCCAGGTCGTCGTCAAGGATGCCTCCACCGGTGAGGTCGTCAACCATGGTGACGGTCTGCTGACATGGAGCGAGAAAAAGCTCGATCCTTCGACCGTCGTCGTCGAGATGGACCAGGCCGAACAGGGGCTGTCCATGCCGTTGCTGCTGGGCGTTGCCCAGGCGAGCAAGATCATCATCGACGCGACCGGCAAGGTTGAGCCTTTCGTCGTCCGGGAGGGCGGCGAGGCCCACCGTCCGCGGGTGTTGGCGAGTTCCGACGACGCCCTCGAGCCGTGGACCCCCAAGCCCCGGGAGCAGCAGGTCGACGACTCGGATACCGCCGAGGAGGCCCGCGAGCTCACTGATGAGGAACGGCGGCCAGCTGACGAGGGTGCCCCCGGATTCGTCGAGGTTCCGGCCCCGGGCGAGGTTTCTGACCCAGTTGTCGAACCGGAACTGGTTGCCGAGTCCGCGCCTACCGGAGTTCCGATTCCGACTGAATCGGTCGTGGTGGACGAGGACGTGGTGAGTGGTATTGACGGGGTCTCCCCTGATGCTGAGGAGCCTGTGAGTCCCGTTCCGGCCCGAGCTGCCGAGCCGGAATCCGTTGAGACCGTGGTCACTGATGAGGACATTGCGCCAGTGCGCGCTCGCGACGAAGACTTGAGTGGCTATCAGGTACCTGCTCGTGCTGACGGTGACGAAGCCCACACTGGTACTCAGCTGGAGGGAGTTCAGCCCGAGGCGGAAAACGTCGTGTCCGCCCTTGCCCCGGGGGCAGCGCCCCAGCAGACTCAGGGCGATTCGCGCTACGACGGGGGCTCCACATCGACGATCCGTGGACTTTCCTCGCCGTCAGATCCCGTGGCTGCGACCTTGGTCTCGACGACCGGAGAGGTCGCCCATCTCGGGGGTGCGGTCCTCGTCGGGCGTGCCCCGCGAGCCGATGATGGCGAGGACATCATGCGCGTGCCGTCGCCTGGGCAGGACATCAGCCGCACCCACGTAAAATTCGCTCCGGGCCAGTGGGGGATCGAGGTTACTGACATGCATTCCACGAACGGCACCGTCGTTCACCGCATTGGCCAGGACTCGCTGCGACTGGAGAGTGGTCAGACGATCGACCTGGCCATCGGTGATGCCGTGGACCTGGGTGACGGCGTGGTCATCACCATCGAGGCATACCAGGGTTGACGAACGAGTCCGTCAGACGGCAGGACCCCGGCGAGGAATCGTCGGGGCCCTTGCCATAGGTGTGAATGGTGATGTGCGTGACCGGGGGTCGAAAACACGAGACATCGTTGTGCTGAGGCTGGAGGCGATGTCGAAAAACAAGTCGTGACGTCACCGAGTTCGTCCTCGGCGGGTTGGTCTCCTAATGTGATCCTTTGGGTTCACCCAGGATCAGGAAGGACATCCGATGGGACACATTCTTGTTTTGTCGGGGGCTGGGCGTTATGCCGACGGCATCCACGACTTCGACGCGACCTCCGAGGCCGTCTCCCAGATCTTGACCGAGCGTGGTCATCAGGTGGAGGTGAGGCGTTCCGAGCCGGAGGCCTTGGATCACCTCGCTGACGCGGATTTGCTCATCGTCAACACCGGTGGTGGCGACCCGGAGGAAGAATGGGACTACATCCCCGAGTGGTCCCGTGCTCACAACAAGATCATCGAACACCACGAGGCTGGCAAGCCGATCCTCGGTCTACACACCGCATGCAACACCTTCTGCGACTGGGACCTGTGGCCGTCCATTCTCGGTGGCACGTGGCTGTTGGGGGTCAGCGGGCATCCAGAGCGGTCCTTCGCCGTCTTTGAGCCGGTGCCAGAGGCCGTTGACCATCCGATTCTGCGCGGCCTCGAGCAGGTGGTCGTCTACGACGAGCGCTACTCCGACTTGGACATCAACCCGCTCGCGACCCCGCTGCTCTTCCACGAGACCGGCGAGGAGTTCCACGTGATGTGCTGGGCGATGGGCAACAGCGTTGTCTACGACGGTCTGGGCCACTCGTCGAGGTCGTACTACTCGGAATCACGACGTCAGCTGCTGTGCAACGAGGTGTCCTGGTTGCTGAACTGGAAGCGTCGGGAGGACGCTGCCCAGGTGAACCCGGAGCTCCAGAAGGTCTGACGGGCTCAGATGTCGGCCCGGACGTGGCAGGGGCCGGATCCCACGGACCCGGCCCAGCCAGCAGCGCGAACACACCGCGCGTCGTCACTCCTTGGGAGCTCCGGCGATGATCGTGGCGGTCGACGAGACACCGAGACGAGTTGCACCGGCCTCGATCATGGCGCAGGCCGTCTCGTAGTCGCGGATTCCACCGGAGGCCTTGACCCCCAGACGATCACCGACGGTGTCGGCCATGAGCGTGACGGCTTCGGCACTTGCCCCACCCCTCGGATGGAATCCCGTCGAGGTCTTGACGAAGTCGGCGCCAGCCGCTTCTGCGGCCTTGCACGCACGAACGATCTCATCGGCGGTCAGCACGGCCGACTCGATGATGACCTTGAGGACCTTCGGATTCGCGACAGCCTGCTTGACGTCGGCGATGTCAGCGGTGACATCCTCCCAACGTCCCTCCTTCGCCATGCCGAGGTTGATGACCATGTCGACCTCGTCGGCACCGGCGGCAATGGCGTCACGAGCCTCGGCCACCTTCACAGCACTGGTGTGCGTGCCCGACGGGAACCCGCACACCACAGCCAGCTTCACGTCACCCATGTCGAGGTCCAGTGGCAGCATTGACGGTGAGACGCACACCGACCAGGTTCCGTACTCCTTGGCCTCGTCGACCAGCTTGGCGACGTCTTCGTGAGTGGCCTCCGGCGTGAGCAGGGTGTGGTCGATGATTCGTGCCAGGGCGGCAGCTGAGGGTTGTGCAGTCATGGTCGGTCCTTCCGGCGATGATGAGGCCAGGATACGGGGTTGCCGCTGATGCGTGTGGAGGGGTCACCATCGGCAGTGTTGACGTGATCGGCTCCCGCGCACCAGCAGATGGCCACTGTGCCCATCAAACCTATGCGGTGCTCACCCAGACGGTGGAGACGCCACAGAACACGGTGACCCACAAGGACGACAACTGAGCGGCCGCACAACCTTCGAGCACGTATTCCGTCTGGGGCGATGGATCACTGACCTGCGGCGGGCTGTTCCTCACCTGTCGTCACCCCTGTGACCATTGGTCTCGTGACTGTTCGCAACGTCACGAAGCGCACCAGGGTTGCCACGGCATTGGCCGCCAGCAGCCCACTGAGCTGGTCCCTGACCATGCCCTTCCTGGTGCGTACCCCAAAGGTGTGGCGCCGGTTCGCGCTTGTGTTCCACACCTGGGTGATGGGTAGCGACAACAGGTTGGAAGGTTGTGGGCCCATGATGAGTCGACACGCCAGGTAGAGGACGTAGTACGCGACCGTGCTCACCACTCCGACGACTCCGAAGCTCACGATCTGGTGCGACAGATCGCGAGGCGACGATGTCTGGAGTGGCCGGTCCCTGCTGGTGTCGGTGTCACGTTTCAACTCTTCACGGACGATGTCCACGGGGATCGATCCGGTGGCGAATCCCCCGAGAAGTCGGATGGTCCAGCCAGGTGGTGGGGTGATCGTCGGGTACGGCGTTGACGGGCGTGCTGATGCGGCGGGTGTGACGTCGGCGCATGGCGTCAGGCGGTGGGACGCAGCACGTAGCCGGCACCTCGCATGGTGTGGATCATCGGCTCACGATCCTTGTCGATCTTCTTGCGCAGGTAGGAGATGTAGAGCTCGACGACATTCGCCTGGCCGCCGAAGTCGTAGTTCCACACCCGGTCGAGGATCTGGGACTTCGACAGCACTCGCCTGGGGTTGCGCATGAGGTAGCGCAGCAGCTCGAACTCGGTGGCGGTCAGGTGGATCTCCTCCCCGGCGCGTCTGACCTCGTGGGAGTCCTCGTCAAGGATGAGGTCACCGACGGTCAGCGTTGAGTCGGACTGTGGTTCGGTGGCACCGGACCGTCGCATCAATGCCCGCAACCGGGCGATGAGCTCCTCTAGGGAGAAGGGTTTGGTGACGTAGTCGTCACCTCCGACGGTGAGCCCGTTGATGCGGTCCTCGACGGCATCCTTGGCGGTGAGGAAGACGACTGGCACGTCGGGTTGATCCATACGGATACGTCGCATGACCTCCAGACCGTCGAAATCCGGCAGCATCATGTCGAGGACGATGGCGTCGGGACGGGTCTGTCTGGCCGCGCGCACGGCCTGCATGCCGCTGTCGGCCGTGGTGACGTCCCAGCCCTCGTAGCGCATAGCCATCGACAGCAACTCGGTGAGATTCGGCTCGTCATCGACAGCGAGGACCCGCAATGGTGAGCCGTCGGCATGGGTGAGTCTGGGGACATGGGTTGAGGCTGTCATGGTCAAAGGATCCCACAGGAGAGTTCGTTGTCGCTGTGACTGTGCTGTGTGGACCTCGTGGGGTGGGGAAGGATCGGTGGACCGCGGCTAGCGTAGGGGCTCAGTAAACTCTTCGTGAACTTTGCTGGCACACGACATGTCGACGAGCTCCAGCTGCTGGCTGAAATGCCTGGTCAACTCCTTGTTTCTGGAGTCGAACCGGATCGTCCAAGGGGTCATGGACAGTGAGATCGTTCACCTCAACGTCACATGAGCCGGGGACGGCAAGCGAGCGGTGCCCGATGTGGCATAACGTGTCCCTTGGTCAGCAGCGCTCCCGAGCTCTGATCGTTTCCCTGCCCTTGCGTCCAGCGGTGAAGAACCAAGTTCTTCGCATCCGGAGGGGAACACCACGGTCCGCACGAAGGATCACGAAGGATTCTGCATGAGTTCAACACTGCTCATCGTCGTCATCGTCGTTGTCACGGCCCTGGCGTTCGACTTCACCAACGGCTTCCACGACTCGGCCAACGCGATGGCGACGTCAGTGGCAACCGGAGCACTCAAACCCAAGGTGGCCGTCATCATCGCTGCCGTCCTCAATGTCATTGGTGCCTGCCTGTCGACCGAGGTCGCCAAGACGATCTCCGGTGGCATCGTCAATGACCAACTCGTCACTGTTCCGATGGTCTTCGCCGGTCTGATGGGTGCGATCATCTGGAATCTTGCGACCTGGCTGTTCGGTCTGCCGTCCAGCTCTTCCCACGCTCTCTTCGGCGGTCTCATCGGTGCTGTCCTCGTCGAGGCTGGCATGAGCGGCATCCACGTCGGCAAAATCATGAGCAAGATCATCCTGCCAGCTCTCGTCGCCCCCTTCGTGGCGGGTGTTGCGGCCCTGCTGGCCACCTGGCTGGCCTACCGCATCACCGACCACACCGCCCATCACTCCTCGCGGATATTCCTCAATGGTCAACGGGTGTCGGCGTCGATGGTTGCTCTGGCTCACGGCACTTCTGACGGGCAGAAGACGATGGGCATCATCACGCTGGTTCTCATCGCTGCTGGCTACCAGGTCTCGGGTAGCGGCCCGTCATGGTGGGTGATCCTTGCCGCTGGCTGTGCCATCGGTCTGGGCACGTACTCCGGTGGCTGGCGCATCATGCGCACCATGGGCAAGGGCCTGTGTGACATCGAGTCCCCGCAGGGATTCGCTGCCGAGACGGCCTCGACGGCCGCCATCCTGGCTTCGTCCCACCTGGGCTTCGCACTGTCGACCACCCACGTCTGCTCTGGTTCGATCCTCGGTTCGGGAATCGGACGCCGCACCGAGGTGCGTTGGGCCACCGCCGGAAAGATGGTTATCGCGTGGTTGGTCACCTTGCCCGCTGCTGCCCTTGTCGGCGCCATCGCCTCGGCCATCGCCGGCGTGGGTACCTGGGGCGTCATCATCGACCTCGTCCTGCTGGGTGTGATGGCTGGCCTCATCGTCCGCCAGGGCAACCACCATAAGGTTGACCACAACAACGTAAACGACTCCACCCAGGTCGGCGTCCGCAAGGGCTCGGCCATTGCCGGAGGGACTGCAGCATGAGCATTGACTGGGCTTCACTCGGACTTGTGTCCATCGTCACCGTTGCGACCACCGTCCTCATTGTCTCTGTCGTCTCGGGTGGTGCGGTGATGCTCGATCGAGCTCATGCGCGCACTGAAGCGGGAAGCGACGGGGCTGCTGGGCTCGTCGCCCTGGGGTGGACGGCCATCGTCGTCGCAGGCCTCATCGTCTTGTATGGCCTCTACCTGCTCATTCCGTACTTCCATTGATCCTTGGCCTGCGCTGACAAATGCGGCGGAGGGTGCCGGACGGTTCCGCCGTCCGGTATTTGTCATGCCCGGACTGCTGTTCAGGGATGGTGTGCCCATGGGTGGCTGGTGTCGGGACAGTGTGGGGTGGTGGGAATAAATCCCTCCTGAGATGGGGTTGAGCCTGGTGAACTCAATCTCAGTGGACAAGGAACGAACCCCGACTTGAGCGATAGCGACTCAGGGTCTAAGGTTGAGTCGAACTCGCTCAAGGGGACGCTCTCCCAGAGTATTCATCCATCAGGAGGAAAAACCATGGCCCGTTCAGTCGGTATCGACCTGGGAACAACCAACTCGTGCGTCGCCGTCCTCGAGGGCGGCGAGCCTACCGTCATCCCGAACGCCGAGGGTGCCCGCACCACCCCTTCGGTGGTCGCGTTCACCAATTCCGGAGAGACCCTCGTTGGTGAGGTCGCCAAGCGTCAGGCCGTCACCAACGTTGATCGCACCGTCCGTTCCGTGAAGCGTCACATGGGCGAGTCCTGGACGATTGACGTCGACGACAAGACCTACAAGCCGCAGCAGATCAGTGCTTTCACCCTGCAGAAGCTGAAGAGGGATGCTGAGGCGTACCTCGGTGAGCCGGTCACCAACGCCGTCATCACCGTCCCGGCCTACTTCTCCGACGCCCAGCGTCAGGCTACCAAGGAGGCCGGTGAGATCGCCGGTCTGACCGTTGATCGCATCGTGAACGAGCCCACCGCTGCTGCCCTGGCCTACGGCCTCGACAAGGGCGACAAGGAGCAGACCGTCCTGGTCTTCGATCTCGGCGGCGGTACCTTCGACGTCTCCCTGCTCGACATCTCCGATGGTGTCTTCGAGGTGAAGGCCACCAACGGTGACAACCACCTCGGTGGTGACGACTGGGATCAGCGAATCGTCGACTGGCTGGTCACCCAGTTCAAGAACGCCAACGGCATCGACCTGTCTGCCGACAAGATGGCCAAGCAGCGTCTGCAGGAGGCCGCCGAGCGAGCCAAGATCGAGCTGTCTCAGGCTTCCGAGACGCACATCAACCTGCCGTACATCACCGCTGGCGCTGCTGGCCCGCTCCACCTCGACGAGAAGCTGACCCGCGGTGAGTTCCAGCGCCTCACGTCCGATCTTCTCGAGCGTTGCCGGACCCCGTTCAATGCCGTCATGAAGGACGCCGGCCTCAACGTCTCGCAGATCGACGAGGTCATCCTCGTCGGTGGCTCGACCCGTATGCCCGCCGTCTCCGAGCTTGTCAAGGAGCTCGCTGGCAAGGAGCCGCACAAGGGCGTCAACCCCGATGAGGTCGTGGCCCTCGGTGCCTCCCTGCAGGCTGGCGTGCTGAAGGGCGAGGTCAAGGACGTGCTACTGCTCGACGTCACCCCGCTGAGCCTTGGCATCGAGACCAAGGGTGGGGTCATGACGAAGATCATCGAGCGCAACACCACCATCCCGACCAAGCGTTCCGAGGTGTTCACCACCGCCGAGGACAACCAGCCGTCGGTCATGATCCAGGTCTTCCAGGGCGAGCGCGAGTTCGTTCGCGACAACAAGTCGCTGGGCAACTTCGAGCTGACCGGCCTGATGCCTGCACCACGCGGTATCCCGCAGATCGAGGTGTCGTTCGACATCGACGCCAACGGCATCGTCCACGTCCACGCCAAGGACATGGCGACCGGCAAGGAGCAGTCGATGACCGTCACCGGTGGCTCGGCCCTGGGCAAGGACGAGATCGACCGCATGGTCAAGGAGGCCGAGGCCAACGCCGAGGCTGACAAGAAGCGTCGCGAGGCTGTCGAGATGCGCAACGAGGCCGACGCGTTGGCCTTCCGTACCGAGAAGCTGCTCGACGAGAACTCCGACAAGATCCCCGAGGACACCAAGACCCCGGTGACCGAGGCCATCGCCAAGTTGAAGGAGACCCTCAAGGGCACCGACAACGACGACGAGGTCAAGGCGGCCATGGACGACCTGAACCAGAAGGCGTCGGCCATGGGTCAGGCGATCTACGCGGCCGCCCAGCAGGCCCAGGAGTCGCAGGGTGAGGGAGCTGAGTCGGCCAGCTCTGAGCCCGGCGACGACAACACCGTCGTGGACGCGGAGATCGTGGACGACGAGGACGACAAGCAGTGACCGGGGCCACGGCCTGATCCCAAGCCCCGCCCCGACCGCCGGGTCGCCAGTCATGACGGCCCGGCGGTCGGCATCCACGTGGAGGAAGACAGATGACTGACAAGAACGTCAATCCCGACGACAACCAGGGTGACGGGAACGCCGACGAGCGGTTCGCCGACATCGTCGATGGTTTCGACATCGACGCCGACCAGGCGACCGAGGACTCGCAGGATCCCGAGGAGATGTCCAGGCAGGCCCAGCTTGAGGCCATGCTGGCCGAGCGCACCGAGGACCTGCAGCGCCTTCAGGCCGAGTACGTCAACTACAAGAGGCGCGTCGACCGTGACCGTGCGTTGTCGCGTCAGTCCGGCGTCGACAAGGTCATCACCGATCTCATGCCGGTCCTGGACTCAATCGCAATCGCCCGGCAACACGGCGAGGTCGAGGGCGGTTTCAAGCTCGTCGTCGACGAGTTGCAGAAGGTGGCCAATACCCACGGCCTGACCAGCTTCGGTGAGGTGGGCGACGCCTTCGACCCCAACCTCCACGAGGCTCTCATGCAGATGCCGCTGGAGGGGGTCACCGTCACCTCCGTGAGCCAGGTGATGCAGCCGGGTTACAAGCTCGGTGACCGGGTCCTGCGCCCTGCCCGCGTGGCGGTCTCCGATCCGGATCCGAACGCCAAGCCCGCAAAGCCGGAGGATGAGGAGCTGGGGGAGAAGACCCCCGAGGCTGACGACGAGTGAGCCGACACCACCGACGAGGGCGGCCATGACCGCAGAGCCGAAGAATGCATGATGACCAGGGAGGGAGGAACACCATGAGCGCCAAGGACTGGGCCGAGAAGGACTACTACAAGGTTCTCGGTGTCTCGAAGGACGCGAAGCCCGAGGAGATCAAGAAGGCCTTCCGCAAGATCGCCCGGGACAACCATCCCGACTCCCACCCCGGTGACAAAGCTGCCGAAGCTCGCTTCAAGGAGGCCTCCGAGGCCAACGACGTGCTGTCGAGCCCCAAGAAGCGTAAAGAGTACGACCAGGCTCGCAGCCTGTTCGGAGCATCTGGCAGGTTCGGGTTCCCGCGCGGCGGTGCCCAGTCGAGCGTCAACGTCGAGGACGTCATCCGTACCGCCTCCAACGGGGATGGTTTCGGAGATCTCTTCGGCAACCTCTTCGGAGCCACTGGCGGACGCCGCACCACCACCAGGGCCGCCCGTCGCGGTGCTGACGTCGAGGCAGAGACCACGATCTCCTTCGATGACGCCGTTTCCGGGACGACCGTCACCATGGATATGGTCTCTCAAGCCCCCTGCCAGGCGTGCCGGGGGACCGGCGCCCGCGCCGGGACCGTGCCTCGAGTGTGCTCGACCTGTCAGGGGTCGGGAATGCACGCGACGTCTGCCGGCGGCGTCTTCGAGATGACCGAGCCGTGCCCGGATTGTCACGGGCGAGGCATGGTCGTCGAGGATCCCTGCCAGGTCTGCCACGGGTCAGGTCGCGCCAAGTCCACAAAATCCATGCAGATCCGCATCCCGGCTGGTGTGGAGGATGGCCAGCGTATCCGCATCAAGGGCAAGGGTTCCCCGGGAGAGAACGGTGGCCGCGCCGGCGACCTGTATGTCAAGGTGACCGTGCGTCCGCACAAGATCTTCGGGCGTGACGGCAACAATCTCACCCTCGATGTGCCGGTGACCTTCGCCGAGGCTGCACTCGGCGCTGAGGTTGACGTGCCAACCCTGACGGGAAGCACTGTTCGGCTTCGGATCCCCGCCGGTACCCCGAATGGCCGTACCTTCCGGGTGCGCGGCCGTGGTGTGCCGCGGTCCGACGGCAGCAAGGGAGACCTGCTCGCCACTGTCGAGATTGCCGTCCCCGAAAAGCTGGACGACGCCGCCCGACATGCCTTGGAGGGGTTCCGTGACGTTGCTCGGCAGCCCAGTCCGAGGCCGTGGGAGGTGAAGTGAGATGGCGCGGCGCAGCAGGACGCTTTCCGATGGTGTCGATGTGGCGGTGATCGACCAGGACGCCGCCATCTTCGCCATATCGGTGGCCGCTGAGCTTGCTGGGATGCATCCGCAGACCCTGCGCACCTACGATCGGCTTGGACTGGTCGTCCCGGAGCGCACCCGTGGGCGGGGCCGTCGGTACTCCATGCGTGACGTCGCTGCCCTGCGGATGGTTCAGCACCTGTCACAGGAAGAGGGAATCAACCTCAACGGGATTCGACGCATCCTCCAGATGGAGCGTCGCATCGAACAGCTGTCAGACCAGGTCGAGCAGCTCACCGGCACCGTGCGGGACATGCAGGCTGCCAGGTTCCAGGGCCGCGAGGATCCGCGGGTGTTCACCGCCGAGCCCACCGGGCGGGTCCACATGGGTAGGACGGTTGTCCACGCCCAGTTGGCATTGCCTGCACACCGCGGCTGAGGGTCCGGTCATGAGGGCAGCCGCCACCAGGCATTGTGAATCCACTGACTCAGACCAGGATTCCGCTGTGAGAGGCAGACAGTCCGGCATCGCCAAGGCATGATGAGATCGTGAAGAGAGTTCTCAGGATTCTCAGTGTCGGGATCGCCGCGGCCATCGTGGTCGGGGTCGCCCTCGGGCTGCAGCCTGAGGCGCACACTCATGGATGGGCCTTCGACCGACATCGCAAACCAAGCGTGGCCACCGCGCCAGCCCCGGCATCCTCCATCACGATGCGGTCCGCCCCAGGACCGACGGGGCATGGCGGAACCCTCGTCACCGCCGGTTTTGGTGACTCAGTGCCGCAGGGGAATGCCTGCAGCCAGTGCACCACCTTCATCGAGCGGGTCGGGACTGACGTGGCTCGCCGCGCCGGGGTACGAGCCTGTGTCGACAACGAGTCGGTGTCGGGCTACAAGACCACAGACGTCCTCACTCAACTCGAGGCTCGCAACACGAAGACACTGCTCCAGACCGTCGATCTGGCCATCGTGACGATCGGCGCCAACGATTTTGACGTCGACACGATCGTCGCCAGGTGTGCCCGCGCTGATCAGTCATGCGTCAAGGGCGACGTCGATGCGGTCACGCGACGGGTGCGCACCATCCTGCAACGCATCAAAGCCGGGATGCCGACGCCCGGGGCGACCGTCGTCGTCACCGGGTACTGGAATGTTGGGATGGACGGCAAGGTCGGACGTCAACAGGGCGACGACTACGTCCATGTCACTGACACGATCACCACGGTGTTCAACGCTCAGGTCGAGGACATCGCGGACGAGGTCGGGGCGGTCTACGTCGATGTGCGGACTCCGTTCAAGGGTGCCGACGGCACGCGCGACGACACCGGGCTCCTTGCCGACGACGGAGACCATCCGTCGCAGGAGGGGCATGCCGTGTTGGCCAAGGCCGTGGAGGCCGAGCTGTCCTGATGGCGGTGTCGCGTGCCGTCGTGATCTCTCGCGGGATGGTGACGAAATCTTAGAATGACACCGTGAACAGGCACGAGTTCTTTCAGACCAGTCTCATATCCTCTCTCATGGACGGGGTGTACGAGGACGAGCTGACGATTGGCGAGCTGTTGTCCCACGGGTCGTTTGGTCTGGGGACGTTCAACGCCCTCGACGGCGAGATGGTCATCCTTGACGGTCATTGCTACCAGTTGCGCGGTGACGGGGCGAGTCACCCTGCGCCGCTGGGGGCCAGGACCCCGTATGCGACGGTGACGAACTTCGTGCCCTCGCACCAGGTGGAGGTTGGCTCCCCGGTGACTCGCGCCGAGGTCTCCACGCTCGTCGACGAGGTGTTGCCCAGTGCGAATTACATGTATGCGCTGCGGATCACGGGGCACGTCGACTGGGTGACGACGAGGACCGTCGTCCAGCAGTCGAAGCCGTATCGGCCCATGGTGGAGGCCACTGACGGTGAGGAGGTCGTGCGAACCGAGGATGTCAGTGGGGTGTTTGCCGGGTTCCGGACGCCGGTGTACCAGCAGGGGATCTCGGTGCCGGGGTGCCACGTACACTTCATCACCGACTCGCGGGATCATGGCGGTCACGTCGTGGACTTCCAGCTCGGGAACGGACTCGTCGAGGTGTGCGTCGGGACGGACCTGCGACTGAGGCTTCCCACCAGTACCGAGTTCGCCCATGCCGAGTTGGCCCCGGAGAACCTTGCCGCTCAAGTTGCCAGGACCGAGCACGCGGTAGGGCAGTGACGGCGCACTGACATCGCTGAGCCGACACAACCACCGGCCCAGATTGCGCTCATGGCCAAACCCGTGACGTCATCACACTGATAGTGTGACATATGTCACATGATACCCCGATTTTCGGGTGCTTCCTCCTCTCATTCGTCATAGCCTGAACATCAGTAGCGTCGGCAACGAGGTCGACGCGCTGACAAGGGATCAAAGATGACAGAAACCATGCTTGCCGAACGTTTCCACGCCGCAGATCGGTCCATCACCCTCGAGGACATCCCGATCCCGCACCCAGGGCCCGGTGAGGTGCTCATCAAGGTTGCCTACTGTGGAATTTGCCATTCCGACCTGAGCCTCATCAGCGGCGCGTTCCCGGCGCAGCGTCCCGTTGTCACCCAGGGTCACGAGGCCTCCGGCACCATCGTTGAGCTCGGCGCCGGCGTCACTGGATGGAAGGAGGGTGACCGTGTGATCCCGTCCGCTGGTCGTCCCTGCCTCAAGTGCCGCAAGTGTCGCCGTGGCGCCTTCACCGACTGCCTGAGCGTGAACCTGATGGCCTTCGTCTACGACGGCGCATGGGCCGAGTACCATCTCGCCCAGGCCTCCGGAATGACGAAGATTCCGGACAACGTCCCGATGGACCAGGCCGCCCTTCTTGCTGACGCCGTCTCCACCCCGTACGCCGCCGTCGTCCGCACCGGCAAGGTACACATGGGCAATGCCGTCGCCGTCTGGGGTGTCGGTGGTGTCGGAACCCACTTGGTCCAGCTCGCCAAGCTGGCCGGTGGAGTCCCCGTCATCGCCATCGACCTCAACGATGCAGTCCTCGAGCGCGCCAAGCGACTCGGTGCCGACCACACCCTGCACAGCGACGACCCCGACCTCATGCAGAAAATCGAGGACATCACCAACGGCCGCATGATCGACGTCGCCTTCGACGCTGTCGGCATCAAGCCCACCCTGCGCGCCTGCGTTGATTCCCTCGACGTCGACGGCAAGGCGGTCTCCGTCGGTCTGTCCGCCCAGAACATCGACGCCGGCCCGTTCCTGGACTTCAACCTGCACCGTAAGCAGGTTCTCGGCCACCTCGGCTACAAGTCCCAGGACATCGCCATGCTGGCCGAGATGTTGTCGTACCACCGCCTTGACCTCTCGGAGTCGATCTCCAAGGTCATTCCGCTGACGGACGTCAAGAGCGGTATTGAGGAGCTGGAGTCCCATCAGGGCAACCCGATCCGCATCCTCGTCCAGCCCTGACGCCGTTCAGCCCTGAAATAAGGCCCCTGGACGCAGCTCACCGCACACGCTCAGCGCACGGGCTCGATACACGACTGGGTGTCGTCGTGATTTGTCGCAACGGCGGCCGTGCGTTTTCAGTGTGAGGCCACGGACGTGATCGTCCGTGTCCGAGCGAGGCCCTACAATCCAAGGGTTGAACCCCGGACCTCCCGGGACTGCTGCGCCGACGCATCCCGTCGTCGGGGCGGGATGCGTCGGCACGACGTCAGGAGTTTCATGACAGTACTGACCGACTTTCTCGCCACGCATCAGCTGCTGACGATCCTCATCGTCCTGGCCTCCGGTGCCCTGCTGGGTCAGATCAAGTTCGGCCCGCTGAGGTTCGGTGCCGCCGGAGCCCTCTTCATGGGGCTCGTCGTGGGTGCCCTCGACCCACGTTTCGGCCAGGATCTGGGCATGATCAAGGGCTTCGGCGTCGTGCTGTTCTGTTACACCGTCGGCCTGGCTGCGGGATCGACGTTCCTGTCCGACCTCAAACGTCAGTGGAGCCTCATGCTCGCAGGCGTCGTCGGGCTTGCTGCCATGGCAGCCGCTGGGCTCGGGTTGGGACGAGTGTTCGGACTGAGCCCGGCCCACGTTGCCGGCCTGTACGCCGGCGTCCTCACCTCACCGGCCATCGACGCCGCGTCGACCGCCACTCACGGTGCCGGGGACACCCTCGTCGGCTATGCGTTGTCGTACCCGGTCGGCGTCATCGTCGGACTCATCATGGTCGCCCTTGTTGCCAAGCGGCACTGGCCGTCCATCAAGGACAACACCTCCATGGCCGAGGCCGGGCTGACCTCGGTGTCGACGGTCGTCGATCGCGAGACCTCCATCCGCGAGACCCCCGGTTTCAGCGATGACCAGATCCGGATGTCCTACCTGCTGCGCGACGGCGAGATGCGGCTGGCCACCCCGGACGACGACCTCCATGTCGGCGATCAGGTTCTCGTCGTCGGCAACCCGGACGACGCCAACCGGGCCGTCGAGCACCTGGGCCACGTCTCGGATCGCGCCCTCACCGACGAGCGCCACGAGATCGACTTCCGCCGTTTCCTGGTGTCCAACCCTGCCTTGGTCG
This sequence comes from Cutibacterium nasicola, assembly GCF_051303185.1. Classification (GTDB taxonomy): domain Bacteria; phylum Actinomycetota; class Actinomycetes; order Propionibacteriales; family Propionibacteriaceae; genus Cutibacterium. Next base: position 136,471 of record NZ_JBPPGE010000007.1, on the reverse strand, counting down.
GGCACACCCTCGGCAGCATCGACGTGCGAGGCCGTACCAGTGGCAAGGTGACTCGGGTGCGTCGTGGCGACCTCGACATGCTGGCCCGCGATGACATCGTCCTGCAGGCGGGCGACCGGGTGCTGTGTGTGGTGCCGGCGAATCGACTGTCCGACGCAGCCGACCTCTTCGGTGACTCCGAGGCACGCGTCTCCCAGGTCGACGCCCTGTCCCTGGGGCTCGGCGCTGCCCTTGGTCTGCTGCTAGGAGCTCTCATGGTGGCCTTGCCCGGCGGCTTGCGCTTCGAGCTGGGAACCGCAGCCGGACCGCTCGTCATGGGCATGATCCTGGGGTCGGTGCATCGCACCGGTCCACTGCGGTGGCAGCTGCCGCGCGCCACCAACGCGATCCTGCGTCAGCTCGGTCTGATGATCTTCCTGGCCTGCGTCGGGCTGGCGTCCGGACCCGCTTTCCTGTCCCAGGCTGCCAGCTGGACGGGTCTGGCCGTCATCGGCGTCTCGGCCCTCACCCTGGTCCTCGGGGGAGCGATCGTCATTGCCTCGGCCTGGTTCATGAAACTGTCGGCCCAGCGCGCCACCGGTGCCTTCGCCGGTTTCGTGGGTCAGCCGGCCATCCTCAGCTACGCCAACTCCTTGGTCAACGACGAGCGCATCGAGTCGGCTTACGGCGCCCTGTTCGCGCTGGGAACCATCGTCAAGATCCTGCTGGTGCAGGTCATCGTCCTAGTTTGAGCGTACGGGGCCCTTCCAAGCCTGACGACGCCGTGACAGCCACCACCCGAGTGTCAGCACAGCCAGCCAGATCGGGCCGATGGCCACCGCAACCTGGTACGGCGGCATGATCGCCATGACGACGACCATGAGTGCCAGAAAGGCCAGCACGATCCAGTTGGTCACCAGTGCTCCCGGCATCTGGAACTTGAGGTGTGCGCGGATCTCGGGGTCCAGATGACGACGGAAGAGCATCTGGGTGATGATGATCGTCGCCCAGTTGATGATACCGGCGATCGTGGCGATCGACATGATGTACATGAACGCCTGTTCCGGAAGCAGCCCGACGATGACCACCGCGATGGCCGTCACCGCGCTGGAGACCAGCACGCCCACCCACGGGGATCCGGCCCTGTTGACCTTGCCGAGGATCTTGGGGGCGTCACCCTGGTGGGCCAGGGCGTGCAGCATCCGTCCGTTGGCGTAGAGGCCTGAGTTGTACGCCGATATTGCCGCGGTGAGCACGACGAGATTGAGGATGGCAGCCGCTCCCCGGATGCCGACGAGGTCGAAGATCTGGACGAAGGGGCTGGCGGTGCCGTCGATCTTGGTCCACGGGACGATGGCAAGCATGACGGCGAGGGCGCCGACGTAGAAGATGAGGATTCGCCCCACGACCCGGTTGATGGCCTTCGGGATCGAACGTTGCGGGTCCTCGGCCTCGCCGGCGGTGATGCCGATGAGCTCGGTGCCGCCGAAGGAGAACATGACGACGATGATGCCTGCGAGCATGCCGGCGACACCGTGAGGCATGAATCCACCGTTGCGCCACATGTTGCTGAATCCGGTCGCCGGGGTGGAGGGGGACCCGAAGACGATGATCCACAGTCCCAGGATGATCATCGCGACGATGGCGACGACCTTGATGATGGCGAACCAGAACTCCACCTCGCCGTAGGCGCGCACGTGGAGCAGATTGACGGTGGTGACGACGACGAGGAGGACAGCCGCCGATAGCCAGCGAGGTACGGCTGGAAACCAATAGTTGACGTAGATTCCGACCACCGACAGCTCGGCCATCGACACGAAGATGTAGTTGAACCAGTAGTTCCAGCCGGAGATGAAGCCGGGAAGGTCGCCCCACCATCGGTGCGCATACTCGCTGAAGGCACCCGAGGTCGGGTGGTGGACGCTCATCTCGCCCAGGGCACGCATGATGAGGTAGATCACCGCGCCACCCACGAGGTAACTGATGACGATGGCTGGGCCGGCGGCAGAGATCGAGTCGGCAGCTCCGTAGAACAGGCCGGTTCCGATGGCGCCACCCAGGGCGATGAGCTGGATGTGTCGGTTGCGCAGACTGCGGTGCAGTTGCTGGTTGGGTTCGGTCACGGCGGTGAGTTTAGGGGGTAGGCCGGGGGTATCGATACCTTGACCAGGTGATGTTCAACCTCTCCGCCGTGTGCCTGATGCGAAGCCGAACTTGTCTCAACGTGCGCAAGCGGGGAGCCGATCATGTCATCCTTCCCGGCGGCAAGATCGAGCCCGGCGAGACCGCTGTCGAGGCAGCCATCCGGGAGGCCAGGGAGGAGACCCGTCTCGTCCTCGACCCCGAAGACCTCACCCATCTGGGAACCTTCGACGCCCCTGCCGCCAACGGTGACGCCGACGGCATTCGCTGCGCGGTCTACGTGTGTGACTGGCAGGACTCCTGGCCCGAGCCCGTCCCCGACTCGGAGATCGTCGAGTACGAGTGGACCGACCTCGACCACTGCCACGATGACGCGAGACAGGCCCCGCTGCTGCTCGAGCGGGTCATCCCGGCTCTGCAACAGCGAGGCCTGCTGTGAACCTCGCGGTGTCGTCAGCCCTGCGAGCTCACTCCTCAGCCAGGGCGATGGCGGGTTTGATCCTCGCTCCCCGGCGACCGGGGATCACGGAGGCCAGCAATCCAGCCAGCACCGAGACGACGGCCACCACGAGCATTTGAACCCACGGCACGGACGCCTGAACGGTCATGATCGAACTGAAGAGGGCGTGGGACCCGGCGATGCCGTAACCGATACCCAGCGCGATGCCGAGGATTGCCGCGATGCCCGAGAGGATGAGCGCCTCCTTGCCGAACATCGACCGCACCTGGTTGCGCGTCAGTCCGAGGGCGCGCAGCAACCCGATCTCGCGGGTGCGCTCCACCACCGACAGGCCAAGGGTGTTGGCGACGCCGACCATTGCGATGATGACCGAAATCACCAGCAGACCGACGACCATACCGAGCAGGATGTTGATCACCTTGTCCATCTGGGCCTTCTTGTCAGCGGTCGAGGTAACCGTCACTCCTTGGTGGGCCGACATCGACGTGGACAGCGCCTGGGTGGCCTTGGACTGATCGGTGCCGTCTTTGTAGCGCACCAGCATTTGGGTGGGCTCGGCCTTAGGAGCCAGCTTGTGGACGACGCCTTGGGTGACGACGAGCCCCTCACCCTCCTCACCCTGGCGCACCAAGGTCAGCTCGGCCTTGTTCCCATTGACGGTGATGGTGACCTTGCTGCCATCGGCGACCCCAGGCAGAGCACCCACGGCGTGGTTGTCGTCGAGCCCCGTGGCGGCTGACTCGTCACGGACGGCCTTGGGAAACTCGGGGGACACTCCCCGGACGGCAACGCTGGTGGCATCTCCACCGGCCTCAACCGTGCCGGAAACCGTCGTCACAGTGGCAACCTGGGAGACCCCGGTGGAGGTCCTTGCGTCCCGGATGGTCGCCTTGTCCAGCCGGCCCTGCCCCTGCACCATGGCGTCAACCGGGAAGTGATCATTCATGAGCTTGTCGATGGAGGCACGCCCGGTGGCAGCTCCGGTTGCGACGGTGGCGATGAGAGTGACACCGATGAGCAGGGCAGACGTCGTAGTGGCGGTACGGCGCGGGTTGCGCTGGGTGTTCTCGACGGCCAACTCCCCCGGAACCCCACCGAGGTGAGCGGAACCGATGGCTCGGCTCAGCCCACCGATGAGGACTGGGGCCAGCACCAGCACACCGGCAAAACTGACGAATCCACCGACCACCCCGCACAGCACGGCGACATTGGTCTGCATGCTAGCGGTCGCGCAGACGACGACGAGGGCGGCACCGGCGATGAGGAGCAGGGCTCCGAGCACGATGCGGACACGACCGATCCTGCGGGTGGGCGTCTCGGTCATGGGCTGCAGAGCAGCGACCGGAGCCACCTTGGTGGCGCGACGTGCCGGTGTCAGGGCAGCCAACGTCGTCACGACGACTCCGACAATGAGCGGGATGATGCACGACATCACGGTGACGCTGACCGAGGTGTCGACCGGGGAACCCGCAGCCTTCAGCCCCATGAGCATGAGCTGGGTGACGCCAATACCCAGGGCCGTTCCGGCGGCTGATCCGATGAGGCCGGCGGTGAGGGCCTCGCCCAACACCGAGCGACGCACCTGTTTGCGGGTGGCACCGATACAGCGGGCCAAGGCCAGGGTGCGGGTGCGCTGGGCCACGAGGATGGTGAAGGTGTTGACGATCACCATCGCCGCGACGGCCAAGGCGATGACGGCGAAGGCACCCATGAAGGCCGTCATGGCCGCGAATCCGTCGGAGGCATGCTCGGCCTGGTGGGCCCGCTCGTCGTCGGCAGTACGGACGGTGGCGGTACCACCGATGACCTCGGAGACATCCTTGACGACCTCGGAGGCTGGGCGGTCGGAATTGACGTAAAGGACGTCGGCACCCTCCTGGCCGCTGATGCTGGCCAGGGTGGCGGCAGTCAGGTAGATCTCCGGAGAGGTTGGGGTGCTCGTGGTCCGAGCGCTCGGATTGAGCACGCCCACCACGGTCAGGGTGGTGGACTTCAGCTTCTTCCGGGAGACGTCACTGACCGTGATCCGGGAGCCGACCCCGGCCTTGTTGTCCGCAGTGGCCTGGTTGACGACGACCTCGTTCGGCCCCGACGGGGCGCGTCCCTTGACCACGTCAGGACGGGCTGGCACGAGGCGACCGGAGACATAGGCGGATTGCCCGTTGTCGGTGCGCTCCAGGAAGACGTTGCGGGTGGCCTCGACCGAGGTCACACCATCAACCTTGGTGACCTTGTCAACGGTGGCCTGGGCAATGATCGTGTCCTTGCTGGTCACGACTACGCTGGCATCCCCGACGGCTGCCGCCTGGGTACGTAACGTGGAAGCCTTGATCGAATCCATCAACATCAGGGTGCTGGCCATGAAGGCCACCCCGATGATGACGGCGATCATCGTGGGGATGAGACGACGACGCTCATGGATCATGCCGACACCCCCTGCCCACGAGCGGTGGACACCTGACCGTCGGCGACGGTGACGATGCCGTCGGCCCTGGCGGCGGCATCGCGGTCGTGGGTGACCATGACGACGCTCTGATCGAGGTCGTCGACGCAGTGGCGCAGGAAGCTGAGCAGGTCGTCGCTGGCCTGCGAGTCGAGGGCACCGGTGGGCTCGTCGGCGACGATGACGTCCGGGCGGGTCACGAGGGCGCGGGCGACGGCGACACGCTGTTGTTGGCCTCCCGACAGCTCCGACGGCTTGTGACCAAGACGCTCGGTGAGGCCGAGCATCTCGGTGATGTGGTCGAGCCACTCCTCGTCGACCTTGCGGTGGGACAGCCGCAGCGGCAACGTGATGTTGTCGGCGGCTGTCAGCGTCGGCATGAGGTTGAAGGACTGGAACACGAATCCGACGTGGTCGCGACGCAGCTGGGTGAGGGCATCGTCGTTGAGGTGGGTGATCTCGGTGTCGCCGATCCACACCCGTCCGGAGGTGGGGGAGTCCAGACCCGTTATGCAGTGCAGCAGGGTTGACTTGCCCGATCCCGACGCCCCCATGATGGCAGTGAAGCGCCCGGCAGGGATGTCAAGGGTCACCGAGCGCAGCGCCCGCACCAAGGTGGCTCCTGACCCGTAGGTCTTGGTGAGGTCAAGGGTGCGGACCGCGCTGGGGACAGTCGTCGAGGATGTGGTCGGTGCGTCCGGCACTGAGGCAGACATGGAATCTCCTGTATCGAGGTTCAACAACGCTGTTGACGCTATGGGTGTTGTTCCTCGTCACACATCAGCCCCGAGAATGGTTCCGACTCTCCTACTGCAGGAGGATCCAGGCCGTTGGTAGCCGGGTTGGCATCGCTCATTCGAATGGTCAGCGACCGGGCCGAACCAGTCCGGCGTCGTAGGCAGTGATGACCATGGAGACCCGGTCGCGCAGGCCGAGTTTGGACAGGATGTGCCCGATGTGGGTCTTGACGGTCGTCTCGGCCAGGTAGAGCCGCTCGGCGATCTCGGCGTTCGTCAGCCCCTCGCCGATACAGGTGAGCACCTCGCGCTCCCGGTCCGAGAGGGTTTCTACGAGCTCGGGATCGGTCATTGCCGGCGCACCCTCCCCGTGGCGAGGGATGAAGCGTTCGATGAGACGACGGGTGGCCGACGGGGCCACGACCGAGTCGCCGTCACGAACCGCTCGGATGGCGGTCAGCAATTCCGTCGGGCCGGCGTCCTTGAGCATGAATCCGGACGCTCCAGCACGCAGGGCAGCATGGACGTACTCGTCAAGGTCGAAGGTCGTCAGGACGAGGATCCTCGCCTCAGGGTGGTTCGTCATGATGCTCTCGGTGGCTCCCAAGCCGTCAAGAACGGGCATTCGGATATCCATGAGGACGACGTCGGGGGACAGTTCATCAACGAGGGTGACGGCTTCGGTGCCGTTGTTGGCCTCCCCGACGACGGTCATGTCGGGCTGGGCGTCGAGGACCAGACGGAATCCGGCGCGGACCATCTGCTGGTCATCGGCCAGGAGGAGTCGGATCGGATCGGTCATGGCATGGTCCTTCGGGGCTGGGACTGACGAGTACTGATGATTGATGCGTGGGGATGACGGCGTGGACTCGGAACCCGTGGCCCGGGCGACTCCCCACCTCAAGGGTGCCACCCCAAGCGGACAAGCGTTCGTGCATTCCCACCAGGCCATGCCCTGCCCCGTCGGCCCGCTCGATGCCAGCCACTCCGGCTCCTCGTCCGTCGTCGAGGACCTCCACGGTGACGTCGTCGGGACGATGACTGACGATGACCTGGGCAGTGGCGGCAGGACCGCCGTGCTTGAGGACGTTGGTGAGGGCTTCCTGGACGACGCGGTAACAGGCCAGCTGGGCGCCCTGGGACAGAGGTGCGTGGCATTCCGGGTCACCCTCAACCTTGAGGTCGATGGACAGCGCGCCCGTCAGCTCCTCGACCAGACGAGGAATGTCGTCGAGGCCTTGGGTGGGGGCCAACTCGGGGCCGGAGTCGTCGTCGCGCAGTACACCGACGAGGCGTCGGGTCTCGTCGAGGGCGTGGCGGGCGGTCGTGGCGATGGTGTCGAGAGCCTGGGCGCTGGCCGCCAGGCGGGTCTCGGTGTCGCCGACCTCCTCGTGGTGGGCGAGGTAGGAACCACCGTCGGCCTGCACCACGATGACGGCCAGGGAGTGGGCGACGATGTCGTGCATGTCGCGGGCGATCTTGGCGCGTTCTTCCTGAGTGGCCAACCTGATGCTCTGGTCACGCTCGCGTTCCAGGTCGATGGCTCGCTGACGCAGTGCCTCCATGGTTTGGCGACGATCTCGGGCCGCGCTTCCGGCGAACCAGGCTGCCAGGCAACACGCCATGCACCCGACCGCGATGATGCCGGAGCGCAGCAGCGTCGAGTGCGTGTCTGCGTTGAGTCTGGGGTCGAATCCCCAACTCACTGCGGCTGCGATGGGTGCGATGAAGCACAGTGCCAACCAGAAGCTGCGCCGTGGTCTGTCGGTCTTCAGCGAGAGCTGGTACATGATGATCGGTACCAGGGCGTTCTGGGGCCACGGGTTGGCCGTCACGGCAAGCTCGATGAGATGCGAGATGACGAGCACTGACGCCGTGATCTCCGGCTTCGATCGTGCCCAGACCCACGAGGTCGCGACCACGAGGACCAGCACGAGGATCCACATCTCATGGGCAGTGACATGGTCTTGTGGGGCCCAGGACACCACGGTGACGACAACGACGAGGAATGCGAACACCGAGTCCAGGATCATCGGACGCGCGTGCAGCCACCGGTAGCCACGACGCAGACGTCCTGGGGGACGACGGCCGGGGACGGAAGTGCTGGTCACTCTCCTGACCCTACGGCCACAACGGGTGAGGTACATCCTCCCGTCGGTGGATCTTGCAGGGATTCAGTCAGCGTGGCTGTTCAGCTTTTTTCGAAACCGGGCGCGTTGGCCGTGGAGCTGTTGGGAGGTTCTTGTCCGAGGGGACAATGATGGCGGTGTGCGGAACCATTCCCGACTGATACGCCTCATGGGACCGGCATTCGTTGCGGCTGTGGCGTACGTCGATCCCGGGAACGTTGCCGCGAACCTGTCGGCAGGGGCCGGCTATGGCTACCTGCTGGTGTGGGTGCTCGTCATCGCCAACGTCATGGCGACACTGGTGCAATATCTGTCGGCCAAGCTGGGACTCGTCACTGGCCATTCCCTTCCTGAGCTCGTCGGTGACGCTCTACCACGTCGAGGCAGTCGGCTGGCTTTCTGGTTCCAGGCCGAGCTGGTCGTGGCCGCGACGGACCTGGCCGAGGTCATCGGTGGGGCAGTGGCCTTGCAGTTGCTCTTCGGTCTACCGCTGCTCGTCGGAGGTCTCATCACTGGGGCGGCGTCCCTGGCGATCCTGGCAATCCCGTCTCGTCACGGGCAGCGCGCTTTCGAGATCGTCATCATCGGGATGCTCGTCGTCATCACCATTGGTTTCACGGCGGGACTGGCTTTCGTCCCGCTGTCGTGGAGTGGGGTTGCCTCCGGCATGGTTCCCAGGTTTGAGGGCACCGAGACGGTCATGTTGGCCACCTCGATGCTGGGGGCGACCGTCATGCCCCACGCGGTGTACATGCACTCCTCGCTGGTGCGCGATCGCCATGGGGCCGACGAGCGACCCAGCCGGATGGCCAGACTGCTCAGGGCGACGCGGTGGGACGTCGCGGTCTCCCTGGTGCTGGCTGGATCGGTGAACATCGCGATGCTGGTGCTGGCCGCGGCAAGCCTGCAGGGGGTCGAGGGGATCGACGGCATCGCTGAGGCCCACGCCGCCATCGGCAATTCGCTGGGGCCGACGATCGGATTCATCTTCGCGATCGGACTGCTCGCGTCGGGACTGGCGTCGACGTCGGTAGGTGCTTATGCCGGGGCTGAGATCATGGCAGGGCTGCTCCACGTGAGCATACCCATGGTGGTCCGCCGACTCGTGACGATCATCCCGGCCCTCGTCATCCTGGCGTTGGGGATGAATCCGACCAGGGCCCTCGTCCTCAGCCAGGTTCTCCTGAGCATGGGGTTGCCACTGGCCCTCGTGCCACTGGCTCGGTTCACGGGGGACCGAGGCCTGATGGGCCAGTGGGCGAATGGTCGCGTCATGGCCGTCATCGCATGGACGGTCGTCGTTGCGGTGTCGGCCCTCAACGTCGTTCTCGTCGTCGCGACGATCATGGGGTGAATGATCCCTCCTGACGACGACGGGTACAGCGGGGCGGAGGGCCCCGTCGTCGCAACTGAGGGGATACCCAGCACTGAGGGAGCTGCGCAGCTGAAAACCCCGGGCCCGGTTCGTACGAAATACTTCCGCAGGCTCACCTCCCCAAGCTTTGGTGGGCGGCTTTTTCGGGTACCGTGGAAGACGTCATCGAAGTCAAAGGAGATGTCGCCATGACAGGTACTGATGCGCGCGCCCAGCAGACTGAACGTATGGGGACTGCGCCCGGATTCATTGCCGCTCTGGACCAGTCTGGAGGCTCCACCCCGAAGGCTCTCAAGGCATACGGGGTGGAGCCTGGGATCTACGGCGACGACAAGGACGAGATGTTTGATCTGGTCCACGAGATGCGGGCCAGGATCATCACCAGCCCGTCGTTCACCAGCGACCGCATTCTCGCCGCGATTTTGTTCGAGATGACGATGGATCGTGAGATCGAGGGAATTCCCACCGCCGATTTCCTGTGGCAGAGGAAGGGCATTATCCCCTTCCTCAAGATCGACAAGGGCTTGGCCGACGAGGAGTCCCACGTCCGCGTCATGAAGCCGATCCCCGGTCTTGACGAGCTCCTTCATCGCGCTGCCGAGGAGAAGCACATCTTCGGCACCAAGGAGCGCTCGGTCATTCTTGATGACGACAAGGACGGCATCAAGAAGATCGTCGATCAGCAGTTCGAGCTCGGTGAACAGGTCCGCGCCGCTGGTTTGGTTCCGATCCTTGAGCCCGAGGTCGACATCCATGCCCCGAACAAGCAGAAGGCCGAGGAGAGGCTGCACAACCTCATTCGCGAGCACATCGATGCTCTGCCTCTCGACACCAAGATCATGCTCAAGCTGACGATCCCGACCACCGACGACCTGTACGCCGATGTCATCGCGGATCCGAAGGTTCTCCGTGTTGTGGCTCTGTCCGGTGGCTACTCCCGTGAGGAGGCCAACGAGAAGCTGGCTCGTAACCACGGACTGATCGCGAGCTTCTCGCGTGCTCTCGCCGAGGGGCTGAGCCACAGCCAGTCCCAGATGGAGTTCGACGAGACCCTCCGCAGCTCCATCGATTCGATTTACGCCGCTTCGGTGTCCTGACCCCTCGGTGTACGACGGGCCTGCGAGGAGACTTGCGGGCCCGTCGTCATGCCTGGGGATCCCCGGCCCCGATCTCACAGCACACGGCATCATGACGCAGTCAACATTCGTGCGTAAGCCCATCCGCCTTGTACAGTGGCCCCGTGATCCCCAAACTCGTCGCGTTCGATCTGGACGACACCCTGGCCCCCTCCAAGTCCCGGCTACCGCAGCCCATGGCGCACATCCTGGCGCGGCTGCTGGGGCGCACCAGCGTCTGTGTCATATCCGGTGGCCAGTTTGGGCAGTTCCGCACCCAGGTCGTCGAGGCCCTTGATGACGTCAATGCCTCCCACCTGGATCGTCTGCACCTGCTGCCCGCCTGTGGCACCCAGTACTACCGCTACGTTGACGGCCAGTGGCAGCGCATCTACCTCGAGGCACTGACCGAGGATGAGAAGTCCCGTGCGACCGAGACCGTTGAGGCCTGCGCCCGTGACCTGGGTTTCTGGGAGGAGCACACCTGGGGGCCGGTGCTGGAGGATCGCGAGTCCCAGATCACCTTCTCCGCCTTGGGCCAGCAGGCCCCAGTCGATGCCAAGACGGCGTGGGATCCCAGCGGTGAGAAGAAGCTCAAGCTGCGCGAACTCGTCGCGGCGAAACTTCCCGACCTCGAGGTGCGTGCTGGCGGATCCACCTCGGTCGACATCACTCGTGTCGGCCGCGACAAGTCCTTCGGGATGGGCAAGCTGCTCGAGATGACGAACCTGGCCAAGGAGGACGTCCTCTTCTATGGCGACCGTCTCGACGAGCACGGCAACGACTACCCCGTCAAGGTCATGGGCATCCCCTGTGTCGCCGTCAAGGATTGGCAGGACACGGCCGACAAACTTGAGACCCTCTTGTCTGGCTGACACGTTCCGTTCCTTCACGAAACTGTTTTCACACGAGCATCACACAGCGTCATATCGCCACATGAAGACCCCCTTGTATCGCACAAGGGGGTCGTTTCAGTGGTCGTACCAACACTGTGACACAAGAGTTCATCTTGGGGTCTCGTCGGTGTCACCTGAGTATTGGGATGACGACACCACGGCTTCCTAGTGTCCTTCCTCGGCGCTGCCTGTGAGAGGGCGGCAATGAAATCCTGAGGAGGACGGGTGAACACCGGAGTCGACGAAGCCGTGCCGGTGGGTGCGACGTCGTCTGGAGTGGTGGCGTCACCGTCACCGGATCCTGCGCTGCAGGTCAGGTCGTCACAAGTCACGTCCACGGCATGTCGAGTACCCAAACGCCGCCTGAGCCGCAGAATGCGGCGGGAGGGATTGCTCTTCCTGGCCTTCGTGGCCCCGAACGCGATCCTCATTGCGCTCTTCACCTACCGGCCGTTCTTTCTGAACATCTACTACTCGGCTCTTGATTGGACCCTCGGTTCGACCAATGCCACTTGGGTCGGGCTGCAGAACTACGTTGAGTTCTTCACTCGCGACGCCGGCACCGTCTTGACGACGACCCTCATCTTCACTGTCGCCACCGTTGGATTCTCGATGCTCATCGGCCTCGGCCTGGCCGTTGTCCTCAACCGTCAACTGGTGGGACGCAACGTTGCCCGAGCCGTCGTCTTCGCGCCTTACGTCCTTTCCGGTGTGGGTATCGGCATGGTGTGGATGTTCATCTTCGACCCCGTCACCGGCGTCCTCTCCGCGATTCTGCGGGGAATGCACCTTCCGGTGCCGCAGTGGTTCAACAACCCGCATCTGGCCCTGGTCATGGTCATCATCGTCTACGTCTGGAAGAACCTCGGCTACTGCGCGGTCATCTACCTGGCAGCCCTGCAGGGCATTCCGCGCGACCTGCTCGAGGCGGCAGCCCTCGACGGCGCCTCCCGTCGCCGCACCTTCCGCTCAGTGGTCTGGCCGTTGCTGTCCCCGACGACCTTCTTCCTCACCCTGACGACGATGTTGTCCTCCCTGCAGGCCTTCGACATCATCAAGATCATGACCCCGCTGGGTCAGGGCACCTCGACCCTCATGTACTCCTCGTACATCCAGGCTTTCGGGACGTACAACCGCGCCGGTTACTCGGCCGCTCAGTCGACGGTCCTCGTCGTCATCCTGCTCATCCTCACCGTCATCCAGATGCGCTTCCTCGAAAGGCGGGTGCACTACTCGTGAGCTTGAATGCAGCCGTTCGTCGCGCCGACATCTGCCGTTTCCACAAGGTCGACGAGTCGGTCGTGGGGGCCGAGTCCGGTGTCTCCAAGGCCTTCACGGGCTACCTGCCGATGATCCTGGCCGCCCTCATCGTCGTCCTGCCGCTGCTGTGGATGGTGCTGGGATCCTTCAAGACCCCGTCCGAGATCGTCGGCCAGGACGTCGTCTGGTGGCCTCATCACTGGAGTTTCGACGCCTACCGTCAGGCCTCCCGGACCATCGACTTCCCGCAGCTTTTCCTCAACACCGTGATCGTCACCGCCATTGGCGCGACGGTCAAGCTCGTCCTGGCCTGCACCAGCGCCTATGCCTTCGCCTTCCTGCACTTCCCGGGACGCAAGATCATCTTCATCCTGGTTCTCGTCGCCCTCATGGTTCCCGCCCAGGTCTCGTTGGTCCCGAACTACGTCCTCATCTCCCAACTCGGGGGAGTGAACACCTACTGGGGCATCATTCTCCCCGGCTTGGGTACGGCCTTCGGGACGTTCCTGTTACGTCAGCACTTCCTGTCCTTGCCGGGCGAGGTGATGGAAGCTGCCGAGGTCGATGGTGCAGGCCACATGACCCGGCTGTTCAGGATGGTCATCCCGATGTCAGCTCCCGCGATCGCGACGGTCGCCCTGGTGACGATCGTCGACGAGTGGAACAACTACATCTGGCCGTTGGTCATCACCTCGGACACCTCACGGATGGTGCTCCCGGTGGGGCTCACCGCCTTGCAGGCCGTCGACTCCGACGCCGGCGTCTATCCGATCCTCATGGCCGGTGCCGTGTTCGTCATCCTCCCAGTCCTCCTCATCTTCGTCCTACTCCAGCGATACCTCGTCGCCGGACTCACCCAGGGCGCGGTCAAGTGACCTGCGTCCGCTGACCCAGTGACGCTGCCGGTCTTCCTTCCGGCGCGAGTTCCCATCCATCCCCGTTTCACGTTCGACTCGATCCACAAGGAGAGCATCACCGTGTCCGACCTCAACCCCATCAGCCGTCGTCGGCTGTTGACCATGGCGGCCCTCGGGGCCGGAACCCTGGGCCTGGCAGCGTGCTCGGGCCCCTCTGCCGTCAGTTCATCCAGCGAGGGAACCTCCAAGACTGCCGAGAAGGTTGACTACGCCGGCGTCAAGCCCGCCAACGACATCACCTTCTGGACCAACAACCCCGGCGGATCCGGTGACGTCACCAAGAAGATCTGCGACGACTTCAAGGCCAAGGAAGGAATCTCCGTCAAGATCGTCCCGGCCGGCTCCTCCTACGAGGAGGTTGCGCAGAAGTTCCAGACCGCGCTGACCGGCAAGGACACCCCTGACGTCATCATCGGTTCCGACGTCTGGTGGTTTCGCTACTACATGCAGGACGCCATCGCTCCGCTGAACGACCTGCTCAAAGCTGCCAAGGTTGACGTCTCGGCCTACCGCAAGGGCCTCATCGACGACTACCGCTACAAGGACAACCTGTACGCCCTGCCCTTCTCCCGCTCGACCCCGCTGTTCTACTACAACAAGAACCACTTCAAGGCCGCCGGTCTGCCCGACCGCGCCCCGAAGACCTGGGACGAGTGGAGGACCTGGGCCAAGAGGTTGCAGGACACCAGGACCGGAGCTCAGCACGCCTACCAGTTCCCGTCGGTCACCGACTACGCCGGCTGGACTCTGCAGAACATCCTGTGGGGATACGGTGGCGGCTGGTCCAAGAGGGACTCCTTCGACGTCATCTGTGACTCAGACAAGTCCATTGACGCCCTCACGGTCGTTCGTGACGCGGTCCTCAAGGAGAAGTGGGCTGGAGTCTCCTCCAACGAGTCCACCGACGACTTGGCTGCCGGCGCCTGCTCGGCCACCATCGGCTCCACCGGTTCGCTCGTCGGCGTTCAGAAGGCTGTCGGTAACAAGTTCGAGGTCGGCGTCGGGTTCCTGCCCGGTGGACCTGCCGTCGAGAAACCGGTGTGTCCGACCGGTGGTGCCGGTGTGGCGATCTGCTCTCGCTCCAGCAAGGAGAAGCAGCTGGCCGCCGCCATGTTCATCGGTTTCCTCACCAATGCCGAGAACACCGTCGATTTCTCCGCTGCCACCGGTTACATGCCGGTCTGCAACGATTCCGACACCTCCGAGCTGCTCAAGGAGAACCCGCTCATCGGTGAGGCCATCAAGCAGCTCGACGCCACTCGCCCGCAGGACTACGGCCGCGTGTTCCTGCCCGGTGGCGACCAGGAGATCGCCAAGGCCATCGCCTCGGTCATTCAGCAGGGTGCCGAGCTGAAGCCGACCATGGCCACACTGCGTGCCACCCTGGAGGGCATTTACGACGCTCAGGTGAGGCCCCACCTGTGATCGCGACAAGGCGGCTCTCGAGGCGGCCACTGTTGCAGTGATGACCATCGGCGACGTCGTGCCTTCGGGTGCGGCGTCGCCATGTCGTTGTCGGTGACGAGGAGGTAGTTGTGGCAAGGTGTGGTCATCCATTGTCAGCATAGTTGAGTCGATCGGACTCAATCCACTTGACTATGCCTCGTGAAGGTTCATACTTGAGTCAGATGAACTCAACTTCAGCGAGGCAAGTAATGGACACCAATCTCACCACGATGAGCCGTGACGCGGTCACCGCCGCCACCCGGCACGCGTTGGCCCACGGGAATCCGTCCGTGGAGCCCTCGCATCTGCTTCATGCACTGTTCACCATCCCGGACAACACCGTCGGCCCGCTGGTCGCCGGCCTGGGTATCGATCCGCAACGGGTTGACGCCGTTGCCACCACGGCCATGCGCGCACTGCCGTCGAGCTCGGGGGCATCCGTCGCCCAGCCGCAGCTCTCGGGCGCTTTCGCTCGGGTGATTGCCGACGCGCAGAACCGCGCTGAGGCCATGGGTGACTCCTTCGTCGCCACCGAGCATCTCTTCATCTCCCTGACGGCTGTTCCGTCCGACGTCCAGAGCGGTCTGGCGAACCTCGGGCTCAAGCCTGATTCCCTGACGGCCGCCTTCAACGAGGGGCGGGGTGACCGTCGCGTCACTTCCGAGGAGTCCGAGGGCGGCGAGTCCGCCCTGGCAAAGTACTCCGTCGACCTCACCGAGCGCGCTCGCGCCGGAAGGCTCGACCCGGTCATCGGACGCGACCAGGAGATCCGCCGTGTCGTCCAGGTGCTGGCACGACGCACCAAGAACAATCCGGTCCTCATCGGCGACCCCGGCGTCGGCAAGACGGCTGTCGTTGAGGGATTGGCCCAGCGAGTGGTCGCCGGGGATGTCCCCGATTCCCTCAAGGGACGTCGGGTCGTCTCCCTGGACCTGTCCTCGATGGTTGCGGGCGCCAAGTACCGCGGCGAGTTCGAGGAACGCCTCAAGGCCGTCCTCAACGAGATCAAGGAGGCCGAGGGGCAGATCATCACCTTCATCGACGAGCTGCACACCGTTGTCGGCGCCGGAGCTTCCGGTGAAGGGGCGATGGATGCCGGCAACATGCTCAAGCCGATGCTCGCCCGCGGTGAACTGCGCATGATCGGCGCCACCACCCTTGACGAGTACCGAGAGCACATCGAGAAGGACCCGGCCCTGGAGCGTCGTTTCCAGCAGGTCTTCGTCGGCGAGCCCTCGGTGGAGGACACCATCGCCATCCTCCGTGGTCTGCGAGAGCGCTACGAGGCCCACCACAAGGTGCGCATCACCGACGGCGCCCTCGTTGCAGCTGCCAGCTTGTCGAACCGGTACATCACCGCTCGTCAACTTCCTGACAAGGCCATTGACCTGATTGACGAGGCCGCATCGCGACTCCGCATGGAGATCGACTCCTCCCCCGAGGAGATCGACACCCTGCGCCGCGAGGTTGACCGTATGAAGATGGAGATCTTCGCCGTCGAGAAGGAGGAGGACCCAGCCAGCAAACAGCGTCTGGAGCGGTTGCGCGCCGAAATGGCCGACAAGGAGGAGACCCTGCGCGGGCTCGAGACGCGTTGGGAGGCCGAGAAGGCCAGCCTCAACGAGGTCGGCGAGCTCAAGACCCGCATCGATCAGCTGCGCACCACCGCCGAGAAGTACCAGCGCGAGGGTGACTTCGGGAAGGCCTCCGAAATCCTCTATGGGCAGATCCCTGTCCTGGAGAAGGAGGCCGAGGCCGCTGACACGGCGGAGAATGATGGTTCTCGGATGGTCTCCGAGGAGGTCGGGACCTCCGACATCGCCGAGGTCGTGTCCTCCTGGACTGGCATCCCCGTCGGTCGGATGATGCAGGGTGAGCAGGAGAAGTTGCTCCACATGGAGGAGCGCCTGCATGAACGCCTCATCGGCCAGGACCGTGCCGTCAAGACGGTGTCGGACGCGGTGCGACGCTCCCGGGCAGGCATTTCTGACCCGAACCGTCCCACCGGTTCCTTCCTGTTCCTCGGACCGACCGGCGTCGGCAAGACCGAGCTGGCCAAGTCCCTGGCCGAGTTCCTCTTCGACGACGAGACCGCGATGGTCCGCATCGACATGAGCGAGTACATGGAGAAGCACTCCGTCTCGCGTCTGGTCGGTGCCCCTCCGGGCTACGTCGGTTACGAGGAGGGGGGCCAGCTCACCGAGGCCGTGCGGCGTCGTCCGTACTCGGTCATCCTGCTCGACGAGATGGAGAAGGCCCATCCGGACGTGTTCAACATCTTGCTGCAGGTTCTCGATGACGGTCGCCTCACCGATGGCCAGGGCCGCACGGTCGATTTCCGCAACACCATCCTGGTGCTGACGAGCAACCTCGGAAGTCAGTTCTTGTCGGATCCGAACCTCGACGGCAATGCCAAGCACGAGGCCGTCATGAATGCGGTGCGTGCAGCATTGCGTCCCGAGTTCCTCAACCGACTCGACGACGTGGTGATGTTCGACCCGCTCTCGCGTGGGGATCTGGCGCGGATCGTTGAGACGAGCCTGGCCAAGCTCAACTCGAGGCTCTCGGATCGCAGGATCACCGTCGAGACCACGGATGCCGCCAAGGAATGGCTCGCGACCACGGGATTCGATCCGGTGTACGGCGCCCGGCCGCTGCGTCGTCTGGTACAGGCCACCATTGAGGACCAGCTGGCCCGCAAGGTGCTCGCTGGCGAGGTGGTTGAGGGTGACACCGTGATCTTTGACGGCAACGAGGACAGGGACGGGATTGTCATCCTTTGAAGGTGAGCGTGACAATGTGACCGCGTCGTGACGGGTCAAGGTTCAGACCTCAACCTGCTCGGGTCCGATGTCGCTGGATCCTCCTTCTCGATCTGGCTCCCCGGCCTGTGCCGGTTCATCGCCGGAGCAGGCATCGGTGGTGGGTACTCCGCGATTCACTCAACCGGGACCGTGCTACGACTCTGCTGCCGCTCCGGAAGCGCCCTGAGTCTCAGTCGACGTCCCCATCGACGTACATCCAGCGACCAGCGCGACGCTGAAAGCGTGAGACCTCGTGGAGGACGTCATCATGTCCGCCGGAGCGGTAGGTTGCCCGGAACTCCACGACCCCTGTGGTGTCGCCTGGATGGCCGTCCTCGGTCGCGAGGATGGTCAGACCAGTCCATTCGATACCGGTGGAATCGACGACGTTCGGTCTGGTGCGCGGATGCCACGTCGCCCACAGGTGGTTCCACTGACCCAGGGCATTGGCGGTGTACCGCGATCTCATGAGGGCCACGGCCGTCTCGGCGCGACGGGGGTCGTCGAGCGCCGGGCGGCAGCACTGGTCGAGAGGGAGTCCTGATCCGCAGGGACATGATGGGGCCATGCCCCAAGCATCCCACCGTCCTGCGAGACGCCAGGAGCCGACCGACTACAGTCATGGCGTCCCCTCATGCGGGGTAGGTACGCGTCGTGGGCGCGCGAAAGGAGAATAATGTCGCACAGGATGATGGCCGGGGCGCTCTTGGCTGCTCTCATCGGGCTGGGCGCCGCAGGATGCTCCGGCACAGCCGGTGTCTACAACAACAGTGAGGATGCCACCAACGAATCGCGGTCCTCAGGCGGTGAGGGCACCCCTGAGGCCCACTCCGGTGCAACCCCGGACCAGAAGTGGACCCATTGCACGCCCGGATCACGTTCGGCGGACATCGCCTCGATGAAGCCCGACACGAACACTCATCTGACGATCGGGGCCTTCAACGGCTGGGATGAGTCCTGGGCGACCTCCGGCCTCATCAAGCAGGTGCTCGAGAAGGACGGCTACACCGTCACCATCAAGGGATTTGATGCCGGCGTCGGATACCAGGCCACTGCCGGCGGGGACATCGACCTCATCACCGATTCCTGGCTGCCGGTGACCCAGGCCGGATACATCCGCAAGTACGGCCCGAAGCTGGAGAACCTTGGATGCTGGTACGACAACGCGAAACTCACGATCGCCGTCAACAAGAACTCGCCAGCGCACTCGATCGCCGATCTGAAGACGATGGGCAACTCCTACGGCAACGTCATCTACAGCATCGAGCCGGGAGCCGAGATGACCAAGACCATTGCGAACCAGACGCTGCCGATGTACGGGCTGTCGAACATCACCCTCAAGACCTCCTCGACCCCGGCCATGCTGGCCCAACTCAAGAAGGCCACCAAGGCTGGTAACGACGTCGCCGTGACGCTGTGGCGACCGCACTGGGCCTACGACGCCTATCCGGTGCGCGATCTCGACGATCCCAAGAACGCCATCTCCAACGCCGAGCTCATCTACAGTTTCGGTCGACCCGGGTTCGAGAAGGACCATCCCAAGGCCGCCCAGCTCGTCCGAAACCTCGCGATCGATGACGCTCACCTGTCCAGCTTGGAACACCTCATGGTCGAGACCACGGACAGGGGCGGACAACAGGGCACCGCCATCGCGGCATGGATGAAGAACAACACCGACTGGGTGGATGACTGGCAGGCCGGAAGACTGGGGGATCGGTGAGCTGTCTCGTCCCGGATCGGGACACCCCAGGAGCGTGGATCGTCCGCGTCGGTGGGGCTGATCAGTCATGGATCGACCCTGACGATCCCACTCGGCTCGAATTCGACTACATGGGACGTATCGCTGATCACCTTGACGTCCACCGTCCAGCGGGGGAGAGGATGCGCGTCATTCACGTCGGTGGGGCGGGGATGTGCCTGGCACGGTACGTGGCGTCCACCCGTCCGACGAGCCCTCAGATCGTCTGTGAGCCGGACACCGAGCTCACCGAGGAAGTGCGCCTCAAGGCCCCACTTCCGCCTCGGTCCGGGATCAAGGTGCGGCCCGTCGACGGACGCTCCGGGATCGCCGCGATGCGAGAGGACTTCGCCGACGTCGTCATCCTGGACGCCTTCGACGGCGCGAGAGTGCCCGCTGACCTCGTCACCGTCGAGTTCTTCACGGATGTACTGCGCATCCTGCACGAGGACGGCGTCGTCGTGGCGAACGTGGCCGACTCGGCCCCTCTGACCTGGACCAAGAGGGTCGTAAGAGCGGCTCAGGACGTGTTCTCCCACGTCTGCCTGGCCGTGGAGTCGTCGACCCTCAAGGGGCGCCGCTACGGCAACATCATCCTGGCGGGCTCGAACGGACCGTTGCACCAGCCGGAACTGAGCCGACGTTGCAGCGGGGCGGCCTTCCCCTTCCGGCTCATCAGCGGGGACGCCCTGACGAGGCTACTCGCGGGTGCCATACCCTTCCGTGATGATGACGTCGAGCCGTCTCCCGGCCCACCCCGAGGGGCGACCTTCTTCTCCTGAGCGGCTCAGAGAACTCTCCTGCGCGTCCGTCCCAGGTGACATGATGGTGATATGGCCAATCCCAGCTCTGACAGCAAGTCCCAGTATGGCTACCTGCCGTCGCTGCCAGACATGCCGTCAGCAATCGTGGTGGCGCGGGTCATCGTCATCGGCTTCTCGGCGCTGTGGGCCGTCGTCGTCTGTGGAATGTGGGTAGCGGGCCGCAGCAAGGGCCAGACGACGCTTGGCCCGGTCCTGACGTCATTTGCCTTGGGCATGGACTCGGGGAGTTGGGTGCAATACCTGCTCATCCCGCTGGCAGGGTGCGTTCTCACCATGACGATGGGCCGGGGCCATGCCATTGACCGCTACCTGTTCACCGTGCTGTCCCTGGTGTGGATGTGGAGACTCTCTCGAGGCAGCGAGCTGGTGGGGGGTTTCGACGTCATCGGGATCATGATGGTTGCGGCAGTGCTGGTGACGGTGTGGAGCAGCCCCGTCAACACCTGGATCAAGATCATCGCCGAGCGGGACAAGGCCATTGCCAACCCTCCGGAAGGAGGTTGGCTGGAGCCAGGTCAGGGCCAGCCATGGCAGACCGCGGTACGAGGCACATGAGTTCAGTCGCGACACGAGAGCTCAACGAGTGACAGAGGGGCTGGTCAGCACCATGCGGACCAGCCCCTCGTCGTCACACTGAAGCATCACTCGACGCTGGAACGCCGTGCCGACTGAGGTCGGCTGGACTGCCCCTTGCGGCGGGCCTTGAGCCACTCGAAGAACATTGGCAGTACCGACACCACGATGATGAGGAGCAGAGCCGCCTCGAAGTTGTTGCGGATGACGGGGACCTGGCCCAGGAAGTAACCGGCCTGAACGGCAATGAGTACCCAGAGGACGCCACCAATGGCGGTGTAGGAGATGAATTTGCGGAAGTTCATCCGACCGACGCCAGCGATCATCGTCACGAAGGTACGGACGATCGGCACGAATCGGGCAAGGATGAGGGCCACGGACCCGTGCTTGCGGAAGAAGTCATGGGTGGTGTCGACGTGTTTGGGCGAGAACACCTTGCCCATGAACCCCTCTCGCTCCCGGAAGAGCTTGGGGCCCACCATGTATCCGATCCAGTAGCCGCAGATGTTTCCTGCGATCGCACAGACGATGAGGACCAGGTTGACGATGATGAGGGTCGTCGCCGGGGGTCCGTAATGGACCAGCGGGACGGAGGAGTTGACGCCTACGGCAGCGAACATTCCCAGGGCGAAGAGCAGAGAGTCCCCGGGCATGAAGAACACGGCCATTCCGCATTCCGCGAAGACGATCAGTGCGACGATCCACAGGGCTGCGGCACCGGCGCCCTGGATGATGGCTTGTGGGTCCATCCAAGCGGGGGTGAGCAGGGCGGGGAGGGCCATGAGGAAACTCGGCATGGGGTCAAGACTATCCTTGGTTCGTGTGTGCCCCGACCGACGATGACCTCGTAGAGGCCCCCTCACTGCAGATTCCTGGCCAGAAAATGACCGCAGCTGTAGGTGTCGGGCCGATGCCCGAACCCTGGCCCGATGACTCAAGACTCGATCCGGAACTGTTGGCATCAGGAGATCGACGCAATGTCGTCGATCGGTATCGGTACTGGACGATGGAGGCCATCGTCGCCGACCTCGACACCCGACGTTCCCGGTTGCACGTGGCCATCCAGAACTGGGAGCACGACTTCAACATCGGTTCCGTGGTGCGCACTGCCAATGCATTCAACGTCGCGGATGTGCACATTCTGGGGCGACGACGCTGGAACCGACGCGGTGCGATGGTCACCGATCGGTACTTGCATGTTTACCACCACCCGGACGTCCCCTCCTTCCTGGAGTGGCTTGACGAGCACGGCGTCACCCTCGTTGGCGTGGACAACCTGCCGGGATCAGTACCTCTGGAGACCGCGCGGCTCCCTCAGGACTGCTGCCTGGTCTTCGGCTCGGAAGGTCCTGGACTGACCGACGAGGTCGTCGCGCAGTGCGACCAAGTGGTGGCCATCACCCAGTACGGATCGACTCGTTCGATGAACGCTGGAGCTGCTGCGGCGATCGCCATGTATGCCTGGACGACCCAGCTGCGCGAGCCTCCAAACCCACCCACCGACTGACCAGGAGAACCGCGACCCCTAGGCTCGTGCCATGAGCACACAACCCACCGAGGCCCCAGCACGTCTGGTGGTGGCGTTCAATCCAGTGCCGAGTGCCTCCCGGGTTGCCCACCATCACGCGACGAGATTCCGGCTTGCCGTGCAGGCCCTCGTCGTGGTCATCATCGGTGGACTGCTGTGGGCATTGACTGCTGACGCCTTCGAACTGTCCACCGTGATGTGGATGTTTGGTGCCTGGGTGGTGCTGTTCCTGGTGCTCTTCGTCATTCAGAATCTGCGTCTGCACGCCGCGCGCAAGGATCTCCTCGGCGTCGGGGAAGGGCCAGCCCTCATCGTCACTCCTGAGGGTTTGAACCTTCGACGGATGCTGCGCACCGGAAAGGATGACTCGACCGCACCGTCCATGGACGAGGTCGACTGGAAGGACATGGCGTCCATCAAGGTGAGCGAGCCGTCGATCGGATCGGGCCCTGGGGTCGTCCTCCACGCTGACGACGGCCGCCAATGGGAGGTCCCGCTGTCCTGGCTGGATCACTCGTTGACAGACATCGACGCCGCGATCTCAACGGCGTCGGGTGGCCGGGTACGCCTCGAGCGGCCCGACACCGCCGACTGATGTGGGTTGCGCAGCACCTTTGAGCGCGCTGGGGTGCCGGACTGACATCGCCCGGCCGGATGAGGAAGAATAGATCTCGTCATCGCAAGTTCATACAGGAAGGCGCAATATGCCTATCGCAACACCCGAGGTCTACGGCGAGATGATCGATCGCGCGAAGAAGAAGGGCTTCGCGTACCCGGCCATCAACGTGACCTCCTCCCAGACCCTCAACGCCGCCCTTCAGGGCTTCACCGAGGCCGGTTCTGACGGCATCATCCAGATCTCCACTGGTGGCGCCGAATACGCTTCCGGTCAGACGGTGAAGGACATGGTGACCGGTGCGGTTGCTCTCGCCGAGTACGCCCACGTTGTCGCCAAGAAGTACCCCATCAACGTGGCCCTGCACACCGATCACTGCCAGAAGGAGAAGCTGGACAAGTACGTCAACCCGCTCATCGCCATCTCGCAGCAGCGCGTCGACAAGGGCCAGGACCCGCTGTTCAACTCCCACATGTGGGACGGCTCGGCCATCGAGGTCGAGGAGAACCTGCAGATCGCCGAGGAGCTGCTCTCGCGCACCTCGAAGGCCAAGCTGATCCTCGAGATCGAGGTTGGCGCTGTTGGTGGCGAGGAGGACGGCGTCACCGGCGAGATCAACGAGAAGCTGTACACCACCGTCGCCGACGGTATGCGTACCCTCGAGGTCCTCGGACTGGGCGAGAAGGGCCGCTACATCACGGCCCTCACCTTCGGTAACGTCCATGGCGCCTACAAACCCGGCTTCGTCAAGCTGCGTCCGGAGATCCTCAAGGAGATCCAGGACGAGTGCGGCAAGAAGTACGGCAAGGACAAGCCGTTCGACCTCGTCTTCCACGGCGGCTCCGGCTCCACCGCCCAGGAGATCGCCGACGCGGTGTCTTACGGCGTC
Organism: Cutibacterium nasicola; assembly: GCF_051303185.1. Classification (GTDB taxonomy): domain Bacteria; phylum Actinomycetota; class Actinomycetes; order Propionibacteriales; family Propionibacteriaceae; genus Cutibacterium. The sequence goes on along the minus strand of NZ_JBPPGE010000007.1, from coordinate 112,600 downwards.
GTCAAGATGAACGTCGACACCGACACTCAGTACGCCTTCTCCCGGCCGGTCGTCGATCACATGTTCTCCAACTACAATGGCATGCTGAAGATCGACGGCGAGGTCGGCAACAAGAAGATGTACGACCCGCGTTCGTGGGGTAAGAAGGCCGAGGCTGGCATGGCTGCCCGCGTCATCGAGGCCTGTGAGCGTCTTGGCTCGAAGGGCACCTCGGTCAACGCCTGAGTATGCCTGTGCAGAATCCCGGCCAGTCCTATGGTGAGGAATGGCCGGGATTCTTGCGGTCATCGGTGCGATGGCAGTGGTGGAGGTGGAGTGTCGTTGGCCCGCACTGTTGCGTTCCAGTCGACGAGCCACTTTCCATCAACGGAGGTCATGATGACGGTCATGATTGGTTCTGCTGTCGAACGTGAATAGATGTCCGCTGATCGTGTTGGAAGAGGCCCCTCGGAAATGAGTATTCCTTCGTTTGGCGCGGCTTTGTCATCGTGGTAGGCCTTGAAAATAGCTTGGCCCCACTCTTCGGCTTTCTTGGAATGACCATCCCAGCCGGTATTGGGTGCGACGAGGTCCTGAACGCGGTCGTTGTCAATAGTGTCAGGGGTTGATATGGCCTCGGCGAAGTAGGCCGCTATGGCGACGTCACTTGGCTGAAGTTCGTCATCATGATGCTGCACCAGAAGCGTGCCTCCAATCCCGGCAGCAGCGGCCACGATGGCACATATCAGATACGTTAGAACAGCTTTGATGTTCATTGATCTCTCCGGGCGGTAGCTGAATTCATGTCAAGTGAAGTGTCCATGTTGTCCGTCCCAGGTGCTTCTTTTTCCAGCTGAATTAACTCTCTTTTGAAGCGCAAAGAATGGTATGTTGTGGGTGTTGGTGCTGTGATAGGTTAGGAGCGGCTGTTTTCCGCTTCTTCCTGTGACGATCATGCTATGATAGCACGCACTATTGTATCCATATTGAACGACGTTTCCGTGCCACATGTCGTAGTAGTGCGATGCGAGCCTAGTGCGTTTATTCGCTAGCGCAAATGATCGGAATTTTCCGACGTTGACCCATGATGCTGAGGTGTACTGAGGCCATTTGAGGTAGAACCATGATCTGTCTGTATTCTTCCATACTAGGTTCCCGGTGTATCCCCAACCAGATGCCTCCATGCATTGAGAGACGAAGTTCGTGCAGTCTCCTCCCCGTCCCGAGCCATCAAAGCGGCGATAGGCGCCGTTGTAGTGCGACCAGTATTTGTTGGCGTATGCGGCTGCTTTGAAACGGCCTGATTTGCCGGCTGATCTCTCGCTTAGCTCCGGATTGGTTCGCGCCTCCATCTCGTAAAGTTCGGCAGTTGACGGTGCTGGATCGGGGAGTTCGCCGCGGTGAATGTCTTTTTGTGGTGCAAGGATCGCTTGGCGAAGAGGCTCTGGCAATGTGCCGATGTCATCGGCTGAGGGGATGATGATGTTTTGGATATGAGATCCCTGGAGCGCCAGGATGACGGGAATAGTCTCGGCCCAGGTGTGATTGTCGTCGATGGCGTACCGGAGAGTGAGTGTGACTATTTGGAAACGACCTTGGTGGGTGGAAGTATCCTGGCTTCCTGTAAGAACGACTTCGTTGAGTCCTAGGAGTTGTCCCAGAATATCCGGTGCCTCAGTGCCAATCGATGTTTGGATGGATGCATAGTCGTTAAGTGACTGTCTTGCCTCAGTTCCGAGTGGCACATCTCTGGCGAGACGATCGATAGCTCCTACGCACCCTCGAATGGCTGAAGTATCAATTGAGGTGGCGGCCGTTAGGGCGAGGAAGGTTCTTCTGTGGATGGTCACTGTTTCTCCCCTGGGGTCGAAGTGTATCCCCATGATGGATATTGGTAGTATGCAAGGAGAGATTAACATGCGCTAAGTGCCGGGTACTGCGCGATGCTATTGATATGAGGATTTGGGGGTGCGATCACACTTTCCAGCCTGATGAGATGTCGGGTGGTGCCCGAAGCGACCGTGGCGGTGACTCACTCCTCGGTGACGACCGGGGTGTCTCCGGGCCGCGCCCACTCGCTCCACGAGCCGTCGTAGATGCCGACGTCCTTGCGTCCGGCCAGGGTTGCGGCCAGCGCGATGACGCAAGCTGTCACACCGGAGCCGCACGTCGCGACGATGGGACGATCGCCCGCGGCATCGTTGACCAGCTGTTGCAACTCCTCAACGGGGCGAATCCGGCCGTCGTCGATGACCTGGGTGTAAGGCAAGTTCGTTGCCGTCGGCATGTGACCGGCACGCAGCCCGATGCGGGGTTCCGCGACTTTGCCCGCAAACCGCTCGGCGGAGCGGGCATCGACGATGCGAGGAGCGTTCGGGTCATCCGCGGCGGCAATGATGCGCAGTACCTCTTCTTGGTCGACGATGGCGCCAGGAATCGCAGTCAGGGTGACATTGCCAGGCTCCGACGTCGGGGTGATGTCAGTCGTCAGGTGTCCGCCAGCGGCCACCCAGCCGGCATTTCCACCCTCCAGGATCGACACATTGTCGAAGCCACAGGCGTGCATCATCCACCACGGCCGGGCGGATGCGAAAAGGAAGTCGTCCTCGGTGACGATGACGTGGGAGTCATTATTGACGCCCAGCTCGCGCAGTCGTGCCTGGAACTGGGGCACCGATGGCATCGTGTGGGGAAGTCCGGTCGACTGGTCGCTCATGGGGCCGTCGAGATCGAAGGGAAGGGCTCCAGGGACATGCGGCACGCCAGGGCGGCAAGGGGACACGTCGACGATGACGATGCGGACGGCGTCAGAGCTCTCGAGTAGTTCCATGAGGGCCTGCGGATGGACCATGGGAGTGGGGCACAAGGTCTCAGCCATAGTTGCATCATGTCACCGACGATTCCACCCAGAGATATCCTCAACGGGCAATTGATCAGTTGAACACAGTTCAAGTGTGAAAAAGGGGCCCACCTGTCCCAAACGCTCTCGGCAAGTGGAATCATGGAGCCATGAGTCCGCGAAAGATTGGCGTTACCGAGCTCGTGCTCCGCGACGCGCATCAGAGCCTGCTTGCCACCCGCATGGCCATGGAGGACATGGTTGATGCCTGTGCCGACATTGATGCGGCAGGTTTCTGGTCCGTTGAGTGCTGGGGTGGAGCTACCTTCGATTCCTGTATCCGATTCCTCAACGAAGACCCGTGGGAGCGTCTGCGCACCTTCCGCAAGCTGCTGCCGAATTCACGGCTGCAGATGCTGCTGCGTGGCCAGAACCTCCTGGGCTACCGTCACTACAACGATGAGGTCGTCGACAAGTTCGTCGAGAAGTCGGCCGAGAACGGCATGGATGTGTTCCGTGTCTTCGACGCACTGAACGACCCGCGTAACCTCGAGCATGCGATGGCTGCCGTCAAGAAGACCGGCAAACATGCTCAGGGCACCATCTGCTACACCACCTCCCCGATTCACACCCCGGAGAGCTTCATCAAGCAGGCCGATCGCCTGATCGACATGGGTGCCGATTCGATCGCCTTCAAGGACATGGCGGCCCTCCTCAAGCCGCAGCCCGCCTTTGACATCATCAAGGGCATCAAGGAGAACCACCCCGACGTGCAGATCAACCTGCACTGCCACTCCACCACGGGTGTCACCCTGGTCACCCTGCAGAAGGCCATCGAGGCTGGCGTCGACGTCGTCGACACTGCCATCTCCTCGATGTCGCTGGGGCCGGGCCACAACCCGACCGAGTCCCTCGTCGAGATGCTCGAGGGCACCGAGTACACCACTGGCCTCGACATGGATCGCCTCCTCAAGATCCGTGACCACTTCAAGACGGTTCGTCCGAAGTACAAGAAGTTCGAGTCGAAGACGCTGGTCAACACCAACATCTTCCAGTCCCAGATCCCCGGCGGGATGCTCTCCAACATGGAGTCCCAGCTCGAGGCTCAGGGCGCTGGCCATCGCATGGACGAGGTCATGAAGGAGGTGCCGCGCGTCCGCAAGGATGCCGGCTTCCCGCCGCTGGTCACCCCGTCGTCCCAGATCGTCGGAACCCAGGCCGTGTTCAACGTCCTCATGGGCAATGGCGAGTACAAGAACCTCACCGCTGAGTTCGCCGACCTCATGCTCGGCTACTACGGCAAGCCGATTGGTGAGCTCAACCCCGACATCGTCGAGATGGCCAAGAAGCAGACCGGCAAGGAGCCGATCGACTGCCGTCCCGCTGACCTGCTCGAGCCCGAGTGGGATGATCTGGTTGAGCAGGCCAAGGGCCTCGAGGGCTTCGACGGCACCGACGAGGACGTCCTCACCAACGCCCTGTTCCCGGGAGTTGCCCCGAAGTTCTTCAAGGAGCGCCCGGAGGGCCCGAAGAGCGTCGCGATGACCGAGGCACAGCTGAAGGCCGAGAAGGAAGGCACCGGCGCTGCTGGTATCGCCGGACCGGTCAACTACAACGTGACGGTCGGTGGCAACAGCCACCAGGTGACCGTCGAGCCTGCGTGAGGATGATCGCCAACTATGGCTGAGAAGAAACCAATCAAGCTGGCCGACACGATGGCCGGCCGAATCGAGCAGCTTGCTGACCAGCGCCACAAGATGGAGCTGGGTGGCGGCGAGGCTCGACTCGAGAAGCAGCGTGAGAAGGGCAAGCAGACTGCCCGTGAGCGCATCGACAACCTCGTTGACGCCTACTCCTTCGACGAGGTCGGTGCCTTCCGTGAGCATCGCACCACCCTCTTCGGCATGGACAAGGCCGAGGTTCCCGCCGACGGTGTCGTCACCGGTCGTGCGACCATTCATGGTCGCCCGGTGCACGTCGCCTCCCAGGACTTCACCGTCATGGGTGGTTCTGCCGGCGAGACCCAGTCGACCAAGGTCGTCGAGACCATGGAGCAGTCTCTGCTCACCGGCACCCCGTTCCTGTTCTTCTACGACTCGGGCGGCGCCCGAATCCAGGAGGGCATCGACTCTCTGTCCGGGTACGGCAAGATGTTCTACGCGAACGTCAAGCTGTCGGGCGTCGTGCCACAGATCGCCATCATCGCTGGCCCCTGCGCCGGTGGTGCCTCCTATTCCCCGGCTCTGACCGACTTCATCATCATGACGAAGAAGGCCCACATGTTCATCACGGGCCCTGGAGTCATCAAGTCGGTCACCGGTGAGGAGGTCACCGCTGACGACCTGGGTGGCGCCGATGCGCACATGTCCACCTCGGGCAACATCCATTTCGTGGCCGAGGACGACGACGCCGCGGTGCTCATCGCACAGAAGTTGCTGAGCTTCCTGCCGCAGAACAACACCGAGGACGCCCAGATCACCAGCCCCAACAACGACGTCTCCCCGCAGCCTGAACTGCGCGAGATCGTCCCGTTGGATGGCAAGAAGGGCTACGACGTCCGTGACGTCATCTCCAAGATCGTCGACTGGGGCGACTACCTCGAGGTCAAGGCTGGCTGGGCGACCAACATCGTCACCGCCTTCGCCCGAGTCAACGGTCGTACCGTCGGCATCGTGGCCAACCAGCCGAAGGTCATGTCGGGCTGCCTCGACATTGACGCCTCCGACAAGGCTGCCGAGTTCATCACCTTCTGCGACTCCTTCAACATCCCGTTGGTGCAGTTGGTTGACGTTCCTGGCTTCCTGCCTGGTGTCCAGCAGGAGTACGGCGGCATCATCCGCCACGGCGCGAAGATGCTGTACGCCTATTCCGAGGCCACCGTCCCGAAGATCACCGTGGTGCTGCGCAAGGCATACGGCGGCTCCTACCTGGCCATGTGCAACCGTGACCTGGGTGCCGACGCCGTCTACGCCTGGCCGAGTGCGGAGATCGCGGTGATGGGTGCCGATGGCGCCGCCAACGTCATCTTCCGTCGTGAGATCAAGAACTCTGAGGATCCCGCAGCCACTCGCGCTGCCAAGATCGAGGAGTACCGCAACGCCTTCAACACGCCTTACGTGGCTGCCGCCCGTGGACAGGTTGATGACGTGATCGATCCCGCCGACACTCGTCGCAAGATCACCGCCGCACTGGAGACCTACGCCACCAAGCGCCAGTCCCGTCCGGCCAAGAAGCACGGCGTCATGCCGTGCTGAGTGAAGAAGGCTGATGGGAGGACAAGATGAGTGAGAACAATGAACTCGTCATCGAGACGCTGAACAAGCGACTCGCGGCGCTGGAGGCCGAGGTTTCCCGGCTCAAGAAGACCAGCAAGGACGTTCCTGAGGACGTGCTTACCGTCATCTGCGCCGCCGTTTCGGCTTACCTGGGCAACGACGGAAAGGTTCAGGCCGTCCGTTTCGCCCCGAGTGAGACCTGGGTCCGTCAGGGACGCAGGTCTCAGCAGAACCATTCGATTCGTTGACCTGGAGAAACTGACATGAAGCTCAAGGTGACCGTCAATGACGTCGCATATGACGTGGACGTTGACGTTGACAAGACCCCCAACGCGCCGATGGCGCCGATCCTTTTCGGTGGCGGCTCCGGCGGCCCGATGAAGGCGTCTGGTGGTGGCGCCGGTAAGGCTGGCGAGGGCGAGGTTCCCGCCCCGTTGGCCGGCACCGTTGCCAAGATCCTCGTGGCCGAGGGTGACGCCGTCAAGGCTGGTCAGGTGCTCATGACCCTCGAGGCCATGAAGATGGAGACCGAGATCAACGCCCCGGCGGATGGAACCGTCAAGGGCATCTTGGTCGCCGTCGGTGACGCCGTCCAGGGTGGCCAGGGCCTGGTGGCTCTGGGCTGATCCCCGGCACGCAGACCGCAGTGGGGGGGGGGGGGGGGGGGGGGGGGGGGGGGGGGGGGGGGGGGGGGGGGGTTGGGGGGGGGGGGGGGGGGGGGGGGGGGAG
>NZ_JBPPGE010000007.1:0-105768 GCF_051303185.1 Cutibacterium nasicola | reverse complement strand
TTCCCCCACCCCCCACACAAACATCCCCCCCCCCCCCCCCCCTTTTCCCCCCCCCCCCCACTGCCATGTGCCACGGGTGTCCTGCGACTGAGCTCGTGAGGCCGTTCGTCACCAGTCGCGTCGCCCGCAGGAACGATGGCTGCAGGCCGTGACGAGAAACGGACCGCCCCCTGAAGAGGCGGGCCGGACGTGATTCAGATCACTTGAAGACGATGATCTTGCGTCCGGTCGGGGTGTGATCCCACAGCCACTTCAGACCCGACATGTTGCGGATGTTGATGCAGCCATGCGAGCTACCGTTCCAGCCGTCGCGGGCAAATCCCGACGAGTAGTGGATGGCTTGGCCCTTGTAGAAGAACATTGAGTATGGCATCGGGGATCCGTAGGAGGTCGAGAAGTGGTTCTTGTCCTTCCAGTAGATCGTGTTGACGCCTTCCTGGGTGGGCATGCTGGGACGACCGTAACGAGCGTCCAAGGTGATGAGGATGCGCCCATTCTGGACCATCCACAGCTTGCGCTGATTCTTGGAGGCGCAGATGACGGTTCCCGTCATGCAGCGGCGGTCAAGACGAGCACCCGAGTTGTTGATCGGAAGACTCACCGGTGCCGAGACGGGTTTGGAAGACACCGCAGAGACCGGGATCCAGCTCTGCATGGAGTTGAAGACGACCGGCATCCAGCCGTTGTAGTTCGGGCCACGACGCACGACGCGGGTGCCCTGGCGAGCGGTGCCCATCGAGCGGAAGGAGGTCGAGGCGCCGGTACGCATCGTCTGGTCCTTCTTCACCCAGAAGGTCTGGGGACGGGTGGAGGTGACGGTGTTGCCCGGCAGCCAGCCCTGCTTGCCCTGGTAGAAGACCGGGGCCCAGCCGTTGCGGTTGGGGCCGCGGCGAACCATGGCGGTCGTGGCATGGGTACGTCCCATGGAACGGAAGGAGGTCGAGGCGCCAGTGCGTAGCTCGGTCTCGACGTAGATCCACTGAGTCTGGGGATGCCAGGTTGTCACCGTGCTGGCAGGAACCCAACCCTGAGTGTTCCTGTACAGCACTGGGGCCCAGCCGTTGTAGTTCGGACCACGACGGATGAGGGCATGGGTGGAAGCCGTGCGTCCCATGGAGCGGAAGGAGCTGGAGGCACCGGTGCGAAGGTCGGAGGAGAGGTACACCCACATGGTCTGCGGGTAGGTCGTCGTCATGGTGTTGGTGGGAACCCATGCCTGGCTGCCCTCGTAGAGAACTGGGGCCCAGCCGTTGCGCTCGGGGCCACGGATGACGATCTTCTTTGCAGCCCGCGTCCGTCCCATGGAGCGGAAGCTGGACGATGCGCCGGTGCGCAGGTCGGTGGAGATGTAGGTCCACAGGGCTCGCGGCTGGTCGGTGGTGAGAGCGCTGGTGGGGATCCAGGCATTGGTGTCGCCGTGGCGGATTGGGGCCCAGCCGTTGCGCTCCTCGCCATGGATGACGACCCGGGTGGTCGCCGAGATCCTGCCCATGGAACGGAACTGCGTGCCGGCTCCGGTACGCAGATCGGTGGCGACGTAGATCCAGGCGGTTTCCTCGATCTTGGTCGGATTCGTGGCCGCGGAGTTCTTCGCCGAGGGAATCGACTCGGTGGAAACCTTGGGGGTGGCCGGAAGGCTCGGAGTATCCGGCTCAGTTGTCGCGGGGGCGGTCTCCGGGGCGGAGGAACCCTCCACAACGGCGGGGGTCGTCGCTGGGGCAGCGGGAGCCTCAGGAGCGTTGACGGTGGACGCAGGCCGCGAAGGGGAATCCGTGGCGGTTGGCGGGGTCGAGGGCTCCGCATTGGCAGTACCGACGATCCCGACGGGCAAGGACATGGCCAGAGCGGCTGCCAGGCCGGCAGCGCGAGCGGAGTGCATGGATCAAACACCTTTCGGGGATGTGGACGACAAGATGGTACGCCATTTCTGCAATGACTCCGACTTGGTTCCTGTGAGCTCCGGTGCAGTTGTGGCAGGATCTTCGCCCTGGGATGGCGCCGCAGCATCCGAGTCAGCAGGAACCGTGGCGCCATTGACATGTGGCCAGGTGCTCGTCAACTGTTCTTCGCGCGGGTGCGGGTCTTGGCGCGCTCGTGGGCGTTCAGCTCCGTCTTTCGGATGCGGACGACGTCCGGGGTGACCTCGAGGCACTCGTCCTCACGGCAGAATTCGAGCTGCTGCTCCATGGAAAGCCTGGTGGCCGGGATGAGGCGTTCCAGCTCATCACCGGTCGAGGACCGTACGTTGGTGAGGTGCTTCTCCTTGGTGGGGTTGACGTCCATGTCGTCGGGGCGGGAGTTCTCGCCGACGACCATGCCCTCGTAGGTGTCGTCACCGGGGGCGACGAACATCGTGCCGCGCTCCTGCAGGTTGAACAGGGCATAGGAGGTGACGACCCCCTGACGGTCGGCCACCATCGAGCCGCTCTGACGGGTGCGCAACTCGCCCACCCAGGGCTGGTAGTCCTCGAAGACCTGGTTCATGATGCCCTGACCGCGGGTCTGGGTCAGAAACTCGGTGCGGAAGCCGATGAGACCGCGGGCCGGGACGACGAACTCCATGCGCACCCAGCCGGAGCCGTGGTTGACCATGTGCACCATCTGGCCCTTGCGCAGGCCCATCATCTGGGTGACGGCGCCCATGAACTCCTCGGGGGCGTCGATGGTGACGCGCTCGAAGGGCTCGTGCAGCTTGCCGTCGATGGCCTTGGTGACGACCTGGGGCTTGCCGACGGTGAGCTCGAATCCCTCACGACGCATCTGCTCGACGAGGATGGCCAGCTGCAACTCGCCGCGGCCCTGCACCTCCCACATGTCCGGTCGGTCGGTGTCGGCCACCTTGATGGAGACGTTGCCGATGAGTTCCTGGTCGAGGCGGGCCTTGAGGAGACGCGCGGTGAGCTTGTCACCGGACCGACCCGACAGCGGAGAGGTGTTGATACCGATCGTCATCGACATTGACGGCTCGTCAACGTGGATGAGGGGCAGCGGGTCCGGGTTGTCGGGGTCGGAGAGAGTCTCACCGATGGTGATGTCGGGGATGCCCGCGATGGCGACGATGTCGCCCGGGCCGGCCTTCTCGGCGGGGACGCGCTCAAGGGCCTCGGTCATGAGCAGCTCGGAGAGCTTGACGTTCTGGACCGAGCCGTCACGCTTGCACCAGGCCACCGTCTGTCCCTTGGAGATCTCACCGGATGCGACGCGGCACAGGGCCAGACGTCCGAGATAGGGGGACGCGTCGAGATTGGTGACGTGGGCGCGCAGCACCCCGCCCTCCTCATAGGTGGGAGCCGGGATGTTCTCGAGGATGCAGTCGAACAGAGGCTGCAGGTCGGGGGAGTCCGGCATCTCTCCGTCGGCGGGCTTGCTGAGGCAGGCACGTCCGGCCTTTGCGGAGGCGTAGACGACCGGGACGTCGAGCAGGGAGACATCGTCGTCGTCGGAAAGATCCATGAACAGGTCGTAGGTTTCCTCGACGACCTCGTCGATGCGGGCGTCGGGGCGATCGACCTTGTTGAGCACGAGGATGAGCGGAAGCTTCTTGGCCAGGGCCTTGCGCAGCACGAAGCGGGTCTGGGGGAGGGGGCCCTCGGAGGCGTCGACGAGGAGGATGACGCCGTCGACCATCTCGAGGCCACGCTCGACCTCGCCGCCGAAGTCAGCGTGTCCAGGGGTGTCGATGATGTTGAGGGTGATCTCCTCGCCGTCGCTCATGACGTGCTTGACGGCGGTGTTCTTGGCGAGAATGGTGATGCCCTTCTCGCGCTCGAGGTCCATCGAGTCCATGACGCGCTTCTCGACCTCGGCGCCCTCACGGAAGGCTCCCGACTGCCACAGCATCGCGTCGACCAACGTGGTCTTTCCGTGGTCGACGTGGGCCACGATGGCGATGTTGCGCAGATCCTTGCGTACGGGCATGCAGAACTCCGGTTCAGATCGAGGATGGGGACACCGCGACGGGGCCGCGGGGTTTCGGCGGGCGAAAACGCTCCACCGTGAAGTGTAGGTCAGGGCAGGGTTGAGCTACGAATGAGCGAGTCGGCGCAACTGTCAGAAGTGCCGACGCGGTGGCTGGATCGCTGAGTTCTCGGCGGCGGTGTGAGTGCCGTCGCACCACTGGACGGGTGGCACCTGTGTCTTGACCTGGTCGATGTGTTCGCCGCATCCGGCCCACGTCGTCTTGCCACAGACGTCACACCTGATGGGTCGGCACATGGTGGTGATCCTTTCATTTGGCTGGAACAAGTTTATGTCACATGCCCTTGCAGACGGCCCGAGCGAGCGCCTCGGCGCGTTTCGCCCTAGGCTTGGGAGTATGGCTGAGGAGCAGAACACCGATCCGACCACAGAGATCGAGGAACAGGACCACGGCGTCCACTTGCCGCCGGACCCGGCCATTCGCAAACTCGCCAAGCGGGGACGCGGCGAGTTCATGGCGGTCATCAAGGAGCATCCGTCCTCGACGTTGTGCTGGGCCCTGCTGGCCGAGGGATCTCTGCTGTGCGGCACTGACACTGCCGATGTCGCGGCCTATGCCTATGCCCGTACCGGGCGTGACCTCGGTTTGGAACAGCTGCGCGATGCCGGCTGGGACGGCGAGGGCGCTGTCGACTGGGGCTACCTGCCGAACCAAGGGGTGTTCCGCTGTCTTCATGCCCTCGCAATGGCGGCCGAGAGGCTGGGATTTGGCGATGAGTCCGATGACGCCGACACCCTGCTGCGTGAGATGAGTGACGAGGCTTGGCGAGCGCTGCGTGGCGACGAGGTTCCGTCCGACGGCGCTGTGGACGTCGAGGTGGATGAGGACAAGTCCGACGGTGATCAGGGGAACGATCACCAGGAGTGACGGATTCTCCGGCCGGATGAGGTCAGGAGGTTGACACGGGGATCTTCCACATTCATCCTTGATGTAGGACGTCCGATGTCCTATGTATGGTCACAGTGCACAACAAAGGTGTGTGTCGAAAGGAAATACTGTGAGTACTTGCGAGGTGCACAACGCACCAGGCAATGGCCCAAGCCACTGGTGGCAGTACCTCAGCCGCACGCAGTGGAAGGCCTTCTTCGCCGCGTGGCTTGGTGTCTTGCTGGACGGCTATGACTTTGTTCTGATTTCGTTCGCCCTCCCGGCGATCATCAAGGCTTTCGACCTCACCCTGGTGCAAGGCGCGGCGCTGGTGTCCGCGGCGTTCATCTCGCGCTGGCTGGGCGGACTCATCCTCGGTGCGATGGCCGACCGCTTCGGCCGTAAACCGGCCATGGTGACGTCGATCGTCATGTTTGCCCTCGGATCCATCGCGATGGCCCTGGCGCCCGGCTACTGGTTCTTGTTCCTGTGTCGGTTGGTCATCGGATTCGCAATGGCAGGTGAGTACTCGTCGAGTGCCACGTACGTCATCGAGTCTTGGCCGCGTCACATGAGGAACAAGGCTTCGGGATTCCTGCTGTCTGGATTCGCCTTCGGCGTCATCCTCGCCGCGCAGGTCGACAAGTACCTCAATGGCTGGGTGGAGTCGTGGCATCCCGGTTGGGGATGGCGTGCGCTGTTCCTGACTGGCATCGTTCCTATCGCCGTCGCACTGTACATGCGGCGCACCCTTCCAGAGGCCACCGACTGGCAGGAGGCTCAGGAGCACGACAACGTCCAGGAAGACATGCTCACGATTCTGTTCAAGGGCCCCTGCCGCTGGGCGAACATCATCGGTTGTGTGGCGGCAGCGGCTCTTCTGCTCCTGATCTTCTCGGAGCTGAGTATCCCAGGCTGGCTCATTGCCGTCCTCGGCATAGTGACCAGCGCGATCTTCATTGCCTTCGTCGTTCAGTTCGATCGAAGTCGCTGGCTGATCGGCGTGGCCATCATGGTGACGATTTTTGCGTCGTTCATGTACACTTGGCCTATCCAGGGTCTGCTGCCGACCTACCTCAAGGGCGTCGGTATGGCCCCGACCACTGTGGCCAACGTCGTGAGCTTCGCCGGACTGGGCAATGCCTGTGGTTACATCATCGCCGGATTTGGTGGTGACCGATTTGGAATGCGTCGTTGGTACGCAATCAGCTTGATCATTTCTCAGACCCTCGTTTTCCCGCTCTTCCTACAGGGCGGAAAGTACGTCGTCCTCGTCGCGGCGTTGCTCTTCTTCAACCAGATGTTTGGACAGGGTATTTCCGGCCTTTTGCCCAAGTGGGTGTCCAGCTACTTTCCGGTCGAAAAGCGCGCTGCCGGCCTCGGATTTTGCTACAACGTCGGTGCTCTCGGTGGTGCTGTGGGCCCGGTCATGGGTGCGTCTGTCGCGGCGAAGTGGTCGTTGGGTGGTGCCCTGGCAGTTCTGTCAGTCGGTTTCGCCTTGGTCGTCATTCTGTCGATCGGACTCAACATCCCGCGCAAGCTTCAGGTACTGGTCTCCCCGGAACATGTGCGTCCCGAAGATGGCGACGACGAGTTCATCGCTCAAGTGCAGTGACGACAACAACCTCGTATGAAGCATTGAATGATTCGTGGTTGACGTGGTCAAAGGAGGTAGCCATGGTGGTTCCATTTGTCGTAGGCGGGTACGCCGCGATGCCAAGGACTCGGGTCGAGCAGGAGAAGTTCTATTCCGCCCTTGCACAGACTGGCTGGGTCGACGGAATCGAGATCCCGTATCGTGATGGTGTCGACGCTGACCCGCGCTGGCTGGCGGACCAGTTGCGCAACCGATTCACCCAGTGCGTCGTGACGGCCATTCCGGGGACGATGGGGCGTCTGGCTAACGATCCTGACTTCGGGCTGGCCTCACCCGATGAGGAGGGTCGGCAGCGGGCGATCGCCTGGATGAACGGTCTCGTCGAAGACGCGTTGTCCCTGCACGAGATGGTTGGCCACCGTGTTGTCCGTTTCGTTGAGATTCATTCGGCACCCAGCAACCGCGCCGAGCCGACCGCCCTCAAGGTCTCCCTGGCGGAGCTTTCCAGCCTCTTCGCAGATGCCGAGCTCACTCCCGTCATTGAGCACTGCGATGCTTCGGGCGGAGTTGGCCCGGGGGAGAAGGAATTCCTCAGCCTCGATGACGAGATCGCAGCCGTGTCTGGCAGTGACGTCCATGTGACGATCAACTGGGGACGCAGCGTGGTTGAGTCCCATGATCCAGATCTGCCGGCCCGTCAGGCTGCCCGCCTTGCCGATGCCGACCTGCTCGGTGGAGCGATGGTTTCCGGCGCTGGACCGGAAGCCACCCAGTACGGCCCGGTCTGGGGAGACGCCCATCTGCCACTGCGTGACGACGAGCCGACCAGCCTGCTCACCGCCGACCGCGTCGGATCGTTCCTGGCTGCCGCCCGAGGCCTGCAGTCCTACCAGGGCATCAAGATCCAGACCCCTGCCGATGCCACCGTCGAGCAGCGACTGGCCATGATCACCCACATCCACGACGCCATGGCGCCGGCATGACACTCACCACAACAATTTCGAACACCATGAAGGACATCACCATGACCACGAAGTTCCACGGAGTCATTCCCCCCGTCGTCACCCCGCTGACGACCGACGGTGACCTCGACGTCGCCTCCTACGAGAGGCTCATCAATCGCCTCATCGAGCAGGGGGTTGACGGCCTGTTCGTCCTCGGCTCCACCTCCGAGGTCGCCTTCTTCGACGACGAGATGCGCGGACGAGTGCTGAGCGAGGCCAAGCGAATCATCGCTGGCCGCGTTCCCCTACTCGCCGGCGTCATCGACACCGAGACCCTGCGCGTCATCCGCCACATTCGTCAGGCCGAGGAGATCGGGGCTGACGCCGCCGTCGCCACTGCGCCGTTCTACGCGATCACCGGTCCGACCGAGATCGAGAACCACTTCCGGGCCCTGCATGAGGCCACCCAGCTGCCGCTGTTCGTCTACGACATCCCGGTGTGCGTGCACGTCAAGGTGCCGGTCGACCTCATGATCACGCTCGGTCGCGAAGGGGTCATTGCCGGGTGCAAGGATTCCTCCGCCGACGACGTCTCCTTCCGGCGTCTGGCCCTGGCCAACCGCGCCGCAGGGTCTCCGCTGGCCTTGTTCACTGGGCACGAGGTTGTCGTCGACGGTGCTTTCATGTCCGGTGCCGACGGTGTCGTCCCGGGTCTGGCGAACGTCGACGCGACCAACTACGTGAAGATGTACAAGGCCTATCGCGAGGGCGACTGGGAGATGGTGCGCACCGAACAGGACAAGGCCACCGAGCTCATGGAGATCGCGTTCGCCCCGCAGGGAGTCGTCGGTCCTGCCGCCGGCGTCGGGGCGTTCAAGACCGCCATGCAGCTGCTGGGCATCATTGAGGCCAACACCATGTGCGTCCCGCTGCCTACCTTGGTCGGTGAAAATGTCGAGAGGGTCGCCGAGGTGCTGCGTCGCGTCGGCCAGCTCGCGTGATGATGGGGAGAAGTCGATCATGAGCACGTTCACCAACAGGATCATTGCGTCGATGGCGGGAGGCCTTGTCGTCTCGTGCCAGGCCTACCCAGGAGAACCCCTCCGACACCCGGAGACGATGGCGCAGATGGCCGCTGCTGCCGAGCTCGGGGGAGCGGCCGCTGTGCGGGCCCAGGGGCTCTCCGACGTCGCCGCCGTCAAGGGTCGGGTCAGCGTCCCGGTGGTCGGCATCTGGAAGGAGGGCGACGAGGGCATCTACATCACCCCGACCCTTCGTCACGCGCGCTGCGTGGCAGCTGCCGGGGCCGACATCGTCGCCCTTGACGGCACCCGGCGGGAGCGCGCCGATGGCCTGAGCCTCGCCCAGACCATTGCAGGTCTCAAGGACGAGTACGACGTCGTCGTCATGGCTGACTGTGGATCGGTTGATGACGGCCTCGCGGCGGCTGAGGCCGGAGTTGACCTCGTCGGCACGACGCTGTGTGGCTACACCGGTGAACGTCCCAAGACGGATGGTCCTGATTACGAGGTCATCGAGACTCTCGTCAAGGAGCTTGACGGCAGTCGCCCATTGATTGCCGAGGGACGCATTCATACCCCTGAGCAGGCGCGTCGCGCGATGGATGTGGGGGCCCACGCCGTCGTGGTGGGAACCGCGATCACCCACCCGACCTCGATCACGGGATGGTTCCGCGACGCTCTGACGTGAGTGTGGATCGACGAAGGGGTGTGTAGCGAGAATGTTCCTGTGCCCGGTTGCTCCGCCTCGGGGACAACTGGGCACAGGCATCATCGAGACCCGATCGTAGAGCGTGAGGCCGTCAACCAGGACAGCGGAACACGGGTCAGGAAAAGTCCCTGCCACTCGCGCTCCCACAACACGGCCAGGTCCCCGTCAGGCAGCTGCGTCATGCACTGGTAGACGTGGTGACGAGGATTGAGAACCCGGTTGTGAGGCCAGGTAGTTCCATCGTCATACGAGAGCCTCAGGACTCCACATCCTCGAAACGGGAGCATCTGTGACGCGTTGGCGAACACGATCCCCGGAATACCGTCGACGTCGACCTCAATGGCGTTGGGCTGACTGAAGATCTCGGTCAGTTGGTCAACGAAGTCCACCGGACCCCAGGTCTGTCCTCCGTCAGCACTGACAGCGTGGGCAACCCGTCCAGATGGATGCTGATTGCGCATGAAGACGTGAACTGCACCGTCCTGGCCCTCGACCAGGACGGATTCGTGGAGGGACCCGCGGTCGTCGCGCAAGTCGCGTGAATGGACGGTAGTTCCATACAGGTCGCGGCCGTCATTGGGTGACTCTCCCAGATGCCAGGTCTGTCCGCCATCGTCGGAGTGGACGGCGGCGCAGGAGAAGGTGACACCCTCTTCGTGGTTGTAGTAGACGGGGACGAGTATGCGGCCAGAGTGGTCGCCTCGCGAGAGCTGAATGGCATTGCCCGGGGATGTGCCGAAGAAACGCATCCACTCCTGTTTGACCTGGCTGTTGAGATCGATGGGATCACTCCAAGTCAGGCCGTCGTCGTCACTGGTGACCATCTGGAGGTAGCAGGTGCGGACGGTGAGCACGGACTCATCCGGATCGACGCCGTGAGCGAGATGGATGTTGCCAGCCGGTTGCCCATCCTTCGTGACGTTGCCGCGTTCGTCGACGATGAGATCCGTCGAGGCACCATCGGTCGTCTCGACTGAGCCGTCCCCGTTGAGGACGTAGTGATTGTCGTCCTCATCGGTGAGTATCTGCCGTCCTGACTCGTCGAAGCCGGTTCCCACGCAACAGTTCGGCTGCCCGATTCCGCCCGGGAAATGATCGATGAGCACGAGGACGCGACCGGTGTTCTTGTCCTGGACCAGGACGGAGTCGATCACCGAGGCGCCCAGAGGTCCCGAGCCGGGGTAGGTGATCACGGTCTGAACGGGTTCCCAGGTTCGCCCGTCATCAAGGCTCCGGCGAATGACGAAGTTGATGTCGTTGGGGGAATCATTGGCGATGGACACGCGTTGGTCAGCCCCTGCGATGAGCACGCCGGACTCGAGGCGGATGATCGAAGGGATCCGGTAGCTTCGCGATCCGTTCAGGCCCATGTCGAACAGTGCCACCGTCTCGAGAGGCATGACGCCGGCGAGACGCTTCACTTGGTGGTCTGAAAGCACGGAGTCATAGATCATGGCCGTTTGTGCCTCGCCGAAGAGGCGGGTGCCATCCAGATCGGAGCCGACAACGACGCGGTCGATGGTCCCGATGTCGTCGAAGAATGCGGTGCCAGGATCGTGGCAAACCTGATATCCGTCGGCATAAAGATCGATGGCGCCTCGTCCGCTGACGGCGACGACGTCATGCCAATCGCCGTCATCCCAGTGTCCGTGTGCGCGGCTCGACGCGATTATCTGATTGTCCTGGACGACGGAGTATTCCAGATCACCGTCATGAATGGACAGCCGCAGGGCGCCGCCATTGCCATGGGCCGCGATGATCGTCCCGCCCTGCCCGCTACCACGGGTACGGAAGCGGGCGCGGATGGCACCGTCGCGCAATTCAGAGCACCGGGCAGCGTCACGGGGAGACAGTGCCGCTGCAGAAAACTGGATGAGGGGTGTGACTGCTGCTGATCGCGCCAGTATGGCTTTTCGTGACAGAGGGGAGTCCCAGACCGTCACATGGCGAATGTCGACGATCTCGTCGGGGTCAACCCGGAACTCCGTCACCTTGATGTGCGAGAACCATGCGACAAGGGTTGTGCTGAAGGATTCGTAGCCGTCAAGGAAAAGATGAGTCCCGGAATTGTCGCAGGTGAGACCGATGGAGTGAAGCACGGAGTCATCAACGCCGAGTGCGTCTTCTGCATCGAGGACGCGGGACTGGCCATCTGTCGAGATGACTCCAGAGAGGTGGCCGCCGGTGACCTCGACCTCGATTTGTCCGGATTCTCCGACTGCCGTGAATACCTTGCCGTCAATGGAGCACGTCAGATCAATGAGGAGGGAGCCAGAGTCCAGGCGGCTGAGGGCCCCGACGTCAATGGAGTCGTTGATCGTGGATGCTGGACCTTCAAGGTCCAGCATCGGTGTGGGGCGAGATGTGGGAGTCATCCAAATCCTTTCGGGGTCGTCGTTGACACTGGACATCCGACGTCCAATGTCAATATGATGGCACACGAGCAGGGGCGTTTCAAGAGTTGGGCTCACCTCGTTTCGTGTGAATCAGGTACGGGCGTCGTGACCCGCAGTGTTGAGCCGTCCACGAATGGCATCGAAGTGGTGCCACATGGCGTTTCGACTGGCCTCCGAATCATTGCCGACGACGCAATCCGCGATGAGGTCGTGAGCGTCACGATTGGCCTTGACAGCGTTGGTTGGCGGCAGTCGGAGACCGGCGAGGTTGAGGGAGTCCCAGAACACGTCAATGAGCTCGCGAGCCAGCTGATTGTCCACACCAGCGTAGAGAGTCCGGTGGAATTGGCGATCTGCCGCCGCGGAGTCCTGGGGATCGTCCATCCGTGCTGCCAGAGCGTGCAGTTCGCGACCGGTCGCTGCGCTGATGGAACCGGTCACCTCGGCCGCCAACGAGCACTCCAACAATGCGCGGACCTCCACCATCTCTCGCAGCCCCGTGAAGTCTTTGTTCCCAGCGGTGTCGGCGCTGACCTGCTTGACGCTGCGATACACGAGACCCGGACGAATGGTCGACGCCGAGGCTGTCGACAGGTAGGTGCCCAAGCCACGTCGGACCTTGAGGATTCCCAGCGCCCGCAATTCCCGCACCGCTTCTCGAACGGTTCCGCGTGCCATTCCGAAGTGCGTCGCCAGATCCTGTTCGATCGGAATAGGGTCTCCGGGGGTCAGATCCGAGGAGAGAATCCACTCGAACACCCGCTGTGCGGCAGGGTTGAGGTTGTCGGCCAGGTGGACGGCATCGTTCGGATCTGACATGCCGCTTATCATGTCATGATCGGCATGATCTCGACACGGAAAGCCCCCTTGGTCGACGCGGGCTCGCAAAAGGCGAAAGAATGAAGACACAGCGACGTCAAAGGCGTCGCCAGACCCAGGAGCGCGACATGAGTGAACACGTTGTTTTCCGCGACATGCGGCCCGAGGACGTCAAGGTGATCACCTTCGGGGAACCAGGGGCACTGATCGATCGCATTGATCGTCCCGACGTCGTCGCCCGGGTTGCCCTCCACGAGGACCGCATCGTCGGATACGCGGTCTCCTGGCTCGCCGTGGTGCATCGCACTCGTCGTTTCATCGACGTGGAGATCCATCCTGATTCCCGCGGCCGTCGTATCGGTACCCGCCTGGTGCGTCAGATTCAACAGCGGGTGGAGCGTCCCCTGGCCACCAAGGCCATCGCAGGTTCGGATGCCGAGAACTTCATCCTTTCCCTGGGCGGCGAGATCTACACGTCCTGCCCGCCGTTCGAGCTGCCGCGTCGTCACTTCGGTCGTGCCATTGAGTCACTCGCAGAAGTGAGCCTCGGCCCCGGCGGGGCCATCTCGGGTGCGACGCTGGCCCCCGGTGTGCTCGAGACGCTGTGGGAGCAGACCTACGTGTGGGTGCACGAGTCGTGGTCACCGGTCGACGACAGTGAGGCCGCTCACGAGGCGCTACGTCAGGAACTCGTGGACCTTGACGCGGAAGCCACCCGGGTCGCCCTCGTCGACGGTCAGCCCGCAGCTGTTGCCTTTGTCTTCGTTGACGAGAACCCAACTGTCGTGGCAGAGACCGTCCAGGCTGACGCCCCTGAAGGTGACGCCGCCGTCGCCTCGGCAATGTCCTCGGTCATCAGCTGGGCAGATGACGCCGGTTACAAGCGTGTCAACTTTGACGGACATCGCAGCGATCCTCACTTCGGCCCGCTGGCCTCACGGCTTCCCCTCGAGGGGGCACGCCTCAATCTGTTGGAGATTCCAGTTCTGCCGCCTGACGTTGCTGGCGAGGTAGCGACCGGTGAGAATGGTGCGACTGTCGCCTGATCGACCTTGACGTGTTGACGGCGGAGGGTCATGCGGGGCGGGGGGAGTCCCTTCGCCCCCGGCCTGACGCCGTGGATGTCGTAGCAACCACGTAATGTGTGCCTGGTCGCGGAGCGGCACGTGCCCCTGCGACCGAAGGCAACCCGCACACAGGTGCGAGGGAATGGAGGAACAGATGCCTGGAATCGTCGTCATGGGTACCCAGTGGGGTGACGAGGGCAAGGGCAAGGCCACCGATCAGATGTCCGAGCGCGTTGACTACTGCGTGCGGTATTCGGGAGGCAACAACGCGGGACACACTGTCGTCGTCGGTGACGAGAAGTTCTTCATGCACCTGCTTCCCTCCGGGGTTCTCAACCCGAACTCCACGGCCGTGCTCGGCAACGGAGTCGTGCTCAACCTTGACGTACTTGCTGACGAAATCGACACTCTGCGAGGTCGCGGCGTCGGGATCCCGCACCCGCTCATCAGCGCCAACGCTCACCTCATCACCCCCTACCATCAGACCCTCGACAAGGTCACCGAACGCTTCCTCGGCAATCGCCGCATCGGCACCACGGGGCGCGGGATCGGTCCGGCGTACTCCGACAAGATCAACCGGATGGGTATTCGCGTCCAAGACCTTTTTGACGAGTCGATCTTGCGTCAGAAGGTTGAGGCCTCTTTGGACCAGAAGAACCAGATCCTGGTGAAGATTTACAACCGTCGCGCTGTCGACCCACAAGAGGTTGCTGACGGTTTGCTCGCTCATGCCGAGCGCATTCGCCCCTATGTCGTCGATGTGGCTCGAGTCCTCAACGAAGGCCTCGACGAAGGCAAGGTGGTCCTCTTCGAGGGAGCCCAGGCCCACCACCTCGACGTCGACTTCGGCACGTACCCGTACGTCACCTCGTCCAACCCGATCGCCGCAGGTGCCTGCACCGGTTCGGGCGTCGGTCCGACGCGCATCGATCGCATCGTTGGTATTGCCAAGGCCTACACCACCCGCGTGGGTGAGGGCCCGTTCCCGACCGAACTGTTCGACGAGGACGGCGAGCGCCTGCGCAGTGAGGGCGGCGAGTACGGCGTGACGACGAAGCGTCCACGTCGCTGTGGCTGGTTCGACGCGCTGTTGGTGCAGCAGGCGGTCATGATCAACTCGGTGACGGATCTGTTCCTCACCAAGCTCGACGTACTGTCGGGTTGGGATCGTGTACCGGTTTGTGTGGCCTACGACATCGAGGGCGAGCGCACCGACGTCATGCCCGTCACCCAGTCCGACCTGCATCACGCAAAGCCGGTTTACGAATTCATGGATGGCTGGAGCGAGGACATCTCGGAGGCCCGTTCCTTCGACGATCTACCGCGCAACTGCCAGGCCTACGTGCGTCGTCTCGAGGAGTTGGTGGGTACTCGGATTTCCGGGATTGGTGTGGGCGCCGGTCGGGACCAGTCCATCATGCTCAACGACCTCATTGACTGACAGCTGACGATGCAGTGTTCCGCTCCGATGCCGGGGAGGAACAAGGTCGATCGGGAAACGGTCGGAAGTACCCTCTACTCTGGAGGTCGTGTCCAGCATGACTGTTCTCGTCCTCGGGTCTGGTGGCCGTGAGCATGCCCTCGCCTTGGCCTGCCACCGTGACCCAGAGGTTGCTGCCGTCCATGTCGCCCCCGGTAACCCGGGCACGGCTTCCTTCGCCACGAATCATCCGGTGGATCCCTGCGACCCCGATGCCGTCGTCACACTGGCGCGTGACGTGGGGGCTGCCCTCGTCGTCGTCGGCCCGGAGGCCCCGCTGGTTGCCGGGGTGGCAGACGCCCTGCGTGACGCAGGGATCGATTGCTTCGGTCCGAGTGCCGAGGCCGCTCGACTGGAAGGCTCGAAGGCCTTCGCCAAGGAGGTCATGGCTTCTGCCGGTGTTCCCACCGCCGCATCTCGATCCTGCGGTGACCTCGATTCGGTGGGTGCAGCCCTTGACGAGTTCGGAACACCCTACGTTGTCAAGGATGACGGGCTCGCAGGTGGCAAGGGAGTTGTCGTCACCGAGGATCGTGGCGAGGCCCTGACCCATGCCGAGCAGTGTCTCAATTCTGGTCACCAGGTCGTCATCGAGGAGTACCTCGACGGCCCCGAGGTGAGCCTCTTCGCGATCTGTGACGGCGAACATGCCCTCCCCATGCAGCCCGCCCAGGACTTCAAGCGGGTCGGTGATGGCGGGGTCGGCCCCAACACTGGCGGAATGGGTGCATACACGCCGTTGCCGTGGGCGCCTGACAACCTTGTCGAGACAGTGTCGAACACGGTGATCTCCCCGACGCTGGCGGCCATGCGAGATCGCGGCACCCCATTCATCGGTCTGCTGTACGTGGGGCTGGCCTTGACCTGTGGCGGCCCGAAGGTCGTTGAGTTCAACGTTCGGTTCGGCGATCCGGAAACCGAACCACTGCTCAGCATGATGGAGTCCCCGTTGGCGCAGATCATGCAGGCTGCCGCCCGTGGAGACTTGTCCGGAACAGATGGCTTGCGGTTCCGCCGGGGAGCTGCCGTCGGCGTCGTCATGGCAAGCGAGGGGTATCCTGCATCACCGGTGAGGGGACGCCACGTCGTTGCTCCGGTCGATGACGAGGACGTCCTGCACGCCGGAACTCGCCTCGAGGGGGACGGGCTGGCCACCAGCGGTGGTCGCGTCCTCGTGGTGCTTGGCCATGGCGAGACCCTTGCCGGGGCTCGCACGGATGCCTACAGCAGGGTTGACCAGCTCGAGGTGAGTGGCGGGTTCCACCGCACTGACATTGCCCTTCACGCAGCTGAGCTCGAGGCCGTCGACGAGATGGCCGACGGGCTCGCGCCCCAGTCCGAGAACAATCCCACCAACCCGAGCGACGGGGAGAATTCATGAGCGTTCCCAACATTCTTGCCACCCGTTACGCCTCTTCGGCGATGCGCTCCATCTGGACGCCGGAGAACAAGATCCGCGCCGAGCGCAGGCTGTGGCTGGCCGTCCTCGAGGCTCAGGCGGACCTCGGCGTCAGCTTCGGAGGCGACGATCCCGAGCAGGTGTTGGCCGACTACCAGGCTGTTCTCGACAACGTCGATCTGGACTCGATCGCCGAGCGTGAGGCCGTCACGCGGCACGACGTCAAGGCTCGGATCGAGGAGTTCAACGCCCTGGCCGGTCACGAGCACATCCACAAGGGCATGACGAGCCGCGACCTCACCGAGAACATCGAGCAGATGCAGGTGCTGGAGTCGCTGAAGTTGGTGCGCGACAAGATGGTCGCCACCTTGAACCAGCTGTCCCGACTGGCTGCCCAGTACTCGGATCAGCCGATCGCTGGTCGGTCCCACAACGTTGCTGCCCAGGTGACGACCCTGGGCAAGAGGTTCGCCACCACCATCGATGAGATGCTGGTGGGGTGGGAACACGTCAACGGGCTCATCGAACGGTACCCGGCTCGCGGAATCAAGGGGCCGATGGGAACATCCCAGGACATGCTCGACCTGCTCGGTGGGAATGACTCCAAGCTTGACGATCTCGAGCGTCGGGTCGCCGATCACCTCGGCGTCAACCAGGTGCTGACCTCGACCGGCCAGATCTACCCGAGGTCCCTGGACTTCGAGGTCATCTCGACGCTGGTGCAGGTGTTGTCGGGGCCGTCGAACCTGGCGACGTCAATTCGCCTGATGGCCGGCAACGAGCTTGTCACCGAGGGGTTCAGGCCTGGCCAGGTTGGGTCCTCGGCGATGCCGCACAAGATGAATGCCCGCTCCTGCGAGCGCGTCAACGGCTTCCTCGTCGTCCTGCGCGGGTACCTCACCATGGCCACCGGTCTGGTCGGTGTGCAGTGGAACGAGGGCGACGTCTCCTGCTCCGTGGTGCGTCGCGTCGCTCTGCCGGATTCCTTCTACGCCATTGATGGGGCCTTCGAGACCTTCCTGACGATCCTCGGCGACTTCGGGGTCTTCCCAGCCGTCATTGAGGCCGAGTTGGAGCGGTACCTGCCCTTCCTGACGACGACGAAGATTCTGATGGCGTGCGTCCGTGCTGGCGTCGGCCGCGAGAATGCTCACGAAGCCATCAAGGAGCACGCCGTGGCCGTTGCCCTGGAGATGCGTGAGACCGGCAGGGCGGAGAACGATCTGTTCGCTCGGCTGGCGGCCGACCCACGGATCCCGCTGACCAAGGAGCAGCTGCGCGGTCTGGTCTCCTCGCCGCTGGATCTCACCGGTGGAGCTCAGGACCAGGTCGAGGCGCTGTGCGCCAAGGTTGAGGACATCGTCCGGGAGCACCCGGAGGCTGCCAACTACCTGCCTGGGCTGGTGCTGTGACGCCGTGATCTGAATATGGGAGGGCTGGCTCGCTGAGCTGGCCCTCTCGGTAGATTTGCGTCGCGCACACCTACACCTACGCCAGAAATCTGGCGCAGCTGACGAGCGGCGGCGGGGAGTGCGGTCGGGGCTGGACCCTCAGTTCCCCAGGCCATGAGAGCAGGACGTCGCCCCATCGACGCCCAGCGGTTCGACGATGCGGCCGGGGAGACTCCGAAGGATGTTGACCAAGGCCAGGGCGGATGGACGCGTCATGGCTCCAGGCCTGCCACACACCACGATGTCTCGGTGAGGTCGGGGCTGGGTGAACTCGCGGACGACGATGCGAGGGTCCTTCGGCCTGAGTGCCGACACTGCGCTGCGTGGCATCAACGTTCGTCCTGCCCCCACTGACACCAGCTCGCGGATGGTCGCGAGGGATTCTGCTGACAGGGCGTCCGGTGGCAGCGGATGGGACGGGCTGCACACCTCGAGCACCTGATCTCGCAAACAGTGCCCCTCGGACATCAGGATGAGTCCATCGGTCGAGACGTCGTGGGGGTCGATGGGGCCCTCATCGTGGGCCAACTCGTCGCCAGTCCCCGTCACCAACAGGAATTCCTCTCGGAACACCGGAATTGCCGTCAGGGTGTCCTCCTCGACCGGGGCAGCGACTACGGCGATGTCGAGGTCACCTTGATGCAGCGCCTCCAGCAGCTGGGCAGTGCGTTTCTCCACCACGTGGATGTTGACCCCCGGCTCATACTGGTCGAAACGAGCAATGACGCGTGGCAACAGGAACGGCGCCAGGGTGGGGAATGCCCCGACCCTGAGTTGACGGGTCGTCCGCTCGGACTCCTCCAGGGCCAAGGTTCGGATGTCGTCAGCCAACACCAGCATGTCCCGGGCGGTCTGGGCGATACGCCGGCCCACCGGGGTGATCTCGATACGTCGTCCCGCCCTGACGGCCAGCGGCACACCGAGCTCATTCTCGAGCCGGTGGATCTGGGTTGACAGGGTCGGTTGACTGACACCGCACGACGCCGCCGCCCGCCCGAAGTGGTGCTCTTCGGCCAGGGCGACGAGATATCCCAGATCACGGAGATTCACGCGAACTCAGCTCTGCGCAGGGTCCTGACGAATGAGGTGGTCGAAAGCTCCCAGAGACGCCGTCGCACCGGCACCCATCGAGATGATGATCTGCTTGTAGGGCTGGGTGGTGCAGTCGCCGGCGGCAAACACGCCGGGAACCGAGGTGGTACCGCGCTCGTCGATGACGATCTCGCCGCGACCGGTGCGCTCCACGGAGCCCTCCAGCCACTCGGTGTTGGGAAGCAGGCCGATCTGAACGAAGACGCCAGCAACCTCGATTCTCCTGATCTCACCGCTGGTGCGGTCCTCGTACTCCAGTCCCGTCACCGCGGAGCCGTCGCCCAAGACCTGGGTGGTGCGAGCCGAGGTGATGACGTCGACGTTGGGCAGTGACTCCAAGGTGAGCAGCAGCACGTCATCGGCCTTGAGATCGTCAAGGAACTCGACGACGGTGACGTGGCCGACGACGCCGGCCAAGTCGATCGCCGCCTCGATGCCGGAGTTTCCGCCACCGACGACGGCAACGTTTCTGCCCGTGAAGAGCGGTCCGTCGCAGTGTGGGCAGTAGGTCACACCCTTGGTGCGGTACTCCTCCTCGCCGGGAACGCCGAGGTTACGCCAGCGGGCTCCGGTGGCGATGACGACCGAGCGGGCACGCAGGTCCCCGTCAGTCAGACGCACGCTCGTCATGCCGTCGGCAGTCTCCAGAGCGCTCGCGGTCTGATGCTCGATGACGTCAATGTCGTAGTCACCGACATGGGCGCGCAGGGCGTCGGCCAGCATCGGTCCGGTGGTGTGGGGCACTGAGATGAGGTTGTCGATGGCCTCGGTGTCGAGCACCTGGCCGCCGATCCGGGAGCCAGCCATGGCGGTGCGAATACCCTTGCGAGCGGCATACACGGCAGCTGCGACGCCAGCCGGGCCAGCGCCGACGACGAGAACATCGTAGGGGTCACGCTCGGAGAGGTTCTCCTTGGCTCCCTGAGCAGCAGTGGCGTCGAGACGCTCGAGGATCTCGGCCATGTCCATGCGCCCAGACCCCCAGTCTTCGCCGTCCAGATGGATGGCTGGTACCGAGGCGATGCCCTTGGCCTCCACCTCGTCGGTGTAGGTACCACCCTCGACGGCAGTGTGGTGGATGTTTGGGTTGAGGACGGCCATCGCGTTGAGGGCCTGAACAACCGTCGGACAATTCTGGCAGGTCAACGACATGTAGGTGACGAAGTGATGCTCCCCCTTGACCGCGCGCACGGCGTCGATGAGGGACTGTTCCTCCTTGACCGGGTGACCGCCGACCTGCAGCAGGGCCAGCACCAAGGAGGTGAACTCGTGGCCCATCGGTAGACCGGCGAAGCGGATGTCGACGGGGGAACCGGGTCGGGTGATGGCGAAGGACGGGGTACGCTCGTTGCCAACGGGCTCACCGACGCTCACCTTGTCCGACAGAGCGGCGATCTCGGCGAGCAGCTCGTCCATCTGCGCTGATTTCGGCGTCGTGGTGGCGTCGTCTCCCCGGTAGGGGGAGGGCACCAGGACGATGGGTTCGCGCACCATCTCGAGGTAGGTCTTGAGCTCGGTTGTCAGGACGCTGTCAAGCATGGTTCTCCTGGGTGGGGAAGTGGGGGCGTGCCGATCGGGGGATCCGTCGCAGGGACGAGTGCCCCTGCGACAGATGCTCGGGTCGGATCTCAGATCTTGCCGACGAGGTCGATGGACGGCGTGAGGGTCTCGGAGCCCTCCTCCCACTTGGCGGGGCAGACCTCACCTGGGTGGGCGTAGACGTACTGGGCAGCCTTGACCTTGCGGACCAGCTCGGCAGCGTTGCGGCCAATGCCCTCAGCGGTCAGCTCGTAGAACTGGATGACGCCGTCGGGATCGACGAGGAAGGTGGCGCGTTCAGCCTGGCCGGCCCCCTCACGCTCGACGTCGAAGTTGTAGGTCAGCTGGAAGTTCGAGTCGCCGATCATCGTGTAGGTGACCTTGCCGACGGTGTCGGAGTTGGAGTGCCAGGCCTTGTGGACGAAGTGGGAGTCGGTGGACACCGAGAACACCTCGACGCCCATCGCTTGCAGTTCCTCGTAGTGGTCGGCGAGGTCACCCAGCTCGGTGGGGCACACGAAGGTGAAGTCGCCGGGGTAGAAGAAGAAGATGGCCCACTTGCCGCTGATGTCGGAGTCGGAGACCTCGATGAAGTCGCCATTTCGGAAGGCGTTGGCCTTGAAGGGGAGGATCTTGGTGCTGATGAGACTCATCTGAGTCCTCTCTGATCGACGACGTGATAGTTTGACGCTATCACTGAGGGGTGCACCATAGTCAACATCTATTGGATGGGTGAATCGGGGCTCTCTGCCTCGTCAGGGTTCACAACCGTGGCATGATGCCCTCATGGTCACTCCGCACCCCGATCTCCCGTTGCTGGCTGAGGGCAAGGTCCGTCGCCTCTACCGCCTCCCCGATCAGCCTGGTCGCCTCCTCATGGTTGCCACCGACCGGATCAGCGCCTACGACCACGTCCTGACTCCTGGTGTTCCCGGGAAGGGAGCCATTCTGACGAACATGTCGCTGTGGTGGTTCGACCAGCTGGCCGACATCGTCGACAACCACTTCGTCAGTCTGGACGTTCCCGCCGAGGTCACTGGCCGAGCCATGGTCGTCGAGGAACTCGAGATGTTCCCTGTCGAGTGCGTCGTGCGCGGCTACCTCACCGGTTCGGGCTGGGCCGAGTACCAGCGCAATCGCGCGGTGTGTGGAATCCGTCTCCCGCAGGGGCTGCAGGACGGCTCCCGTCTCGAGGAACCCATCTTCACCCCCGCTGCCAAGGCTCCTCAGGGCGAGCATGACGAGAACATCGACTACCTGCACCTGGTGAAGCTCGTCGGTCCCGAGGCCGCGGCCGAGTTGCATGACCTCTCGCTGCGCATCTACCAGCGCGCCGAGGAGATTGCCCGTGAGCGCGGCATCATCCTCGCCGACACCAAGTTCGAGTTCGGTCGTCGAGCCGACGGCACCATCGTCCTTGCCGACGAGGTGCTCACCCCGGACTCATCGCGGTTCTGGGACGCGCAGACCTGGCAGCCCGGCAAGGGAGCCGACTCCTTCGACAAGCAGTACGTACGTGACTGGCTCGCCCACGAGTCTGGCTGGGATCGAACCAGCGACGAGGAGCCCCCGACCCTGCCCGATGAGGTCGTCGAGGCCACCAGTCGTCGCTATGAGGAGGCGTGGGCGCGCCTGACCGGTGGACAGATGTCCGGCGACGAGGTCGGTGACGTGTCGAATACTGGTCCGGCGACTGACCCCGTCCTCCCGCCGGAAGGTGATGTCGTTCCTGCCCAGGCCGCTGTTCCGGCTCCTGACGGGGCTCCCGATGCCAGCATTCCCGACGCTGCCGACGTCCCTGACGAGCCGGATCCCGGTGGTGTCGATAAGATTGGTGCCATGTCACGTGTAGTGGTGGAGGTCATGCCCAAGCCCGAGATCCTTGATCCCCAGGGCAAGGCCATCACGTCGGTGCTCGCCCGCCTCGGACATGAGGGCCTGACGGTGCGTCAGGGCAAGCGTTTCGAAATCACCGGTGATGGCGTGGACGATCGCCTCGACGAGATCCGTGAGGTCGCCTCCGAGCTGCTGGCCAACACCGTCATCGAGTCCTTCGACGTGCGCCTGGAGGACTGACGATGGCACGAATCGGAGTCGTCACCTTCCCCGGCACGCTTGACGACCAGGACGCAGCGAGGGCCGTTCGCCTCGCCGGGGGCGAGCCCGTGTCGCTGTGGTACGCCTCGACGGATCTGGCCGGGGTCGACGCCGTCGTCCTTCCGGGCGGGTTCTCCTACGGCGACTACCTGCGTGCAGGAGCCTTGGCAGCTGCCTCGCCCGTCATGTCGTCCATCCGTGGAGCTGTGGACGCCGGTCTCCCGGTGCTCGGCATCTGCAATGGATTCCAGGTGCTCTGCGAGTCCCATCTCCTTCCCGGCACCCTCATGCGTAACGAGAAGCGACGTTTCCATTGCTCGGTGCAGCAGCTTCAGGTCGCCAGTGTCGACACCGTCTGGACTTGTGCTTTCCGTCCCAGTCAGCGCATTCGCATCGCGGCCAAGCACGGCGAAGGCAACTACGTGGCTGATCCTGCGACCCTGGCGACCTTGGAGGCCAACAATCAGGTCGTGTTTCGTTACACCGACAACCCGAACGGCTCGGTCCACGACATTGCCGGTGTCACCAATGAGGCGGGAAACGTTGTCGGACTGATGCCTCACCCGGAGCATTCCGTGGAGGAGCTCACCGGTGCCGGCACCGACGGACTGGGGTTCTTCCGCTCCTTGCTGACTTTCGTGTCAGCTCAGTTGTGAGACGCGGCGTTCACACCCGCGCAGTCCGGGGCCTTGCCATCACTGTGCGACGTGGATGCGCTGGCCGAGCGGGAACTCCGGGCTGACGGTCGGCAGGGCTGCGGCTCCGTCGAGTCCCTCCCCGAGGGGTTCGACGATGCGCGCTCCTGGCATCGCCACGGAGATCTCCTCGACGATCGCTGCGCGGATGAGCTGGGAATTCATGACTCCGCCCAGTAGTCCGACGGCGGGGCTGTCCTCGTTGGCCAGGTGAGTCTGGCACAGTCCTGTGATCGAGGAGTGGGCCAGCTCGTGGGCGGCATGCACACAGATGTCGCGGGCGACGGGATCTCCTTCCTCTGCGGCGGCGGTGACCTTGGCGGAGTAGGCGGCAATCCGCGAGACCATGAGCGGATCGGCGTGGAGTTCCAGGTAGGCGGCCTCGATGTCGGCGAAGTCTCCACCGATGGTGTCGCTGAGGATCGTCTGTTCGCCACGGCCGTCATGGGCGCGCATGACGGCGTCAAGGGCGTGACGGCCCAGCCAGAAGGCCGATCCGGCGTCGCCGATGACGTAGCCCCAGCCGTCGACGCGGGCGACATCGTGGTGGCCGACGGCCAGCGTGATGACCCCGGTTCCCGAAGCCGTCACGACACCCAGCTGGTCACCCAGGGCACCGAGGTAGGAGGTGATGGAGTCGTGGGCCAGCAGCACTCGACCGACTCCATAGGGCTTGAGGGCCGCAAGAACCGGAAAGGGGTCTTCATCGTCGCGAGCTCCCGATGACCCGATGGCCACTGTGCAGTGGGAACCGGTGACTTCGGGGTGCGCCGCCACGACGTCCGCCATGACGGCCGCAAATTGCGGGGCGAGGGGGAGAGCAGTACGCACACCGGACGAGGTGACCATCCACTCTGGCCCCCAGGGGCCAGGCTCGCAGCGGACTCGGGTGCTGGATTGCCCAGCGTCAACAGCCAGGACGGGGGACTCACTGCGCGCGACATCACTCATGGGTCCAAGGTTATGGCGAAGACCCAACGCTGAGTTCATGAGGGGCCAGGATGATCACGCCACCCGATCGAACAGAATGGGCTGACCTTTTGTACAGATCCATATTCGCTCACGGCGAACTCCTTGTAGTCGCGCGTGTCGCTGGCCTGGGGCTGCGACGCCTGTTGTGTCAGTTGTGCGGTGGCTTTGTGATCATGATGTCGAGGGAATCCGCATGGTGACATTTCGCCAATTGTTTGTGAGTCGTGATCATGGCCCGAGGTGTGGTTGACAACAAGATGAGCTCTCGAAATAACAGTGATGTCATTGGTCAATGCGTATCTATCGCGGTGAGACTGGGCAACGTAACGTGTCGAATGACGTCGACGAAAGGTGACGACATGTTCGGAAAAACAACGGCACGACTGGTCGGTTCGGCCGTCGGTTTCACCATGGCTCTGACGGGGGCCGGTGTGGCTGCGTCCGCGGTGGCCCAGGCAGCTCCTGCAGTCTCTGCGTCCAGCGTCTCGGCGACAAGCCTGACCGCTGAACAGCGCGAGAATGCCTACACCATTATTCGTGTCGCCGAGAAATCCAATGCCATCGATCCAGCCGGCAAGGACAACGCCATTCACGCCGCGATCATGGCCGCCATGCAGGAATCCGGCCTACGTAACATAAATCACGGCGACCGTGATTCCGTCGGCCTGTTCCAGCAGCGCCCGTCATGTGGCTGGGGATCCGTTGAGCAGATCATGGACCCGGTTTTCGCGGCCAAGTCCTTCTACGGAATCAATGATGTAGTCAGCAACCCCGGCGTGATCCAGAAGAGAGGTTGGCAGACCATGGATCCCGGCCAGCTCGCCCAGGCTGTGCAGGTCTCCGCCTACCCGGATCGGTACGCCCAGTGGTACCCGCTCGCCGAGCAGCTCCTCAAGGACTATCGCGCCGGCCGTTGAGGCCCTGTCGTCACCGAGATGAAGGTCGGATGACGGCGCGTCCCGGTGACGACTGCTTGGTGGGACAGGCCCGCCGAGAACCACCCCTGTGACACACCACATGTGAAGGGAGAATCCCATGAGTTCCATGATCAGCAGGCTGCGGCGCGATGCCGTCGTCGGCCTGGCGGCGCTCGCTGTAGGGGCCGCCCCGGCTGCGATGACGGCCCAGGCAGGGCCGCAACTGGCAAACCAGCCCCGGGTGGCCGGGGTCGCGTCGGTTCAGTCCCGGGCCCCGGAAGCCGACGTTGCCAATGACGAGATTGCCAATGCCGCCGCACACGGATTTCACACCGTCCATATCGACTTCGAGTACCAGGGCACCCGTTGGTGGTGCGGCCCGGCCTCGACCCGGATCGCGCTGTCTGCTCGGGGAATTGAGGTCACCCAGCAGCAGATGGCCAACGAGCTCGGAACCACCCAGAACGGAACCAACGACATCTCGCTGGTGACGAAGGTGCTCAACACCCACCTCAAGTCACAGCCTTACAAGAACACGTACATGCCCAACGATCCGCCGACCCAGGATCAGAAGAATCTGTTGTGGCGTAACATCACCACGGACATTGACAAGGGCTACGCCATCGTCGCCAACATCGTTGCCCCGGCCCACAATCATCCGCCGGGCTACCCGGACCGCACGATCTACCACTACCTGACGATCGTCGGCTACAACCCCGACACCCGGGAGGTGTTGGTTGCTGATCCGGCTGGGTTCTCCGGTTCGCCGACCTACAAGCTGAGCTTCGATCAGATGGCCACGCTCATTCCGCCAAAGGGATATAGCGCCTGATACGGCACATCAGGATTATCACCTTTTGTGCCGTCTATTCGGCAGCAGTCCTGAGGCCAACCCCGTCGAGGTCCAGTTGTCGTGACCGTGAGTACTCGGTCACGACAACTGGACCTCGGTCATTTCTCAGGTGAGAGGTTCGAGTACCCCGAGTACCTCATTGAAAGCTTCGGTCGAGGACGGGTGGGTCCAGATCCCGTCACGCAACGTTTCGTAGCGAACTCCCAACCGCATGGCCAGTGAGACGAGATTGACCAGTTCCTGCGAATCAATGCACCACAGGGTCGCTCCCAGGACGGTGTGGTCGTCGGCATCGACGAGAACTCGAATGAGGCCTTCGGTTTGTCCGACGATCTTGGGTCGCGGCATGGCAGCGATCGTGGAGACGTTCTTGGACGCCACGAGCACGGAGCGGTCGGACTCCCGGGCTTGGCGCATCGTCATGCCGACCTGGGACAGCGGCGGGTCGAGGAAGGTCGTCGTCGGGACGGCCACTCGATCGTCGCGACGACGCGGCCCGTCGTGAAGGGTGTCCCACAGTACTCGGTTGTCATCGAGGGAGATATAAGTGAACTGCGGGCCGCCATTGACGTCACCGACCGCGTAGATCCCGTCGACACTGGTGCGCAGCTGAGTGTCAACGGTGATGTGGCCTCGTTCATCCGTGGCCACTCCGGCGGCCTCAAGATGAAGGTTCTCAGTGGCGGGGAGCCTGCCCGCTGCCACCAACACCGCATCGGCAGTGAAGGTGCGATCGCCAGTGGCGACGTCAATGTGGTGGCCTGTGTCATGAAAGGAGGTCGCGCGGGCATCCGTGACAATCGTGACCCCTTCGCTCTCCAACATGCTGCGCACACGCTTGGCGACGTCGGAATCGAGAGCCGGGGCGAAGGTGTCACCAGCCTCGAGCAGGGTGACCTGGGAACCGAATCGGGCGAACATCTGGGCAAACTCCAGGCCGATGAATCCGCCACCCACGACGACGAGCCGCGACGGCAGGGGATCGACGTGCTGGATCGTGGTGGAGTCATGGACGCGCGGGCCGTCGGCACCGGGAATCGGGAGGGTGGCTGGGTGAGATCCGGTGTTGACGATGATCGTTTCGGCGTGTACCGCGATCTCATCGGCTCCCCCAACCACCTTGACGTTGTGGGGTCCGGTGAAGCTGGCTTCCCCGGCGAGGAGAAGCACTTTGCCCTCCAGCATGGCGTGGTTGGCGTGATTCAGCTTGGCGATGAGGGCGTCTCGATCGGCGACGGCTGAGGTGAAGTAGGAGACAGGGTCGCGACCGTCCCGCTTGGATGCCGAGTCGATGAGGTCCTTGGTAGGTACGCATGCGACGTTGATGCAGCTGCCCCCGTACATCTGTGCTGATCTTTCGACGAGGGCGACGTTGCGTCCCTCCCCGGCGAGGCGTCCGGCGATCGTCTTACCGGCTTTGCCCCATCCGATGACCAGAACATCGACCGTGAGCTCTGTGTTCGACACTGGTACTCCTTACGGTGTGTACGCGATTGGTGGTCGGTGGCCCATCGCATCGCCGACTAATGCCATCATGTCACGGTGCTCGGCCCGGTCAGCCGCTTTTCGCGTAGCGCGCATGGATGCCGATGCGTGCTGGTATGAATATCGGCTTCTTTTTCTGATGGCCATGGTGACGTGTTTTCTCAGGTAATAGAAATGACGCGGATGATCTTTGCTCCCTCGAATTGGGAAATCGATCGGAGAAGTGCCCATCTGGGTTTGTGCCGTGGCGATGGTGATGTGTTTTGCAACCGCGAGTGATTTGGACTCCAGATGACCTTTGGGCTTCCAGCAATCAGAGCGGCCTTTGGCCTCGGAGAATCGTTGTGCGTAAGTTTTGGACGAGGGAAGGTTGGGGGTGGCTGCCTGCGGGCTAGGCACGGATGCCATCCTCTAGCTTGGGAGCCGAGTGTTTTGTGTACTATCCGCGTTCGTGCGGATAATACAGAAACACGATAATCGTGATAACTAAAAGCACGTGGCTTGCAGCACGAGTTGGGGATCCAGGAACTGTCGCATGCGTTCGGTCCGACCACAATGTCCAAGGTGGACGCCCGTGGTGGTGTCGGGCCGGGCGAACAGAACAAGAATATTGTCAACATCATTAAGTGCGCCTTTTACTGTAAAGGTTATCCCGGTGGGGATCTCGACGGGATCTGGAGAAGTTCACCTCCTTTTGGGCCGCAGATGGACGCAGTGGCGGGGTCCTTGTATGCCATGGCAAACAATATGGGTATTGGGGTGCAGGACAGGCTGAACGCCAAACTTTTCAAGGCCTTGCTCACAATGGATGCTTACGTCCTAGTTTCCGGAGGTGATCCGGAAGTTCGTAAGATTCAGCAGTGGTTAAATAGGAGGTATTGGCAGCGTAGATTTGCAACGATTATTCCCACTGAAGGGCATTATTCGCGTGATGTTCAAAAACTACTAATGAAGGCACTTCAATCTGAGTTTGGAATAGCAGATTCCTCGGTGAACGGGAATTTTGGGCCGGCCACCCGACAGCAGCTGGCAGCCCATATTTTGAAGCCTGGTGATAGTGGTGTTCTTGTCGAGTTGCTGTCTGCGGCTTGTGTCTTCAACGGTGCTGTTCCAAGAGGTGAAGGCATGGTTCATACAATGTTCAAGTCTACGTTTGATGACAAGTTGGCCAAGTATATTCAGGCATTTCAAGCATTCAGTTTGCTACCAGTTACCAATCGTGTGGACTACGCAACGTGGTGTCAATTATTGGTATCCACAGGTGACCCGAATCGCGCGGCGCATGCGTGTGATACTCGTTTCACGATCACGGAGTCGCTTGCGCATTCGCTGGTCAGATCGGGTTATAGGGTCGTAGGTAGGTATCTTGATGAACCTCCCGGCGGCAAGCTGGATAAAAAACTCAAAGATGGTGAACTCCATGCTATTTTTGCTGGCAACATGAGAGTGTTCCCCATTTGGCAGTACAATGCACGTGACCTGATTGATTTCTCCTTTGAATCTGGATGGGAACACGGAAATAAGGCACATGACCGCATGGTCTATTACGGTTTCAATCCAGGCGCCATTGTCTACTTCTCGGTGGACTATGACGCAACCGATCCTGAAATTGACAGCAATATTATTCCTTATTTTCGGGGAGTTCAGGCGGCCTTGGCTAGCCGAGGTCATGCCTATCGCGCTGGCGTCTACGGTTGTCGTAATGTCTGCTCGCGCGTCTCAGAGCAGACTTACACGGTAAGTTCATTTGTCTCAGGAATGTCGTGGGGCTTCTCCGGCAATCTCGGGTTCCCTCTTCCGTATAATTGGTCGTTCAACCAGATTCAGGAGGTTCGTTACTCTGCTGATTCTGGCAAGGAAATTGATTTGGACCGCGATGTGCACCGCGCACATATCGATCCGGGAATTGGCCCGGATGGAGTGGGTGGGCATACACCGTCAAAGTTGGAGGACACCCTGGCTACAGTTGACCAGGTCCATGACATGGCGGCGAAATACGGTGGGGGCACCAGCGACGTCAATCTTATCAACAAACGGGTGCTGGAGTTTCTTCGACACCCGAAGTACACCCACGTCTACGCAGGTTGGAGGATCTTGCTCGGGGCTCCCGATGAGGACTGGCTCACGGCAGCTACGAGCGAACTTGGCTCGCTTATGCTCACGTTCGAGGATCCTATTTACAATGAGACCGTATCAATGGATCATCTCGCCGCGACTGCCAACGCCGTCATGCTTATGGGCTGGGGCGACGGGAAAAATGCGAACCGAGGCGATTTCGGGGGCTGGGGTGGTGACCTCTCGACCTTCTATGCCGACTGGATGAACAATGAGAGGAGTTATGCGTCGGGGTACGCGTTTTGTATGGATCGGCTTGCTCATCGCGGTGTCGAGTCGTCCTTCGGTTTCTCGGACATGATCGAAGATGTGGATGGATATCTTCTGGGCCGGGCGATCCGTGCTGGCGTGCCCTTCAAGACGGTGCTGAGGGATTACCTGACTGGCCAGGCGATTACGACCCGCTTCCGCGACTTCTATCGGCTGCGGTTTAACTCGTCGTCCGATTCTGTTGAGAAATCGGCTCGGGCTATGTTTTTCGATTCATCCGATTCTGTGCTGCACAAATTGCAAGTAGCAGCGGTGGAGATGCAGATCAGAGATAAAGCTCTGTTGCCGGAAGTACTGCCGTCGGAGAAATTGTCTCCATTTTTTGAAGGTTTCGCCAAGATTGTCAGTCAGCTGGCGGAAAGCGCGTGAAAGGAACGCGGCGATGACACACAATTCCTACAAGATTCCCCGTCGTGCCTTGCTGAGCGGTATGGCCGCAAGCGGGCTGACGGCCGTTCTGGCTTCTGAGGCCGCCGCCCTGCCCCCGGTTCCGTTGTCGCCCATCCAGCCTTCTCGCGTGCAACGATGGTCTGGGATGCGCAGCGCTAACGACTGGCCGATCGGTGCCGCTGCTGCTGCGCAGACGGTCGAGGGTGCAGGGATCGACGTGACTCTGACGACCGGTGCACCGTCGGTCGTGCTGCTGCATGCCTTGAGGCGCATCAACTACGAACTTGTCTCATTGCGTCCCGGTGACGTGGCAGGGCTCCAGCATGACCGGAATGTTGCCTCACCGCAACGGTCCAACCTTCTGTCCGGGACAGCCTTCCTTTTTCGTGAGAGTTTTCTCCCGTACGGGTCAACGGGTAATCTTTTCCCCGATGAGGTTGTTGTGCTGGAGGATATCGTTGCTGAGTCGCGAGGAGTCCTGGCTTGGGGTGGGCATCTCAGGGTGCCTGACCAGTCCTTGATCTACCTCGCGAAAGGTTCGACTTCACCTGAGGTGGGACGGTTGCAGAGCCATTTCGACGTGGTCGATCACGTGGATGCGTCAGGGGGCGCTGGTACCATAGATGCGTATCTGCCGGGGCGGCGTGCGGTTGCTCGGCGAGAACTGAGGGGGCGCCGATGAGGGGTCCTCGGTTCGTGGCTGTCATGACTTCGTGCGTGTTGCTCTGTTTCGGCGGGGCGGGTTGCAGCACGATCCAATCTGAGGCGGATGTGCAAGCAGCGGATAGCGCCGACGTTGCCGTGCCCCGTGCGCTGCGCAAAGAGTTGGACTCGCGGGGGCTTGCCTCCCCGGCTGAGCGTGCGGACGCCGCGCAGGTGTGGTTTAACGAGACCAGGCCGATAGACATCTCTCTTGGTGGCCATTGGGTGGTGCGTAGTCGTGAGGGGACCCGGTTGCGTGTCGACTTCTACGTCCGTGTGGAGTCAGGCTCTCTTCTGCCACCTGACGGGGGGAAATCGGCACACTCGGTTGCGTGTCGGGTTTACGACGTGGCCCATGGGGTGACCGTCCAGCAGGTTGACTGCCCCCAGGAATCGTTGGCTGAGTTGCCGTGATGCTGCTTTCTTGGTCGCCGGTTCGTACTCGTCAACAGTGAAGATGAGACATCCGATTGGTTCGAGGGACAGCGTTTGATCACCATCGGTTGACTCGGCAAGCTCCTCACCAAGCGCAGTGATGACGCCCTGCCTTTCTTGTTAGAACTTCGCGTCTTAGTCGCAATCGTGACTGTGCGATGTGGATGTGCCAGGGGTGCTGGTACCATAGATGCGTATCTGCCGGAGCGGTGTGCGGTTGCTCGGCGAGAACTGAGGGGGCGCCGATGAGGAGTCCTCGGTTCGTGGTCGTCATGACTGCGTGTGTGCTGTTCTGCTTCGGTGTGGCGGGTTGCAGCACGATCCAGTCTGAGACGGATGAGGATGTTGCTGGGCGAGCTGACTACGACCTGCCCGACGCGTTGCGCAAGGAGTTGGACTCGCATGGGCTCACCTCCCCGGCTGAACGTGCGGACGCCGCGCAGACATGGTTCAACGAGACCAACCCGCCGGATGTTAACGTCGTCGACCGGTGGGTTGTGCGTAGTCGTGAGGGGACCCGGTTTCGTGTCGACTTATACAGGCATATGGAGTCAGGCTCTCTGTTGCCACCTGACGGGGGCAAATCGGCATCCTCGGTCGCGTGTCGGGTTTACGACGTGGCCCATGGGGTGACGGTCCAGCAGGTCGATTGTCCAAAGGAATCGCTGGATGACCTACCCTGACACGGCTGCCCTTGCCCGCCGGCTCGTACCCGTCAACAGCGGACATGAGACACCCTGATCGGTTCGAGGTACAGCTTCATCCAGAGGAACTGCTCGGTCTAGACGCTCATGGCACGCGCCACTGCCATACTCTGGTGGTGTGAGTACGAAGAATCTGACCCGCGAAGAAGCCCGTCACCGGTCCGAGATCATCACTGTCGAGAGGTACCACGTCCGCGTTGACGTGCGCGGTGCCGACGCTGATGGGGCCACCCACTTCACCTCCAGCACCAGGGTGCGATTCTCGACCAAGGAGCCCGACACCTTCCTGGACTTGCTCGACGGCGAGATTGAGTCGGTCATCGTCAACGATGAGGAGGTCGAGCCGGAGTATGACGGCTCTCGTATCCAGCTTCACGGACTCCATACTCATCGTAAGAATCTCGTCGTCGTCACCGCCAAGCTGCCCTACCAACACACTGGCCAGGGCTTGCACCGCTTCGTCGATCCCGCCGACGGCAAGGTTTACCTCTACACCCACTTTGAGGCTGCTGATTCCCGGCGCATGTACGCGGTCTTCGAACAGCCCGACCTCAAGGCCCACGTCGACTTCGATGTTCTCGCACCGCAGGGATGGCGCGTCATCTCCAACCAGGTCCATGAGGACACCCGCGAGGAGGACGGCGGCATCCTGCACGACTTCGCCCTCACCCCGCGGATGTCGACCTACCTGACCGCCATCGCCGCTGGCCCGTACGTCCGATTCGAGGACGAATGGCACTCCCGCGACGGCTCGGAGTCCATCCCGCTGGGCATTCTCGCTCGCGCATCCTTGGCCGAGTACGTGGATCATGAGGAGATCTTCAAGATCACCAAGCAGGGCCTGGCCTTCTACCACGACGCCTTCGGTTACCCCTACCCGTGGGGCAAGTACGACCAGATCTTCGTGCCCGAGTACAACCTCGGCGCCATGGAGAATCCGGGCCTCGTGACCTTCACCGAGAACTACATCCACCGCGGCCCGGCCACTCGCTCCGAGCTTGCCGGTCGGACGAACACCATCCTCCACGAGATGGCTCACATGTGGTTCGGAGACCTCGTCACCCCCAAGTGGTGGGACGACCTGTGGCTCAAGGAGTCCTTCGCCGAGTACATGGGAGCCCATGCCTCGGTCAACGCCACCGAGTACCGCGAGGCCTGGACGAACTTCGCCGTCGGTCGCAAGGCCTGGGCCTACACCGCCGACCAGCAGTCGACGACGCACCCGATCGTCGCCGACATCGTCGATCTGGAGGCCGCCCGTCAGAACTTCGATGGCATCACCTACGCCAAGGGTGCGTCGGTGCTCAAGCAGCTCGTCGCCCACGTCGGCGTCGAGAAGTTCTTCAGCGCGGCACGCCACTACTTCCGCGAACTGGCCTTCTCCTCAGCCACTCTCGACGATCTCATCCGTCACCTCGAGAAGGCATGCGGTCGAGACCTGAGCTCCTGGGTGAACGCCTGGCTCAAGACCACCGGACCTGACGTTCTGCTGCCGGAACTCACCGTTCGTGACGGGGTCGTCCAGGAGCTCGCCGTGGTGCGTGACTCCGTCGACCTGCGTACCGGCCACGACGTCAATCGTCCTCACACCCTTCGCGTCGGTCTGTACTCCCTGCAGGGAGACGATCTGGTGCGCACTGACCTCATCGATGTGACCTTGTCCTCGCCGCGTACTCCGGTGCCCGAGGCCGTCGGCAAGCCCGCCCCGGATCTCATCCTCATCAACGACGACGACCTCACCTACGCCAAGGTGCGTCTTGGGGCTACCGGGACGAAAACTGTGCTGACCCACCTGTCCGGCCTGTCGAAACCACTGGCCCGCGCCCTGGTCTGGTCGATGCTGTGGAACGCGGTGCGCGACGCCAAGCTCAAGGTGCAGGACTACCTCGACGCTGTTGCCCTGCACGGCCCCAAGGAGACTGAACCGGCCATCCTCACCGCCGTCCTGCAGCAGGTGCGGATGGCGGTCGAGAATTACCTGCCTGATTCGGCTCGCGACAACGCGCGTCGAGCCGAGGCCGCTCGAGCATGGCAGGGACTTGACGAGTCCGAGCCCGGCAGCGACTTGCAGCGCATCTGGGCCCGCCACGCCCTGGCTCTGTCGGCAGCCGACCACGAGTCGGCTGGTCAGGTCCGCGGACTTCTCGACGGCAACGTCACGGATCTGGTTGTCGATCCTGAGCTGAGGTGGCAGGCTTGGATGGCCCTGGCCGCCCTTGGCCAGGCCAGCGCCGAGGACCTCGACGCCGAGCTGGAGCGTGACCGCACCAAGACCGGCGTCGCCCACCACATGGCCGCCCTGACCGCCTGTCCTGACGATGTTGCCAAGCAGGACGCCTACCGTCGCCTGCGCACCCCCGGCGAGCTGTCCAACGAGCACTGCCTGGCACTCATCGACGGTCTGCGCACCCCGTTGGGGGCCGAGATCTTCGCCAGCCTCAACGGCTCCTACTTCGACGACCTGGAACAGATCTGGCAGGAGTTCCCGATCGAGATGGCCCAGCGCTTGGTGATCGGACTCTTCCCGGACGGTGACGTCGTCGAGGATGCCGATCATTGGTTGGCGCACCACCCCTCGGCCACGGGTGGCCTGACGCGGACGGTCAAGGAGCTTCGTGACGCGGCCTCTCGTGCGGAGACGGCCCGCGACTACAACAGCTGAGTGACGAGCCCCATCGCGCCTGACAGTGGCGGGTTGTTCAGCGGCGACGCTGCTTGACGACCCGCCACTGGCGTGCCAGTGCCTCCCGCCACGTCGGCACCGTCACGCCGTTGTCGATCATGATCCGGTACAGACGGCGCTGGTTGACCTCCAGGCCGATGAGACCGATGGCGAAGATGATGAGCTGGGTGGACATGGCCCAGCGGAAGCCACTGAGGGTGTAGTGCCCGCCGGGACACAGTACCTCGAGAAGCAGACCGATGATCTCGATCTCCAGCAGGCCGAAGAAGAATCCGCCCGTGATGGCCACACCGGTCGCGGTGGCCAGCCGGTTGCCGGGCTGGAAGGTGCGAGCCACGTCGAACCCAACGCCCCCACCGGGCAGTGAGATGCCCAGGCAGATGACGAGGACGTAGAGCATCCACAGTGGGGCGCGTCCCGGCCAGATCAGGACGACGAGCCACGCCAGCGCAGAGACGGTGATCATTGCCTCGATGAGGGTCCCGCGACGAAGCGGGTGGCGACTGGTGAGGATGCCAGCCGTGGGACCGGCGATGGCATTGGCAATGACGTACACCGTCATGAGAGTCGAGGCAGTGGCGGTTGATCGGCCTTCAGCATGAGTGAGGTAGGGCATTCCCCACATCAGTGAGAAGACGATGCCGGCGAAGTTCGACGACATGTGGGCCCAGAAGGCCATCCTCGTCGAGGGATGCTTGACGACCTCGACAACCTGGTGGGGGAGTTGCTTGAGATTGGCGTCGGTGCGTTCCGGCTCGACTCCGGGCGGGGCGTCACGGATGAGAAGGACGGCCAGCACTGCGGCCAGTGCCGCCCCGGCCGCAGCGAGGAAGTAGCTCGAACGCCACCCGCTGGTCTCCACCATCGCCACCAGGCCGACGGCCGAGACAACCTGTCCGAACTGGCCCAACAGGCCAGTGAGCTGAGTCATCAGCGGGATCTGACGAGTCGGGAACCAAGCAGGCACCAGACGCACCGCAGCACCGAAGATGAAGGCGTCGCCACATCCCACCAGGATGCGGGCGAGCATGGCACCTCCCACACTCCCGGCCAGGGCCATGACGACCTGTCCCACGGCCATGAGGACTGATCCGGCAGCGATGACGACTCGTGACCCCAACCGATCGACGGCCACACCGGCCGGAATCTGCAGAACGGCGTACACCGCGAGCTGGAGCACCATGAAAGTGGCGACGACGGACGCCGGGGCGTTGAAATGGTCTGCGGCCGTCAGCCCCGTGACGCCCAGAGAGGTTCGCTGCATGACGGCAAACCCGTAGGCGATGACCGCGGTGATCCACACCACCCATGTCATGGCACCGCGGTGACGAGGGTTCGATGGGGCGGTACTCACGGGGCTCATGGTAAGACGTTGCGCTCTCCCCATGCGCTGAGTGAGCCGGCAATACGTGGTCGGGGCGGCAATGACGCCATCCAACGGCTAGATTGGTCCTGTGGCAGACACAGTTGAGAACGCCGTCAGCACCCCCGACGTCGAGCAGCCCTGGGCTGAGTTGGGGTTGTCCGCTGACGAGTACCAGCGCATCCGGGAGATCCTGGGACGTCGCCCGACCGGCGGCGAGCTCGCCATGTATTCGGTGATGTGGTCGGAGCACTGCTCGTACAAGTCGTCGAAGAAGTACCTACGACGCTTCGGTGACCTGCCCCAGCGCACGCCGCTCGGCCCGCTGCTGGCAGGCATCGGTGACAACGCTGGCGTCGTCGACATCGGAAACGGACTGGCCGTCACGTTCAAGGCGGAGTCCCACAACCACCCGTCCTATGTCGAGCCGCATCAGGGCGCAGCCACCGGAGTCGGCGGCATCGTTCGAGACATCATGGCCATGGGTGCTCGCCCGGTCGGCGTCATGAATGCCCTGGCCTTCGGGCCCCTCGGTGGTTCCGACACCTCCCGAGTGCTGCCCGGTGTCGTCTCCGGCATCGCTGACTACGGAAACTGTCTTGGCCTGCCGACGATCGGTGGCCAAACCCTCTTCGACCCCACCTACTACGGCAACCCGCTGGTCAACGCGCTGTGCGTCGGCGTGCTGCGTCACGAGGACCTGCAGTTCGCCAAGGCCTCCGGTGTGGGCAACCTCGTCATCCTCTTCGGTGCCGCGACGGGGGGTGACGGGATCGGCGGCGCGTCGATCCTGGCCTCCGAGTCCTTCGCCGCCGAAGGGGAGTCCAAGCGGCCCAGCGTCCAGGTGGGCGATCCCTTCATGGAGAAGTTGCTCATCGAGTGCACCCTCGACCTGTTCAACGCCGGGGTCGTCGAAGCCCTGCAGGACTTCGGCGCAGCCGGTATCTCATGCGCCACCTCGGAGCTGGCCAGCGCCGGTGACGGTGGTATGCACATCGAGCTCGACCGCGTCCCGCTGCGCGACCCGAGCCTCGCTGCCGAGGAGATCCTCATGAGCGAGTCCCAGGAGCGGATGGCCGCCGTGGTGCGCCCGGACCAGCTCGACGAGTTCATGAAGATCTGTGATCGCTGGGGAGTGGCCGCCACCGTCATCGGCGAGGTCACCGACACCGGTCGTCTCCACATCGACTGGCACGGCGAGCGGATCGTCGACGTCGATCCGCGCACCGTCGCCCACGACGGGCCGGTCCTCGACATGCCTGCGGCGCGCCCGTGGTGGATCGACGAGCTCAACGGCGATGACGCCAACAACCTTCCGCGCGACAACTCGGGAGAGGGTCTGGCCGGTGCTCTACTGGCGCTGGTCGGTTCTTCCCACCTGTGCGACCGCTCCTGGATCACTGACCAGTACGACCGTTTCGTGCGTGGCGACACGGTGCTGTCCCAGCCCAACGACGCCGGCATGATCCGTGTCGACGAGCAGACCAACCTCGGCATCGCGCTGTCCCTGGACGCTAATGGCCGTCAGACCACCCTCAACCCGTACCTGGGCGCTCAGCTGGCGCTGTGCGAGGCCTATCGCAACGTTGCCATCAGCGGTGCGACCCCGGTGGCCGTCACCGACTGCCTCAACTACGGCTCCCCGTACGACCCCGACATCATGTGGCAGTTCGACGAAACCATTCTCGGCCTGGTCGACGGCTGCCGTGAGCTCGGTATGCCGGTCACCGGTGGCAATGTCTCCCTGCACAATCGCACTGGTGACGAGTCCATCCGGCCGACCCCGCTCGTCGGTGTCCTC
The DNA here is from genome assembly GCF_051303185.1 of Cutibacterium nasicola. GTDB lineage: Bacteria > Actinomycetota > Actinomycetes > Propionibacteriales > Propionibacteriaceae > Cutibacterium. The sequence continues at coordinate 67,925 of NZ_JBPPGE010000007.1, read as the reverse complement.
GGTGTCATTGACGACGTTCGCACCCGCATCCCCTCCGCCTTCGCCCATGACGGTGACGCTGTCCTGCTGCTCGGCACCACGAAGTGCGAGTTCGGTGGATCGGTCTACGACGACGTCATTCACGCCGGTCACCTCGGCGGCATGCCCCCGATGCCCGATCTGAACGCCGAGAAGGCCCTGGCCGCGGTCATGGTGGAGGCTGCCAGGCGCGGTCTGCTCTCCAGCGCTCACGACCTGTCCGACGGCGGCCTGGCCCAGGCTCTCGTGGAGAGCTGTCTGCTCAGCGGCCTCGGTGCCTCGGTCACCCTGCCCGAGGGGGAGCCCTCGGTGATGCTCTTCTCGGAGTCGCCGGCTCGCGCCGTCGTCTCGTTGTCCGGTGCCGACTACCGCGAGTTCAAGGAGCTGTGCCAGGAGCATGGTGCGCCGGTCGCCCGCATCGGTGAGGTCATCGATCACGGCGAGTTCGAGGTCAACGGGCTGTTCAGCCTGTCACTCGACGAGATCGAGCGCACTTGGCGCAAGCCGATTCCGGCTGCCCTGGGGGAGTGACGAGAACTCTTGACCTGAGCTGACGGCGAGTGGTGCTGCCCAAGAGCTGTGGCGTTCATGCGGGTCATGCTCATGTACCGCTGTGACAAAGACACCTTGCGATGCGGATCTCCTGGTCGACGATCTTATGGACCAGACGGTGTTCCGTCTGCCACCGCGTGTGGTAATCGTCTCCTCACGATTATTGGCTACGCGAGGACCTTTGCCTCGCCTCAGAGAGGGCCGCCAATGGGGCCGCCGCCTTGAGGTTCTTCTCGCACCACTCCTCGTCAGGCTGGGATGCGGCGACGATCGCGCCACCGGCACCGACCGAGACCCCCGCCCCGGCCCGGACCAGCGTCCGAATGACAATGCTGAGGTCGGCAGTGCAATCGAACCCGAGGTAGCCCAGCACCCCCGAGTAGATTCCTCGGGCGCCAGCCTCCAAACTGTCCAGTATCTCCACGGATCGTTCCTTGGGTGCCCCCGTCATCGACCCACCAGGGAACGTGGCTCGCAGCACGTCGACCAGCCCGACATCCCCGCGCAACTGTCCGCGCACCGTGGTCACCATCTGGTGCACCGTCGCGTACGACTCGATCTTCATCAGGTGCGGCACCTCCACCGTGCCGGGCTGGCACACCCGCGACAGGTCATTGCGCACCAGATCGGCGATCATGAGGTTTTCGGCGCGGTTCTTGGCGTCGGTGCGCAGATCAATGACGCGTTGGGCATCCTCGACACGGTTACCACAGCGGGCCATCGTCCCCTTGATCGGTGCGGACTCGACGATGCCGTCACGTATTCGCAAGAACCGTTCCGGGGAGGAGGAGCACACCTCGAGGTTCGGGTTGCTGAACCGAAGGTACGCGCCGTAGGGAGCCGGATTTCGACGTCGTAGCGCCCGGTACAGCTTCCAGCCGTTCACGTCGCACCTGGAAGTCCACGTGTCGGTGAGACAGGCCTCGTACGAGTTGCCGCGAGCCAACGCCCGCTGAATCGTGAGGGTCCGGTCTTGATACGCCTCGCAGCTCAGCCGCCACGACCCAGCAGGAACGCTGATCGGCGGGCTTGGTGGTTCATCAGGTCCTCGGCGAGCCACCAACGCCAGAGCCAACGTGTCAAGCAGATCAGCAGTCTCGTCACGGTGTGGCGCGTCGTGGTCCACCAGAGCCAGTAGAGTGGCGCGCTGCTCGTCATGGTCATAGGCAATCCAGCTTGCCGGGCGCAGCCACATCGCGTCGGGCATGTCGCTGCGGTGCGCGTTCGGCCCCAAGGTCAACGCCTTGCACTCATAGCCCAGGAAGCCGACGTAGCCGCCAGTGAACGGGATGTCACCGAGCTTCGGCCTCGTCGCTCCTTCCGCAAGACGGCGTGCCAGAAACCCCAGCACATCACCAGGCTCGGATCGCCCATTGACCAGCAACGTATTCGTGTTGACGTCGTAACTGATCACCTCCGACGCCGATCCCGCCGCCGTGCCCATGATGCTCCACCGACCGGTGTCGTCGCGTGCGGCCGCCGAGTCCAACCAAAAGGCGTCAACGTCACCAGCCAGTGCGGCGAAGGTAGCTTCCGTGTCGAGATCGATGTCGACCTCACGGTGGCATATTTCCCACCTCGCCGGGGTCTGAAGGATCGTGCGTGAAGGAGGACAGCTGGGGCTGCGATTTTTCGACGCCAAGTCGCCAGACACCGTTGTGCAGTGGGGGTGGCCGATCGCCAAGAAGTTGGCGACGAGTTGGGCCCCCACCTGTGTCATCACTGATTCGGGATGGAACTGCACACCCCAGTGCGGCCGATCTGCAACCTTGAACGCCATGATGGTGCCATCCTCGGCGCGAGCGTGTTCAAAAGTGTCATCGCCCAGTGCCGACAGGCACAGCGAGTGATACCGAGTGGCCTCGAAGTCCTGTGGCAATCCGGTGAAGATCCCGCGTCCCGAATGATGAATCTGGCTCACGACACCGTGACGTGGCCGAATTGCCTGCAGCTGAGCACCGTGGCGCAGCCCAAGACCTTGGTGACCGAGACATACCCCAAGCAGGGGGAGCCTGGCGGAAGCATCAATGACCTGGCCAGCAACATGGAAGTCCGCTTCGGTGAGCGGAGAACCAGGTCCTGGTCCAATGACCACGTGATCGAACTCGCCGTCAGCCAGCCGGTGGAAAACCCCGTCCCGTTCAATGTCTTCGGGGCGTACCACCACCGGCGCTGTACCGCTGACTTGGGCCAACAGGTGCGCGAGGTTGAAGGTGAAGGAGTCATGGTTGTCGACAAGTAGGATCACGCGGGACCTCCCTGGGTGGCCTCTCAAGAGTGCCATTGCTTGATACGAACGAGGACTCGCACTCCTACACTTTGACCATGGATCTTTCTCATGCTTTCAAGGACCTGTCTGCCAAAGTGGATACCGGTTTCGACGATGCGGTGGAACAGCTCACCCGTCACGTCGCAGTCCGGTCGGTCAGTTCCCAGCGACCCGACGACGTGAGGTCCGGAGCCGACTTCGTCGCAGCTGCGGCCAAGGAGGCTGGCGCCGCAGACGTCAACGTCATCACCGAGAATGATGGACTGCCGACTGTCATCGCCCACTGGCCAGCCCCCGAGGGCAAGCCCACCGTCCTGCTGTACTCCCACGGTGACGTCCAGCCCACCGGCAACCCCGACGAGTGGCACACCGACCCGTTCGTGGCCACCACCAAGGAAGAACGTCTCTTCGGGCGTGGCACTGCTGACGACAAGGGTGGCGTCGCTGCCCATCTGGCCGCCATCCGTGCCTTCGACGGCAAGCCCCCGGTTGGCGTCACCCTCTTCGTCGAAGGTGAGGAGGAAATCGGCTCCCCGTCCATGGACGCCATCATCGCCAACCACAAGGAGGAGTTGGCCGCTGACGTCATCGTCATCGCCGACTCGGTCAACTGGACCCAGGTCGTGCCCTCCTTGACGACCACCCTGCGTGGCGTCGTTGACTGCGTCGTGGAGGTCTCCACCCTCGACCACGCGCTGCACTCCGGTCAGTTCGGCGGCATCGTTCCCGACGCCCTGACGACTCTGTGCCGCCTCATTGCGACCCTGCATGACGAGACCGGTGAGGTCACCGTTGACGGGCTCAAGGGATTTGCCGGCCCGCAGCTGGACTACCCGGAGGACCGTCTGCGCGAGGAGACCGGTGTCCTTGACGGAGTCCAGTGGGTCGGTCAGGGACGCGCCGTCGAGAAGATGTGGACCAAGCCGTCGGTCACCGTCATCGCCATCGACGCCACCCCGGTTGCCGACGCCATCAACATCCTGCCAGCCACCGCCCGTGCCAAGATCAGCCTGCGCGTCGCCCCTGGTCAGGACGCCGATGAGGCCATGGAAGCTCTCGTCAAGCATCTGGAGTCCCACGTCGAGTTCGGCGCCCACGTCAAGGTGACACCCGGCCAGCTTGGCCAGCCGGGTGTCGTCCCCTTCACCGGTGAGCGCGCCGAGGTTGCCAACGAGGCCTTCAAGCTGGCCTGGGGTCAGGAGCCCGTCGAGATGGGCACCGGCGGTGCCATCCCGTTGGTGACCGATCTGCAGAATGCCTTCCCGCAGGCCACCGTTCTGGTGACGGCCGTCACCGATCCGGAATCGCGCATGCATGGTATCGACGAGTCCCTGCACCTGGGTGACTTCCGCAAGGCCATCCTCACCGAGGCCCTCATGCTCGCCGGCCTGGCTGAGTGAAGTTCCGCTGAAGGGTGTTCCCGCGTAGAATGGCCCTGCCTCCGGTCGTGCCGGTAGGCAGGGCCTGGGACGTTCGGCGGGCAGTTGCCCCGTCTGAGTGACGATCACCGGGGCTCGCGTCAGAAGGGTGGGCAGACGCGGACAGCCACTTGTCCCCGTCATCGAGAGGCCCGCCCATGTCCTCCGGCTCCGTGAGCTACCGAACTCTGTTCTCCCTGCCAGGCGGCACCTTCGTCACCGTCTCCGCCTTGGCTCGTCTGCCCTTGGCCATGAGCCAGCTGGGCACCCTGTTGCTCGTGTCCAGCCCACAGGTCTCGGGGCGGCTGGGCCCTGGTGGTCTGGCTGCGGGCATCGTCGCCCTGGCCATCGCCATCGGCTCTCCCATTTTCGGCGCCCTGACCGACCGTCATGGTCAGCGCACGGTGCTGTTGGTGCAGTCCTTGGTCGGTGGACTCGCCCTGACCGCCGAGGGAGTGGTTGCCGCGATGGGGGCAGTGTGGCCGATCGTGGCCGCCATCGGCGGAGTGGCGGGATTCTTCCTGCCTCAGATCGGCACCATGGCGCGGGTTCGCTGGCGTGCCATGGGAGCAGCAAATCCCAAGATCGAAGCAGGGGTGCTGGAAACCTCCTTCGCATGGGAGGGGTCCATTGATGAGGCCTCCTTCGCCCTCGGACCAGCCATGGTCGGCATCCTCGCGGTGATTGCGGGTCCCGTCCCTGGCCTCGTCGTCGCCGGTGCGATGTTGGTGGTGCTGGGCAGTTGGTTCGCCCTGGACCCGACGTCGAAACTCGTCGAGGGTCACCGCGCCGGGACCGACCGCCAGGGGGTCTCGACCCCGGCGCAACGTCGTGCTCCTGGTCCGCTGCTCACCGCCGGTGTGTTGGCCACCTGCGTCGGCATGATCTTCATGGGCATGGTTTTCGGGTCCGTCCAGACCGGAACTACCAGTCTTGCCACGCAGACGGGACGACCTGGCCTGGCGGGTCTGCTGCACGCCCTGCTGTCGGTGGGTAGTGCGGCCGCCGGCCTGGCCCTGCCGAGGTTGGCACGTCGTCTGGACCTCGTCGCACGGTGGAAGTTCTTCGCCCTGGGACTGGCGGTGTTCGCGGCCCCGCTGCTCATCGTCCATCACCTCGGTCCGCTGGTCCCGGCCCTGATCGTCCTCGGTGTGGCTGCGGCGCCGTACATGATTACCCTCTTCAGCGTTGCGGAGCGCGCCGCGTCCGCCGGACGGATCGGCACCGTCATGACCCTCATGGCGGCCATGAACAGCCTGGGTTATGCCTTCGGGACGACGATGGCCGGACGTCTCGCCGATCGGGGAGGTGCCACGCCGGCCTATGCGGTGACGTTCGGCGTCGGTGTCGCGGCGACCCTGCTGGCCGTCCTGGTGGCCGGCAAGGTGACCCCGGCCAGGGGCTGAGATCTGCGCCCTGACGCTCCTGACAACTGTTCCACAGCCACCCTCGGCCATTGTGCGATACCGTGGCCTCGTGCCGTGCGCAGACGGAAGGCTTACCGCAGACCTCGATCCCCAGGATCACGGACCCCAGGACGCTTGTGGCGTCATCGGGATCTATGCCCCCGGTGAAGAGGTGTCCAAGCTCACCTATTTCGGCATGTATGCCCTGCAACACCGAGGCCAGGAATCCGCTGGCATGGCGGTGTCGGACGGTCGCCGAATGATGGTCTTCAAGGACATGGGGCTGGTCTCCCAGGTCTTCGACGAGGCCACCCTGAACTCCCTGCGGGGCCACATGGCCGTCGGCCACACCCGCTACTCGACGACAGGCGCGAGCGTCTGGGACAACGCCCAGCCGACCTTCCGCTCTCGTCAGGGTGGTGGAGGCCTCGCCTTGGCCCACAACGGTAACCTCACCAACGCCGACGCCCTTGAGGCCCTCATCGCCGAGCGCGCTCCGAGCACTGACGTTCCTCACAAGGACCGGATGGACTCCAGCAACGACACCTCGCTCGTCACCGCCCTCATGACGACCTACGACGGCACCCTTGAAGAAGTCGCCACCCAGGTGCTACCTCACCTCAAGGGGGCCTTCAGTCTCGTCTTCATGGACGACCACACCCTGTGCGCCGCTCGTGACCCGCAGGGCATCAGGCCGCTTGTGCTGGGACGCCTCCCCAGCGGATGGGTGGTCGCCTCCGAAACTGCCGCCATCGACATCGTCGGGGGCACCTTCGTTCGCGAGATCGAGCCCGGTGAGATGATCGCCATCGACGCCGCCGGTCTGCGCACCAGTCACTTCGCCGAGGCCCGTCCCAAGGGCTGCATCTTCGAGTACGTCTATCTGGCCCGGCCCGACACCGTCATTGCCGGACGACGCATCCACAACGTGCGGGTCAAGATCGGCAAGATCCTGGCCCAGGAACACCCCGTCGACGCTGACCTCGTCATCCCGGTGCCCGAGTCCGGCACCCCGGCTGCTATCGGTTATGCGGACGAGTCCGGTATTCCCTACGGCATGGGTCTGGTCAAGAACTCCTACGTCGGTCGGACCTTCATCCAGCCCTCCCAGACCCTGCGCAACCTTGGCATCCGTCTCAAGCTCAACCCGTTGCGGGACGTCATCGAGGGACGCCGCATCGTCGTCGTCGACGACTCCATCGTGCGCGGCAACACCCAGCGTCAACTCGTCCGGATGTTGCGCGAGGCGGGTGCTGCCGAGGTGCACGTGCGCATCTCCTCGCCGCCGGTGAAATGGCCCTGCTTCTACGGCATCGACTTCGCCACCCGTGCCCAGCTCATCGCCCCCGGACTGGAGGTCGAGGACATCTGTCGATCCATTGGCGCCGATTCTCTGGGTTACGTCAGCCTTGAGGGCCTCATCCGAGCCACCCACGTCGACGCTGACAACCTGTGCCGGGCCTGTTTCGACGGTGTCTACCCCGTGCAGGTGCCCACCTCCGCGCGAGACGTCGTCGCCGTCACCACCCCTACCGATCCCGATGAGGAGAAGCAGTGAGCAACGAGTCCGCGTACGCCCGCGCCGGCGTCGACATCGAGGCCGGTGAGCGTGCCGTCGACCTCATGAAGGCCCACGTGGCAGCCACCCGTCGTCCGGAGGTTCTCGGTGGCCTGGGAGGCTTTGCTGGTTTCTTCGACGCCTCCGCGCTGGGGAAGTACCGCCATCCGGTGCTCGCCACCTCGACTGACGGTGTCGGTACCAAGGTCGCCATCGCCCAGGCCATGGACGTCCACGACACCATCGGCTTCGACCTGGTGGGCATGCTCGTTGACGATCTCGTCGTGGTGGGTGCGCAGCCGTGGTTCGTCACCGACTACGTCGCCTGTGGTCACGTCGATCCGGACCGGATCGCCAACGTTGTCAAGGGCATCGCCGCCGCCTGCGCCAAGGCCGGCTGCTCGCTGCTCGGCGGCGAGACGGCCGAGCACCCCGGCCTGTTGGCCCCTGACGAGTACGACGTCGCAGGTGCCACCACGGGAGCCGTCGAGTACGAAGGGATCCTCGGTCCGCAGCGGGTTCAGGACGACGATGCCCTGCTGGCGGTGGCCTCCTCGGGCTTGCACTCCAACGGCTACTCGCTGGTCCGCAAGGTGCTGCTGGCTGACGCGGGTTGGGGTCTCGACCGTCACGTCGACGACCTGGGGCGCACCCTCGGCGAGGAGCTCCTTGAGCCCACCACCGTCTACGCATCTGACCTGTTGGCCCTCATCAGTCATGTTGAGGTACACGCCATGAGTCATGTCACAGGCGGGGGACTGGCCAACAACCTTGCTCGCGTTCTACCCGACGATCTCGCCGCTACTGTCGACCGGTCGACATGGGCTCCTGCCCCGATCTTCAACCTCGTCCAGCAGGTGGGCGACATCTCACAACCTGATATCGAGGCAACCCTCAACATGGGGGTCGGGATGGTCGTGATCATGCCAGAGGCGAACATTCCCGAGGCGATTGAGCTGCTCGCCGGTCGCGGTCTTTCCGCATGGCAATGCGGTCATGTTTCCCGTCGTGGCGGACTCGACGAACCGGGGGCGGTGCTGGTTTCGAGCCATCCTCGCCGCTAGGCCGTTCGCCCGGAAATGAAACTTGCGGTGGCTCACTTTGGTACCGAGGTCGTCGCTCGGGTAGCCTGTGCCCCACGACAGTTGATGATTTTGGGCGGCAAAGCCGCTATTGATGAAGCGAGGGGGTCGACCCACATGGGGCGCGGCCGTGCAAAGGCGAAACAGACCAAGGTTGCCCGCGATCTGAAGTATCGTTCGGTGGACATGGATCTCGAATCACTGGAGCGAGAGCTAAGAGGCGACATTCGTCAGCGGGAGGATCCTCATGACGAGGACGGCCTGTCTGATGAGTATGCCGATCTTGCCGAGAAGTACGCCCACTACGGCGAGGACGACTGAGCCGGTAATGCGGCCATGAGGTGGCTCAACGACCCTCTGATCGACGGGTTTGAATATGCCCGGATCGGGCTCCCGCATGCGGTCAAGTCCGTCGGTGACCCCGACGGACTTCTGACTGCCAGTGTGGTGCGCCGTCGTCAGCCACGTCAAGGTCGTGCAATGCTCTACGTCCACGGCTGGTCAGACTGCTTCTACCAAGCTCACCTGGCCGAGGCAGTGGAGAGCTGGGGATATGACTTCATCGGTCTTGACCTGCGTCGGTACGGACGAAATCTTGTCCCTGGCCAGATGGCTGGCTGGGTGCGTGACCTTGCCGAGTACGACGAGGAGATCAACGCAGCGGTGTCATTGCTGCGCGTCGACCACGACTCGGTGACGATGATGGGCCACTCCACCGGGGGGCTCACCGTGCCGTTGTGGGTCTCACGTCACCCGGGACGTGTTGACGGGGTCATTCTCAACTCCCCGTGGATCGACCTGCAGGGATCATTCCTCACCCGGGCGCTGGCTGGACCGTTGGCCCGGTCAGTGCGCATCGCGGAGCCCACCACGGTGCTGCCCATTCCGTCACGGGACAACTTCGGTCACACCATCCGTCGCGAGTTCGGCGGCGAGTGGGACGTTCCCGAGGTGAAGGATCCTTCCTGGGCACCATTCGTCACTCGTGCTGGCTGGCTGGCTGCCATCCTTGACGGTCACGAGAAGGTGGCCCGAGGACTTCACATCGACGTCCCGATGTTGGTGCTGATCTCGGACCGCAGTGACCTGTCCGCGACCTGGAAACCGTCGATGGCGTCGGCTGACACCGTTCTCGACGTCGAGAGGTTGGCCCGTGCCTCGGTCAATCTGGGACGTCATCTCACCCTGGTCCGTATCAGGGGTGGACTGCACGACCTGGTGCTTTCCGCGCCGTCAGTGCGAGCTAGCGTCTTTGCGGAGATGGGCCGGTGGGTAGGCGCATATTTGGCGTGAAATCTCACATCCACCAGTTTTCTGGGCGGTGCTGACATTTTTGTGCCAAACTTCTCCCTGCTGGGCAGTGTCGCCCAGCAGGTGCAGATCAACTCCACGGCACTGGGGCCGTGGGACGGGGTCTGACCGAACCACACGGAGGTTTGGAATGTTCGCGAAGAAGATCGCAGCCCTCGCGACGGCGTCGATGCTCGTCCTGGCTGGCTGCAGCTCGACCACGACTGACGAGAGCGGGGGCAAGGAGTCGACGACGTCCTCGTCGACTCCGAAGGCAGGAGGTGCCGGTGGCGAGGTCGGTGTGTTCACCTGGTGGGCCGACGGCTCCGAAGCGAAGGGTCTCGACGCCCTCGAGAAGGTGTTCGCCGAGAAGTACCCGAACGACAAGTTCAAGAACTTGGCCGTCGCTGGTGGATCCGGCTCGAACGCCAAGGCCAAGCTGGCCTCCGACCTCAAGAACGGCAACCCGCCAGGTTCCTTCCAGGGCCACGCGGGCGCTGAACTGACCGACTACATCGACAACGAGCAGATCGAGCCCGTCAACGACATCATCAAGGAGCTCGGTGGGGAGTCGGTCTTCCCGAAGACCCTCACCGATCGGCTGACCGTTGAGGGGCACATCTACTCGGTGCCGGTCGACATCCACCGCGCCAACGTCGTGTGGGCCAACTCCGCCCTGATCACGAAGGCCGGTATCACCAAGACCCCGGACGACGTCAAGGGCTGGATCGCCGACATGGAGAAGGTCAAGGCTTCCGGCGTCGCCACTCCGTTGTCCATCGGTGGCACCTGGACCCAGACCGAGCTTTTCGAGTCCATCCTGGCCGCCGATTTGGGTGCCGACGGCTACAACAAGCTGTTCACCGCGGACGGCACGTGGGACAGCCCCGAGGTCAAGACCGCCATCGAGGATTACAAGAAGGTCCTCACCTTCACCAACACCGCTTCCGATGGTGATGACTGGCCAGCCGCGACCGACATGGTCGCCTCTGGCAAGGCCGCCTACAACGTCATGGGTGACTGGGCCGTTGCTGAGTTCGACATGAAGGGCAAGAAGTACGGTACCGACTACACGGCTTTCGCGGTGCCCGGCAAGGAGATCGTCTACGACTTCCTGGCCGACTCCTTCACCCTGCCGGCCGGCACGAAGAACCCCGAGGCCACCAGGGACTGGTTGCGCTTCGTCGGTTCTGCCGAGGCCCAGGAGTCGTTCAACAAGATCAAGGGATCGATCCCGGCCCGTACCGACGTCAAGCCTGACGGATTCAGCACTTACCAGCAGGACGCCATGAAGGACTTCAAGGAGCTGCCGATGGTTTCCTCGATAGCCCACGGCGCTGCTGTCTCGCTGGCCTGGAGCTCCGAGATCAACACCGCGATGAGCAAGTTCTACCAGGACAAGAACACCGACAATCTGGCCTCCTCCTTGGCGGCCGCACACGACAGGTACGGAAAGTGAGCCGTCTGATTCCGGCGTGACTGGTGTGCGGCCTGCGCTGGCGGGCCCCACACCATGCCGGAGGTACTGCTCCTGACGTCGGGTCGCTCCCGTGGTGGGACGGCGTCAGGAGTTCGGGCATGTCTTCAGAGCACTGTGCCGTGCTTCTCACCCCCAGAATCCGGGAGATGTCATCATGAAAAGAGTGAGGCGCTGGCTTCCGAGCTTTCTCCTCGTGTTGCCGTCAATCATCCTCGTGGGTGTCTTCGTCTACGGTTTCATCGGAAAGACCGTGTTCACTTCGCTGGCTCGGGTCAAGACCAAGTCGGGACGCATCAAGGCGCCTGGTGGCTGGGAGAACTACTCTCAGTTGTTGGCCGACGACCGCTATCAGCACGCCATGTGGAACCTCCTGGTTCTGACGGTGGTCTTCGTTGCCGGAACCATGGTGTTCGGACTGTTGTGGGCCCTGCTGCTGGAACAGGGCGTCACCGGCGAGGGCTTCTTCCGGTCGGTGTTCCTGTTCCCGATGGCCGTCTCCTTCGTGGCTGCCGGCGTCATCTGGAGGTGGCTGTTGTCCCCGGCCAAGGATGGCCAGGCCACCGGCCTCAACCAACTCTTCGTCCACCTGGGAATGCCGGGGTTGCAGTCGTCCTGGTACTCATCCGGAAAGTTCAACATGGCTGCTATGGCCATCCCGGCGATCTGGCAGCTCTCGGGCTACATCATGGCTCTCTTCCTGGCTGGATTCCGAGGCATCTCCGTGGACCAGCGTGAGGCTGCGCGGGTCGACGGCGCCTCCGAGTTCAAGCTCTACTGGAACGTGCTGTTCCCCCAGCTCTCGCCCATCGCCCTGAGTGCCCTCATCATCGTCGGCCACATGTCGATGAAGATGTTTGACCTCATCTACGCCATCGCCGGCCAGAGCTCCTACACGGCTGAGGTGCCGGCCACCCTGATGTGGACGCAGATGTTCCAGCTCAACAACCCGACGGCTGCCGCCGTCAACGCGACGATCCTGTTGGTCATCGTGGCCGTGGTCGTCGTACCTTACCTGATTTACACCAACCGCACCGAGAAGGGAGGACGCTGATGACCACCACGGTGCTTCCGGGTGGGGCCGACATGCCCCCCGATTCCACCCTGTCCGGTGATGCCTTGCCCGACCTGCCGAGGCGCCGTCGTCGTCGCACCTCTGCCCAGAAGACCATGAGTGCGGTCCGGTACGTCCTTCTGGCGTTCTTCGCGGTACTCGTGCTGACTCCTGCCTATGCCCTGCTCGTGACGAGCTTCAAGACGCCTTCCGGCTACGATCAATCAACTGCGTGGACGTTGCCCCGGGTGTGGTCGGTGGGTGGCTGGCAGGCCGCCTGGGACGCCCTCGCACCGGCCCTGGGGCGCTCTCTCGTCATGGCAGTGTCGGCAGCCGTCATCTCAGCCATCCTGGGATCCCTGAACGGCTACGTCTTCGCGAAGTGGACGTTCCCTGGATCCCACGTCATCTTCGTGCTGTTCCTGTTCGGAATGTTCATTCCCTATCAGGCCATCATGATTCCGCTGTCGGGCATGATGCTGGACATCCAGCAGGGAGTGCCGTGGTTCGCCGGTGTCCCTACTCTGATCTTGTGCCACGTGGTCTACGGAATCCCGATCTGCACGCTGATCTTCCGCAACTACTACGCCACCGCAGTGCCTTCGGAGATCATCGAGGCAGCTCGGGTGGACGGCGCTGCCACGATCTCGACCTACGCCAGGATCGTGCTTCCGGTGTCCATTCCCGGATTCGTCGTGACCCTCATCTGGCAGTTCACCAGTGCATGGAATGACTTCCTCTTCGCACTGTTCCTGACGAACCAGAACAACGGCCCGGTCACCTTCGGCCTGAACGCGCTGGCGTCCGGACAGAACCCGAACTATCCGCAGATCATGGCTGGCGTGCTCGTCGCCTGCCTGCCGACCCTGCTGGTGTACATCGCCTTGGGCAAGTATTTCGTGTCCGGTCTCATGAGCGGATCAGTGAAGTGATTCGCTGTATCCCGGGGCTGTCAGATCTTGGAGGAGGGCAGCGACGCTGGTTGCGAAGCGGTAGCGGCAGACGCTCGTGGTCCTTGTTCGGAATCGGACCATGTCGAGGACTTCGGATGCTGGAAGCCAGAGACTGGTACACGGACTGATGAAGTTCACGGGTGTCGAGGTTCCCGAGCCGCCTTGGTAGACGACATTGAACCCGCTGGGCACCATGCGGCAACGTGTGGGTACCGAGGATCCAGGCAGGACGGGGAGTCATGACGCCACAGGGCCGGTCAGAGCATGGCCAGGAGACGGATCAGGCGCAAGTTGAGGGGCCGCAGCATGGCAGAACACCCTTTGGGGTGGCCGGGACCGGGGTCGAACCGGTGACCTTTCACTTTTCAGGCGAACGCTACTACCAACTGAGCTACCCGGCCATCGTGTCCATGCAAACGTCTCGTGAACACGAAAGCGGTGATGAACTCATCACCGCTTCAGCGACCCCGATGGGACTTGAACCCACGACCTCCGCCGTGACAGGGCGGCGCGCTAACCAACTGCGCTACGGGGCCTTGACTCTTCCGAGTCCTGACCGCTGCCTCAGGCAGCTCGAAAAATATAGCAAGTTTGTGGGACAGAAGGGAAATCGAGTCAGGAAGCAGCCGTCAAAAGCCCGTTGACCAGGGGCGTTGCCCATTCTCTCGGGGGTCGTTCCTGGAGTGTGACGTTCTCTGTGAGCGAATACCGTGAGGTGGGTTCGGGGTGGAGGTGGTGCGGAACGGACCCCGAACGGTGGATGGTCAGACTGTGTCGAGGGCTGTGGCCGTCTGGAAGACGAGGGGAGACGTGAGGGGGAGTGTGTACATCAGACGTCTGTGGAACATGAAAAGGCCCCGTACCGGATTCGGTACGGGGCTCGTGGACGTATCCCGGACGGGATTCGAACCCGCGTTGCCGCCTTGAAAGGGCGGTGTCCTAGGCCTCTGGACGACCGGGACTCAGCGGAGGCCGACCAATGGCAACCGTTGAACTGGACCATCATATCTGGGTCCCATCGCAGGCGAGAAATCGTCGACTCGGCATTCTGGCCGACGGGGTCGCAGCACATCAGAAATGACAGACGTCGGCAACCCCCTGGGGTTGCCGACGCTGTGGTGATTCAGTCGAGGATGCTTGAGTCAATGCGAAGTGGGTACAACGAGGAGCGGATGGAGGTGAGGCGCACTCCAGCACTGGGGTTCGCTGCTTCCACGATCTGCCCGTTACCGACGTAGATGGCGACGTGACCGCCACCCGGTCGGGCAAAGAGGTCGCCCGGCTGGATCTCGTCCAAGGAAATGCGATGGCCACGCTCGACCTGTGCCCCTGAGTAATGGGGCAGATCAATTCCAGCCTGCTGGTAGGCCTTCATCACCAGGCCGGAGCAGTCGAAGCCGTTTGGGCCCTCGCCTCCCCAGATGTAGGGCTTACCCACCTGCGCCTTCGCATAGTTGACAATGGCGGCCCGGGCCCTACTGGGTGAGACAGAAGGGCTGGGCGTGGGCCCGGGGGCTGGAGTGGGTCGGGTGTTGGTGGTGAGGTATCGGGTGGAGGCCCACAGGGTGCGTCCGCGGTGGGTGATCTGGGTCCATCCGGAGGTGGTGTTTCCGGTGGTGGTGAGGGCGGTGCCGCGTGTGACGGATGTGTATATGGAGGCGCTCATGGAGGCGCTGGTTCGTAGGTTGAGGTTGGCTGTGGTGTAGACGGTCCTGGCCGATTGACGTGCCGCCGCTGGTTTCGGTGTGGGTCGGGTGTTGGTGGTGAGGTATCGGGTGGAGGCCCACAGGGTGCGTCCGCGGTGGGTGATCTGGGTCCATCCGGAGGTGGTGTTTCCGGTGGTGGTGAGGGCGGTGCCGCGTGTGACGGATGTGTATATGGAGGCGCTCATGGAGGCGCTGGTTCGTAGGTTGAGGTTGGCTGTGGTGTAGACGGTCCTGGCCGATTGACGTGCCGCCGCTGGCTTCGGTGCGGGCGGGACGGCATGGGTGCTCAGGTAGCGCGACCCGACCCAACGGTGAACCCCGTTGTAGACGACTTCGCTGAATCCTCCTGAGGAACGTCCGGTGACGCCGACCTTCTCGCCGGGGGAGAGCATCCCCACCTTGGCGGCCTGCATGGAGTGCCCTGCGCGGACATGGACGTACGTCGTTGCCTGGGCGAACCCAACTGGCGAGCTGGATGCGGAGGGGCTCGAGGTCGAAGGTCGCCAGGCGACCGATGACAGGTAGTGGTGGTCAACGTAAGCCGTGTGGCCACGGTAGGCAACCGGAACCCAGCCATGCACCGGGGTGCCGGTTTGATTAAGCTGCTGGCCCTTCTCGAGCACGCCCAGGATCTTTCCGTGGGTGCCTGCCTGGGACCTGATGTTGACGGCGGTGCGAGCCGACACACGGGCCATGACTGCGGTCTTGGAGGCTTGCGCCTGGGGGGCGAAGAACTGACTGCCGCCGATTGCGAGACCAGCGGTGGCCAGAGTTGCGACCCCGGCCCGAATCGGGCGCACTACACCCATGGAACTGACTCCTTCCGGCGTGTGGACCCGCCTCCGTGTAGGACGCTCCTGACTCTTCCCCGGATCCGTCCACCGACCCAGCCAGGAACACCTCGCGTGACAAGGTCATTCAAGGCGGCGAAAACGGTTTCGTCCACTCAGCTGAAGGATCGTTCTGCCCACGTCAACGGGACACGCCGAGAAGGGGCTGAGAATGTCAAAGATGTTATTCGAGATTCAAGAGAGTCACCAAGGGACTCTTACTCTGCGCTGACTAGGGGTGATGCTGTTGGTACTGACAAGGATGCCGAAGGAGGGCGGCAACAGGACGGCACGTCGCAGGGTTTCTGCCAACTCTGAAGTCGTGGTTGACGTTTGCAAGTAGGCATCGTCAGGCCTTGCGGAAGCCATGTTGGACAGACCTCCGACAGTGGCAGGGTCTCCGGTCAACCTCGCGCTGACATGGGAGCCTCGCTACACTGAGAGAGCCCCCGTAGCTCAGTTGGTTAGAGCAGCGGACTTTTAATCCGCGGGTCCTGGGTTCGAGTCCCAGTGGGGGCACCGGTCCACAGGGAACCTGATGGTTGCCGTGTGGTGGATATCGTGTCGCACCTGTGGCCCCCAGGTGCACAGAGGTTCTCTTTGCCTCGCATCCTTCCTGCGCAAGCCCGCCTCTCGATAGTGTTGGCCCCATGAGAGATCCTGCAGACATCGAGTGCTGGCTGACCGACATGGACGGCGTGCTCGTCCATGAGAACCATGAGGTGCCTGGCGCCAGCGATCTCATCAATCGATGGGTCGACACCTCGAAGCGATTCCTGGTCCTGACCAACAATTCCATCTTCACTCCGCGCGACTTGGCCGCTCGGATGCAGGCTTCGGGTCTGACGGTGCCGGAGGACAACATCTGGACCTCGGCCCTCGCCACCGCGCACTTCCTGGCTGACCAGCACCCCGGTGCCCGCCTCTACGTCATTGGCGAGGCCGGCCTGACGACAGCCCTGCACGAAGCCGGGTTCATCCTCACCGACACCGACCCCGACTACGTCGTCCTCGGAGAGACCCGTACCTACTCCTTCGAGGCCATCACCAAGGCCGTCCGGTTCATCGTCGACGGTGCACGGTTCATCTGCACCAACCCAGATGCCACTGGCCCGAGCAAGGAAGGCCCACTGCCTGCCACTGGCGCCGTCGCGTCGATGATCGAGGCTGCCTCGAAGCACAAGCCGTACATCGTCGGAAAACCCAACCCGATGATGTTCCGCTCCGCCCTGAACCGCATCGAGGCCCACTCCGAGAAGACCGCCATGATTGGTGACCGAATGGATACCGACATGGTTGCCGGTATGGAGGCTGGCCTGCTGACCGTCTTGGTGCTCTCGGGCATCACCAGGCGTGAGGACGTCGACCAGTACCCCTACCGTCCGAACATCATTCTGGACTCGGTGGCAGACCTTCACGAGCTCATCTGAGGTGGTCATCTGACACTGCGACGGTGCTGAACGTCCTCACACCTGCCAGGGGATGACGACGTCCTCCGGAGCGCTCGGGTGCCCGTGGCCCTCAAGGACGTATCCCCACGTATCGATCCCCTCGGGAGCCAGGTCGAGGGGTAGCCGAGTCGCGACGTCGCGTAGATGATCCTTGACGTGCTGCATCTCGTTCATCTCGTCACGGGTCGCCTCCTCCTTGAGCCAGGCCTGCTCCAACTCCCAGCCACGCACGCGAGTGCGAACCGTATCCTTGATGAGCTCATGGGCATCAGAACTGGCCTTGACGTGCTTCTCGGCCGAGCACATCCATCCGTAATCCCGGTTGATGCGTAGTAAACCAGGATCGACCGTCATGGAGTCGTGAACGGAGATTTCCGGGCCGATGACGACGGCACCGGCGTTGAGGGCATAGGCGACCTCGTCGCGTTCGGTCTCGTCGGTGAGGATCGACACCGATCTGGTCACCAGGTCGAGCATGTTGCGCGAGCCGTAATCAGATTCCCTGCTCACCCCCTGTGGCGAGCACGTGATGACATATGGGTTCGTGACGCCAAGGTGACCGATCGCCATCTCGGCGGGCACGTTCTCCCGTAGACCGCCGTCAACGTAGTGCTCCCCGTCGAGGTCGACCGGACGGAACACCCCAGGAATCGAGCACGATGCGAGAACGCCACGGGAGACGTCGAAGGTCGAGGAACCGATGGGGTTGTTGTCCCGGTCGACAAGCTCCCCGGACTCGGTCATGTAGCGCAGTTCCCCGGATTCCAGGGCGACGGTGGCAATGCGTACCGACATTCCTGAGGTGGCCAGCAACTCTGACTTGAAGAAGTCCCTGTCGAGAAGCTTGGCGAGGATGGGGCCGGCGCGGTACGTCGAGGCGGAGGTCTCGGCCCCACGGACGATGGTGGAAATGTCGCCGCCGTCCAGGCTCAGTCGCGACAGGGTGGACAACAGCTGCAGGACGACGCCCGGTGTCCAGGAATCGGTGGAAATGGGGTCATCACGGGTGGCGATCTCCAGGGTCCACGCCTGGCCGGTGAGACGGTCGTCGTCGCGACCCGCGACCGGTTCTGCCGGGTCGGGGACCTTCGTCTCCTGCCCACCTCGGTGGAAGGGCAGGCTCATCCACGGGCGCGGGCTCTTGGCCTTGGCAGCCTCCCGATTGAGCAGGGACATCCATTCCGGGCCCTTCTCCAACAGCCTCGCGAACCACGCCCGCGGGGTGAACATGTCGGACTGGCCAGTCATCTCCAGCCACATCGTCTCCAATTGACGCAGTGCCGCCGCCTGCTTGGCGGGATCGGTCCATTGAGCCAGGGTACAGGCCACGATCGATCCGGCTGAGGTCGCCACCATGGCGGTGGGGGCGATGCCGACGACGTCATAGAGATGTCGCAGCGCCCCCATCTGGAAGGAGGCCTTGGACCCACCTCCAGCAAGGACGAGCCCCTGCTGGGGGGTTCGGCTTCCGAGCCCGAATGCGAGAGTGGGAATGCCGAGCCATGAGGGGAGTTCCATGGCTCGATCCTACGGGCCACAGCTGACTTCATGGCACGACCGGTCACCCTCAGGAGGCAGCTGCGATGGTCTCCTGGATGGTCTTGATCGTGGTGTCCAGGTGCTCCTGTTCCCAGTTGTCCAGCGGCACCTCAACGATCTGTTCGACGCCGTGGGCCCCGATGATGCACGGGGTGCTCATGGAGACGTCACTGTCGTGGCCGTAGTGGCCGTGCAGGGTGGTGCAGACCGGGTAGAGGGACCGCTCGTCACGCACGATGGCTCGCGCGATCGTCATCGCGGCCTGGCCGACTCCGGCATTCGTCCAGCCCTTGAGGTTGAAGACGTCGGTTCCGGCATTGTTGGTGCGGATGGCGATGTCTTCGGGATCCAGCGGACCGACGCCGAAGACCCGCGGAAGGTCGTCGAAGCTCACGCCACCGACATTGACCCCGCTGATGAGCGGGAATCCCGACGGACCGTGCTCGCCGATCATGTAACCGCGCACGAACTGCGGGTTCACACCGACATGGTCTGCGATGAGACGGCACATCCGCGCTGAGTCCAGGAGGGTGCCGGTGCCCATGACGAGCCCCTGCGGGTGATCGAACTCGGTGCTGGCGATGTGAACGTTGGCGTCCAGCGGGTTGGAGCAGATGATGACGGCGACGTCGTGGTTACGCTTGGTGATCTCGGTCATGATCTCACGTATGATCTGGCCATTCGTGGCTGCCAGTTCGCGGCGGTCGGCGCCGGTGGCAGGACCCTTGGCCGGATCGATGGACGGTCCAGCGGCGATGACGATGACGTCGGCGTCCGCCAGGTCGTCGTGAGTGCCGGCAATCACCGTTGTGTTGGGCATGTTGGGGACGGCGGTGGCGTGGTGTTGGTCGAGAGCCTGGCCTTCAGACACTCTCTCCTTGACGTCGAGGAGGACGATGCGACCGAACAATCCACTTGCCATGGCGTCGAAGAGCACCGCTTCCCCGACCCGACCGACTCCGATGATCCCCAACGTGTGTGGCTTGACAGGCATTGCGAACTCCTTCGATCATCCTCGTTGTGTCCATCCATGATGCACCTCGACCGATTCATCGATGCGGCGTGTCGCCAACGCCCGTTCTTTGCGCAGAACACAGGACGGGCTGAGAATGTCTGAGTGACGACAATTCCCGACATCTCCGAGGCACCGCCGCGACACCAACCGCCAGACGATCTCAGCCGTTTCGCATGGCTTTCGATCGCTGCGGCCGCTGTGACGATCCTGCTGAAGGTCCTCGCCTGGCGTATCACCGGGTCGGTCGGACTCCTGTCGGACGCCGCGGAATCCCTCGTCAACCTCGTCGCCGCGGTCATCGCCCTGGTTGCCCTCAAGGTGTCGATCCGTCCGCCGGACGAGAAACATCACTTCGGGCACTCGAAGGCCGAGTACTTCTCTGCCGGTGCTGAGGGGATGATGATCTTCATCGCGGCTGCGGTCATCATCTACACCGCCGTGCAGCGGTTCATCCACCCCCGACCTATCGAGGATGCCGGCATCGGCCTGCTGATCTCGGTGCTGGCCTCGGTCGTCAACGGGGTGGTCGCATGGGTACTGCTCAAGAACGGCAGACAGCGTCGGTCCATGACCCTCATCGCCGACGGAAAACACCTGCTGACCGACGTGTGGACGTCGGTCGGAGTCCTGGCCGGAGTCGGTCTGGTCTGGCTGACCGGATGGCAGCGGCTTGACCCGATCGTGGCCTTCGCAGTGGGCGTGAACATTCTCGTCACCGGGGTCAAGCTCGTCGGCCAGTCCGCCACGGCCTTGCTTGACGTCTCCCTGCCCGAGGAGGACAACCAGGCAATTCGGGACTTCCTGGACGCCCACTCCAGCGACCACATCACGTTCCACGCGGTGCGTACCCGGGAGGCCGGATACCGCCGTTTCCTCGAGTTCCACATGCTCGTGCCGGGGTCGTGGACGGTCAAGCAGGGCCATGACGCCATGGAGGACCTCATTGACGAGATCCTCGATGAGTGGCCTGAGATGCGGGTCAACGGCCACCTGGAGCCGATCGAGGACCCCCGCTCCTATGAGGACATGGACGTCTGATTCCACGGAGGCCTGGCACGACTAGGGTCAGTCGTGGTGGTTCGACACAGAAGTGTCTGGCAGATGCGCAACGACGGACGAACGAGAGGAGCCCGAGATGGCCGAGGCCAACGGCGAGGTCGTGACGGTGCCCGATTGGGACGAGTATTTCCTGGGCATAGCTGAGGCCGTCGCGGCTCGGGCCAAGTGCACCCGTCGTCGCGTTGGGGCCCTCCTCGTCCACCAACACCGCATCATCGCCACGGGCTACAACGGTGCCGCTCCCGGCCGCCCGGACTGCCTGGAGGGAGCCTGCCCGCGTGGCCGACTGGGGTACGGAGAAGTACCCGCCTTCTCCGACTACGACGTTCCCGGTTCCCCGGGGTTCTGCATCGCCATCCATGCCGAGGTCAATGCACTTCTCTTCGCCACCCGCGACACTGCCGGGGCGACGGCCTACGTCACCGACAAGCCATGCCCTGGATGCCGCAAGGCACTCGCGGCTGCGGGCGTGGTGAGGGCGGTGTGGCCGGACGGCGAGTTCGACCAGGACGGGCTGGTCAACTGGGAGTTGTGACGGTGTCGTGGTCGCCCCGGAGCGCCTCAGGGGCACTCATGGGACGCGAAACGGTGGTGCCCGGATGAACTGGACACCACCGTTTCCCTGAATGCAGACTCACTCGTTGGAAATGTGGGAGATCTTTGGCTCCAGGGCTTTCTCGGCCTCGGAGGCGACGGCCTCCAACTCGGCTCCCGTTGACGCCATGACGGCCGCGACGACAGCCCCCTCGACCAACGGGGCGGTGGAGATCTTCACCTTGCTGGCGATCTTGGGGTCGAGGAATTCCAGGGCCATCTCAGCCGACAGAATCGCCGATCCCAGATCCACCAGTACGAGTATCCCGTTGCAACTACCAATCCTCTCGATGGCGGAGCTCACGGCAGCCGCATCGGTGCCCAGGGTGGTGTCGTCGAGACCGGCGGCAACCTCGATGGGCGGAGTGTCCGGACCGGGCAGCATCTGGGAGGCAAGGTCGGCTGCAGCACGTCCCAGCGGTCGGCTGTGGGAGACGATGACGATTCCAACACCCTGGTTCGGTTCACTCATCATTCAGCTCCTGACAGGTAGCGTGCCGTGGACTCCAGGAGCAGGGCCATGGAGGTGGCTCCGGGGTCCTGGTGCCCCTTGCTTCGTTCTCCAAGATAGGACGCCCTGCCTCGACGAGCCACCATCTCGATGGTCGCATCGCGGCCCTCATTGGCAGCCTCGGCTGCCTTGGCGAGGGCGTCGGCGGCGGAACCACCGTCGGCGGCAACCTTCTTGGCAGCATCAACAGCGGGGGACAGCGCATCAACCAGGGTCTTGTCGCCGACCTCGGCCTTACCGCGGGCCACGATGCCGGCCAAGCCAGCATCAAGGGCGTCGGCGAGCAGCTGAGCAGTGGGCTCGCCGTCAGTCGTGATGACCGTCGACAGGCGCAGGAAGAAAGTGCCGTACAGCGGGCCGGAAGCACCACCAACGGTGCTCACCAGCGTCATCCCCGCTTTCTTGAGCAACTCGGCGGCAGAGGCGAAGGATTGCGGGTCGAGGGCGGCAACTGCGGTCATCCCACGAGCCATGTTCGAACCGTGGTCGGCGTCACCGATCTGACGGTCCAGGTCAGTGAGCTCAGTCGCGTGCTCCGAGATGACCGCCGAGTAGTCCTTGAGCCACTTGGAAACGGTCGCGGCAGAAATTTCAGACATCAGCATCCCCATCGAAGTCCAGGAGTCTCCACCGGGGCGTCCCACAGCGTCAGGAGGTCGTCGTCAGCGGAGAGCAAGGTCAGGGAACATCCTGCCATCTCCAGGCTCGTGATGTGGTTGCCGACCAGGGTGCGGGCAACCTTGACACCCTTGCCCTCGAGAATCTTGGCGACCTCTCCCCATACCAGGTATTGCTCGATGAGCGGGGTCCCGCCCATGCCGTTGAGCATGGCGATGACGGGAGCTGCGGTGAAGTCACGGTCGGCCAGGATGGGCTCGACGATCTGGGCAGCGACGTCGGTGGCCGTCCCCAACGTGACGGTCTCGCGACCGGGCTCGCCATGGATACCGACGCCGGACTCCATCTCGTCCTCACCGAGGTCGAAGGTGGGCTTGCCAGCTGCCGGTACGGTGCACGACGTCAGGGCGACGCCGAAGGAGCGGCCACCGTCATTGATGCGCTTGGCGAGCTCGAGCAGGGCGTCGAGATCGCGCTTCTCCTCGGCAGCGGCACCGAGGATCTTCTCGGCCAGCACCGTCAGGCCCACACCACGACGACCGGCGGTGTACAGGGAGTCCTGCACGGCGACGTCGTCGGCGATGACGATGGACTCGACGCGGGTGCCAGCCTCCATCGACGCCATCTCGGCAGCCATGTCGAAGTTCATGACGTCACCGGTGTAGTTCTTGACGATGTGGAGCACACCGGCGCCACCGTCAACGGCCTTGGTGGCCTCGGTGATCTGGTCGGGAACCGGGGAGGTGAACACCTCGCCGCAGCAGGCGGCGTCGAGCATTCCGCAGCCGACATAGCCGGAGTGCAGCGGCTCGTGGCCGGATCCCCCACCGGAGACCAGGCCAACCTTCCCGCTGACCGGGCCGCCGGCGCGTAGCACGATACGGTGTTCGAGATCGACCTTCAGACAATCAGGGTGGGCGGCCGCCACGCCACGCAGGGAATCAACGACGACGTCCTCAACGGCATTGATGAGTTTCTTCATGGGACCAGTGAACCATCTTGGCCCTGAATTTCCAGAGGGGGTCGGGAACATGGTGGATTGTGTTCACCTGTCGTCACATGACTGTATGGCTCACTTTGTCTGCTGGACGTAGTCGATCGTCACCTTGCCACGCACCTGACGCAGCCAGGGCGCCCGCTTGGAGGGATCGAAGACCACCCGGATCTTGTCGTTGTGCATGATGACTGCGGTGATGACGACGAAGGTGATGCCCAGGCTGATGGCTCCCCATGCGACCGTGGCGCGCGGGCCGATGGCGTTGCCGATCCATCCGACGATCGGGGAGACGAACGGGGTGCCACCCATCACCAGGGCGGCCCACAG
The DNA here is from genome assembly GCF_051303185.1 of Cutibacterium nasicola. GTDB lineage: Bacteria > Actinomycetota > Actinomycetes > Propionibacteriales > Propionibacteriaceae > Cutibacterium. The sequence goes on along the minus strand of NZ_JBPPGE010000007.1, from coordinate 44,201 downwards.
GCTCATGACACGTCCACGCATCTGCGGGATGACCGAGGTCTGCACCATGGCATTGGCGGTGATGAGGGTCGAAATGGCACCCCATCCGACGAACATCTTGAGGACAGCGAAGGTGCCGTAGTTCGGGGCCAGGGCCGACAAACCCATGCTGACGCTGTAGACCAGCAGGGCGAGCTCGACCCAGCGCAGCCGCGGCCTGCGTCGAGCGGCTCCCAGAGCGGCAACCATCGAGCCGATACCCATGAGCGAACCGAGCAGGCCGTACTCGCCGGATCCCTTGCCAAAGGCCTGGGTGGCCATGACGGCGTCGGAGATGGTGAAGTTGAAGCCGAAGGTTCCCATCATGAACCCGATCGCCAACAGGATGACGAGGTCGGGGCGACGCTTGACGTACCGGACGCCGTCGCGCACCCGTGCCTTCTCGGCTGAGGGTGGGGACACGTAGAGACGGTCAGCCCTGATGAACAACAGGGTTGTGATGAACCCGATGAAGCAGAGGACGTTGATGGCCATCACCCAGCCGACTCCCACGGCGGCGATGAGCAGGCCACCGACGCCAGGGCCGAGCAGGCGGGCGCCGTTGAAGGAGGCAGAGTTGAGGCTCACGGCGTTGGGCAGGTTCTTCAGTGGGACGAGCTCGGAGACGAAGGCCTGGGTGGCCGGGCTGTAGAACGCGCCGGCGAGGCCATCCATGGCTGCGATGACGAACACCATCCACAGGCGCACCGCCCCGGTGAGGACGAGGGTGGAAAGAATCGCGGCGTCAATCGCCAGAACGATCTGCGCCGTCACCATGATGCGACGCTTGGACATTCGGTCAGCCAAAGCGCCAGCCCACGGCGTGACGAGCAGGATGGGCGCGAAGTTCACCGCCATCACCCAACCGAGCACCGCCGCATTGCCGTGGGTCAAAATGACGAGCACCAGCCACGACTGGGCGGTACGGGCCATCCACTGCCCCATGTTCGTCAGGAGAGTGCCGGAGAAGTAGATCCGATAATTCGGAATGCTCAGGCTGGCGAACATGGTTCTCACGGTGACGACTCCTGCCGAACTCGAGTGGGGTATCGGGCATCTGTGATTATCCATCGTTTCTGTCACTGGTGCAGATACGGGTTGGACATGCAGCGGCGATATGGTCGCCACTGGTGCACGTTCCGAGAAGTCCTTCGGTGTGGTGCCCGCCTGACGCACGATCCGCGTCTCCACCACTGACTCAGGGAGTTGTCCATGGCCACTGCAGCCGAATGGCTAGAGGGGGCTCGTCCCCGTACCCTCCCCACCGCGATTGCTCCGGTGGTGGCGGGTACCGCGATCGCCATTGCCGACGGTGGTGCGCGGTGGGAACTGGCCACCCTGTGCCTCGTGGTGGCGTTGGGGCTCGTCGTCGGGGTGAATTTCGCCAATGATTACTCCGACGGTATTCGCGGCTCCGACGGGGAGGACCGGGTTGGTCCGCTGCGGCTGGTCGGGTCAGGAGTCGCTGAACCCTCGCACGTCGAAGCTGCTGCCTTCGCGTGCTTCGGGGTCTCGGCGGTGGCCGGACTCATCATCACCATCATGACTGGACACTGGTGGTTCATCATCGTGGGCCTGGCCTGCATCCTTGCGGCCTGGTTCTACACCGGTGGTTCACACCCCTACGGCTATGCCGGCCTGGGGGAGACCTTCGTCTTCATCTTCTTCGGGCTGGTCGCCGTCGGCGGCACGGTGTACGTCCAGGCCGATCACGTCGGCACGGCTGGCTGGGTGACGGCCTGTGTCATCGGTGCGATGGCCTGTGCGGTGCTGGTGGCCAACAATCTGCGCGACATCGACGGTGATCGCGTCAGTGGCAAGCACACCGTGGCCACCAAGCTGGGCCATCAGGGGACGCGGATCTTGTACCTCGTGCTGGTGGCCCTGGCCTGCGTCGGTGTCATCGTCGTCGCGGCCCTGTCGACCTGGTGGGTCCTTCTGGGCCTGCTCATGGTCATTCTGCTCGTCTCCCCGGTGAAGGCCTTGGCCACGAAGGCCACCGGGATGGCCCTGGTGCCGGTCCTCAAGAACACCGGGCTGGCGGAGTTGCTGTGCGCTGTGGGATTTCTGGTCGGGGCGATGCTGGATCGGCCGTTGTGACCCACTCTTGACAGGCTGTCTTAGGTTAGGTAACCTAAGTATCATGCGCCGCAGAGCAGCGGGCGATCAGGAATAGAGGCTTTAGCCATGTCCGTTAATAGGAAAATAGTTGTGGGGGTCGTGGCGGCGTGTATGGGTGCCACTGTTTTGGCGGCAGCGCCGGCGCCGTCGAAGGCTGCGTTGGAAATGTATGCCGACTCGAATTTCCATGGTCTCATTGCGAAACAGACTAAGGTAGGTTACTATAACTTTAACAAAAATCAGAATGATTCTCTCAGTTCTGTAAAAAATCAGACTCCTTATGGTGCCGCATTTTGGTATGATGTAAACCAGAAGGGGCATTGCTGGGATTATAAGCCGTGGACGAATGATTCGTCGTTCTGGTGGAAAGATCATGATGAAGCCTCATCCTATGGATTGGGTCATCGGTGCTGACATCGCAACGACAAGGCCTTGAGGGGGTGGCTCACCCCCTCAAGGCCAGTGATGTCCATGTTTCCTATGTCAAGGGTGACGAGGTACTCAAAGGTGTCGATCTTGTGCTGCACACCGGTGAGCTGATACTCGTTCGCGGAGTGAGTGGTTCCGGAAAGACAACCCTGCTCAATGTGCTCTCTGGGCTCCTGTCTCCATTGCGCGGGACGGTGTGCATCAACGGAGTGGACATCACGAAAATCTCAGAATCACGACGGGACGCCATTCGTCTTCATGAAATGGGGATGGTTTTTCAGCATCATGGGCTCGTCCCCGATTTTACGTCCCGTGAGAATATTGAGCTTGTCCTGCGGGCGTGTGAAATTAAAAATTCTGCGGCCATTGCCATGGATGCTCTCAAAGAGGTGGGGGTCGCTGAATTGGCAGATCGTCGCCCCGCAGAGATGTCTGGTGGGCAGGCTCAGCGGGTGGGGATCGCCCGTGCGATTGCTGGCGGTCATCGAATCGTGCTCGCCGATGAACCGACTGGCCAGCTCGACCGGGCCAATACTGACATGATCTTCAAGGTCTTGCGTCACATCGTCACCGACGGTGCTGATCGTGCAGTCCTGCTGTCCTCCCATGATCCGCGAGCCTGCGACTATGTCGACCGGGTTCTCGACATGGAGGACGGGGTTCTCGAGGAGGTATGAGATGTGGGTCGTCCACGTCACCCGGCTCGTCGTGTCGAACTGGCGGACGTGGCTTCGCGTCATTCCGCTGGCTCTGGTCGTTGTAGCTCTGACTGTCTCCAGCGGCATCACCAATGCTCGGCAACTGTCCGATGAACAGAAGAACATCGCGAGCTACGGCTCCACCAGCGGTCTCTTCTCGCTGCAGGAAGACGTGCCTCCAGGTACCCCCGTACCGATACCCCGTAATAACACGTTGCAGGCATCGGCGCCCTTTCCCCAGCTCTACAGCAATATCAACCTTGTACAGTACGATGACGTCGCCTACCAAGAGATGCCCATGGCCGGTTCGGCCACGCAAGGTCGCTATCGGCTGACCTCGGGTCGCTGGCCGGCGAAGGCCGGGGAGGTTCTGGCCACCAGTACTCTTGGCGCTGATGATGGATCGCGGTTGTCTGCCAAGGCAGGTGATCTCCACCTCACGGTCACCGGCCATGTCGAAGCCGTCTACGATCGGGCTGCGACCTTGGTTCTTGCGGCTCCAGGCACATGGCAGTCATGGCGGATTTCCCGCGATGACGCTGGACGTGCCGGTATCAGGGGCAATGGGCAAATTGGGTTCACCTCCCAGGAGCCCGGTGACGTATGCAGTCTCCTCGCCGAGACCCTGAAGCTTGCAGGTGACTGCGATACCACACAGACCCGTTCTGCCAGCGAAGCTCACGGGCTGACGCCGAAGGCATTCGTGGATCAGAACCTGGCATGGCTGGTGTTTGGCCTGCTGGGGGCAGTCGTGTCCGGCGCGGCACTGACGGCCCTACTCAGACGCATCGCATCCCCCCTTCTGGCTATCGGGGTACGCCGTCGATCGGTATCGGCCATGAGTAAGACGGTGGCCCTCCTCGTTGCAGAAACCGTCTCGCTGATGTCTGTGGCCCTGGGCCAGGCGGTGGTCGCTGCGGCGCGGTGGTACATGGCCCCCAGGGCTTCTGCTCCGTTGGGGCCTTGGCGATTCCCCACGGTCCCGTTGGTGATGGCATTGGTCATCGGGGTACTTCCTGCGGCCATGGTGAACATGGTTCCCTCCCGTCGTAAGACCGTGAAGCGGCGAGGGATCAACATGAACACGGCTCGTCGGCTGGGGTGGGCGGCTCTGGTACTGGGCTGCGCAGTGTGCCTGTGGGGTCTCCTGGGGGCTGACGCAACCTTCACCGCGGTCGCTGTGGTCGCTGGGATGTGTGCAGTGGCCGGTGGTTTGGGGGCACCCTTCGTGCTCTCTCGTCTGGTCCGGACACATCGCCCCGTAGGCCGGGCTCTTGCTGCTCATCGAGCTCTTTCCAGCCGGGGCGGGTGGCATTGCGTCTTCGCAGGTGTGGCGGCGGGTCTGGTCACCGCAACCGCTACCGGGCTTCTCATCGTTTCAGCGTTGTTCTCCCAGGCCAACGCGCAGACGAGCACCGGTATGCCCCCGGGGATGGCCTTGCTCCATGTCTCGATGGAGGGTGTGCCCGCCCTGGAGTCGGCTCAGGTCAAGCAGTTTTCCGATGCCCTGGAAGGCGCCAAAAACATCACCGTCCACCAGGTCGATGACGCCAACATCAGCGGATCATGGTGGTATTTCTCCAAGGTTGACGATGTTGCGGTCGTCACAAAGCTTGACGACGCCCAACGTGACGTCCTTGTATCAGGCGGGTACTTGACCAATGATCCCTCCAGGGCCGACCCGGCACACACCGTCGGGCTGACGGATGATCTGAGCTGGGTCAAGCGCATCTCCGTGCGTCCGAAAGCAGGAATACCACGAGGCGCTGGATCGGCGATTCTGTTCACAGGGCTGACCCCCGATCAGGATCGACTGACCAACGAGTGGGCGCAGGCGCACGGGTTGGGGGAATTTTATGTCATGGCCCCCCGAATCCTCGGTGATGTCCCGCTGCCAACGATCACCATCGTCGCGACCGTCACCTTCATCGTGTTGTCGGCCATCATGGCTGGTCTGTTGGCGAAGGAGGAGAGGGCCGCCAACAGTGATCTGGTGACCAGCCTCAAACGCATCGGGTTGGGCAGGCGTTGGGTGGACCAGGTCATCCTTGTGGAGGTGGCCACCACAATGCTGGCCGCTCTGACGTGCGGGGTGATCTCCTCGGTTGTCGCGGTGTGGCTCACGGGCAGGATCCTGTCGGGAGCCCTGGACCTGCTTGGGGCCGCGTGGTGGGTCTTCGGTGCGTTGGCCGCCGGGATGTTCGGTGGATCTTTGATGGGGGCCGCCATCCATCGCCGTTACCACTTCGACATGAGAGCTACCTGATCCGCGATCCGGCCCTCAGGGGAGTTACAGCTTGATGCCGAATCGCTCCAACCTCTTGCGGTCGGCCTTTGAGCTTGAGGCTTGCAGAGCCAACAACTCGGCGTAGATACCTCCGGAGGCGGCCAGCTCGGCCGGGGTGCCGATCTCGTCAACGCGCCCGGCGTCCAGAGTGACGATTCGGTCGACGCTGGAGATCGTGGAGAGGCGATGGGCGATGATGAGGCTGGTGCGATTGGCCATGAGGGACTCCAGACCGGCCTGCACCCACCGCTCGGACTTGGTGTCCAGGGCCGAGGTGGCCTCGTCCAGGACGAGAATTGGGGCGTCCTTGAGCAGGGCCCGGGCAATCGAGATGCGCTGTTTCTGGCCGCCGGAGAGCTTGATGCCGCGCTCTCCCACGAGGGTGTCGTACTGCTGGGAGAACCGCTTGATGAAACGGTCTGCGTAGGCACGGTGGGCGGCGTCGCGGATCTGCTCGTCGGTGGCCTCGGTGCCGTAGGCGATGTTCTCCCTGATTGATCCGGAGAACAGCGCAGGATCTTGGAAGACCACTCCGATTCGGCGTCGCAGGGTGTCCGGGGCGACCTGGGAGATGTCGTGTCCGGCCACCATGATTGTGCCTTCAGTGACCGGGTAGAGGCCGAGCAGCAGGTTCACCAGGGTGGACTTTCCGCCTCCGGATTCGCCCACGAGTGCCACCTTCTCGCCGGGGTTGACGTCGAAGCTGACATGGTTGATGACCCGATTGAGGCCGTCGTAACTGAAGACGGTGTCCTCGAAGGAGATCATCGGGACGCCCGGTTCGGGCTCGCGAATCGTCATCGTGGCGGTCTGTGGTACGTGGGGCGGACGGGTCTCCATGACCGTGAAGTAATCCTTGGACCCAGCCACGGCGCGTTGGGAGACGTCGATGACGTAACTCATCATCTGCACTGGCTGGCGAGCCATCGTCATGAGCTGAATGAGCAGGATCATGTCCCCGACGCCGAAGTATCCCTTGGCGGTTCGGACGAAGATGATGGCGTAGATGCCGAAGAAGATGACGTTGAGGACCACCCGGCGCACGGTGTCCATGAGGTGCCAGTGGTTGGACTGGCGGCGGGTGGCGTCGACGGTGGCGTCGTAGTGGTCGTTGAACTGTTCCTGCTCGTTGGCCTCGGTGACGTAGGACTTGACGACGCGAATCTGGGAGACGACCTCTTGGAACCGCCCGCCGGCGGTGTCGATGTGGTGGTTGATGACGTCCTGGTGGGTCTGCCAGTTGCGTGACGTCAGGGCCGTCAACCAGACGTATATCGGGAAGACGATCGCCAACAGCACGGCCAACGGCCAGTAGTAGACCGCTGAGATGACGAGGACGGCGCCCGTCGTCAGCAATAGGGTGAAGAAGTTGTTCGAGAAGGCCTTGGCGAAGTCGGTGACGTTGGTGATCGACCGGGTGAGTTTGGAGGTGATCGATCCGGTGAGCTCCTCGTCGAACCAGGACTGCGGCAGCTCCAGCAGCTTGCTGAAGTAGCGCGTCGACAGGATCTGGCGCATCCTTGCGCTCATGATGTCGCCCAGCCAGCCGTTGACGTTGGTGAGCAGGGAGTTGACGACGTCGAGGACGAGAATGACCACCGCGAGCAGCACGATGTCGCGGATGTGATGGTCGTTGCCGCGCACGCCTGCCACGGCGAGGTCGGTGGCTCGGGCGATGACGAAGGGGACGGCCAGCTGGGTGATCGCGACGATGACGGCCGAGATGACGACCCCGAGGTAGAACTTCCACAGCTGCGAGGTGAATCGGAGGATTCGTGACAAGGAACGCATGGGTCTCCAGATGAGAGGGTCGACGTCGTCAGGGACGTGTCAACAAAACTGTATCCTCTTGCCTTGCTGGGATCATCCTCGCCTGGTCTCATGACGATGGCGACACCCGTCACGGCGAAGCGTCGTGACGAGGGGTTTCAGGAGTGCTCTCAGAACCTCTCGGCAAGCCAACGGCGAACAGCGAGGGTGGCCTTCACATCGTCCTCGTTGTACTCCATGACGCGGATCCTGGAGGACTCGCGGACCTGCGGATCGGGGTCATGGACGGCCAGGTCCCACCAGGTCTGGGAGTTGAGACCGCCCGGGTCCGGATCACGCCAGGAGAACCCGGCCCCGGCGTTGGCGACGACCTTCAGACCGATCCCGTTGACCCCGAAGAAGTGAGCTTTGACGGTGGTGAAGAGGTCGACGAAGCAACCGGAGTCCAGCACCCGACGCACTGCTTGACGAGTCTCCACGTCCTGGCAGACGTGGGCGAAATGGCGCAGATGAACGATTTCGTAGTCGGAGTAGTGGACCACAATCGTCTCCGGGTGGGCCACGACGATCTCGTCGAGCCACGCGATGGCGCGGGCAGCCAGGTCGTTCTCGTCGTCGTCGTCCATGTCGGCGAACTTGCTGAAGGCGACGTAATACGGCGCGTCGCCAGTCGTCGAGTCGAGCAGGTGGTCAGGATCACTGACCTCGAAACCCCACAAGTAGACTCGACCGTCAGGGGAGGTCTCGATGTCGAAGTCGATCTCCAACCGGGACGAGGCGACCTCGATGGGTCCCTCATCGTTGCGTTCCAGAAGGACTCCCTGACGGATGAGGCGCGCGCGACGGGCGGCTGCCCGGAGTCGCTGTTCGGGGCGGGGACGGTGCTGGACCTCAGGAAGGTAGACCGGCAACAGCTCATCCAGATCGGCGTCGGCCAGGTCGTCGACGGTGGCCACCCCGAGGCGACGCAGGGTCGAGATCTCCCGGACGTCCAGGGGAGCCTTGGAGATACGCAGGGACAGATCGTCGTCGTCGAGACGCGGCTCACAGACGGCCCACCACTGACAGGACTCGCACTCACGCACCACGATCGGGGCGACCATGGGTTCGCCGCCGGTCATGGCGTGTTCGGCCACCGACACCCGGAAGGTGTGCTCGTGGTCGTAGCGGTCCAACACGCTGCGGCGACGCCATCCCGAGGCGGCTGAGCGCGAGAAGGTGCGAATGAACTTGTGGTCCAGGTCGAGCCAGGAGACTGCCAGCTCGTCGTCAAGGATCCCGATCTCGTCGTGCCCGGCGACCCCCACGAGACGTCGATGATTCGGGCACTCGTCGGGGGTGGCGACCAGTCCCAGATCCTCAAGGAGTTTCCAGTGGTGGGCAGCCTGGATGAGAGCACGCTCCCGGCCGGTGCGGAAGGTCTGGTCCAGTGACATCCGGGCGCGCCGAGGGTCGGGGTCGTTGAGGGGTGAGACCCAGGTGAACTCGGCCAGGGTGTGGTGGCTCTCCAGGACCGCGTAGTCCTTCACGACGACCGGTAGATATCCAGGTCCGCCGTCGGCGCGCCTGCCGGCCAGTACCAAGGCGTCCGGGGAGCCGGTGCGGTGCCCCTGGGGCGATGACGGCAACTCAGGGCAGACGATGACGGGTGCGCCGTCGCCCACGGCTGTTCGGGTGGCGACCCGGCGACCGGTCACGCTCAAGGTGACCGAGCGCAGATCGACGGCGCCGGTGACGGTTGCCAGGGCGTCACAGATGGTTGTCAGGTGCGTTTCGGCTCCCGCGAAGAGCTCGTCGTCACGTGGGTCGCCGACCGGTCCCGACAGGGTCGGGTCATAGGCGTTCTGGGTCTTGACCGGGCAGCTGCGAGCTGCCCAGGCGTCAAGGAGGATCGGGGAGGAGAGGCCTTTCACCTCAGGGCCTCTCCTTCTCGTCGCTGACCTTCCAACCACGATGCAGGGCGACGACGCCGCCACAGATGTTTCGCCACGCGATGGCCTGCCAGCCGACCTCGGCCATCATGTCCGCCAGGTGGGGCTGGTCGGGCCAGGCGAGGATCGACTCGGCCAGGTAGTCATAGGCGTCACGGTTCGAGGAGGCCAGCTTGGCCATGGCCGGGATCGCCGCCAACAGGTACTTGGTGTAGACGTGACGCAACGGCGCCCAGGTGGGGTAGGAGAACTCGCAAATGACGACTCGCCCGCCCGGCTTGGTGACGCGCAGCATCTCACGCAGGGCCTTGCGGGGATCTTCGACGTTGCGTAGACCATAGGAGATCGTCACGGCGTCGAAGGAGTTGTCGCCATAGGGCAGGCAAGTGGCGTCGCCGGCGACGAAGTGCAGATGGGGTTGACGTTGCTTGCCGACGGCCAGCATTCCGGTGGAGATGTCGGTGGGGTAGACCTGTGCCCCGCGGGCGGCGAACGTGGCCGACGAGGTGCCGGTTCCGGCCGCCAGGTCGAGGATGACCTGGCCTGGCTCAGGTTCCACCGCGTCGACGACGAGGTCGCGCCAGGTGTCGACCGCCCCCAGTGTCATGATCTGATTCATGACGTCATAGCGCTGTGCCACCCCGTCAAACATTGAGGCGATATCGGCGTGGTGTTTATCAAGGGTGGCTCGGGTCGTCAACACGCGCCCAGTCTTCCACACGGTTTGGGATCGGCCTCGACGGTGCGGGACAATGGCCAGCATGGCATCCCGCTCCACCGTCCTCGTGGCCAAGGACATTTCGAAGTCTTATGGCGACCGAACCATCGTTGATCACTTGTCCCTCACTGTCCATGAGGGCGAGGCCGTCGCACTCACCGGCCGCAACGGCGCCGGCAAGTCGACGGTGTTGAGAATGCTGGTGGGAGCGGATCGCCCCAGCTCGGGCACGATCGAGGTACTCGGCAAGAAGGTGTCCGAGACGAACCCGGAGTTTCGTCGCAACGTTGCCACGGTCATTGATGACCTGGACTTCTTCCCTGACCTGTCGGTGGTCGAGCATCTTGACCTGCTTGCCCGCGCTCATGGACTCGTCGACGCCGACGCCCTCGTTGACGAGGTGCTCGAGGAAGTGCAGCTCGTGCCGCAGTCCGGCCAGCTGCCCGGCACCCTGTCTTCCGGACAGCGACGTCGTCTCGGCCTGGCGACGGCCCTGGTGCGTCCTCGCAAGCTCCTCGTCCTCGATGAGCCGGAGGCCCGGCTCGACGTCGAGGGTGTTGCCTGGCTCGGCAAGAGGCTGCGCGAGGAGATGAACCACGGTCTGGCGATCGTCATGGCCAGCCACGAGCCGGCTCTCGTCGAGACCCTTGGCGCTCGCATCGTCGAGCTGGGAGGCCCGCGCGGATGAGTCGGCGCAACGGCAAGCACTCCAAGCCCCGTCCCAAGAATCCGCAGCCGGAGCGGGCCATGATGGCGGAGGCGGTGACCGTCCCCGATCCGGAGCTGCTCATCACCCATCGTCCCGATGAGTTCTTCGTCGGCCAGGCCGATGAGCGTCAGCTCTCCCTCCTCATGGGTGACTGGCGCAAGGGCCGGACGACACGCAACATCTGGCAGGCCATTGGCGACGCCTACGTGCTCGTGTTCTCCCTGGTCGTCGTGCTCGCGATGATCATCAGCCTCATCGTGCAGGCCCAGGGACAGGCGTCCGGCTGCACCTCGACGGGGTGCCAGACCGCCCGTGGCCTGCTGCCGTGGGCCGCACTGTCCGGTGTCCTGGCCTTCGCCCTGGCCGCCGCCCGAGTGTTCGGTCCGGTGCTCGCCTCGGCAGCCGAGGGTTTCTGGCTCATGGACGCGCCGATCAACCGGGCGCGGTTCCTGGCCAAGCGTCTGCGTGCAGCGGTGCTCGTCTCGGTCATCGGCGGTGCCGTCCTGGGTGCGCTCGTGGCGGCCCTCACCGGTGGCTCGGGGAAGGCCGTCATCGCCTGGACCCTCGCGACGGCGCTCGGAGCGGCCGGTGTCGTCTCATTCGCGGCAGCTGAGCAGGGAGCTGAGCGTACCTGGCCGGTCAAGGTCGTCGAGGCCCTCGCCGGTCTGGCCGGTCTGGCCGTGTTGTTGGGAGTCATCTCGACGGCGTCGGGCTGGTATGCAGTACCGATGTCCAGTGACGCCAACCTGGCCTCCGCCTGGGCGGTGGCAGGAGGCGGCGCGGTACTCCTGGTCGTCTCCTGCGTCATCGCCCGGATGCGCCTCAACCGGATCCGGCGCGCTCGTCTGATGGCTGGGGGCTCTCTGGCTTCCGGCATGCAGGGTGCCGCCTTCGCCCTCGACTTCGCTCTCATCCGCGACATCCTCCAGGAGCGCGAGGCCATCGAACGTGGTCAGGTCCGACCCACCCGTGGACGTGGTGAGGGACTCAGCGCCCTGGTGTGGCGTGATGTGCAGCGCCTCATGCGGTTTCCCAAGCCGCTGTTCGCTCTCGTCGTGACGGCCGTGGTGCCGTACGCGGTGTCGGCCCTGGGCTTCGGGGCGTTGACCGTCCCGGTGTCGGCCCTGGTGCTCGTGGCGGCGCTGGTCCCCTTCTTCACCAGCTTGCGCGTACTGACCCGCAGCAAGGGTCTGGTGCGCTGCCTGCCCTTCACGACGAGTCAGGTCATCTCGGCTGCGTCGGTGGTGCCGGCGGTCGCGGCTGTCATCTGGGCGATCGCGGTCATTCCGGCCTTCCACGGCGTCGGGTCGACGACGTCGCGGCCATGGGGTCAGGCCATCATGTACGGCCTGGTGACGGCTGCCGCTGGCCTGGCGGGTGCCATCCGCTGGGTGAGCGCCAAGCCGGCTGACTACTCCTCGCCGATGGTGGCTACTCAAGCCGGTGCCATGCCCCCGGGACTGATGTTCAACCTCATCCGTGGTTTCGACATGGTTGCCCTCATCACCATTCCGGTGGTTCTTGGGTGGTCGCCGTGGGTGTCGGTGTTCATCGCCGTCGTCGTGTTCGGGATCCTGCGCATGGGAGGCATGAACCAGCAGGACCTGGCCGAGATGCGCGAGGAATCGCAGCGCCAGCTGGCCGAGGCTCGTGAGGAGGCCCGCGGCGGCAAGGTCGAGAAGAAGGTCATCGAACGCAAGCGCCGTTGAGACGTTGAGAACTGTTGACGCGCGTCGTCGCCCCGGGCAATCCCCCGGCGGAGGGCGGCGACGGCGGCAGGCCAGTGGAGCCCCACCCTCAGGATCGCGAGGGGGTGGTCATCTCGACGGGGAAGATGTCACGCAGGACGTTGAGGCGATGCTCGGCCTCGGACGACAGGATCTCGGTGTCGTCGTCATGGCCGATGGGGTGCCCGGAGAAGATGTGGACCAGTGACGGGTCGGTGGCGTCGATCTGACCGCCCCGACAATCGGTCACCCATTGACCATTGCCCAAGGAATCCACCCACCCGGTCGGTCCGGAGACGCGGCCACGATCAACATGCTCGACCTCGGCGAGGACGTACTTCGCGCGGTGTGGCGGCAGGCCGGTGACGAATGCCGGTGGGCACAAGGCATCGACGAGGGCCAGACACGATTCCATGCCGGAGGAGTGGACGCCAGTGACGTCGGTGACGAGGAAGTTGGACTCCTCGGTGAACACCGCTCCCGGACAGTCGGGGACGTGGAGGGTGTCACAGAACTGTCCCAGGACCTCGCAGGTGCGCGCGACGATCTCAGCGTGGTGAGCGGCCAGCGATCCCTCGTTCTGCAGGGCGGAGAGAAGGGCCGCGTGATCCCTGTCGGTGGCAGGGGAGTGCGTCAGTACCCGGGAACTCACCAGGGACTTGCTGAAACCAACGGTGAGTTTCGAGGTGGCACCGACCGATCCCGCGACGAGGTAGGTGTACGAATTGGGGAAGTGACGTCGCAGGGTCTCGACGATCCATCGCGGATCAACAGGTGTGGCCGCGTGCGCCTCGACGTCACGCATGAGAACGATCTGCTCGAGGTCGTCAGGACCCATGATGTCCTGGACCTGTCGGGCGATGCGACGCCAGCTCTCCGCGGTGACGACGCCGTCTGGCATCGTCACGGGGCCGGGAGAGCGCGGCACGGGTTGCTGGCAGGGTGGATCATCGTCAATCGATCCCCAGGACAATTGGGTCACCCAGGAATAGCCAGGCCAACGACCGATGATCGTTCTGGGCAGGATCATGACCGAGCGTGACGACGAGCGGTCAGGATCGAAGGCGAAGGATCCGAAGGCGACGGGGCCGGTTGCCTCGGCTCCTGGCATCTCGGTCTCGTGCTCGAGGTCCTCGCAGAGAGCTTCCCACCAGACGTCGGCGGCAGTGGGGGAGTCGGTTTCGAAACGGGTGATCTCTCCCAGACCGACCATGCCGTAATTGCGGTGCAGGAAACACACCGACTCGTTGGGCGTCATGTAGCTCTCGAGCGGGCCGGGGTCCGGAATCGACACAGTGCGGGCGCGTAGGCGGGTGGAGCCTGGATCGAGGATCACCTTCGCAGGATAACTGAGCGTGTGCGGTGTGGTGGGCACTGTCCACGGCAGGTCGAGGTGTGTCCACCGTCGATGGCATGGAGAAGCGGTGAGATTCGGGCCCGGAGCCGACGTGATCGGCCTCCACCACTAGTTACTCTCACCGATGACCTCCTTGTGCCAGTTGCGTCCAGCCCCCGGTTGGAGCTTCCCGCGAAGCACACCGTCTAGACTCACCGGTGCACATCGCCGGGATCCCGGCACGATTTCATGGTTTCCACAGGAGGGGGCCCACGTGACGAGCCAGATCGAGTCCGACGTCGTCGTTGTCGGTGCTGGGCCTGGTGGCTCGGCCACAGCTGCGCACCTTGCCCGCAGAGGACTGCACGTCACCCTGTTGGAGAAGGCGACCTTCCCGCGTGACAAGGTCTGTGGTGACGGTCTCACCCCTCGTGCCGTCAAGCAGCTCATCCGGCTGGGCATCGACGTCTCAGAGGAGGCCGGCTGGAAGCACACCGAGGGGTTGCGGATCCACGGTGGGCGCATCGCCCCCTTCGTCCTTCCCTGGCCCGAGCTCGCCGATTACCCGAACTTCGGCATGGTCTGCCGTCGTACCGTCCTCGACGAGCGACTGGCCCGCCACGCCGAATCCCAGGGGGTCACCCTGGTCGAAGGAGCCAACGTCACCGAGCCGGTCCTCGACCCCAACGAGCGTATCCGCGGCGTCCGTACCGCCGACGACAGGGTGTACTCGGCGCCCGTCGTCGTCGCCGCTGACGGCAATTCCTCCCGGCTCGGACTGGCCATGGGACTTCACAAGCGTGATGACCGTCCGATGGGTGTGGCGGTACGCGCCTACTATCGCTCCCCGCTGTCCGAGGCGCGCAATCTGGAGAGCTGGCTGGAGCTGTGGGACGGAGCTCCGCACAAGTCAGACCTCCTGCCTGGATATGGCTGGGCATTCCCCGAGGGGGACGGAACAGTCAACATCGGTCTGGGAATGCTCAATTCCTCTGACGCCTTCGGCCACACCGATTACCGCTCCCTCATGAAGCGCTGGCTGTCCCACATGCCCGCCGAGTGGACCCTCGACGAGGAGCACCGTGAGGGGCCGATCCGCGGTGCCGCGTTGCCAATGGCCTTCAACCGGCAGCCGCATTATCTCAATGGTCTGTTGCTGGTGGGCGACGCCGGAGGCATGGTCAACCCCTTCAACGGGGAGGGCATCGACTACGCCATGGAGGCTGGTGAAATGGCGGCTGACGCCATTGCTGAGGCCCACTACCGCGGCCACGGAACGGTGGCTGCCGAGAAGGCTCTACGGGGGTACCCTCCCGCCTTGCGGAAGCGCTTCGGTGGTTGCTACCGACTCGGGACGATCTTCGTCCGACTCATTGGTGATCCACGGGTGATGAAGATCTGCACGGCCTACGGCCTTCCGCGTCGTCGACTCATGCAGTTCGTCAACAAATTGTTGGCAAATCTCACGGATTCCAAGGGCGGAGACCTTGACGACCGTATTATCAACGCTCTGACGAGGATTGCCCCGTCAGTATGAGCTCAATGGTCGCTGATGCCGTCCGATGGCGCATTATCGGAACTTAGGTTACCCAAAGTACCCGAGCGTTCAACGCGCGTCGTAAGGTCTAGGCCAACGGTGCTGACCAAAGGTGGTGAGATGAACGGATACGCCCCCCTAGTGGGAATGATCGTCCTGGGCGCGGTCTTCGTGCTCGCGACGATTACAGTCAACGTCCTTCTCGCGGTGAAACGACCCAACCGCGCCAAGCATGAAATCTACGAGTGTGGCATCGAGCCGACGCCACAACCAGCCGGTGGCGGAAAGTTCCCTGTCAAGTTCTTCGTCGTTGCAATGCTCTACATCGTCTTCGACATCGACATCATGTTCCTCTACCCGTGGGCCGTCGACTTCAACCATCTGGGTGTCTTTGCCCTGGTCGAGATGGTGTTGTTCGTCGCGATGGTGTTCATCCCTTACCTCTACATCCGCCGCCGTGGTGGCCTGGACTGGACCTAATCTCCTGTCGTGGCTTGCGGGCCGCGCCCAATCAACGTTCGAGCGGCCCGCTGCCGCGCCAGTCAACGTCTGAAAGGAAGGACGCACGAGATGGCTGAGTACGACGCCGATGTCCCAGCTGGAATCGTGATGACCTCGATGGAGGCCATCGTCGGATGGCTGCGCAAGACCTCGTTCTGGCCTCTGACGATGGGCTTGGCCTGCTGCGCCATCGAGATGATCTCCTACGGCGGTCCGCGTGCCGACGCCGCCCGCTGGGGTCACGAGGTGTTCCGTGCCTCTCCCCGCCAGGCTGATCTCATGATCGTCTCGGGCCGTGTGAGCCAGAAGATGGCTCCGGTGGTTCGTCAGCTCTACGACCAGATGCCCGAGCCCAAGTGGGTCATCTCGATGGGTGCTTGTGCCTCCTCGGGTGGCATCTTCAACAACTACGCCGTCGTCCAGGGCTGTGACCACATCGTTCCGGTGGACGTGTACCTGCCAGGCTGCCCGCCCAGCCCGGACATGCTCATCGATGCCGTCTTCAAGATCCGTGAGCAGATTCAGCACTGGCCGCTGATGGGCCACATGTCCGAGGTTGAAGCGGCCAAGGAGAAGCGGGCCCTCGAGGCCCCGACCACCCTCGAGCAGAAGGGGCTCATGCGATGAGTGACAAGCCGACCCCACGCGGTGCCGCCGGCGGCTCAGACTCCGGGGACCGTATCCCCGACGGCCGAAACTTCCTCGATGCCAGCACGCCCGACCAGGCCCATGTCCCGGCCAAGGCCACCCAGTGGACCCAGGAGGATCGCCGCATCGACACGCGCAAGGGCATGTGGGCGGCAACCTCCGGTCCGGGGGACACCTCCGGTTACGGCGGCGTCGTCCGCACAGTCGAGATGCCGGGCGATTCCGAGCGTCCCTACGGTGGCTGGTTCGACGAGGTCGCTGACCGGATGGAGGAGCTCGTGCCGGACTTCTCCGACGGTCTGACACTCGTCGACCGTGGCGAGATCACCTTCTTCGTCCGTCCCGAGAAGCTGCTCGAGCTCGTCAAGGTGTTGCGTGACGACGCGGCCCTGCGCTTCGAGAGCTGTTCCTGTCTGACCTGTGTGCACTACCCGCACATGGAGGGTCGCGAGATGCACGTTGTCTACGACCTGCTGTCGATGACCCACAACCGTCGCATCCGCCTCGAGGTTGCGCTGGCTGATTCCGGCCAGGAGGACGTGGCACGAACTGGTCACAGCGACGTCGACTCCCTGCCCCACGTTCCCAGCATCGTGTCGGTCTACCCGCACGCGGACTTCCAGGAACGCGAGGCCTGGGACATGTTCGGAGTCATCTTCGACGGCCACCCGGCCCTCACCCGCATCCTCATGCCCGACGACTGGGTCGGCCATCCGCAGCGCAAGGACTACCCGCTCGGTGGCATCCCGATCGAGTACAAGGGTGCCGTCGTGCCACCGCCGGACCAGCGCAGGAGCTACAACTGATGAGCGAGAACCACGAGTACTTGTCCCAGGGCGGCGACTGGGCCCAGATCGTTGACGAGGCCGCCGAGAGGGGCGACGAGACGGTCGTCGTGAACTTCGGTCCGTCCCACCCGTCTACCCACGGCGTCATGAGGCTCATCATCGAGCTCGATGGTGAGTCAGTGAGCGACCTTCGCGTCGGTGTCGGATTCCTCCACACCGGTATCGAGAAGAATATGGAGTTCCGCACCTGGACTCAGGGTGTGGCCTTCATGACCCGATGCAACTACGTCGCGAACTTCTTCAACGAGTTGGTGTACTGCCTGGCCGTTGAAAAATTGCTGGGCATCACCGACGACATCCCGGAGCGGGCCAAGGTCCTGCGCGTCATGATCACCGAGCTCAACCGCATCTCCTCCCACCTCATCGCTGTGGGGACCGGCGGTCTGGAGCTTGGCGCCTCCTCGGTGGCCGAGGTCGGCCTGAGGGAACGCGAGATCATTCTGGAGTTCAACCAGGCCGTCACCGGGCTGCGCATGAACAATGCCTGGATCCGTCCTGGCGGCGTCGCCAGCGACCTGCCGGAGACCGGCCTGGATCAGCTGCGTGACCTCATCAAGCGCATGGAGAAGTACCTCCCCGAGATCGGTCTGTTCTGCAACGAGAACCCGATCTTCAAGGCTCGTACCAAGGACATCGGTTACGCCGACCTGTCCACCTGCACGGCCCTCGGCGTGACCGGCCCGGCCCTGCGCGCCACCGGCCTGCCGTGGGACCTGCGCAAGACCCAGCCCTACTGTGACTACGACACCTACGACTTCGACGTCGCCACCTGGGACACCTGCGACTGTTACGGACGCTTCCGCATCCGCCTGGAGGAGATGGACCAGTCAGTGCGCATCCTCAAGCAGTGCCTCAAGCGTCTCGAGGACACCCAGGGCGACCGTCACATGGTGGCGGATCCGCACATCGCGTGGCCGGCAGAACTGGCCCTGGGCCCCGACGGCCAGGGCAACTCCAACGAGCACATTCGCCACATCATGGGCGAGTCGATGGAGGCACTGATCCACCACTTCAAGATCGTCACCGAGGGATTCCGGGTGCCCGCCGGCCAGGTCTACCAGGCCATCGAGGGCGCCGCTGGTGAGCTCGGCTGCCACCTCGTCTCGGACGGCGGTGTGCGGCCCTACCGCTCCCATCTGCGTGACCCTGGATTCATCAACGTGCAGTCCCTGCCCGCCATGTGTGAGGGCGGAATGCTTTCCGACGTGGTGCCGTCCTTGGCATCCCTGGACCCCGTCATGGGAGGAGTCGACCGATGAGCGATCGCGAACCTGTCAACCTGGGATACCCCTACGTCGAATCCTTCCACTCGGACTTTTCGGGGACCGGTGGAGTCGATCAGTCCGACCGTTCCACCAACATCGACGAGCACACCATCGAGGACATGCGCCAGATTGCCTCGCGCTATCCCGATCCCCGTTCGGCCCTGCTGCCGATCCTGCACCTGGTGCAGTCGGTGGACGGACGTGTCTCCCCGGTGGGCATCGAGACCGCGGCCGAGGTGTTGGGAATCACCACCGCCCAGGTCTCCGGAGTGGCGACTTTTTACACCATGTACAAGAAACACCCGGCGGGACAGCACCACATCGGTGTCTGCACCACCGCACTGTGTGCCGTCATGGGTGGCGAGGAGGTCCTCGCCCGCGTCGAGAAAAGGCTCGGCATCAAGGAGGGTGAGACGACCCCCGACGGCAAATTCTCCCTCGAGCGTGTGGAGTGCAATGCTGCCTGCGACTTCGCCCCGATCATGATGGTCAACTGGGAGTACATGGACAACATGACTCCGATCCGCGCAGAGGAGATCCTCGACGCCCTGGCCCGCGACGAGGAGGTCCACTCGACTCGCGGCGCGAAGATCACCAGCTGGCGTGAGGCCGAGCGAGTGCTCGCCGGCTTCCCCGACGGTCGGGCTGACGAGGGTCCCAGCGCTGGCGAGGCATCCCTGCAGGGTGTGCAACTGGCCAGGCGGAATGGCTGGAAGGCTCCGGACCCGAACAACCTGCCCGCTCCTGCCGAGCCCATGGAGGAGGAGAAGAAGTGACCGATCCACTGACCCCGGTCCTGTCGGCCAACTGGGGCGACGAGCGCAGCTGGAAGCTGCTCAACTATGAGCGTCAGGGCGGCTACACCGGACTTCGCAAGGCGTTGACGATGCAGCCCGACGAGGTCGTCTCACTGGTCAAGGACGCCAACCTGCGTGGCCGTGGTGGCGCCGGATTCCCCACCGGCATGAAGTGGTCCTTCGTGCCCAAGGACAATCCGAACCCGACCTACCTGGTCGTCAACGGTGATGAGTCCGAGCCGGGCACCTGCAAGGACATGCCGCTCATGATGGCCTCCCCGCACACTCTCGTCGAGGGAGTCATCATCGCCGCCTACGCCATCAAGGCGAAGGTGGCCTTCATCTACATCCGTGGCGAGGTGCTGCACGTCATCCGTCGTGTTCAGCAGGCGGTGCGTGAGGCCTACTCGGCCGGGTACATCGGGAAGAACATCCTCGGCTCTGGATACGACTTGGACGTCGTCGTCCACGCG
The DNA here is from genome assembly GCF_051303185.1 of Cutibacterium nasicola. Lineage (GTDB taxonomy): Bacteria > Actinomycetota > Actinomycetes > Propionibacteriales > Propionibacteriaceae > Cutibacterium. The sequence goes on along the minus strand of NZ_JBPPGE010000007.1, from coordinate 24,388 downwards.
GGCGCCGGCGCCTACATCTGTGGCGAGGAGACCGCCCTGCTGGACTCCTTGGAGGGACGCCGTGGTCAACCTCGTCTGCGTCCGCCGTTCCCCGCTGTCGCCGGTCTGTACGCCAGCCCGACGGTCATCAACAACGTCGAGTCCATCTCGACGGTGCCGTCGATCCTGCGCAACGGCAAGGAATGGTTCAAGGCGATGGGTACCGAGAAGTCCGACGGCTTCACCATCTACTCGTTGTCGGGGCACCTGGCCCATCCTGGTCAGTACGAGGCCCCGATGGGTATCACCCTGCGTCAGCTGCTCGAGATCTCCGGGGGCATGCGCGAGGGCCACGAGCTGAAGTTCTTCACCCCAGGTGGTTCCTCGACCCCAATCCTCACCCCCGACGACCTTGACACCCCGCTCGACTACGAGGGCATGATGGGAGCCAAGTCGATGCTGGGCACCAAGGCCCTGCAGTGCTTCGACGAGACGACCTCGGTGGTCCGCGCCACGCTGCGCTGGCTGGAGTTCTACAAGCACGAGTCGTGTGGCAAGTGCACCCCGTGCCGTGAGGGAACCTGGTGGGTCGTCCAGATGCTGCGTCGCATCGAGGCCGGCGAGGGTCAGGAGGGTGATGTCGACAAGCTGATGGACATCGCCGACAACATCGGTGGTCGTTCCTTCTGCGCCTTGGCCGACGGTGCCGTGGGTTGTCTGCGAGGAGCCATCGGACACTTCCGCGAGGAGTTCGAGGCAGGCTGCCGTGGCATTCCCGCCTGGAAGTACCTGCCCTACGAGCGCAGCTCGATCTTCACCGACGCCGATCGCCGAGTCCTGGAGGGGGCCGGAGCATGAGCGAGAACAAGCCCGTCGAACTCGTCACCTGCACCATCGACGGTCAGCAGGTGAGCGTCCCCAGGGGAACCCTCATCATTCGCGCGGCTGAGTCCATCGGCACCGCCATCCCCAGGTTCTGCGACCACCCGCTGCTCGACCCTGCCGGTGCCTGTCGCGAGTGCCTCGTCGAGATTCCCGACGCCGGCAATGGGCGCGGCTTCCCCAAGCCGCAGCCGTCGTGCACCATGCCGGTGGCCGAGGGAATGATCGTCAAGACCCAGGTCAGCTCCGAGACGGCCCGCAAGGCCCAGGAGGGGATGCTGGAGTTCCTCCTCATCAACCACCCGCTGGACTGCCCGATCTGCGACAAGGGTGGCGAGTGCCCGCTGCAGAACCAGGCGATGGCCAACGGACGCGGCGAGTCCCGCTACGGCGGAGTCAAGCGCACCTACCCCAAGCCGATCAACATCTCGGCCCAGGTGCTGCTCGACCGCGAACGGTGTGTGCTGTGCCAGCGCTGCACCCGGTTTGCCGACCAGATCGCCGGTGATCCCTTCATCAACCTGCAGGAGCGCGGCGCCGTGTCCCAGATCGGTGCCTATGAGGGCGACGACTTCAACTCCTACTTCTCTGGCAACGTCATCCAGATCTGCCCGGTGGGAGCCCTCACCAGCACCGAGTACCGCTTCCGCTCCCGCCCCTTCGACCTCGTCTCGACGGTGACGACCTGTGAGCACTGTGCCGCCGGTTGCCAGCTGCGCACCGACCACCGTCACTACGAGGTCAAACGTCGCAACGCCGGCAACCTGCCCGAGGTCAACGAGGAGTGGAACTGCGACAAGGGGCGTTTCGCCTTCCGCTACGGCCGTGGTGACGACCGGGTGACGACCCCGCTGGTTCGCCGCAACGGAGTCCTGGAAAAGGCATCCTGGGCCGAGGCTCTGCAGACTGCGGCTGCCGGACTCAAGAAGGCCGGTACCAACGTCGGTGTCCTCACCGGTGGACGGCTCCCGGTGGAGACCTGCCTGTCCTGGTCCCGGTTCGCGCGCGTCGTGCTCGGCACCAACAACGTTGACTTCCGGTCCCGTCCGCACTCCACCGAGGAGGCCTCCTTCCTGGCCGCCACCGTTGCCGGGCGTAGCCTCGAGGAGTCAGTGACCTACGCCGACCTGGAGAAGGCGTCGCGGATCGTCCTGGTGAACCTGGAGCCCGAGGACGAGTGCCCGATGATCTTCCTGCGACTGCGCAAAGCCTGGCGGCGCAAGAAGGTCGCGATCACCGCGGTCGGAACTCACCTGTCCAATGGTTCGGCGAAGATGGGGGCCGAGTTGGCCCGCTGCCTGCCTGGTCAGGAGCCACAGGTTGTCGAACAGCTGGTCTCCGACGGCATGATCGGTGAGGGAACCATCGTGCTGGTGGGGGAGAGAGCCGCCACCCGGCCCGGGACCCTCTCGGCCATCGCCTCCCTCGACCCGAGGGTTCGCGTCGCCTGGGTGCCTCGTCGTGCCGGTGAGATCGGCGCTGTCGAGGCCGGCCTGCTGCCGCAGCTGTTGCCCGGTGGACGCCTCGTCGACGACGCCAAGGCCCGTGTGGACATCGCGGCCGCATGGGGAGTCGACAACCTGCCAACCCAGCCGGGTCTCGATGCCACCGGAATGCTGGCCGCTGCCCGCGCCGGCAAGCTCTCGGCCCTCGTCGTCTCCGGTGTGGAGCTGGCTGACATGCCTGATCCAGCCGGAGCTCGTGAAGCCCTCGAGAGCTGCGGGTTCGTGGTCTGCCTGGAGCAGCGGTTCTCCGAGGTTGCCGAGCGGGCCGACGTGGTCCTTCCGGTCTGCCTGCTCGAGGAGACCTCCGGAACCTTCCTCGACTGGGAGCATCGTCCTGGCCGAGTGCGCGTGGTCAACAAGCAGGCTGTCACCCCGATGAACGAGATCCGCGTCCTCGACGCCCTGACCTCGCAGCTGGGATCGGTGTCCGGACTTGCCACCGTCGCCCAGGCCCACAAGGCCTGGCGGGACCTCGGGCAGTGGCAGGGCGAGCACCCGAAGATGGAGTCGGCCTCCCCGCTCGTGCCGCAGGTCCCCGTGGTCGAACCGGGATCGGTCGGTCGGGTGCTGGAGACATGGCGTCAGCTGCTGGAGGGGTCGGCAAGCCTCACGGGCGCCGACGCCCTGGTGGCGACCGCCCCGGCTCCCGTCGCCGTCGTCAGCCCGCTGACGGCAGATCAGCTTGGCGTGGCCGATGGACAGCTCATTGACGTCTCTGGTCCCATCAGCCTGCGGCTTCCGGTCAAGATCGACGCGACGATGTCGGCCGAGGCGGTGTGGATCCCGTCGCTGCGTGGCGACTCGACCTCCCCGCAGGGCCGCACCACCGTCCCCGACGCTCCCGGAACCGTTGTCGCGCTGAGTGCCGTTGAATCCGAAACTTCCCGAGAGGCAGGTGTGGCATGAGTCCCCTCGAGGCCACCATCGACCCGGTGTGGCTCATCATCGTCAAGGTCGTCATCCTCTTCGTGATCCTGCTGGCCTGGACCATCTTCAACGTGTGGTTCGAGCGGCGTGTGCTGGCCAAGATGCAGAACCGCATCGGCCCGATCATGAACTCGGCGTGGGCTGGTGGTGTGTTCCAGGCCGTCGGTGACGGCTTGAAGCTCATCTTCAAGGAGATGCTCACCCCGAAGGGTGCCGACAAGATTGTCTTCAATCTGGCGCCGGTGATCGCAGGCATTGCCTGCTTTGCGTCCTGGTCGGTCATCCCGCTCGGTGGTGAGGTGTCGATGTTCGGCCACACCACCAGGCTCCAGATCACTGACGTGCCGGTCGCCGTGCTCTTCATCCTCGCCGTGGCGTCCATCGGCATCTACGGCGTGGTGCTGGCCGGCTGGTCGTCGGCAGGCACCTACTCCCTGCTCGGTTCGCTGCGTTCCAGCGCCCAGATGATCTCCTACGAGGTCGCCATGGGCCTGTCGCTGGTGACGGTGTTCCTCTTCTCGGGGTCCATGTCGACCTCCGAGATCGTCGAGTCCCAGGCCAGCCACTTGGTTGCAGGCGGGTTTGACACCCACATCGCCGGACACTACTGGCTGCTGCTCATCCCGAGCTTCATCATCTACGTCATCACGATGTTCGGTGAGTCCAACCGTCTGCCCTTCGATCTGCCGGAGTGCGAGTCGGAGCTCGTCAGTGGTTACATCACCGAGTACTCCGGGTTCCCCTACGGCATGTACTTCCTGGCGGAGTACATCAACATGGCTACCCTGTCGGCCGTCTGCACCACCCTCTTCCTGGGCGGCTACCGGGCCCCGTGGCCGCTCAACTACGTCGGTGTCATCGACTCCGGGTGGTGGGGCCTGCTGTGGTTCTTCCTCAAGACCCAGCTCGTCATCTTCTTCTTCGTGTGGGTGCGAGCCGCGATCCCGAGGTTCCGTTACGACCACTTCATGGATCTGGGCTGGAAAGTCCTCATTCCAGTGTCCCTGGGATGGGTTCTGCTGGTCGCCGCTTGGCGCACCGTCCTCAACCAGGGCTGGGGTCGCAACCCGATCTTCATGGTCATCGTCGGCCTCATCGTCGTCGCCCTTCTCATCTGGGCGTTCATGGGAGGCAAGGAGGAGTCCACGCCTGAGGTGGCCACCAACGAACCGTTCGACGCCTTCGCCGGCGGTTATCCGGTGCCGCCATTGCCACACCAGGTCCAGGCCCCGTTGGCCGGGGCCGCAACGGCCACCACGGTGGCGCGACGAGACCACGACGAGAACGGAGGTCTGTGATGGGAGCCTGGTCAGGATTCGGGATCACCTTCGAGACGATGTTCCGCAAGCCCTTCACCCAGGGGTATCCGGAGAAGGGCAAGGAAAAACCGATGCCGCCGCGGATGCACGGTCGTCATCAGCTCAACCGCTGGCCCGACGGACTCGAGAAGTGCGTGGGCTGCGAGCTGTGCGCGTGGGCCTGCCCTGCTGACGCCATCTACGTCGAAGGTGCTGACAACACCGACGAGGAGCGTTACTCGCCCGGTGAGCGCTATGGTCGCGTCTACGAGATCAACTATCTGCGATGCATCCTGTGCGGGATGTGCATCGAGGCCTGCCCGACTCGTGCGCTGACGATGACCAATGACTTCAAGTTGGCCGACACCACCCGCGCCAAGCACATCTGGACCAAGGACGAACTGCTGGCTCCCCTCAAGGAGGGCATGGAGCAGCCGCCGCATCCGCGCCGTCTCGGCGACGACGAGGACGACTACTTCAACGGTCTGCCTCCCTCCGGTCAGGACGACGTGCGAACTGGTCCGTCCACTGGTGCCCATCAGGTCCAGCGCGACGATGAGGGGGTAGCCCAATGACCGCTTCCCTGCTCACCGCTCCCATGAGCGGACTCGTCCCGATGGTGACGGCTTCCCAGTGGGCGTTCTGGTTGCTGGCCCCGATCATGGTGCTTGCGGCCCTGGTGATGGTCTTTGCCAAGAAGCCCGTTCATTCAGCCTTGTCGCTGGCCATCGTCATGATCTGTCTGGCCGTTCAGTACGTCAGCCAGGAGGCGCCATTCCTCTTCGTGGTGCAGATCATCGTCTACACCGGTGCCATCCTGATGCTCTTCCTCTTCGTCGTCATGCTCGTCGGCGTTGACGCCACCGATTCCCTCAAGGAGACCCTCAAGGGGCACAAGGTGGCGGCCATCATCGCCGCGCTGGCCTTCCTGGCGCTGCTCATCCTGGCCGTCGGAAACGCTGTGACGACCGGTGTGATCGGTACCGATCAGCCGGTCGGTCTGCGAGAGGCCAATGCCGCTGGTGGTGACAACGTCAAGTCCATCGCGGAGCTGGTGTTCACCAAGTACGTGATCGTCTTCGAGGCCACCTCGGCCCTGCTCATCACCGCTGCGGTCGGCACCATGGTGCTGGCCCACGGTGACACCGCCAAGAAGAAGTCCCAGCGTGAGCGGGTCACCGACCGTATGGTGGCCTACGCCGAGCACGGCGCCCACCCCGGCGCCCGTCCGAACTCCGGTGTTTACGCCCGAACCAACCAGATCGGTGCTCCGGCCCTGCTACCTGACGGCACGGTTGCCCAGGATTCGATCTCGGGAACGTTGGCCACCCGCGGCGCCATCATCGACACCGGCGAGTTGAAGGCTCCGACCCATCGGGCCTTCGCCTCGATCAGTGCCGCCCGCCACGAGGCACAAGGAGAACTCGAATGAACCCGAATGACTACCTGGTGCTCTCGGCGATACTCTTCGCCATCGGCATCCTGGGCTTCCTGACGAGGCGTAATGCCCTGGTGGCCTTCATGTCGGTGGAGCTGATGCTCAACGCCGCGAACCTCGCCCTGGTGACTTTCTCCCACGTCCACGGTTCCCTCGACGGACAGGTCGGGGCGTTCTTCGTGATGATTGTCGCGGCTGCCGAGGTGGTCGTGGGCCTGGCGATCATCGTCACCATTTTCCGTTCCCGTCGCACCACCTCGGTGGACGACACCAACCTGCTGAAATTCTGAGGGAGGTATCGTGACTGTTCTGGAAACCGGCCTGTTCAACGGGGCCTGGCTCATGATCGCGGTGCCGCTGGTCGTCGCCGCACTGCTGCTGCTCCTCGGACGCCGCAGCGACGTCTGGGGACATCTGTTGGCCACCTTGGCCCCGATCGTCTCCTTCGTCATCGGGTTGGTGCTCTTCATCAACCTGCTGGGCCGCGATGTCGCGTCCCGTGCCGTCGAGGTGGGGGTCTACCAGTTCATCGACGTCGGGCCATGGGATCTGAGGGTTGGCCTGCTGGTGGATCAGCTCTCCATCCTGTTCGTCCTGCTCATCACCTTCGTGGGCTCCCTGATCCACATCTACGCGATCGGGTACATGGCCCACGACACTGATCGACGTCGTTTCTTCGCCTACCTCAACCTCTTCATCGCCGCGATGCTGACGTTGGTGCTGGCCGACAACTACCTCATCCTGTTCGTCGGTTGGGAGGGCGTCGGTCTGGCCTCCTACCTGCTCATCGGCTTCTGGTTCGGGCGTCCGACCGCGGCTCGTGCAGGTAACAAGGCGTTCATCATGAACCGCATCGGTGATCTCGGTCTGGCGATGGCGATCTTCACCATGCTCGCCCAGTTCGGCAGCGTGCGGTTCGCCGACGTCTCGGCCAAGGCCTCCGGACTGACGTCAACCTGGGCCACCCTGCTCGGCTTCATGCTGCTGCTGGCGGCCTGTGGTAAGTCGGCCCAGGTTCCGCTGCAGGCCTGGCTGCTCGACGCCATGGAGGGTCCGACCCCGGTCTCGGCCCTCATTCACGCCGCGACGATGGTCACCGCCGGCGTCTACCTCGTCGTTCGGTCCCATGCCATCTACGCTGAGACGGGCGCGGCCTCCCTGGCCGTCGCGATCGTCGGTACCGTCACCCTGCTGTTCGGTGCCTGGATCGGTTCGTCCAAGAAGGACATCAAGAAGGTCCTCGCCGGATCGACGATGAGCCAGATCGGCTACATGATGCTGGCCGCGGGCCTCGGCCCGGCCGGCGCCGCCCTGGCGATCTTCCACCTCATCACCCACGGCTTCTTCAAGGCCAACATGTTCCTGGGAGCTGGCTCGGTGATGCACGGTACGGGCGACGACACCGACATGTACCACTTCGGTGCACTGTCCAGGGTCATGCCCGTCACCTTCTGGACGTTCGCCTGCGGCTACCTCGCCATCATCGGCATCCCCGGCACCTCGGGTTACTTCTCTAAGGACCACATCATTGAGGCCGCCTTCGACAAGGGCGCGGTCTTCGGTGTGTTGGCCCTCATCGGTGCCGGTATCACCGCCTACTACATGACCCGCCTCATGGTGCTGACCTTCCTGGGATCCAGGCGGTGGCGTGAGGACGTCCACCCGCACGAGTCCCCGGCCGTCATGACGATCCCGCTCATCGTGCTGGCGATCCTGTCGATCTTCGCAGGCGCCTTCATGAACAATTGGATCGGCGACTGGCTGGCCCCGGCCACTGGTGCCCAGGTCGAGCACGTCGGCATGTGGCACATGGGCACGATCGGCGTCATCACCCTCGCCGTGGTGATCGTCGGCATTCTGGCCGGTTGGCTGCTCAACCGACGCGACGTTCCGGGCGAGGAACCCGACACCCGTGATCCGCTGCTCATCGCTGGTCGGCATGACCTGTACGGCGACGATGTCAACGACGTCGTCGTCGTGAAGCCGGGACGCTGGCTGGCCGGTGGAGTCAAGGGCTTCGACCGTGCGGTCGTTGACGGTCTGGTCAACGGCGCAGGCTCGGTCACCACGGCCTGCTCCCAGATCGTCCGCAAGGTCCAGAACGGTTATGTGCGTAGTTACGGCCTCATGATGGTCGTCGGCGTGCTGGTCGTCGGACTCGTCGTCGTCCTGGGCCGGATGGCCTGAGCGCAGGAGGAGCTGACATGTCTTTCCCGATCCTCACCGTGATAGCCCTGTTGCCGATCGTCGGCGGCATCATCACCATGATGATGCGCGGAACCGCGGCCCGAACCACCGGCATGGTGTTTTCCCTGGTCACTCTGGTACTGGGTGTCTACGCCTTCATCCGCGGAGTCAACGGCACTGATCTGTCGGAGACCCACCGCTGGATTCGCGCCATCGGCGCCTGGTACGCCCTGGGCGGCGACGGTCTGTCCCTGACGATGATCCTGCTGGTCGTCATCCTCGTCCCAGTGGTGCTGCTCGCCGAGTGGCACGTGGGCGACGAAGGTAAGGCGCGTTGGTCGACCGGCGCCTTCTTCGGCCTGGCCCTCATGCTCGAGGGACTGGCGATCTACTGTTTCGCCGCCACCGACGTCCTGCTGTTCTACCTCATGTTCGAGGCCACCCTCATCCCGATGTACTTCCTCATTGCTGGGTGGGGAGGTCCTCGACGAGGTCGCGCTGCCATGAAGTTCCTGCTGTACTCCCTGGCCGGTGGACTGGTGATGCTGTTCGCCGTCGTCGGTGTCGGTGTCCACGGCGGGTCCTTCCTGCTGAGTGACCTGGCCGAGGTGGACTTCTCCGGGGCGATTGGCAAGCAGCTGTTCGTCGGCTTCTTCATCGCATTCGCGATCAAGGCCCCGATGGTTCCGGTACACACCTGGCTTCCTGACACCGCCGAACAGGCGACCGCCGGAACGTCCGCCCTGCTCGTCGGTCTGCTCGACAAGATCGGCACCTTCGGAATGCTGAGGCTGTGCCTGGGCCTCTTCCCAGCCGCCTCCGACTGGGCCACTCCCTTCGTGCTCACCCTGGCGATCATCTCGGTGCTGTGGGGTGCCATGATGGCCGCCACTTCGAGCGACCTCATGAGGTTCGTCTCCTACACCTCGGTGAGCCACTTCGGCTTCATGGTCATCGGCATCTTCGCCCTGACGACAACCTCGATCACCGGCTCGATCTTCTACATGTTCAACCATGGCTTCTCCACCGCGGCACTGTTCCTGGTGCTCGGATTCCTGGTGCGACGCGGCGGGACGGCGAAGGTCGACGCCTACGGAGGTGTCCAGAGGGTCGCCCCGGTGCTTGCCGGAACCTTCCTGTTCGCCGGGCTGGCGACCCTGTCGCTGCCGGGCACCGGGAACTTCGTCAGCGAGTTCATGGCCCTGGCCGGTGCCTGGGCGCGTCACCCGATCTACGTCGCCGTCTCCACCATCGGCATGGTGCTGGCTGCCGTCTACGTCCTGGTGACCTATCGACGCACCATGACCGGTCCCGTGCAGGGAGTTTCCGAGAAGGTCAGCGACCTCAATGGTCGGGAGAAGCTGGTGCTCGCGCCGCTCATCATCCTGCTGCTGGTGTTCGGCTTCTTCCCACGGCCGATGTTGCACGCCATTGAACCGGCAGCCGCCGCGACCATGACCCAGGTTCACGCCACCGATCCGGCACCCGTCGTCAAGGAGGGCCTCAAGTGAATCCCGTCCTGTTGATTCCCGCGCTCAGGTCTGTTGCGCCCCTTGACGTCGCGACCCCGCACATCGAGTATGGACCGCTGGTGCCGATCTTCGCCCTCATGGCTGGCGCTTGCCTGGCAGTCCTGGTGGAGGCTTTCGTGCCTCGTTCGGGTCGTCGTCCCACCCAGATCATCCTGACGTTCGCGGCCCTCGCCGTGGCCATCGCCTCGACGCTGACCACGATTGCCAAGGGCACCCGGATCGTCGCCGGACAGGGAACCCTGGCCCTCGACGGTCCGACCCTGGCCACCTGGATGGTTCTGCTGGTGACGAGCCTCGGCGCCGTGGTGCTCTTCGCAGAACGAGTGGGTGGTACTCAGACGGCCTTCGTGGCGAGCGCCTCCTCGGTGCCCGGATCTTTGGTGGAGGCCAAGGCCGAGCAGGAGCATCGTGAGCACACCGAGGTCTACCCGCTGCTGATGTTCGCGGTGCTGGGCATGATGTGCTTCGCCGCCGCCGACGACCTCATCATGATGTTCGTCGCCCTTGAGATCTTCTCCCTGCCGCTCTACCTGTTGTCGGGGATGTCTCGGCGTCGTCGACTCCTGTCCCAGGAAGCCGCATTGAAGTACTTCCTGCTGGGCGCGCTGTCGTCGGCCCTGTTCCTCTACGGCATCGTCCTGCTGTACGGCTGCGCAGGAAGTTTCAAGCTGGGCGCCATCGCCACGGTGGGCGTCACCCAGGTGGGCTCGTCGAAGCTCATCGTCGCTGGCATGGTGTTGGTCGCCGTAGGACTGCTGTTCAAGGTGGGCGCGGTTCCGTTCGCGTCCTGGACTCCTGACGTCTACACCGGGGCCCCCACCCCGGTCAGCGGCTGGATGGCGGTGGCCACCAAGCTCGTCGCCCTTGTCGGTCTGATGCGTGTGCTGTACGTCGGTTTGGGTGCCATGAGGTGGGACTGGCAGATCATTCTCGCGGTGGTGTCCGTGGCATCCATGGCCGTCGGTGCCGTCGTGGGTCTGGCACAGACCGACATGAAGCGTCTGCTGGCCTATTCCGCGATCGCTCACGCCGGCTTCGTGCTGGTGGGCGTCGTCGGTGCTTGGACGATCCAGACCGGGATGGCCTCGGGGCAGACCGGTTCGGTCTCCTCCGTGCTGGTGTACATGACGGCGTACGGTCTGTCCTCGATCGGTTTCTGGCTGCTCATCCTCATGGTACGACGTGCTGGTGGTGAGTCGACGGAGATCGACTCGTGGGCCGGTCTGGGTCGCACGCATCCGTGGTTCGGTGTTCTCGTCGTCATCTTCGTGCTGAGTTTCGCAGGCATTCCGCTGACGGCTGGATTCACCGGCAAGCTGGTGGTCTTCCTGGCCGGATGGCGGGGTGGATACGCCTGGCTGGTGCTGCTAGGAGTGCTGTTCTCCCTGGTGGCTGCGGCCTTCTACCTGCGCATCATCATGGTGGTCTTCTTCCGCAACCCGAAGGAGGAGGACGACCCCGTCGAGGTTGCCGAGCCGTCCATCGCCGGGTGGATCACGCTGATTGTTTGCGCGGTCTTCACCATTGTCATGGGCGTTGCCCCGCAGCCGATCATCGACCTGTTCAACCAGGCAAGCACCTTCCTGCGCTGAGTTGTTCATGAGGCCGGGGCCGCTGTCCGGAAGGATTGCGACCCCGGCCTCGTCACGCCGTGGATCATCACAACCACATCCCGACGAGACGCGAGGGCTGTTTAACCAGTAATGTGGAAGATGGCCGTGTCATGGAGAGGCGGCGGTCGGACGAGCACCGAGCACACGCCCGGTCGGAAGAGGAGAACCGTGTCGTACAACGCGAGCAGCGAGTTCGCCGATCTGGTGACCGCCAAGCTTGCCCTCGTCGAGGACGAGCTGGGGCGTCAGGCCGGCGCCGACACACCATTCGTCACCGAGGTGGCCAGCCACATCATTTCCGCCGGTGGCAAGCGATTCCGTCCGCTTCTGGTGGTGCTGTGTTCCCAGTTCGGCGACCATGTCGACGACGCCGATCTGGTTCGTGCTGCCGTTGTCATGGAGCTGACCCACGTCGCCTCGCTCTACCACGACGACGTCATGGACGAGGCCTCCAAGCGTCGCGGTGCTCCCTCGGCGAACCTGCGCTGGGGCAACTCCGTGGCCATCATGGTCGGCGACTACCTCTTCTCGCGCGCCTCCCTGGCCGTGGCCGAACTGGGTGTCGACTTCGTCCGCCTGCAGGCCCAGACCTTCTCGCGGCTGGTGCAGGGTCAGATCGCCGAGACTCGTGGGCCTTCCGAGGGAGAGGACCCGCTGGCCCACTACCTCCAGGTCGTGGCCGACAAGACCGGCTCGCTCATCGCTGCCTCCACGGTCTTCGGTGGCATGGTCTCCCACGCCTCACCGGGGACCGTCGCCGCCCTGGAGCAGTTCGGCGAAGACATCGGCGAGGTTTTCCAGCTTGCTGACGATCTCATCGACATCACCTCGACTGCGACCGGCAAGACCCCCGGCACCGACCTGCGCGAGAAGGTCCCGACCCTGCCGACCCTCATGCTGCGTGCCTCCGATGACCCGGCTGATGACGAGCTCAAGAAGATGCTTGACGCCGACCTGTCCGACGACGCGGTGCTCGCCGACGTGCTTGAGAGGTTGCGCGCCAACCACGTCATCGAGGAAGCCCGCGCACAGATCCAGCGTCGCGCTGACCGCGCTCGTACTCACCTGGCCCCGCTGCCCGACGGGGACGCCAAGCAGGCCCTCATGGCCCTGTGCGACGAGGTCGTGTCTCGTTCGTCCTGACAGGGGCCACATCTGAACCCGCCAATTTCAGGAGGCATCGTGTCCCGTCATCTCGATCTCATCGGCATAGGCCCCGGTAACCCGGACTGGTTGACGCTGGCAGCCGTTGACGCCATCCAGCGCCTTGACGTCCTCTTCGTCGTCCTCAAGGAACACGATGTTGACGACCTCGTCGAGTTCCGTCGCGACGTGTTGCGCCGCCATCGCCCGCAGGCCGAGACTGACGGTCTGCGCATCGTTGAGCTGCAGGACCCGCCGCGCCCCTGGAAGACCGCCGAGAATTACAAGGAAGCCGTCGCCCTGTGGCGTCGTCAACGCCTGAACCAGTGGACCCATGCCGTCGCCGACAATCTTGCTGACGGTCAGCGCGGTGGATTCTTGGTGTGGGGCGACCCAGGCTTGTACGAGTCCACCCTGGCCATCGTCACAAAGCTCATCGCTGCCGTCGACGCCGACGGGGGAGTACCCATCGAGCTCAACGTCATTCCCGGCATCTCCAGTTCCCTGTCCCTGGCCTCCCGCCACCAGATCCCGCTCAACCGTCAAGGTCGTCCGCTGCAGATCTCGCCGGCCCGCCTGCTCGCCGAGGGGATGCCCGAGGGAGTCGACGACGTCATCGTCATGCTGGACGGACGTCAGACCTTCAGCCTCATCGATCCGACCGGGATCGACATCTACTGGGCGGCCTATATCGGTACCCCCGACGAGATCCTCATCAGCGGTGATCTGGCCGAGGTCCGAGACGAGATCCTCGCCACCCGCGCCGAGGCCGAGAAGCGTCTGGGGTGGGTGTTCGACACCTACCTGTTGCGTCGTCGCTGAGGGGCGTTCCCGGCCCGGTCGACATGGGGCCGATTCCGATCTGAATCTGCTGCCCCGACGCGCCATATCCGTGGTGTGTGCGGCAGGATGGGGCACATGGATAGTGCACTGCGTCCCCGTCGATCCGTTCTGTTCATGCCCGGCGCCAACGCCAGGGCCTTGGAGAAGGCCCGCGACATCGACTGTGACGGCATCATCATTGACCTGGAGGACGCCGTGGCCCCCGACCTCAAGGTCGAGGCCCGGGAGCGTGCCGCCGAGGTCGTCGAGGGCCGTCCCTACGGATACCGGGAGGTCGCCATCCGCGTCAACGGGATGGACACCGAGTGGTACCACAACGACATCAAGGCTGCCGTTGCCGCCGGTCCTGACGCCATCGCCGTCCCCAAGGTCGGCTCGGCCGAGCAGGTTCGTTCCATCGTCGCCGACATGGAGGCCGCCGGAGCCGGCGAGGACATCAAGCTGTGGGCCATGATCGAGACCCCGCGGGCCGTGCTGGATTGCGCGGAAATCGCAGAAGCCTCCGACCGTTTGACGGTGCTCATCATGGGCACCAATGACCTCACCAAGGAATTGCGCGCATCCCATGTTCCTGGTCGCGCCCCGGTGACGGCAGCCCTGCAGATGTGCCTGTTGGCTGCTCGGGCGGCCGGTGTCGTCATCCTCGACGGGGTGTACAACGATGTGCGCGACGTTGATGGATTCACTGCGCAGTGTCGTGAGGCTCAACTCATGGGCTTCGACGGCAAGACGCTGATACACCCCGGTCAGGTGGCCCCGGCCAATGAGGTCTTCGCCCCCGACGCTGACGAGGTCGAAGAGGCCCGCGGCATCATCGACGCCTGGGAGAACGGCAACGGTTCCGGGGTCGTCACCTACCGGGGACGGATGATCGAGAACCTGCACGTCGACACGGCGCGTCGGGCCCTCGCGATGGCCGAGGCGATCGAGGTACGCGGCCATTGATGCCGCATGCCCTCCCGACCATGGGCAGGACGTCGTCGGGGTGAGCCGATTGCGTCATATTGTACGCAGTATGCCTTTTCGACGATTCTTGGTGGGGATAGCGGCCGTCTTGCTTCTTCTGCCTGCTGCGTGTTCGCGGCACGATGACGCGCAGGCGCCCGTTGTCGACAGTCTCGGGACGGTGTTCAGCCCCTCCAACTCCCTCATTCGCGAGCCCGCGAATTCGTCAGTCAATGGGACGCTCAAGAGTACGTATGAGTACCTCCGGCTCATTGACGGTCATGATCTACCTGACGACGACGGCTACGCCCATGATCATCTGGTTGCGGCTTTGCGCCCCTATCTGGTGAATGGTGGAGACAGTCGGCAGGCCCATGTCAGCCAACTCATGGCGGCGTCATCCCTGAAGACCCTCAACGCGTTGTCCGACAAGGAGAGATCAGAGGTCGACAAACGTACCCGCCTGCCGAAGGGCTGCATCACCAGAAAGACAGTGACGACGGACTTGCCCATCGCGACGATGAGGCGGGAGATCGGGCTGACCAATGACGGGTTGTGCCTCACGCCGTGGAAGGTCGCGGTGACCGACTACACGACTTCTTCCGAGGACGCTCGTTGGGCGATGCAGGCGTTGGCCAATGCCGACCTGTTCGGCAATGCTGCGGAGATCGAGAAATCGGGGTGGCAGGCGATCTCGGACGGGTACTTGCGCCATGTCGACACGTACAGCGGCCCGAGTACGACCATCGCAATGGCTTTGTCGGCAACCGATGCCGTCTCCGCATTGTCTCGCTCCCAGGTGCAGCGCATTGGCGACCGTCTCACGGATGCGCTATGCCCGAGGAAGGACCTTGGCCCGGCGCTCACTCGCAATGGAAAGCCGGTCAAGGACAAGTGCAGTGTCGAATCGGCGTACCTGCTGAGGTACTCAGGGAATTGGGCGTGGTGACATGACGGTTTCTTGGCAAGGCGTGACCAAGACATTCCCCTCGGGCGATTCCGCGCGTGGGGGCTGCACGATTCATTGCGCCGATGCGACCGTTGACGCAGGTCAGGCATGTCTCATCAAGGGAGCATCCGGTCAGCGAAAATCGACCATGATGGCGATGATTGGCGGCCTACTACCCGTTTCCAGCGGGCACATCACCGTCGCTCATGATGGTGATGACCTGGATCCCATCGACGCTCGACGGGCTGGTTTGGTGGCCTACGCGTTCCAATACCCCGTACCTCACTGTCGGTGAGAATGCCGCCCTGTGCGCTGACACCGAGGTCGCACATCAGCTGCTGGCCTCCTGCGGCATGGGTGACCTGGTCGGTCAGCAGGCCAGCACTTTGTCCGGCGGGCAGCAGCAGCGCGTGGCTGTGGTTCGGGCGTTGGCGTCCAAGCCCGCAGTGCTGCTGGCCGATGAGCCGACAGCATCTCTTGACGACGACAATCGGTCGGCCGTGGAAAAGCTACTTCAAGAATATCTGGACGACGGAGGAACGATCGTCAACCGATTGACTTCCCACACCTGAGCGTCGAGGTGGAGGCGACACGATGAGCATGTCAGCATCGCGCCACTCTTGGATGTCTTTACGACGCTCCAGTCTGCCTCGACAGCGCTGGTTCATCGTCATACTGGCTCTGTTGGGGGATGCGCCCTGGCAATGAACACTATCGTCGCAGGCCACGTTCGTGACCAGATCGACACTGCCGATGTCGGCAAAAGGCTCAACTACGTGGTCGTCGACAGTTCTGGGCGTGGTGCCGACAGCCCGATTGACGCCGCAGCTCGTCAGCAAATGATGGGTATGAACCATGTGGCCGAGGTCTACGAGTGGTCGCAGGCGGGGCTGCTCTCCGATGGCGACAATGGCCTTCCGCAGATCGTGTGGGCCACGGCACAGATCCCCGACATTCCGCCCGCCACCGTGTCCTTTGATGGTCACACTAGGCCGTTGCGGTCCGAGGAGGTCATCGTTCCGGATGCCGTGAACGGCCATGACCTTAAAGACTTGTTGGGGGAGACGATCAACGTCTCCTATCAGCGCAAGACGAAAGCATCTGAAGCCGAGGCCGTCCCGACGAAGCTCAAGGTCGTCGGCCTTTACGACACCAGCCGTCCGAACAATGACGGTCCTGACACGGTCTACGTCAATGTTGAAGACGCCAAGAATTGGGAGGCCGCCAACGCAGGGATGTCCCCTCAAACCTTTGACAGGCAGGGCGTTACAAGGGCCTACGTCGAGGCAGATTCACGTGCCCACGTCGCGGATGTCCATCGGCAGTTGAGCCAGGCAGGGTTCTCTGCAACCAGCCAGGCCGATGTGGTCGGATACGCCGATCAGATGACCTCTGATGCCCAGCGGATGCAGACAGTCCTCATCGTCGTCATCTGCTTGGCGGCGTTGGTGCTTGGCGTGAGTGTTGGTTCGACGATCTCTCGCCAGCGTGGTTCTCAGATTGCCGTTTTCAAGGCTTTCGGCCGTTCTGGGGAGTGGATTCTCGGTTGCCTTGAAATGGAGGCTTTTCTCATTGGTGTGGTGATGGCGCTGGGAATCGTTGTTGTTGGACTGGTGTTGTGTGGTGCAGTGATTACATTGACGGCCGCAGGTGTGTACCTGGGGCCGGTGGCGATGACCTTGGTGCCGTTGCCCGATGTGCTGGAGCAGGGAGCATGGTTCCCCTTGGTGTTTCTTGCCGCGGTCCCGTTGGGATGCCTGCTGCGCACCATTGCCTCGGCGAGGTCACACAAGCCCTGTGAGTTGCTGCGTGAGCAGTGGCATCGACATGAAAAGTGCCCCCGGGTTCGTGGAACTCGGGGGCATCGTCATCACCAGATGGTGACTCGCTTTTTGGGAGGCAGCCACATCGGGTCATCCTCGGTGACACCGAAGGCTTCGTAGAAGGCGTCGACGTTGCGCACGATCTGGTTGCAGCGGAACTGTGTGGGCGAGTGCGGGTCGGTGGCGAGCTGGGTGCGGCAGGCCTCGTCACGGACCTTCTCACGCCAGATGGCGGCGTACGACAGGAAGAATCGTTGCTGCCAGCTGAGCCCGTCGACCGGCCCAGGAGCACCACCGGCATCCTGGTAGGAGATCTGCAGGGCCCGGTAGGCGATGCTCACCCCACCCAGGTCTCCGATGTTCTCCCCGATCGTCAGGGCCCCGTTGACGTGCGGGCCGTCCGGCTGCAGCTGCCGGGGCACCAGGGCGTCGTACTGGCTGATGAGGGCCTTGGTGCGCTCCTCGAAGGCGGCTCGGTCGTCGGCGCTCCACCAGTCGCGCAGCGCACCGTGGCCGTCGTAGGTGGATCCCTGGTCGTCGAACCCGTGACCGATCTCGTGCCCGATCACCGCACCGATCCCACCGTAGTTGACGGCGTCGTCTGCCTCAACATCGAAGAACGGTGGTTGCAGGATGGCTGCCGGGAAGACGATCTCGTTGCGCAGCGGATGGTAGTACGCGTTGACCGTCTGGGGGAACATGAGCCACTCGTCGGGATCGATCGGCCCCGAGAGCTTCTCGATCATGCGGTCCAGCTGGAAGGATGACACGGCAGCCACCGCGTCCACCAGGGATCCCTCGGGGATCTGCAGGCCGGAGAAGTCTCGCCACCTGTCAGGGTACCCGATCTTGGGGCGGAAGTTCGTGAGCTTCTCCAGGGCTTCGGTGCGGGTCTGCTCACCCATCCAGTCCAGGGAGCCGATCGACTGTCGGTAGGCCGCCAGCAGATTGGCGACGAGCTCATCCATCCGCTCCTTGGCGGCTGGCGGGAAGTGCCGTGCCACGTACAGTTTCCCGACGGCCTCGCCGATGGCCGACTCGACGAATCCCACTGCCCTTTTCCAGCGCTCCCGCAGCTGTTGGGCGCCAGAGAGGGTGCGTCCGTAGAAGTCGAAATTGGCCTCGACGAACTCACTGGGCAGGAACGGTGCGAGGTCCGAGATGACGTGCCAGGTGGCCCAGTCGCGCCACTGCTCGATGGGGGAACTGGCCAGCAGACGCTCGATCCCCTCGAAGAAGGAGGGCTGATTGTCGATGACGTGGCAGACGGCCTCGGCGGGAATCCGGGCCGCCGTCAGCCAGGTGCGCAGGTGCAGGCCGGGGTGGGCGTCGGCCAGATCGTCGAACGTCGTGGGATTGAACGACGCCCGCGAGTCGCGAGTGCGCACCTGGTCCCAGTGGTGGCTGGCGATCCGGGTCTCCAAGTCGACGACGCTGCGTGCCCGGGTCTCGGGCTCGTCCAACCCGGCCAGGGTGAGCATGCGGGTCACGTGGACCTGGTACTTCGTGCGAATCTCGGCCTTGTCGTCGTCGCGGTAGTAGGCCTCGTCGGGCAGGCCCAGACCACTCTGCCCCATCCAGGCGACGTAGTGGGTCGGATCGGCGGGATCGGACTCGTTCTCCAAGTAGAACAGCCCACCCACACCCTGACGATGCTGGGCGCCCAGGACTGCCATGAGATCGGCGGCGTCGGTGATAGCGTCGATCTGGGTCAGGTACGGGCGCAGCGGTGTGGTGCCGGCGGCATCCACGGCGTCAACGTCCATGAATCGCCGGTACAGCTCGGTCATGACCTCGATCTCGTGATCGGTGGCCTCTGGTGCCAGGGTGCGCAGCTGCGTGGCCCCACCTGAGCTCAGATCCGCCAGGATCTGGTGGACGGCAGCCTCGGAATTGTCACGCAGCACCCGGAACGATCCGGTGCTCGCCTGATCCGAGGGGATCTCAGTCACACGCTCCCAGGCGCCGTTGACGTGCTGGTACAGGTCATCGCCGGGACGAATGTTCTCGTCGCGGTCGGGGAAGAGTTCTGCCATGGGCCCACCTTAGTGGGCCTGACAACGAGGGAAGCTTCAAGTGGCATGGACTTGTTCATCCCATGTCATGCTCCGAAGAACAAAAGGACACTGAGAATTGCGGTGAGCCAGCACCATATGGCCACAGAGCCTGCTAGCGCAGCCACTGCTTCAAAACTCATTTTTGGGACGAGTGAACGATCATCTGGGGGGATGTTTCCTCTGGCGACACCGAGAGACCATCCGGCAAGGGGAAACATGATCAGGGGAACGAGATAGACGACAAACGCTCTACTGCTGAAGGTGGGCGCCATCTGGTATGAATTTATGTGGATGCGCTGTACAAATAAAAGTATGGTAAATGATTGTCATGACCAATTCGGTGAGGGTAGCCATGGTGACGCCGATTGTTGTGATTCTGTGCTTCCTCTTCTTTGGGGTTTCACATGTTTTTATGGTCTTTCCCCACAGCCCGGTGATCCAGCCAACCAAGGGGAAGATGAAACACATGAGGGAAATTCTTGCATAAGCATGATGACGCCCCGTTGTCACATGAATGATCAAGAGGACGACTGCCCAGACGGTTCCGACGATGGTGCCGAGATGAGGCCGTTGAGGGGTGCGCGACGGTATTGCTGGTCGTGCGGGGCCAGATGCTGATCGGGTGTTGCTGTCATCATTGTCTCACGGCTCCACCATCGGGGCAGTAGGGCTGTTCAGGCACCCTGGCTGCCAGTGATCTTGTGATCGTATGTTGAGACGCAATCAGAAAATAATCCATATCCAGAGCCATAAAACTTCCATTATGGCAAACCAACATATTACACATAACAACAGAACAATGACCGACATGAGTGTCATCGATACGAAACTTCTTCGGCAATTCTTGCTGTTGCTCATTCGAACAGTTCCGAGTGCCCATCCACCATATGGGAATGGAATCAGTGCCAGCAGATATAGGATAAGTACCCCGATTTTTGGGGCCGTGTCGAGGTGTGACCCAAGAGATTGTGAGTCCTGAAAGAAGTCAAAGAAGAAGATTGCTGCGGTGGCGATTCCGATCATACTCAGCGTTGCAGCGTAGAGCATTTTGATTTCATGCCTTTGCGCGGACAAGGGTCTGTGTGAAATGATATTTTTTTCACACAGACCGTCAATCCATCCGAGGAGAGGAAAGGACAACCCCATGAAGGTCATCCACGCGAATCTCGGGGAGATGAACCACCTCACCTTGGAAAACACGACGAATACAATCGCCCAGACGGCTCCGACGATGGTGCCGATGATGAGGCCGTTGAGGGGTGCGCGACGGTACTGATCCTTGGGTGTGTTGTTGTGGGTGGTCATCGTGGCGCTTTGACCTCGGACGAGTAGTGTGTCGCGAAAATGTGTTTAAAACTCAAAAAAGAATAATATATTTGAAAGGAAGCTAATTGCAAACCAAGCTGCTGTAGATAGGTATAGACCGAGAGCAACCCAGGCGCTCATTTTTGAGATTACTGAGTGACGATCACTCGGAGTATTAATTCTAGCAATACTGAGCCCCCATCCGGTAATAGGAAACACAAATAGGGGAGCCAAGAACATAACAAAAGCTTTGCAACTAAAAGTGGCATTATCTGGTATCTCAAAAGTCTCCATGTCTGCAACAAGACTGTAAAAAGTGATGGACATAAGTACCCCGATGGTGGTTGTCATAATGATGCCGGTCGTCTTGACTCTACGTTTCTTTTTTACTGAGGTCGTGCAACTGTAGGCTGTCCTGCCCCACAAGCCAGTTATCCATCCAAGCACAGGTAATGTTAGGGCAATAAAAGCCATTTTGATGTTCCGCGAATACCTGCCCATCGGAAATAAGAAAGGTAGTAAAAACTCAATCGCCCAAGCGGCTCCGACGATGGTGCCGATGATGAGGCCGTTGAGGGGTGCGCGACGGTACTGATCCTTGTTCGTGGTCGTGTTGTCGTGGATGCCCATCGTTGCCTTTCTATAGGCGCTGGCGGCGTCTAAGTCCTAATTTAGTATTTGTGGTTTGGCGATAGGAGGACTATCTAGGGGTAGCTCCACTGTCATCGGTGATGGATAATGACCGCAGGTCACGTCTTCTAACGCTTCAGAGCAATGATATGAACCATTCAAGTCCCAAAGAAAAAACACACCTCTATGATATTGAATACATAAAAGGAGACTGCCAAGGATGCGTATAGTGCGATCAGTGTGGCTATGATTATCTTGGCAAGAAAGTGATTGTCATTCTCCCTGAGGGTAATTCTTGTCGCGCCAAGGGTCCATCCTCCCAAGGAGAACACCGATAGTAGAATGAGGTAATATATAATGGTTTCTTCGCCGCTAATGAACCTCAGAGTTGACAAGAAGCGCTCAATGGAAGCCATAAGTACACCATTGAGGGCGAATATGGTAGCGATGGTAGCCTTGACTCTATGCTTTTGCTTCGTTGAATCGTTGCAGTCGACAGCGGCTTGTTCCCACAGTCCGGCGAGCCACCCCGTCACAGGGAAAACAAAGGACATGATGAATTGGGGCGGAAAGGATTTAATGTCTTGTTTTGCTAGGGGCGGAGTTATGAGGAATCCCAAAATCACGAGTGCCCAGACGGCTCCGACGATGGTGCCGATGATGAGGCCGTTGAGGGGTGCGCGGTGGTACTGGTCCTTGGGTGTGTTGTTGTGGGTGGTCATCGTGGTGCCTTGGTGTGGGGGTCGCAGGCGTCTCCTACACCGTTGTGGTCGGTGTCGGTCTGGTCTTGGTTGGCGATGGTGGGGCAGTTGTCCTGGTTGTCGGGCACGCCGTCGCCGTCTCGGGTGACGTGGATGGGGAAGGTGAGGGTGTCACTGGTTCCGGTGGTGTCGGTGATGTGTAGGTGTGCCCGATACTTTCCCAGCTGCTTTAGGGTGCGGGTGATCCTAGGTGTGGCACTGTCGATTTCGTAGTGGCCGTCCCCGTCAAGGTCCCATTGCCAGCGTCTGATGTGCCCGGTTGAGGTGTAGGATGAGGAGGCGTCCAATTCGAGGGGTTCACCTGCACGTACCAGGTTTTGCCCGATGACGTCGGCGCGCATCCGCACCCCAGGCACCGGCGCCACCTGCGAGACACCGGCAGACAGGCCATACATCCTCGGCGGTTTGACCAAGGGACGCACCATCCCGGCAATCTGCTCATGGCCAATCACATTCGGATGATACCAATTATTCTGATCCCAACTTGGAAGTGACCAGGTCTTCCCGGTCCACCCCTCATAGCCGGCAGTCTCATGGAACTCGTTGATCCAGCGATAAGGATTGTGTAAATCAAGATCAATGAAGGACGGTTCTGGCTCATGGGTGTTGAACAGGCTGGTGGTGGGGGCGTAGGTCACTTTGAGGCCATGAGACGTGTTCCAGGCCTTGATGGTGGCAGCCTGCCGGGCGCGGAACTCGTCCTCGGCGGCCCGGACACGGGTCGCCGGTATGCCCGTGCCAGGAACGTCCTCGGCAGCCGGGATGAGGTAGGGGTAGCCGATCAGGATGACACGGGTGTGAGCCGGATCCGCCAGTCGGTGCTGGATATGTGACAGCAATGTCACCGTGTTCGTCATCGTGGCATCAGTCTTCTTGCGTGCTGCGTCAACCGTCCCGCTGCACTTTTTTGCTGACCATGCTATTTCTGCAAAGCAGTTTTCGACGACGTCAGCGAAGTTGAGGTCGTTGCCTCCGGCGGTCATGAGGATCACGCCGGTGTGGGGATCCATGGTATCGGCCTGGCTGATGATGTTGTGGTCTCCGGTGGCGATCTGGGCACCACTCCAGGCCCGCACGTCGAGTTGGTACGTTGTGTCCGTGTTTTTCTGGTTGAGCATGCCGGTGAGTACCGAACCATAGTTCTTGGGGCTGCGATATGACCCATCGGCCGGATACCCATCGACCAGGGTTCCGTTGCCTGCCGAATACGAGTCACCCAGCACAGTGATCTTCACCAGTGTGTGTTGAGGTTTGGGGGTTGGGGTGGTTGTGCAGGTTGGGGTGTTTTTGGGGGTTTGCCGGACCATGTTGAGGCGTAGCCGTGGCCGGTGATGGCCATGATTGCTTGGTCGGTGGCCATGATGTTGGGTTCGTGGTCGTTGCGTTGGGCTTGCCATGCGCCGACTTTCGTGAGGTTTTGTTGGCGGATGAGCCATTGTTTGACGGTTGTCATGTCTTCGCCGCGTTCTGCGAGTGCGCTGGCGAGCATGCCGGTGGAGTTGGCGGCGGAGTAGGTTTCCCAGTAGTCCCCGTCGTCGTGGGTTTTGGTGTTGAGTGCCCATTGGGTGGCGTGGTTGGCGGCTGTAGTGATTTTGGTGTTGTAGTTGTCTGGGATGAGGTGTGGGTTGTGTTGGAGGAGGGTTAGGTCTGATAGGGCGATACCGGTGTAGTCGGGGTCGCCGACGAAGGTCGTGGTGCCGTCGTGGTTCTTTTTGGTGTAGCCGAAAGCGCCGGCATCGGTGCCTCCAGTGCCCTGGGTGGACAACAGCTTGTCGATAATTGTTTTCGGTACTGGGCGGTTGGCTCGGGTTAGTGCGATGGTGATGAGGTGTGGGCCCCAGTACATGGTGACGCGGCGTTGCATGTTGGGGTTGGTGTCGTTGATGTAGCCGGCGAGTTTGATCCACAGGTTTCCGGTTTCCTTGCCGAGGAAGTAGGTGGGGTCGTCTCCGAGGATTTCGGCGGTCATGATGACTTTTGCCAGGCCGGCCGGGTTGTTTTCGATGTATTTCGGGCCGGTTTTTTTGAGGGCTGTGGTCATTTCTGTGACGGTGTCGGGGTGGGCATCGGAGCCGACCAGGGCGATGATGCCGTCAGCGATGCCGCCGGCTTGTCTGTAGTTCTTGGGGTCTTGTTTCCATTTGTTGGCGAGCCAGTCAGCGGCTTTTGCGACGTAGGTGCTGGTGGCGGCGGTGTCGTTGATCGATCCGGGCCACATGGCGCCTTTGACTGGGTTGGTTGGTGGGTTGAAGCAGTAGGGGGTGGAGCCGTCGTCGGTGGTGGTGAGGGGTGTGTGTGATGGGGTGGATGGTGGGTTGGCGAATGCTGATGTTGTGAATGGTGATGCGATGAGTGCACCGGCAGCGAGGCCGGCGATCCATCGAGTGAGTCTGAGCATGTGGCGGGTCTTCTTCCTGAGGCTGCGTTGCGGACAGGGAAGGCTCCCGGGTCGAACTCACCGCAGTCCTCGACGGTGTGTGATGTTCCTTCGACAACCCAGGTACTCCGACTCGGGGGTGGGCCCCTCACGGTTGCGGGTCAGTTCCGGTATCGCACCGAATTCCCCTGTGG
>NZ_JBPPGE010000006.1:0-195269 GCF_051303185.1 Cutibacterium nasicola | reverse complement strand
TGACCAGTTTCACCATCGCCTCGAACCAAGGCACGATGGGCGGCGGTGAGGTCATGATGCTCGCCATCGCCGAGGCCGCCCGTGAATTGGGACGCGACGTCACCATCATTGCACCCCAGACTCCCGGCGACGTTGTTGAGGAAGCCCGCAAGCGGGGTTTCCGGGTCATCGCCATCCACGGCGACACCACCGGGAAGTACCTGGAGAATCTGCGTCGCTGGGACGCGAGTGAGCGCACCGGGCTGCTGTGGTGCAACGGGCTGCGCCCGGCCTTCGCCACCTCGGGGCACCCCGACCGGGTCGTCCACCTGCACCAACGCCCACTCGGAAAGCTGCGCGCCCTGGCTGTCGTGGCCCGTCATGGGACCCTGGCAACGGTCGTCCCCTCGGCATCGATGGCAGAGGCGGTCTCCGACGCCCGGGTGATGTGGAATTGGAATCCCCCAGCACGCCACCGTGCTCCTCGCCCGGTGGAGGGCACCGTCACAGTCGGATTCCTCGGTCGACTGTCATCCGACAAGGGGGTCCCGCGACTGTGCGAGGCGATGGCCGAGTTGAAGCGCCGGCACCCTGGGCGATTCAGGCTACTGCTGGCCGGGGAATCCCGGTTCGTCGACCCGGCCGACGCCCAACTCGTCGCCCGTCGCATCGCGAGTCTGGGCGACCTCGTCGACCACCGCGGCTGGATGGACCGTGACGAGTTCTTCTCCTCAGTCGATCTCTCGGTCTTCCCATCTGTATGGCCCGAGCCCTTCGGCCTTGTCGTCTCCGAGGCAATGTCGGCGCGCTGCCCCTTCGTCCTCACCGATGCCGGGGCACTGCAGGAGGTCGCCGGCCCCGATCATCCCTTCGTGGCGCGAGCGGACGACGCCACCAGCCTGGCCGATGCCATCGAAAGGGCCGCCGAGGGCTACAACAAGGGTCTCCTGGACGCAGCTCACGACCGCTGGCAGGAGAACTTCTCCCCCGAGGCCGGACGCGCCCGTCTCGCGGAGATCCTGGCTGACGTCGATCCGGAGCCCGACCAGGGCGCCCCGCACGTCGCCATCGCCCACGACTACCTCACGCAACGAGGTGGTGCAGAACGTGTCGTCACCCAGTTCGCCAGAATGTTCCCGGAGGCCCCGATCATCACATCGGTGTATGAATCGGACCTCACCTACCCTGAGTTCTCCACTCATGAGGTCATCACCTCTCCGCTGAACAAGATCGGATGGCTCCGTCGCCACTTTCGAGCCGGTCTTCCGCTCTACGACTGGGCCTTCGACCACACCGAGGTGCCGACGGGGACGGACACCGTTCTCGTCTCGACAACCGGTTTCGCGCACGGGGTCAAGACCCCACCGAACTGCCGCAAGGTCGTCTACTGCCACTCCCCCGCCCGTTTCCTCTACCTGGCCGACGACTACCTCGGCGGACACTGGTGGCGATCTCCCAAGGGGATCGTCCTCAAGGTGCTCACCCCACCGCTACGACGTTGGGATCGCAGGGCCGCCGCGTCCGCGGACGAGTACCTGTGCAACTCGACAGTGGTTCGCGACCGTATCCGTGACGTGTACGGGATCGAGGCAGCAGTCGTGCATCCGCCGTACTCCCTGAATCCCACCGGCCCCCAGGAGCCACTACCGGGACTGGATCATCCCTCCTTCTTCCTGGTGGTCAGCCGCCTCATGCCCTACAAGAATGTCGACATCGTGCTGAATGCCTTCGTGGATCTGCCCGATGAGCATCTGGTCGTCGTCGGGTCAGGGCCATTGCGCGATGAATTGCACGATCTCGCCCCCGCCAACGTATCCTTCTTCGAAGGCATCAGTGACGCCCAGCTGCGTTGGGCCTACGCCCACGCGTCGGCGGTCATCGCGCCGAGCAAGGAGGACTTCGGGTTGACCCCCGTGGAGGGCTTCGCCTTCGGAACCCCCTGCCTGGGGCTACATGCCGGTGGCTACCTGGACACCGTCGTGGACGGCGTCTCCGGACGATTCTTCGACTCCGCAACCCCCGGAGCCGTGACGCAGGCCATCCGCCAGTTCCGCGAGAACCCTCTCGAGGAGCGCACCGTATTGGAGCACGCGGGGAAGTTCTCCCCAGAGACCTTCGCGAGGGCCATCAGGTTGCACCTACGACCGGCACCCGAGCGCGGCCCCAGTCCTTGCCACGACCAGGTGTAGACGGGCGCCCCCAGCCCAGGACCCCATTGGGTTCCCCTGCGGTCGAGGACGTCACCCACAACCGAACTCAACCAACGATGTCGCCCCGACATCCCATCACGAACGGGAGATTTCAACCTCATGGCACCAAGCAAGTTGACCGGGATTCAGCGCCGCCTACACGCCTCGAGGTCCGCTGCGATGACGGCGGCCAACAGCAGACTCCATCCCTCGGCACCCTGCACCACCGTGTACCAGTGGACCCATGTGAAGAACTTCGGCGACCTCATGTCGTGCCGTGTCCTCGCCGACGGCGGCATCCTCGCGTTCTCCAGGCGTCTCTCCCAGGCCGCCCTACTGTGCATCGGATCGGTCTTCAACCACCGTCCGACCAAGCCCCATCCCTGGATCTGGGGCTCGGGCATGTTGACTCCCGACGCCCCGGTCCTCGAGAACCGCAAGGTTTTTGGTGTCCGTGGCTGTCTCACCCGTGACGTGGCCGGACTCCCCGAGACCACTCCGTTGGGGGATCCCGGGCTGCTGTACACCGACCGGATCAGACTGCCACGGGCACGTAGGCACAGGTGGGGCATCGTCTCGCACTTCGAGGACAAGCGTCACCTGTTCATCAAGGAACTCACCACGCACGACGACACGATCGCGATCGACGTCTGCCAAGAGCCCCGCAAGGTCGTGAGTGCCATCAACAGCTGCTCCCACATCTTCACCACGTCGTTGCACGGCCTGATCGTGGCTGACTCGTTGGAGATCCCGGCGTGTTGGGGACGTCCCGACGCACAGTCCGACACCGGGGACTTCAAGTTCAACGACTATCACACGGCCTACCACACGATGGCCAGCGACCAGCGTCGCGCTGATCTCACCCGCACCATCAACCTCCGGGAGCTCGAGGACCTCGCGGCGTCACCGGACGTCGATGATGTCAATCGCGTGAAGAACGACCTCCGACGCTCCCGGAAGGATCTCGCCAAGGCCTCGGTGGTCCGCACCGGGAGGACCTCTACTGTCCGGAACGTGGCACGTGAGATTGGCCTGACCATGTGGCGCGGCCACGCCTGAGCAGAGATGACGGAAATCCGAGTGTCCACGCCGGCCCCGCGGAAGTGGCGTCGTAACGAGGTGGAACAACCAACTCCAGGCAGCGTATTCTCGTCTGGGTGCACGATGCCCCGTTGCGCCGATTTCACCGCTCCCGCACCGGGTTGCATCGCTCCCCGGCAAGGAGGACCTCAAGTTGGCCACGGTGGCGATCGCCGGACGTGGGGTCCATCCCGTCATGAGCCCCTCAACCATGACCGCACGACCTCGCCGCACTTCCCCGAGGTCATCAGGGCCCAGCGCCCAGCCGCTCGAGAACCAGAAGGACTGAGATGACCACTGCATCGATCATTATCCCGTCGTATCGGGGGGCACAGCGACTGCCGCGCCTGCTGAGCGCACTGGCGGCACAGACCGCCAAGGATTGGGAGGCCATCGTCGTCATTGACGGGGACATGGACGGCTCGGAGGGGATCGTCGCCACGTATTCCCATCTGCCGATCCGGTCCTTGGTATTCCCGCAGAATCGTGGCCGTGTCGCGGCTCTCAACGCCGGCCACGAAGCCGCCGAGGGCAACGTCCTCATTCGCTGTGACGACGACCTGGAGCCGGCGCCCGACTACGTCGAGCGTCACGTCGCCAACCACGCCGATCGCGAGCAGGGAACCATCGGCATCTGCCTCAACGTCCTTCCCGACAACCGCTACACCGCCGTGTACGGAGCTGAGGCGGACGAGCGGGTCCGGGCCGGCGCCTACCGGGCCGATGACGACCAGACCTGGCGCTACTGGGCCGGAAACGTCTCCATCACCAAGGCCATCTGGGAGCAAGTCGGGCCCTATGACGACCACTACCAGGCCTACGGGTGGGAGGACGTCGACTACGGCTGGCGTCTCCACCAGGCCGGCATCCCCATCGTCGTCGATCCCGCCCTCGCGACAAGGCACCACGCAGCGGCGGTCTCGACGCTTGCCCGCGTCAGCCGAAGTTATCGCTCCGGTCAGGCCCGTCGGACCTTCGACGAGATTCACGGACCAGGCACCTCCGGCGCCGTCCGTCCGGTAGAGGACAGCAGGTGGAACCAGCTTGTCTGCTCCACCGCCCCCCACCTGTCCTACCGCCGGATCCAGGCCCTGGCCAAGAGCCTCGACGCTGCTCTGCCCGGTCTCCCAGCCCCGGTCGCACAAAAGGCCATTGCGCTGCTTGTCGAGGCGTCGGGCATCGCGGGATACGAGACCACCGAAACCGCGGAGAGAGACTTCTGACACATGGGCAAGACCGAAACCGCTCCCAAACATGGAGGCGTCCTGAAGAACCTGAGGTTCCTCATCTCCACGTTCTCCCGCCCGACCCAGGTCAAGCTCGTCCTCTACCTCTGCGCGCAGGCCCTGATCTCGCTGATGGACATGGTCGGAATCGCCATGGTCCTGCCCGTGACCCAGGTCCTCATGGGGGCCGACCTCGACAAGGGTTACCTGGGAGTGGCCCACAGAATGCTGGGAAACCCGTCCACCGGAACGTTCACGATTGAACTCTGCGTGGCGATGGTGCTCGCCTTCCTCGTCAAGGCGGTCGTCGGGACATGGCTGTCGTGGTGGTCCACCGGGTTCGTCGCACGACTGTCCGTGGGGACCTCGTCCCGACTGCTGAGCGCCTTCCTCCACGAGGACTACCTGTCACACAAGAGAAGGGACGTCGCCGAGGTCATTCGCAATGTCGGTCCGGCCGTACAGGCCGCGCACACCCAGTCACTGGGCGGAATGATGAACCTCTCCGGACTGGTGTTCTCCAGCGTCACGGTGATGATCCTGCTGCTCATCATCACCCCGCTCCCGACACTCCTCGCGATCATCTACTTCGGCATTCTCATCCTCTTCATCCAGAAGGCCCTCGGCCGCCGCAATGCCGACGCCGGACATCTCGCCCAGAAGACGGCGTGGGAGGCCAGCAAGGCTCTCGTCGAGGCCATGAATGGGTTCCGTGAGATCAACGTCCAGGAGTGCGACACCCAGTTCATCGCGCGGTACGCTGAGAAGAACGCCGAGAACGCCAATGCCAGCAGGTTGGCGAACTTCTACACCGGTCTTCCGAAGATCATCCTGGAATTCCTCACGATCATGTTCATCGCGATCGCCCTCACCATCGTCTCGATGACCTCGGATCCCTCGTCGGCAATGGCCACGCTGACCGTCTTCGTCGCCGCTGCCATCAAACTGCTGCCCAACATGTCCGCCATCACGGCCAGCATCGGGATGGTCCGCTTCGGCGCCGGCGGTCTCGACATCACCGTCAGGACGCTCAAGAACATGAGCGGCAACAAGGAGTTCCGGTCGGACAGCCCCCTGCCCACGCACGAGGACGTCATCAAGCAGGTGCACCGCATCGGATACGGACAGCCGCATCCGGTTCCCCTCTCAGTAACCGACCTGTCCTTCACCTACCCCGACGGGACGGACCCGGTGCTGCAGAACATCACGATCGACATCCCGGCCGGCACCTCCCTTGCACTGTGTGGATTGAGCGGGTCCGGCAAGACGACCCTTATCGACATCCTCCTGGGCCTGATCCCGTACCGCCACGGAGTCATCACCTTCGACGGGATCGACATCCAGAACAACATGAGGTCGTGGCACGACCATGTCGCATACGTTCCACAGGACGTCTACATCCTTGATTCGTCGATCGACGCGAACATCGCCTTCGGAATCCCCGAGGACGCGTGGGACCGACAGCGCATCGTCGAGTGCATCAAGGCAGCCCAGCTTACCGACGTCGCCAGCGAGTTCGAGAGCGGGCGTCTGGCCAGCGTGGGAGAACGTGGTGCCAGGCTCTCGGGAGGCCAGCGTCAGCGCATCGGAATCGCTCGGGCTCTGTACCGGAACCCGTCGGTGCTGGTCCTTGACGAGGCGACCTCGGCTCTCGACAACGAGACCGAGGCTGCCATCAGCAACACGATCCACTCCCTGCAGGGAGAGGTCACCACCGTGCTGGTGGCACACCGACTGTCCACCGTCCGCGACGTCGACCAGCTCATCTACCTCGAGGACGGGCACATCGCCGCTCGGGGAACCTTCTCCGAGGTCCAGAAGTCGTCGAGATCCTTCGCACGGCTGGTCGAATTGGGCTCCCTCGATCGTGAGGTCCCCCGTGACGAACGATAGTCGCTGGCCTCGCCACGGTCCCCGGACCCACGATGAACCATCGCTTCGTTCAACGCGCAGCTGCCAGCACACACCAATGGGAGTGATCCATGTTTGACGCCAGCGTCATTGTCCCTGCACACAACGCATCGAAGACTCTCGGTGCCCAACTGGACGCCCTGTGCACGCAGGAGACGGACAAACACCTGGAGGTCATCGTCGTCGCGACGATCGGTCGACCGACTCGACCGCCGAGACGGCGAGGTCGCGTGCTGCCAAGATCAGGAGCACCATCGACGGCCGGCTGGACGTCATCTCCACAAGTCCTGACGGGCCGCACGGTCCATCGGCGGCGCGCAACGCGGGTGCCGAGCGCGCTTCGAGCGACAAGCTGCTCTTCTGCGATGCAGACGACATCGTTCCCCCGAACTGGGCGGAGACGCTGATCGCGGCCCTCGACCGTCACCCCTTTGTCGTCGGTCCGCTCAATCCCTTCATCGACGACCCGGAGAAATCCGACATTCCGCAATTCCCGAACTTCCAGGTGTGGAACAACCTGTGCCCGACCGGGGCGGCGGCGAACATGGCCATCGATGCCAGCCTCTTCCACTTCCTTGACGGGTTCGACACCCGGCTGCCCATCGCCGAGGACATCGACCTGTGCGTTCGCGCTCATCTGGCGGGCTGGGACGTCGCTCCGACCGACTGCACCGTTGCCTATCGTTCCCGCAAGATGTACTGGCAGCAGGTGCGACAGTCCATCGGATAGGCAGGTTACGACGCGCTCCTGCGTGCGGGGTACCGCGATCTCATCGTCGAGGCGGGCGGCCACGGTGTCCGCCTTTCAGACCTGACGTCCGACTTGGTGAAGACGGTGGTCAACCCGAAGAGGTGGCCGACGAGCGTGCCGGACCTCAAGGTGTGGGCCCAACAGGTCGTCATCAAGGTCGAACGCATCCGTGTCGTTCTCGACTACTGGGCCAGGCACGGCGCACAGGGCTGACACGAGTCACGGACGGACGCACCCACCCGCGCGAGACGTCAGCTCTGTGTCCGAGCGCGATCGATGACCTCCATGAGGTGATCGCCGAAATGCTCGTGGTCGTACTCGGTTGCCCTTTTCCGAGCGGCCCGGGACGCAGCCTCTTGATCGTCCTCGGAGAGGTGGGCAATATGGACCGTCTCGGCCCGCAGCTCCTCGACCGTCCGCCACAGGCCGGCGTCCTGGAGTCCTTCCACGACCTCGCGAGGTCCTGCCGTCGCATAGACGACGGGCACGCATCCGGCTGACATGGCCTCCACCGTCGTGATCCCGAAGTGCTCCTGGGTCTTGGGATCGGCATCAGCGTCCTCGCCGTAGCCCTGCGCATGCCAGTACATCGTCGCTCGCGAATAGAGTTCCCGCAGCACCTGGAAGTCAACATTCGGGTGGAACTCGACGGGTGCCGAACCAGCCCTCCTACGAAGTCCGTCCACGACCTGCTGCTTGGCCGGTGGACACGCTCCGACGACGTGGAGTGTCCAACCCTCGCGATGGAGGTCCTCCATGCCAGCGAAGGCGTCAACGAGCACGTCGAATCGCTTGTTCGGCACCTTCGGAACAACGGGTTCGAAGCGCCCGACCGTGATGATGTCGCGTCCCTTCGCCACACCGTCAACCGCCATGGCCGGGCACGGAGGAGGAAGAACCGTCGAGTCGACGTTCCAAAGCCGGCTGACATGTCCGGAGGTGAAGTGGGAGTTCGCCACCACCATCTGGTAGTTGTGGGGGAACGGTGTCCAGGTGACGAGAACCTTCCGCGCAACGGTCATGACACCCATGTACAGGCGGTGCAGGAAGGTCGTGCACTGGTAGTCCCGTCTGTGCGGGAAGTGGCAGACGTAGATGTTCGTTCGCGCCGTCCCCGGGGTCTCATTGCTGGAAGCACAGTTGATGAAGAGGTCAGCATGGAGTGGACGGAGCTGTAGTTTCCAGATCCAGTCCTCGATGAGGCGGCACAGTGCGACCGGTACCTGCCGCTCCATCCGGCTGAAATCCTTGATTCGGTGGATCCTCACCCCGGACAGGTCAAGGCCGTAATGTTTTTCCAGCCAGGTGTGTGTGACGTCGGCGTTCGCGAGAATGACGTCATCGTGGCCGCGCTCCGCGAGTGCAGCCGCGGTCACAACGGCGTAGCGTTCCGCTCCACCGCCGGGCTGCAGATACGGCATGAAGACGATGGCTGGCCCACGCGAACCCGGACCCCGCTCCCCCGCGACACTGGCGTTGCGTCGGGGGTCCAGAACCGGCCTCCACGCGCAGACGCCAGCTCCGGGGTGGTGGTTCCTCAGGAACTCCCGGCCCTTGTCCAGTACGCGGCCGATCAGAGCAGGAAGAGGTCCCTGCGCGATCCGTGTGTCCTTCACCATGACTCAACCTCCGTCGTGCGAGCGTGATGCGAACGGCCCGTCACTGACCCGTGTGGGTTCGACAGCGCCGACAGTCACCTCAGCCTGCATTCCTTCCTTGACCGGACAACGTCTTCGCAATGATCGAGGCGGGCTCGTCCCCCGACGAATCAATCGGCATCGTCGGCTCGTCGCCCCACCTGGAAAGGTTGTACCGACTCCAGAAATCCTCGATCCAGGCCGGTGGGGCCGGATGGTGAACCCATGCCGGCAGACCTCGGCATGCGGCCTCGAGGGTTCCGGTGGAGAAGATGGAGACGACCGGCCGCCCCTCCTCGACCAAGGACTTGCCTGATGCCTTGATGATGACGCCAGCCCTCGCCATGATGCGATGCTGGACACGCGACATGACGTCCGCCTCGTTGGGGTGGGGGCGGTAGATCGCACCGGTCGAGGTGCAGAACTCCGTGTACATCCGTTGCTTGGCAGCTCGGCCCAGTTCAGCACCGTGCAGTTGTCCCAGCATCACGGGCGTCTCGTCAAGGATCTCCACCTTGGGCAGCCTCGAAGCCTTCCACAGCATCTGGGAGCCGGTCACCTCACTGGTGACGTCGGAGCGGCCCGCGCACTGGTATTCGGCGTCGGCCTCGGACCACGCGAACAGGTGGTCCCCCGGGCTCAGCGGAGGCGCCCAGGGCGTCAACAATCCGTGCTGGACGACGCAGAACCTGGCATTGTGCCTCGTGGCCCAGGGCTTCACCTGGCGAGCCAGGTGATTGAAGGTTCCCAGGGTGAGTACCTGTTCTATCGAGGGTGGCAGCCACCCACCCTCGTTCCACTCCATGACGCGTACTGCCCCGGTCGCGGCCTCGCGGGCCTCGGAATGCGCCGAGAGAACGGCCGTACGATCAGGGTCGAGGTGCTCCAAGGGGTCGAAGGTCGCGTAGTAGCAACTCGCCGAGACCTGGTCAAGCACGACCAAGGTCGTGGGACGTTCGACCGGCAGGTACAGCTTCGCCGGAGTGACGGACGGCTGATGTCGCACGAACCTCTTGGCAGCTGCCAGTCCGAACCGCACCCGGTTCCGGCTGTCGGACCACCGGCACCACGCGTCGAGATCGTCAGGGAAGACGAGTCCTGGACCTGTCATGACCACAACTCCTCAATGACAGCAGCACGGCGGTCCAAGGTGTGCTCGGCCAGGGTGCGGGCCTTCGCAGCCCGACGCATGGCACTCATGCGGGTCCGATCCGAGAGGACCTGTCGGGCGAGCTCAATCGTCTCCTCAGCACTGTGTTGAACGAGTACTTCGTTGCCCGGTTCGTAGAACTCACTGACGTCGTCACGATCGACGATCTGGACCCCACCGACACCACACGCCTCGAAGGTACGCATGGTGAAGCCGTCCTGATCACCGTGCACATTGAGCGTCGCGGCCGAATCTCGCATGATGCCGTAGGCCTCGCCCAGGCCAACATCTCGTCTTGCCGGAATACCGGTGGACGTGATCCGCCACGTCCTCAGACGGTCGAGGGGGTGGTCAGACCATTCCCTACCATATGCCATCACGGGAATCCCAGCGCTGACGAGAGCAGCGAGGAACTGCTGACGGGCAGGAAGATGAGACCCTACGAAAGTGATGTCACGTCGTGGCCAGCGGCCGGAAGGCACGGTCGACGTGTTAAATCCTATTGGAACGTAGTGGGCGTCGATTCCTTTCCCCTGCAATTCCACAGTATCATCGCGGCTGTACGTCGCGACGGTGGAGACGGACGCCACCCTGCCGATGTCCAGTGCCATGCGACGCAATTCGTCGTACAGCCAGACGACCGAGCGTATTGTGCGCCGTCTCATCTCATCCCAATAGGCCTCGCCGAGAACATCACCTCGGACGGTGAGTACAAGGTCGGGACGGACAGAACGCACACGCTCGATCGCCCTGGCCGTCACGACCTCGGCTGACAGGTGTCCCTCGGTGCCGCGGATCTTGGCCGGCAACTCATACCTCAGCTTGTTCCACGCCTTCTCGACGCGCGGGGCCGCATCGTACCGATGCACGACGACGTCGTAACCGGTCCTCTCGAACGCGTCACCAATGGCATCCCCGTAGCCATGGAAACTGGGGGTTACGACGAGGAGCCGCATCATTTCACCATCCTTAAGGAATCATCTCGGTTTCGCGTCCACCCAAGCGGACTCTTTGACGGCTGCACGACATCGAGCGAGTCGGTCATCACTGCGCGTCCTTCGTGATGGGAACCACAGCCATGCCTTGGCCAGTGTCCAAAGACAACTGCTCCTGCGCCTTGATGGGCGAACCGTATCGCTCGCACAGCGCAACCCCGATGACGATGAAGGCCGGGACAGTGAAGAACACCTCACCCAGTTTCCACGCACACACCAGGATGGCGATTGCTGCGCCCTCCACGACCCGTTGCTCGTCAGAGACTTTCGTTCGCTGGTCCATGAGGCCCCAGACCACGAGGACGAACAGACCCACGACAGCGACCAACAGCGGAATACCACCCTCAACCCGGAGGGCCGCATAGGAGTCGTGAAACCACATCCGGCGGTCGTCGAAGACCAACACCCATGCTGTGCCCAGACCCTCGCCGTACCAAGGAGCTGCATGCACCTTGGCCACCGTCGCGACGTCGATGACACTACGGAACCAGTCCGTCCCGGCCCTGCCGGCGAAGACACCGGTCCGGGCAAGGTTCTCCTCGACATAGCGAATTACACTCCAGCCAAGGAACGCCAAAACCAGGCGCAAGGTTAAACCAAGACGGTCACGGATGAACACCCAGACGCACCCTGCCGCAAACGCCATCATGGAGGTCCGAGATCCCGTCGCAACAGCAGTCGCACTAAATACCAAGAATGCAATCGTGCGGGTCGTCGTCGTACGCAGGATGGCCAAGGCCATGATGCCGATCACCGCATAGACCATCCCGGCCACGTTCTTGTCGCCGAGGAAACCAAGCAGGAAGCCCTCATATCTAGCGCCTCGCAGCGATGTGAAGTTCGCCGGGATGTTGATG
The DNA here is from genome assembly GCF_051303185.1 of Cutibacterium nasicola. GTDB lineage: Bacteria > Actinomycetota > Actinomycetes > Propionibacteriales > Propionibacteriaceae > Cutibacterium. The sequence goes on along the minus strand of NZ_JBPPGE010000006.1, from coordinate 183,494 downwards.
AAGACCAGGGCGAATGCATAACCAGCGATGAGGGAACGCCACAGCAGCCGCCGCTGCGCCAGGCAGACCGAAAACAGAACCAGGAGAAACCACCGGAACGACCTTTGCAGCCATGGCTCACCCTCGTGGATCGAGACCGCGATGACCCATGCGAGCACCGTGGCCCACATGAGCAAATAGAAACCAAAACCTCGTACCTTGATGGTCGGACGCACGAAAGCGCAGACGAAGATCGCACCTGCGACGAGAATGACGTCAATGGGAACCGGCAGACCCGCGTCCCACCTACCCAGGATGAGGCTGCACCCCAACAAGAAGTCAGGAACCCGCGTACTGCCGACACGATCGGCAAGACTACGGACCTTGGTGCCCATACCCCTACCCTGGCCCGCCACAGCGGCGGACCCGGTGTGCCCTTCAGCAACCAGCTCGATCATTTGGCTCGACGTGGAGTGGGCTCTGGGTCCGTGTCAACGGGTTCCGTTTTCTGGACTCGGACTAGCCTCTCCTTCGGCTGACGATCGTCCTTGACAACGGCAATTGATTCCTGGCTGTCCTGCTCCTCCGTGCCATAAGACGTGTAGTAGCCATGCTTTCCATAATCACCGTAGTACGACCCATACCCATAACCGGCCGCACCATAACCATACAGCACGTCGCCCATCTTCTTACGAGGAACACGAGTCAGCACCGAGCCCAGGAGCGGAGCTCCAACCTGCTCCAGACGCTTGACCACCAAGGACACCTGATCGCGGTGAGTCTCCCCAACCACAGCCACATAAATCGTGCCGTCCGCTATCGTCCCGAGCAAGCCGGCATCCGTGACGGCCAGCAACGGCGGAGCGTCAATGACAACGAAATAGCCTTGCCTGCGCAACTCGGTCAGCAAATCCTTCATCCGCTGAGAGCCAAGCAGCTCGGACGGGTTCGGCGGGATACGCCCCGCGGCCAACATCTGGAGATGCTTGGTCTCGGTTCGCATCAGTGCGTCATCAAGGCTTACGTCACCGGCAAGTACCTGCGAGAGCCCGACGCCCGCTTCAGTGCCGAAAACCTTGTGCTGTACCGGACGGCGCATGTCGGCATCAATGAGGACAACTTTCTCGCCAGCCTGAGCCATAACTACCGCGAGGTGAGTCGAGATCGTCGACTTACCTTCTCCCGGATTTGCGGAGGTGATAACGACCGAACGAGGAGGGTTGTCAACATTAGCGAATCTGAGGTTCGTACGAAGCTGGCGGAACGCTTCACCAGTCACGCCGGAGAGATGGACAATCGACTTCTTACGCTGTTCCGCAAGCTTCTTGTCATCTGGTACGACGGCAAGGGTTCCCGAACCCGTAAGCTCTTCAACCGTCGCCTGGTCCCTGACCTTGACGTCGAACTGCTTCCGAACAACTGCGATGACCGCACCGATAAGGAATCCAATCACCAAACCAGCTGCAAGGAACAGTGCCAGCGACTTCCCACGGTCACCGGCTGGAAGGCCGGCGGACTCATAGCCGAGAACATGCACCGAGGTCATCTTGGCCAACTGGGCATCGCTCTTGTTGCCCGACCCGGCAGTCTGACCATAGGTCTCCATTCGCAGGGCCTCAGAAATGAGCGCCTCCAACCCCGCATTGGCAAGGGCTTGAGCGTTCTTGGCAGTGTCGCCAGTCGCTTTGATGTCGATAAAGGCAGTGTCACCTGGCGCGGATGCTGTCAGATGGCCACTCGCAGCCTCTGGGATACCTTGTTTCCTGAGGATCTCGGCTGTCTTTTGAGACATGGTTCGCGTCTCAACGAGCTTCGTGTAGGTCGTTGCGCGCTGCTGGGCGATCGTGTTGCCCGACATGGCTCCGCCGACGGAGGCAGAGTCACCAGCCACGACCATGCCTGTCGCTTTGGCCGTAAACACCTCTGGGCGGGTCAACTGATATGCCGCGCCGATCAATCCTCCTATCACGGTGCAGATGATCAACAGGGCAAGATTGCGCCGCAGAATGCGGACTACGTCAACGACTGTCACGGGGATTGGACTCCTCCAATTCTGGGGCTGCAGGCGCTGTGATGCCTCTCAACCGGCACGGACAGCCTACAGTCTGGCGTGACATCGAGCGAGTTGGAGGCAAGACCCCTCATCAAAAGGGCCCGGCGTGCTGAACAGCCTGCCCCACAGTCCCGTACAGCCAAGAACGGCGAGCTCCTCGCCGTCAGCACCGGGAACATGACAACCGTCATGTTCCCTCCATCAAGATCGAGGTCGTCCACACCAACGGCTGGTTCGAGTCTCCCGCACTTCCAGGATCCACTTCGTCACGGAATTGGTCGAGCCGATGACCGAAGGCACTCGCCAGATCGGAAACCCCTGGACCTGATCTCAGCTGGTCAACAGGCTACGCAGGTAAGCACCATATCCAGATTTCTCGAACTTCCCCGCCCTGGCGAGGAGATCATCATCTGACAGGAATCCCCGGCGCCATGCAGCCTCCTCTGGACAACCCACCTGCAGACCCTGACGAGCCTGAATTGCGCGGACGAAATTGCCGGCATCGTTCAGCGACTCGAAGGTCCCCGTATCCAGCCAAGCCGTGCCGCGCGGCAACAGTTCGACATGAAGACGATGACGGTCCATGTAAACCCGATTGACGTCAGTGATCTCCAGTTCACCACGCGCCGACGGCCTGAGACCACGAGCGACCTCAATGACATCGTTGTCATAGAAGTAAAGTCCAGGCACCGCCCAATGTGACTTCGGATGTTCCGGCTTCTCCTCGATGGACACTGCGAACCCATCATCGTCAATCTCGACGACGCCGTAAGCGCTCGGATCGGCGACCCGGTAGCCAAAGATGAGGGCTCCGTCCACCGATTGAGCCTTGGCCTGGAGGCGAGTTCCCAACCCCGGCCCTGAGAAGATGTTGTCCCCCAGAATGAGGCACGATGAATCACTGCCAATGAACTCAGCTCCGATGGTGAACGCCTGAGCGAGCCCCTTGGGCTCGGGCTGCACTGCGAACTCAATGGATATCCCGAACTGGGAACCATCACCGAGCAGGTGGTGAAAAGCCTCGGCCTCATGAGGGGTGGTGATGACCAAGACATCCCGGATACCGGCAAAGATCAAGGTCGTCAGCGGGTAGTAGATCATCGGCTTGTCGTAGACAGGCATGAGCTGCTTGCTCGTCCCGAGTGTGACCGGGTGGAGTCGGGAGCCAGTACCACCGGCCAAGATGATGCCTCGCATGTCCCCATCATGTCATGCCAGACTGATGATCGTGGCGTAGCGCAATATGCACTGCTCCTTCCAGTCGTCATCGACATGAGCAACCGGATGAACGGGACACAGTCAGGAAGACAAGCCGGACAGCTGTATGAGGTATCGTTTCACACTGTGGCCAGGCCCATCCATGTGAACCATGCACACGTGCTACATTTTCCATGTACTTTGCCGTAACTGGCGACAGGACCCTACAACTCTCGACTGAACCTTTGTCATTTTTCGAGGAGCAGACATGGACACCAGCAAACAAGAACCCGTCCACGCAACTGGGCCGTCGCAAGTATCGCGTCGGTCAGTGGCCAAAGGCACCGCGTGGGCGGTACCGGCGATCACCAGCATGACACTGGTGCCGGCCTTCGCGGCCAGCACGCAACGCAAACAGGTCACAATCACCTTCGACGCGAAAAAGCACAATGAGACCGTCCAGTGCGTACGGGTACCAGCCGAAGCCACCGACATCCGCTATTCCATCCGCGGCGGAGCGGGCGGCGCAGGCCCCAAGGACAGCTGGGGCGAACGCGGCGGATCCGGTGCCCAGGTGCAGGGCCAGATCCATCGGCCCGGCGAAGGTACGGCTGCCGCACAGGAGTTCACCATCTGGGGTGTGGCCGGCGGCTACGGGCCCACGGCTGCATGGAACGACGGCGCCGTCGAGTTCGCAACCGGATACGGCAACGGCGGTCCGTCAATGGGTGTGCCCTACCACACCAGTACCGTCTCAACTGAGCAATGGTCTGAACGTTGGTGCCACGGTGGCGGCGCCGGTTCGGCAATAGCCATCGGCGGTGACCCCGAGGGGTCGGGCCAGCTCGTGGCGGTGGCCGGCGGCGGTGGAGCCGCCGGTACAGGCACGTATTCGCGTGAGGCGGCAAATATGGGGTCCACGGTCTGGCCTGTCCGAGAGGGCGGCAACGGCGGTGACGGCGGCAAGAGCTGGGACGGCGCCGATGGCGGTCAGTCCCACTACGAGACCGAATACGCCCAGGTCACTGCAGCCGGAGGTTCGGGAGCCCACGGCGGTCAGGGTGGCAACGGAGGTAGCAAGGCAAACACCTCGTACATGCCCAGCGACCTCGAGTTCGACAAGATCATTCCAGGCCAGTCGGGTGGCAACCACGGCAGCGGCAACCACGGTGGTGGCAACGGTGGTGCGCCAGTCAAGTTCGAGCGCAAGCGTAGCGTGCGCGGGGACGGTCACATTGATGACTACATCGCGCTGTCCACGGCCGCGGGTGGCGGCGGCTACGCCGGCGGTGGTTCCGGGGCACTCGTCGTCATTTCGCGCGACCCGATCTTGAAGTGGGCTGCCAGCGACGTCCCTGGACAGTTGGGGGCCATTGGTGCCGGCGGTGCTGGCAGCAGCTACCTCGCACCCAGTCTGGACAATGGTTTCAGTGCGACCGGGGAGATCGACTTCCCCGACACTGGTGGCGTGCGCACCAATGGCACAGTGCACATAGCACCCAGTCTGCCGAAGAACTATGGCGAGCCCGGGAACGTGACGATTAGCTTCTGGGTTCCCGAGGACATGTCCACAAAGCCCAAGGACTACACCGACGAGTGCTGAGGCACTCTCGGGTGTCCTCATGGCAACGGGAGGGAAGGTGAATCAGATTCACCTTCCCCCTCCTTTGTCTTCGGTAGGTTGGTCAACGCCTGTCCCACCGGACGCCGTACCTGGCACCTGCTCACAGCACAACGGTCCGTCCTCGAGCGGACGACAAAGCCCTCATGGCATGAGGATGATGCTGGTTCTCACGTGCCGGGCCGCCAACAGTGGAGTTACCACTGCCCGTGAGGACAGCTTGATGTCAGGCCGGTTTCACCCCGAAGCCATGCTGCTCCAGCGATGGGAAAACCATCGGGCATGGCTTCCTCTACACTGCCTGTTATGCACTCCCTTCTCGTCACTGGCGGAGCCGGGTTCATCGGCAGCAACTTTGCCCACTGGATCATCGACAACACTGACGCCACAGTCACGGTCTTGGACGCGATGACCTACGCCGCCAACGAGGCCTCCCTGACAGGGCTGCCCCGTAACCGCTTCCAGCTGGTACGAGGATCGGTGTGTGATGCTGACCTCGTCGATGAGCTCGTCTCCCATCACGATGCCGTCGTCCACTTCGCCGCTGAATCCCACAATGACAACTCCCTGGACGGTCCGGCCCCGTTCATCCAGACCAACATTGTTGGCACCTTCACCCTGCTACAATCCGTCCGCAAACACGAAACGCGGCTACACCACATTTCCACCGACGAGGTCTATGGCGACCTTCAGCTCGACGACCCCACCAAGTTCACCCCACAGACTCGATACAACCCGTCGTCGCCCTACTCAGCTTCCAAAGCCTCTTCGGACCTTCTGGTACGTGCTTGGGTACGCTCATTCGGAGTCCAGGCCACCATCTCGAACTGCTCGAACAACTACGGCCCACGCCAGCACGTCGAGAAGTTCATCCCCCGTCAGATCACCGAAGTCCTTGAGGGACGACGCCCCAAACTCTACGGGAGCGGCCTCAACGTCCGCGACTGGATCCACGTTGACGACCACAACTCGGCAGTGTGGACGATCCTCGAACGCGGCACGATCGGCGAAACGTACCTCATCGGGGCCGACGGTGAGCTCGACAACAAAACCGTCATCGAACTCATTCTTGAACTCATGGGCCAGCCCACCGACGGCTACGACCACGTCAACGACCGCCCCGGCCACGACCTGCGCTACGCCATCGACGCCACCAAGCTGCGCGAGGAACTCGGCTGGCAACCCGAGTACACGAACTTCCGAAACGGCCTGGCGGCGACAATCGACTGGTACCGCAACAACGAGTCGTGGTGGCGTCCCCAGAAGGAGGCCACCGAGGCCGCCTACGCAGCGAAGGGGCAGTGATGAGTGAATTGAGCATCGACACCACCGACATCCCGGGCCTTCTCGTCCTGCACCTTCCCCTGCATGGCGACAACCGCGGCTGGTTCAAGGAGAACTGGCAACGCGCGAAGATGACCGCTCTCGGCCTACCCGATTTCGGACCAGTACAAAACAATGTGTCACACAACGCTCAGGCAGGCGTCACCCGGGGAATGCACGCCGAGCCGTGGGACAAACTCGTCTCAGTGGCAACTGGGCGCATCCTCGGCGCCTGGGTGGATCTACGCGACGGGAACTCCTTTGGCACCGTCGTCACCGTCGAGATGGGACCCGAGACTGCAGTCTTCGTCCCCCGAGGAGTCGGCAACGGTTACCAGGCTCTCGAGGACGGCACGACATACAGCTATCTCGTCAACGACCACTGGTCGGCCCAGGCCAGGAAGTCCTACACCTTCGTCAACCTCGCCGACCCGGCACTGGGCATCAAGTGGCCGATCTGCGTGGACCAGGCAGAGCTGTCCGAGGCTGATCGCCATCACCCGCCGCTGAGCGGGGTCATCCCCTTCCGTAAGCCGCGCACCGTCGTGTTGGGGTCCAACGGCCAGCTCGGCAGGGCCCTGCGCCAGCTCCTGCCCGACGCCGAGTTCACGACCCGCGAGACCCTCGACCTGTCCAATCCGGCCAGCCTTGACGCCTTCGACTGGAGTGGGGTCGGCACCATCATCAATGCCGCCGCCTACACCGCCGTCGACGCTGCCGAGGACCCCGCCAACCGGGCCACCGTCTGGGCTGCCAACGTCTCCGGGGTCGCCCACCTGGCCCGGATCGCCGCTGAGCGACTCGCCGCCCTGGTCCACGTCTCCAGCGACTACGTCTTCGACGGCACCAACCCGCTCCACACCGAGGACGAGACCTTCAGCCCGCTGGGCATCTACGGCATCACCAAGGCCGCTGCCGACGAGATCGTCACCGCGTATCCGCGCCACTATGTGCTGCGCACCAGCTGGGTCGTCGGCGAGGGCGACAACTTCGTCAACACCATGGCCAATCTGGCGCGTCGCGGCATCAGCCCTCAGGTCGTCTCGGACCAGCACGGCCGTCTCACCTTCACCCGAGATCTTGCTGCCGCAATCGTCCACCTGCTGACGACCGAGGCGCCTTTCGGCAGCTACAACATCTCCAATGAAGGACCGACGCAGACCTGGTTCGACATCGCGAGCGAGATCTTCACCCTGTTGGGAGCCGACGGCACCGTCACCCCGACAACCTCAGCCGAATGGGGCAAGGGCAAGGACTTGGCCCCGCGTCCCGAGCATTCCACCCTTGACCTGTCCCGCATCGAGGCCAGCGGGTTCACTCCGGCCACGACTGCTGACCGGCTGCGCGAGTACCTGGGCGTGACCAAGTGATGGATTTGGCAGCCCTCGGCACCACGGTGCAGGTCGACGCATCCGGGACCGGGCTGGACCAGGAGGAGCTCCGCCACGCGTGGGCACGTTGCCTCAGCGCCCCGGATCCCGAACCGGTCCTGCTCGCCCCCGGTCCGATGTCGGCATCCTCCCTGACCCAGGAGATCACCCGGAAACTCATCTCACGTCAGATTGGCCGCCTCCTCATGTTTCACGCCGGTGCCGTGTGTCACCCGGTCACCGGGGACTCGGTCGTCTTCGTCGCCCCTGGTGGCACCGGGAAAACCACCCTCGCCACCCACCTAGGGCAACGCTACGGGTACATCAGCGACGAAACGGTCGCCATCGAGCCCGGCACCTGGCGGATCCTCCCCTACCCCAAGCCGCTGTCGACTCGTCGTCCCGACCTGTCCGGGGAGAAGGCAGAACTCAGCCCCGACGACCTGGGACTGCAGACCTGCCACCCCGATCCCCACGTCAGTCACCTCGTGCTGCTGGCACGAGACGACTCCCACGACACTCGCACCACCCCCGTGCGGCGTCTTGACGCCATGGTGACGATGGCCGAACAGTCCTCGTCGATCTACAAGCTCCCCAAGCCACTGTGCCTGCTGGCAGATCTCATCTCGCACGCCGGAGGCGTCTGGCGAGCCCAATATGCCGAGCATGGCACCCTCGACCCGTTCATCGACGACCTTTTGGGGGCGCCATGCTGATTCAGCGCGCCGACGTCACAGACATCTGGTTCGAGGACGACGAGGCACTCGTCATCATTGAGGAGGCCATTTTCCGACTCACACCCCTCGCCGTCGCGATATGGGACATTCTCGAGACCCCACTCGAATTCGACGAGTTGGGTCGCGAACTCGAGGCCCTTTTCGGGCCGCCGCCCGACGGTACCCTGGCCGAGGCACTAACGAGTTTCGTCGACACCATGACCCGCAACGGGATATTGATGAAATCATGACGCCACTCATTGATAAGCTCCAAGACGATGAATGGCGTGACCGAGGTGACGATTGGCACTGCGAGTCGCATCGAGCTGACCCACGGCGTCCTGCAACGGCTGGCCGACCGATGCGGTGCCGACGTGCTGCATGTCAAAGGCCCCGCCGTCTCCCCAGAACTCCTGGGGCACCGCTTCGTAGACGGCAAGGACACCGTCATCCCCCGCGGTTCCACGGATGCAGACATCCTCGTGCGTCCCGAGCACCTCGCCCAGTTCGAGAACACACTCGCCAACCACGGCTGGCACAAGGTGGCTGATTTCCGTGACGGCTCAGCCTTCGGTCATGCGGCCAATTACTGGCACGAGTTCCTTGGCTACGCCGACGTCCACCGACAATTTCCGGGGATCGACATCGCACCCTCGCAGGCCTTCCAAGCGCTGTGGACCCGTCGTCAAGGAATCGACATCGCCCACACCCCCATCCACACCCCCAGCGTGACCGACCAGCGCCTCATCCTTCTGCTGCACGCAGCCCGTAGTGGTAACCCGAACCATCCTGACAAGGTGCGTTGTTGGGACGATGCTGACGACCACGACCGTCGGGCCGTACGCACCCTGGCCCGCGATCTCAACGCCCAAGTCGCTCTGGCCGCCGTCATCGGCGAACTGGACCAGTTTCGCGGACACCGCACCTATGACCTGTGGCGACAGTTCTCGACCGGGGACCCCAGTCGTCTGCACGAGTGGCGCGCTCGGATCCATGCCGCCCCCACCCGCAAGGACGCCGTTCAGGTGATTCTGAGGTCCCTCGCCCTCAACCGACCGCACTTGCGCATGAACCTCGGCCACGAGCTCACCCGTGCTGACATCGCCCGCGGCTACTGGGATCGCACCGTGAAGGCCTCCCAAGAGGTCTTCCAGGTGGCTCGCAGACAGGCCCGGAAGCAGCTGGGCTCGCACCGCCGAAAGGGCCGCCGATGACGTGGCGGATCAGACCCAATGTGGCATGGACGTACGACGGAGATGCCGTGGCTGTCGCAACCGTCCCCGACACCCAGGTGTATCGCCTCGACAGCAGCGGCAGAATCATCTGGGACGCGGTCGCCGAACACCCGGGAGCGACGACCGAGAAGATCGTTGAGGACGTCGCTGCCCTGGTCGACGTATCTGCCGACCACATCCGTGAGGACGTCATCAGCTACCTGCGCCACCTGGAATCCCTCGGTATCGTGACCGCGAAAGGTTGACGATCATGACCGAACACGCACATTCGACGGACCCGCTGCGAATCCATTTCGTCTGCACCGCCAATATCTGCCGCTCAGCGTATTGCCAGGCCCGCGCAGCTCACTTGTTCAATCCCTCGCGATTCGAGACGTCCAGTTCAGGCTGCCAGGCTGAGGAAGGCCTGCCGATGTGGGGACGGATGCGCCGCGAGCTCAAGCGTCGTCAGTCCCAGGCGATCGCGACCTCCTCCCACCAGATCGAGATCGACGACGCCGAGAACGCGGACCTCATACTCACCATGACGGCGATACAGCGCGACGCCATCATCGGGTGGTGGCCACAAGTGATGAAACGGACCTTCACCCTGTCGCAATTCGTCGCGATCGCCAGTGCCCTGACCTGGGACGACCCAACGATGGACCCTCGCCAGGTCATTGACACAGCATTTCAGAATCGCTCCGCAGTCGGTGTAACTGACGACATCGAGGACCCCTTCCGTCAGAGCAGTGAGGTCGTACGCGCCTGCGCCGACACATTGGACGGGCTCCTCGAGGACCTGGAGCACATGCTGACCCCCGTGAGGCCCCGCCGCGCGGCAGACGGACTCCCCGATGACCTGGAACACATCCTGGCCCCCGTAAAGCCCCGACACGCGGCAGAATGACCACCATGCACCTCGCCGAGAGCCTCGACCAACAATCCGCCATCATTGTGACCGATCCCAGCCATGTCGACGAGGTCATCGACCTCCAGGGCACCCCGGCCCCGGTGGCGCTTCCGAAGAAGCCTTCGGGGATGGCGCTCGCCACGCGGAACACGGTCGCCACAGGGGCGTCGTCAGACCTTCTGGGTACACTCGCATGGTGGTGGCCCGTGTGAAACGGGCCACCCAGCCCGACATGTGAACCGGAAGGAGGAGCCGGGTGGGTTTCCTGGACAAGGTCGAGAAGTCGATCGAAGGCGCCGTCAGCGGTGTCTTCGCGCGCGCCTTCCGTGGTGAGGTCGAGCCGGTGGAGATCGCCGGTCGCTTGCAGCGCGAACTCGACTCCGAGGCTCAGATCCTGTCCCGTGACAAGTCGCTGGTTCCCAACGACTTCGTCGTCCAGCTGTCGAGCCGAGATTATGAACGTCTTGTTCCCTACACCAAGACCCTGAACGCCGAGATCATCCCGACCCTGCGCGATCACGCCAGTGAGCGTCACTACGTCTTCAACGGGCCCATCCACATCCGGTACGACCTGAACGACTCCCTGCCGGTCGGCAAGTTCACCGTCCTGACCGGGGAGAACCATGCCGAGGCCACGGCCGGCGGTAGCGCACCGCTGGTTCTGGAGGTCAATGGAGTGCGTCATCCCCTCACTCCTCCGGGGCTGACGATCGGTCGTGGTTCCGACGCTGACATCCGGATCAACGACCCGGGGATCTCTCGCCTCCATGCCCGAATCAATGTCTGGCCCCAGGGCGACGGAATTGGCCTATCCATCGAAGACCTCAACTCCACCAATGGCGTGACGGTCAACGGCGTCAAGGTCTCCAGCACGGAGATCAGCGACGGGTCACGCATCGAGATCGGCTCCACGCGGATGCTGGTTCACTCTCCGACGGGGATGTGATCGTGAGCGAATTCCTGGTCGCACTGTTGCGCATCGCATATCTGGCGGTGTTGTGGATCTTCATCCTGCTGGTCACCAACGTCATTCGTACCGACATCTATGGCCATCGAGTTCCTCGTAATGCCGAGGCAGCTGCCGTGGGTTCGGGACGACGCGGCAAGGCCCGCAAGGCTCGTCGGCGCGAGGTCTCCCCGGTACCGACGGGTCTGCAGGTCATCTCGGGAAGTCGGGCCGGCACTCATGTCCCGTTGGCCAACGCCGTCACCGTGGGACGCGGAAACGACTGCACCCTGCCCATTGACGACGACTACGCCTCCACTCGTCACGCCGAGTTCAGCCCCGGACTCGACGGTGCGTGGTTCGTCGAGGATCTGGCCTCGACAAATGGCACCCATGTCAACGGTGAGCGCATCGAGGATCCGACGCGCCTGTCGGTGGGGGACGAGGTGCGAATTGGCAGGACCGTCATGACCGTCACCGGCGGGTGGTGAGCCATGGCCTTCTCCCTCGATGTTCGATGCCACTCCGAAATTGGCCTGGTACGACGCAACAACCAGGACTCGGGGTACGTCTCCCCGAGAATGCTCGTCGTCGCCGACGGCATGGGTGGTGCCGCCGCAGGTGACCTCGCCTCCACCGTCGCCGTGCGTCACGTCGCTCGAGCTGACGAAAGGTTCTCCGGGAAGGACTCCCCGGGCCGCCCGCAGGGCGAGGAAATGCTCACCATTCTGGCTGGTGCAGTGGCTGACGCCAATGACGAACTGGCCGACCTCGTGGCGTGGGATTCCTCTCTGGAGGGCATGGGGACGACCTTCTGCGGAGCGATGTTCTCAGGCACCCAGCTCGGTGTGGTCCACATCGGTGACTCCCGCGGCTACCTACTGCGTCAGGGCCGCATGAAGCGGATGACACACGACCACTCGTGGGTGCAGTCCCTCATCGATGATGGTCGGATCACCCCCGAGGAGGCTGCGGTCCACCCGCATCGGTCCCTCCTTCTCAAGGTGCTCAATGGCCAGCCCCAGCACGTCCCGGACACCCAGATCGTGGATCTTCGGCTGGGAGACCGCATCCTCTTCTGCTCTGACGGACTGTGCGGTCTCGTTGACGACGAGAAAATCGCCGAGCACCTCGGCACCACCAGTCTCGACGATGTCGTCGACCTGCTGACGACGGATGCCCATGCCGCTGGCGGCACCGACAACATCACCGTCGTCGTTGCCGAGGTCGTTGAGGCTGATCCCACCCTGGACGCCTCCGAACCCCACATCATCGGGGCAGCGACAACCCGCAAGGTTCCCGAGCACGAGGTCACCGCTCCGCTCTCCGTCGAGAAACCGTCCTCCGCGACGAAGGACGACGGCGCGTCAACCGTGCTCTTCGACTCCGAGGCCGAGGAGTCCATGCGATATGCCCCCGTGGACTCCCGGACTCGCCACCATCGCTACTGGCTGTGGCCGGTTGTCATGCTCGCTCTCGCCGCTGTCGTGACCGGCGGGATCTTCGGCACTCGCGCCTACCTGAACACCCAGTACTACGTGGGCACCGACGGCAACGCGGTGGCGATCTACCAGGGATCGCCGGACTCCCTGGCGTGGATCCAGCTCTCCCACGTCGCCGAGACGACGGACATCAAGACCACTGATCTTCCCCGCTACTACCGCGATCGTGTCTCGGGCAACATCCGTGTCTCCTCAATGGAGTCCGCCCACGCCACGGTTGCCGAACTGCGTACCGGAGCTGAGCAATGCAGGGCTGTGCGTGACATGGCCGCGACCCCGCCCGCTGCCCCGACCAAACCCTCGACAGCACCGTCAACGAGCCCACGGCCTGCCAGTGGTTCTGGTACTCCTCGCCCGTCCACAGTGCCGACCCCTGCCGCCCCGTCGCCGACCTCCGAGATGCCCTCACCGAACGCCTCGGGGCATGAGGTGGACCTCCCCGCCGTCAGCTCGGGGGATTGCTGATGAGCATCGGACAGGAATTCGGTGACGGAACCGTCGTCGTCCAGAGCAAGAGGCGCTGGACGGAGCTGTTCATGCTCCTCATGGCCTGGGCCATCGGCTTCGCCGGCTGGGTGCTCACCGAGCTCAACATCAACCATGAGCTGCCCAAGACGTGGATGATGGTCGGCGGGTTCTGGCTGGGAATGGCTGTCATCACGCACGTCTTCGTGAGGATCGTCACTCCTTACGCCGACCCGGTGGTTCTGCCCATCGTCGTCACCCTCAATGGGCTCGGGCTCGCGATGATTCACCGCATCGACCTCATCCCCGACCCGCACTATCACCGGATGGAGACCCAGGCCCTGTGGACGGCCCTGGGCATCGTCCTCTTCGTGGCGACCCTGCTCATCCTGCGCGACCACCGCAAGTTGCAGAAGTACCCCTACGTGCTGTTCATCGTCGGACTGGGTTTTCTCATGCTGCCTCTGGTTCCCGGCCTGGGGATGGCCGTGCTGGGATCGCGGGTGTGGATCCACCTCGGCCCCTACAGCTTCCAGCCCGCCGAGGTCTCCAAGGTGGTGCTGGCCATCGCCTTCGCGGCCTACCTCATCGACAACCGCGACGTGCTCTCCCGTGCCGGCCACACGTTCCTGGGCATCACACTGCCCCGCGCCCGTGACCTCGGCCCGATCGCGGTGATGTGGGTGGCGACGATGCTCGTCATCGTCTACCAGAACGACCTGGGCACCGGAATGCTCTTCTACGGCATGTTCGTCGTGATGCTGTATATCACGACCGAGCGGGTCGGATGGGCGATCCTGGGAGCGATCAGCCTGGTCGGCGGCGCTGCACTGGCGTACGCCTTCTTCGGTCACGTGCGCATCCGCTTCGACTCCTGGCTGCACCCCTTCACTGACTACAGCCAGAATTACCAGATCATCCAGGCCCAATTCGGGTTGGCGTGGGGTGGTCTTGCCGGGCGTGGCTGGGGGCTTGGACGTCCCGGCATGGTGCCGCTGTCATGGAGCGACTTCATAGCCTCCTCGATCGGCGAGGAGCTCGGCGTCACCGGCCTCATGGCCGTCATCGTGATGTTCTTCATCCTCACTGCTCGCGGTATGCGCACGGCCCTCGGCTGCCGAGACGAGTTCGGCAAACTCATGGTCGCTGGACTGTCCTTCACCCTTGCCCTCCAGGTCTTCGCCATCATCGGTGGCGTCACCCGACTATTGCCACTTACTGGCCTGACGACGCCATTCATGAGCCAAGGCGGGTCGTCCCTGGTGGCCAACTGGGTCATCGTCGCACTCATCATGATCGTGTCGCACCGCAACCGAAGGCCGGCCGACGACTTCGTCGCCACCGTTCCCGTTGACCCTCAAGCCCAGACAGCCACCGCCGTCGTCTCGAATGGAGACACGCGATGAACAAGCAGATTCGCGGGGTCTCCCTGCTCGCCGGGCTGATGTTCCTCGCCCTCATGGTCAATCTCACCGGATCGGCCATCTTCCGGCAGGCCGGCCTCAACAATGATCCCCGCAACGTTCGCGTGCGAGACGCCGAGTTCTCCCAGAACCGTGGCGACATCCTCGTCGGTTCGATGCCCATCGCGACCACCACGTCCAGCGACGGCAAGTTCGCCTACCAGCGCGTCTATCCCTCCGGCCCGGAGTACGCCCCCATCACCGGGTACTACTCCTATTACTACGGACGTTCCATGCTGGAGCAGACCCAGAACGCCCAGCTGACCGGAACCTCTGATGCCCAGTGGCTTTCCCGAATCACAGGAACGTTGTCCGGTCACAAGCCTGAAGGCGGATCGATCACCACGACGATCGACGCCAAGGCCCAGGACGCCGCATGGAAGGGGCTCAAGGGCAAGAAGGGCGCCGTCGTTGCGCTCGACTACACCACCGGCGCGGTGCTGGCCATGGCGTCCTCCCCCTCCTATGACCCCAACGATCTGGCCTCCCATCGCCTCGACGACACCAGCCAGGCGTGGAAGGACCTCGTTGCCGACAAGTCGTCTCCGTTGTCCAACCGCGCCACCCGAGAGATCTACGCACCCGGGTCGATCTTCAAGCTCGTCACCGCCGCTGCCGCCTTGCAGAATGGTTACAGCGACACGTCGAAGATCGATGCCCCCGAGAAGTGGATCCTGCCCGGTTCCCGCACACCGTTGACGAATGACGAGTACTGCGGCGGCAAACAGATCACCATGACTCAGGCGTTGACGGTTTCCTGCAACACCGCCTTCGGAAAACTCGGCGTCACGCTGGGGCAGGACAAGATCCGTGACCAGGCCAAGGAGTTCGGATTCGGCGACACCGTCGACTCCGACATCTCGATGGTGGCCTCGAAGTTCCCCCAAGAGCTCAACGACGCCCAGCTCGCACAGAGCTCCATCGGGCAGTTCGACGTCGCCGCCTCCCCGTTGCAGATGGCCATGGTCACCGCCGGCATTGCCAACAGCGGAAAGCTCATGGCCCCCTATCTCACCGCGCAGGTTCGGGCATCGAATCTTCAGGTGGTTTCCGAACATCAACCTCGGCAGATGTCCCAACCGATGACGAAGGACTCGGCTGAACAGCTGAAGTCGATGATGGTCTCGGTGGTCAACAACGGCACCGGTAAGAGGGCACGCATCGACGGAGTCACCGTCGGCGGCAAGACCGGTACTGCGCAGACGATGAGGGGCAAGGCCCCCTACGCGTGGTTCGTGGGGTGGTCGGACAAGCCACACGTCGCAGTGGCGGTCTTCATCCAATCCTCGGACACCGCCATCGACGAGGTCTACGGAGGCCGACTCGCGGCGCCCATCGCCAGAGATGTCATCGAGGCGATGAGATGACAATCAGACAATCAACCAACACATTCCACCACGTCTCACCACGAAGGAGATCCCTCAATGGGCACTGAGAGTTGGCTCTCCGGGCGTTACGAACTGCAGAACCTCATCGGCCGTGGCGGCATGGCCGATGTCTGGAAGGCCCGCGACCACCGTCTCGGCCGCGACGTCGCCGTCAAGAGACTGCGCGCTGACCTCGCCAGCGACGACACCTTCCAGGCGAGGTTCCAGCGTGAGGCGCAGTCAGCAGCGCGCCTCAACCATCCGAACATCGTCGCCGTGTATGACACCGGTGAGACGAAGGATCCGACGACTGGCCTGCAGGTGCCCTACATCGTCATGGAGCTCATTGACGGTCACACCCTGCGCGACGTGCTGCGTGACGGCCGCAAGATCCTTCCCCGCCGTGCCCTGGAGTTCACCCAAGGTGTGCTCGATGCGCTGAGCTACTCCCACGCCGCCGGTATCGTCCACCGTGACATCAAGCCGGCCAACGTCATGCTCACCCGTGAGGGATACGTCAAGGTGATGGACTTCGGCATCGCCCGCGCAGTCGCCGACACCTCCGCCACCATGACCCAGACGGCCGCCGTCATCGGCACCGCCCAATACCTTTCCCCGGAGCAGGCTCGCGGCGAGACCGTGGACAACCGAGCCGACATCTATGCCACCGGCTGCCTGCTGTACGAGCTGTTGGTCGGACGCCCGCCGTTCATCGGCGACTCCCCCGTCTCGGTGGCCTACCAGCACGTTCGCGAGATCCCGGCCCCGCCGTCCTCGCTGGACTCCGAGATCACCTGTGAGATGGACGCCATCACCCTCAAGGCCTTGGCGAAGGACCCGACCGATCGCTACCAGACCGCCAAACAGATGCATGACGACATTGATCGTTTGCTGTCGGGACGCGAACCACTGGCAATGCAGACTCACGCGGATCCCGAGGCCGACACGCAGGAGCAGACCCACCTCATCCCGGCTGCCGCGGCGACTGCCGCCGCAACTCGTCCCGCTCCGGCTGCCGCTGCACAGCGAAATGGTGTCACTCCAGCTCGAGACGACGACCCCGAGGAGCCTGAAGAGCCCCAGCGCAAACGTTGGCGAATCGTCCTCGTGACGATCCTGGTCTTGGTGTTGGTCGCTCTGATCGGATTCGGGCTGTACAAAACGCTTGGCCCCTCCTCGGACCCCTCGCCGTCCCCGACGCCGTCGAGCACCGTCACGATGGTGGATGTCCCGGCGGTCACTGGTCTGAGCCAGCAGGGAGCTACCTCGACCCTGGAGAACGCCAGCCTCAAGGTCAAGGTCGAACACGTCCAGAAGGATGAGTCCACGGCCAACCAGGTCGTCTCCCAGAATCCTGCTGCCAACCAGAAGGTTCCCGAGGGCAGCGAGGTGACGATCACCGTCAATGACGGACCGAAGCAGCTGACCATCCCGCAGAACATCGTCGGAATGTCCAAGTCGGATGCCGTCAAAGCCCTCAAGGAGGCCGGATTCTCGGACAACCAGATCAAGGTCAACAACGATGACCCCAAAACTGAGCCGAATACCGCCAAGGCAGGCACGGTTGATTCCGTCAGCCCGAGTGCTGGAACGTCGCTGACCCCTGAACAGCAGGTGACCCTGACGATCGCGACCGGTAAGTCGATCGTCCCGAACCTCAAGGGTATGAGCGTCGAAGAGGCCAACGCCGCCGCCAGCTCGAGCGGATTCTCCATCTCCGTGGAGCGTCAGACGACGTCCTCGGCTGCTCCGAGAACGGTGTTCAGCCAGGACCCGGATTACGGGGCCGCTGCCAAGAGGTCGACTGCCATCAAGGTGCTCGTCGCCGTCGCACCGGAACCGACTCGCGAGGCCCCCACGAGCTCTGCCCCGAGCGAGGACCCGTCAACCTCGTCGATCGCTCCGGCACCGACATCGACGCCCAGCCCGTCATCTCACGGCTGAATCAGTGGTTCGTCGCACTCATCAGCGGGCTCATCTGGCTGGCGCGCGCGGGAGCTTCCGGATCCCCGCACTCCGCCAACCAGGTGGCGAGCATCTGGTGACCGTGCTGGGAGAGTACTGACTCGGGGTGGAACTGCACCCCTTCCACCGGCAGGCTGCGGTGACGCAGACCCATGACGACGCCGGTGTCCGTGCGTGCTGTCACCTCCAGCTCGGCCGGGATCTCGTCCACGGCCAGGGAGTGGTAACGGGTGACGACGAGCGGATCTGGCAGGCCAGCGAAAACCCCCTTGCCCTCGTGGTGTATCAGCGAGGTCTTGCCGTGCAGTTGCTCCTCGGCACGCCCGACGTGGCCTCCCCACGCAATGGCCATGGCCTGCATACCCAGACAGACCCCGAAGATCGGTCGATGGGCACCACGCAGGACGTCAACGCACACTCCGGCGTCCTCCGGATGCCCGGGGCCGGGTGAGAGCAGGATGCCGTCGAAGGGATCCCACCACTGCGCATCCTCGAAGAGAGGGTCATCGTTGCGAACCACGGTGGTTTCCGCCCCGATCTGTCCCAGGTAGGACACGAGATTCCACACGAAGGAGTCGTAGTTGTCGACGACGAGAACCCTGGCTGTCATGGGGTCATTGTGTCGCAGGCCGGAGTCGAGATGCCATCGTGTTCAGGTTGTGTCAGGCGGGTAGTCTCAACGCGGGGTGGCGTGGCCCATGGCGACGGTGCCAGCGTAGGCCGGCATCGTGACCGAACCGAGCCGCTCCACCGACCATCCGAGCTGGTAGGCGTTCACATATTCCTTGTAGATCCGCACCGCCTCGGATGTGTCAAGGGCTTGCTCCATGGCGCCGCGGTCCCCAATCGCCTCGATGACATAGGGCGGGGCGTAGGCAACCCCGTGCAGCACGACCGTGTTGCCGACGCATTTCACGGCAGTGGTCGAGATGACCCGCTGCCCCTGGATGGTCATGGCCTCGGTTCCACCGGCCCAGAGGGTGTTGACGACCATCTGGATGTCCTGCTGGTGGACAACGAGCATGTTGGCGTCGACCCCATCGGGATTCTCACTGAGGGGAGCGTCATCAAGGGTGACCCGCAGAGCTCTGCCGCTGACGGCTCCCAGACCTACCGACGGTGCCAACGCTGACGTCGAGGAGACAGCCGAAGAGGTGATGCCCGGGGCCTGGTCGGCCTTGGAGAGCTCGTCAACCTGAGCTCGCAAGCTGGCTGCCTCTTCCTGCAGGGCGGCATTGTGACTGGCCTGGTTACGGACGAGGGTGGCCATGTCGGTATCGCGTTCGGGGCGCAGGTCACGGCCACGCGAATTGACCGCGGCCGTCGTCATCATGAAACCCGCCACCGCCATGACGAGCACCGTGGCGAATCTGGCCAGGCGAGGATGGCGGGAATCCGATCGGATGTCCTGGATGAGGGGTCCGCCGACGGCGTCCTCCGCCATCTTCTCGGGCTCGGCGGCAGGAGCAGGGTCGGGATGCCCGGCGTCGTTGTCGTCGCTCATCGTCCCCTCCTCGCAGACCGACCTGTGTCGCCGGAATTGGCGATCGTCCTCTAGGCTAGTCACGTAAGACTTGTCCCATCACGCTCGGTGGGCGTGTCCTCGAAATTCAGGAGTTGTCACCGTGCCCGAATCCAAGGTCAGACCGCAAGCCAAGAAGAAGGCCCAGGCCAAGAACCGGGCCGAGGTCGAGGAGCGTCGGGCCGAGAAGAAGGCCGCGCCGGTTGACCGCTCCTGGGTGCCGAAGGTGTTCGTCCCCCTTTTCCTGCTCGGTGTGCTGTGGTTGATCGTCTACTACATCGCCGGCAACCAGATCCCCGGCATGAAGGATCTCGGCGACTGGAGCGTCCTCATCGGCATGTGCCTCATGGCTGCCGCTTTTGGCGTCGCCACCTTGTGGAAATGAGCTGACGCTAAACGGCGCAGGTGCTGGGCATCTGTGCCGTTTAGCATGTCCTGGAACACTTGCCCTTCTGATGCCACGAAGGCACGCGGGACCATTCCCGGCGGGCCTCACACCGTCAGTGCTCGGGCTTGAGCAGCGGGAAGAGGATCGTCTCGCGGATACCGGCATTGGTGAACAACATCACCAGACGGTCGACGCCGAGCCCAAGACCACCCATGGGCGGGCAGCCGAACTCCAGGGCCTCGAGGAAGTCCTCGTCAAGCTGCATGGCCTCCGGGTCGCCAGCAGCAGCTGCCAATGACTGCTTGGTGAGCACCTCACGCTGAATGACAGGGTCCACGAGTTCGGAGAATCCGGTGCCGCGCTCCATGCCGCCGATGATGAGGTCCCAGGCCTCGACCATGCGCGGGTCGTCACGGTGCGGGCGGGCCAGCGGCTGGGCGATGGCCGGGTAGTCGCAGACGAAGGTGGGGTTGATGAGCTCTGGCTCGACGAGTTCGCCGAAGAGCTCCATGACGACCTTTCCGGCCTCCCATGACGGATCGAGTTCGATCTCGTGCTCGACGGCGATGGCGTGTAATTCCTCCAACGGCGTGTCGAGGGTGACCTCGCGCCCCAGCTTCTCCGACAGCCCCGGGTAGACGCTCACCCAGCGCCATTCGCCGTCAAGGTCGACGGTCCCCTTGAGGGTCTCGATCTGGTGGATGTCGAGGGCGTCGGCCACCTCCATGATAATGTCCTTGATGACCTCGGCAATCGTGAACTGGTTGCCCCAACTCATGTAGGCCTCAAGCATGGAGAACTCGGCCGAGTGACTGGAGTCGATGCCCTCGTTGCGAAAGACGCGTCCTATCTCGTAGACGCGGTCGGTGCCGCCCACCATCGCGCGTTTGAGGTAGAGCTCAAGAGCGATGCGCAGGCTCATGTCGGTGTCAAAGGCATTGAGGTGGGTGTTGAACGGACGAGCCGTCGCACCACCGTGGACCAGCTGCAGGATCGGTGTCTCGATCTCCAGGAAGCCACGCTCGTCGAGGGCGTGGCGCACCGCGCGAGTAATAATGGCGCGGGTGCGCACCATCCGACGGGACTCGTCGCGCACGACCAGGTCCGCGTAACGACGACGTACCCGGGTCTCCTCCGAGAGTTCCTTGTGGAGGGTCGGCAGGGGACGCAGGGCCTTCGACGCCATCCGCCACTGCGAGGCCATGATGGACAGTTCGCCACGACGGGAGACGACGACGCGTCCACGCACCCAGACATGGTCGCCCAGGTCGACGTCGGACTTCCAGGCCGCCAGGGCTTCGTCGCCCACCTCAGCCTTGGAGAGCATCACCTGCAGACGCTCGCCGTTGGAGGTTTCGGTGAACCCGTCCTGCAGGCTGGCGAAGCAGAGCTTGCCGGTGTTGCGGACGAAGACGACGCGCCCGCCGATGGTGACCTCATCCGCCGTCTCCTCGCCCACAGCCAGGATCAACTCGCCCTTGTCATCGGTGTACTTCTGACGGATCTGGGCCAGGGTGTGGTCGCGCAGCAGATCGACCGGGTAGGCCTGACCTCCGTCGGCGATGATCCGGGCCCGCTTGTCAAGACGGACCTGCATCTGCTCGGAGACGTCAGGGGACTGGCTGGAAACGGTGTCAGAACTCACCGGGTAATCCTATCGAAAAGGAGGGGTAGGGACGATTCTGTCTATGCTGTCCACAGCACCCGCCTACTCCCGGGAAGGCCTGATGTTCTGTGTCCTCTACCGCAGCGACGGCGTCACACAATCGGACAACCATCGCAGTATCGCCCCGCCCACGACGATCCCACACAGGAACCCTCACGACCTGGCATTCTGGCGTGAGCCATGTCACCTACATCCCGGCGATACCATCGAGACATCTCAATTTTGAATGCATGAGCAACGGGCCTTTGACGTTGCCACCGCGATAGAATCGCGATTCAGACCTTGTCGTCGCCCCGAGACCAGACTCTTGATATTGCACAACTCAACCAACCTACCGAGGTTTAAACCCCATGCAACGAGCACATCAGACATCCACACATCCGAGGAACTGGTTTTCTGAAACAAACACGGCTCTCAGGAACAACCCTAGGATGAAAATTTCCGCTGCGTTATCAATATTGACAGTCATGTATATCGCAGCGCTTTCACCAAGCGGAAACCCCAAGATACCCGATGGACCAGGTGGGGCATGGAAACTCTTTCGTGTCTTCAATGGACACACAGGGATAGAACTCGCACACACATGTACCCTTTTTACGATAATTTGGTACATCACATGGATCCTGCTGAGACACACCAGCAAGTCAAGCCACCGGTGGTTGGTTGCCACATGGATTCTACTGCTCACCGTCTTTCCACCGATATGGGATGACACTTACAACTATGTCGAGCAGGGATGGGTAGTCCTTCATGGCGGAAATCCAACCACATTGCCAGCTGGCTCAATGCAAGGACCGTACACGGAATGGACCAATACATGGAAGGGAACCACTGTCGGATACCCTCCCTTGGCGCTGTACACCCAGGCGCTGGCCGTCGCCCTCTCCTTCAACCAGCCATGGCTGGCTCTGACGAACATGCGGATACTCGGGATTGTAGGATGGCTGTTCTTGGCATGGGCCACCCCACGCATTGCAGCGCGAACCAAGGCGTCACCTGAAGCCGCATTCTGGTTTGTCTGCGCCAATCCTTTTCTACTTGTATACGGAATCAATCATGGTCACAATGATTTATTGGCTCTAGGAATCTCGGCCGTCGGAATAGAATTGATCTATCAATACCGCGCTTCAAAACTCAAGGCCATCGCAGGATTCTTTGTTGTCATGTGTGGCGCGCTGATCAAACCTACAGCACTGATCGTGCTCGTCCTACCGGTCGCATCGTCGATTTATCGCAACCATGATCCGCGCGAGTTGGTCACTCAATTCCGTGCACTCATTTTTTCAGGAATTGCCTGCGCCGGTTCTGCCCTCTTGTGCATCGGGCTGTCTGCGATCTCCCCGCTAGGAGCGTATTGGATCAGACCCACGGGTGATCCCGCGCCGTATTCGTCGTCCCTCTATGCCATGACCGGAGCACTACTTCACGCATACGCCCCGACCACCGACTCCGCATGGAATATGGCAGGAAAGCCCCTGTGCGTTCTGGCACTGATAGCAATCATGATCACAGCTGTCTTCAAACGCATCCTGGACAGGCCAGAAGTCATTGTGATCATTACTCTCACAACCTTGGTCCTCGTCGGCCCGCCTGGGCGCCCCTGGTATCTGTTGCCGGTCATCATGGGCCTTGGCCTCATCGACTGGCCAACAAGGAAGAAGATTGCATTCCAATCAGTTTTTGTAATACCATTCACATTGTACTCTCCTATCCATTACAGCTATTTCGTCCTTAATTTCTACTCATGGATCACATCGGCCGCATGTATTTTTGTGACTATTGTCGCAGGTTGGTGGCGCAACACACCCGATAACAGTTACGGCTATCATCCGCGCCGCCCCGCGACCTCCTCCGAGTAATGGCAGTGAAGGTCAGCACGTGGCTTCATGCCCGATGTCGATGCGAATATCTCTCCTGAGCCATGTTAGGTTGACTTTGGCCAATACCCGCGTTCTCGCGCAGACAACTGTCACTCGCCTCATCCACATGCTTCGCGTGCATAATATGCGCACGGCAGATTCACCATCCACCAGTGATCGGAGGAGCAAAATGAAACTCAGAATTTATTATTACTGATGTCGAGTAATCCGTTGTGTCGATTCATATGTATCCCGGAGTCCACCCATATAAACTGGGCGAGCTGAAGTCAGAAATTACTCATCTGCCACGGCTCAGATATCAGGACCAGACCATGGTCAGCGAGGACATCAAGCCCACCCTCAAAACCTACCGCTGACCAACCCAACTCTCGGTCTCCTGGATGTCATCGTGCGGCTGCGTCACGGAATGCTGCTCTCGCGAGGGTTACCCCTCAGCCACCTTCAACCCGCCAGCGGCCAGGGCACTCCTTGCCGTCGAAGCCAACACAGGAAGCTTCCCGCTGACCTTCGTCCTCGTCCCCCACAACTTCGCATTGGGACGCCAGGCCACCGCGACCTCGTCCCACACCGGAGAGGTCGAGGAGTCATCGTCGATCCTGCGGCCCAGATCAGCGAGGTCACCGACGACGTCCTCGTTGCCCACCAAGGTCTCGAGGGACGCCGGCGTCGTCATCCCCTCGGCCTTGCCAGCCGGGACGAGACCGCGTCCCGTCAGCAATTCGGGCTGGTTGTCGAGGGCATCAGCGAAACTCAGTGCCTGCCGCGCAGTCCTGCATCCCTTGAGCACCACCCACGACGAGCCCTGATACGACGACACCCGGGAATCATGACCCTCGAGCGGAGGAATGGAGGCAACCTTCCAATGATGCTGCCCAGCCCCAACGGCGGTCTTGAGATGAGGAAGATCAGCGGGAGCACCAATGTGTCCCACGATCTTCCCGGATGAGAAATCACTGTGCACCGACTCCCACCCATGGGAGATGACGAGCTGCTGTGCGGCAACCATCCGCTGCAGCTCGTCGGTGAGCTTGCGCGCCCCGTCTGAATCGATGTCAACCCTCCACGTCGTGTCATTCACCGGGACGAACCATGGCGATCCCGCTGTGTCGGACATCGCAGCCAGCCACTCGGTCTCCTCAACTGGCAAATCCGACACCGCCTTTCCCGTGGACGCCAGAGTCGTGGCTGCGACGTGGAGCTCCTCCCAGGTCTTGGGCGGAGCCACATGGGCCTCCGACCAAGCGTCGGAATCGTAGAAGAGGACCAGCGGCGAGGTGTCCAGCGGCAGCCCGTACGTCCTCCCCTGGTAGGTGACCCGCGACATCGGGCCGCGTTCGTACTTGTCGCGATACTGCTCGGCGTACTGAGTGACATCTTCCAGCACCCCGTCATGGGCCAGTCTCGCCACCGACCTGCTCGGCACCTGGGCCATACAAGGCGCTTTGTCCTCCTCGACCGACGTCTCCAGAGCGGTGAGGTACTTGTCGGTCGTCGAGAAGATCGCATGCAGGTTGAGTGTCACACCGGGATGGCGACGCTGATACTCGTCACCAGCGCTCTCCAGGCTCGGCAGGTCAGGCGCCATGGACATCCGGTGCCACACCTCGACCGAATCGTCAGGACTGGGCTTGGCCAATGGAGTCAACGTCTGTGCGCACCCAACTGTGCCGACGAGAAGCAACCCTGCCACCAGGAGGGCCAGCGTGCGTCTCATCATCACCCCTCACATCACAGCAGATTCGGTGGCTCACAGCCTACCGACCGGTCGACTCGTCCGACGGGACAACACTGCCCATCTCCTCTAGGGTGTCGATCGTGCCGCTCGGCAGATCCTCTCACGCCGGTTGCACATGTCACTATCCGAGGAGCACTCGTGCTGACACAACTTGTGGCCCGGCATCTACGGCCCTATCGCCTGCAGGTGACCGTCATCGTCGTGGCGCAAGTCTGCGCCCAGATCGCCGCGCTGACCCTCCCGACGATCAACGCTGACATCATTAACAAGGGCGTCGTCCGCGTCGACACCGGCTACGTCACCTCGCATTCCCTCCTCATGCTGGCCGTCGCCCTGGGACAGACGATCTGCCAGGTCATCGCAGTCTTCCTGGCCGCCCAGGTCGCCATGGGAATGGGACGCGACATCCGCGACGCCGTCTTCACCCGCACCCTCGACTTTTCCGCCCGCGAGGTCAACCAGTTCGGGGCGCCGTCCCTCATCACCCGCACCACGAACGACGTCCAGCAGGTGCAGATGCTGGTCTTCATGACCCTGGCCATCCTCATCGGGGCGCCGATCATGATGGTCGTCGGTGTCGTCATGGCGATCCGGGCCGAGGTCCACCTGTCGTGGATCATCGCCGTAGCCGTCGTGCTGCTGGGCATCGGCGCGGGGCTCATCGTCTCCCGCATGGGTCCGCTGTTCAAGCGCCAGCAGAAACGCATCGACGACCTCAACCGCGTCGTCCGCGAGCAGATCACCGGCATCCGCGTGGTGCGAGCCTTCGCCCGGGAGCGCCATGAGGCGGTCCGCTTCGAGGCCACCAACTCCTCCCTGCGCGACATCCAGGTCAGCGTCGGACGAACCATGGCCGCGATGTTCCCGCTCGTCATGCTCATCATGAACCTGTCCCAGATTGCGGTGTTCTGGTTTGCAGCAGCACGGATTGACAGCGGGCAGACCGAAGTCGGCGTCCTGGCCTCATTCACCACATACCTCATGCAGATTCTCATCAGCGTCATGATGGCGGTCATGCTCGTCGTCATGTGGCCACGCGCCTCGGTGTGCGCCACCCGCATCGAGGAAGTACTGCACACCTCGTCGTCGCTCACCATCGACCCCGAACCCGTGACGACCCTGCCTGATGATCCAACCCTGTTGGAGCTGCGGGACGTCACATTCAGCTACCCCGGCGCCAGCGAGCCGGTTCTCCACGACATTTCCTTCACCGTGGACAGGGGCACGACCACGGCCATCATCGGATCGACCGGGTCGGGGAAGTCGACCCTGGTCAACCTCATCCCCAGACTCGTCGACGTGACGAGTGGCCACGTATGCATCAACGGGACCGACGTCCGCCGTTATGACCTTGAAACCTTGTGGGGTTGCATCGCAATGGTGCCGCAGCGTCCCTACCTCTTCAGCGGCACGGTGGCGTCAAACCTGCGTGACGGCCGCTCCGACGCCACCGACGAGGATCTCTGGAACGCGTTGCGCATCGCCCAGTCCGACGACTTCGTCTCCCGGATGGACGGAGAGTTGGACGCCACCATCTCCCAGGGCGGCACCAACGTTTCCGGCGGACAGCGACAGCGACTGTCCATCGCCCGAGCTCTGGTCAAAGCCCCCGAGATCTACGTGTTCGACGACTCCTTCAGCGCCCTCGACGTCGCCACCGATACCCGACTACGGGCCTCCCTGGAGGCCCATCAGGGCGATGCCGCAATGCTCATCGTCGCCCAGCGGGTCTCAACAATCCGCAATGCCGACCAGATCCTCGTCCTCGATGCCGGACGCATCGTCGGCAAGGGAACCCATGACGAGCTCATCGAGTCCTGCCCGACCTACGTCGAGATCGTCGACTCCCAGCTCTCCATCGAGGAGGCGGCATGAGCGGCAGGGTCGAGAAGGCTCCCACCCGCAATGACCATGCCGAGATCGCGCGAGCCTCGTCACGACGCGGCCCAGGCGGGGGCCGGGTCGCCGAGAAACCCATCTCCTTCGGCCCGTCCCTCAAGCGACTGCTCGGCCAGCTCAAGCCTCATCGCCTCGTCCTGACGATCGTCGTCATCATGGCTACGGTCTCGGTGACGTTCAACGTCATGGGTCCCAAGATCCTGGGGCGCGCCACCGACGTCATCTTCGGCGGGATCGTCGGAAAACAGCTGGGCGCACACGTCCCGCAAGCGCGCGGCATGCCGGCTGGTGAGTTCATCGACACACTCGGCAAGACCGGCCAGGGTGGGGATCGTGGAAAGATCATCACCCTGCTGCAGCAGTATCCCGACGTCGTCATCGGTTCCGGCATCGACTTCCACCGACTCGGCGTCATCATGGCCTGGGCGCTCGGCCTGTATGCCTGCGCCGCCCTGCTGATGTTCCTGCAGGGATTCCTGCTCAACACCGCCATCCAGCGTTCCATGCACGACCTGCGCCGTCAGGTCAGTTCCAAGTTGGAGAGGCTGCCGCTGTCCTACTTCGACGGTCAGCCCCACGGCGAGCTCATGAGCCGGATGACCAACGACATCGACAACGTCTCGCAGACCTTGCTGCAGACCCTCCAGCAGCTCCTCAACGCCCTGCTGACCGTCATCGGGGTGTTGATCATGATGTTCTGGATCTCCCCGTTGCTGGCAGTCGTCTCCCTGGTCATCATCCCGATTGCCGGAGTCATCGCGGGAGCCATTGGCAAGGAGGCCCAGGAACAGTTCGCCCAGATGTGGAAGGCCACCGGAGAGCTCAACTCCCACGTGGAAGAGGCGTATTCAGGCCACGCCCTGGTCAAGACCTTTGGCCGTACCCAAGCCGTCGCCCACGAATTCCACGAGCGCAACGAGGAGCTGCGTCAAGCCACCGCCAAGGCCCACTTCATCTCCGGGTTCATCCAGCCGGTGATGTTCCTGCTCGGCAACGCCAACTACGCCGTCATCGTGCTCATCGGCTGTCTGCGCGTGGCCAAGGGCCAGATGCCGCTGGGCAATGTTCAGGCCTTCGTCCAATACTCCCGAATGTTCACCCAGCCGATCACCCAAATTGCGTCCATGGCAAATCTGTTGCAATCCGGGGTCGCCTCCGCGGAGCGGGTGTTCCAGGTCCTCGATGCTGACGAATTGTCCACAGAGGCCGACGGTGGCCTTCCCGCCACCGAGGGACGAGTCGTCTTCGACCACGTGCGCTTCTCCTACAGCCCTGACAAACCCCTCATCACCGACCTCTCGCTGGTCGCCGAGCCGGGCCAGACGGTGGCGATCGTCGGTCCCACCGGTGCCGGCAAGACGACACTGGTCAACCTGCTCATGCGGTTCTACGAGATCGACGACGGGGCCATCACCCTCGACGGCGTCGACATCTCCACGGTCCCCCGCGGCGAACTGCGCTCCCGGATCGGCATGGTGCTGCAGGAGGCCTGGCTGTTCAGCGGGACGATCCACGACAACATCGCCTAT
This sequence comes from Cutibacterium nasicola, assembly GCF_051303185.1. Lineage (GTDB taxonomy): Bacteria > Actinomycetota > Actinomycetes > Propionibacteriales > Propionibacteriaceae > Cutibacterium. The sequence goes on along the minus strand of NZ_JBPPGE010000006.1, from coordinate 154,781 downwards.
GGTCGCCCGGAGGCATCCGAGGGAGAGGTCCTTGATGCCGCGCAAGCTGCGCACGTCGACCACTTCGTCCACACCCTTCCCGACGGCTATGACACCGTCATTGATGAAGACGGATCCAATGTGTCGGAGGGGCAAAAGCAGCTCATCACCATTGCGAGGGCGTTCCTTGCCGCCCCGGACTTGCTCATCCTTGACGAAGCGACGAGTTCGGTGGACACCCGAACCGAGATGCTCGTCCAAGAAGCCATGGGGCACCTGCGCAACGGGCGTACCAGCTTCGTCATCGCCCACCGCCTCTCCACGATCCGGGACGCCGACCTCATCCTCGTCATGGAGCACGGCGACATCGTCGAACAGGGAACCCACACTGAGTTGCTGGAGCGCAAAGGCCACTATCACGACCTCTACCAGGCGCAGTTCGACGCAGCCGCTGCCGAATGAGATGCCAACCCCGATCCCAGGAACGGGTCCTGCGGTGGATCAGGTGTCCACAGGGGGCACAGCGTCCGGCCGGCCCCAGCCGACCGTGGGTGGGCGGCTCGATGGCCTTCCCCCACGATCACCTTCCTGTGCCTGTTCTTCATCACCGCAGTCATCCATGCGGCCTCACACATGGCAAGCGGGGCGGGAAACGGTACATGCCTCCGGCCTCGCCACGCCGCTGTCGGCAGACGTTGGTGCACGATTTTTCATCCGTTTTGACGCAACACGACCCAGAATGCCCAAACCGGTACTGACGACTAGTAGGGTGCGCGCCATGGATGCCCAACTGATCGCCCGATGGCAATTCGGGATCACGACGGTCTACCACTTCTTCTTCGTCCCGATCACGATCGCGCTATCGATGCTCGTGGCCGTGATGCAGACGGTGTGGCTTAAGACCCGCAACGACCGTTACCTTCGTCTCACCAAGTTCTACGGCAAGCTCTTCCTCATCAACTTCGCCCTTGGCGTCGTCACCGGAATCGTGCAGGAGTTCCAGTTCGGCATGAACTGGTCGGAGTACTCGCGATTCGTCGGTGACATCTTCGGCGCTCCGCTGGCCCTCGAAGCCTTGGTGGCCTTCTTCATGGAGTCGACCTTCATCGGCTTGTGGATTTTCGGCTGGGAAAAGCTCCCCAAGGGAGTCCACCTGGCCTGCATCTACCTGACCGCCATCGGCACCATGATCTCTGCGGTGTTCATCCTGGCGGCCAACTCGTGGATGCAGAACCCCGTCGGGGCCAGCTACAACCCCACAACCCACCGGGCCGAGTTGACCGATTTCGGTGCTGTCCTCGCCAATCCGGTTTTCAAGTCGACCTTCCTTCATCAGATGTCAGCCTCCTACCTGGTCGCTGGAGCTCTCATCGCTGGAATCGCCTTCTGGCATCTGTCCAAGGTGGCCCGTGGACGTGCCACCTCCCAGATCTCTGACAGCGAAGAAGTCGAGACCGTACGTACCTGGCGTTGGGCCTCAAAGTTCGGCGCCTGGGTGCTCATCGTCGCCTGCGTCGGCATCGTGCTCAGCGGCGACTACCAGGGCAAGGTCATGACCGACACTCAGCCGATGAAGATGGCCGCCGCCGAAGGTGCCTTCGAAAACACCTCGGACTTCTCCGTCCTCACCATCGGCAACCGGGACGGCTCCGAAGAGGTGTGGGCCATCAAGATCCCCGGTATGCTCGGATTCCTCAGCACCGGCACGTGGGGCGAGGACATCAAGGGTGTCAACGAGCTCAAGAACTACCAGGTTCACGAGTACACCTACCACCGCAGGGACAATTCGCAGACCTCTCTGCAGGCCTCCTACCAGGACGTGCTGCGCCAGAAGATCGACGCCAATGGCATCAAGCTCGATCCGAACGTCCCGGTCTCCTACTGGACCTTCCGCATCATGATCACCCTTGGCATGATCGGTGGCCTCGTCGGCCTCATCATGCTCATCGCGATGCGCGGTGACCGCAACCCGAAGCCCCACGGCTGGCTGACCTTCGTCATGATCTGCCTGCCGCTGCTACCGCTGTTCGGTAACTCCTTCGGCTGGATCTTCTCCGAGATGGGACGGCAACCCTGGCTCGTCGCCGGCGTACTACCCACCACGGCGGGAGTCTCACCAGGTGTCAGCGCCAGTAGCGTGCTCTTCTCGACCATCGCCTACACCGTGGTGTACGGCATCCTGGCTGTCGTCGAGGTGAGCCTGTTCTGGAAGACCCTCAAGAAGGGTCTGCCCGAACTGCCAAGTCGTCAGCCTGCTGTCGAGGACGAGGACACCGCGGTGTCCTTCGCATACTGAGGAGGTCACCGATATGCTTCCTGTGCTTGAAACTGCTGCTCACTCGCCCCTGACGATCGTCTGGTTCATCCTCATCACCGTCCTGTGGGTTGGGTTCTTCTTCCTCGAAGGCTTCGACTTCGGTGTCGCCATGCTGCTTCCCTTCCTGGGACGCGATGACAAGGACCGTCGCCTCATGGTCAACACCATCGGCCCGACCTGGGACGGCAACGAGGTGTGGCTGCTCACCGCTGGTGGCGCCACCTTCGCGGCCTTCCCCGGCTGGTACGCCACGATGTTCTCCGGCCTCTACCTGCCGCTGCTGCTGGTGCTACTCGGCCTCATCATCCGTGGTGTTTCCTTCGAGTACCGCTCGAAGCACCCGTCCTCGAGGTGGCGCAACACCTTCGACTGGATGGCCACCATCGGATCCTTCCTGCCCACCTTGGTGCTCGGCGTCGGCTTCGCGAACTTCGTACGTGGCCTGGCCGTCGGCCCGCACCAGACTCCTGACGGTGGCGTCGCCCCGCTGGTGACGACCTCGTTCTGGGGCCTGTTCACCCCGTTCGCCCTCATCGGCGGCATCCTGTTCGTGGTGCTCTTCTGCGCCCACGGCGCCAACTTCATCGCCCTGAAGACGCTGGGTGACATGCATGACCGGGCTCGTAAGACCTCGGCCAAGCTGGGGTGGATCGCCACCGCCGTCGCCCTGGTATGGGCCCTGATGTTCAACATCATGTACGTCACCACGGATGGTCGCCAGGTACTCACCTGGATCCTCTGCCTGCTCGTCGTCGCGCTGCTGGCCGCTGGTTCTGCAGTCGTCGCGAAGGGGCGCGAGGGCCTGGCCTTCCTGTGCACCGGGCTGGGCATCGCCCTCATGATCGTTGCCTGCATGATCGCCATGTACGGCAACCTTGGGTACCGCCCGTCGGGGATCCCCTTCGACATGTGGATCGCCTCATCGACCCCCTACACCCTGAAGATCATGACGATCAGCGCCTGCGTCTTCGTGCCGATCGTGCTGGCCTACCAGATCTGGAGCTACTGGGTGTTCCGCAAGCGCCTCACCCGAGACGCCATCCCGGACGCCGCGGTGGCTGTCTGATCCGTGGCAGCTCCGCTGGACCCGCGCCTGGTTCGCCGGGCGCGGGCCACTCTCCCCTTCCTTGCGGGTCTGTGCGTGGTCGGTGTGGCTACGGCCCTGCTCATCCTCACGCAGGCCTGGTTGTTGTCCCGCGGCATCTCGTCGGTCTTCGCCACCCATCGCCTCGACGGCGTGGCAATCTGGTGCGGACTGCTTGCGGCGGTGTTCTGTGGTCGAGCTTGCCTCGCCTGGCTGCAAGAATCCCTGGCTCATCGAGCTTCAGCGTCAGTCAAGTCGCAATTGCGGCGCGACATCCTGCAAGCCAGGTTGTCGCGTCCCACCGACGCGACGATGCCATCGGGAACCCTCATCAGCCTGGTGACAACAGGTCTGGACGCCCTCGACGGCTACTACTCGAAGTACCTTCCGCAGCTTGTACTGGCCGTCATCGTTCCGGTGGTGTTGGCCACCGCCATCGGCTTCCAAGACATCACGAGCCTCATCATCGTCGTCGTGACGATCCCGCTCATCCCCGTTTTCATGGCCCTCATTGGCTGGCGCACTGAGGCGGCCGTAGCGAAACGGTTCAAGGTAGCCACCCGACTCGCCAACCACTTCGCTGATCTGGTCGCTGGGCTGCCGACTCTGCAGGTCTTCGGACGAGCCCACGCCCAGCTCGAGGGTCTGCGCCGCACCGAGGCGGCCAACCGCGGCGAGACGATGCGCACCCTGCGCATCAGTTTCCTGTCCTCCTTCGTCCTCGAGTTGCTGGCAACCCTGTCGGTGGCCTTGGTGGCCGTCACCGTCGGTTTCCGGGTGGCCGCCGGTGGCATGGACCTGCGCACGTCCCTCTTCATCCTCATCCTCGCCCCCGAGGTCTTTCTCCCAGTGCGGCAGGTGGGCGCCCTCTTCCACGACGCCGCCGACGGCATGGCCGCTGCCGAGGTGTCCTTCGGTCTCATCGAGTCGGGACGACCGATGGATTTTGGCAGCGACGTCGACATGCCCTCACCGAGGGATGTTCCGGTGGTCGTCAGTGGGTTGACTCACACCTACGAGGGCGCCGATCGCCCGGCGCCGGATGGGTTGTCCCTGCGGATTGATCCAGGGAACCTCGTCGCCCTGGCCGGACACTCCGGTGGTGGCAAGACGACCGCCCTGTCATGCCTGTTGGGATTCATCGACCCCGATTCCGGGTCGATCCTCGTCGGTGACCACGAGCTCGTCGGGGCCGACGAGTCCGTCTGGCAGGCGTGGCGTCGTCAGTTGGCCTATGTGCCCCAGGCTCCCGCGATGATGGCCGGGACGGTGGCGCAGAATGTGCAGCTGGGATACCCAGGGGCCCCCGACGCTGTGCTTCGCGATGCCCTGAATCGTTGTGGTGCCGTGTCCATCCCGCTGGACAAGCGGGTTGACGACGACGCCGAGGGTTTGTCGGCCGGCGAGCGACGTCGCGTCGCCCTGGCACGTGCCTTGGTCAGAGTCGAACAGGCCAGGGCCGGTTTGCTGGTCCTCGACGAGCCAACCGCAGGTCTCGATGCCACCACCGAGGCCACGGTCCTTGACGCGGTGCGAGCCTCGGGAGCGTCAGTGCTCGTCGTGACCCATCGTCGCAACATCATCGCGGCAGCTGACGTGGTCGTCGACCTGGAGGTGCTGGCATGAACGCGCGAACCACTCAGTTGCTCAAGACTCTGTTGCAGGATGTCCCGCGAGGTCGCTGGCTACTCGTCCTATCGACCCTGCTCGCCGCATGTGCATCCGGGGCGTCGGTGGCCCTCATGGGTGTGTCAGCGTGGTTGCTGTCTCGAGCCGCAGAGATGCCACCAGTGCTATACCTGGAGGCCGCAGCCGTCGGGGTGCGATTCTTCGGCATCTCCCGCGGTGTCTTCCGCTACGCCGAACGTCTGGTAGGCCACGACCTGGCTCTGCGGATGCAGGGGGCATTGCGGATGCGGGTCTACGACCGGCTTTCACGTACCACCCTGCTGGGACGTCGCCGGGGTGACCTGCTAGTGCGGGTTACTGCCGACGTCGACGCGGTGTTGGACATGGTCGTGCGGGTGATCGTTCCGGCGTGCGCGTCAAGTCTCGTCATCATTGGCACGACGGTCCTGCTGGCCCGGTTCTCATTGGCTTCGGCTGCGGTCCTACTGCTGTCGGCCCTACTGGCGGCCGTCGTCATGCCGGCGATCACCCAACGCCTGTCCCGGGCTGCCGACTCCTCCTTGGTGCCGCTGCGTGGTCAGTTGGCCGACCGCACTCGCGAGTTGGCCCATTGCGCCCCTGATCTGGTGGCTTACGGAGCTCAGGACGCGATCCTGGCCGATGTATTGGAGGTCGATTCCCGGTTGCGCACCGCCGAGCAACGAGCGGCATGGGGACGAGGTCTCGGCACCGCAGGTCAGATCCTGGCAGCCGGATTAGCAGTCGTCTCGGCCCTATGGATCGGTGGCAATGCGGTTGCCGACGGGCGTATCGGTGGGCGAATCCTGGCTGTGCTGGTGCTGACCCCACTGGCCCTCCACGAGGTGTTCGGAGCGTTCACGGGGGCCGCCCAGACTCATACCCGTGCCAAGGCAGCACTACTGCGGGTCGTCGAGGTGTTGGACGCCCCGCAAGTCGGGACAGGAGACTCCCCCACCGCCGGGGCATCTGAGGAGGAGCCCTCCCTCGTCATCGACGGATTGACGGTCGGGTGGCCGGGTGGCCACCCCGTGCTGTCCGATGTGAATCTGACGGTTGCTACCGGGGAATCGGTGGCCGTCGTCGGGCGGTCGGGTATCGGCAAGACGACCCTCGCCGCAACCATCATGGGACTCATCCCGCCGCTGGCCGGTTCCGTGACGACGACCGGACGGGTGCGATACCTGGCCCAGAACGCTCATGTCTTCGCGACCTCGATCAGCGAGAACGTGCGCATCGGGTGCAGGGACGCCACCGAGTCGGAGGTCGTCACGGCCTTGGGCCGAGCCGGATTGACCATCCCGCCGGAAAGGGTCGTGGCCGAAGACGGCGGAACCTTGTCCGGTGGCGAGGCACAAAGGCTCGCCTTGGCTAGGGTGCTCGTCAACCACGACACATCCGAAGACCCTTCGGCCCATGATGTCCTCATCCTCGACGAACCGAGTGAGCACCTCGACGTCGAGACGGCCACCGTCATCATGGATGACCTGTGGGCGTCCACCCCCAAAGCCGCCAAACTTGTCATCACCCACGATCCCGCTGTCATGGCCCGGTGTGACCGAGTGTGGCACATCAGGTGACGGCGCTGGTCCAGCCGTCCGCATCCTCGTCACAGGCCACGCCACCCCGCCAGCCAACCGTGCCCACCGAGGCGCCGCGTTATCCCCGACCCCTGCCGTGGAAATCCGGTGCACAAAACCCAGCATTACCACCTTAACTGGCATGAGACCCAATTCCCTACCGATTTACCACACACGTCGGTTGCCAAGTCCAAATGCCAGTGGCACGAGCGTCGCAGCAGCCGATGACTAGTCAGCAACGACAGATCAGCATCGGTTTTCTGCGACACGATCCGCCGTCAAGAAAACAACTCACAGGGTGACCCGACCCCACGGCTGCTCAATCGGCATCCGCGCCGAAATGTTGCCGAACTCTCCGAGTCGGAATCACGAGGGCAAGCACCCCGAGGACAACCGAGGAAATAATCCATCCCTGGCTCACGCATCCCGATGGACTAGACACTGACCAGTTCCACCAGGTTTCGCCGTCGTAGCTGCGACCCACTAGGAGGCCAACGAAGAAATACGCGATGGAAGGCAGTGAGGCCAGACTGCGCGGCATCCAGCGGGCCGCGACCATCGTGATGCCAAGGAGTATCGGAACATCGCGAACAACACTGGCATTTCCTGGCCCGCCGAGGAGCCCCAGCAGCATGATCGCTGACATCGCTACCCCCAAGCTGGCGTCAAGAATCCCCGTGCCACGCAAGGATCTGTCCTCGACAGTCAGATCAGCCCGAGCAAGACCGACAGCGTAGATAATCGCAAGTACCAGGCCGAACACGTTGTTCAACACCATCACCGCACTGATACTGCCGAAAATGGGAGGCACGGCCACCTCCCCCGGGTCAGTGAGAGTACACACCGTCGCGAGGACACCGGTCACGGCAAGCTGGAATCCCGCCATCCGATTGCGGAACCAGTACCTCACCGAGGACACCCACGCAGGTATTCCTGCATCTTCCGTATTGCACTGGCTTGAACCGCGGCGTCCTTGGTCCGCATTTGTGTGGCCCAAGCAGAATCATCTGCCGCTACCCCCGCCTGCGTAACCTCAACGCCAGCCGCATGCGCCACTTGCCGCAGCCACGCGTCAATACGACCGCTGTACTGGATGATCTCGATGGGCCGAGTCCCCTCGTCATCTGGGGTCGAGCAGAACGGGCTTCCCGTAGCTGCCGCGAGGCGGGTAACGACTTCCGACTCTCCCGTCATCCCTGAGGCAACACTGAGGTCGACGACGTTCGTGCGTCCTGGAAGGGCCTGCTCGGAATACACATCCGGGAGAGTTATTCCGGCACGCCTCCAGATTGGAAATACACGCTTGGCGCTTGCCTCGATCGTCGTCCGCTCAGATTCGTGCTCCGGGAGTAGACACAGGTCGATGCCCACGTCGTCTACCGCGTGGCACTTCACGGCAGTTTCACGCGCAAGGGTCGGAAAGGCGTTGAGACCTCTGACCTGGACGGCGCCGGCGACGAACCCCATGACGAGGGCCAACACTCCCAGGCACAGAACCAGCCAGCGTCCACGCCGTGCCACCCGGGCCGATGCAGCGATGACACCTCCGACCAGAAGACCAAGCTGAACAGCCAGGGTTCCTGTCACGACGACCGGATTCAGTGTCTGCGTGATGGTGCAGCAGCTCATCCACGTGCCAGTGAGGTGACGGAGCCAGTAAATCGACATCCCAGGCGGAAAGATCATCCACGCGACGGGTATCGCCAGAGCCAATGGCGCGGCCACGGCAACGGGCAGCCAGATCCCCAACGCGACCCCGACAATCGTCCAGGACCACACCGACAACAGGGTCACGCCGAGGATGGCCCACCCCAAAGGATGGGAGGCAAATCCATGCTTGACCATGAAGATCACCGTCAGCACGGTAGTTACTGCCGCCGAAGCTACTATGGGCCCCGCCAACACACGCCACCACGGCCTCACTCGGTTACCCGTAAGGGCAACAGCTTTAAGTCGTCTACCCTCCAAAGCACCCGCAAAAGCACATAGCCCATTGGCGACCATGACCCTGGCCGTGTCCTGAACCATCTGGGCAAGCCAGTACGGCTCGCTAGAAGCATTCTGGTCGACCATGATGAACACGAGCGCGACGAGAGGTGCCAGCCAGATCCCAGGCGCAGTTCGCAGTCGTGTCGTAAACCTCATTCGCCGGTCACCAGTCCCAGATAAGCCGCCTCAGCACGATGCTGCGAATCCTCCGGTGCGAGATCGAGGAACTCGTGAGGAGTCCCATCAAAGACAACGCGCCCCGAGAACAGGACAATCACCCTGTCGTACCCGTCAGCGAGATCATCAACCTGATGAGTTGAGACGACGGTGACCCGGTCATCTGGAATTCGCTCAAGAACCTCACGAAAACGCATTCGCTGAGCCGGGTCGAGCCCAGCAGTCGGCTCATCGAGCAGCAATACTTCTGGCTGTCCAACGAGGACCTGAGCCAAGCCCACCCGGCGCAACTGGCCACCCGAGATCTGGGAGGAGCGCTCGTCGGCCTTCTCCATCAGATCGACGTCTTCAATCACCCGCTCAGCCTTGACGGAAGCCTCACGAACGCTCAATCCCCTGAGCCACCCGCAGTACGTCACCTGCTCGCGCACTGTCAGTCCCGGCATGGGCCGGACGGCCTGGCCCATGAATCCCACGCGCCGACGCAACGTCCGAGACGAAGCCTCACCGGTTCCCAACGTGATCTTCCCTGACTGAGGCACCGTGACTCCCGAACACAGCGCAAACAGGGTGGACTTACCCGCCCCATTAGGACCAAGCAATGCCGTCCTACCCGGCGTGAACTCGGTATTCACACCATGCAAGACTTCATGATTTCTCCGGTAGGAGAAAGAGACGTCACCGATGATCATGGCCACTAATTGTCAGTACTTAATGCGGAAGTCGTTGACCGAGACCGAAGCTTTCCCCCCGATACCGCGGATGACCACATGGTAGTCACCCTTGACTTGACGTCCCCAGTACAGCGATCCCGTCTTTGAGCATGGCAGCGTCTTAGTACCCAACTTAGCATCAGGACGCCACGAATACTCATGCATGAGCTCATAGCTCACTGATTTGGCGTTGCACTTGGAATAGTGTGAAACGCTAGTTGAGACTCCATCAGAATCGCCGTCCCACCAGCTTCGAGTCTCAAATCCCACTCTCCCATTCGATATGTGGCTGTTGATACTGCCTTCGGCGAATGCCGGAACTGCCACAGATGCAGCTACAACGAGACCCGCAGCAACTGCCGCTACTCTGGAAGTTTGCTTCGAAAGAAGCATCATAATCTCCTTTGAGTACTTGGGTTTCACCGGTGTGAAACAACCCTAGCCAAACCTTACCACTCGTCCCCTACTCCTGTCACGGAGCGCCATGAGATTCGAAGAATCGACTGAGCTATGTTTTGGCTCTCTGCTCAATCCAGTGGAAGTAATTGACGGCTACACCATTACTGATCGTCCACGACGATGACGTAGAGCTGACGGGGCCCATGGACACCATCGACACGTGCCAACTCGATGTCGGAGGTTGCCGAGCCACCGGAGATGAAGGTCAACGGATGGCCCTCGTGGACCGCCGGCTTGACGATCTGGATGGCCTCGGGAACATCAGAAACCACCTGACTGGCCTTGATGACACACACGTGGCGGTCCGGGACGAGGGTGATGGCTCGACGCCCCTGGTCCTCGACATGAGTCAGGACGATCGAACCAGTGTCGGCGATGCCGGCTGCCGAGGCAGTGACGACGGCGTCGGTGCCGTTGAGCTCCTGCTTGGACAGCTGAGGATCGTCAACGCGAACGTCAAGACCGGCACCCTCGATCGCCTCGACCCAAGACTTGTCCAGCCCGACCGACACGACTGCGCTGTGCTCGGCCCCGGTGGCCTTGAGCCCCTCAACAACGGCCTTGGGAACATCAGCCCCCTTGACTCGCACCACGGTGGCCTTGTAGTCGATGACCTTCTCGACGAAGGTACCGACGACGTCATCCATCTCGATACCGGTGCCGTACTCCCAGTCGATCGGCACATCGGCGACCGGATCGGACGTGGTGATGTCCGAGCTGGCGCGACGAATCCGGGCAAGGATCTCGGTACGCGCCACCGGATCAGTGCTGATGGTGGTCATCGCTTTTCCTCCCTGTTCTTCTTCCACCAGGTGCGGAACGTGTCGGTCGGTGGCGCGTCGACGTCGCGGTACTTCAGCCACCGCTCAGCCACCGGCACCGGAACCGGTCCCATCTTCTTGCCACGCAGGACACGTCCCACACCGCGCGAGCCAACCTGGATCGCCTCGAAGTGCTTGTAGTCACTGAACGCCCACGACGCGGTCTTCATAAGACCCATCTCACCGGCGACCTCGTAGTCCTGCGGGATCCTGTCGGCCTTCTCGGACTCGACGGCCTTGTTGCGCAGCTCAAGGAGGATGTCGGTGAAGGGGATCTTCACCGGGCAGACCTCGTTGCAGGCGCCACACAGGGAACAGGCGTACGGCAGGCCCCGGTCAACCGGGTGCTCGACGCCACGCAGCTGCGGGTTGAGCACAGTACCAATCGGTCCGGGGTACACCGAGCCGTAGGCGTGACCGCCGGCACGCTCGTAGACCGGGCAGATGTTGATGCAGGAGGCACACCGGATGCACCGCAGCACCTCACGACCAAGCGTGTCGGCCAGGACGTCGGTACGACCGTTGTCGAGGAAGATGACGTGCTGCTCCTGCGGGCCATCACCCTCGGTCACGCCGCTCCACACCGAGTTGTACGGGTTCATCCGCTCACCGGTGGCCGAGCGCGGCAGCAGCTTGAGAAAGACTTCAAGATCGTCAAAGCTCGGCAGCACCTTCTCGATGCCGACGATGGACACCAAGGTGTCGGGCAGGGTCAGGCACATCCGGCCATTGCCCTCAGATTCGACGATCACCAGCGAACCGGTATCGGCGAGCACGAAGTTGCCACCCGAAACCGCCATTTCGGCGCGCAGGAACTTCTCGCGCAGATGCAGACGAGCAGCATTGGCCAACTCCGGCGGGTTCTCCGAGATGTCCTCGGGGGCGGGACGACCGTAGTTCTTCATCTCATGAAGGAAGATCTCGCGGACTTCGGCACGGTTGCGGTGGATGGCCGGCACCACGATGTGGGAGGGACGGTCGTGTCCGAGCTGCACGATGAGCTCGGCCAGGTCGGTCTCCCAAGCCGCGATGCCCTGCTCCTCGAGGTACTCGTTGAGGTCAGTCTCCTGGCTGGTGATCGACTTGATCTTGACGACCTCGTCAACCCCCTTGTCCTTGGCGATCTGCGCAACGATGCGGTTCGCCTCCTCACCATCGCGGGCCCAGTGAACGTGGACGCCGTTGGCAGTGAGGTTCTTCTCCGCCTCGACCAGATAGTGATCCAGGTGCCGGCCGACACGATTCTTGATGGCCTCGGCGGCATTACGCAGATCCTCCCAGTCCGGGGACTCGGAGACACGCATGGCACGCTTGTTGCGAATCGTCGTAGTGGCATTACGCATGTTCTTGCGCTGCACCGACAGGTTCAGCTCATTCTTGACGGCCTTCGAGAACTTCGGCATACCCATGTACGAACCAGGCTTGTCGGGGGCCGGAGTGAGCCGGGCGACGCCGTGGTTTCCATAGGTGACGCGACGCAATTCGGTACTCATGAGTCAGTCCTCCTCAGTATTGGCGAGGATTTCAGCGATGTGAATCGGTTTGACGCCCGAGTTCTGACGCGACAGCACACCACCAATATTCATGAGGCAGGAGTTGTCGCCGGCGACGACGTACTCAGCCCCCGTCTCACGAACGTGACGGGCCTTGTCGTTGGCCATTGCCGCGCTCATGTCGGGGTTCTTGATGCAGAACGTTCCGCCGAATCCGCAGCACTGCTCGGCCATCGGTAGGTCGACCAGGGTCATGCCGCGGACGTTCTTGAGCAACTCGTAGGGACGATCCCCCAGCTTGAGCAGACGCTTGCCGTGGCAGGACGGGTGGTACGTCACTCGGTGTGGGAAGTACGCCCCGACGTCGGTGACGCCGAGGATGTCGACGAGGAACTCCGGCAGGTCATAGGTGATCTGGCTGGTGTGCTCGACCTCCTTGAGCAGTCCGGAATCACCAGCGTACTCGGCGAGCATCGGGTGCTGATCACGGACGGCGGCGACACAGGATCCGGACGGAGCAACCACGTAGTCGTAGCCCCCGAAGGCCCGCACGTACTGTCGGACGGTGGGAACACCCTCGTCGAAGTATCCGGTGTTGGTCGTCATCTGGCCGCAGCACGTCTGCTCACGCGGGAACTCGACCTTGCAGCCCAGACGCTCCAGCAGAGTGGTGACGGCCACGCCGGTCTGGGGGAACATCACGTCATTGATGCACGTGATGAACAGCCCGACGGTCATGCCCGCCCCCGGCAAGCCGGGCGAGGCGGCCCTGGTACCAGGGCTCGTAGTGGTTGTCATGGTGACCTCCATTGATGAGGAACGGATGCCAGGCGGTGTCAACCGTCAGCAGAATCAGGGAACCATCCATCCGAGCACCGGGGTCGACATGAGGCCGACGAGGATGCACATCAGGATGAGCAGGATGATCGAGAACTTGAAGACCTTGCGGAGGATGATCGACTCGCCGCCAGCCAGGCCAATCGCGGTGGCCGCGATGGTCAGCGACTGCGGGGAGATCATCTTACCGACGACACCACCGGAGGCACCGGCGCCGACCAGCAGGTGCCGCATACCCTCGACACCGAGGTGAGATCCGGCACCGACCTGCTGACCGACGCTGCTCTGCAGGCCGGAGAACAGGATGTTGGCGGAGGTGTCAGATCCGGTGACGTAGGTACCGATCCAGCCAAGGATCGGGGCGAGGAACGGGTAGACCGCACCAGCGCCAGCAATGAACATACCAAGGGCCAGCGTCTGGCCGGAGTCACCCATGACATAGGCGAGGGCGACTACCAGACCGATGGTCAGCATCGAGAACTTCATCTTCTTGGCGTTGACCCACAGCTCCGTGAAGACGTCGGGGAGGGACACCTTGTAGATGAGGCCGACGAGAATGGCAACGATGGCCAGCAGGAAACCCGGCTGGGACAGCCACTGCCAGGTGTAGGACTGGTGGGCCGCGGCCTTGCCACCGGTGGTCATGAGGCCGGCCAGGCCAGGCCAGGCCATCTTGGTGTCGGCGGCCTTCAGGCCCTCCTTGACGGCCGGGATGGCAGCGATACCGAAGACCACGATGACGAGGATGTAGGGCACCAGGGCCATGAAGATACGGTTGCCGGTGAGGTCGGAGGTGTCGACCTCCTGAGCCTGCACGAGCTCGGTCTCAATGGCCGGGTCCATCGGGATGCCGATGCGCTCGGCGGCTTCACGGCCACCCTTCGGCTTCCAGACCTTGAGGAAGAGCAGGGAGAGGGCGACGGTGACGACGGCGGCGAAGATCTCGGTCAGGTTGTAGACCGGGGTACCACCGACGATGATCTTGGTGACGCCGAAGACGATGCCGACGAACAGACCGAACGGCCAGCACTCACGCACACCCTTGCGACCGTCCATGATGGCCAGCATGAGGAAGGGGACTACGAGGCAGAGGACGGCACAAATCCGAGCGGTCACCGGGGCGACCATCGAGACGTCCAGACCACCGGTCTTGGCAGCCATGAGCACCGGCAGACCGACAGCGCCGAAGGCCACCGGGACAGTGTTGGCGACCAAGGCGGTGACGGCACCGCGGAGCTTGCCGAAGCCAATGGCGATCAACATGGCAGCCGCGATGGCGACCGGGGCGCCAAATCCAGCGAGAGCCTCGAGCAGACCGCCGAAGCAGAAGGCGATGAGGATGCCGAGGACGCGCGGGTCGTCACTGATGAGGAAGAAAGTGCGACGCAGGTCGTCGAAACGCCCGGAGATGACCGTCACCTGGTACATCCAGATGGCGCCCAGCAGAATCCACGAGATCGGGAACAGACCGTAGAGGAATCCCTGGATGCTCGAGGAGAATGCCATGCCGATCGGCATGTGGAATGCGGTGACTGCCACGATGAGGGCGATGCCCCACGAGAAGAGGCCAGCCAGATGCGCTTTCCAGCGCAGCGCGCCAAGGGTGATGAGCATGGCCAGCACTGGCAGCACGGCGAGGAGGGCCGAGAGCCACTGTGCCCCCAGCGGGTTGGCCGATGGGGTGAAGGTCTGGAGAAGAACCATCGAAGAACTCCGTTGTTCAACCATTGCCTCCGGTCGGCGAACCGTTGGCAATATCGGGCCAATTTGGTCCGACCAATAGTACGGTAGGACCATTACTTACAAACGTCAAGAACTTCCTTTCATTTGATGAACGGACGGTCAGCCATCTGTGCAAAAAATAAGGTTTGCCTAAATTCAAGACCCATTCCAAGGTCCTCTTTGAGCACCCACTCCTCCTCACGACGTTGCTGGCCATACGATGCATGTTCGGTGACGATGAAGCGACTCACTGACGAGGATCCCAGCCATGACACAGACCCGCGACACGCAAGCCAACCAGCCAGGCGCACATCCCGGACACTGGGCGTCAGGATCGAACCCCGGCTCAGGCGCTGACACTGATACCAAGTCGGGCGGATTCTCCGTCGTCATGCATCACATCGATGACGAGATCCTCACCGGGACCTGGGTCAATGGTTCGCGCCTGCCCCCGGAGCGAGAACTCGCCGCCACCCTGGGCGTCAGTCGGGGAGCCGTCCGGGAGGCCATCCGCGCCTTGGAGGCCCAAGGAATCCTCACCTCGGGCACTGGCCGAGGCAACGGCACTCGCGTCGACGCGCATCCTTCCGACGCCATGGGCCGCATCCTGCGCCTGCAACTGGCCCTCGACGTCGTCTCATTCGCCGACCTCACCGAAACCCGAGTGGCCCTGGAGAAGGCAGCCTGCGCGGCTGCGGCGAAGGTCCGCGCCCCTGGACCGCTGGCACGAGCGACCAACCTCCTCGGTCAGATGCACGGGGCCCTGAAGCCGAACTCCTTCAATGCCCTCGACACCGCTTTTCACGTCGCCCTCGCCGAGGCCGGGGACAACCGCCTCATGAGCGATTTGACGGTGGCCATCCGCAAGGCCGTCCACCGCCCCATCTTGGAGGCCGAGCACTCCCTCGTCGGCTGGGAGACATGGCGTGACGGCCTGGTCTGCGACCACGAGGAGATGCTCACCGCGATCGAGAACGGCGACCCGGTTCGGGCGGCTGAAGCCACCGAGGCCCACATTCGCAACGCCTACGAAACCCTCCTGGGGGCCGACTGACTGAGCCGGAGCGCAACGACTTCGTCTGGAAGCGTGACTCAGCGCTGAGCCCCTCGTCGCACCACTGCAAGGCCGCAGGACGGCAACGACCCGGCTTCGACCACAGGTCAAGATGAACTCAATTTGGACTCTGCCCTCCCCCTGGCGCCCCACGAGGCAGGCTAGACACATGATCGTTGCATTCAGTCTTGTTCCCAGTGGTGGTCGCGCCTCCCGCGAGGACGGCGGCGTCGCCGACGCCGTGGCGGCTGCCGTGCGCATCGTCAGGGAGTCCGGCCTGCCGAACCGCACCAGCTCCATGTTCACCGAGATCGAGGGTTCCTGGGAGGAGGTGATGGACGTGGTGAAGCGTGCCACCGAGGCGGTCGGCCAGTACGGGACCCGAGTGTCACTGGTGCTCAAGGCCGACATCAGGCCAGGAAGAAGCGGCGAGATGACAGCCAAACTGGAGCGACTGGAGGCCGAGCTGGACAGGTCAGATTGCCCGCCCAGGTGACAGCACGGCGCCGCTGGGACGCGGCCGATCCTGCGGCATCCCGTCGCATGGCCGGTAGACGCCTCACCAAGGGTGGTCTGCGCTGATACTGCCGCCGCCTCGGGGCACGCCTGGCCTCGGGCCC
The DNA here is from genome assembly GCF_051303185.1 of Cutibacterium nasicola. Taxonomy (GTDB): domain Bacteria; phylum Actinomycetota; class Actinomycetes; order Propionibacteriales; family Propionibacteriaceae; genus Cutibacterium. The sequence goes on along the minus strand of NZ_JBPPGE010000006.1, from coordinate 138,289 downwards.
AGAACGGGGGGGATTATCGCAAGCCTCCCTGCACACAATTGCATTGTGCTCCCCTGATCGTGCACACCCTCCCACCGAGGGTCTACTATCGACCGTAGTGGACCGAGCCAGGTGTCATTGACACCGCTTGATCCACTCACCGACGCGGCCGAGTTTGGGCCCCCACGACCACCGGTGGCCACCGCCCTGCTTGGCCCGGCCACCCCGTCACCACAAGGGAGAAGTCAGGCAATGAGCACGGACACCCCGGTCAATCCGCCGGACACGCAGGAAGGCCCCGAGGCCGCCATCGACCCCCACGGCTATGTCGTGAGGGACAAACAGGACCTCACCGAACGCCCTGACCTGGCACGCACCGCCGGTCGCGTCGCCCCGGTTCGTGCCCGCCGCCCCCTTTACCTCGACATGCTCCCCCCCTGCAACGCCGGGTGTCCCGCCGGAGAGAACATCCAGGAATGGCTGCGCCTCATCAAGGCCCACGAGGAGGAGAAGGCGTGGCGCCAGCTCACCGCCGACAATCCCTTCCCCGCCATTCACGGTCGTGTCTGCTACCACCCCTGCGAGGTGGCCTGCAACCGTGCCGACCTCGACGGCGCCGTCTCGATCCACTCCGTGGAGCGCTACCTGGGTGACCTCGCCATCGAGAAGGGCTGGAGCTTCAACCCGCCTCCGGAGAAGTCGGGCCACCGAGTGATGATCATCGGCGCCGGCCCCGCCGGCCTGTCGGCGGCCTACCACCTGGCCATGCTGGGCCACGAGGTCGAGATCCACGACGCCGGCGACAAGGTCGGCGGCATGATGCGTTACGGCATCCCCGAGTACCGGCTGCCGCGCGAGGTCCTCGATGCCGAGGTCAAGCGACTCACCGACCTAGGGGTGCGAATCGTCCTCAACCACCCGGTCAACGACCTCATGGAGGAGAAGGCCAAGGGCCGCTTCGACGCCATCTTCGTGGCCATCGGTGCCCACCTGTCCAAACGCGTCGACATCCCCACCGTCGACGCCTCCCGGATGGTCGACGCCGTCAGCTTCCTCCACAACGTCTCCTCCGGCGAGAAGCCCCTCATCGGGCGCCGCGTCGCCGTCTATGGCGGTGGCAACACCGCGATGGATGCAGCCCGCGTCGCCAAGCGACTCGGGGCCGAGGAGTCGATCGTGGTCTACCGGCGCACCGCCGAGCAGATGCCAGCCCACGACGAGGAGCGCGCCGAGGCCGAACGCGAGGGCGTGCAGATGAGCTGGCTGCGCACCATCACCGAGGTCGGCGACGACCTCACCGTCGAGATCATGGAACTCGACGAGGACGGCAAGCCCCACGGTACTGGCCGCTTCGAGAAGTTGGAGGCCGACACCGTCATCCTCGCCGTCGGCCAGGAGGCCGACACCGGCTTCCTCCACAAGCTGCCCGGACTGCGCTTCAAGAACGACGTCGTCGACGTCAATCCCTCCACCCTCATGACCGACGTGCCCGGCATCTTCGCAGGCGGCGACACCGTCCCCAGCGAGCGCACCGTCACCATCGGCGTGGGCCACGGCAAGCGCGCCGCCCGCCAGATCGACCTGTGGCTGCGCCGGGAGGAGGCCTACCCGGCGCCCAAGAACACCACGGTGGGCTTCAACGACCTCAATCTGTGGTACTTCGGCGACCATCTGCGTCGTAACCAGCCCGAACTCGACCCGACCCAGCGCGTCGGGTTCGACGAGGTCGTCGGTGGACTCACCGAGGAGCAGGCCCACTTCGAGGCCGGACGATGCCTGTCCTGCGGCAACTGTTTCGAGTGTGACGGCTGCTACGGTTCCTGCCCCGAGGACGCCATCATCAAGCTCGGCAAGGGCCACCGCTACGAGTTCGACTACGACAAGTGCACTGGATGCGCCACCTGCTTCGACCAGTGCCCGGTCCATGCCATCGAGATGATCCCCGAGCGCACCGATCCGGCCACCGTGCAGGGATCCGGCAACCCCACCCCTGGCTGGGCGGTGCGTCATGAACCCAATCCACAACGGTCAGCTTCGATGAAGTTCACCGTCAACTCCGAGAACTGAGAAGGAGGACTGACCATGGCAACGAACTCCGACTCCCGCGTCCGCACCATTGCGGACGGCAACACCGCCGCCGCCTCGGTCGCCTATCGCTGCAACGAGCTGTGCTCGATATACCCCATCACCCCGTCCTCCCCAATGGCCGAGACCGCCGACGAGTGGTCCGCCGCCGGACGAAAGAACATCTGGGGAGACACCCCCACCGTCATGGAGATGCAGTCCGAGGGTGGAGCCGCCGGCGCCATGCACGGCGCTCTGCAGGGTGGCGCCCTGAGTACCACCTTCACCGCCTCCCAAGGCCTGCTCCTCATGATCCCGAACATGTACAAGATCGCCGGTGAGCTCACCAGCACAGTCTTCCACGTGGCCGCCCGCTCACTGGCTGCCCAGGGCCTGTCGATCTTCGGCGATCACCAGGACGTCATGGCCTGCCGCCAGACCGGATTCGCCATGCTGTGCTCCTCGACAGTGCAGGAATGCCACGACCTGGCCCTCATCGCCCAGGCCGCGACGATGCACTCCCGGGTGCCCTTCATGCACTTCTTCGAGGGTTTCCGCACCTCCCACGAGCTCAACGTCCTCGAGATGCTGTCGGACGACGACATCCGTCACTTCATCACTGATGATCTCGTCCACGCTCATCGGGAGCGCGCCCTGTCCCCGGCACACCCGTTCATCCGCGGCACCGCGCAGAACCCCGACATCCACTTCCAGGCTCGTGAGGCCGCGAACAAGTACTACGAAAAGGTGCCGGGCATCGTCCAGTCCCTCATGGACGAGTTCGCCCACGTCGTCGGTCGGCAGTACCACCTTGTCGAGTACCTCGGTGACCCCGAGGCCACCGAGGTCATGGTCTGCATGGGTTCCGGTGCCCGCACCATCGAACACACCATCAACCACCTCAACGCCCAGGGACACAAGCTCGGCCTCGTCGAGCTGCACCTGTTCCGTCCCTTCCCGGCCGCCGAGATCGTCAAGGCCATCCCGGAGACGGCCCGCACCGTCGCCGTCCTGGACCGCACCAAGGAGCCCGGCTCCAATGGCGAGCCCCTCTTCCTCGACGTGCTGGCCGCCCTGTCCGAGGCCCACTCCCGTGGCACCCGCAACACCATGCCGATCGTTTCTGGTGGTCGCTACGGCATCTCCTCCAAGGAGTTCACCCCCGGCATGGTCGCTGGTATCGCCGCTGAACTCGAACTGGAACGTCCGCGTCCCCGCTTCACCATCGGCATTGAGGACGACGTCACCGGAACGTCCTTGCCGTGGGAACCACTCGATATTGAAGATCCCAAGACGATTCGCGCGGTGTTTTACGGCATGGGTTCTGACGGCACCGTCGGCGCCAACAAGAACACCATCAAGATCCTCGGCTCGGACCCCAACACCTACGCCCAGGGCTACTTCGTCTACGACTCCAAGAAGTCCGGATCGCGGACGACTTCCCACCTGCGCTTCGGACCCAAGCCGATCGAGGCCCCCTATCTGGTCAGCCAGGCAGGATTCATTGGCATCCATGCCTGGGGAATCCTAGAATCCATCGACGTTTTGACGATGGCTCGCGAGGGCACCACGGTACTGCTGAACTCCCCCTACGACGCCGACGAGGTGTGGGACAAGCTCCCCGACACCATGCAGCGTCACATCCTCGACAAGCACCTCGACGTGTGGACCATTGATGCCCTGTCCGTCGCCCGCAAGGTGGGTCTGCGCAACCGCACCAACACCATCCTGCAAACCTGTTTCTTCGCGATTTCGGGTGTGCTCCCCAAGGACGAGGCGATCACGAAGATCAAGGATTCCATCCAGAAGACCTACGGCAAGAAGTCCCAGAAGATCGTCGACATGAACCACGCCGCCGTCGACGCATCACTGGAGCATCTGCACCAGGTGAAGGTTCCCGACCAGTTCACCGCCAACCACAGCCTCATCCCGGCCGTGCGCGAGGACTCCCCCGAGTTCGTCAAGAATGTCACTGCCCGAATGATCGAGGGATTCGGTGACCTGTTGCCCGTGTCCGCCCTGCCTGACGACGGCACCTACCCCGCCGGCACCATCAAGTACGAACAGCGCACCTTGTCAGACGTCATCGCTACCTGGGAGCCCAACGCCTGCATCCAGTGCGGCAACTGCGCTTTCGTGTGCCCGCACGGTGTGATCCGCGCCAAGTACTACCCGCAGTCCCAGCTCGAGGGAGCCCCGGAGTCCTTCCAGTCCGCCGAGCTCAACGCCGCCGGCCTGCCGGAGTCCTGCTACACCCTGCAGATCGTCCCCGACCAGTGCACCGGCTGCAGCTTGTGCGTCGAGGCCTGCCCGGCCCACCCCGTGGGCGAGCCCGACCGCAAGGCCATCAACCTTGAGGAGCACCTCGACAAGACGGTCCAGCGCGAGAACGTGAAGTTCTTCGAGACCATCCCGGTCAACGACCGCTCCCGTGTCGACTTCGCCACGGTGCGAGGCACCCAGTTCCTGGAGCCACTCTTCGAGTTCTCCGGAGCCTGCTCGGGTTGTGGCGAGACCCCGTACGTCAAGCTCATCACCCAGCTGTTCGGTGACCGTGCCGAGGTCGCCAACGCCACTGGCTGCTCCTCCATCTACGGCGGTAACCTGCCGACAACCCCGTGGGGCGAGAACGCCCAGGGCCGTGGTCCGGCGTGGTCGAACTCCCTGTTCGAGGACAATGCCGAGTTCGGCCTGGGCATGCGGATGGCCGCCAACGTCCAGACCGACCTGGCCAAGCGTCGACTCCAGGAGGTCTCCGACCAGCTCGACCCGGAGTTCGTCGACGACCTGTTGCACGCCCCGCAGCTCACCGAGCATGACCTGCAGAGTCAGCAGGGTCGTGTGAAGCAGCTGCAGGCCAAGCTCGCCGTCATGGAGCAGACCCCGGCGGTGCGCGACCTCATGAGCGTCGCCGACCACCTGCTGCGTCGCTCGGTGTGGATCATCGGTGGTGACGGTTGGGCCTACGACATCGGTTCGGGCGGCGTCGACCACGTGCTCGCCTCCGGACGCGACGTCAACGTCCTGGTCCTCGACACTGAGGTGTACTCCAACACCGGTGGCCAGGCGTCGAAGTCGACCCCACTCGGTGCCGTCGCGAAGTTCGCTTCCGCCGGTAAGCCGACCGCCAAGAAGGACATGGCCATGCAGGCCATCGCCTACGGATCGGTGTACGTGGCTCGCGTGGCCCTGGGAGCCGACCCGCAGCAAACCCTGCGGGCCTTCCGCGAGGCCGAGGCCTACCCGGGCCCGAGCCTCATCATCGCCTACAGCCACTGCATTGCCCACGGCTACGACCTGCGCAACGGCCTCGACCAGCAGTACAAGGCCGTCCACTGTGGGCACTGGCCGCTGATGAGGTACAACCCGGTGTTGGCCGACGAGGGACGCAACCCGTTCCTGCTCGACTCCCCCAAGCCCGACAAGACGTGGCGGGAGTACACCAAGCTGGAGTTGCGTTACCGGATGCTCCAAAAGGCTCATCCGAAGGAGGCCGAACGTATGCTGGACCTGGGTCAGCGTCAGGTGGAGCGTCGCTACGCCGAGTACGCCGAGATGGCTTCCCGCAGCGCCGAGGACTTCGCCGTCGATGCCCGCATGTCCGAATTCGCCGCCTCATCCAAACGCGCCTGACAGCCACGAAGGAATGACGTGTCATGAGTGATCTACGCACCAGATACATGGGACTACCCTTGAGGTCGCCGCTGGTTGCCTCCGCCGGCCCCATCCAACAGAAGGTTGACGGGGTCAAGGCTCTCGCCGACGCCGGGGTCGGGGCCATCGTCATGTACTCCCTGTTCGAGGAACAGGTGAGGCACGAGGAGGCTCGACAGACTGAGATCGAACTCGAGTACGTCAACTCGTTCGCCGAGTCGCTGAGCTTCTTCCCGACCGTAGCCAGCAACGAGGGCGGCATCACCGAGCGCTACCTCGCCCACCTGGAGGCCAGCGTCAACGCCGTCGACATCCCTGTCATCGCCTCGCTGAACGGCGCGACGAACGGTGGCTGGGTCGACACCGCGAAGCGGATGGAGGATGCCGGCGCCGCGGGTATCGAGTGCAACATCTACATGGTGCCCGGTGACCTTGAGCAGTCGGCTGAGGAGGTCGAGGACCGTCACGTCGAGATCGTCCAGGCCGTCAAGGATGCTGTGACCGTCCCGGTCGCCGTCAAGCTCTCGCCGTTCTTCTCGGCCCTGGGTAACATGGCCACCCGTCTGGATGCCGCAGGGGCCGACGCCCTGGTGATGTTCAACCGCTTCCTACAACCTGACATCAACATCGAGAAGATGCAGGTCGAGCCTGGTGTGTGGCTTTCCTCGCCAGCGGATGCCCGTCTGCCGCTGACGTGGATCGCCGCCCTGTCGGGTCGTGTCAATGCCTCGCTGGCTGCGTCCTCGGGTGTCGAGACCGCCGACGATGTCGTCAAGTACCTGCTTGCCGGCGCTGACGTCGTCATGACCACCTCGGCCCTGGTGCGCCATGGTGCCGGATATACAGCCGAGCTGCAGAAGGGGCTGGAGTCTTACCTGCAGCGTAAGGAACTCGACCTCAACACGCTGCGCGGCACGCTCGCCATCCCAGACGATGCCTCAACCGCCGAGTACGAGCGCAACGGTTACGTCGCGGCCCTTGAGAAGGCCAAGACAACCTACGGATCCTGATCCTCGGATGTGCTGAGGGCCGGTGGCAACTGCCACCGGCCCTCGCTTCATGTCATCCCCACATCGATCGTCGGGGCACTCACCCACGCTGTGGTAATTCGGGTACCAACAGTGCGCGCTGCCAGTTCACGTGGCTGATCCAGCCATCGCCACCCGATTGCCACAGCGACATCGGTGGCTCCGGCGGAGGAACGCAAGAACAGACCAATGCCGGGGCCGGAGTGATCCCGATCCGCCGCAACCTCGCAGACCCCGCCCGCGCACCATGGTCGGATGCACCGGTGCCGGAATCGGTGACACGACGAGTCGGCCGGTCCTGACGACCAGCTGTGGTAATTGGGGTTCGCAAGGGCCACCGTGCGACATACGATGGCCCCTCGGCCACGAAGAACCACGATTTCCACGCGTTACCATCGGTGGGGTACCGCTTCCACTTGTCAGGAGGATGCCATGTCACGCTCGTCGCACTTCACCGATCCCTCGCCTTCAAAGCGCCACCCGCTGCGCACACTGAACCGCCTCGGCGTGGGCGGTCTTCTGGCCTACTCCGGTGTCGGTCACCTCACCTTCGTCCGCGAGGAATTCCAGGCTCAGGTACCCGAATGGGTACCCCTAGACGACGACGCGGTGGTCCTGCTGTCAGGTGCCGCCGAAATTGTCCTCGGAGCCGCCTTGCTCTCGGGGCGTCACAAGAAGTTCTGGGGACGCAGTGCTGCCGCCTTCTTCACCGCGATCTTCCCAGGCAACGTCGCCCAGTTCGTCGAGCACAAGGACGGATTCGGGCTCAACGACGACCGCAAACGCGCGATTCGTTTGCTCTTCCAGCCCATCCTGGTGGGCCTGGCCTTGGAAGGCACCCGGCAGGACTGATCGGCCACTACTACGGGCGCGGCGCTTCCCACGAGCAGCCGCCGCGCCCGGTAGGGTTAGTGTGCGCCCCAACCCAGGAGGAACGATGCCGCAACGCAAGGTCAGCGTGATCAACCACTACGCCTTCCCGCCGGGATCGGGCGGCATCACCCGTAACTTCGACATGTTTTCTCGGTTGCGCGGATGGCAACCTCATTTCTACGCCGCCAGCATCAACCACACCTCCGGCGAACACATGACGGTCGATGACCCGCGCTACACCCTCGTCCCGATCCCGGAGTACAAGGGCAACGGCGCCAAGCGTGTCCTCGGCTGGATCTCCTTCGCCGCCGGTGCCGGCGCCCGCGCCTTGGTGCGCCCGGCCGACGTCATCTTCGCCTCCTCCCCGCAGATCCTGGCACCGGCCGCTGGAATGGTCGTCGCCGCCCTGCGCCGCAAGCCCTTCGTCGTCGAGGTGCGCGACCTGTGGCCGGAGTCACTGGTCTCCGGCGGCGCGCTGAAGGAGGGATCAGCCCTTCACAAGGTGCTTCAGGGGCTGGAGAAGACCATCTACGCCCACGCCCGCCAGATCGTCGTCGTCACAAAGGGCTGGGAGGACCACTTCCGCGACCTTGGTATCAACCTTGACAAGGTCACCGTCGTCCCCAATGGCGCTGACCTGGCCGAGTACGAGGTCGAGGAGTCCCGCGAAGAGCTACGCAAGGAGTACGGCATCTCGGGATTCACCGCGGTGTTTTCGGGAACTCACGCCAACTACGTTGGACTGGACCTCATCGTTGATGCCGCACGCCGTCTACCCGACGTCAACTTCCTGCTCGTCGGTGCCGGAGCTCGTAAGCAGTGGGCCATCGACGAGGTCAAGAAGCTGGGCTTGACGAACGTCAAGTTCCATGACCAGGTGCCCAAGTCCGAACTGGTGCGCATCCTCTCGGCCTGTGACGTCGGTTTGCACACCGTCTCGCCGCAGTCGGTCTTCGACAAGGGCATGAGCCCCAACAAGCTGTACGACTACATGGCCGCCGGGCTGGCCGTCGTGTCGAACGCCAAGGTGCCGATCCGCGACGTCATCAGTGATGACGAGGTTGGCGCCTGCGTCGACCCGACCGAGCTCGTCTCCGGCATCGAGCGAGTGCGTGACGCCGACGAGGCCACCATGAAACGTTGGCACGAGCGGGCTCGCGAGCTCATGACGAACAAGTACTCCTTACAAGCATCGGTCGACAGGCTCGAAACGGTGCTGGGGAAGGCGCTGTACCGCTGAGGTTGAACGAGCGGCTGGGGTGGACAACCCCGGCCGCTCTTGGACGTTGTCGGAGACCGTCAGCCCAGCAGCGCCGCTGCAATGGCCGGGACGGCGACGATGAGGACAGCCAACGCGACACCCCAGAGGTCTCGCACCCGCCAGCGCGACTCGACGGCGTAGGTACGACGAGTCGCCGTCGCGAAGCCGCGAGAGTCCATCGCTCGACTGAGCACCTCCGACGACCTCATGGCGTACAGCACCATCGCGAACGTCATTGACGACAAGTACTTGACCCGGGAGGACAAGGAGCGCTTTGGCCCCATCCCGCGAAGGCGACGCACATCGGACTGGATGCGCCACTGGTCGCCCAGGTGCCCCATCCGGACCACACCTGCCACCGACGCCACCACCGGGCGCTGTGGAAGGTGGGTTTGCTGAGCCAGGGCGTCGCCGAAGCGAGTGGGATCGGCCGCGGCCGAGGCCAGCGCGCCAGGCAGGACGAAGACGAGGATCCTCAACCCCTGCCGAGTCGCCTCGCTCCAGACAGCTGAGGTGGTGAACCCGTTGTGGAGCAGCAGGGTCGTCCACACCAGCATCACCGCGGCGATGAGGACCGGAACCGTCCGTACCACCAAGGGTTTGACGCGATGCGAGCACATCGGAGCCATGACCACGGCCGGGATGAGGCTGATGACGCCGATGAGCGGGGACCTCACGAAGAGGGACCCGACGATGCCCGCAACAGCGATGAGGAGGACGACGAGCGGGTTGATCGTCGCCAGGAAGGCCGAGCTGTCCTGGGGCATCTCGTCAGGGGCTGGATCCGGAACGCGACACGAAGCGACGTCAACGACCTCGTCAGCCATCTCGATGACCTGAGGATCATGGGAGGAGACGACGACGGCAACCCCGGACTCTGCTGCAGCACGGATGGCCATCAACACGCTGGCACCGCTGTCGTCGTCGAGGCCGACTGTCGGCTCGTCGAGGAGGAGCAGATCGGGTTTCTGAGCGAGGGCCGCAGCAATGGCAAGGCGTCTCTTCTCGCCACCCGAGCACGTCATGGGGTGGGAGTCGAGGATCGGCGTGAGGCCGAAGGTCCTGACGAGGTCGCGCAGATCAGCATCCTCGGGGACCACCGGGGATGCGAAGAGCTCGTCGGCTGCCGTGCGGGCGACGAGGTAGTTCTCCGGGTTCTGCGGTACCCAGGCGGTGTGCCCGGGCTCGGGAAGGGTGAGCTCACCGGCGGCGGGGGCGTCGAGTCCGGCAAGCAGTCTCAGCAGGGTGGACTTGCCAACCCCACTGGGTCCTGACAAGACCGTGACGTGACCGCGCCGGGCCGAGATGTCGACCCCACGCAGCAGCACGTCGTCGGACTGGGGACGGTAAGCGTCGAGGGCGACGGCACGGGCCACCGTCTCACCGGGAGTGGCGGCATGCCACGGCAGGTCGGTGGGCTCACGCGAGTCGAGGTAGTCTTCGAAATCCCAGATCCGACTGAGGGTGCCGTGATCGGTCAACTCGACAACCTGGTCAAGGATCTCGCCCCACTGATCCGGGTGGTGGTCGACGATGAAAACCGTCCGGTCGTGGGCCATCCTGGCAACTTCGTCACGGATTGCCGCGGCGGACTCCTCGTCCAACATGGAGACGGGCTCGTCAAGCAGCAGCAGGCCAGGGTTGGTGGCAAGAATCCCCGCGATGGCTAGGCGCTGCATCTGACCGCCGGACATTTTCGTCGTCGAGTGGTCCGCGGGCATCGTGAACCGGGCTCGCCGTTGAGAATCCTTGACGATGGGCCAGATGTCCTGGCGTGGGACTCGGTGGTTCTCCGGCCCGAAGGCGGTATCTCGTCCGCACGTGGCAGCGACAACGGAATGAATCGGTTCCTGCTGCAGCAGACCAACGCTCACACCACCGGACCAAGTACTCACCCGACCCGTCAGGTCGTAGCTCTCCTCCTCCAGCAAACCGCCGACGGCGTGCAACAGAGTGGTTTTGCCAGCACCCGACGGTCCGGCAATGAGGACCCGCGACCCGGCTGCCAGATGAAGGTCGATGGGGCCCAGAATCGGATCGTCGCGGTCAGGGACGCCGATCGTCAACCCCTCGACATCCACCGGAACCGCGCGACGACCGGAAACCTTGCCGACCTGGTCGTCCCGGGTCAACACATCAGTCATGACAGTTTCCGGGTCGCCTTCGCACCCTTGGCGGTCTTGGGGCCACGCAAGTCGCGGGAGACCGCGAAAGGGTTGAGGGCACCGGCAGCCGCCAGGCCGCGGACGGTTCCCCACGCCAGCAGCCCGCCAAGCAGCGCTCCGGAAACGATCATCAACATGAAGTAGACGATGGTGTCGCCAACGCGGAACATCGGATAGTAGGCGATGCGTTCGTAGATGCCCTCAGCGAAACCGGTGAGAGCTCCGGCCACTATGGCGAGCCTCGGGCCAACCTTGCGATAGGCGACGACAAGCAGGCACAGTTCCATCGGCAGAGCCTGGATGACTCCGGAGATGATGGTGCCTGGACCCCATGGGCCTCCCAGAGCCGCCTCGATACATGCAGCAAGAATCTCTGCGAGAAGGGCAGCGCCCGGTTTGCGGACGACGAGGCCGGCGATGAGGGCGGGTAGGAACCAGATGCCGGTGAGAATGCCCTCGGCTGGCACATACACCGAGGACACCGGCTTGAGGAGGCTGTAGAGAGCGCCGTAACCGAGGAAGATGACGCCGAAGGCCACCGCGATCATCACTGGGGTGACGATGTCAATGGTGCGATACCGCATGGCAGGTTTGTCGCTGGTCATGGAAGTCCTTCCGTTCATTCGGAAGGGGGCGCACATGCGCGAAGAGCCCGACTCCCTACGCCGGTCCTAACCGGTTCAGGTTCGAGGGTCTGGGCGGTGCCCACTCTCAGCATCCGATGATGCTCCCCTGTCGTCGCCCCCGATCATAGCCACGGGGACGACAAGACCACCACTGCCTGCGATACATGGGGGGTGGACCATCGTGGCCACCGGTCGCACTCCCCCTCAGGAGTCTTCGCTGCCTCACCGCCCTCAGACGATTGTGGCAATCGTGATGCAGATACTCCCCCACGCCATTCCAGGCGGCTCTCCACGACATCGCAAACCACTTCACCACACGCGCCGCGCTCCGGGGCGACCAGGTCAGTCTGCCTACCGAGAACGGTTGGTGTGCTTGGTGGGGACGGCCGTCATGGGATCCTCCGGCCACGGATGTTTGGAGTAGCGTACGCGGTTCTCAGCCCTCACCCCGGGATACACGTTCGCCCAGAAACTCGCCAGGTCGTCGGTAACTGCCAATGGTCGCCGGGCCGGCGACAACAGGTGAAGGACCACCCTCACCTTCCCGTCACAGATCGTCGGGTCATCAGTCCACCCGAAACACTCCTGGAGCTTGACCGCGAGCACCGGGGCGGCGTCACTGTCGGGTTCCGGATAATCGACGCGGATTCGCGACCCGCTGGGGACCGTGATGGTCTCGGGGACAAGCTCGTCGAGACGAGCGGACTCCTGCCACCCCAACAGCCCACGAAGGCCAGAGGTGGCGTCACTCCCGCGCCCGGCCGCCAGGCCATCCAGGTCGAGCCACTCCTCGGCGCGGGACAGCAGGGCCGCGTCGCTGACATCCGGCCAAGGGCCACCGAGAACCCGATGGGCCAGGGCAAGCCGACGCCTCAGGGACTCACCGTTCTTCGTCAGATCCACTGTCCCGAGCCCGCGAGACCTCACTGCTTCCAGCACGGCGCGACGAGCCTCATCACTCCCTGGTTGGACCGGGGTGGATGACAACTCAATGGCACCAAGCCGCGAAACGCGTCGACCGCGAGCCTTGCAACCATCCCAGGTAACCGTCGTCTCGGTCGCAAGCATTGCTGCGCCGGCGTCCAAGGCAGCCGATTCCGTCAGCGGAACCGCAGCCCGGATGAGGGCGCCGCTCGTAGTGCGGGAGGTTCGGGCGACGGCCAACCAGGACTGTCCGAGCAACCCAGGTGAGCAGTTGTGAGGCAGTTCAACTCCGGTGCCACACGCCAGCAGATAGGACGACGACCCCTCTCCCCGACTCCGAGCGATCCACCCCGGGCGAGCCAGCGAGACGACCGTGGCGACGGCGTGATCGTCGGTGATGTGGCTGGCGGGGACGTCGTCGACGAGGCGAGCGAGTCGGTCGGCCTCCCGGCGCCAGACCTTCGCGCCCGGGTGCCGCCCGGTCCGCAGCTGACGCAACTGGGCGACCAGATCGACATCTCTGCCGTCAAGACCGAGCATGGCGACGACCTCAGCGCAGCGACGGGACCCGACGATCGGTGCGCCATCAGTCAGAGCCCTTGCCAGACGCGGGTCGACCGGAACCGTCGCGAGCCGACGGCCTCGCTCGGTGGCCCTTCCCTCAGAGTCAACGGCGCCCAGATCACGAAGCTCCTCCTCGGCCTCGACCACCCGGTCCTGTGGCAATGGGGTTGGTAGAGCCATACCCTCGCCACGAGGGGAGCCCCAGACCGCCAGTGACAACAGAGGTGCCACAAGGTCGGCGTGGTCGATCTCGGGGGCAGGGTCGGCGTCCATACCCGACCAGTCCTGGGAACACAGGCACCGCACCGCGACTCCAGGACCAAGACGAGCAGCACGTCCGGCACGTTGGGTCGCCGATGCTCGGGACTCCCGAACCGTCACGAGCCCCGTCATGCCTCGTCCGCGATCGAGGCGCGGCTCCCGGGACAGACCCGAATCGACGACGAGTCTCACCCCCGGCACCGTCAGGGAAGACTCCGCAACGGCTGTCGAGACGATGACCCGGCGGACATCACCTGGCTCTGACAAGGCATGATCCTGCTCACGCGGCGACATCGACCCTGATAGCCCAACAACCTCGACGTCATCGAGGCGGGAGCGCAGATCCGCGACGACGTGATCGACCTCGCGGGCACCAGGGACAAACACGAGCGCCGAGCCTTCCGTGTGGCGATGAAGTGAGTCGGCGGTCACGGCGCCAAGATGGTCGAGGAATTCGCGACGTACTCCCCGAGATTCCACAGCAGTGCCAGGGGCTGGCGCCCATTCCACCTTGAGTTCGTGCAACGCAGATGCCACTTCGACAACTGGGGCCGGCTCGGCACCGCCGAGAAGGGTCGACCACCCGGAGCTGTCAACGGTCGCCGACATTGCGACGACGGTCAGGTCTTCGCGCAATTGCGCCACCTCATCCACCATCGCGACGACGAGGTCAGCGTCGAGGTGACGCTCGTGAACCTCGTCAAGAATGACGGCGTCGACCCCTGTGAGGTCAGGGTCGCGCATCAGGCGACGCAGCAACACCCCGGTCGTCACGAACTCGACCCTGGTGTCGCGAGTTGTCGTCGACTCCCCGCGAACGGTGTGGGAGGCGAACTCGCCGGGGCGGGTTCGGGTGAGTGTGGACAGTCGGCGTCCGGCGGCTCTGGCTGCCACCCGTCGTGGCTGGGTGACGATGACCCGACCAGATTTCCACGAGGCCACCAGAGGTGGGATGAATGTTGTCTTACCGGTTCCCGGCGGGGCGACGATGACGGCCCTGCCAGTAGCCAGGGCTGTGGTGATCTGGTCGCGCTGGTCCGCAACCGGGAGCCCGGCTCCTATTGCGTCAAGGTCCGGACCCCGCGTCACCGGGTCGTCCCCCACCCCTTGGTCTCCCTCTCGTCCAGGGGATCAGGGGCGGTGGCTTCGGCGATCGTACGGTTCGTCATCGGTTCCTCCGGGGCGTCCTCCAGTGACCAATCCGTCGCCGGAACAGGAATCCAGGAATCGGCCACCCTCTCGACAATCATCGTCATGATCATGACGGCATCGGGCTCGGCGCTCGGGAGCGCGGCAAACTCGTCAGGGCTAACCCACTGAAGCTCCAGAGACTCGCCAGGACGCGGTTTCTCCGCCGGATCACCATCGGCAACCATCGCCATGACGATGTCGGAGTGGAAGTGCCCTGGGAAAGGGCTGTGGGTGTTGAGAAGCACCGGCGTCGGGTGAATGAGGTCATGGACCCCGTCAGGAAGCCGATTCCAGGGCTGCAGGACGCTCAACTGGTCGATGTGGTAGCCAGCTTCCTCATGGAGCTCGTGAACAAGGGCCTGCCAAGGGTTCTCGGTGTGCTCAACGTGTCCGCCCGGCTGAATCCACAAATTCATCTTGCGGTGTTTGTGCACAAGGGCTTTCCACCGCCAGCCACGTGGGCTGTCGAACGGAAACCTCCTCAAGATCCACGCACTGATCGTGACGTCATGTCCATGTGGCTGGGTATGGAGATGTGGCATGGTCCAAGCCTGTCACGCTGCATGCTGAGGCGCCCGGCCCCGCCCTACCCATGAGACTCACGTTTTTGCGAAATACAGCACATTTTTGGGACAATCCGCGTGTACCACCACCATTCGGAGGATCAGATGGACATTAATACCCTGTTCTCGGACACTGGCCTGCCGGGCCTGGGTCGCAAACCGGTCCTGACGGGCTCCAAGCCTCGAGTCGTGATCGTTGGTGCTGGTTTCGGTGGCATGGCGGCCGCCGAGAAGACTGCCGAGGCAGGGTGCGACGTCACGCTCATCGACCGCAATCCCTACACCACCTTCCAGCCCCTGCTGTACCAGGTCGCCACCGGTGGCCTGAACCCAGGTGACGTCACCTACCGCCTACGTTCCTTCGCCGCCCAGAACGGTCCTCGCACCCACTTCCGTCGTGCCTCTGTGACCGACGTTGACACCGAGAACCGCGTCGTCAACGTCGACAACGGCGACCCGATCTCGTACGACTACCTCATCTTGTCCCAGGGCGTCGGAGCCAACTTCTTCAGTACCCCTGGTGCCGCAGAGCACTCGTACACCATCTACACCCGCGCATCTTCGCTGCGCGCACGCGACGCCATCTTCACCTACCTCGAGGACCTCGACACCCAACGTGACAAGACCTTTGACGTTGTCATCGTTGGTGGTGGCCCAACCGGTGTCGAGATGGCCGGCACCCTGGCCGAGATGAAGTCGATCGGCATCCCTGCAATCTTCCCCGACGTGTCCACCGACCGCGTCCACGTCACCCTCGTCGAGATGGCTGACCACCTCCTCATGCCCTTCGACCCGACTCTGCGCCACTACACCCGCCGCCAGCTGCAGAAGCGCGGCGTGGACGTGCGCACCAAGACCGCCATCGCCGAGGTGCGCAAGGATTCGGTGCTCCTCAAGGACGGCCAGACGCTTCCTGCGGACATGGTCATCTGGGCAGCGGGTGTCGGCGCCCACACGTCCGTTGCCGACTGGGGGTTCGAGCAGGGTCGCGGCGGCCGTATCGCCACCGATGGAACCCTCCGCGTCAACGGTCACGATCGCATCTTCGCTGTCGGCGACGGTGCCATCAACACCGAGGACCCCAAGCCTCAGCTGGCTCAGCCCGCCATCCAGGGCGGCGAGTGCGTCGCCCGTCAGATCGTCCACCTCGAGCTCGGTGAGCCGCTGGAGAAGTTTGAGTACCAGGACAAGGGCACCATGGCAACGATCGGTCGTAACTCGGCCGTCGTCCAGCTGTCCGAGAAGCTGAAGTTCACCGGAATTGGCGCATGGCTGGCCTGGGTGACGGTACACATTTACACCCTGTTGGGCGGTCGTAACCGTCTGCAGGCCATGATCAACCTCGGCGCTCGGTACATCGCGTTTCATCGCGAAGCCGGAGCCATCGTCGGCGATGTCCTCACCGAGGAAGGTGAGGAAGACACGAAGGGCGCCAATTCCATCGACAAGGAGAAGTGATGCACATGAGCACGACCGAGATCAACCCTGCCGAGATCGACAAGGGGACCTTGCTTGCCGTCACGGTGGCTGCGGTCGCCGTCGTCGGGATCGCGCTGGTGGCAGCGCGCAAGGCGCCCAAGGACAAGAAGGCGGGATCCCACGACCCGTCCTTGTCCGAGCGCCTGTCCGAGGGCAAGCCAGCCGACGGACGGAGGGCTCGCCGTCGTCATGACGGCCATGCCACCCCGATGGATGGCGCCGGGCGTGTTCCGACAGCCCCGGCTTTCTACACCTACAAGTGACGATTCGCTGACGGTCAGGGTGACGCGAAAGCGTGCCCGACCGTTTTCGTGAGCCCGGCAAGTCTGAGTCCCCCATCCCGTGCCTCGGGCCACGGGATGACCGCTGCCCTCCTATGGCAATGAGGTTTCTGACGGTCGGTGGTGCAGCGTCACGTTGCAGATGAGTTCAGCGACACCCCGTTTTCCACAGCAGAACAATGCGAAGGTCAGGCTGGGCTGGGGCGCATGGGGTCGGTGAATGGGCCAAATCACGACCCGCCAGGGGATGGTTGCCCTGCGTCGTCGCCACGAGGTTCGATCCACGAGCCTCAGGCTGGCGCGACACCGCCCATGATCTGGCGCAGGACGGATTCGCTGAACATGGTTCTTGGCCGATGCCGGCGATGCAGGTGAAAGGCGAGCCAGTCCAGGACGAATCTCGGGTTCTTGCGGAACATCGTCGGGGTGACGTGGAGCACCTTCCAGCCATGACGGTCCAGATGAGCCGACCTCATCATCGTCTCCTCATAGCTCTCGGCGGTGCCGTGAACAGATCGGCCATCAATCTCCAGGGCGACCTTCTCAGCCTCGAAGGCTTGGTCCAGGTAGTAATGGCGATCTCCCACCCGAACCTTGTGGTTAGGCTTGTGGCCGGTGATCCCGGTGGCGCGAAGCACCCTGCTCATCTCCAGTTCCGGGATCGACCACGCGGCCAGGAGGATGTCAGCCACCGCGGAATCAACGTCGGCCTTTGGGTACCGCCCGGTCAGGCTCTTGCGTGCCTGACGGCAGGATTCAGGAGTAACGAGGCGTTGCCGCAGCGCCTCGCAGACCCACTCCCACTCCCCTTGAATGGCGAGGACAAGGACCGATACCTCGGCGGCGGCAATCCGAACCTGCTCCCGCTCAGTCACGAACTGGTGCGGAACGTGCCAACGACGCACCCGAATGCCCGGGCGGACCAACCGCCGTGTCGAGGAAAAGGCCTCGACCTCATTGATGGTTCGCAAATCCATGGGCCTGTTGGCGCCAGGAGCCGTCATCCCGAGCAGCAGGAGGGCGGCCTTCCCGACGATCACGACGTCGCGGTGCCACAACAGCAGCGCGCGAAGGATGGTCCTGGGGTCTCTGGCAAGCGCTGTCGCGGCAATCACTCCTGGCAGGATGCGGACCGCGTCTCCTCGTGCCACCGCCCGGTCGGCCTGCCCACGGATGTAGCTGTGACGGTGGATGCGGGCAACGCCGCGGCGGTCGAGTCGTTCTTGTAGGTTCCTCACATCCCAATTTGTCGGCGAGACCCGCCATTTCCGCCAGGCAATGTCGATTCTGTGGACAACTGTGGTTGAGGTAGCCGAAGCTCCTGTGGAAAACCGTCTTCTTAACCCGATCCTCGCTACGAGGGATGGCTCACCGCATGTTCATCACCCCAATTACCACAGCAGCTGTGAGTGCGGGCGCGCTGGAGCAGAGTGGGTGGGGAAAGATGAGGGTGGGGAAGGGTTGGGGTGGCCTGGATCAGCGCCGGGCAACCTTGACCCTGGCCGGAATGAGTCGATACTGCGGTGAACGGGAACAAGTGCTGAACCGAGGCAGAAAGGACGACGGGTACCGTGCCCTGGCTCCGAAGGATCACCCCTTGAGCAGGCGAGAAACCAGCCCCGTCAGCGCCTCGGCCTGAGACTCGAAGTTCAGTCCCGCCTCAACAGCCCGGCGACCGGCCCGACCCATCTCGCGACAACGCTGCGGATCTGCGAGCAGCACGCAGACGGCATCAGCGGTCGCAGCGGCATCGTCGGTGTCGACGAAAATGCCGGCACCATAGCCGTCGAACATCTCCCGCCATGCCGGGAAATCGGATGCCACGAACGGTATTTGGGAGGCCATGTACTCGAACAGCTTCGTTGGCAGGGATGCGACGTAGTTCGGCAACGGTTTGAGGAACACCAACCCCACCTGTCCGCTGGCCAACACCTTCGGCACCTCGGTTGGGCCAATCAACCCCAGATGCTCGACGAAGCCCTCGGCGACGGCGTCATCGACAACCTTCTGACAGCGCGGCAGGACCCGCCCCGCCAGCATGAGATGGGCCTCCGGTACCTTCTGACGGACCCTGCGCGTCACCTCGATCATGAAGGAGAGCTTGCGCTCCTCCGACAGATCTCCGACGTACACCATGCGTCCCGGCACTGGGGCAGGCATCACGTCGTAATTGCGCAGCCACGGGTAGTTCCGCACCACTGTCACCGGGGAGTGGTGAAATCTCTCCCCCACCGTCGGGGTCGCGGCAACGACGGCATCAGCCCCACGGTCGGCCAGCCCCACGAGACCACGAGCAGCCAACCGAGCCAGTGGCCGCGTCACCTTGCCCAGATAAGGCTTCGTGTCGACCTGGCCGATGAGGTCCTCGTGGGCGTCGTGAATGACCTTGCAGCGGTGACGGCGCCCCCACAGCAGTGCCAACGGGATGAGCTCGGGATCGTGAATGTGCAGCACCTCGGGCTGAAGGGTCTGCAGGTGACGCCACGCCTCCCGCTGGCTGACGACCAGCCGACGGACTCGCCCTTCCTCGCGGTGCAAAGCGACGACTGGAATACCCTGGTCGACCCCGTCGTGCTCGGCGGAGATGACAAGGTGATAGTCGTGGCCGGCCCCGACCATGGCTCGCGCCTCCTTGTTGAAGACCCGGTTGTCGTGGCCGTGGTGCACCGTCGACAGGGACACCACCCTGCCGATGTGAGGGGAATCGGTCATCAGTTCCTCTTGCCGGCCGTGAGCAGCACCGTGGCGACGTTGACGGCAGCCTTACCGTCGCCGAACGGGTGCCCCGGATCGCCCGCGGGATGCTGACGGACGGCGTGCTCGGCGAGATGCTCGGCGTCGGGATCAAGCACGTTCCAGCCGTTCTCGACGGTCTCCACCCACTCGGTCTCGGTACGCACCGTCGTGCAGATGGTGCCGAGCAGGAAGGCCTCCTTCTGTAGACCGCCGGAATCGGTGATGACGCCGGCGGCATTGGTGACGGCGTTGACCATGTCGGGATAGGCCAACGGGTCGATGGTGGTGAGGTTGCCGCGAGCGATGGTGACGCCGTCGGCCTCGGCGCGGGCACGCAGACGCGGATGCACCGGCAGGATGACCTTACGATCCACGTTGCCGAGAGCGTCGAGGATGTGGGTCAGGCGCTGCGGATCATCGGTGTTGTCGGCACGATGGATTGTCGCCATGACGTACTCCTCGCCATCCTTCACACCGGGCACCGGGCGCGGGTTCGCGAGGACGGAGTCGCGCACCTGCAGGCAGACATCGGTCATGACGTCACCGACGAGCACGGAGCGGGCAGCCAGTCCCTCGTCGGCCAGATGCCCCATGGCAACCTCGGTCGGTGCCAGGCAGAGGTCAGCGGCGTGGTCGGTGAGAACGCGGTTGTGCTCCTCAGGCATGCGGCGGTTGAAGGAACGCAGGCCAGCCTCGAGGTGGGCCACCGGCAGGTGCATCTTGACCGCCGATAGGGTGCCGGCAATGGTCGAGTTGGTGTCACCGTAGACGAGCACCCAGTCCGGGTTCATGTCCTCCAGCACCGGGTCGAGCTGCTCGAGCATGCGGCCGGTCATGACGCCGTGGGAGCCGCCGCCGACGCCCAGATGCAAGTCAGGGTTCGGGATGCCGAGCTCGACGAAGAAGGAGTCGGACATGTTGACGTCGTAGTGCTGACCGGTGTGGATGATCTTGTGATCGATCCCCTCAGTCGCGAAGGCTTTGGCCACCGGAGCCAACTTCACGAACTGGGGACGAGCCCCGACGATGCTTACGACGCGCATTGATGCACCTTCCTGCCCACGTACCGTACGTCAGCCCACCCTATCGTCCAGCGCCGCCAACTCACGCCTCCTCGCGGGCAGCACGTCTCGGCACCACCGCGTCCCGGGATCCGATCATGGTGTCGAGCAGGACGAGTACGGCCATCCACAGGGCAACAACGTTCGGCCCGACGAAAACGCTGTTGGCCATCATGAGCGCGGGGACCGCGAACATCATCGCGATGTACAGCCTGGCGATCTGGCGGATTCGTCCCGAATGATGCGCACATCGCTGGAACGCCCCGACGATCCCCCACACCCATGCCACGACGAGTACAGCAGCGACGAGAACACCGTAGTCGGAGGCCACATGGATGAGTCCGTTGTGGGGATTGGTCTTGTGGTGCAGGGAATACACCGCAAAGTGACGCGACAGATGGGCGAACCCACCGGGTCCGACCCCGACCAACGGGTGCGTCGCGATGAGGTGCAGACCGAAGCCGAGCAGGGACAGTCTGACCGGCCAGGAGCGTGAGCCGAGATTGGCATGGTGCACCAGCACGGCGACGACATCATTCCACGTCGAGACCAGCGTCGCCCGTCCTGGCCCAAAGGCAACAACGACGACTGCCACCGCTGCCGCACCAACGGCAAACCGACCGAATCTCCACGTCAGAGCTGCTCCGACGGCCATCAGCACCGCACCCATGAGACACAGCTTCGACCCCGTCAGCCATAGCAGGTAGAAGCCTGCCACGGCCACAACGGCGTGGCACCAACGCCGCCAACCGCCCTTGACGACGGCGTGCCAGACGATGAGTCCCAGCCCCAGCACGAGGAACAGGGCGTAGTAGTTCGGGTTCGGAAAGAAAGTTCCCGGCAACGGGTACACGAGAGGACGACCCCGCCACAGACCGTTGATGAACTGCGGCAGGTGGCGCGTCGTGCGGTGTTCCCACAGCGCGATCGGCAGGCTGATGAGGATGGCGACTTCCCACCCCAGAGCCAGGTCGTCCAGGGCTTCGTCACTCCTCACCCTGGACAGGGCCCACACCAGCACCAGCCCGATGACGAGGTTGGCGAGGTCACCCCAGGCCGGTGTCCAGGACACCATGAGTCCGGACACCACGGCGATGACCACCCAGGCGGCCCCGAAGATGACCAACGGCCATTGCCGCGACCACGACGTCCCCTCGATCAACGCCACCACGGCCAGGACGGCCACGACTGCCCGGAAGGACGTCAAGGACCCCACCGCCGCGTAGGCGCCGAAAAGCACCGTCAACGGCAGCAGGGCCACCAGGACACGGGTGAGGGTCCGGGTCATGCCTCAACGATCTGGGAGTCCTGACGCTTGAGGGCGCGCTCCTCGACCGCGACGAGGGCGTTGACGTCAGCCTCGAAGTTGAACTCCTCGGCAATGGCGCGCCGACCGTTCTCACCGAGACGCTTGCAGCGCTCAGGATCGGCCAGCAGCTCCTTGGCAGCCTCGGCCGCGGCCTTGGCGTCCTTCGAGGTGTCGACGAAGACTCCGCAGTCCCACTTCTCGAGCATGTTCACCAGGAACGGCAGGTCGGTCGAGATGAACGGGATTCCAGCCGCCATGTACTCGAAGAGCTTGGTGGGCAGCGAGTTGACGTAATTGGGCAGCGGCTCGAGGAAAACCAGGCCGACGACCGAGGACCCGAGCAGACCGGGCACCTCATCAACCGGGATGGATCCGCGGTAGTCAACGCGCGGATGCCTGTCAAGCTGGTCGAACAGATGAGCGACCTCGGGGTCCTGCTTGCCGGCGATGACGAGACGGGCGTCACCGTCCATCAGGTCCATCATGTCGAACATCTTGTCGGTCTGACGTCCCTTGGACAGCATGCCGACGTAGACGATTTGGCCTGGGGTCTTCTCCCCCTCCACCGTGGTGTCGAAGCTCGACAGCAGCGGATAGTTGTGGACCAGCTTCTGGTTGCGGTGACCGAAGTCCTCGGCGACCCCATCGGTCACCGCGACCACACCGTCGAACCACTTGTCAGCCGTGGTGACGAGGGTCTTGGCGACCGCTCGGGCAACCGGCTTGACCTTCGGCGACATGTACTCCTTGCCGTCGATCTGGGCGACGAGATCCTCGTGGGCGTCGAAGACTGCTGCCCGCCCGCGCAGCTTCTTCCACGCCAGTACCAGCGGGATGAGCTCGGGGTCGTGGATGTGGACGAGATCAGGGTTCACCCGGTCGAGGGCCTTCCACACCTTGGCCTGACGGCGGGTCAGACGGTCGATGCGGTTGGTGGCCTTGCCGATTCCCACCACATGCACCCCGTCAACGATCTCGTCACCGTCCTGGGCACCGATGAACCACACATCGGCGCCACGCTTGGCCAGGCTGGCGCATTCCTTGCGGAAGATGCGCCCGTCGCGTGGGTTGTGAACGGTCGAGACGTGACACACGCGGGCAAGGGACATACTCAGGCCTCCCCGTCACCAACGACGATGACCTTGACGCCGTCCCACCTGGCCGGGTCGACGACGTGACGACCGTCAACGAGGACCTTGACGCCGGGCAGATCGGCGGGTGTCAGCTCGGCGTACTCGGGGTGGTCGGCCTGCAGCAGGACTCCGTCGACGGGCTCACCGACGTGGTATGCCTTGAAACCAAACTTGCCGAGCTCGTCGTCGGTGAACATCGGGTCGTGGACGCTGACGTCAGCGCCGGCCTTGGCCAGGATCTCGACCGTTGGGAAGACGCCAGAGAAGGCAGTCTCCTTGACCTTGCCGCGGTAGGAAGCGCCGAGAACGACGACCTTCTTGCCGGACAGATCACCCAGCACCGAGGCAACCTGGTCGACACAGTACTGCGGCATCGTCATGTTGGCCTCGCGGGCGGTGCGCACGATGGTGGCTTCCGGGTCGGTCCACAGGTAGAGGCGCGGATAGACCGGGATGCAGTGGCCACCGACGGCGATACCGGGGCGGTGGATGTGAGAGTAGGGCTGCGAGTTGCAGGCGTCGATGACCTTGTAGACGTCAATGCCATTGGCGGCGGCGTACTTGCCGAACTGGTTGGCCAGGCCGATGTTGACATCGCGGTAGGTGGTCTCGGCGAGCTTGGCCATCTCGGCGGCCTCGGCGGTACCCATGTCCCAGACACCGTTGACGCGCGGCAGATCGTCACGGTCATCAAAGTCGAGAACCTGCTGGTAGAACTCCATGCCCTTGGCGGTGCCCTCGTCGTTCAGGCCACCGACGAGTTTCGGGTAGCGACGCAGGTCGGCGAAGACACGACCGGTGAGGACGCGCTCCGGGGAGAAGACGAGGTGGAAGTCCTTGCCCTCGGTCAGACCGGAGATCTCCTCGATCATCGGCTTCCAGCGGTTGCGGGTGGTACCGACCGGCAGGGTGGTCTCGTAGGAGATCAGGGTGTCCGGAGTGAGGTGGGCGGCCAGCGACTTGGTGGCGGCCTCCATCCAACCGAAGTCCGGCTCCCAGGTCTCGTCGTTGACGAACAGCGGGACGACGATGACGATCGCATCGGCGTCCGGAATCGCCTTGGAGTAATCCGTGGTGGCGGTGAGCTTGCCTGCCGGGACGAGCTTCTTCAGCTTCTCGTCGAGGTAGGCCTCACCGGGGAAGGGCTCGTTGCCCTTGTTGATCTCGTCCACGACGCGCTGCTGCACGTCGACGCCGATGACGTCGTGACCTTTCTCGGCGAACTGCACGGCCAGGGGAAGCCCGATCTTGCCCATGGCGACGACGGCAATTTTCATTCCTGAACTCCTTGGGATTCGCGGATACCCCGTCAGTCTATCCGGGAGGACCACCACAATGAGTTCGTGTTATGCTCCCACCATCACAGTCTTGCCCATGTCATGCGTCTGACTAGGAGTTTCATCCTGTTTGCGCTGGGTGGTTTTCATTGAGGAGGGCCGGTGTATCCCGCCGAGAGACACAAGTGGCTCATCGACACCGCCCGTGAGACCGGTCGAGTGTCGGTGTCCGATGCGTCGACCGCCCTGGGGGTTGTCCCGGAGACCATTCGGCGAGACCTCGATCAGCTGTGCAGCCAGAAGATGCTGAGACGCGTCCATGGTGGCGCCATCCCGATCGAGTTCGACCTGCTGGGAGATCAACCTCTCGACACCCGCGATTCCTCCGCAGTGAGCCAGAAGGAGCAAATCGCCAGGGCTGCGTTGTCCCACCTACCAGCAGACACGGGGTCGATCATCCTCGACGCTGGATCGACGACCGGTCGGCTCGCCGCAATCGTGCCCCCCACGAGGCGCGTCAGCGTGTTCACGAACTCATCGCCGATCGCCAGTACCATGGCCACCCACAGCGCCTGCGACGTGCACCTCCTGGGAGGGCGACTACGCCCGACCACTCAGGCGACCGTCGGAAATGTCGATGCCATTTCACGGCTGCGCGTCGACGTCGCCTTCATGGGTACCAACGGCATCTCTGCCGAACATGGCCTCTCCACCCCCGACGCCGACGAGGTCGCGACAAAGGCGGCGATGATCGCAAGCGCCCATCACGTCGTCGTGTTGGCCGACTCGCGAAAGATGGGGGCGGAGTCGACGATGAGGTTCGCGGAGCTGGGTGACGTGGACGTCATCATCACCGACTCCGGGGTGACCTCACACCAGGTCGAGATGCTGCAGAAGTCCGGCGTCGAGATCGTCATCGCCTGAGGTCGTCCACCACCGAGCGCGTTCTTCGTCACACGCCATCGCGCATCCGCCACGAGGTCACCCGTCCGTCGGCCCGCCGTGACACGTACACCCCCACCATGTGTGGTATTTCGGTTGCTGACACCGACTCCTGCAACTACAGGTGGCAGACAACCCCATTCACAACCGCGATCACCACACGGCGGACTGTATCGAGACGAGCCCGGCGGGCATCGACCACGAGGTAGCGCAGTGCGCATCCAACATTTACAACACAAAATATCTGTTTTGTTGTTGCTTTCCGTGTGTTTTTGGTTTAGAGTGTCACACATCCCAACATTGAAAGGCCTCTCACATCCGCGGGACCGTTGGGAGAAGCGACGAAGGAGTCCACGTGATCGTCACAGTCACGCTCAACCCGAGCATCGACCGCACTGCATCCCTACCTGGGCCGCTGCAGCGCGGCCAGGTGAACCGACTCGGTAATTCCACTGAGGTTGCCGCTGGCAAGGGCGTCAACATCTCCCGAGTCCTCTGCGGCGCTGGAGTCGACACCTGCGCCGTCGTTCCGGCGAGAACCAAGGACCAGCTGGTCACCGGCCTCGCCGACGACAAGATCCCACACGTTGCCGTCCCGATCTCAGCGTCGGCGAGGGTCAACCTCACCATCACCGAACCCGACGGCACCACAACCAAGATCAACCAACCCGGAGCCGCACTCACACCCGACGAACTGACCGCCGTCGAGGAGGTCATCCTCGAGACGTCAACCGACGCCGAATGGATCGTCCTGTCCGGGTCGCTACCCCCGGGTGTCCCCTCGAAGTGGTACGCCACCACGACCCGCCGTCTGCACGAAACCGGGGTCAAGGTCGCGGTCGACACCTCTGACGAGCCCCTGCAGGAGCTGTCCCGAGAACTCCCCGAATCAGCTCCCGACCTCGTCAAGCCCAATTCCGTCGAGCTCGGTCAGCTCTGCGGGATCGACGGCCACTGTCTGGAAGCCGCTGCCGAACAGGGCCATTTCGACGACGTCGTCGCTGCCGCCCGACGTCTGCACGGCATCGGCGAGGTGCTGGTCACCCTCGGAGGAGCGGGGGCCCTGCTGGTCACCGAGACCGATGCCTGGCACGCCTGGCCCGACCCGGTCGAGGTGAAATCGACCGTTGGCGCCGGTGACTCCTCCCTGGCCGGATACCTGCTGGCCCATACCCGCGGTGACCAGCCCGAGAACTGCCTGCGCACCGCCGTCGCCTGGGGCACGGCCGCCGCAGCCCTCCCAGGATCAACCATGCCGACCCCTTCCCAGGCCGACGCCATCCACGTCAGTTTTACCCACCTGTGAGATCGGAGAACCGATGAACGCCCCTCTCATCACCCCAGAACTGGTGTCGCTCGACGCCGATCTGGGCTCGACCAAGACCGAAGTCATCACCTCGGTCGCCGGAATCATCGCCCGGGCCGGACGCGCGGATGCCGAAGGCCTGACCCACGACGCCCTGGAGCGGGAGTCCAAGAGCCCGACCGGCATGCCCGGCGGATTCGCGATCCCCCACTGCCGCTCCGCAGCAGTGTCCCAGCCCTCACTCGGCTTCGCCCGCCTGTCCCCCGGGGTTGACTTCAACGGACCTGACGGGCCCGCTGACCTCGTCTTCATGATCGCCGCATCCGAGAACGGTGGCGCCGACCACATGAAGCTCCTCACGAAGCTGGCCCGCGCCCTCGTCAAGCCCGAGTTCGTCAAGCAGCTGCGTCAAGCTCCCGACGCCCAGACGGTCGTCGACCTCATCGGCGGAGTCGTCGACCCTCAGGAGGACGCACCTGCATCAGCAACCGCCACCGCAGCCGGGACCGACCTGACAGCCCCCGAGCAGACGCCCACCAGCCACATCGTCGCCATCACGGCTTGCCCAACCGGCATCGCCCACACCTACATGGCCGCCGACTACCTCACGGCTGCCGGTAAGAAAATGGGCGTTGACGTCAAGGTCGAGCCCCAGGGTTCCACCACCACCGAGCCTCTCAGCTCGTCCGACATCGAGGCCGCTGACGCCGTCATCTTCGCCACTGACGTCGGCGTCAAAGGTCGGGAACGCTTCGCCGGCAAGCCGGTCATCGAGTCCGGGGTCAAGCGCGCCGTCAACGAGCCCGAGAAGATGGTCGCCGAGGCCGTCGCGGCAGCCAAGGATCCCCACGCCCATCGCGTTCCCGCGAGCCACGGGGAACGCCAGGAGTCCGAGCAGACTGGTTCCCAGATTGGCTGGGGCAAGCGCATCCAGCAAGCCCTCATGACCGGTGTGTCCTACATGATTCCGTTCGTCGCGGCAGGTGGTCTGCTCATCGCCCTGGGATTCCTCTTCGGCGGATATGAGATCGCCACGGACGGCATGGACATCGCCCTCAACAACACCTTCAACAATCTTCCGGCACCCACGGCCCATGCCTTGGGTGGATCGGCCGCCATGACCTACATCGGCGCGGTTCTCTTTGCCGTCGGCCAAGCGGCTTTCGGCTTCCTGCTTCCCGCGCTGGCCGGCTACATCGGTTTCGGTATGGCTGATCGCCCCGGCATCGCCCCTGGGTTCGTGGCTGGTGCCATCGCCGGGGTCACCGGGGCCGGGTTCATCGGCGCCATCATCGGCGGTCTGCTGGGCGGCCTGGTCGCCTACTGGTTCACCCGCCTCAACCCGCCGCGCTGGCTGCGTGGCCTCATGCCGGTCGTCATCATCCCGCTCGTCGGATCCCTCATTGCCGGTGGCCTCATGTACGTGGTTCTCGGTCGGCCTCTGGCCGCCCTCACCAACGCCCTCAACAACTGGCTGGGTGGTATGAACGGGGCCTCGGCGGTCATCCTCGGAATCATTCTGGGCCTCATGATGTGCTCCGACCTCGGTGGTCCCATCAACAAGGCTGCCTACCTTTTCGCCACGACCAACCTCGCCGTCTCCAACGTCGGGTCTCTCAAGGTGATGGCCGCCGTCATGGCAGCAGGAATGGTCCCGCCCCTCGCGATGGCCCTGTCGACGACCCTGCGCCCGAAGCTCTACCAGCCGGCCGAGCGGGAGAACGGTACCGCTGCCTGGTTGCTGGGTGCCTCGTTCATCTCCGAAGGTGCCATCCCCTTCGCAGCCGCTGATCCACTGCGCGTCATCCCCTCGATGATGGTCGGCGGAGCTGTCACCGGCGCCCTGTCGATGGCTCTGGGCGCGGCCTCCAAGGCCCCCCATGGCGGAATCTTCGTCTTTTTCGCCATTGACCGGGTCTGGGCCTTCATTCTGGCCATTGTCGTCGGTACCGTCGTGGCAGCCTTGCTCGTGACCATCCTCAAGGCATCGGCCAAGCGCAAGGCCGAGGCCACCGCCTGAAATCTCCACACCACAACACACAATCCCGAAAGGAACACCATCATGGCCAGCAGAATCGTCAAGGTCGGATCCTCCGTCGGACTCCACGCCCGTCCCGCCGCCGTCATCTCACAGGAGGCTGCCAAGCTCGGCTCCACCGTCACCCTGGCCGCTGAGGAAGGAGAGCCGATCGACGCCAAGTCCGTGCTGGGCATCATGACCCTCGGCGCTGGCGCTGGCGATTCCGTCACGGTCGCCGGTGACAACGAGGATGATGTCAACACCATCGCTGATCTCATCGAGTCCGACCTCGACGCCTGATCCCGCTCCATACACGACGAGGGCCGTTGTCGCGATGACAGCGGCCCTCTCCACGTCCGCGTGGATGCGAACGTCGTCGGAACGTCGACCGACCGGTCCTTACCACCTCCCGTCTGGCTTTCGGACTGGACCAAGACGCTGGACGTTGGTGGAAAATCGGTTCCTGATCCCATCGGCTGCCACCTGGGATGGCACCAGGAGCTGTCAGCAACCCGATCGCCACACACGATGGAGGCACCTTGGCCAAGGCATGTCAGGCTGGGTGCCTCTGATACACAACCCAGTCGACTCGCCCCCGGCCTCCTCAGACACCTGCTCAACGTCCCCCATCTTCGCATCTTCGACTGGGTCCATGGCGAAGAGCACGATCGTCACCGCAGCCAGACCCTGACCGCAAGCCGCTGCCAGCAACCACACGCTCAACAAACCGGCGAGGATGAGCACGGTGGCTGGGTTGATCACCTGGGCTCGGGCTTGAGAAGGGCGGAACCTGCGATGTGGCCGTCGGTACTGTCCTTGGCGACGGGGCCATCTTTCCGGCCACCTGCTCGAAGAGCATGATGAAGAGCACCTGGCCCACCCACAGCGGGAGGAAGGACCACAGGTGACCACGCTCCCGGTCGGTGACCTTCGGGGAGCGGAACATCGTCAGGAAGTATCCCAGAGCCGTCACAAATGTGAGCTGACAACGGGTTCAGGCTAGTACCCAGCCGTACTGTCTGTTGATTCACCCCGAAAAACCACGGCTGAGCACGGATTTCCCGCACGAATCAGCGGTCTGAGGACACTTGTTCAGCAGGATCGTTCCCCGCAGTCGTCACCAGGCGGCAGGCAACCAGCGTGAAGAACCACCAGAACAGTGCGATCGGGAAGTTCTTGATGAGGTAGGTGTCCATCAGGAAGGCCGGTATCGTCGCGAGCACCCCGAGGCACAACACCGGGCAGTCTCCGCCAATCCCCCTGATGCACACCGCGATGACGGTGCCCAGGGAGACCAGCACCAGGGCAAGGCCGATCACCCCGAGCTCCCCCAGCACTTGGGCCACAACACTGTGAGCGTGCGGAAGACTGTAGCCGTACAGGGTCTGGCGCATGCCGTGGGAGGCCCCGGGCATGAAGGCGGACTCAAAGACGAACCATGGCCAGATGGTCCCATAGCCGGTTCCCATCAGGAAACGCCCCGGTGACTCAAGGACGACGCGCCCCGCCAGAGCCCACGTCCTCGCCCGCGCTGGGTCCACCAGCGACCCCGCCCGCAGCGTCAAGACGAGCCACATGGCAACTCCGGCCACCGCTATCCCCAGGATCGCAAGGATGGCCCATTGCTTATGGCTTCGTCCGCGATGAGGGCGTCCGAAGAAAAACAGACCGACGATGAACAGGGCCAGGCAGATGATCCCGGCACGGGACCCGGACGCCGCCACACAGGCCAGGTGGCTGACGACGGCCACGCTCGAGATGATCCGGTGACGGTTCCGGATGACGGCCTCGACGGCGACGGCCAAGGCGAGGATCAGCACTACGTGACAGATCGCAGCGCCACCGAGCCTGGTGGCAACCCGCCATCCGGTCGTATTACCGACTGAGTATTCGGCGACGAGCCCAATTGGGTTCGCGATCGCCATCAGAATGGACAGTCGCCACAGCGCTCCTTCGAGGTTCTCCACCGCGATGAGTCGGCACGCGAAGACAGCGACGAGAATCGTCATCGTCGCCTCGGCCAGGGGCACGACGAGGGCATAGAGCGGCATGTCCCTGATGACCCCCATGGAATCGTCATAGACGACATGGTCATGGAAGGGGATTGAGGCCGCCGCCCAGACCAGCAGAGCCAGGAAACTGCACACCACGATGGTGAGGGGGCCAGACCACTCCCGCGGAGTCGGTATCCCCCGTGCATCCCTGGCGATGCACAACACCTCCAGCACCACAGCAGCCGCTCCGAAGAGCGGGAGCATCAGAGGGCACGCGCCATTGCCGAAGAATGGCTGGGCCACCATGACATAGGTACAGGTGAGGAACAGGCACGCGACGACCACCTCGGCCCCCCAGCTGAACCATTGGGCGGGGTCGACCGAGCGCAATGACGTCACGACCCGCAGGTCGTCAGAGGAGTCGTGGTAACCAAAGATGCCAGCCATTCTACCCTTGGGGTTGTTGGTGATTCGGTCGCCCGGACCAGGCCGAACGCATCGATGAACGCAATCGGCCCGGCCCGATCATGACCAATGTGTCAGGAGGTCCTGATGAACTCCCCGGTGGCGGCGGAGTTGATCATCGCCTCGCAGACCTGGACAACCTTGGCGCCCTGGGCCATCGTCACGATGTCGGAGTCCTTGCCCAGCACGGCGTCACGGAAGTTCTCGTGCTCGGTGCGCAGCGGCTCGGGCTTGGGGATCGCGAACCTGGTGACGTCACCTTCGGCAACACCACGGAAGTTGGCGATGTCGTCCCACACCGTTGCAACCTTGGCGTTGGAGTAGAAGGTGAGGTCTGCGGTCAGAGTGTCCGCGACGAACATGCCCTTCTCACCTGTCACGAAGGTACGACGCTCCTTGGTCGGGGTCAGCCAGTTGACGAGGTGGTTGCTCATGAGCCCACCAGAGAGCTGGCAGGTCGCCGAGACCATGTCCTCGTAGTCCCGACCAGCCTTGAACATGGTGCGGGCAGCAACCAGCTCGAACTCACGCTGGGTGACCCAGGCGGTGAGGTCGATGTCGTGGCTGGCGAGGTCCTTGACGACGCCGACATCTGCGATACGGGCTGGGAAGGGGCCCTGACGGCGGGTGGCCACCTGGTAGAGGTCACCGAGATCGCCGTTCTCCAGACGCTTGCGCAGCGACTGCAAGGCCGGGTTGTACCGCTCGATGTGACCGACAGCACCTACCAGGCCCTTGCTCTGGAAGGCCTCGGCCAGACGGGTGGCAGCGGCGGTGTCGTAGGCAAGCGGCTTCTCGATGAGGGCGTGAACACCCGCCTCAGCCAGCTTGAGACCGATCTCCTCGTGGAACTTCGTCGGAGCAGCGACAACGCAGTAGTCGACCCCAGCCTTGATGACGGCGTCGACGTCGGGCAGGACAGGCAAGTCACCAGCGACCCCAAACGGGTCCTTGCCAGAGGCATCAGCAATCGCTACCAGGTCGACGCCGTCGATGGCGCGCAGGTTGCGAACATGGTTCTTGCCCATCGAGCCGATGCCGACCATGCCGGCGCGCAGGTTCGCCATCAGGCACCTGCCTTCGCGCACGAATTGACGCCGGCGACGATGCGCTCGAGGTCAGCCTGGGACAGCGACGGGTGAACCGGCAGCGAGACGCACTCGGCGGCAACCTTCTCGGTGTTCGGCAGCTCCAGACCCGGGGCGTACGGAGCCAGCGAGGGCAGACGGTGGTTCGGAATCGGGTAGTAGACACCCGAACCGACCTGATGCTCCTCCTTGAGGGCGGTGACGAAGCGGTCGCGCTGCTCGCCGGTGGCTCCCTCCAGGCGGATCGTGTACTGGTGGTACACGTGCACGTAGCCCTTCGGGACGGCGGGGGTGACGGCCTCGGTGATGTTCTCGGACAGGAAGGCGGCGTTCTCCTGACGGGTCTTCGTCCAGCCGGCCAGCTTGGTGAGCTGAACGCGACCGATGGAGGCGTGAATGTCGGTCATGCGGTTGTTGAGACCGACGTACTCGTTGGCGTAGCGCTTCTCCATGCCCTGGTTGCGAAGCATGGCAGCCTCACGAGCGACCTCCGGATCGGAGGTGGTGATCATCCCACCCTCACCCGAGGTCATGTTCTTGGTCGGGTAGAAGGAGAAGGCGCCGAAGGTGCCGAAGGTGCCGACATGCTTGCCGTCGATGCTGGCGGCGTGAGCCTGGGCACAGTCCTCAAAGACCTTGAGGCCGTGCTTCTCAGCGATCTTGAGGATCTCCGGCATGTTGGCCGGAAGACCATAGAGGTGCACCGGCATGATCGCGGCGGTTTTGTCGGTGACGGAAGCCTCGACGGAGACCGGATCCAGGTTGAAGGTCACCGGGTCGACGTCGGCGAAGACCGGCTTGGCGCCGGACAGGGCGACGGAGTTGCCGGTGGCGGCGAAGGTGAACGAGGGGACGATGACCTCGTCGCCCTCACCAATGCCAGCGGCCAGCAGGCCGATGTGCAGGGCTGAGGTGCCCGAGTTGACGGCCACGCAGTGGACTCCGTCAACGACCTGGGAGGAGAACTCCTCCTCGAAGGCGTGGACCTGAGGGCCCTGAGCGACCATGCCGGAGGCGATGACCTCGTCAACGGCCTTGTGCTCGTCGTCACCGAGGATCGGCTTGGCAGGTGGAATGAACTGGGCAGTCACGTTGAAAGCTCCTAACTGTTCGGACGGGATGTCCGGTTTGTGGGCGCCGCGGCACCCACAACGGGGTTGAATTGGGCGACGACGACCTCAGGCCTGCTCGCCCTCGCTGACGAGGGTCAGCGTGTCGGTGTCGGGATCCTCGACGAATCGGTCCCCGGTTCGCGAGTCGATCCACTTGTTTTCACCGTCGGGATCCAGCGGGAAGCCGGAACGGCCCACCCACTTGATTCGACGAGCCGGTACACCAGCCACCAAGGCGTAAGCCGGGACATCCTTGGTGACGACCGATCCGGCGGCCACCGTGGCCCACTCACCGATGGTGACGGGGGCGACGCACACGGAGCGAGCGCCGATGGCGCAGCCGCGCTTGCAGGTCACGCCCACCTGCTCCCAGTCGTCAGCCGACTTGAGGGAGCCGTCGGGGTTGATGGCGCGCGGGAAGTGGTCGTTGGTGAGCACCACCGCCGGGCCGATGAACACGCCGTCCTCCAGCTGCGCAGGCTCGTAGACGAGCGCGTAATTCTGGACCTTGCAGTTGTCACCGACGTGCACCCCCTCGCCGATGTAGGCGCCACGCCCGACGACGACGTTCTCGCCGAGGACGGCTCCGCCGCGCACCTGGGACAGGTGCCAGATCGACGAACCGTCGCCGATGGTCACACCGTCGTCCAGGTCAGCGGTGTCGATGATCCGTGGTTCACCCATGTGGGAAGCCTTTCATGCCGGTTGCATCGGGTCCAGCGTACTCGCGCCAACGACACGACGCCGACAGGGGCACTCTCAGTAGGCCGGACAGGTCACAGGACGGCGGCTCTCGAACGTGGCGGGGGCTCACTTCTGGCCAACTGAGATGGCTCGGGTCAGAACTCGGCGTCGACGCGGAAGCCGCCGCACGTCGTCACCCTGATACTTCTCAGACCTGCGCGGAGCCAGGCCGGGTCTGAGCAGGTACTGGCACCACAGCGCAATGGTGGCCATCTGGCACCAGACCACCGGGCTCTTGAGGTACGAACTGTTGGCCATGGCCAACAGCGGGCAGAGGAGCAGACTCACACCAACCGCCTGCAGCAGGAGCGTCTCGGTGTACCCGGGATGTCCCCCGGCACGGCGGATGGCTGCGACGAGGGCAGCCAGGGCCAGAGCGACGAGGACGACGCCAACGAGCAGGCCGTAGCCGACGAAGACCTCGGTGAAGCCGTTGTGCGGGTCGATGGCACCGTAGGTGCGCCACGGCGCAGCAGCGACCTCCACCGTGTACCGACCCGGTCCGATCCCGACGCCCTTGGTGTTCACGAACATCCATCCGGCGTTCTGGTACAGGTGCAGACGGGTCTGACCAGAGTTCGAGTTGAGGTTGACGATGAAAGTGTTGTAAGCGTCAATGAGCCTGGGAATCATCCCGGAGGCAATGACGACGATGGCACCGACGCACACCCCGATGGCTGCGATCATCGTCAGAACCCGGGAGCGCACGCACATCCAGGCCACCAGCACCAGACAAGCTGCCACGCAGAGTCGAGACCCGGTGAACCAGGTCACCGGCGGCACGAGGAGCGCGACGATGAAGTAGGTCCACTTCAGCCCGCCCTTCTCGAGCTGCCATCCCACGATGAGGGCAACCATGCCGGCAGTGATGAAGTAGGCGAAAAGGTTGGGGTTGACCATGAATGAGGCGATGTCGGTCGCCGTCCTGCGGACATAGGCCGGGGCACCCAACCGGTAGTTGGGCATGTGCTTGCCAGTGGCAATCTCGAACAAGCCAGGCAGGATCGCGATGATGACGCCTCCCAGCCAGGCCCGGCACATGAGGATGATCCAGGACAGCCCGTGGCCGACGAGGGTCACGGAAATCATCGTCACCAGACCGACGAGAACCCCCAGAATTTCCTTGAACCCCTCAGCATCCCGCATCAGGAACAGGCCCATGGCGATCCAGAACATGCCGACGGCGATGAGGACCTGGGAGACGATCTCCACCCGCGGGCGCGCCGCAAGAGCTGCCAACATCAGGACGATGACCAGCAAACGCACCGGGGGAAGTCCGGCAAGGGTGATCGTCGAAGCCCATGCTGACGCGAATGGCAACAGGATGAGGAAGAACTTCACGAACCACACTGCGAACCGGGAGGGCTGGGAGCTCGCAAGAGCAGCCCGCTGAGCCATCGTCGTCATGCCTGTGCCACCGCTACCATCCGGTCGACGAAGACGTCAAAGTTGTGATCGGCGTCGTACTTCTCGGCCACCAAACGGGCCACCTCCTGACGAGTCCGTTCGGACTTGACATCATTCATCCGCGTCGCGATGAACTCAGCCACCTCTGACGCTGACGGATCGGACGGCATCAGCCAGTCCGGAGGAAGGATCTCACGAACCCCGCCCACATCGGTACCGATGACCGGCACGCCGCGCACCATCGCCTCCATCATGGACACCGGGATGCCCTCCGAGGAGCTGGTGTTGACCAGGACGTCGGCCTCGTGGGTGCGGTACCAGTCGAAGAGCTCGTCGTGTCCGAGCTGGCCCAGCCACTCCACCTCGACCCCGCGAGGCTCGAGCCTTTCGGAAACCCGGGCAGCAAGCTCGTCATGGAGACGTCCCTCACCGGCGTGAACCCAGCGCAGCGTGGTCGATCCGCATCGCTGGGACAGCTCCGCCAGGGAGTCGATGAGCAGATCGAGCCGCTTGAAAGGTGTCATGGTGCTGACGGAGAAGACGGTGAAGACGCCGTCGGGACTGGGCCGGGACCACTCCCCGCACGAGGGGATGTCGACACCCAACCGGCTGACGACCACGTGGTTCTCATCAAATCCATAGCGGCTCACGCAGAACTCGGCGCCATCGGCGGCGATCGGGGCCAGCAGATCGACCTCGTCAACGATCTGGCGCACCGCGGGATGATGGCCCAGGGGATGACGATCCTCGTAGATGTCGGCGTTGTGAGCCCGGGAGGCCACGCGGCGCACTGCCCCCTGCTTCTTCGCCAGCGCAGCGCCCACTGTCGAGACGGCCAGCCAGTAGGTGTAGACGAGTTCGATCCCGCCGTGTTCCCTTGACAGTTCGGCCAAGGTGCGTCGAACCATGGTGATCTGGGCACAGGACCGCAAGGCGAAGACGAAGCGAGAACGGTCCAGACGGCCCAAGTTGGCGAGATCGCGGACTTCTCGCCAGAAGACGCCGGACGTCAGGGCGTCAAGAACTGACAGCGCACGCCCTTTCTGGCTTCCCCACTTCCTCAACAGGCGGGTGTCGAGGGTGACGCCCGCAGGAAGATCACGGGGTTGGACATTCGGCGCGTCGTTCTTCTCCGGCAAGACCACCATGTCGACGTCGCGACCCGTCCAGTGGGGCAATTCCGCGACAATGAACTGCTCGGCAGATCCGTAGGGGAACCGGGACGTCACCAGGACGACCAGCGGCTTGTCATGGTGCCGACCGGTTGATTGGCGCGAAACCCCTTGGGAAGGGCGGACACGGCGGACCCGCTGCGCGAGCCAGCGCTTCGCGCGTCCCACCACGCCGGAGAGTGCGCCGGATCGTCGCATGGCTGATGCTCCTTGGTTGTCCTACGGGCTATGGTGGTTCCAGCCTATACACACCTCCACCCCTGACAGATCGGTCGTTGGATGCAGCTACGTACAGTGTTCCGGAACGCGCGCCATTTCTTGGCCTCATCGGCGATTGTCGCCGTCATCGTCGCGATCGTCGCTGGGGTCGGCCACTACGCCATGTCCCATGCGAGCTACGAGGCCGAGGCCGACGTCTTGTTCACGTCAGAGGCCTTTGACACGTTCCAGAATCCGGCGGCGGCCTCGGAATACACCACCCACCTCGTCGCTTCCTATGCCGATTACCTCAGTTCCGCCGCGGTGCTGGAGCCCCTCGGCGCCAGCCTGGACCCGAGGGTGTCGTCAAAGTCGCTAGAGCAGGCCATCAAGGTGACCCCTTCCCCGATGTTCCTGCAGATCATCTACTCCAGCGACAATGAGGCCGACACCAAGAAGGTCGTCGACACCATGGTCACGGACCTCAAGAAGGCCGTTGCCCGGGTGCCGCATGCCAGCAACAACAAGCCGGTACTGTCCATCTCCAAGGCGACCGTCATCATCTCTCCGGTGCAGGGAAGTGAGCGCTCGGCCACCAAGAGCATGGTCGTCGGTGTGCTCATCGGCATCCTCGTCGCTCTCATCTACCTGTTCGTCCGAGCCATCCTGAACACCAGGATTCATTCGCCGGAGGACGTCGCCGAGGTCGTCGATTCCTCGGTTCTGGGCCGCGTTTCGGCATCCCCGACGACCAGCGAGATCACACCGCTGGCCCACAACATCTCCTTCATGCCGTCACGAGACGGCATTCGTACCGTCTCCTTGTGCCCCAGCTCCGGACCCACCCAGGCCGGAGTGATTGCCGCGGCTGTCGCCGACAGCCTGGCCCGCACCGGTACCAGGACGGTGCTCGTCGACGCCGATCTGGCTCATGGCAGCGCAACCCAGGCACGTGGTCTGGACCGTACCTGCGCTGGGCTGTCTGATCTGCTCGCCGGACGCGCTCATGACGGCGACGTCCTCGTCAGCGGCAAGGGAGACGAGGCCGACTTCATCTCGGCCGGAACGGCCACCGCCAACGGCGGCGAGCTGCTCGGCGGCGAGGCGCTGACGACTCTCCTGCACGAGCTGGGCCGTCGCTACGACAACGTGATCGTCAACGCCTCAGCAGGGTTCGAGGCCTCTGACTCCCTCACGGTCGCATCCAAGACCACCTCAGCGATCGCCGTCGTGGGGGAGGGAGTGACCTCGAAGCGCGAACTGAGCGATCACCTCGAGCTGTTGTCAATGTGCCACGCTCACCTGGATGGTGTGGTGCTCGCTCGTAAGAAGTAGGGGCTCCTGGATGACCTCATGTGGCGGTTGCCGGTTCCCGGCAACCGCCACATCTTTGACGACTTCCTCAACGCGGTCGGCGCCCGAATCGCCGCCCGGAGCCGCCGTCACAACATCGGGCTGGTCGAACTCCTGTCGTCTGATTCCTCACCGCTCGGCTCCACGGTGCCGGGCCCTTCCGGCGAGGCCACTGCCGAGCCAACACGCTCTGCGTTGCAGCCATGAGATGCCAACACGCAGCCAGCGATCAACCACCACCACGTCGACACGGCGAAGTTCTTCAGCAGATAGGTGTCAAAAACCCATGCAGCCGTGGTGGCCGCCAGCACCATCGAGGTCACCGCCCAGGTGGAGCGACGGCGGACGTCATGCCAGGCATTGACCCACAGCACGACGGCGGCTGCGCACAACACCAGGAACATGAGGACGCCCAACTCCGTGAGCACCGCGACGAAGACCGAATGAGCAGAGTTGAGGGCAACCCCGAACGGAGTGCCGATGATGCCGGCTCCCGGGGCCGCAATGAACTTGTCCTCGATGGAATACCACGGAAAGACCCGACCGGATCCCACGCCGAGAAGCAGGTACGTCCAGGAGCTGGAGACCGCGTCCCATCCCACCGAAGCGGCATGAAGACGGGCCGGCGAGGTCCATGTGGCCAGACGTTGCAGAGCGGGTACACGGATAACGAGGGCGACCAGCATCACCGCTGCGGCAGCCGCAACACCCCCCGCGATGCGCGGATGGTGTCGTCCCCAGGCTGCCAGCGCCCAGGCGCCGAAGATGAACAGCACGATGAGGGCGGCGCGGGAACCGGTGGCGATCGTCATGCCGACGGCAAGACATCCCACCATGGCCAGGGCAAGTTGCCGCGGACGCGTGCGAGCCATCCGAGAAGCGTCGAAGAAGACACCAGCTGCCAGGATGATCGCGACGTGGACAACCGCCGAGCCACCCATAGCGCTGGCAAGCCTGGGACTGCGGTGGATGGACGCCTGAACCGGCCAGTCCACGAGAGCGCCGAGAAGCACCGCAGCAGACCCCCCCAGGGTCGCCAGCCGACGAGCATGGCGAGACAGGACGAGTACCGTTGCCACCGCCGCCATCAAGGTGACCAAGGCTGTCACGGCTGGCATGACCTGGTGGATGCGTGGCACCGTCGTCCGCCACACGACAGCTTTCGGGGCCACCATCGCCGAGATCAGGGACCAGATCATGATGGTCGTGATCTCGGCGATGAAGATCCAGCCGGTTCGACTCATGGAATGACGTCGTCGCCATGCTGCTGGCGCCAGACACATCGTCACGACGGCGCATCCGACAAGCTGGATCGAGACGGTCCAAGGGGTCCACAGACCATGCCGGGTGTCGATGAGCTGCATCGCGAACAGGGTGATGACGACGACGGCGACGACGACCTTCTCGAGGGTTGGAAGACTCCCGACCCTGCGCGCGTATTCCAGCCTCAACTGGCCCACCTCCCGGTGAAAAAGCGCCAGCCCCACCACACCATGACGGCGAGATCAGCGACGACGATGATGCCCATGATTCCGCGCCACAGCAACACCAGACCGGGCGGTTTGGACGGGCCACGAGTGAGCTCAGCCAGCGCGACGAAGAGCGGGAACCACAACAGAGTGGCACGGTTGACGCTCATGTACCAATAACCGATCGAGAAGGCCACGACTTGGATACCAACCCAGGATGCCGAGGCCCAACGACGACGGATCAGACAATAGATCACGACGAGGATGCCCAGCACGACCGAGACAAGCTCGAGGCGAAACACGACCGCCACTCCGGCTGCCCCGGAGCCGTAGGTGACTTCCAAGGTCTCGGGGTGGGTCGCGGGAATGGTGTGTCGCAAGGTCTCGACAGGGGTGGTGAACCCACGTCCCCATCCCTTGGTCTGCGCCTGGGACCAAGCCGTCCACGACCCGGTCAGCCGATGCAGCCACACCACGAAGGCGACGAGAACAGCGGTTGGCACCAGGAGAGTCGAAAGCCGATTGACGATCTCGGTGGTACGGCGGCGTCGAGCAGCTTGACTGGTGGGACGATGCCGGTCGCCGTCACCCAGGACCGCCATCACGGCCAGGGCGCCGACGAGGAACAGTCCCGAGACACGGAAGGTGCACGCCAGCCCGGCAAGCAACGCGGCTGGCCACCACTTCCCGGACCGGGCACGCTCCCAGGACCAGAATGCAGCGGCGCAGAATGGGGATTCGGTGTACCCGACGACGGTGAAAACCGCTGTCGGGGCGATCAGCCACAGACACGCCGGTACCGTCCCACCGATACGAAACAGCGCCCAGGCCGCCAAGGCTGACCCGACCAGGCCGAGCAGGACTCCGGTGACCTCCATCGGTAGACCGACGAGGCTGCCGACCCTGAGCAGCGCCGGGAGTCCGGGGAAGAAGGCCATTTCCACGGGATCGGCGTACCCATTACGGGCGATGGACATGAAGTGCTGGACGTCCCAGTTGGCCATCACCTGGGAGAAGGTGCGGTGGCACCCGGCCATGATGGCCACGGCGACGATGAACAGGATCGCTCGGCTCCCCAACCATGTCTGGGTCACCAGGCGTCCATCATCGGCGGGGGTGAATGACGTCGCGACTCGCGTCGACCTCGTTGCTCCGGTGCGCGTCACCGGGCAGCCCCCGCGGCGGGTTCATCCTCGAGCGCCGGGTCTGGTAGGTGGTCAAGCACCCCACCGGTGGGATCGTCGGCATACCCCGCCCTGACGACGTCATTCCATGGCCGTCGGATGTCGTCGACAACACCCCATACGAACCAGATCTCACAGGCCAGACGCAGCAGGACGGAGGCCCAGTAGACGATGTCGGCGTCAGAACCGCCGGGCAGGGACAGCCCGCCCAGATGGGCCCAGACGGCCAACGAGTAGAAGCACTCCCCCACCATGAGGACGGCCCAGTCGCGAAGGTCGGGACGTGCCAGGGCCGCCAGCGGGACGAGCAGCAGCACCCACTGCGGCGAGTACACCTTGTTGGTGATGAAGAGGATCAGCAGGGCTGCGCAGGCCACCTGGGCGATGCGCGGACGCCTCGGGACCGTCATCGACAGCCATGCCAGACCGAGCAGGCCACCAATCGTCAAGGCACCGGTGATCCAGCCGATCCCGGGGATCGTACCGCCCGAGGAGTCCTGGATGACATACCAGATCGTTCCCAGACCGGTGCCCGACCAGAAAACCGACCGCAGACAGGTCCACCACGAGGTGAGGCCCAACCACGCCGCAGCGACGTGGCACACCACCAGCACGAGGAAACCCGACAACAGGTACCGTCCGAGTTCCGCCAGCCGGGTCGCGCGCAGACAGCAC
The DNA here is from genome assembly GCF_051303185.1 of Cutibacterium nasicola. Classification (GTDB taxonomy): domain Bacteria; phylum Actinomycetota; class Actinomycetes; order Propionibacteriales; family Propionibacteriaceae; genus Cutibacterium. The sequence continues at coordinate 96,731 of NZ_JBPPGE010000006.1, read as the reverse complement.
ACCAGTACGGCGAAGGCCACCACGGCAGCCTGCAGGCTTCCGGCACAGGCCAGGCCGATGAGGATCCCGGCCAACCAGGGCCGACGACGCGACCACGCCAGCATCGACGTCGTGGCGAGGGCCACCGGGACCATGGAGAAGTCGATGAGACCGTTCAGGTAGACCGCCGGACACAGCACCACCCAGAAGACGTCCCAGGAACGGCGTCGAGCCTGGGTGGGGCCGCTCTCCCCGCCGACCGGAAGGTTGGCGTCTGAGCCGCGACCCAGCAGCATGACCGAGATGGCGACCGCCAGGAAAGCCACGAAGAGCACGACCTGGGCGACCCCCCAATAAGCATTCGCGGCGTCGAGAACCTGCTGGTCAGTGGCTTTCGGGGAGACCTGTGCGCCGAAGGCCCACACCATTCGGCGACAGAACGCCATGAGAACGGTCACGAGAGGGGGCTGAGCGATGTCGGGGTTCGAGAACAACGCTCCACCGTGACCCATCCCCGAGGACCGATAGATCGTCGGGATGTCCGAGTAGCACTGCCGCTGGTAAGGATCGACCGCCTTCGCCGCGTCATGCTGCACACATGGGGTGACCCGGTAGATGGTCAACAACCAGACCACGATCGCGCTCATGATGGCCCACCAGCCGGGATCGAAGAAGACGCCTCGTGGCCAGGCATGGCGACCAATACGCCCACCCAGACGGCGATCCAGCCCCAGTCGGGACACGCGGGATCGCTTCGGGGCGTCAAGAGCACGGCGGGCTGCGTAACCCATGGATCCGCCATTCGGGTGCGCGACGGCACGGCTGTCGGCAACCATGGCGTCGTCTTTCGGATCGGGAATGGTCACGTCGTCAGGCTACCCATTGTGGCCCGGACCACCGGGTTGGAGCCCGCCGCGCGTCGTCTCTCCCGTCGTGGGATGACCGGTGTGCGTCGGTCGGACGGTATGGGTTGGACGCCGGATGCGGGTCGTCTCGGTCTTGGTCGGTGACGGCGTGGAAGGCTCCTGAGTGGCCGAAGCCGTCGGTCTGGTGCTCGACGTCGTCGGGATGGAACTGGGAGACGCCGTCGCGGTCGAGGAGTCCGACGAGTTCGACGAGCCCGAGTCGGAATTCTCGTTGTCGTCAGACTTGCCCTCGGCCGGCACCACTGGCCGCTCAGTGTCGCCATAGTGCTTACCGGAGAGGTTCACCCAATCGGGGTCGGCGAATGACTTGTGAGGCATTCCCTTCATCGCCGTCGCCATGTAGTCCACCCAGGTCTGAGCCGGATACCCGCCGCCGTAGAAGCTCGACGCCCCCTCCCTGGCGTAGCGGTTGAGGTCCTCGTTGCCGCCATCACCGGCGACGAACATGACCGCGGTCGAGACCTGCCTGGTGTAGGCGACGAACCATGCCGCCGTCACCTGCTTTTCAACACCGGCGGTTCCCGTCTTGCCGGCAACCTCGTGGCCGAAGTCGGAGACGGCTCGCCCCGTACCTCCCCTGACCACTGACTGCAGGGCATAGGTGACGTCGTGGGCGATGTCAGCCTGGATGGTCTGTTTGGAGGGCTTGGACGCCTCGTAGACCGTCTTGCCGGAGGGATCGACCACCTTCGCCACCACGTGCGGGGTCACCTGCCTGCCACCGTTGGCGATCGTCGCATAGCCGCCAGCCTGGGCGAGCGGACTCACCTCGGCAGTACCCAGCGCGATGCGGTTGTTGAGGTCCCAGCCGGTGCCCTTGGGAAGCCCTGCATCGGTCGCGGCCTTGACGACCTCCTTCGGGCCGTGCTTCGTGTGGGCCACCAAGTCGACGAAGGCCGTGTTGATGGATTTCTCCGTGGCCCGATACAGACTGACGGTACCGAAACTCTCGTTGTTGTCGTTGCGGACCTCGGTCTTGTCGCTGTCCGGGGTGAACGGGTCACCCTCGAGACGGGAGCGCAGGCTGAAACCGTGACGCATCCCCGCGACCACGGCATAGGTCTTGAAGGTCGAGGCAGCAGGGCGGGGGGTGCGTGCCCAGTTGCGGGTGTTGGAGATGTAATCGTCGCCACCGTAAAGGGCAAGCACTCCGCCGGTACTGACGTCGACTGAGGCCAGCGCCGGATGAAGGTTCTTGGCACCCTTCTCCCCAGCATTGCGACCAGCGATCTTCTTGTACTTCTGGCCAGTCGCGACGGCTGCCTTCTGATCGTTGCGATCGAGGGTGGTAGTCACCTTCAGCCCACCCCCCTTGATCTGCTGGTCGGAGAACCCCTTGGCAGTCAACTCGTCATGAACCATCTTCATGAGGTAACCGTCGGTACCCGCCCACCGGTTGTAGTCGGGGACCTTCGGGAACTTCGGCAGCTCACGGTAGGCCTCGTCATGCTGGGCCTGAGTAATGTTGCCGGCCTCGAGCATGCCGTCGAGAACGTAGCGGTACCTCTGCAACAGCCTCTCGCGAGCAGCCACTCCCGCACTCGGGTCGAAGTTCACCGGGCTGTTGAGGACCGAGGCCAGCACCGCCGACTGGGACAAGGTGAGCTTGGACGCGTCAGTGTAGAAGAAGGCCTTGGCGGCAGCCTGAACACCGTAAGCACCACGACCGAAGTAAATGGTGTTGAGGTATCCGGCGAGGATGTCCTCCTTGGGCACTTCCTTACCCATCTTGACCGCAAGCAAGAGCTCCGTGAACTTGCGGCTCATGGTACGTTCCTGGGTCAGGTACAACACCTTGATGTATTGCTGGGTGATCGTCGAGCCACCCTGCATCTCGCCACCACGGGCAATGGCCCACGTGGCACGAACCATGCCCCTGACCGAGATGCCGGGATCAGTCCAGAAAGTGCGGTTCTCAGCCGAGACGACAGCATTGCGCAGGTCCTTCGGCATCGACTCATAAGGAATCGACTGACGGTTCTGCACCGAGAAGGACCCCAGCCGACTGCCGTCCCGGTAGTAGATGAACGAGGTGTTCGTCTGGAAGTCACGGTTGGGGTCGGGCAGCTCGGTGTGCTCATACGCGACGAAGACGCCGATGACGGCGATGATCGCCAGCGACAGGATCGTCACCAACAGGCCCCACAGGAACTTCTTCAGCTTGCCGTGACGGTTGCGCTTCGGCCTGGTGGCGGGAACTGCTCGTCGGACTGGCCTCTTGGCAGGTTTGTGATCAGCCATAAATGTCCTCCACGGTCGGCTGATGGCGAGGTGGGCGACGACGTCGACCATCCCCCAGGACGTAGTCGACGAGGATGTGGTTCCACAGACAGTCGGGACAAACCTCGACCTCATAGACGTGGAGCTCACCGAACTGGTGCTCCATCTCCTCCAGTTCATCAAGCGTGCGGATACGTCCCGAGTACTGACCCAGCTGGTGGCCGAAGACGTGGCGCAACAGGACCAACCGCGGCGACTCGCAGACCGGGCAGTCGTGGTCGAGGGACTCGCCGTGGTGCATGGCGGCGCGCACCAGCATGGGGTCGGCGTCGCACGCCGTAGGGGCATTGAGGTCGACCTGGGGGCTGAGCAACGCCTCCAGGGTGTGACGGCGTTGCAAGGCGTGGGACACCACGTTTCGCTGCGTCTGCATACCCTCCAGGGTACGGCGCGATGAGGACGAAGCGACGCAGGTGGTGTTGTGCACCGGGGTGCAGGAGAGGCTTTGAAGGCCCTCTTGCCCGCTTGTGGTGATCGGGGTGATGATCGTGGGCGGTGCTACGAGCGGTGACGACACCGAAGTTCAGAAACCACATCACCACCACGGACTGCCCCACGACGTCACCGGCTGCCCCTATGCTCGAACCCATGTCAGAAGGCCTCCATCTCCACCGCGCGACCCTTGACAACGGAATGCGCGTGGTCGTCAACCCGGACACCACCTCCCCCGGTGTTGCCGTCAACATCTGGTACCAGGTGGGATCGGCCGACGAGGAGATCGGCCATTTCGGCTTCGCCCACCTCTTCGAACACCTGATGTTCTCGGGCACCACGAGCGGCATCGCGTCGAGCGAGCACCTGGCCACCATCGAGGCGGTGGGAGGGTCGGCCAATGCGTCCACCAGCTTCGACCGCACCAATTACTACGAGACGGTTCCCGCCGGGGCGTTGGAGCTGGCGTTGTGGTTTGAGGCCGAGCGATTGGCCCACCTGGCCGTCACCGAGGAAAACCTCGCCACCCAGCGGGAGGTCGTCAAGGAGGAGAAGCGCCAGCGCTACGACAACACCCCTTATGGCGACCTGCTCGATCTGCTCCTGGACGGGCGATTCGGGCAGGCACACCCGTATGGGCACCCGGCCATCGGTTCGGTGCCTGACCTCGACGCCGCCCACCTCGACGACGTGACGGCCTTCCACTCCACCTGGTATCGACCCGACAACGCTGTTCTCGTCATCTCCGGGTGTGTCGAGGCTGACGAAGGTCTCGTTCTCGCCGAGAAGTACCTGGGCGCGGTACCCACTGCAACCGGAGATCTCCCGCCGCGCATTCAGGAACCAATTCGCCACGACAACCGACGGGTGGTCGTTGAGCGCCCGGTGCCTCGGACCGCGGTAACCCGGTGCTGGGCCACCCCGCCCATCACCGATCTCGACAGCCTCGCCGTGGCGATGGCCATGGACGTCATCGGGTCCGGGATGAGTTCGCGTCTCATCCGCATCCTGGAAAGGGAACGTCACTTGGTCGACGGCGTCGCGATGAACGACTTCGGGCTGTCGCGGGGGTCCTCGGCGGCCCTGGTGTCGGCCCACCTCAAGCCAGGAGTCCGCGAGGAGGAGCTGACCGGGGTCGTTGACGAGATCATCGCCGATTTCGCCACCAATGGACCGCACGAGGCCGAGCTGGAGCGAGCCCGGTCCCAGGTGGAGAGGGGTTGGTTGGAGTCCCTCGCCGTCGTCGACGAGCGGGCCGACCTGCTCAACATGCACGAGACCCTGCTGGGAGACGCCTGCCTTGTCAACACCCACCTCGACCGAGTGCGTGCGATCACCCCCGACCAGGTCGCCGAGGCCGCGAAACGGTGGCTTTCCCCCGACCAGTCATCGACCGTCGTCCACAAGGAGGCGTGATGGAGACCCTCAATGATCGTCCCGATGTGCGGCCCGGCTCGCCGTGGTCCTTCCCGGAGTGCATCGTCGAGACCCTGTCCACCGGACTGACGGTGGTGCGCGTGCCCATGCCCGGTCAGCGCATCATCACCATGGAAATCGGGTTGGACGCGCCCCTGAGCGTCGAGCCTGCTGGTCTCGAAGGTTTGGCCGGACTCGTCGTCCGCACCGCCGACGAGTCGACCGGCCCTCACCCCGGCGCCGCCTTTGCGGAGGTGATGGAATCGATCGGGGCCAGCTACGACGGGTCGGCTGGTCTGGCCGGCAGCCACGTTGGCGTCGACGTTCCCGCCACGAGGTTCGATGCCGCTGCCGAGCTCTTCGTCGAGCTGTTGCGGATCACCAGCCTGGCCCAGGCCGACGTCTCCCGCCAGATCGACATGGCACGAGCCTCCCTGGCCCAGACGGCTCAGCGTGGATCGGCCTTGTCCGGGCTCGCAGCCGCCCGTGCCCTGTGGCCGGAGGGGTCGAGGTCGGCGTTACCAACCATTGGCACCCTGACATCGGTAGAGAAGCTCGACGCCGAGGCTGTCCGGGAGTTCTGGGCCGCGCATTGGACCCTCAGCGATGCCGTGCTGGTGGTGGCCGGCGAAGGGGTCGAGGACCTCGATCTGTCGGTGTTCGAGCAATGGACGGCCACCGGGTCAGCGGCGGAGATCGTTCCGGCCACACCTCGGGTCGGTGGGCCACGAGTGATCCTCGTCGACCGCCCCGACGCCGTGCAGGCCGATGTGAGGATCCAGCAGGCCACGGTGGGGAGAGCCCACCCTGGGTGGGGAGCCCTCAAGGTGGCGTGTGGGGCCTTGGGCGGAACCTTCGGGTCGCGGCTCAACCAAGTGCTGCGCGAGGACAAGGGATGGTCCTATGGGGTCGGGATGTCAGCTCGTCCACTGCCTGACGGCGGGGTGACGACGGTCGCTGGGTCCTTCCGGACCGAGGTCGGGGCCGACGCCGTCGCCGAGGCGTTGAGTATTCTCACGTCCGAGGACGACCTGCGTGACGACGAGGTTGATTCCGCCCGTGACCACTTGGTGGGGATTGCTCCGCTGCAGTACGACACCGCCGGTTCGGTGGCTCATCAGGTGGCTGCTCTGGTGCGGGCGGGTCTGGCGCCAACCTGGGTCGACGATCACCTGGCTGCAGTGGCCTCGGTGAAGGCGGATGGTCAGGAATGGTCAGCCAACACTGCGTGGCGCCAACTTCTCAACCCCGACGACTGGCGCATCGGTATCTGCGGTCGAGCGGAGGATCTGGCTCCGGCATTGGCCAAGCGTGGGTTGGAGGCAGTCGTCGTCAGCCCCACCGAGGTGCTGTCGTAACTCGAACGTGTCAGGCGAATCTGCCAAAAACTGCTCCGAAAAGCGGGATGGCAACGTCACCATGGCAGTTTTTGGCAGATTTGGCTGATTGCTCCCAGGATGTGACTCGCCCAAACGCCCCATGTTCCTCTAGACTGTCCAAGTCCACGGGGCATTGGCGCAGTTGGTAGCGCGGCTGCTTTGCAAGCAGTAGGTCAGGGGTTCGAATCCCCTATGCTCCACCAGATCAGACGTATTAGCACACCTGACATCAGCCGGATGTGGGGCCGGCGGCGACGTGCTAGCGGGACCCTCGTGGTCGTGCCGCCCAGTGTCCAGGCATTTTTGATGACGTCCGCCAGGGCGATGCAAATTTGATCTTGGTGACGTTTCAGGGGTAAAGGAGGCCGATAGCGTCCGCTGAGTAGGCTTCGAGGGGCATGGCTGCCACGGCAGCCTCCAGTCGCTGTTTGGTAGCGGTGCGGTCGTGATGGCCTGAGACCGCTCAGCGAACCGCTGCTCGAAGGCGGCTGCAACCTGCGCGTAGGTAGCCGGGGCAATGACGACATACTGGGGGCAACCGGCGACGAGTTGTTCAGTAATGCCGACAGGTACGGCTTTCCTCGTGCACGTTGTGGTGCGGGTGGCTCGTCCGGTGCAGATGTAGCAGGCGAAGCGCACGCAAAATAAGTTGCAAGCGTTAGTCGCCCTGCAATCGCGACTTGCAGGTGTCTGCAGTCAGGGGCGGTGGCGGGGTGCCCAGGAGGGTCTGGACCTGCTGCCAGGTTTCGGGGTTGACGATGGGTTCGTGAGCGCCAGGTTGGAGAGCGCTTTGGTAGCGGACCTGCCCGATGTTGTCGACGATGGCGCACCGAGCGCTCCGGCGACGGCTGTGCCAAGATAAAGGCCGGAGATGTTCAGTGAACCGGCGGCCATGGCTGTCTCGAGAGCGGCTGCGACGGTGCTGGCCTGCATCGACCTATGCCTACCACTGCGGTAACGGGTGCTGAGCGTGGCGATGAGTGCGAGTACGTGTCAAGACTGCCAGACGTGCGCGGCGCGGACCGATGATGTTGGCCAAGGGCCCGCCGGGTAGCGCAGAGCGTATACCATCCAAGTCCACGATCAGAAGCAGAAGAGGAATCAAGCTGTCGCTGCCAAGGAGGGTGAGGGTGATAGGACCGAGGTAGTTATAGAACATCAGCCCACCGCACCGCACAGGAAGATCGCGAGAACCATGTGCCGACCGGACCTCCCTTGAACAATGCGACCGTAAACCCCGCTGTCACCACCGACAGGAAGGTCCCCTGCTTGCCCCTCGAGGCTCCTTGGGCAGCGACCGTGAACGCAGTGATAGACACCGCGACCGCGGACAGGCTAGTAATGATCCGGAATAGCAGCAGGCTGAACAGGCCGGCGCACGTGCACAACCCCGGTTCGCGATCACGAACATCGTCAGTCCTGCCATGAATACGTTCTTGTGTGTGAGAAAACAATCGAACAACACCGCAAACATGGACGCACCGAATGCGAAGGCAGGTGTGAATCCGGTGAGGAGCTGCCCGGCGGTTCCGGGCGTGGTGTTGAGGTCAGCAGCAACGCAGTTGAGGACGCCAGCGATACGAGAGGCAAAGATGGCGATGGGCAGAGCCGAGAGCCATAACGATGTTCGAGGCATGGGCTTCCCCGAAGATGGTCACGGACACAAAAGTGTTCTATGTTTCACGAATATCGAACAAGCTAGAGTCGGGGGCCTGAGGCCAGGGCACTCCGTGGATCAGTCCCCAGCTGCGGGAAGCTGTCCCTGATCCGTGTCTTGGCCGCGCTCTCCGACCCATTACGGCCGGGGATCGTTCAACTGCTCTCCGATGGTGAGAGGGGTGAGATCGATGCCCCGGTCTCTAAATCCACTCTCAGTCACCGCATGAAGGGACTCGCAGCTCCGTTCCCCGGCCTACTCCCGTCTCTCCTCGCAGCAGCCCTGGCGACGCGGCCCACGTTGGGTTGACGTAGCCGCATAAACTCACCAGTGAAGACTGCCACGCGTCTTGCAGATCGAGGAACGACGCCCCTTTGGGCGATGCGTGACCCTGCAAGGAATGGTCGCTGGACGTGTATTCGTCGAGCCGAAACCGACGGGCCGGAACCTCGATCTTCCAGAGATGTACCACTCCACAGTTGTTGTGCGGGGCGAGAGTTGATTATTGGCCGACCCGCAGCGAACGTTGATTCTAGCTCGAGGGTTTGATCAGGCTCACGCAGCGCCTGCAATGACTACCGTCACACGATCCACGAGAATGACCTTCGTCTCCACAGGGGAGGCGTGCTCCGGGGAGAAGAGTGCCAAGTTGACACCGTCGCTAACGGAGCTCCGGTAGATAACTCCTTGGTATCCTCGCTTCTTAATGAATTCACATAGGTACTGACTTGGTATGTACTCATATGCTGCGCTGCGGGGTTGCACGGGCTTCGTGAGCTCTTCACCTAAGCGTTCCAGTAACGGGAGTCCAGATCTAAGCGACATGATCTGCTCCGCATTCTCGAGTATGAACGGGGAGGCACTCTTTCGGGGATCTCGGAGATCGATTGCCCGGATAGGGCGAACTTGAAAAGTCGCAATGCAAGCCTTTTCACCTGTATGCGGCCGGACCTCAGAAACTGCCGTTGTCGCAGTTGAGCCGAGATATAGATATGGAATTCCTGCAGGATTTGCGCGCCCGTGCCCGGCGAGGTGAGCGGGCGGGGCGCCCATCTCGGAGAGAAAGAAGGGCTTGTCATCCGAGAGTAAGCGAGCGCGATGCCACACGTCGGTGATCTCCTTAAGCGCGCCGGCTGGCGCGACTAGCAACTCCAGCATCTCTGCAAGACGCTCGAGATCAATTGGCTTATCGAGGAACCAACGGTTACGGTGCATCATCTCATCACGGAGAGCATCCCATTGTTGAGGCTTCTCATTGATCCGCGGTCTTACAGGAACGAAGGAACGCCGGACGATCTCGCCATCATTGAGGATCTCGGCAAGGAGTTCCTTGGCGTGCGCCTCATCCATACTAGGGTTATCGAATAGACTCCAGTCTTCTGCGAGCAGGGCTGCCAGAGATCTACCCTCGCTTTTTTCGGCGTAGCAATCGACCAACATCTCGAACCATTGACTCAATGCAGAAGGGTTGATGGTGATTGTGTTCCGAGTTCCGCAGTAGCCGCAGTCGCCATCACGAGGCTGACCGGTGCCATCCCCAATAACCTTGGGAATAATACTCTGGGTTAGCCCCGGATCTCCGAAACAATTTGCGCAGCAGTATTTCTCAGTCATTACGGTTGACGTAATGATAGTTGGCGAGCGTCTCCAGGTGGTGTTTAATCGAAAGCTTCTTTACATACCCTAATCCAGGAAAGTGGCCGTGTTCGTTTAGGTTTCGGAACTCACGAATGGCGCTAGTCTCCAGAAGCTTCGAATCGCCAGAATCAAGTTTCATGATCATCTTACCCAAGGCCTGTGCAAACTTTCCGGCCGGATCGGTTGGCGTGTCGTTCGTATCAGACTTGAAATGATAAATGAACATCGCGTCATCTTGATCTGGGTCAATGAAGGTCAGATGGATAGCGACAGCATACGCGGGGCCGCCTCCTTCACTGTAGCTGTCTCCAACCGTCAGAAAGTCCCCATAACCGTCCATCCCTTCCTCCGGGAAAGTAATATGCAGGTCTGAGAATGCCTCAACGGGTGGATAGTCCGCATTCCTCATCTGGACGAAACCATCGCTGACCAAAATTCGCGGCTTTCCTTGGAAATGTCTCCTATAGAGGCGATTCGCGTGATCAGTCAAAAAGACGTTTCGGAAGCCCTCTGCAACTCCTCCAAGTTGATCCGATAGGGCTCGTGGGTCTGTAAACCCAGCGTGAATTAGGGTTGCCTCAAGTCTCTCGGGTTCCTTGGCCAGACCACGCACCCGACTTATCAGATCAAGTGCTTGATCTAGGCTAGTTTCACTCGTGAGGAGAATTCCACCTTTTATTACGTCACTACCTTGATAGTTCCGTTCAAGAAGCTCCAATATCTTCTCGCAATTCTCTCGATGATCTCCGTATCGCGGATTCACCACCACCACCGCCTGAGCCCCGACATCAGTCAAGGACATGAGTGTCTTGTCCAGACCTTCGAGGGATGCGCGCACCGGCTCAACAATGGGAACGAAACCGGATTCTCTGAGCAGAGCGACCGATTCGCGAATTGCGATTAGTTCAAACTGCTTACCTCGGAAATAGGGGTAGTACATGCGATCCTCATCTCCAGGCAAGAGCCGTGGCTAGTGGAGTGTCAACAGCTTCCTTGATGCGGACTCTGTTGCTGGGGGTCGGGTTTACGGCTAATGAGGCCGCTCGCACCGAAGCGGGAACGGAACTAATGAATGAGGCTAAGCTGGCCTGCGATCGGCTAGCCTTGAGAGTTTTAACCGTCTCTTCGTGGACGACGGTCGGTTCGAGAGTGGCGAAGATGCGCTGAAGCTCAGAGCGAATCTTTGTATTCGGTACGTCCGGAACTTCCCGCCCCAAACGGGACAAGATTGATGTCGCTTCATCAATTCGCAAGATGTCTAGGATCATCATCGGATTAACGCGTTCGGGCTTGTTCTGAGGATCCCGAGTGGTCTGAAATCTATACCTTTCAGATAGGGTGACGATTCCCACATCCTCGGGCGTAATGCGAAGAACCTCCGGCAAATGCGACTTGCTAACCACCACATTTACCGCAGCAAACACCTGACGATAATTTTCGAGTTGGTTTCTCAGTCGAGACAGAGAGTCGCGCTCAGACTTAATCTCATAGGCGGTAGAGGTCCCATTTAGGACGACAACGTCAGCCTTGCATGAGCCAGCACGAACCTCGCTGAGAAGCGTGGCAGTGTTCAAGTTGTGACGGCCAAGGAGGATCTTCTCTGTAATCGCAGTCCGGTAAACGTAGTCGTCACGAAATTTTGACTTACTGAGTAGCTCGAATGCTTGATTGAATGCGGTTCCCACAGTCGCTTCAGACGGCACGAATGCGCTGAGGCGGGTATGGAAAAGTAACCTTGCGAATAGCGGAGAGCGTGCGTACTTGCTGAAGTCTCGCAGTACCGCTGCAGAAAAGAGACGGCTAAGGGCTGCGGCTTCGTTCTTGTCGAGATCCATATGTCAACCCTCTTCTGCTCGGCCAGCTGGTGAACTCTTCGGGCTATACAAGACTATCGTCTGGTGAGCCAGATCGCTGCATGGCTCGCCGCCGCTCGACTAGTCATCAGATGGCATCCGAGGGGATGTCGAGTGGTCGAACCTGGCATACGTCACGTGGAACTCGACATCCTGCGCCTCGACGATATGTGGGAACCCCGGACTGACCATTGATTTCACGGCCGTCTCACCCAGCTCGCAGCGGAATCCACGTGGGTCGCTACCGGCAACTTCATGCGCTTCACGACGGACATCCCCTGGCCAACCGCCGCCCTGGTGGTTTGGGCACACCCGCCGGTACCGGACCTGTCGTCCCTACAATCGAGTGTATCCCTGGCGGGTGTACCCCTTGTCGCAAACTCTCAAGATCGAGGACTCTCCCCTCCTTGCCCATGGCACCTCCGAGAAGCTCGTGCACCTCGTCAACGACTTGTGACACGCGCACGACGCGAGTGGGAGGCCATCTTGACGGACACCTCGCCTGATGGACTGCTCAGACTAGGGCCTGAGTTCACTCCTGCAGATCAAGCACCAACCGATCCCTCGTTCTGGCGTCGGTGATGAGATACCGAGGGTTGCTCGGCCGGGCTCCAACTTTGTGCACAGCTGGGAAAATGTATAACCGCAAATACCCGGTGCCGATAGCGTACTCCGACCCCAGATCAGGCTCAGCATCATCTCGCGAGTCACGGTGTGCGAGATGAGCTCAGCCTGCACTGACCCGAAAGGATGACCGGCTCGCTATCCTCCTTCGTCCTGACCGATCCTCCTCGTCAGGGCCCGAATCTGCGCCAACAACTCATCCATCAAAAAGGCTTGGTGCCGTATCCGTCAGCCCCGGCCTCAATGGCCCTCTACCTCCCACGGACCCCGACCGCCCAGAGATCACCAGGATCGGCGCCTGGAACCAATCCCGCACCGTCTCAATGACCTGCACCCCTTCCAGACGCGGCATGCCGAGATCCAGCAGGATCTCGTAACCGTGTCGTAAAGCGGTCGCCGCCCCGCCCCCACTGATCCCATACGGGGGTGTACGGGATCCTCACGGTTTACCAACGGACGAGCGCCGAGCGGTTCAGAACGCGTGATGGGCGTCACCTTTCGGCTGAGGGGAAGCAGCCCTCCCGACCGCGATCAAATGCTTTGATGGCCTGCGCGACGACGGTGGCAGGATCGTCGGCGGCCATCACGGCGCGCACCATCGCAACCCCTGCGACGCCCGTCGTCGCCAGCGCAGCCACGTCGTCAACCTGGACGTCGCCGATCGCGACGATGGGCAGAGAACTCGCCTGCACCAGAGCCGGGTACCCCTCCACCCCCAGCGGCGGGCGTCCGGAGTCCTTCGTCGGGGTGGGCCGGAAGGGGCCGGCACCTAGGTAGTCCAAGGCGTCTGCGAAGGGCTCAGCCGACCTCACCAGGTCCAGGGTTCCGGTGGTGTAACCGACGATGGCGTCGGGCCCGAGCATGGCCCTGGCATCACGCACCGGAAGGTCCTCGACTCCCAGGTGCACACCGTGAACGTTCCCGCGGGCGCGCATCGCTGCCCAGGCGACGTCGGCCCTGTCATCGACCACAACCAGCGTCTTCGGGTTCGCACGATGCACCGCCTCGCCGACCCGAAGGACCAGTGACAGCAGGTCCCGGGTGGCCAGGGTCTTGGCTCGCACCTGGACGATTCCGGCACCGGCCCCGGCGGCCAGCGCAGCCGTCTCGACGGTGTGACGGTCGGTTCCCGAGGTCACCAGGTAGCAACGCAGGTCCAGGGTCATCTCGTCCCCTCCACTCCGGTTCTCGCGACCTCGTCAAGGGCGTCGAGCAGTTGCACACGAAAACTACCGGGCTCGCCGGCACGGGCCGCCGCGACCTCGCCGGCGACGTCGAACCAGGTGACGGCCGCGACCGCCGCCTCCATCGGATCGTCCACTGCCGCCAGGCATCCGGCAGTCAATGCCCCTAGTAGACAGCCTGTTCCGGTCACCCGGGCCATGAGCGGATGGCCTCGGGAGATCTTCTCGGCCACTCCGTCAGCAGTGACGACGACATCGGTCGGCCCCGACACCACCACGACTCCCCCGGTTCGTCGCGCCACCTCGACGGCCGCGTCAACGGCGTGCTCGGGGGTGTCGGCGGAGTCGGCCCCGCGTCCCCCTCGTCCTCCGACGAGAGCAAGGATCTCGGAGGCATTCCCCTTGACGACGTCGGGACCCTCGTTCAGAAACTCCCGAGCCATCCGGGTACGCACCGGGGCCAGCCCGATCGCGGTCGGGTCGAGGACCCACGGGATGTCTTTGGGCCGAGCGGCGACAGTGGCCGGAATACCAACCATGCCATCGGTGGACAGGGTGCCCAGGTTGACCGACAGGGCGTCAGCAGCCGAGACGACGACCGGAGCCTCCTCGAGGGTCTCGGTCATCATCGGGCGTAACCCGGCAGCCAGCAGGCCATCGGCCACCAGTGACATGCTCACCGTCGCGGTGAGGCAGTGAACCATGGGCGGATTACCTCGAGCAGCCGCCACCACCTCGTCAATCGTCATGCCACCCTCGCCACCTCGTCGATGTCAGCGTCAATGTCAGCCCCCGAAAGCCTCGGTCCGAGGGCGGCGCCCAGCACCACCAGCAAACCACCCAGCACGACGAGGACCAGCACCGCACCGAGGTGTCCGAACACTCTCTCCAGACCCGGCAGGTAGAAGGGGTACAGAGCCGGCAGGATGAGGGACAGGCTGTACCCCATGCCGTAACCGGTGGAACGCACCTCGGTCGGGAACCTCTCGGACAGGTAGGCCGAGATGGGACCGTAGGCCGACACCGTCGCCACCTGGAGGGCGACGGCGAAGACGGCTGCCCTGCCGGCCGAGGCGGAACTGATCGCTCCCCACCACAGCAGCGGGCCGAGCACCGCCGCGCTCATTCCCCAGCACACCAGCAGACGGCGTCGTCCCACCCTCGTGGACCAGTGCCCGGCCAGCGCCATGAAGATCGCCTGACCAACGGAGGCGACTCCCATCACCCAGGAGGTCGCCGTAGCCGTCAACCCGGCGTCGGTACGCAGTCGCGCGGTGAGGATCAGCACGGTGGTGTCGGTGAGCAGCCACAGCCCCGTCATGAGGGTGAACACCTGCCAGAAGGCCGGCGCCCACGCCCCGGCGATGACCTCACGCACACCGGGGGTCAGGGTTTTCCATGCCTCCTTGGAGTTGTCGGAGCGGTGGAAGAGAGGGGCGTCGCAGACTCGCCGGGAGTAGTAGACGATCATCCCGATGCTCATCGCAGCGCCCATGACGAACAGGATGCGCCATCCCCATGCGGCGTAGCGGTCCGGCCCGAGAGCGGCCAGCATGACGGCGACGGCGAAGGCGATCGATGCCTGGGCCCAGGGAGCCATCGACAGGATGACCCCGGACGCCAAGCCGCGTTTCTTGGGAGATGACCATTCCATCGCCAACGGGATGGCGGCGGAGTACTCACCGGCGACGAAGATCCCGCCCAGGAATCGCAGCAGCAGGATGAGCCCAATCGTCCACGCCCCGATGAGCTGGTGGGTGGGCATGACGGCAATGAGCCCCGCGCAGGTCGCGGTGCCGGCAATGGCCACCCGAGTGGTGCGGGTGCGTCCCAGCCGGTCGGAGATGCGTCCGAAGATCATCCCGCCGAGGGGGCGCCCCAGCAGCATGGCGATGACGACGAGGGCGCCCATGGAGGCGCTGGCCGAGGGCCCGGCGAGCACCGCCATCGCAGGGGCGAGGGCCGTCAGGGGCAGGAAGACGTGGATGTTGTCAATCCAGTTGCCGACGACGCCAGCACGCAGGGCGGCCCGTCCTTCGGGAGGCATCGTCAACGAGGTGTTCGTGGCGGTGCGCAGTGAAGTTGTGGTGGTCATGAAGGCAGGTCCTTGAAAGATGGTGTGTGTCTGAAGTGGGGTGATGGTGACTCAGACGCGCATTGCCTGGTCGAAGAACTCCAGTTCATGACGGCAGGCAGTCAGGTAGGCGTGGGCCGCGCGTGCCCGAGCAGCCGGGCCGGCCTGTTCGAAGGCCTTTTCGACGACATCGAGGGTGTGCGAGGTGGCCTTGGTGAACTCCGGGTCCCGATAGGTGTCGAGCCACAACGCATAGGGATGGCCTTCCGGAACCTGCGGCAATCCAGCTCCCACCTGGGCATACAGCCAGAAGCAGGGCAGGACCGACGCCACCCCGACGACGTAGTCGTCACCCAGGGTTCGTGCCAGTAGGAAATCCGTGTAGGCCGTCGTCACCGGACCAGCCGGAACATGATCGCGTCCCGCCAACCAGGTGCGATGCAGGGCGGCCTCCTCGACGATGCAGGTCTGGGATGACTGCGCCCACCACACCGAGTCCTGCGGATCGACGGCGCGAGCCGCAAGAGCGGCCAGAGCTCGTGAGTAACAGGCCAGGTACTGGGCGTCCTGCCCGAGGTAGAAGTTGAAGGCGTGTCCTGTCAAGGTGCCGTCGACGAGGGCAGCGACGAAGTCCGATGCCTGGATCTGACGGACCAGATCCTCGCTGGCCTGCCACAGGGCCGTCGTCCACGGACCAACCGGGGCCACCGCAGCCGTGGGTGCTGATTCCGACGAGCCGACCAGGGTCTCGGGAGATGCCAGCGGTTCAATCGGCCCGAACCAGGCCACCGCCGAGGCATCGGCGGACAGTCGTCGTGCCCGGTGGGAGTGGTCCACCGGACCGTGTCCCCGGCCTACCTTCAACTCTGACCCGTGCTGGATCGCCTCGTGCAGCCAGTTGGTGACCCAGCCCAGGGCGTCACCGGGAGCGTCCCCGGCACCCAGCCGAGTGGCCAGGGCCGAGGACAGCGAACATCCGGTGCCGTGGGTGTTCGTCGTCTCCACCCGAGTGATCTGTGCGGTGTACGTCGTCCCCTCCGGGGTCACCCAGATGTTGTCGACGCGCGAGGAGTCGAGATGGCCGGTCTTGACGATGACGGCGACCCCGGTCTCCTTGGCCCAGCCGCGCGCTTGTTCCAGGGCCTCCTCGGCATCCTTCGCCGGTTCACTCTGGCACAGCACTGCGAGCTCGGGGATGTTCGGGGTGATGACGGTTGCCCGGAGGCAGAACTCGCGCATGGCCACCTCAGCGTCAGGGGCGAGGAGCCTGTCCCCGCTGGTGGCGACCATGACCGGGTCGACGACGACAACGGGCGGACGGTGCTCGTCAAGGAACCCGGCGACCGTCTCGATGATCTCGACGGTGCCGAGCATGCCGGTCTTGACGGCGTCGATCGCCACGTCGTCACTGACCGCCGCCAACTGCTGCGTGAGGAACTCGGTGGGCGGGGTGTGGATCGCGCGCACCCCTTGGGTGTTCTGGGCCACCAGGGCGGTGACGGCGGCCATCGCGTACCCGCCAGCCGCGGTGATGGACTTGGTGTCGGCAGCAGTGCCGGCGCCCCCGGAGGGATCCGTTCCCGCAATCGAGAGGACGCGCGGGGCTGAGCCCTGCGACGAATTGATGGGTATGGAAGAAGTCATCGCGGACATCCCTTCGCCAGTGCGAACTAGATCAGGTTCCACGGGTGTGATCTCAGCGCCGATACGGCGCACCCCGTGTCCACAACCAAGTATGGCACCCGGCTACGACGAGGGGTTGCCCCCGAGCCCTGGCAACGCAGAACACCTGAGAAAACTCATGCGAACGTCTCATGACAATGGGGGTCCATCGCAGCCGATCGGCGCTATCGTGGGCAACGCTGGAGTTCACCGGAGAACTCTCCGGCGAAGTCGTATGAGGAGTGAATCATGACGAACTTCCAAAAGATTTATCAGCGCAGCTACCCGGTCAGCCCTGACGGCAACGCCTACGTCCACAACGACCTGGGCACCTACACCCACAACCGGCCCGTTCCCCCCGACGACGTCGCCGAGCGGAAGGCCTACATCGTCGGGTCCGGCATCGCCGCCCTGACCGCTGCCGCATTCCTCATCCGCGACGGCCAGATGCCCGGCGCCAACATCACGATCCTCGAGGAACTCACGGTTCCCGGCGGCGCCTTCGACGGCAACGGCGACACCGAGAAGGGTTTCATCGCCCGCGGTGGCCGCGAGATGGGTCAACACTTCGAGTGCTTCTGGGACATCATGCAGGACATTCCCGCCCTGGAAATGCCGGCCCCATACTCGGTACTTGACGAGTTCCGCATCACCAACGAGAACGACCCCAACGTCAACAACTGCCGCATCATCAACAACTGCGGACACAAACGTGACGCCTACCACATGGGCCTCAACAAGAAAGGTCAGCTGGCGATCGTCAAGCTCCTGCTGGCCAAGGAGTCAGACACCTACTACAAGTCCATCGAGGACTGGTTCGACGACGATTTCCTCAACTCGACCTTCTACACCCTGTGGAAGACGATGTTCGCCTTCGAGCAGTGGCAGTCGCTCACCGAGCTCAAGCGCTACATGCACCGCTTCCTGCAATACCTGCCCGGGTTCTCCGACCTGTCGTGCCTGCGGTTCTCCAAGTACAACCAGTACGACTCCTTCGTCGTGCCGCTAGTTCGCTGGCTGACCGACCAGGGCGTCAACTTCCAGTACGAGTCACTGGTCTTCGACGTCGACCTGGAGATCACGGCCCACCGCAAGATCGCCCGAGGTATTCTGTGGCGCGACAAGGAAGGCGGCGAGCATCGCATCGACATGACGCCGAAGGACCTCGTCCTCGTGACGAACGGTTCGCTCACTGAATGCACCGGATACGGCGACATGGACACCCCTGCCCCCTACCACAAGGACATGCAGGCCGGATGGGAGCTGTGGCGCAACCTCGTGAAGCGCTCCCCGGTCTTCGGGCGCCCCGACGTCTTCTGCGCCGACGCCGACAAGACGGTGTGGCAGTCGATCAGCTTCAACTTCATCGGCGCCGACCACCCGTTCCTGCGCAAGATCAAGGAACTGACGGGCAACGATCCGCTGTCCGGACGCACGGTGACCGGCGGCATCATCACCGCCGAAGACTCGTCGTGGTGCATTTCCCTGACGATGAACCGTCAGCCACAGTTCCATGGCCAGCCCAAGGACTGGGGTGTCGCATGGGCCTACGGCCTGTACCCGCTCAAGAAGGGCGACCTCATCAAGAAGCCGATGCTGGAATGCACCGGCGAGGAGCTACTCAAGGAATACTGTTACCACTTCGGTCTGCTCGACCAGTTCGAGGAAATCAAGGCCCACACGAAGGTGCGCATCGCGACGATGCCCCACGTCACGGCCTTCTTCATGCCGCGTGGCAAGGGCGACCGACCCGAGGTTATCCCCGACGGCTGCGTGAACCTGGCCTGCCTGGGACAGTTCGTCGAGACCCCCGACGACTGCATCTTCACCACCGAGGGATCGGCCCGTACCGCCATGATGGCCGTCTACGGGCTGCTCGACCTCGACCGTGACATCCCGCCGATCTGGCCGGCCCAGTACGACATCCGGGCCCTGCTGGCCTCCGCCAAGACACTCAATGATGGACGCCTGCCTGGCGGATGGTTGTTGTCGAAGCTGCTGCACAATACTTACTTCGAGGACATCCTGCCGTGACGTGCTGACGTCATGACGCCCTGACAGTGCGGCTTCGGGGCGGTCGCGATTGAATGGCACCGTGACCGCCCCGAACCATGTCCCCTCGTCCCCGCTGCCCGTCACCAGACTGCGTGACCTGCTGATGGCCGATGTCCCGGCGTCTCGCCTGGTCATCGCCTGCGACACCGTCGGTGGCATCGGTCCGCGTCCTGACGACTCCTACCCGGCTGACCCGGTGTGGTGTGCTCATCTGGGAGCGCGGGTGCCGCTGTTGGAGGTGTTGTGTGCCGGTGCGCACCCCCTCATCCTCGTCGACACCCTCTGCCAGGATCGAAGGTCCGCCGAGCCCATGATCGAAGAGTTCCGCCACTGCGCGGTCACCGCCGGAATTGACCCCCAGGCGGTCACGGGCTCAACGGAGGACAACGTCGCGACGACCCAGACCGGGATTGGCGTGACAGTCATCGGCGTCATGCCGGAAGGAGAGCCACCCAGGGCTCATGATGGTGACGTGCTGATCTGCGTGGGGGCACCCATCTCAGCCCCTGACGACGACGTCACCCCAGGCCGGAGGGAGATCGTGACCGTGTCAGAGGTGCGAGACCTGCTTGCCTCCGGGAAGGTCCACGACTGCGTCCCGGTGGGTTCTCATGGGATCGCCTGGGAGGCGGCGCAGCTCGCCTCCGCCGCAGGACTACGGGCTGAGTTGCGGAAGGTGGAGGTTGACCTGATGCACTCGGGAGGACCCTCGACCTGCCTCGTACTGGCCTGTGGTCCGGGTGCCGTCGAGGAACTGCACGCCCTGGTGGCCCCGCGACGGCCATGGACGGTCATTGGTCGGCTCGCATCAGAATCCTGAGGGCTCGATACCTGAGGATCACCACACCCCTTGCTCACCACCGTTCACATGGGTGTTACTCTGCGATTGCCTCGAATCGGACTCGGTCCGGGGCACTCCTCAGCGAGCGAAGTCGGTGAGAATCCGACACTGTCGCGCAACGGTGATGCCTCACGGCTCAGTCCGGTCGACTCCCTGCGGAGTGGCAGGTGACGACTCTCGCCGTAGGAGTCTGCCGGGCACACAACGCGCGTGTCACAGCGAGTCCTGCGGCATGACCGCAGGGAGAACCGCGTGAGTACCCCGAAGACCACGCCGAGGAAGATCTCGGCCCTCATCACCCTCCTCGTAGCCCCCAGCCTCGCGCTGGCAGGATGCTCGGGCTCCGAGGGCAAACCTACACCGAGCGACAAGCCGGCGGCATCGTCCTCCGCCAACACCGGCGGGAGTACGTCCGGCTGTATCAAGGACTTCGACTCCTCGAAGGACTACTTCCCCGACAAGGCGACCTTCCGTGATGCCCGTGGCCTCACCGTGTCGTACCACAAGTCGTACAAGGTGGTGACGGTCAAGAACCCGTCGAACACCGCGAAGAAACCCGTGCAGTACGTCCTGGTGCAGTGCGGCGCCCCGCAGCCGAAGCTGGACGGTGACCTCGCCAAGGCACAGCGGATCACCATCCCCACCACCAAGGTGGCGCTGGGTTCGACCACTGAGCCGATGAAGTTCCAGATGATGAACAAACTGGACGCCGTGGTCGGAATGGCCAGTGTGGACAAGGTCGGTGACCCGAAGACCCGTCAGGCCCTCAGGGATCACAAGGTCGCTGACTTCGGCGTCGGGGACGGCACCACCGAGGTCAACACCGAGAAGCTGGCCGCCCTGCGTCCCGACCTGTTCATCATCAGCGGCCACGACGACCCCGGCAAGTTCGCCAAGGTCAAGGAGATGGGTACCCCAGTCGTCGCCGAGCCCGACTTCCTCGAGAACACGCCGCTGGGACGAGCCGAGTGGATCAAGTACGACGCCCTCTTCGTCAACACCGAGAAGGTCGCCAACGAGAAGTACGACGAGATCGCCAAGAAATACCACGAGACGACCCAGCTCACGGCCAAGGTCAAGACGCGACCCAGCGTGCTCTACGGCTACCAGTTCAAGGGTGTCTGGTACATCAAGTCCAACGAGAACTACTCCATCCAGTTCCTGCGTGACGCAGGCGGCGAGTACGTCTTCACCGACGTCCACGGCGTGGTCTCATCGAAACTGGACACCGAGACGATCCTCAGGAAAGCCCATGACGCCGACTTCTGGATCGACGGTCAGATCAACGAGTCGGAAAAGGCCTCCCTTCCGGCCATCGTCAAGGACGACCCGCGCATGAAGGCCCTCAAGGCAGTGCGCACCGGCAGCGTCTGGAACGCCGTCCTGCGTGATGACCCGAAGCACGGAAACGACTACTGGCAGACCGGCGTCGTCCGTCCTGATCTGGTACTGGCAGACCTGTCCGCCATCCTGCATCCCGAGCTCAGCCCGAACCACGAGTTCACCTTCTACAAGAAGGCACCAGCCAAGTGACCGCGTCGCAACGGACGACGCAACGGCGGCGTGGGTTGCCGTTGCCCGTCCGCTTCGCGATCCTCATGGTGATCTTCATCGTGGTGACGATCGCCGGGCTGGCGCTGGGGTCGGTGAACATTCCCATCGGTGACGTCATGACGATCGTCACCGGGGGTACCGGCGTCGACCCGGTGTCCCTGACGATCGTCCAGGACGTCCGGGAGCCACGCACCATCACCGCCCTGCTGGTCGGGGCGGCCCTGGGGATCGCCGGCCTGGAGATGCAGACCCTGTTCCGCAACCCGCTGGCCGACCCCTATGTGCTCGGCATCTCCTCGGGTGCCAGCCTGGGCGTCGCCCTCGTCGTGCTCGGCACGGCGTCGTCGGTGGGTGCGGCGACCTTCGCCTCCGGACTGGGTATAGGACCCGATCTGTTGATCATGGTGGCAGCCGCTCTGGGAGCGGCCGTCGTCCTGTTCATCGTCATGCTGGCAGGACGATTCATCCACTCCTCGACGATCCTGCTGCTGCTCGGCGTCATGATCGGATACTTCGTGTCGTCGGGGGTCACCGTGCTGTTGTCGCGAGCCAGTCCGGAGCTCATCGCCCAGTACACCCGCTGGCAGTTCGGCAGCTACCACGGCGTGACGTGGCAGAACCTACGAGTCATGGTGCCGATCATGGTGGTCATGATCCTGGCCAGCCTGCTGCTCGCCAAGCCACTCAACGCCTTGTTGTTGGGGGAACGCTACGCCCAGACGATGGGAATGAACCTCAAGGCGGTGCGCACCCTGCTGGTGGCCAGTACCGCGATCCTCGCCGGCGCCGCCACCGCCTTCTGCGGGCCTATCAGCTTCCTCGGCATCGCCATCCCCCACCTCACCCGAGGGGTGCTCGGCACCGCGAATCACCGCCATCTGCTGCCCGGCTGCATCCTCACCGGTGGCTCCCTGGCCCTGATTGCCGACATCCTGGCCCAGTTGCCGGGTGATGACGTCCTGCCCGTCAATGCCGTCAACGCGGTCTTCGGCGCTCCGGTCGTCATGGTCATCCTCATCCGTTGGTATCGGGATGCGGAGGCGACGTGATCGGTCTTGCCATGACGGATTTGTCCGTCGGCTACACCTCGGGCCACCACGTCACGACGGTGTTGTCCGGGGTGACGGGATCGGTGGAGGCCGGTCGAATGATCGGGCTGGTCGGGCCGAACGGGGCCGGTAAGTCCACCCTGCTACGGTCGGTGGCCGGGTTACAGCCGACTCTGGGTGGCGAGGTGTCCCTCAACGGCACGCCGACGTCAAGGATGTCACGTCGTCACATCGCCCAGACCCTCTCGACGGTGCTGACCGACCGAGCATCGGTGGCCCGTCTCACCTGCCGCGACGTCGTCTCGCTGGGACGTCATCCGCATTCGGGAATCAGGGGACGGCTGAGGCCCCACGACCAGGCCGTCATCGACGAGTCCTTGGCCGCGGTGGGCGCCACCGAGTTGGCCGAGGCCTTCGTCGGCGAGTTGTCGGACGGGCAACGTCAACGAGTCATGGTGGCTCGGGCGCTGGCCCAGGAGCCATCCATCCTGCTGCTCGACGAGCCGACCTCCTTCCTCGACCCGCCGGGCCGTATCGCCCTGCTCGGGATGCTGCGTGACGTGTGTACAACCAGGGACATCGGCGTCGTGGTGTGCAGCCACGACATCGAGCCGGTGATGCGTTACGCCGACACCCTGTGGGTGGCCGGTCCCGGCACTGACGTGACGATCGGTGCCCCCGAGGACCTGGCCCGCACCGGCACCCTCGAGGAGGCCTTCCGGACCGAGGGGATCACCTTCGATCTCCGCACTCTCACCTTCTGGCAGTCCGACGATGGACGCCCGACGGCGCGGGTCGTGGGGTCGGGGGTGGACGCCGACCTGGCTCATCACACCCTAGCACGATCCGGGTACCGGGTGGTCGAGGACCCTGCGGACGCGAAAGTAACGGTGAGCGTTTCCGATGGCGGTTGGGAGGTCGACGGTCACGTGCTGGCGAACCTGTCACAGTTGCATGATCATCTCGCTGGTCGTCGGGAGGAGAGCACCCGGTCATGACCGTCCGCTACCTCGTGCTGTGGCCCACCGCCGCCTGTGACCTCGCCTGCCCCTACTGCTACCGACGAAACCGCCGGGGCGGCCGGATGAGCATCGAGGTGGCGGACGCGGCACTGGATCTCGTCGCCGATGGCGTGCGCGGCACCGGTCGGCCTGCCCACGTCCAGCTGGCCGGCGGGGAGCCGACCCTGGTGCCGGACCTCGTCGAGCACGTCGCCCGCCGGGTCGCAGCCATTCGAGGCGGGCGGGTCACCTGCGGCATACAGACCAATGCCATCCACCTCGATGGCGACATGGTCGCCATGCTGAGACGCCATCGGGTGCGTGTCGGGGTGAGCCTTGACGGGCCGCCACAGGTGCAGGAGCAGGCGCGTGGGTCGGCAGCACAGACCTTCCGGAGCCTGATTGAGCTGGCTCGAGCTGATGTCCCGGTGCGAGTGACGACGGTGCTCTCGGCCCTCAACGTCGACCATCTGGGGGAGTTGGCGGTCACCCTGGGCGGGCTTCCCCACGTCACCGGGTTCGGACTCGACCCACTGGTGCCGATCGGGAGCGCGGCCGGTCGGGAAGATCTGGTGCCGTCCGAGGAGGCCGTCGTCGCGGGGGTCACCGCCCTGCACCGATGCCTCGCGCAGGTCAACGCGATGCGGGCCGACCCGTTGCGCTGGCGTGAGCTGGAGACCGTTCGGGCAGCGCTGCGTCGCGCGCCGAGCGGTCCCACTCGCCCCGGGCCAGGACAACCGCGTCCACCAGCCACCGGGGAAACGTCCCGGATCCGATCCACATACCCCTGCTGCATCCGCACACCAACACCCGCCGACGATTCGAGCCACACCGGCACGTCGAGCCCTCGTGGCAATCCTGTTCGTAACGACGTCAACTGCCACGCAGACGTGGTCGACCCGTCCGGGCGAGCACTTCTGCCACTGGCAATGCCGAACCGACCGTACTGTCATGCGGCGGTCGGCGAATCCTTGGCGGTGGCTCCCGACGGGAGCGTCTACCCCTGTTCCCAGGCCGTCGGAGACGTGGCGTCCCGGGTCGGAACCATCGACGACGTCGACTGGGATGGCTTGAGGCGTCGTTTCGCGCACGATGTCCACACGTTGCGTGGACCGTGTCATCGCTGCGCCCTGGCGGACCGGTGCCCCGGCGACTGCCCGTCCCGGGTGGAGGCGAATGCGTTGGCCGACCCGGAACACCGTCACACCCCGCTCACCTGCCTCATCGACGACACCCTTGCCCGTCTGGAGATCGCGTCATGACCACCCTGTGCTTCTTCTCAGCCACCGGAGGGGAACTCACCCTCGTCAGCCAGGCCCTGGCTCGGATGCGTGCCGACGGGATCAACGTCACCCTCTTCGGCCGCACCAAGGACCAACTCCTCGATCCGGAGTTGTCCCGCGCCTTCGCCCGAGCAGCCGCTCGCAGTGACGCCGTCGTGCTGAGTCTCCACGGTGGGACGGCCTCCTGCCCGGCGTGGTCGGACCTCGTCGAGGCCTGGCAGGACCGTCGCTCCCGCGGCCTGCCGCTGCCGTGGATCCACGTCCAACCCACCTCCGGGGACGACGATGGGCTGCTGGCCGCCCAGGACTGGGCCAGTGGCCTGGACGACGGCACCTGGCAGGGCCTTGTCGGGCTGCTGGGGATGAACGGTCCGGTCAACGTCGAGTCGGCACTGCGAGTCCTCGTCGACCGGGTACACGGAGGCTCGGCCCCGATCCCCGACGTCGTCCCCGCCCCCACCGAGGGAATCTGGCATCCGCGTCACGGCCTGTTCACCAGCCTCGCCGAGTATCGGCAGCACCTGAACCCCGACCGACCCACTGTCGGGATCACCTTCCCGCGCAGCTACTGGCTGGAGCACAACACGGCCCACATCGAGGCCCTCGTCACCGCCGTCGAGGAGCTCGACGCCAACACGGTGCCGTTCTTCTGCCTGCGGCTGCCCGACGCGCGACGCGGCAACCCCGGCATGGCGCAGGTTCTGGAGAATCTGTTGCGTGACGACGAGGGCCGATGTGTCGTCGACACCCTGGTCGACGTCCACGGGATGTCCATGACGGCTGGCGTGCCCGCCAATGCCGACGCCTACCCGAATCTGGGGGTGAGTGTGCTGCACGCCCTCACCTCCTACGCCCCACGAGCTGCCTGGCAGGCCACCGCCCAGGGCATGGGGTCAATGGACGTCGCCACCCAGGCCGCGCAGCCGGAGTTCGACGGCGCCCTCATCACCAAGTTCCTGGCCACCCGGGAGGTCGACACCGTTGACGACCTCACCGGAGCCGTCGTGCCCCGCATGGTCCCGGTCCTGGGCCGGGCGCAGGCGATGGCAGAGCTGGCCCTGTCCTGGGCCCGGCTGGCTCGCACCCCAGCCGGTCAGCGCAAGGTGGCGATCGTCTTCCATCACCACCCGCCACGCAATGATCGCATCGGCTGTGCCTCCGGTCTGGACACCTTCGAGTCGGTGCGTCAGCTGCTCATCCGGATGGCCGACGAGGGGTACGACGTCCCGGAACAGTTCGAGACCGGCGACGACATCGCCCAGATGCTGTTGTCGTGCCTGACCTGCGACCAGCGCTGGCTCACCCCCGAGCAGATGCACGAGAGGGCCGAGGCCCACGCCGATCTGGAAATCTCGCGTCCCTGGTACCGGGGGCTGCCGGACTCCGTGCGGGAGTGCATGGACCGCAACTGGGGGCCGCATCCGGGCACCCTCTTCGTCCACGACGACGAGTTCTCCTTCGCCGGTCACCTCGACGGCAACGTGTTGCTGACGATCCAGCCACCGCGCGGGACATTCGAGGCCGTCACGGACTCTGCCATCCACGACCCGGTGCTGCCTCCCCCGCACCACTACCTGGCCCACTACCGCTGGATCCGTGACGTCTTCAAGGCCGACGCCGTCATCCATGTGGGCACGCACGGCAGTCTGGAATGGCTTCCCGGCAAGGGGCTGGGCCTGTCCGAGGAGTGCTACCCGGAGCTCGCCCTGGATCGGATGGTCAACATCTACCCCTACATCATCAACAACCCCGGCGAGGGCACCCAGGCCAAGAGGCGCAGTGCCGCCGCCCTCGTCGACCACCTCACCCCACCCATGCGTCAGGCCGGCCTGTACGACTCCACCGCCGAGATCGACCGCATCCTGCGCGAGCACGCCGGGGCGCAGTCACAGAGCCCGCAGCGCGCCCGCCTCGTCGCCGAGCAGGTGTGGGACGCCGTCGTCGAGGCCGGCTTGGACACCGATCTGGGCCTGACCGCAGGTGACGTCGACTCAGACCCCGCCGAGCTGCTCGACAAGGTCCATCACCACCTGCTCGAGCTGCAGGATCGCGAGATCTCCGACGGTCTGCACGTCCTCGGACAACTCGTCGCCGGCCAGGACGACCCCGCCGCGGCCGAGGTGGAGTACGTCGCCCAGCTCACCCGTCAACCCAACGGGCAGGTGCCGTCGCTGCGCGAGGCGGTGCTGGATGCCTGGGGAACGAGTCTCGACGAGGTCAGCACCAAGGCGGGCGAGCCGGTCACCGTCACCGCTGACCTGCCCGACGGGCTCAGCGGACGCGAGATCATCGAGGCCACTCACCGGCAGTGCGTCGACCTGCTGGCCCCAGTCGTCGCCTGTCACCACGGTGGATGCTTCGACACCGAAGGGGCCCACGACCTCGCCGTCCAGCTGTGCCGAGAACAGCTCGGTGCCGAACGGGGTGACGTCGTCGAGACCCTCACCTGGGTCGCCACCGACCTCATGCCGCGCCTGGACGCCACGACCGACGAGATCGAGTCGATCATGACGGCCCTGGACGGTGGATTCGTCTCCCCCGGACCGTCGGGAGCGCCCAGCCGTGGCAACGCCCACATCCTGCCGACCGGTCGAAACTTCTTCTCCCTCGACCCCGAGACCATGCCGACGCCAACCGGTTGGCGAGAGGGGGTCGAGCTCGCCGAGCAGCTGCTGGCCGGGTACGCCGAGGCCCACCCCGACCAGCCGTGGCCGCGCACCGTCGGTGTCGTGGTGTGGGGAACGGCCAACATGCGCAGCGGCGGGGCCGACATCGCCGAGATCCTGTACCTCATGGGGGTGCGCCCGGTCTGGGAGTCATCAGGCCTTGTCAGCGGGTTGCAGATCATCGACCCGGATGAACTGGGACGTCCTCGCATCGACGTCTCCCCGCGCATCTCCGGGCTGTTCCGGGACGCCTTCCCCAACCTCGTCGAGATGGTCGACCGGGCCGTTCGGATGGTCGCCGCCCTGCCGGAGGATGGCGACGACAACATGCTGCGTGCCCACGTCGAGGCCGACGTCGCCGACATGATCGCTCGCGGGATCGACGTCGGGCAGGCTCGCCGCAAGGCGACGCTGCGGGTCTTCGGTTGCCCACCCGGCGGATACGGCGCCGGTGTGGAGGAACTCATCGAGACCAAGGCGTGGCAGGACAAGGCCGATCTGGGTCGGGCCTACATCGCGGCCTCCTCCCACGCCTACGGCGAGGGGGTGTTCGGGGACGTGGAGCCCGAGCGATTCACCGCTGCGTTGTCGCGGATGGACGTCACCGTCAAGAACGAGGACACCCGCGAGTACGACATGCTCAGCTGCACCGACTTCTACAACTACTACGGCGGGCTCATCGTCGCTGCGACGACGGTGCGCGGTGAGGCACCGATGTCGTTCGTGGGTGACTCCTCCGATCCTGCCCGGATCGCCACACGCACCACCACGCAGGAGGCCCGGATCATCCTGCGCTCCCGAATCCTCAACCCGTCGTGGATCGAGGGTCTGCAGCGCCACGGGTACAAGGGGGCCGGAGACCTGTCCAAGGTGCTCGACATCCTCATCGGCTGGGACGCCACCGCCGACGTCGTCGACGACGGCCTGTGGGAGAAGGTGGCGCGTCGTTATGCCCTCGACCCGGCGATGCAGGAGTGGTTCCACGAGGTCAACCCGCACGCCCTGCACAACATCGTGGACAAGCTCCTTGACGCCGCCCAGCGCAACATCTGGCAGGCCGACCCGGGCACCGTCGAGGAGTTGCAGGACACCTACGCCGACATCGAGGGGACCATCGAGGAGGTCTCCGACGACCCGTGCTCGGGCACCGGCGGCACCCCCATCCGCCCCAGGAACCCCATCAGCTCTGGGGATACCACCGGCACCGGAGACTCCCACGGCTCGACGAGCACCACCAGCCCGGCCGAGACTGCCCCACCAAAAACCTCCGACGGGGGCTTGGACCTTGCCGCGCTGAACCTCACCTCACTGAGGTTGAACCGATGACGTCTGTTCCGATGATCTACCCGTTCACCGCCGTCGTCGGGCAGGACGAGGCCAGGAGCGCCCTGCTGCTGTGCGCCGTCAATCCTCGTATTGGCGGGGTGCTGCTCAGCGGGGAGAAGGGGACGGCCAAGTCGACGGTGGTCCGTGGCCTGGCCGAGTTGCTTCCCGGTCGGGTGATGCGCACCCTGGCACTGGGGACCACCGAGGACCGTCTCGTCGGTGGGCTGGATCTCGAGGCCACCCTGGCCACCGGCCGTCCAGTGCTGCAGCCCGGGTTGCTCAGTGAGGTCGATGGTGGGGTGCTCTACGTCGACGAGGTCAACCTCCTCGACGACCATCTCGTCGACCTGGTCATCGACGCCTGCGCCGGCACACTCCGGGTGGAGCGGGAGGGCCTGACAGCCACCCTGGCAAGCCGCTTCGTCCTAGTCGGGACCATGAACCCGGAGGAAGGTGCGCTGCGCCCCCAGTTGCTGGACCGGTTCGGACTGTGCGTCGAGGTGCACGGCGAGTCGGACCCGGACACCCGCGCCGAGATCATCCGTCGTCGTCTCGACCACGACGCCGACCCAACTGGGTTCGCACGCCGTTGGCAGGACGACCAGGAACGTCAGACCGCGGCCATCAGCAGGGCACAGCGCATCGTCGACCAGATCGCGCTGAACCGCACCGTCACCGAGCTCATCTGCTCGCTGTGCCGACACAACCACGTCGCCGGGCACCGGGGCGACGTCGTCATGGCAGAGGCCACTCGTGCCCATGCTGCCCTGGCCGGCCGCAGGACTGCCACCGAGGACGACGTGTTGGCGGTCAGCGAGATGGTGCTGCGACACCGCCGACGTGACGAGACGCCGGCTGACCCTCCCCCACCGCGAGACCAGCACCCCGAGAACCGTCCGGACCGGCCCGAGGACCCCTCCCGCAATCCTGATTCCACCCCCGAGGGGTCCGATCCACCTCAGAACTCGGAGCAGGGCCCCGACCCAGGCGTGGAAAATCTGCATGGGAACGACGATGCTGCCACCTCAGGTGGCACACCGGGCGATCACGCGCACGATGACCACGGCAACGCCGAGGACAGCGACCCCGATGACGATCTGGCAGGCGGGAACCAGCAGTCCGAGGGCCAGCGCGACGCGGATCGCGACAGCACCAAGAACCCATCCCACGGCAGCGACCAGGTGGCCGCCCTGGGTGAGGCATTCGCCGTGCGCCCCCTGGAACCCGAGCAGGATCGCCTCTCCCGGCGGGCCTCGGGGCGACGCCTGCGCACCCGTAGCGAGGGCCGTCGCGGCCGTTACGTCTCGTCCCGCCCCACCGACCGTCCCGACGATCTCGCCCTGGACGCCACCCTGCGAGCCGCAGCGATCCACCAGAAGTCGCGGCGGACCGGCCCGCACCGCTCGGGCAAGACGCCCTCCAGCGGGGCGATTCGCATCGAACCCGTCGACTGGCGTGCCAAGGTGCGGGTCGGTCGAGCTGGCTCCTGCGTGATCCTCGTCGTCGACTCCTCAGGGTCGATGGGGTCACGTGGCCGGATGACCGCATCCAAGGGGGCCGTGCTCTCACTACTACTCGACGCCTACGTCAAACGTGACCGGGTCTGCCTCATCGGGTTTCGTCGGGACCGGGCCGAGGTGCTGGTCCCGGTGACCTCCTCGGTGGAGGTGGCCCAGCGCTGCCTCGCCGAGCTGCCCGTCGGCGGACGCACCCCACTGGCAGCTGGACTGGTCAAGGCCTGTGAGGTGGTTCGCCCGCTGCTGCTCAAGGACCCCGAGCTGCGGCCGCTGCTGGTGCTCGTCACCGACGGACGCGGCAACGTCGGTCTGGACGCACGACCCAACGGTCGAGCCACCGACGAGGCAATCGCGTTGGCAACCGAGATCGGTGCCGACCGACGTCTCAGCTGGGTCGTCATCGACACCGAGGATCCACGCGGCATCCGGTTGTCCCGTGCTCGCGACATCGCCGCCGCGTTGGGCGGGCCGTGCCTGCACATCGACGACCTGCGCGCCGACGACCTCGTCAACGTCGTCTGCCAACTCGACCCCACTGCTCCCCGAAAGGACTGCTGACATGGCACCACGTCCCGTCTACCCCTTCTGCGCCATCGTCGGACAGGAGGAGATGAAACTCGCCCTCATCCTCGCCACCATCAGCCCCGACCTGTCCGGGGTGCTCATCCGCGGCGAGAAGGGCACCGCCAAGTCCACTGCGGTCCGCGGTCTGGCAGCCCTGCTCCCGCAGCACCGGGAGGTTTCCGGTGCCTACCACCTGTCCCCCGAGGAGTACTCGGCCCACGCCGAGGAGCTTGGCCTGCCGGCAACCATGCCCGAGCCGCGTACCGTCCAGGTGCCGGTCGTCGACCTGCCGGTGGGGGCCACCGAGGATCGCGTCACCGGCACCCTCGACATGGAGACTGCCCTGCGGGAGGGACGACGTCGCTTCGAACCCGGTCTGTTGGCTGCGGCCCACCGGGCGATCCTCTACGTCGACGAGGTCAACCTGCTCGACGACCACGTCGTCGACCTGCTGCTGGACTCGGCTGCCATGGGGGTCAACACCGTCGAGCGCGAGGGGGTCAGCGTCACCCATCCGGCACGGTTCACCCTGGTCGGCACCATGAACCCCGAGGAGGGAGAACTGCGTCCCCAGCTGCTCGACCGGTTCGGCCTGTGCGTCACCGTCGGTGGGGAGGACGACCCCGAGCAGCGCATCGAGGTCATCCGGCGTCGGCTGGCCTTCGAGGATGATCCGGCCAACTTCACGCGCAAGTGGGAACAGCAGGGCCACCAGATCAGCGAGAGGATCGGGCACGCCACCGAGCTCGTCAAGGAGGTCCAGATCGACGACGAGACCCTCATGACGGTCGCCCGCACCTGCATCAACGCCCATGTCGACGGCCACCGCGCCGACATCATGATGGTGCGGGCCGCTCGTGCCCTGGCAGCGTGGGAGGAACGCACCACGATCACCACCGAGAACCTCACCCAGGCCGCCCGGCTCGTCCTGCCGCACCGCATGAGGCGGCGTCCCCTCGAGTCGGTCGGCGGGCCGGGGGCAGCGTGATACGTACTGTCCACCGTCATTGGCGGCCGAGGCTGAGGTGGCTGCCCCACATCCCGAAACAGACCCCACCACCCTTTGACGTCTCCCTCATCAACGTCAACGAGGTCCACGAGGGCCGGGCCGTGGTGCGTCAGATGTCTCACGACGGGAAGCGGTGGCTGCTGCCCGGCTCGATCGCCTCAGCCCTCGTCAGCCTGGTCAACATCGGGGTGCCGATGGCCCTTGGCCGCGCCATCGATGACGGAGTGGTCGCGGCCAACGCCGCTGTCCTCGCCGGATGGCTGGCCCTGGTGGCGCTGGCCTACGTGGCCCGCGCGGTTGCCCAGACGGTGCGGATGCAGACCAATGTCGGTGCCGCACTGGCCGAGCACGACCTTCGCGTCCAGGCCCTCGACCGCATCACCGCCCCGGAGGGAATCGGGGGAAGGTCCCGCCTTCCCGGTGATCTCCTCGCCGTCGTCGTCACCGACGTCCGGGCAGTGTCACGGGCCTTCATCGCCCTGGCCTCGATCCCCGGCAACATCGTCACCCTGCTCGGTTCCCTCGTCGCGATGGCCCTCATCAACGGCTGGCTCGTGCTCGCAACGGTGTGCATCGTCCCGCTGCTCATCCTGCTGTCGGTCAAGGGGGTCGCCCCGGTCAAACGCAGCACCCGCCGGGAACGACGAGCCGAGGCCGCGGCAGCTGGGTCCGCCGCCGATCTCACCAGCGGACTGCGCGTCATCCAGGGTCTGTCAGCCGAGCATCGCGCCACCGAGCGGTTTCGGGTGGTCAGCCGAGAGGGGTTGGCGGCCAGCCTGCGCAACCGGCGGGTCAAGGGGGTTTACACCGGCATCATCAATGCTTCCGTCGGGGTTTTCATCACGGCACTGACGGTGCTCGCCGGATGGCTCACCCTCAAGGGTCACATCAGTGTCGGACAGCTCGTCACCGTGGTGGGTCTGGCGCAGACTCTCGGCCCGCCGCTTCGGGCCCTCGGCGTCGACACCGCATCCATGTTGGCCAGTGCGAACGCCTCCGGGGACAGATTCTGCGAGCTTCGGGACAGTCCGGCTGCCTGGCCGGTCCACCCCGACGACGGGGCTCGCACCACTCCCGGAGACGGCCCGGTGTCGCTCCACGTTCCTGTCGAGGAGCCGGACTTCTGTCTGGACGTCCCCGCCGGGACCCACCTGGGGATCGTCGCTCCACAACACGTGTGTGATGCCCTCGCCAACGCCATCGACCATGGCCCCCGAACCCTTCTCAACGGGGTGGCGGCCAGCCGCCTCAACCCTTCCCAGCGGCGACGTCTGGTCCTGGTGGCTCCACGCTGCCCAGAACTCTTCGACGACACTGCGCGGTCCAACATCGTGCTGGAGCGCCAGACGACGGTGGCCAAGCTCAACGCCGTCGTCGCCGCCGCCGCTCTGGACACCGTCGCCAAGGTGCTGCCGCGTGGTCTGGAGACCGAGGTCGGAGAGGGCGGACGTCATGTCTCCGGAGGCCAGCGTCAGCGGCTGGCCCTGGCGAGAGCGCTGCTGCACTCCCCTGACGGTCTGGTGCTGATTGACCCCACCACCAGCATCGACGCCGTCACGACCGCCACCATCGCGGAGCGGCTGCACGAGTTGAGGAAGGGACGCACCACCGTCATCGCCACCACCTCCCCGGCCCTGCTGGACCGGATGGACGAGGTGGTCATGCTCGACGGCGACGGTCGCGAGGTCGCCCGCGCCCCACACCGCGAGTTGCTGACCCGCGAGAACTACCGGGGGATGCTGTCATGAGCACTTCCCATTGGCTACCACTCGCCACTGCCGCCCAGGTTCGTCAGGACGTCCAACGGGCAGCACGTGGCGTGCGCGGGTACTTCGTCGGAGCGATCATGGTGATCACGGCGGCGGCCCTGCTGGACCTGGCCGTGCCGATGGCAACCGGGTGGATCATTGACGCCGCCCGGGCCCACCGTCCGCCATCATCCCTGCTCACCCCTGCCCTCGCCATGGCCGTTGCAGTGGTCGGGTCGGGGATCTGCAATGGTGCGGCCCAGGCCCTGACGCCTTCCTTCTTCACGACCATCGTCACCCGGTTACGGGAGTCGATGATCCAGGTCGGACTAGGGCTGGACCAGCAGCGGGTGGAGAGGGCCGGTACCGCCGACCTGGTCTCGCGCGCGTCCGACGACGTCCAAGCGGTACGCGATGCGGCGAATGGAGCCCTTCCACGCCTTGTCAACACCATGATCATGGTCATCGTGTCAGTGGGTGCGCTGGCCAGCCTGCATCCGGCCTTCTTCATCCCGGTGCTCCTCGCGGGGGTTCTCTACGGCCTGGCGATCCGGGAGTTCCTGCGTACTGCCCCGCCCGTGTACCGAGCTGAGAGACGGGCCTCGACGACCCAGTCGCAGCACATCCTCTCGACCATCCACGGGCTCGACGTGGTGCGGGCCTTCGGGCTGGAGAACCTGCGTACTCGAACGGTGGCAGGCGGATCCTGGCAGGCCATCCGATGGGGCCTTCGCGGACGATTCCTCGGGAACACGCTGGTCGTCAGGCTGTTGGCCGGGGAGGCCGTGGCAACCATTGGCGTCGCGTGGACGGGATACCTGCTCGTCGCCAGCAACAAGCTCAGCGTCGGTGCGGCCGCGACGGCGGTCCTGGTGTTGCTGAGGGTGTTCTCCCCAGCGCGGTTCCTGCTGATGTTCCTCAACAACCTGCAGGCCGCGTGGGTGTGTCTGCAGCGAGTGGTGGGTGTCATCCATGCCCGTCACGAGGAGCCGACCGTCGTCGAGCACACCCACCAGGGCCCGACGTCGGTTCACGTGGAAGGGCTGAGTTTCGGTTATCAGGACGGTCCGGAGGTTCTGCACGAGGTGAGCCTGACCATTCCTGCCGGGCACACCATGGTGCTCGTCGGGGAGTCCGGTGCTGGCAAGTCGACTCTGGCAGCACTCGTGGCAGGCCTGCTGGAACCTCGGTCTGGTCAGGTCGCCATGTCCCCAGCCCATGCCCGAACCGTGCTCATCAGCCAGGAAATCCACACCTTCTCGGGAAGCCTTCTCGACGACGTGGCGCTCGGGTTGCCGACCACCGTCGAGGACTGGTCTGACGACCAGGTTCGCGAGGCCGTCCTGGACGCTCTGGAACAGGTCGGTGCCGAGTGGGTGGAGAATCTGCCCGACGGCGTCGACACCGTGGTGGGACGACTGGGAACTCGGCTCTCCCCGGCCCAGGCCCAACAGGTGGCACTGGCCCGGGCCCTGCTGGCGGATCCCCCAGTCATCATCCTGGACGAGGCGACAGCCGAAGCCGGTAGCTCGGGAGCGGCTGCCCTCGACCGAGCCGCCGCTGAGGTCGTCACGGGAAGGACCGCTCTGGTGGTCGCTCACCGATTGTCCCAGGTGGCGATGGCCGACGAGGTCGCGGTCATGGAGGACGGGCGGATCGTGGAGGTCGGGCCTCCCGAACAGCTGTGCGCGGGCGACGGTCCTTTCGCCCAGCTGTGGCAGGTGTGGTCGAGCCAGCGTTGGGCCGCTCTCAGCCACACAGCTGCGCCACCGTCCGACGCCTACGCCGCGAACGACCGACGCAACTGACAGAAAAAATGGCGCAGTTGGAAAGAGATGGTCCCCGAGAACCTCCATTCCCCGGGGACCACGAGTGGGTCAGAGCGACATCACATGGTGGACTCCACCTTGTCAGCGATACCGGCATCGATGTTGCGCCAGTAGGTCAGGGTGTTGCCGATGACCGGCTCCTCCATGTCGAAGTTGGTCAGCAGATCGACCAGGGTGTCGACGAGGTCGCTGCGCTCCTTATCGGAGAAGACGTCATGGACCAAGGTGTGAGCCTGACCGAAGTCGTCGTCCTCAGTGTGCAGGGTCTGGGCGGCGCGAACGAGGTCGCCGTCGGTCTCCCAGCTGGTCTCCGAGCCGAGACGGTAGCCGGTGGCGTAGTCGCGGCGATAGGAGTTCGGGGCGTAGGTCGGGGCGGAACCGGCATGCTCGTAGACCATCTGGCCGTCAAAGGTGTACTGGTTCGTCGCGACGGTCGGACGGTTCACGGGCAGCTGCTCGTAGTTGACGCCCAGACGGTTGCGGGCGGCGTCGTTGTAGGCGAAGACGCGACCCAGCAGCATGCGATCGGGTGACAGACCCGTGCCCTCGACGGTGTTGAACGGGGAGAAGGCCGCCTGCTCGATCTCGGCGAAGAAGTTCTCCGGATTGCGCTCCAGGGTGAATGTGCCGATGGTGTGCAGCGGGTAGTCCTGGTGCGGCCACACCTTGGTGATGTCGAACGGGTTGAACCGGTAATCCTTGGCGTCCTCGTAGGGCATGAGCTGCACCTTGACGGTCCAGGACGGGTAGTCCCCGTCGGCGATGTGGTTGAACAGGTCCTCGCGATGAATGTCAGGGTGATCGCCGACGATGGCCTTGGCCTGGTCGGCGGTCATGTTGTGGACGCCCTGGTCGCTGATGAAGTGGTACTTCACCCAGGTGATCTTGCCCTCGGCGTTCACCCACGAGTAGGTGTGCGAGGAGTAGCCGTTCATGGTGCGGTAGCTGAGCGGAATGCCTCGCGGTCCCATGAGGTAGGCGACCTGGTGCGCCGACTCCGGGGAGAGACTCCAGTAGTCGTACATCATGTTCGGGCTACGCAGGCCGGAGTTCGGCAGCCGCTTCTGGGAACGGATGAAGTGCGGGAACTTCATCGGATCGCGCATGAAGAACACCGGAGTGTTGTTGCCGACCATGTCGAAGTTGCCCTCGTCGGTGTAGAACTTCAGCGAGAATCCGCGAACGTCACGCCAGGTGTCGGGGCTGCCGAGTTCACCTGCGACCGTGGAGAACCGGGCCAGCATCGGAGTGTCCTTGCCCTTCTGCAGGAAACCGGCCTTGGTGTACTCCGAGACGTCTGCGGTGACCTCGAGGTGGCCGAAGGCGCCGGAGCCCTTGGCGTGCGGTTTGCGCTCGGGGATGTTCTCGCGGTTGAAGTGTGCGAGGGTGTCAACCAGGTGAGCGTCGTGCAGTAGCACCGGACCGTCGGCGCCGACAGTCAGGGAATATTCATCGCTGGGCGCCGGGGAACCGTTCGTAGTGGTTGACGGCTTGCTGGGATCAATGGGCATGACGCCTCCGTTCATCGGGTACGTCCCACCCTGCCCCCGTGACAGGCTGTATCCAAGGGGGCAGTCACGTCGCGCTCGACACCGCGGCTCGTTGTGGCAAACGTGTGTAGTAATACCCCGGTCACCACCAGAGGTGGCAGTGGTCCCCGTCCCGAACGGGATTACCACACGCCGGCACGAGCGCCATCAACGTTGGGCTACCGAAGGCCGCGGACAACAATGGAGCCATGACAACCGTCACCAGGAATGACCAGAAGTCGCGGTACGAGGCTCACATTGGCGGTGGGCTCGCCGGGTTTGCCGACTTTCGACACGAGGGGAACGTCGTCGTCATGCCTCACACCGAAGTGTTCAACGCCTTCGGTGGTCAAGGTGTTGGAGGCGCGCTTGCCCGCTTCGCCCTTGACGACATCGCCTCCCAGGGTCTGGCGGTGCGACCAGACTGTTCCTTTATCAGGGGTTGGTTGGACAAGCATCCCGACCACCCCGCGAATGTGGCCTGAACTCAGCTCGGAACCACGGGGCTGGTGCAGCTGGCGGGAGCACACATAGTATTTTGAGGATCCGATAGTCGAAAAAGGATTCTCGTGCCCATGCCCTCCACCGGATCGCACTCCACCAGATCGCGTCGCGCCTGGCTCATGGTCGGGGCCGGCGTCGCTCTCCTGGCCGGTCTCGATGGCGCCTTGCTCCTCCTCGGTGTGTGGTCGCCCGTGATGTCGTCGCGGCTGGCCGCCTGGCACGGCCCTCTCATGGTCCTCGGATTCATCGGCACCGTCATCTGCCTGGAACGGGCGATCGCCCTCGGGGCACGTCTCGGCTATTGCGTCCCGGCCATTTCAGGGCTCGGTGTCATCGTCTTGCTGACGCCCAGCCCGCCATGGCTCGGTCTGGCCCTGCTCGCCCTGGCCCAACTCGGACTGCTGGGCATATACGTCCCGTTGTGGAGACGCAGCCACGACGATGCGACGGTCATCCAAATCACGGGGGCATTCTGCGCCGCGGGTGCCGCCGCCCTCCTCACCTCAGGGGCCGAGGTGCCCGACGTCGTCGGATGGTTGGCCTGCTACCTCATCCTGACGATCTGTGGGGAAAGACTCG
This sequence comes from Cutibacterium nasicola, assembly GCF_051303185.1. Classification (GTDB taxonomy): domain Bacteria; phylum Actinomycetota; class Actinomycetes; order Propionibacteriales; family Propionibacteriaceae; genus Cutibacterium. Next base: position 58,573 of record NZ_JBPPGE010000006.1, on the reverse strand, counting down.
AGCTTTCTCGTCTCACGATGTCGCGCAATCGCGCCCTCCCGGGACTGTGTCTGGCAGTCGTGGCAGCCCTCCTCGTCTGCGTGGTGAGCCCACAGATCGGGTACCGAGTACTGGGAGTCGTGCTCGTCGCTCTGGCGGCGTGGCTGTGTCGCAACGACGTCGCCCGCGGTGGGGTGCGCCGCGGCGGTCAGGGCGCCTACATCGGCATCCTGCTCATGGTCGGCTATCTGTGGCTCGGGGTGGCCGGCCTTGCATGGGCGGTCAGCGGACCCGTCACCTCCGGTAGAGCCTACGATGCCGTCGTCCACTCAGTATTCCTTGGATTCACGATGGGGATGATCCTCGGCCACGCCCCTATCATCCTGCCGGCTGTGTTGCGCGCACGACTCGAGTGGACGACATGGTTCTGGCTGCCAGCGTTCCTGCTGGAGGCCTCTTTGCTGGCACGTGTCGGAATCGGTGACGGCCTGGGCCGACCCGCCGTTGTGCAAGCTGGCGGCGTCATCAATGTGATCAGCCTCGTAGCCCTGGTGGCCGTCGTCGCCGCCCACGTCCGACCCCGCAACCAGTCCGGACCACACCCGCAATCCACACCTTGCGTCCAGTCAGGAGAGGCTCATGCCTGAAATCTCCCCCGTCGGTCACAAACCCGACACCAACAAACGCAATTGGCACCGTAAAGCCTCACGTCCGGTCTCCGGGTGGCTAGCGGCACTACTCATCGTGGCGATCACGAGCCCGTGGATCCCACAGTCGCGCTGGCTGTTGGTACACATGGTCACCTTGGGCGTCGCGACGACGTCAATCATGGTGTGGGGGCAATACTTCACCGAGGCGATCTTGCACAACAGCCTCACTGACACCGACCGTCGTCGCCAAGTGTTGCGTATCAGACTCTTGACGGTCGGCATCATCGTCACCTGTATGGGAATGGTGGCGACGTGGCCGTGGGTGACCGTCGGCGGGGCAGTGGTGGTCGGATGCGTGCTGACGTGGTACGCCTTCGCCTTGGCTCGCCAAGTCGGCCACGCGTTGCCGGGACGGTTCGCCTCCACGGTGTGGTTTTATTGCGCGGCCGCTAGTGTGCTGCCGCTGGGAGCGGCTCTCGGCGCGATTATGGCCTTTTCTCCCACTGAACCGTGGCGGACTCGTCTGTTGGTGGCTCACCAGGCGCTCAACCTGCTTGGGTTCGTGGGACTGACCGTCGTTGGCACCCTGGTCACGCTATGGCCCACGGTTTTGCGCACCAAGATGCAGCCTTCCCAGGATCGCCACGGCAAGATTGCGCTCTACATCATGCTCGGTGCGGTTGTGGTGACAACCACCGGGGCGCTGGCCGGGCTGTGGTGGCTGGCAGCCCTTGGGGTAACGGCGCACATCGTCGGGATCTGCATCGTGCTGGGCGACCTGGTGGCTTGCGCCATCCACAAGCCGCCGCGCGACTTCCCCGGATTCACCATGGGTGCCGCCATCTGCTGGATGCTGGTGTGGCTTGTCTGGCTGACGTGGAAGCTGGCAGTCAACGGAACCGGGCTGCTGGCTGACGACATCTTCACCCTCTCGGTGCCCGTCATCGTCGGTTTCCTGCTCCAGCTCCTCGTCGGAGCCATGAGTTACCTCATGCCGATGGTCATGGGTGGCGGGCCGAAGATCGTCCGGGCCACCAATGCCAAGATGCACGCCTTCGGATCGCTGCGAGCCACCATCACCAACGCCGGGCTCGTGCTGTGGGTGCTCGCCATAGGCACCTGGACTCGTCGCATCGGCATGGTGATGGCCGTCGCCGGGCTGGCGACATTCCTGCCTGCCACCGCAGCGATGGTGCGCACCGGCATTCCCCTCCTCAAGGAGAAGGGACGCCAGATGGCGGGCAGGACGGCCGCTGCCGAGAAGGGGACACCCACGGTCTCCTCCGGCAAGGCGACCGTCTCGTCTGCTGCCAAGCCCGCAGACACCACGTCCACAGGCTCCGACGCACCGAACCGTTCCGCCGTCGCCGGGATCACACCCAAGGGTGTCGACCCGGCTGTCACCGCTCCGACTGATCGTCGCTCCTTCGTCGGAGCCTTTGCCGGTGTTGCCACCGCCCTGACAGCAGCCGCCGTCGGTCACCGACTGGACCAGAACACGCCTGTCGAGGACGCCGATGGCCCAACAGCGGTCGCCGGGAAGGTGTCCCCCACCGGCCACACGACGACGGTCAGCGTCACTGCCGAGGGAATGAAGTACCACCCCAGCACCATCAGCGTCCCGGCCGGTGACGAGCTCGTCGTCGAGATCACCAACACGGACCGCAACCAAGTCCACGACCTGCAGTTCGCCAATGGCGCTCATTCACCACGCCTCGACCCGGGGGCCCGCGCGACCGTCAATGCTGGAATCATCACCGGCCCGACCGAGGGCTGGTGCACCATCGTCGGCCACAAGTCGATGGGGATGGTGCTCAAGGTTCAGGTAAGCGGGGTGTCAGGAGCCGGCGAGCACGACGACCACATGGGCTCAACGGATCCTCGCCGCACGATCGACCTCACCAAGGCTCCCGGCAAGGGGTTCGAGACCCGTGACGCCGTCGTCCCCCCGCTGCTGGCCGGACGCGTCCACAAGATGACCCTGACCGCAAAGGAGTCGGTGCAGGAGATCGCCCCGGGAACGACCATCGACGCCATGACCTACAACGGCCGCTACATGGCCCCGGTCGTCCACGCCCGGATCGGAGACGAGATGCGCGTGCACCTGGTCAACAAGGGGACAATGGGACACTCTCTCGACTTCCACGCCGGCACCGTGTCGCCCGACAAAGTCATGCGCACCATTGCACCGGGCCAGGAACTGGACTACAACTTCACCCTGCACCGCGCCGGGATCTGGCTCTACCACTGCTCCACCATGCCGATGTCTGCCCACATCGCGGCTGGCATGTTCGGCGCCGTCATCGTCGCCCCACACGACCTGCCGCGCGCCGATCGCGAGTACTACCTGGTGCAGTCGGAGACCTACCTCAGCGAGCACAACGGGGCCGAGGTCAACATGGCCAAGATAGCCAACGAGACCCCTGACCTGACGATGTTCAACGGTCACGCCAACCAGTACGTCTTCGAGCCGCTGAAGGCCAAGGCCGGGGAGCGAGTACGCATCTGGGTGCTGGCAGCCGGACCGAGCCGCGGGTGCTCCTTCCACGTCGTCGGGACCCAGTTCGACACCGTCTTCAAGGAGGGCGCCTACACCCTCAAGCGTGGCAATCCGGAGGGCGGGGGCTGCCAGGCCCTCGGCCTGTCCAGTGCCCAGGGTGGTTTCGTCGAGATGGTCTTCAAGGAGCCGGGCCACTACACCTTCGTCAACCACTCCTTCGTGGAGATGGAGCGCGGTGCCCGGGGAATCATTGAGGTGACGGCATGAGTGAGACCAGCCTGGTCGACCCAGGGTCCGAGAAAAGGGTCGACAAGGTTGCCGACGCGCTGCAGAAACGAGGCGGGTCCGCCACCAGCGCTGAAGTGGCCGCTGACCTGGGGATCCACCCCTCGACGGCGCGGTTCCACCTCGACCGCCTCGTCGAACAGGGACGCGTCGGGACCGCTCGTGAGCATCGCGCCACTCGAGGCCGTCCACACACCGTCTTCACCCTCGTCAACGACGAGGGACCGCGCGCCTACCGGCTGCTGGCCCAGATGCTGGTCGAGGACGTTGCCACCAGCGACGATCCCATCTCGACAGCCACACGCATAGGTCAGCGCTGGGGATGTCACCGTCTCGGGGACCTCGTCGCAGTCCTTGACGACATGGGCTTCTCCCCCGCCCCCGAGGAGGAAGAAATTGTGCTGCGTCACTGCCCCTTCCTGGACCTCGCCCTCGATCACCCACAGGTGGTCTGTGCCCTGCACTGCGGGGTCGTTGAGGGTGTGACGGGAAAAGCGGCGACCATCGACGCCAATCCAGGGACACGGTGCGTGGTCCACACCGTCGCCTGGAAGCCGTCGACACAACGGATGGTGCCCACAGGGCAGGGCCGCGGGCATCACAACTCAGTCAAGGAGGTCAGTCGCCAAGGCCCGTTCCGACCTCACGGGCTGCCTCAACCCACGGATGGTCCGCGGGCACGTACTTGACCTTGCCCGCGACCTCCTTAAGGGGAACGGTCGTCGTGTCCCCACCCTTGGCGGCCACCATGATGCCGAACTCACCGTCGTCGACGAGTTTGGCACCCATGGTTCCCAGGCGGGTGGCGAGCAGCCGGTCGTGGGCACACGGGATACCGCCGCGCTGCACGTAACCCAGGATCGAGACCCTCGACTCCAGACCGGTGGCCTCCTCGAGCCGGGCCGCGAGCTTGAGGGTGTTGTCGCGCATCGAGTGCTCGAGATCCTTCTTGGCCTTCTTGGCGGCAGCCTTCGTCTCCGAGGTCTTGGAGGCGTCGACGAGGGCCCGAGCCCCAGCCATGGCAGCCGAGTCAGCCTCGTCACGAGCTCCCTCGGCCACCGCGATCACGGAGAAGTTGAGCCCCTGCTTCCGACGGCTCTCCACCGCTTCGACAATGGAGTCAACCTTGTAGGGCACCTCGGGCAACAGGATGACGTCGGCCCCACCGGCGATGCCAGACCCTAGGGCAAGCCAGCCAGCACGGTGGCCCATGATCTCGGCCAGGATGATGCGGTGGTGGGAGTGGGCGGTGGAGTGCAGCCGATCGATGGCGTCCGTGGCGATCTCGAGCGCCGTCGAGAATCCGAAGGAGTCATCGGTCCCGACGATGTCGTTGTCAATGGTCTTGGGCAGGTGTAGGACGTTGAGTCCAGCCTTGGCGAGCTTGTAGGCATTCTTGGACGTGCCACCGCCACCCAAGGTGACCAGGGCATCGAGTCCCAGTTTCTCGTAATTGTCGACGATGGTGGGGACCATGTCCTTTTCCTCGCCATCAATGATCATGCGATTGACCTTGTCACGGCTGGTTCCAAGAATGGTTCCCCCGACAGTCAGGATGCCAGAGAGGGCACCTGGCCCCAGAATGATGGTGCGGTTGTCCGCCAGCCCGAGAAAGCCATCTTGAATACCAATCAGCTCCATGTCGTGCTGTCGGATGGCTGCCTTGCCAAATCCACGGATTGCGGCATTGAGTCCAGGGCAGTCACCACCAGCGGTGAGGATGCCGACCTTCTTCTTGGACATGACGACTCCTGATCTGTGTCGAGTGTGCTCCATCCTTCCATGAATGGCGTCACCAGCTGAAGGGTGTCGACGATGCTGCCGGTCTCCGTGGCAATCGGGTTCGTCGTCACGTCGGTTGCCAATCGTTGTGGCAGGCGGCGCCCTACCCAGCATGATTGCCACAGCGGTGACAAGGAGAAGCGGCGGGTGCGGGGTAACCGCACCCGTCAATACTCGAACGGCGGGTATCAGGCGCCCGCCCCCACCGTGGTAAACCCGCGAGGAACGGCGGAGGATGCCACTCCCCGTGGCACGGCACCCCCATTCCCACCGAATCACCACAGCCGCCGACGTCGGGCAGCAATTCACGTACGCCCCGACGGCACCGACGAGATGCGCCGGTTCTGCCAAGTGGCCCAGGTCGCCGTCGATCTAGCCCAGGAGGCGCAATGCCCGTAGCCACGAGGATCGCGGCAGCCCACCTCAGGGTCAGACGCAACGCAAGCCAACAAGGAATCGAGCGCAGCCATCGAGCAGTTCATCATCGGACCGATGACGTCGGCATCGTGGGCCTGCCTACTCGCACTAACCGCTCGAGCGCTCTGCTGATCCGACACCCGGGTGGGCCGACCCCCTCTCAGGATATCGGCGTGGGATCCAGCTTCCACACCTGCTCGGCGTAGTCGCGGATGGTGCGGTCCGAGGAGAACCGGCCGGACTTGGTGATGTTCACCCACGCCTTGCGGGCCCAGCCGCGGTCATCGGCATGGTCGGCAGCCATGGCATCCTTGACGGTGCGGTAGGACTCGAAGTCACCGAGCACGTAGTAGACGTCAGGGCCCTCCCAGCCGGGCTCCATGAGGCTCTGACGCAGGTCGTGGAACCAGCCGGAACCATTGTCGTCGAGGGTGCCGTCGGTCAGTGCATCGATGACTCGTTTGAGACCGGGCACGTTCTCGTAGTACCAGCGCGGGTCGTATCCGCGCTTGAGTACGGGCAGCTGCTCCTCGGTGGCGCCGAAGATGTAGGCGTTCTCGTCACCGACGGCGTCGAGGATCTCGACGTTGGCCCCGTCGAGGGTGCCCAGAGTGAGCGCGCCGTTCATCATGAACTTCATGTTCGAGGTGCCCGAGGCCTCCTTGCCGGCCATCGAGATCTGCTCGGAGACGTCGGCAGCCGGGATGATGTGCTCGGCTGGGGAGACGTTGTAGTTGTGGACGAAGACGGCCTTGATGCGACCGTTGATGTCCTCATCATTGTTGACCAGGCGAGCCACCTCGTTGATGAATTTGATGATCGCCTTGGCGTGGATGTAGCCGGGAGCGGCCTTGGCTCCGAAGACGAAGACTCGTTTGGGGACGTCGAGGGTCGGGTCGTCCTTGAGACGGAAGTACAGATCCAGCACGTAGAAGGCGTTGAGCAGCTGACGCTTGTACTCGTGCAGCCGCTTGATCTGGACGTCGAAGATGGCATCCGGATCGACCTCGACTCCCTCGCGCTCGGCCACCCAGGTCGCGAAGTCGACCTTGTTGGCGTGCTTGATCTCGTTGATACGGTCGTAAACCGAGTCGTCCACGGAGTCGGTGTGGTTGGCGAGCACCGAAAGGTCCTTGACCCAGGCGTCGGACCCGGTGACCTCGGTCAGCAGGGCTGCCAGACGCGGGTTGCACTGGTTGAGCCAACGCCGCGGGGTGACGCCGTTGGTCTTGTTGTTGAACCGCTCCGGCCAGATCGCGTGCCACTCCTTGAGGGTTTCGCGCTTGATGATCTCGGTGTGCAGGGCGGCGACACCGTTGATCGAGTACGAGGCGTAACAGGCGATCCACGCCATCCGCACCTGGTTGCCCGAGACCGGAGCCATGTACTCGATGGTCTGGCCGTCGAGGCCGCGCTTGCCCATGTCCTCACGGAAGCGACGATCAATCTCACGGACGATCTCGCAGATGCGCGGGAAGAGACGATCGAAGATCTGCATCTCCCACTTCTCAAGAGCCTCGGCCAGCACGGTGTGGTTGGTGTAGGCGAAGGTGTGGGTAACGATCTCCCAAGCCTCGTCCCAGCCCATGCCGTGCTCATCGAGCAGGATGCGCATGAGCTCGGGGATGGACAGCACCGGGTGGGTGTCGTTGAGCTGGATGGAGTTGTACTTGGCGAAGTCGGCGAGGTCCTCGCCGTGGTGCTTGACGTAATTGTCAACGATCTCCTGCAAGGAGGCCGAGCAGAAGAAGTACTGCTGACGGACCCGCAGCACCTTGCCCTCGAAGGTGGTGTCGTTGGGGTACAGCACACGCGAGATGTCGGAGGTGCGCTCCCGCTCGACGATGGCGTCGGTGAAGCGCTGGGAGTTGAAGGCCTGGTAGTCGAACTGCTCCATCGGCTCGGCCTTCCACAACCGCAGGGTTCCGACGTTGCGAGTTCCGTAACCGGTGATCGGCATGTCGTGGGGGATGGCACGCACCCACATGTCGGCGTAGCGGACGATGCGCTGCTGCTCCTCGCGGCGGATGACGAAGGGGTAGCCCTCCTCCATCCACGGGTCCGGGTGCTCGGTCTGGAAACCGTTGTCGAAGAGCTGCTTGAACAGGCCGTAACGGTAGAGGATGCCGTAGCCGGTAACGGGCAGTTCCAGGGTGGCGCAGGAGTCGAGGAAGCAGGCGGCCAGACGACCGAGGCCACCGTTGCCGAGGGCTGCGTCCGGCTCCTGCTCGAGCACCTGGGACAGGTCGATGCCGAAGCTGGCCAGGGCCTCCCGGGTCTCGTCGACCAGGCCGAGGTTCGACAGGTTATTGAGCAGGGCTCGTCCCATGAGGAACTCGGCGGAGAAGTAGTGCTCCTGACGTCCTGCCTTGTAGACGGCGTCAGTGGCCTCCCAGTCGTCGGCAATGCGGCCCACGACGGAGGCTGACAGTCCCTGCCACACCTCCATGGGGGTCGACGCGGCGACGGAACGTCCCGAGGTCGATCGCACCTGGGATGTGATTGCTGAAGTCAGATCCTGAGTCATGTGCCCTTCCTTGGTTGGGAGGATCGCCGCGCGGCGGCTGGTACATCCAGTCAGACTATCGCGAATCTGACGTATTCCCCGGAGCACGACCGATCCCGCCGTGGAACCCCAGCCCCCGTTTGCCGATGAGGACGAAGCCAGCCCACCCCAGCAGAACCGCCACGACAACGACCGGAATGCCCAATGCTCCGGCACGGGTCAACTCCAGGGCGAACACGGCCGCGAACAGGGGCGCGCGCTGTGTCATCGACAGCACACAACCGGCTCCCACAATGGCCATCACTGCGACTTGGGAGGGAGACTCCATTCCCACCGCTGCCGCGATGAGGGTACCAACGAGAGCACCGGACGCCAGGGACGGGGTGAGCAGACCACCGGCTGCTCCCGACCTCAGTGCCACCGTGGTGGCGAGGATTTTCCCGACGAGCAGAGTTGCCAACGTGGCCGGGGCGACGGGGTGAGCCAGCACCAGATTGACGATGACCTGGCCGTTTCCGACCACCTGAGGAGCCATGAGGGCGATGGTCGTCACTCCGACCGATCCGAGCGGCACCGTCCACCACAGTCGGGAGGTCATCGGGACGCAACGTTTCATCTGCCCGAAGAGCACGCCCATCCCCGCTCCGACGAGGGTGGCCACGGCGACGACAAGGACGATCCATCCCAGAGTGGACGGGGTGACCTCAACCACCGGGGAGCGGTAGACGGGTCGATCGTGGTTGAACAGCCATGCCGTCACCGTCGAGAGCACCGAGATGACGACCGCACTCCCCACCTGTCCCCAACCACGGCGGGTGCGCAGGTTCGGACGCACCGTCAGCTCCACGGCATAGAGGGCACCAGCAACCGGCACGTTGTAGACCGACGCCAGGCCAGCCCCGGCGGCGCTGGCCAACAGCACTCGTCTCGTCGCGGCGTCGACGCGAAAGCCATCTGACAGGCCCTGGGCAGCCAGGGCAGCCATCTGCCGAGGCGCAGCCTCTCGGCCCAAGGAGCTTCCCGACCCGACGACGACGAGCTGGGCAAGAGCGTCAACGATCGTTTCGACCGGCCGCAACCGCTTCGGGGAGGCGACGTCGACAGCCTGGCGTACCGAAATGATCGAGCCTGACGGACGCAGCCACCACCACGTCAGACCGGCGATGACCGCACCCACGACCGGGGCAACCAATCGTCGCCACAGGACGACCTCGCCGACACCGGTGGTCGAGAAGGACAGGGGGGCACCGAAGGCACAGGACTCGATGAGGTGCGACAGCTCGCTGGTAAGGCCACCGATGAGTCCGGACACCAGCCCCGTCAGGACGACGGCGGCGATGCATCGGAGACGTGAGGTGCCCACCTGACAGACGCTACCGTCCCACCCTCGAGATCACGTCCGTTGACTCACGCCTGAAAAGCAACGTAAATCGTCTCCAGGAATTCCTCAATGCCCTGGTAGGAGCCTTCTCGACCCAGACCAGACTCCTTGACACCGCCAAATGGGGCAGCTGCGTTGGAAAAGACACCGAGATTGGCACCGATCATGCCGGTCTCCAGCTTCTGACCCATCCGCAGGATTCGCGCGGTGTCACCGGTGAAAACGTAACCGGCCAGTCCGACGGGGACGGAGTTGGCGATGGCCAGAGCCTCTTCCTCGGTGCTGAAGGTGGTGATCGGGGCGACCGGTCCGAAGATCTCGGTCTGCATGATCTCGGCATCGGCGGGCACACCGGAAAGCACCGTCGGTGGGTAGAACCAACCCTTGCCCTCCGGAACCTCACCACCGCAGCGGACGGTCGCACCGGCCTCGACCGCGCAACGAACCAGGCCGTCGACCTTCTCGCGGTCCTGCTCTGTGATCATGGGTCCGACCTCGGACTTCTCGTCCAGACCGTCCCCGACGGTGAGGTCGGACATCATCTCGACCATCCGGTTGGTGAATTCCTCGGCCACCGACTCGTGGATGATGAACCGGTTGGCGGCGATGCAGGCCTGGCCCATGTTGCGCATCTTGGCGCCTTTGGCCCCGGCAATGGCCTGGTCGAGGTCGGCGTCCTCGAAGACGATGAAGGGGGCGTTGCCGCCCAGCTCCATCGACGTGCGCAGTACGTGCTTGGCAGCCTTCTCCAACAGGTTGGTGCCGACTCCGGTGGACCCGGTGAAGGAGAGCTTGCGAAGTCGTGGATCCTCCAGGATGGCGTCGGTGACGGCGTGGTCACGACCGGTGATGACGTTGACGACCCCGGCGGGCAGACCGGCGTTGACGAGGGTCTTGGCGAAGAGCAGTGTGGTCAGCGGGGTGGCCGAGGCCGGGCGGATGACCACGGTGCAGCCGGCGGCGAGGGCTGGGGCAATCTTGCGGGTGGCCATGGCCAGCGGGAAGTTCCACGGGGTGATGAACAGGCAGGGACCGACGGGACGCTTGGTGACGAGCTGGCGAACCTTGCCTTCCGGGAGCAGGCCGTAGTCACCGCGAATGCGCACTGCCTCCTCTGAGAACCAACGCAGGAACTCCCCGCCGTAGGTGACCTCTCCGTAGGACTCGGCCAGCGGCTTGCCCATCTCGAGGGTGATGAGTTTGGCGAAGTCGTCCTTGCGCTCGGTGACGAGCTCGAAAGCCTTGCGCAGGATCTCGCCACGCTCACGCGGGGCGGTGTCGGCCCAGGACCCCTGGGCACGGACAGCAGCGTCGAGGGCGTCGGTGCCCTGGTCGAGGGTGGCATCGGCGATGGCGACGAGTGGCTTCTCGGTGGAGGGGTCGAGGACGTCGAAGGTGCGCGACGCCTCGGCGTCCACCCATTCTCCGTCGATGAGCAGCTGGGTGGGGAGATCAGGGGGAAGCGAGCGGTCGTTGGTCGGCATGAACCCACCCTACGACGGGGTTTCGACGCTTTGAGGGAGTTCGGTGTTCACGGGGAGGGGAACACGGCCGGCACCACCGACAATCACAGGACGGTTACTTGAACAGCGCCACTCGGGTGTCGACCGAGATGAGTGCACACTTTGTAGACGTCGTCCAGGATTCCCGGAGACAGCACGGCCGATGGCGCACCCGCTGCCACACATGTGCCCTTCGACATCAGTACAAGGGTGTCGCAGAATCGTGCGGCCAGATTGATGTCGTGAAGTGCCACCACCACCGTCGACCTGAGGCGCCGCGACAGCTCCATCACCTTGAGTTGATGATGAATGTCAAGGTGGTTCGTCGGTTCATCCATGATCAGCAGGCCGGTCTGCTGCGCCAGCGCCCTCGCGATTGTCACCCGCTGCCGTTCTCCTCCAGAAATCCGTGAGAATGTCGACGTCGCGAGATCTCCAACCTCCATAAGCTCCATGGCTGCGCCGCACAGGGCAAGGTCGCCCTCGCTCAGCGACCGCCACGACTTCTTGTGAGGTGTCCTCCCCATCCGGACGATTTCCCCGCACGTCAGCGGGAACTCCGCGGGAGTCTCTTGGAGAACCACCGAAATGTGCCGGGAGGACCACTTCGTGTCTCGCGCCCAGACATCGACACCATCGACGGTCACCGTCCCCTTCGTAGGGCGTCTCGAGTGGAAGATTGAGCGCAGCATCGTCGACTTGCCGCTCCCATTGGGGCCGAGGATCCCCACCACCTGACCGGGATGGGCGACGAAGTCGACATCCTGGACGATGTGGCGCCCCTCGATGTCGACACCCAGGCCCGCGACCACCAGTTCTGCACCACTGACGATCATGACGTCTCCCCCAAGGTGCGTCGCAACAGGAACAGGAAGAATGGAGCCCCGACAAGCGCGGTCACAATACCTACCGGCAATTCCTGCGGCTCAATGGCCATCCGCGCCCCAACATCCGCCAGCACGGTGAAAATCGCACCCAGAAGCAGTCCTACGGGAAGGGTTCGGCGGTGATCTGCGCCAACCAGCATCCTCGTAATGTGCGGCATCACCAGGCCGACGAATCCTATGACGCCACACACCGCAACTGTCACACCGACAATTGCAGCTGCCACAACGAACATCCAGGTTCGGAACCGATCAACGTCCAGGCCGAGAGAACCCGCTGTCCCTTCCCCACCAAGAAGGAGGTTGAGATTTGACGCCTCAGCCAGGCATAAGAGCATTCCCACAGCGAGGACGAGGGTGGGGACGGGAAGGTTCTCCCACTTGGCGGCCCCGAAGCCTCCGAGACTCCAAAAGAGGACTTGCGACGCCAGTTGCGGATCCGGGGAGGTCAGAACCATGAAGTTGTTGACTGCCGACAACAGGGCCGAAACCGCCATGCCGGTGAGAACCAACGTGCCTGCAGAAAGGGTTTGCCTCCGTCTGGCGATCACCAAGACGAGTAGAAGCGTCAGGAACGCGCCTGCGAACGCGGCCAACCCGAGAGAGACCGCACCACCGAGGAGCAGACCAAACCGCATGACGGTAATGGCTCCGGTTGCAGCTCCCGACGACACGCCGAGCACCGTGGGGCTCGCCAGTGGGTTGCGAAGCAGCGCCTGCACGACTGTGCCGACAGTGGTCAGCGCCATCCCTGCGACTGCCGCCAGGAGCACACGAGGAAGCCGGACATCAGCAACGATCCTGTCGATCGACGCAGTCCAATCAACGGTGACGACACCTGCCGGCAGAGCCCGGTGCGCAACGACCTTCCATACTTGGACGAAGGGAACATGAACCGAGCCAATTGACAGCGCGAGTCCCAGGACAAGAATCAACGTGACGGCCAGTACGGACAAGACTATGACCAGGTGTCCACGATGCGAATCGCCACGCCACCTGTCTTCCCCGACAGATGCCGACTCGGATGGAAGGGCATTGAGGACAGCAACGAGTTCGTCCTGCCGTTTCACAGCCGTGGATGACTCATCAATGCCACCACGTGCACCCATCATCAGCCGTGGAACTGCTTGGCAAGCTGCTCGATACCTTCAGCCGAACGCGGGCCGGGCTGTGCCAACGAGAGACTGATCACCGGGAAGGCATTGTTCTTGACGGCCTTGGTGTCCTTCAGTGCCGGAATTGACTTCAACGTCTTGATCTTCTGATCGACACTCGGGGTCTTGTAGTCGTAAATCAGAATCATGTCTGGATCAGCTTTTGCAACCTGCTCCCACGACATCTTTCCCCACCGCAGCGGTTCATTCGCGAAGATGTTCTCGCCTCCCGCCGCATCGATCATCACCGATGCATAGGCCCACCCACCAACTGTCGTCGGGGCGTCCTCACCTGAGTTGTAGAGGAACACCTTGGGGCGCTCCTTCCCCTTCACGGACTTCTTGACGGCATTGACCTTGTCGTTGAACTTTCGAATCGATGCCTCAGCTCGGTCATTCACATCGAAGATCTGGCCGATGGTCCTGATCTCCTTGGTCTCATCATCCAAGGCCTTGACCTCATTGGTGCATCCCACAGGGCTGAGATGCGTCTTGATCCCCATCTTCTGTAGGTCTTCCCGGGTGTGACCGTTGCTCCTTGAGAAACCGTCCGGGTACCCGGAATACACGAAATCAGGATTTACGGACAAAAGCTTCTCCATGGAAGGCTGCCCAGCGGCCAAAACCGACACCGAGTCGTAGGCCTCCTTGTATTGGGCACCGATGGGGCGAGTGCGTTGGTATGCCGTCCCGACCATGCTCTTCTCCAGCCCTAGCTCGAGCATCGTCTCAGTCGCCGTCGACGTCAATGTCACTGCGCGCGTCGGGGCGGAATCGAACGTCTGCTTCACCCCACAGCTCTCCACCGTCAGCGGGTATGACGTGTGCCCGGCCTTCGAACCGGTTGCGTGGGACGACGCCGTCGAGGCGTTCTGCTCCGTGACGGCGCTCCCACAACCAGCCATGAATGAGACAGGAATCACTAATGCAGCGACAAGAGCGACCCTCCGCGTGTACCTTCGCGCCATCGCAATGGTCCTTCCGTTCCCACGCCAACGGTCACAGATGGGCCCCACGTAAGGGTTTCCAACCAAAAGCCATGACGCGAGCTTGTGTCGAGTGGATTTTCATCGGCAGGTCTTCGGACTGGGGTTCAACCCGTTTCAGCACCTTCCCAGGCCTCACTGGCCCAGTGGCATACGCCGAGACGGTCACCGTCACCGCTGCGCGTCAGCCCCGGAGTCACACCGGAGTTCCCTCACACCCATTTGGGTTACCGACACACATACCCTATCAATGAAGACCTTGAACTGATCGACACTCCCCTCACACAGGCATGTCGGGCAGGGCCCCCACAAGGCCCTTCGCATCTACATGCACCAGACCAATTGTGCGTCTACACCTCCATCCGCGAGGGAATCCAATCGCATAGGAATCCATGATCCTGATCGCCTCGGAAAAATTACCTCCTCGAGTCTGGACCTCATGGTACAATTCATCTTCAGAAACAACTCGATATTCCTCGAGAATTCTAATTTCTGCTGGAATCCCCAATTGTGCGAGGCCACCTGCAAGGAGTAGATGGCGAGCCTGTGAAACACGGACATCTTCCCCCTGTGCTGCTGCAAGGGCATGATCCCAGGCCGTCGGTGATCCAGTGGTGTCAATAATGATGACGTGCCGTCGAGCCTGCCGAACCAATGCTCGCAAGGACGCCGCCAGATCGAGGACCCAGTACAAGGACCATGCAGCAAGAACGGTGTCGAAAACCCTTCCTGTGTCCATGGGCCATTGCCCCTGGATCGTCTCGATCTTGACTTCCTCGGCTTCAGCATTCTCCGAAAGCACACGGAGCATGTCCTCTGAACGGTCTACGACAGTCACACGGCAGCCGCGTTGTGCCAGCGGAATCGCGAACCGTCCAGTTCCGCCGCCAACGTCAAGGATCGATGACTCAGGTTCGACGATGCTGGTCACGGTGCCGATCTGAGCCAGGGAACTGCACGTCAAACCTGCGTGCTGGTCGTAGACCGCTGCGTGCCCATGCCAAAACGCCTTTTCCTGTTCCAAAGATCTGCGCGCGGGGTCCGATCTCCTATCGTTCTCCCACAGTCCGAAGTAATCACTGATCCTCATCGGCGCCTCCCATGTTCATCGGGACCAATCCTGTGGCATCGCCATCCTCCTACCACGGGAGGACGCTCCGATTCGACCGCCAGCACGATGTGCGACGAGGGGCCCGGACGGCACAGTGGATGACATGTTGACGACAACCCGCCCCAACCCTCACGCCGTCGCCGAATCTGTCCGCGGCGCTGACCTGCGCGCCCTCGGACTGACGAAGACCTACGGGACGACTCGTGCCCTCGACCACGTCGACATCGCCGTCCCGGCCGGCCAGTCGGTCGCCGTCATGGGCCCGTCCGGATCGGGCAAGACCACCCTGCTGCACTGCTTGTCGGGGATCCTCTCGACCGACTCCGGAAGTATCGAGCTGGGTCTGCCCGACCGCGTCATCAACGTCGAGAGCCTCTCCAATGAGGGTCGGGCGCAGCTGCGTCGCCAGTCCCTGGGGTTCGTCTTCCAGCAGGGGATGCTCGTGCCCGAGCTCACCGCTGTGGAGAACACCGCCCTTCCCCTCATGCTCAATGGTGCCTCTCGATCGCAGGCCATCGGGTACGCGGCGCAGTGGCTGAGCTCAATGGGGCTGGGAGGCATGGAGGACCGACGCATCGGTCAGCTGTCAGGTGGCCAGGCCCAGCGGGTCGCCATCGCGCGGTCCCAGGTCATCGACCCGGCCATCGTCTTTGCCGACGAACCGACCGGCGCTCTCGACTCGGCGACCGCTGTCGAGGTGATGTCCATCCTGCTCTCCGCGACGACCGGGCGGGGACGGACCCTCGTCGTCGTCACCCACGACGAGGGCGTCGCCCGTCGCTGCCAGCGCATCCTGCGCCTGCAGGATGGCCGGATCGTCTCCGATGAGATGCGTCACTCCGACGGGAAGTGGTGACCATGACCACGACGCCCGCCATTGAACCAGGAACCGCGGATCAGCAGATCCCGTCGATCTGCATCCCCGAACCACTCGGGGCCACAGCGGGACGCCCGGCGACCTCGTCAATCCTCACCATGACCCTGCGTGCCTCGGCCGCCGACCACTCCACCTGGCGGCTCCCGGTTGTCGCTTTCGCGGTCATCACGACGATCATCCTTGACGTCACCGGCGGTGCTGTCATGATGTGGCACCTGTCTGGGGAGAACGCCGTCTTCTACCGGCTGACGTCCTCGATCGCCGTCATTCTGCTGGTGTTGCCGCTGACGACCCTGGCCTCCTCAGCTGCACGGTTGTCCGCCCGACGCCGCGACGACCGGCTGTCCTCCCTGCGACTCGTCGGCGCGTCCTCCCGTCTGCTGCGAGTCATCACCCTGGCCGAGGCTGGCCTGCAGGCCTTGGTCGGATCCCTGCTCGGCATCGTCGGCTACCTCATCTGCGTACCACCACTGGGACGGTTGTCCTTCAACGGCAGCCAGATCGGGGCAGGATCGGTCTTGCTCGAACCTGCGCCGGTGGCCGGGGTCATCCTGGCTTTGGTACTCCTCGCCCTCATCAGTTCCGCCATTGGCTTGCGCCGCGTCGACGTCTCTCCCCTCGGGGTGCGGATGCGTAGTCAACCCCGCTCGGTGTCGTGGATTCGGCTGGCCATCGGGGGTGCCATCGTCCTCGTCATTCTCTCCTCGAAGACTGTGCTCAGTGTCCTGGGAGGTCAGACCGGCGTGGTCGGTGTGTACGTCTTCCTCGCCATCGTGCTGGCGGCCGTCGTCGAGCTCGCCAACATCATCGGCCCCAAGCTGCTGTCGATGTACTTCAAGCACCGCCTCGACAAAGCCAGGAGCGCGACCGATCTGGTCGCTGCCCGTCAGGTGCTGGAGAACCCGCGCGCTGCCTGGACCCAGGTCGCCTCCCTGGCAGCGGTGTGCGTGGTGGGAATGCTCGCAGGAACCGGGGCCGCCATGATGCAGGCGGCGAGCACCGGCGCTGACCCGACTGCCCGGATCATCGGGCAGGATTTGCAAACCGGCACCATCCTGCTCATCGTCTTCGCCTTCGCCACGGTGGCCTGCTCAGTGGGGGTCAATCAGGCCTCTGCGATCCTCGACCGTCGCTCGGTCGAGGTGGGTCTGGACGTCGTCGGGATGGATCTGGCCGCCCAGGACAAGGTGCGACGGATCACCGTCATCTCACCGATGAGGTTTGCCATGGTGACAGGCCTGGTCGCCACCGGGCTGTTGGTCGTCCCGATGGTGGGGGTGGCCCTCGTCGTGAGGCCGGTGACGATCCTCGTGACGGTCGGCACCATTCTCATCGGTTCAGGCATGGTGCGACTTGGCCTGTGGGTGACCCGTCCGACCATGAGCCGGGTGCTCGACGACGGGCTGGCACGCACTGAATGAGACCGAACCGGATGAGGGGCCGCCTGGCATCGACGATCAGCTCCACTGGTCGTCGTCGGGGCCTTCGTCGATCCCCTCCATGCCGAATCGCCACACCTCGTCTATCCAACCCCTCCGGACCGAGCGGATCCGACTGGTCACGGCAATGGCACTGGCCAGCACGGCAAGACTCGCGAGGAGGGGTTTGTTCATGGTGTCACTCTAGATCGCCGCGGCGCTCCCTGGCCGCGCTGGCCGCCAGAAGTTCCTTGGCGCTGGTCTTACGCCGTCGTCCCACCGCGAGCAGGCTGGCGAGGAGAGCGGCCACCGCCCATGTGACGACGGCCAGCAAGGATCCGAAGCTGGGACTGTTCCCGGCCACGACGGCCTGCACAGCCTGCAACGCAGGTCGCAGCGGGGAGACGGCGTCGCCCCAGCACACCGGGGCGGGGACAGTGCTCGCCAGCCCGGCAGCAACACTCACCGTCACCAGGACGACGCTGATGAGCCGCCCCAGACCATGCAACCATGCGGCCAGGGCGTGGTTGACCAGGCCGAACATCACACCGACGAGGAGCAGCGATCCTCCCAGTCCGATCGACCTCGGCACCGACAGCCCCAGCGCCACCGCGGCAATGACGGTCAGCCCTATGCTCACCGCGACGGTCACGATGACGCCGACCGACATCGTCCGGGCCAGCAGCCCCAGGGTCGAGCGCGCGGAGCTCAGCGCTCGCGAGGGGACCGTGCGAGCCACCAGCCAGGTCACCAGGGCGGCGAGCCAGGCACCAAGGATGAGCAGAACCGCCACCGCGGCCACCGAGGTCGCAATGGCAGGCCCATCCCCATTGACGGGAGCGGACACGACGTCAGCCAGCTTGGTGCGGTCATTCTGAGAGTAGGTCGGCACCTTCTTGGCCCCAGCAGCGAGCTCACTGGCGAACGTGCCGGTGCCGTCGGTCAGTTTCTGGGCCCCACCGTTGAGTTTCGTCATCCCGGACGCGAAGGTGCCGACCCCCACGGAAGCCTTCATCACCCCGTCGGAGAGCTGGTTCACACCGCCGACGTAGTGGTTGACCCCGTGCTCGAGCTTCGGGGTTGAGGCAGCAGCCTTGGAGACCCCACCGGTGTAGGCGTCCACACCATCGGCGAAGGTCGCAGCCCCGGCGGAGAGCCTGGCCCCGCCCGCTTTGAGTTGCCGGGACTTGGTGGCCAGGGTCTGAGCGCCGGTGGCGGCCTGGTGGATGCCATCTCGCAGCTGGGCGATCTGGCCGACCATCGTAGGCAGCCCGGTACGCATCTCAGCCGTGAACGTGGCGACCCCTTGGGACAACTGCGAGGAGCCGTCAGCCAGTTGGTCGATGCCGTCGTCGATGCTCATGCCGGAGTTGGGATCCTTGATGGCCATCGCCTTGACGGCCACCGCCGAGCCAGCGCGCACGCCGAGGACGTACCCGTCGGTCATGGCGTCGTGGACGAGAGGCAGTAGGTTCTGGCAATCCTGCGCGGTGTGCTTCTTGGTGCAGCGCGCCAGGAAGTCCGCCTCAACATGGGACAGGGCCTCCTTGTTGAGTTCGGCAGTCTTCTCCCCGGAGGCGTACTGATGAATCTCAGTGCGATACCCGACCAGGCCATCCGTGAACTGATCGATCCCGTCTGCCAGCTGGCTGGCCCCGTCGGTGAGCTGGTTGAGCTGGGAGGTGTCGATCTTGCCGGTGGCCGCGCTGACCTTCTGGTCCATCGTCGTCAGGCCAGCGGACAGCTGACCGATTCCATCGACGACCTTGCCGGTGCCATTGGTGTAGGTCGCCACCCCGCTGGCCAGCCCATTCGCACCGTCACTGAGCTGGTTGCCCTTTTCAGACAGAGCGTTGAGGCCACCCGAGAGCTGGGAGACGCCGTCAGTGAGTGTGCCCCCGTTGGCCTGCAACTGCCGGGCTCCACCACTGAGCTTCGTCATGCCGGTGGCCAGGGTCCTCGCTCCGGCGGCTGACGTCTTCGTGCCATCGGCAAGTTTCGTCGCCCCGTCATCGAGCTTGGCGGCGGCGTCGGCCATCGTGCCCATCCGCTGGGCAAACTGGTTGAAGCCGATGTAGACGTTCTCGAGATACCCCGAGGTCAGGGTGGTGTTGAGGGAACGTCGCGCCACCTGGGCAGTGAGGGCCGCGATGGTGGTGTCGGAGACCGGTGAGGTCTGGGAGGTGGTGATGTCGATGAGGGCCGGCCTGGCCTTGGTGGCGTCATTGGCGGAGTAGGAGGTGGCGTCGGACGAGAAGGACTCTGGGATCGTCACGACCGCCGAGTAGGTGCCGTCTCGCAGCCCCTTGGCGGCCCCGTCGGCGTCGGTCAAGGTCCAGTCGACGGTGTGGCCGTCAGTGATGTGAGAGCCAGAATCGACCAGTTCCGCGGTGAGCTGGCGTCCGATGGGAACCAGTCGTCCACCGACCTTGACGGCCTTGTCCTCGTTGACAACCGCCGCCTTCACCTGGCCTAGCCGGTCAGTGGTCCGCCAGGTGGTGCCGACCAGGCCGGCCACCACCACCAACGGTACGAGGATCAGGGCGACCACCGCCGGCCACCGCAATCTGATCGTGGAGTGGGAACGTTCGGTCATCATCGGGTACCTCCGAGGGATGGCTCGGGTTGGTGTTCGGTCAGGTCATGAACGGCCTGTGGCTCCAGCCAGTCAATGCGGCCGGCACGCTGGGCTCCCAGGATCACGGCGGCCTCACCGGCCTGGTTCACCTCGACAATGAGGGATTCCAGCTGGTCGCGGTGGGACTGCTCGACGATCTGATCAGCGTGGTCTATGAGGAACAGACGCGGTGGGCGTCGCGGCGGATGGGTGAGGGCTGACACGGCTTCCTGCAGTTCCTCGGTGAGGTTCTTGCCGGCGGCATCGATGAGCCATGCCACCCGACGCACCACGGAGGCCCGCTCGGGGAGGAGACGGCCACCCGACCTCATCCGACCGTGGTCGATGGCAAGTCGTCCCCCGGCCGCCAGCAGCACGGCCGTGACCGAGCCCGGTGACCCCACGACGGCCTGCACCTCATGTGGCTCGACGTGCAGGTCGAGGCCGGCGAAGAGACCGTCGACCCCGATCCCCTCGGCGTGCAGGGCCTCGGTGTGGTCAGGGGTGGGCCATTCTGCGAATTGCTCCTCGTGGGCAATCCCCTCCCCCTCGATGTCGAGTCGGGGCAGGCGGCGATCCAGCCATGTCGGCAGCCACCAGGCCTTGTCACCGAGCAGGCTCATGACTGCCGGGACGAGGGTCATTCTCACCAGGAAGGCGTCGGCGAGAATGCCGATGGCCAGGGCCAGGGCGATCTCCTTGATGGCATTCATGCCCTCCGGGATGAAGAAGACGAAGACCGAGACCATGATGACAGCGGCTGCCGTGACGACCTTGCCCGAACCGATGAATCCCCTGATCACCGAACCCTTGGCGTCACCGGTGTGGACGTACTCCTCGCGCATTCTCGACACCAGGAAAACCTCGTAGTCCATGGCCAGGCCGAAGAGAATGCCCATGACGACGATCGGCATGAAGGAGATGATCGGGACAGGACGGTCGAGGTTGACCACGGACAGGCCGATGCCTCGGTTGAAAACCAGCTGTGCGACTCCGAAGGCGGTCAGCACCGAGAGCAGGTAACCGATGGTTGCCTTGATGGGGACCGCGATCGACCGGAACACCACCGTCAGCAGCACCAGGCACAGCCCGACGACGAAGATTCCAAAAGGCAGCAGGGCGGCTCCCAGACGGTCGGAGACGTCGAGCTTGATGGCCGTCAGTCCGGTGACGGCGGTGTCAACCCCGTACTTGTCGTGCCATTCGGACTTGTGGCCGCGCAGTTCGCGAACCAGGTCACTGGTCGCCTCGTCGGTGGGACCGGTGGTCGGCAGCACCTGGATCATGGCTGTGTCGGCGTTCTGGTTCGGAACGGCCAGGGCGACGGTGTCGACGCCAGGAAGCTTCTCGATGTCAGCCTTGAGCCCATTGACGATCTTCATCGGGGCGGTCGAGGTGACGATGTCGGCGGTGACGATGACCGGGCCGTTGAATCCTGGCCCGAACTTCTTCTCCAGGGCGTCATAGGTCTGACGGGCGGTGTTGTCGGCGGGCAGTTCCGCGGCGGTGGGCAGGCCGAGGTGGAGGTCCTTCATCGGAACGGCCAGGGCCCCCAGCCCCACCACGACGACGAGGATGGTCACCAGTGGGACGCGGGTGACGGTGCGCACCCACCACCCGAAGATCCCGCCGGAGCGTTCTCCCTTGCCAACCGCAGTGGTGCTGGTCGACGGTGCGTCCCCACCAGCTGTGGCATTGTCGTCACTGTTCGCCCCGGTTGCCATCGCAGTTGGCTTCGACCCCCGTCCGCGACGAGATTTCCACGGGCGCAGTCTCTCTCCCATGAGCCCCATGAAGGCCGGCAGCATTGTCAGGGCGATGACAACCGCCAGAGCGACACCGATGGCAGCGAAGACGCCCATGACGGTGAGGAAGGGAATGTTGGCGATGGCCAGGCCAATGAGGGCGATGAGGACCGTCGCCCCGGCGAACACCACCGCCGAACCCGAGGTCGCAACGGCTCGGGCGGCCGATTCCTGCACCTCAAAGCCGTCACGCAACTGGTCGCGGTGACGCGACAGGATGAACAGGGCGTAGTCGATCCCAACGGCCAGCCCCAGCATGACGGCAAGCATCGGTGTGACTGAGTTGACTGTCGTGAACCGGGTGAGGATCGCCATGATCAAGTACGTGATCCCCACCCCGAGGACGGCTGTGATGATCGGCATCCCGGCTGCCACCAGGGATCCCAAGGTGATGGCGAGGACGACGAGGGCCACCCCGACGCCGATGACCTCGGTGATCGACAAGGAGGGCAGCATGGCCTCGAAGGCCTGGCCACCGACGTGGACGTGTGACCCCGCCGGGAGGCCAGCCTGTATGTCGTGACCCACCTGTTGCAGGTCGTCACGCCCGGAATCGGGGAAGGTCACCGCGCTGACCTGTCTCAGTTCCACCTGGATGACGACTGCGGTGTGGTCCTTGTTGACCATCCCGGTGACGTACTTGCTCCACGGTGACGTCGCCCCGGCGACGTCCTTGAGGTCCTTGAGCTCCTCAACCCCCTTCTCGATCCGGGAGCGAATGGGTGTCGAGGAGATGTCGGTGCCATCGGGCACGGTGATGACGACGTTGGCGCTCAGCGCGGAGGCTTGCGGGAAGGTCACCTGGAGCTTGTCGTAGGCCAACTGGGAGGGAGCACCCGGGATGGTGAAGGAATCGTCGTAGTCGCTGTGCAGGGCGACCATTCCTAGCCCGAGCAGAACCAGCAGGCCCAGCCACAGGGCGACGACGGTCTTTGCTCTGCGAAAGCACCAGGCCCCAAGATCGTGAAGGAAGGAGGACATCATCACCCCGCAATGAACTCGCCCGCACACCACTCGACACAAGTATGTATTCGATGCAGTACCGAACCCGATACTGCATCGTATTCAACGATCGAGGTCCCCAGGAGCGTCATACCCATCGCCACCTTCGCCCGCATGGGTGTGCCGGGACCCACCGTCGAGGAGACCTGCGAGGAGACTGGTGTCACCCTCGGAGCCTTCCACCCCAACGTCATTCCAAAGGACGAGCTGCGGGAGGTGCTGAGCCGCTACGTCGACACGAACCTGGCTGCCCTGGGACACGGGTCGGGGAAACACCACTGGCCCCGCACGAGTGCGAGGCCAGTGACAGGTCGGGGGTTCGGAGGATCAGTAACCCAGGATCTCCTTGCGACGGGGCAGCCAGGCGACGGCGTCCCGAATGCCATCGGCCGGGGTCAACTCCGCGCTCCAACCGAGCAGGTCCTTGGCACGGTGTGAGACGGTGTATGCGCCTGCGACATCGCCGGGGCGCGACGGGCCGTAGACGACATTGAGAGCCTTGCCAGTACCTTCCTCGAAGGCCTTGACGAGCTCCTTGACGGTCACGCCGTTCCCGGTGCCGATGTTGAACACCTGGTAGGGCTCGTCGACGGTCACCTCGTCAAGGTGCTCCAGAGCGGCGACGTGGGCCTGGGCCAGGTCCCAGACGTGGATGAAGTCACGGATGCCGGAGCCGTCCCGGGTGGGCCACTCGACACCCGTGACGGTGAAAGTGGAGTCCTCCATCCAGGCGTCGATCATCTTGCCGAGCACGTGGGTGGGGTGTTCGATCTGCTGACCGGTACGCAGCTTGGGGTCCGAACCGATCGGGTTGAAGTAACGCAGGCTGAGTGCCTTGAGGTCGGAGGCGTGGGCGGCGTCACGCAGGATGAACTCCACCATGAACTTGGTGGTGGCATAAGGGGAACCGGGGTCCAGCGGGGACTCCTCGGTCACCTTGAACTCCTCGTCGGTGGCGTAAATGGACGCCGAGGAGGAAAACAGGACGCGATGCACACCGTTGCGCTCCATGCCCTTGAGCAGGGCGACGGTCTTGCCGACGTTGTTGTCGTAGTAAGTCAGCGGCTCATCCACCGACTCCGGGACGATGATCTTGGCCGCGCAGTGCACGACTGCGTCGATCTGGTTCTCGGTGAAGACGCGATCGAGCAGGTCTTGATCGGCGATGTCGCCCTCGTAGAAGGTGCGGTCGCGGACGAATTCGCGGCGTCCGGCGGACAGGTCGTCCAGGACGACGACCTCGTGTCCTGCTTCCTCGCATGCCGAACCGACCGTCGATCCGATGTAACCGGCCCCGCCGGTGATGAGAATCTTCATGAGAACCTTCCGTGTCGCCGTGATCTTCGGCCTCAATTCTAGGGGCCGTTCACTGGCCTGAGCAGCAGGCGCGAACCGTGCGTGGTGAAGTGGTCGCCCATCGTGCACATTGCCACCACAGATGGCATCACCTGGCATCAGGAACCAATCCGCCATGGTTGGTCGGCCTTCCTAGACTGGCGGACATGGAGGAGACCGGCTCGCAGACCCCAACCGCGGACAACCGTTCCACCGGGTCCCGCGGATCTGGTGTGCGCGCCCGACTCAACCGGTTCAACCCGACCCGGAACAACGTTCCGCAGATCTCCATCCCCGGCATGGAGGAGGTGCTGGACCCCAAGCTCGACGACGGTCGTCCGGCAGACACTGAAAAGGCGTGGTGGGGAGATGTCACCCTCACCCTCGCCATGGCCGTGGTGACGATCGTCCCTTACCTCGTAAGCCTGGCGGAACATCCCCATCCCGAGTACGCGGCGGCCCTCATCTCCTCCATGATCATGGTGGCCTCACTACCGATGCGCCGTGATCACCCCCTGCTCATGATGGCCCTGGTGGCCTTCGGCGCGGGCATCCAATTCATCTTCGTGCCCTTCCCGGTGCTGAGCATCTTCATCGTCCCCATCGCCTCCTACTCGGTGGCCAGATGGGTGGACGGTCACCAGTCTCGCTGGGTGCTGTGGATCGGAGCGCTGGGATCGGTCGTCGGCCCCATGAGATGGCAACCCACCATCGCTGCTGGATACGATCCCTCTTCGGGGAAGCCCTGGGTGCTGCTGATCCTGGCCATGATGGTTTGTGCAGGTCTGGTACTCACCCCTTATGCGGTGGGGCGACGACTGCGCGAGTCGGCCCTCATCGACTCCCAACAGCGCATCGTCAAGGCCCAGCGGTACCGAGCCATCCTCGCTGAACGTGAACAGCAGGCCAGGGTCGCCGAGGAGCGCACCCGCAGCGAGATCGCCCGTGAGCTCCATGACATCGTCGCGCACTCGCTGTCCGTCATGATCGTGCAGGCCGAGGGCGGCAAGGCGCTGGCGACGAAGAAGCCGGAGAAGGGTCCTGAGGTCCTCGACACCATCGCCGAGACCGGTCGCGAGGCCCTCGTCGAGATGCGCCGCATTGTCGGGGTGTTGCGACAGGACACCGATGCTGAGTACTCCCCCTCTCCCGGACTGGCGGAGATTCCGGAACTCGTCGAGAAGTCCGGGGTGAAGGTCACCTTCACCGTCACGGGACAGGAGCCGGTGGTCTCCCAGGCCCTCGGTCTGGTGGTCTACCGGGTCGTCCAGGAGGCCCTCACCAATGTCCTCAAACATGCTGGCCCCAGTGCCCACGCCTCGGTGACCCTGGCCTACTCGCCCACCGCGATCGACGTGGAGGTCCTCGACGACGGGTATGGGGCGGCCGTTCAGGGAGACGGACGAGGCCACGGCCTGCAGGGCATGCGTGAGCGGGTGACGTCGATGGGAGGGAGGCTGGAGGCCGGTCCGCGTACCGAGGCCGGGTTCCGGGTTCAGGCCGTCATTCCCATTTCCGCAGCGTGAGACGCCAGGACAGCTGAACAGGTCCGTGAGGAACTCGAAGCTGTGGTCACCACACATGAGATCCTGCAACCTGACGGGGTTGCCGCCAGCCGTGGTGGATGCGGGAGGTCAGGTACGAGTTGCCCCAGAACGTGGTGGATGACGGAAGGACGCACCGGATCGGTGTCGTGGGGACGACGATCATCGACCCGGGCCTGGGAGGTGCCCTTCGCAGGAGACAGGGTCCTCAGCATGGCTGCGAGCTACCTGTCCTCGTCGACAGATCAACCGGCCATGTGACATCAGGACGTCACCGTCGGAGGCCCTCGTCGTGACTTCTTCCCCGCACGGCACGGACTGTCCCGCAACGGCAAGGCTCTACCATTACTGGCAAGTACCTGGAGGTGCCATGCCTGATTCGATCCGCGTCATCCTCGTCGACGACCAGTCCCTCGTCCGCTCGGGATTCCGCATGCTCATCGAGGCCGAGGACGACATGGAGGTCGTCGCGGAGGCGTCCAGCGGCGTCGAAGCCCTTGACGTGCTGCGTCGAATGCCGGTCGACGTCGCTCTCATGGACATCCGGATGCCGAAGATGGACGGCGTCGAAGCCACTCGACGCATCACCGCGTCCCCGCTGGACACCAAGGTACTGATTCTGACCACCTTCGACCTTGACGAGTACGTCTACGCCGCCCTCAAGGCCGGCGCCTCTGGGTTCCTCCTCAAGGACGCCCGCCCCACCGAGCTGTTGAGTGCGATCCGCAACGTCGCTGCTGGCGACGCGGTCGTCGCACCATCGGCCACTCGACGCCTGCTCGACCACGTCGTCCCCACCCTGCCCAATGACCCCAAGGCTGCCGACAAGCGGCTGTCTGTGCTGACGGACCGCGAGCGGGAGGTGTTAGTGGAGATCGCCAAGGGGGCCACGAACGCCGAGATCGCCCAGACCCTCTACATGGCGGAAGGGACCGTGAAAACTCACATTGGCCGGCTACTATCGAAATTGGAGTGTCGAGACCGGGTTGGACTCGTGCTTTTTGCGCATGAAGTCGGCCTTCTCTGACAACTTCCGACCACACACATATATTCGATATTGGATGCATCTAGTATCCACATCATTTTTCACGTCACTTCAGGCGTGAGGGGCGTCGTCCACCCGTCGATGCCTCCTCGGGAACCATGAAAGGCATCATGAGCGACCACATCCGACCTTATGAATCTGAAGAGCCCTGGCAGCCGAGCGACGCGGCCTCGAGCGAGCCAGAATCCTTCGAGTCACCGCGACACGGTGCCCCGTCTGAGCACGGTGCCCCATCGGAGTGGGCCAAGCCCTCGCCCCAGCCCAGCGATGAGCAGGACCGACAGCCGGGTCAGCCGTGGGGACGGTCACAATCGCCTGATCCCCAATCGGCTCGCGCCGCCGAGCCCTTCCCGACAAAGGCTGGGCCTGCCCAGCCTTTCAGCTCGAGCGGTACGGTCCGTTCTGATGGTCTGGCTCCTGGGCTGTTGAACACTCCCTTCGAGACGGACGCCGCCGCCGGTATCGACCTCACCAAGGTCTTCGGAGAAGGAGCGACCCGGGTCACTGCCCTGGACTCCATCAGTGTTCGCTTCACCCGCGGCACTTTCACCGCGATCATGGGCCCATCCGGATCCGGCAAGTCGACTCTCATGCATTGCCTCGCTGGCCTGGACCGGATCACCTCCGGTCGAGTGTTCCTGGCTGGCCAGGAGATCTCGGGCCTTCCTGATCCCAAGCTGACGACGCTGCGTCGCGACAATGTCGGCTTCATCTTCCAGTCATTCAACCTGTTGCCGATGCTCACCGCCGAGGAGAACATCTTGCTCCCTCTCGACCTGGCCGGACGCAAGCCGGACAAGGCCCTGTGGGATCAGCTCATCACCGGCCTGGGGATCGCTGATCGCCTCAAGCACCGTCCCTCGGAGTTGTCGGGTGGCCAGCAGCAGCGTGTTGCTTGTGCCCGAGCCATGATCACCAAGCCCCACGTCGTCTTCGCCGACGAGCCCACCGGTGCTCTGGACTCCAAGTCGGGAGCGAACCTGTTGAGCTACCTGCGCCACTGCGTCGACGACCTGGGGCAGACGATCATCATGGTCACCCATGACGCCAAGGCCGCTTCCTATGCCGATCGCGCCCTCATGTTGCTGGACGGTCGCATCGTCGACGACATCGCCTCCCCCACCGCCGAAGCGGTGAACGAGGCCATGGCCGGGTTGGAGGGCTGATGTTCACCGAGGCTCTCAGAGAGCTGCGTCAGCATCCAGGCAGGATGGCCGCAACCCTCATCGCCATTGCGGTGTCCGTCGGGTTTCTCGTCGGCATCTCGATGTTCGTACGAACCCAGGGAATGGCCCTGGGAAAGGAACAGGCGGTTGCCACCTCGAAGGCTGACGTCGTCGTCTACAACGCCGATTTCGAGGCCAGCCCCGAGGACATCACTCAGGGAATTCGCGACACTCCCGGCGTCCAGACCGTCGACGTCGTCCAGTCGACCACCATGGCCGCTTCCCATGGCCAGGACTCCACGATGATCGACGTCCACAAGACGCCGGTCGAACCGTTCCGCTGGTCCTCGGTGACCTCGGGCAACTGGCCATCAGGGCCCGGTCAGATCGCGCTGTCCAAGGCAGCAGCCGAGAACCTGAACGTCAGTGTCGGGGACACCATCGACATCGCCGGGAACAGCATCAAGGTGGTGGGAATCACCGACGATGCGAACGCCCTGCAGACCGCTCCGGCCTACAGCACTGAGGACGTCGACGAATTCCCTCACACCTGGGTCGTCAAGACCGAGGACGGGACGACTCCCGACCAGCTCGTCACCAACCTTGAGAAGACCCTGCCCACCATCAAGGGTGCCCCCAAGTTCAACACCGGCGAGAAGTACGGATCGACGATCGAGACCGCGCCCGATCATCAGAAGAAGACCGTCACTGATCTGGCTCAGGGAGTCGAGGTCACCAAGTACCTGCTCATGGTCTTCGGGGCCATTGCTCTGCTGGTGGCTGCGATCATCATCACGACGACCTTCCTCATCCTGTTGGCCCAGCGACGCCGTCAGATCGGCCTCATGCGGGCTGTCGGAGCGTCGAGTGGCCAGGTGAAGAAGCGGGTTCTCGGCGAGGCAATCCTGCTGGGTGCCATCGGATCGGCCCTGGGCATCGTGCTCGGAATCCTGCTGACGGTCGCTGGCGCTGCCTACACGGGCGCCCTGGCCTTCGGGTTGGAATGGCCGTGGATGGACATCGTCATTGAGTTCTTCATTGGCATCGTCATCACGGTTCTGGCCGCCTTCCTGCCGGCGCTGCGGGCCACTCGCGTGGCACCTCTGGAGGCGCTGCGCCCAGTTCCG
Source organism: Cutibacterium nasicola (assembly GCF_051303185.1). GTDB lineage: Bacteria > Actinomycetota > Actinomycetes > Propionibacteriales > Propionibacteriaceae > Cutibacterium. The sequence continues at coordinate 29,500 of NZ_JBPPGE010000006.1, read as the reverse complement.
ACGGTGGAGCAGAAGCGCCGGGTCGGTCTGGCACGGATAATCACCTGTTCCCTGCTCGCAGTGATCGGAGTCACCACCTCCGTGGTGGCGATCACCGGCCACGGCAGCGCCATCGTCGGTTGGGCCATCGTGTCGGCCATGTGCCTGTCGCTGGCCCTCCTCATCGCCACACCGTTGTACGTGCCGTGGCTCATCAAGGGGTTCGGACTCCTGTTGCGCCCGCTGGGGCCGACGGCTCGGCTCTCGACCTCCAACGCCACCCGTAACCCGACTCGTACCTCGTTGACGGCGGTATCCCTCATGCTGGCTATCGGGCTGTCGGTGACCCTGCAGGTCGGCATCTCCACGACCCGCACGACGGTCATGGATCAGATCGACGATCACTACCCGATCGACATCACCTTCACGAACCTTCCCAGCAATGACCCGAGCACCGGCGAGCCCAAGGCGGGAACCCTCGATTCGTCGGCCACCAAGGCGGTGCAGAACCTGCAGAACGTCAAGGAATCCGTCATCCTCAAGGGTGGGTTCGTCGAGACTGACATGTCTCCTCAAACCCACATCGTTTCTGCCGACAAGGACAAGATCGCCAAGGTCGCGCCCTCGATTGCCAAGGAGATGGAGCCTGGGGTCGCGCTGGTGACGTCAATGGGCAATCCTGCGAAGACGATGGATTTCTCGTCGCCCAGGGGAAAAACGTCTCTCAAGGTCAAGAAGGTCAACGGACTCCCCTATTCCGACGTCCTTCTCACCGAGGAGGACATGAGGCAGATCGTTCCCTCCGTGGGCGACCAGGCTGCCTGGGTCCATCTCGAGGACCGGAGCGATCTGTCCTCGGTGCTGACGGTGATGGTCTCCTCGACGTCGGCGGGCACCGATTCGCAGCACACGGAGGTTGGTGGTGGCGCCCTCATCGGCGGCATCATCGAGCTGGTCCTCAAGGCCCTGCTCATCGTCATGACGGCTCTGCTGGGTGTTGCCGTGCTCATCGCCCTCATCGGTGTGGCCAACACCTTGAGCCTGTCGGTACTGGAGCGACGGCGCGAGTCGGCACTGCTGCGAGCCATGGGCATGCAGCGGCGCGGGCTACGGCTGATGCTGCTCTACGAGTCGATCCAGGTCGGCATGGTCGGTGTCGTCGTCGGAATGGTGGCGGGGTTCTACTTCGCCTGGCTGGGCATCCGGTCGATATTCCGGGTGGCTTCGGACACGGTTCCGGTGCATTTCTCGATCGACTGGCCCTGGACCCTCGGTCTCATCGCAATCTGCTTGGTGGCGGCCTGCCTGGCATCGGTCCTCCCGGGGCGACGCGCTGCCATGGCTGCCCCCACTGAGACGCTGGCCGACGAGTGAGTCTTTCACCGCCCGATCTGCGTGATGACGACCGGCCGTGTCCTTCGGGGCACGGCCGGTCGTCTTGATGGAAGAGTCTTGTCGTCATGGCACCGGACAACACTCACGTGAAGACGGACAACACTGAGCTCCGCATGGGCAACATCCTGATCCCGGCAGACAACACCAGGGGCAACGTCCTCTCGGTGGACTTGGGTTCATCCCCGATCCCGAGAGGTGCTGCTATGACAACCATGATCGACAGCCGTCTGAACTCCCACTGGGCCGAGATGTGCGCTCACCCCCGCGCCGAATGGCGGGCCAACCTCTTCTGCACCGGGTGTACGCCCGCCGACCTTCCTCGGACACTGCGTGACGACGACACGGCTGCCATCCGGGCCCTCATCGCTGCTCGCAGTGGTGCGGGCCAGACATCCGAGTTCGCCGGGATGGCACTGATCCAGGCGATCCTGCCAGCCCTCGTCATCATGGCGCGCAGGGATCGGCGGGCATGTCTGGACGATTATGTCGGTCAGGCATGGCTGGTCATCGTCAATTTCCCGCTGCCGCGCAACCGCAAGGTGTGCACGAATCTGGCCCTGGACTGTCTGCACGTCCTCTCGTCGGGGCGACGTGGGGCGAACAAGGAAACGCCGGTCGAGATCATGGAGATCAGTACGCCTGAGATGCCGGACAACCCCGGTGAGGTTGCCTCGAAACTGCTCACCGCCGCCGAGGAATTGGGAATCATCACCTCAACCAGTGCGCCCGTGCTGCGCAGCGTATGGGTGGACGCCCTGGATTCCGCATCCGCAGCACGACGCCACGGAACGAGTCCAGAGGCAGTACGTGCCCGATGCTCGCGGGCGAGTCGAGCCATGAGGGAGCGTCGTGACGAGCTGCTCGCCGCGTCATGAATGGGGTTGTCATACCTGCGACGTATGCTGTTCGCCGTGACGAAGTTCAAGCGTGTCATGGCCCTGCTGGGGGTCATCTACCTGGCCACGGTGGGATGCCTGTACTTGGTGCTGGCCGAACGCAGCGACGATTTCATTCGCAACGGTCAGATCATCCGGGGAACCGTCACAGCCGTGTACCTGCACGACCCCGTCAATACCGGAGCCACCAGGTACCTCATGCACACCGAAGGCGGCAACGTCGCCACCATCACATACACCTATGAGGGTGTCACCGACACCGTGCCGTCGAATCCGTATCGCGACGTCAAGAAGTACCAGGTCGGACAGCAGGTCGATCTGGTTGTCCAGGCCGCCCCAGGGCGCCCTGAGGACACCATCGTCACCGTGCGCGACCGCACCATCCTCGGTCTGCGTCTCGTCCCGTGGGGGTTCTTGGCCTGCGCTGCCCTCATGGCAGCCTGGTTCTGGCGTGATCACCTCAAGCCTCAACGTCGCCGTCGCATCACGTCACACCGACGGACGCCAGCCACCGTCACGGAGTGATCGTCAGCAGCGACGGCCTCTCGCCCACCAGAGTGGCTCAATCGGCCAGCAGCCAGCCCAGAAACTCCTTGAGATCGCCCGTCTCACCGTCACGTCCGCCACGACCAATGTGCATTGGCGGTAAGGAAGGCTCCAGCGTGACCCCACGCATCTGCTCCATGAGGCCACCCGGGACGACGAGCTGGTAGTACTCACCGTTCTCGCCGATGGCCAGGGAGTGCTTGGCGTTGAGGTACCAGCCTCGTTTGTCCGTGCGCGCCTCATGGCCATCCATGAGTTGGGCGCGCAGCGGCTCGGGTGTCATGCCCTTGGCCCGAGCGGCGGCGAGGAAGTCGTCAATGAGCCGTTGAGCCTGGGCAGCCTCCTGTCGGCGAGCCCCCTCCTCGAGTTCGATGCGAAGTCGGGCGTCCTCGGCGCGTTTGCTGCTCACAGATTGAGGGTACGGCACCTCGGAGTTGGCGCAGACCTTGGGCGGCGTGAACGCGACACGCGAATGACCGAGCGGTGGTCTGATGTCATCGCCATGTCCTGACGGCTGGGACACACACCGCACCATCAATGGGAGCCATGTCCGATGACCGGCGGTCCTGTTCGCCGAGGGACGTCGTCTTTGTCGGCACGAGGGGACAAAGGTCGGGGCCGCGGAGTTCGTCGGCAGCCCCGATGATCAAGATCGATCAGAACAGTCCGACGGTCTCGCCGTTGTCGTCGATGTCGATGCGCTCGGCGGCTGGGTGACGACCCAGGCCCGGCATGGTCCGCATGTCACCACAGATCGCGTAGATGTACCCGGCGCCCACGGCGGCCCTCACCTCGCGGACGGGCAGCCGCCACCCGGTCGGGGCTCCCTTGAGGCAGGGGTCGTGGGACAAGGACAAATGAGTCTTGGCGATGACGACCGGGAAATTGCCGTAGCCAAGATCCTCGAGGTGAGCGAGCTCCTTGGCAGCAGCCGGGGCGGCGTCGACTCCGTCAGCCCCGTAGACCTTGGTGGCCACCTTGGTGAGCTTGTCGACCAGGGAGTCCTTGAGGTCGTAGGTGTAGCGGAAATCGGTGTTCTGGTCGCACGCCGCGACGACCGCGCGCGCCAGATCGACGGCACCGTCGCCACCGTCGATGACATGGGTCGAGGCGGCGAAGTGAGCACCGGCAACCTCTGCCACTTTGCGGATGGCATCGATCTCGTCGGGATGGTCACTCGGAAAGACATTGAGAGCCACCACCGGGGAGACACCGAAGTCGCGGACGATCTCAATGTGCTTGCGTAGGTTGGCGGCACCGGCCAGGACGTCATCAGGATTGTCCTCGAGCATGGCCGGGGGCAGCGGCTTTCCCGGAACGACCTGGTGGCGACCGGCGTGGGTCTTGAGCGCACGCACGGTGACGACGAGTACGGCGGCGTCGGGACGCATGCCGCCCACGCGACACTTGACGTTGAAGAATCGTTCGGCACCCATGTCGGCGCCGAATCCGGCCTCCGTCAGCAGGTAGTCGCCGCAACCGATGCCGACGCGGTCGGCGATGACCGACGAGTTGCCCGTGGCAATGTTGCCGAAAGGGCCTGCATGGACGAGTACCGGGCTGTTCTCGGTGGTCTGCAACAGGTTCGGCTTGATGGCGTCCTTGAGGATGACAGCCATCGATCCTGCGGCATGCAGGTCCTCGGCGGTAACCGGCTCCTTGGAACGGTTGTACCCGATGACGATACGGCCCAGCCGAGCGCGCAAGTCCGACAACGACGTGGCCAGTGCCAGGATGACGCCCACCTCGCTGGCAGCGGTGATGTCGAATCCGCTCTGACGGGGGACTCCGTCAATCCGTGACCCGAGGCCGACGATGGTGTTGCGCAGGGCCCGATCGTTGATGTCGACGACGCGACGCCATGAGATGGAGTGAGGCTCGATGTCGAGCTCGTTGCCGTGGTGCAGATGGTTGTCGATCATGGCGGCCAGCAGGTTGTGGGCCGCGCCGATGGCATGAAAGTCACCGGTCAGGTGCAGGTTAAGTTTTTCCATCGGCAGCACTTGGGAATACCCAGCCCCGGCGGCACCACCCTTGATGCCGAAGGTCGGGCCCATGGAGGGTTGGCGTAGAGCGAGCACGCTACGCTTTCCGATCTTCTCCAAGCCCTGCGCCAGACCGACGGCTGTGGTCGTCTTGCCTTCACCAAGGGGTGTGGGGGTGATGGCCGTGACGACGACGTATTTGCCACGCGAACGGTCTCTGTTGTGCTCGATGACATCGAGATCAACCTTGGCGACGTCACGCCCGTAGGGCTCGAGGTACTTTTCCTCAATGCCGGCCCGAGCCGCCACCTTTTCAATGGGGTCAAGGTGGGCCTCACGAGCAATTTCCAGATCCGACTTCATTGTCATGTCTCCCATCATGGCGTGTTGTCAGGCCCTTTGCACACCTTTGAGAACAGGCGTCGTCAGCTCTTGACCGTGGTCTCTTCCACATTACCCAGGTTTTCATTGAGGTCATCAGCGTAGGAACCGAGCAAGTTGCCGAGGGCTTCGTCCTCGCTCATGGGCCTGGCCAGCTGCCACAGGATGACACCGATGACGGCCCAGACGAGCAGGACCAGGTACTCACCCGGCCACACCAGTGAGCTGTTCGTTCCCGGCCAGATCGCCATGACGACCGTGACGAGGGCGCCGACAGCTCCCACCCAGGGCAACCATCCGGCATGGTAGCTGGAACGCAGGTGGGGGTACTTCTTCGGCAGGGCGGACAAGGTGATGACGACAATGATCCACACCAGTCCGAGGTATATGCCGCCGGTGTCGAGGAACCACAGCATGGCGCCCGGGCCGAGGGCTCCCAGCAGCAAGGTCATGACTGTGGTGAGCAGGATGGCCCTGCGCGGGACCCCGCTCCTCTCGTCGACGGCGGCGAGGCCCTCCGGAAGGAGCCTGGCCCTTGCCATCGCGACGACGATGCGGGAGACCGCCATGAACAGGCCGAGGAAGCTCGTCAGCAGGCCGCAAATGGCAATGACCCAGGCTCCCCAACCGAGGATCGGGAATCCGGCAACGGTGTAGGCGTCAATGGTGCCAAGGTTCATCTTGGCGACGTCCTGCCAAGGAACGATCCAGGCCGAAGAGGCCAGCACCAAGCAGTAGAACAGGGTGGCCGTCAGAACGGTGAGGACGGTGATGCGACCGATCCTGCGGGCGGGGATGTCGGCGTCCTCGGCCAGCGCTGCCACCAGCCCGAAGCCCGCCATGTAGGTCATACCGGGCACGACGAAGCGGAGGGTGTCACCGACAGCGTCGGCATCGGCACGGTAGGGCGGGATGAAGTTGCTCGGGCTTCCGAAGACCAGTGCCGTGACGACCAGCACCAGTCCGATGACGACCATGGCCACGAACAGGATGGTCTGGATCTGACCGGAAAGGCTCACTCCGAACCAGTTCATCGCCGCGATGATGAGAGTCAGGACGACGCCGATCATCAACACAGTCAAGTCGACTGATTCCCCATTCACTGAATACAGCGGCACGGATCCCAAATTCGGCCAAATCTTTTCCAAGAGATATCCGAAAGCCGTCACGTAAAAGGCGGTGGACGAAAGATAAGCGCCGATGAGGAGCCAACCCGTGACAAAGGATGCCCCTCTCCCGAGGCCGACGTAACAGTAGACGACCTCGCCTCCAGCTCGAGGAAACAGCGTTGTCAACTCGCTGTAAGCCAGAGCCATACAAGCTGCAAGCAAACCTCCGAGGAGCATGCCGAAAATCATGCCGCCAGCGCCATACCTGTCAAAGAATTTCGAGTTTGTGTAAATCCAACTCGAGCCGATCAATCCGGCTACCCCGAGCGCGAGGAGCTGGAAGAATCCTAGGCCCTTCTTGAGTTCAGCCACGGTATCTCCTTCATTGTCAGCCCAACACCGCATTGCATTGCACGGCATCAATTAGGATACGTGAACGACATTGTTGCAGACAGAACGACAGAGGCATCCGTGGGGCGGTTGCGCATGCGGTGAACACGGCGTCGATCCAACACCGACCGATACGAGTGGTTGGAATCTGGCTGACCTTCCCAGGTCCACACCCTGTCTTCGGTGAACTCCTCATGCAGCGACGTTCTTGGGCCCCTTTCGGCTGTCCCACACCAGTCATGCTCGCGCACACAGCGACGGATCCGTTCAGCATCTCCTTCCCACGACCCTCTAGTATCGAGGCAGGCCGGCCCTGAAGGAGACCATGTGTTCTGGCAGAACCTGTGCCACCTGTGGCGACGCCACGACTTCCGAAAGATCCTCGGAGTCCGCGTAGCCACACAGGCGGCCGATGGCACCCTGCAGGTAGGGATGGCCTCCTACGTGCTGCTTTCTCCCGAGCAGCAGCCTGACGCGTGGTCGATCGCGATGGTGCTGGCCATCACCTTGTTGCCGTTCAGCATCATCGGGCCCTTCATCTCTGTCGTTCTCGACCGTTGGTCACGTCAGCGAATCCTCGTCTACACCGACGGCCTGCGCTGCCTCATCGCGATTGGGCTGGGGATCTTGGTCTGGGACGGTGCACGTGACCGACCTTCTCATCTGGTCTTGCTCATCGGGTTGCTCATCGCGATGAGCCTCAACCGCTTCCTTCTCACGGCGTTGGTGGCGGGGCTGGAGTACACCATTGACAAACGCGACTACCTGACGGCGTCCTCGATCATGCCGACGATTGGTCCTCTGGGACTCATGATCGGTGCCGTCGTCGCTGCTGCCGTTCGCATGATTGCCGGACGCTACATGCCGGTTCACCACGCCGACACGATCATCTTCTGCATCTCGGCGGTCCTCTTCGCGATGTCAGTGGCACTCGGGCTGCAGTTCTCGCGCCGAGAGCTCGGGCCACCACTGGTGCACCGCTCCCGGACGATGCGTGCTGTTGCCGGGGAGGTCGTTGACGGCTTCCGGTATCTGGGAAGGGCGCCCCTGGTGGGTCATTCCCTCACTCTCATCGGCGCCCAGCGCGCACTGTTCGGCGTGTACTCGGTGGCAATGATCCTGGGTTACCGCAACCGCTTCCACGTGCAGTCCGACATCAACGGCGCCATGGCTGACATGACGATCTGGGCGGTGGCCATGGGTGCCGGCTTCGTGCTGTCGGCCGGATTCATGCCGATGCTGGTGCACAGGCTGGGCATGAGGAAGGCCCTCATCAGCCTGTTGGTCGGCACCGCCGTCATTCAGGCGTTCCCGGGAGCCGTCCCGAACCGCTGGGGTCTGCTGGTCGCCGGCTTTCTCATCGGCTTGTTTGCCCAGTCCCTCAAGGCCGGGGTCGACACCATCTGCCAGGCCCACATCTCTGATGGTTACAAGGGCCGGGTCTTCATCGCCTACGACATGGTCTACAACGCGTTGTTCGTGGGTGGCTCGGCCCTGGCGGCGCTCGTGCTGCCGGTGCACGGACTGTCGGGACCGCACATGATTGGTCTGGCACTGGCGTACCTGATGGTGGCCGGAGTCTTCACCCTGGCCACCCGCGCGCACGGTGACGATGTCTTCGACAAGGGCAGCGCCATGGGAGGTCTTCCCACGGGCAGTTCTCAGGACTGAACTCACACCACCCGGGCTCGAACGTGGCCTTCCATCGCTTCCTGCAGGACTGAGATCGTCTCCTCCGACAAATCGACGCCAAGGCGACGAGCCTGGCGCGACAGCACGTAGACCAACCGTTCAACCTCGCCACGGTCGTCGAGTTCGTCAGCGAGTTTGATGCGCGCCACCAACAGCACCTCGTCCTCAGGGCAGGCGACGGTGGCACGTGCCAAGGCTCGAGATGCCAGCTCGAAGTCGCGAGTCTCCGTGGCTCTACGAGCCACCTCCACCCCGATGTCACGGATCATCTGAATCATGTCGATGCGCCATTCCTCGGCCCAGTGCCACTGCCCGGGAGCGGCGTCAGCCAACGGAGCCCCACGAACGAGATCCAGGGCCGAGAGGAGGTTGGCCAGCGGAGCGGTCGAGACCCCTCCTGCAACAAGCAGTTCAAGCCGTTCCCAGTCGCTACTGACGACATCTGCCAGACGCAGGGAACCGTCATACCCTTCGGGCAGATAGGCCCTACCGTCATCGTCGGTGCCCAGCCATCGCCGCAGTCGGGAGACATTGGAGCGTCGGGTCGGCTCGGCGACCATGAGGGCGTCAGCCATCTGCACCGACCGTGCGCCCGGATGGCACAGCAACCAGGCACAATACTCGAGACACTGCCGACGGGCCTTGGTCGGCGGATTTCCGCGAGCTCCTACGAGGTCGACCGGGCCAAGGAGGCGCAGGACGGGAGAGGGCACTTCGCCGACGGGTACGGGCAACTGGGCGACATCGCTCAGTGCAGTGGGCGTGAGCACGTGTTCCTCCTCGACGGTCGTATGGGCATCACTGGGCGGTAGTACAACGCAGGTCTCGGCAACCATCGGCGGAGGACTGGACGTCCCCTCCCCTCGCCGTGGCCCCCACCAGGGGGCAGGCTCGGTATCAGTTCGAGCGGTGGTCTCGAGCAGCTCGACGACGGCACGGCGCATCGGTGCGGTGACGATCTGGGGTGTGAAAGCCTGACCGTCCAGCTCGGCATGGTCGGGGTCGGTGACGACGACCGTCCGACCACATGCACTCGGCATGACGACGACGATTCCCGCCTCGACCACAGACGACGAGGTAGGAAGGTCGAGTGGCCGAGAGGACAACACGACCCTGCTGATCGATGGGTGATGACCGCTGGACCGGTCAGGCAGGCCTGCCAGCCCCCTGACGACTTCATCGGCGCCAGCACATTGCACATCGTCACTGCCGGTCCGTGACAACCACGCGAGGTCGTCACCGACGGCGACGATGTCGATTCCGCCGGACCACGGCGCCGCGACCAGGGACAGGCCGATCGATGCCACCATCGCGGAGGCCAACTCGGCGGTGGCGTCAATCCCCAGGAGACCGTCGATGTCGGCAAGATCGATCAGGACCGGGGTGTGCGGGTCAGTGGTTCCCAGCACGACGGTCGTGGGAGTCAGCGTGTCGGCGCACACGGGCTCGGTGGCCATGGCGTCGCTGCCCCGCACTGGTGCGTCATCCACCTGATCTGCCGCGGCGTCAAGTATTCTCCTGGCGCGACGCGGTGGTCCTGACACGGTGGGAATCCGCCGTCCCATCGGGCGGGTGAAGAGCTGCTGTTGACGGCGGGCAGTGACCGTCCCGGCGACCCCTCCGGCCAAGAACAGGCTCAGGCCCGCCAGCCCGGTACGGAGGATCTCGGCAGGGTCCTGGCCGACCCCGGCGGAGACCATCTTTGTCTCGGGTTGAGCAGATGGGGCATCTGTTGCAGGCGCATCCGGCGGCAGTGCGCTCTGGGGCATCTCTGCATCGGGTGTCTCGCCGTCGTGGTCGGGGAAGGTTTTCTGCGGCTCTACGATGGCAGCTTCGTCCATGTCGGGCGCTGACGTCGTCGTGGCCTGCTGAGGCTGCGGGCCCGGCACCACAAGTTTCCAGCCCGGCTCGATGTGGTCGGGATCTGTGATGACTTCCCCATTGAGATGCCACAGAGTCGGCCAGGCTGCGGCATCACCGAGCCAGGTCCGTGCGAGCTCGCTGAGGGTGTCCCCCTCCTGGACAGTGATCGTTCGGACGCCATGGTCTCCAGCTGACGGGGTGAGCCGATCGAGCTCGTCAGCATCGAGAGGACGGCCAGCGCCAGTATGACCGCTGGGGACGGTCATGGTGACCCCGGGAAGAGCGAGTTCCTGACCGACGGCCAGGTGGTCGACGTCGATCCCGGGATTGGCGGCTGCGATACGTCGCCACGAGGTGCCGTCCCCGTACCAGGTTTCGGCTATCGTCCACAGGTCTTCATGGGCACCGATGGTGACAGTCATGACCTCCTCGTCAGGGGCGGACTCACCCTCAGCCCTCGCCTGCACCGCATCTACAGGCTGCGGCGCCGCGGCAGCCGTCGCCACGATCGGCACCGGAGTGGGCGGAACAGCCGAGCGTGTCAGAGGGGACAGGACTGTCAGACTCGCCACGAGCAGTCCGGCGGCGATGCCCTGAACTGTGCCCAGTCCCGGAAGCTTGATGTGGCGACGCTGACTGGTCACCAACCCAACAACCTCCGCAACCACACAGACCGTGAAGACCACCCATGCCAGCCAACCGACGACGGTCGCAATCACCAGCAGGATCGTCCCGTCGTCAGGGGTGATCCAGCTTGACGGACGCAGCATGGTGGTGGCGTCAAGGCGTCCCCATGCCACCAGGGCGGCCGGGGAACCGAGGACCAGGATGACGAGGGCCACGAAGGCCGCAAGACCGCGCACTCTGGCGCGGAGGGATGTGTTCTTCATGCGTGTCGCTCCCGATGGCTGTCGACGGTGGAATGTGCCCTCGACTCGACGTGGAGGGCTCCCGGCATTCCTGGGACGAGAAGGTCAGCGAGCCTGACGGTGCACCTCACCCGGGCCGAGATGAGTCCCGTGGACCCCACTGGCACGGCCAAGGCCGATGAATCGATGGTGATGGCAGGGTCGCTGCACCTCGTACCGGCGAGCTCTACCATGGCGACTCGCTGGCCCACCGCATGACCTTCGCCGACCGTCGAGGCGACCGATCCAGCGCGTGCGGCTACCTCGGCAGCCGACTGGGCATCGGCTCGCACCTCGGACAGCCGCCAACCCCCTGTCGCCACTGCGGCGATCATGAGAAGGCTGGGAAGAATGAGCGCAGCCTCGACGGCAAGTGCACCGCGCTGATGTCCCCGACACTGAGCATGTCGAATCATGTCCCCTCCTCGACGGCGACGGCGTGGCCATTGACAGGGACGACAGCTCCGAACAGCGTCGCTGCCTTGCCCTCGACGTCAACACGTACCAAGGAGTCAGTGGTTGACACCCGTACCCTGACATCGGCCAATTTGGAGGCCTGGGCCACGTCACGAGCAGCAGCTTCGGCATCACCACCATGGGAGCCACGCAAGGCTTGCACCCGGACTGCTGCCCGGGCTGCCTCGGTGGCTGTGGCCCGAGCCTGCAGCACGACCGAGGTCTGCACGACCCCGACCACCACGAGCAGGACCACAGGCCACACCAGCGACCATTGAAGGGATTCGGAAACCCCGCGCTCCCGGGTTCGTCGGTCCGCCTGTCTCGACCTCACTTCGGCAGGTTCGAGGTCACATATCCCTTGATCACGGTTACCACCACCGTTGCGATGGACACAGCACCCACCAAGAGAATGGCGTTCTCGGTTGATTGGCTGAGTCCCCTCTCGTCGTGCTTCTCGACGACCGGCGGGATGCCGGCCATCATCGGCAGGACGACGGACGCGACGGTATTGACATGTTTCATGGCGACCTCCTTGGTCATTCGCACCGGTCTCTCCGGTGACGTCACGAACCCTGTTGTGGGGCAGGGTGTTGAGGGTGCAGGGCGTGGTCATGACGCCACCCCAGCCATGATCAGAAGCGGTGGAGTGATGAGCACCAGGCCCAGGACGAGAACTGGGATGACCATCCAGATCGTCAAGGATTCGGAGGTCGTCTGGGCCTCGACCTTCTCCCGGTTGAGATGGGCGTCCCTCATGTCATTGACGCGTGCTCGCAGAGTTTCGGCCAGCGAGGCCCCTTGATCGTCGAGCCGAAGTACCTCAACGAGCTCAGCCAGCTCCGGGAGCCCCAGTTCCTCGGACAGAGTCTCCAGGCCAGCCCAGGGCGACTGTTGTTCCAATCGGGAACGCTCCAGCGTGGTGCGGATCCGGGCCAGGACCGGGTGATCACTCATCTGTGCAGCCTCGACGAGGGCTCGAGGTGCCGACTGATTTGCCAGCCTCGCCAATGTGACGAGGTCAATGTAGACCAGTACCGCTTCGGCAGCATCCTGGCGGACCGCTCTGGAGCGTGACCTGATCCGGGTGTCAGGAATGAACCATCCAAGAATGGCAAGCACAACCGCCAGTCCGACAGGAGTCACCGGGAGGGCGTCACCCCATATCGCTGTCACGACTCGGGCGAGGACGGGCATCGTCATTCCGCCCACCGCCATGACAGCCTTCTCGGCGACCAAGTCACCGGGAGTCCGGCCCTGCAGCGCGAGGGTTCGACGAGACTTCTCACTGATGAGACGTGGCCACCGTGCCGCAGCGCGTGCTCCCCATCTCTCCAGCCGTCCATCCTCGGAGGCTGGACCGGCGACGGCGTCCTGCCGGATAGGCGCGGACAACCCTGCCAGAGCGTCAGACAGCCTCAGAGGAGCACCACGTCTTCCCGCCATGACGACGATGGGAGCGGATGCCAGCAGTGCTCCACAGATCGCGGCAAGGACCTGGGTGGATTCAGTCATGGTCGGCCTCCCGTCTCAGCAGGATCCGGGCGCGCCGTCGAGGCCTGCTGCGTCGCGACAGGGCGATGAGTCCGACGAGGTACAACCCGGCGTAGCAGCACAGCAGCAGCTGGCCGACACCAGTGCGATAAGGAGCCACATATTCCCGTCCCAGGACGAATGCGCCAGCCAGCACGACGGCGATGATGACGCTGACCTGGCGGACGACGACTCGTGGCTTGGCTCGCTCAGCCCGGATTTCTCGAGCTGCACGAATCCGTTCCTGGAGGGATGCGGCCAGCGCATCAAGGGTGGTGGTGGCTCCCGTTCCCCCTCGCTCGGCTGCCATCATGATCGCGCCAATGACCTGGTCGGCGTCCGCGCTGTCGAGGTCGTCAGCAAGGCCTTGGAGGGCAGTTCGGGTGTCCCATCGCGAATCCAGCCGCGCCACCATGCGAGTGAGCGGTTCCACAAGCACTTCCGGGGCCTGACGACGCGTCGCTCGGATGGCGTCGATGACAGACTTGCCCGTCGACGCGGAACCGCTGACCAGACGCACCCACCGTTCCAAGGCGCGCATGACATCGAGGTCATGCCGTGGCGGGTCGACCAACAAGGCAGGGACGACGACAGCCAGAACCGGCACGATGACGATCAACACCGCCCAGCCCGTCACCAGGTACCCGAGGGCGCCGATCCCCAGACCAGTGAGTCCGTGGACGCGGCTGCGGCGGGGCAATCGGGAAAACCACTTGTCCACCGTTGTCCACAGGCTTGTGGATTGACCTGTGGACAACTGATGGATTGGGGCTGCCCCGATGACGACCAGAGTCAGTCCTCCGACCAGCAGAACCCCCAGCAACGCGGCGACTGGTGTACTCATGCCCATCTCGTCACCTCGGGCTCGTAGTGGGCGAGTTCAGCAACGAGGGCCGGGTCGGGGTGGAAGAGCCCAGGACTCGTGGGAGTCGGTGCGGCGTAGGTGAGATGAGTGATGGGACGACCGTTCTCCAACGCACCGGTCAATTGCCGTATTTCCGTGACGTGACGACTCCGGGTTCCTCCTCGCCAGGTGTCGTCGACCAAGGTGACGTGGACGAGGAAGGTGATGTTGTGGGCGATCTGGCGGTACGCCTCTTCGATCGTCATGACCCCGCCCATGGCGACTCGTCCAGCCAAACGATCCATGGTCGAGGTCGCGGAATGGGAGTGGGTGGTGCTCATGGTTCCGGCCCCAGCCTGCATCGCCTCGAACATGGCGGCTGCCTCGACACCGCGAACCTCGCCGACGACGAGGCGTGACAGATTCTGACGTAGCGCCTCCGGGATGAGATCAGCAACCGTGAATTCACCGAGGGAGCGACCATCCACCTTCTCCCCGAGCCCGACGGTGGCCTGTAGGGCGACCATGTTGTCGCGATCCGGGTTGAGGTGGGTCAGCAACTCATAGTCGGTTTCGAGGGTTCCGAACCGCTCAGTGGGCGGGATCGTGTCGACAAGGGCACGCAACAGGGTCGTCTTGCCAGCTCCCTGGTCTCCCGCAATGACGATGGATCGTCGGGCCAGCACGGCCGCGCGCAACAACATTCCGACGTGGTTGGGCATCATTCCGGTGGCGACGAGGTCATCGATCGTCACCCTCGTCAGGGTGTGGTGACGGATGACGACCGAGGGCCGGTAGGACAGCCCGAACCCGATGGCGTGCAGACGATATTCCGAGCCGAGAGCCACCGTCATCGTCGGATGGGCGTCGTCAAAGGGCCGCGGCGGGTTGGCGGACTCTCCCAGGAAGCGGATCGCCTCCACGAGTTCGTCATCGCTGTCGGCGACCGGTGGGCCCGATTCACGTCGTCCGTCTCCGTACTGGATGAAGACCCGATCACAGCCGTTGATCTCAATGTTCTCGGCATCAGTGATCTGAAAGAGGGGCTGCAGCCGCCCGAACCCGAAGATCGCGTCCATGACGGCGTTGATATAGGCCTCCTTGGTGCGCGTACTCCACAACGCCTGGCCTTCGACTGTGAGCTTCTCGGCGTGGGATTCGACCACCTGGCGCACAATCGACCGACCGAGCATCCTCACGTCATCGCCGCTGAGATCGATTCCGTTGCGCTCACGATGCGATGCTCGTTCCGAGGAGATGCGCTCCGACGCCGTGCGACGCAGGACGACAACTGTGCGCCAGTCAACGTCAGTCGTCTCGAGTCGTCTTGGCGTGGGGCGAGGAGCCGTTGCTGGAGAAGGCGTCACGGACGGCGACATCCGTGACAACAGACCAGCAAGGTCTTCCCGGCTCTCGATGGTGGCTACCGGGGTGTCATCGGCGTACCGGCATACCGCCGAAGAGGTCTCATCAATCGTCATGACGCCGCCCCCACGGCCAACGAGGTCATGGGCTGTGGCCCGTTGATGGTCTCGTTGGAGCGACGAAGTTTGAGTTCCATCGTCTCGGCGAGGGCCCGCAGACTCGAGGCGTACCGTCCACGACTCCACCTCTTCCCCGCCGGGTCGCCATCGGACAGGACAGCCGCAGCCTGAGGATCCCGAGCCACCTCTCCCAACACCGGCAGGCCAAATTGATGTCCGATCTCGTGCGAGCTGTACGGATGCCCAGAGCCCACGACAGCAAGTCCCACCGTTGCGGTGGTGGTTGAGGAGATCGCCTCAATCTCCTTCGATCGCATGGACAGCCCGGCAAGCTGTCGCAGACGCGATCCCGTCACGATTCCGATGAGTGAGGAGCGAGAAATGAGGCTCTCGGACAAGGCTTGTGGACCGATTCGACCACCGTCGACAATAACGTCGACCCCGGCCTGACCGAGATCGGTCATGGCGCTGACAAGACCTGGCCAGGCAGCACCCATGAGAGACGCCTGCCCAAGATGCCCGTAACCGCTGATGAGCCCGACCATCCTATTCTCGTCATCGTGGGGAAGCGGGATGCTTTCCTCCCACATGGCCTGGACCGGATCGGCACCGTCACGACAAGCAGCGGCCAATCCGATCAGCCCAGGGCGCGGCGAGACACGTCCTGCCAGGAATCCTGATTCGATGGCGTGGCCTGGGCACGGGTCAGCGTCAATGAGAATGACGTCGCGTGGCCAGCTCAATGCCAGACCCAGGGCGGTCGTCGTCAGACCAGGGGCTCCTCCAGAGCTGGTGAGAAGCAGGATCGCCATCATCGTCCCCTCTCAACCAGGGCGATGCGGTCCAGTGAGGCCAGGTCAGCGAGCCGGGCCGCACTGCCGGAATCCACCTCGACGTCGACCAGCCAGCCCCCGTGATCGCTGGTACCTTTCGGGGCTGCCACGACGACGGCGTCAAATTTCGAGAGCTGTAAGACGGTCTCGGGCTCCTTGTCAGAGCTGGTTTCCACCAAGATCACCTGAGCTCCGGCGGGAAGGGAGACGGTGGGTAGACGTCCAGCAGCGAGCTTGAGACCAACCCGAGCGCGCCCCGATGCCACCCGAAGCTCGCCGACCGAGTGGGAGCCGAGCAGTTGGCCGGCAGAAAGATCGACGAGAGCATGATGGCCAACAATCTCGTCGAGCTGAGATGCCGGGATGGTCGTCACCGCCCGATCGACGGCCACAGATGTCAGACCGATATCCGTATTGCGGACGATCTCGCCCTGCCCCACTGCTCGCGTCATGACGAGAACCTGATCTGTATGGGCTGCACTGTGCCAGGCGAATGCTCCGCCCAGGCCGCCCAGGCAGGCGCAGAGTACCCCGATGGCGATGAGACGGGGCGAGCGACGAAGCCGAGGTGCCGGCGTCGCCATGTGTGCAGGAGTCGTCGCAGACATGGCCGTGAAGCTATGTGCGCGCCTCGGCTGCTCTCAAGAGACTCACAGCACATCTGTGAACAACAGTTTCATGGGTGTTTCAGATCACACCGCTCACGATCGTCATCCACAGTTTGGCACCGCAGTTGTGGACACTCCTGTGGACAACAACATCTCGGACTCTGCCCTGGCGCCCCTGTCGGGATGGTCATGAGTGAATGGCGTATCACACCACAGACCGTCGCCACCCGTCAGAAGGTGGCCTATGAACATGGCGATTGTGCCATTCAGACACGCCGCATTGATACGGGGGCGAGCTCCCAACTCCTCATGGCTACGCCAAATGCACCTGACCGGTGAGGGTCCACCCCAACCCCGGGTCCACCGCCCCTGCCGAATCGCACACCACGACCTTGGCCGTCACATCGAGTTGCTCTGCTGTCTCATAGGGGTAATTCGCCCCCACCATGAATGACTCTCCAGGTCCCAACACATATGGCGGCCGAGCATTTCCGGGAGCAAAAGGAGTCGTCACCACCTTGTGCATGGCATCGGCCGCTGGCGCCGGCACCGACACCAAGGGCTGACGCCAACTCCAGTCCGGGTAACGCGCAGTGATCGTCACAGTTCCCAGCCCCAGGTTGATCGGTGCGGTGGAGAGATTCGTGATGATGTAACGAACCAGCACAATCGGCGATCCCTTGCGCACCACCGGCGTACCGTCATCCGGATCAACCATGACGGAATCCTTGGGAGCCTTCACGATGGCGGCCTGCTCGACCTCGATGCGGATGCGGTCGTCGCCAAAGCTCCCCAGTTTCGTGCCCGATCGCGTCACCGTGACAGCCCAGGACGGATGAGCATCAGTCCCGACGGTCGGCGAACTCGCCGAGGATGTCGGAGTGGGTTGCGGATCCGTCAAAGGTTTGAGGGTGCTGCATCCACAGATGAGGACACAGAGGAGCAGGGCACATACCACCACGCTGCGGCGCATCTGCTCACCCCCCACCTCATTCAACTCGTCCAGTCGGCGCGCAACAAGGCCATCGTCACCGAATCCCACCGACGTCCTTGCCACGACCGTGCTTGCGGAATCCTGCCACATTCTCGGTATCCCACAGCATTGGCACAGTGAATCATTCTGTCATTGCCACTCCAGGTCGTCAGAGTCACCACCAGCGCATCCGTCGTCGCGAAGGTCTCCTCAGTCCACAATCGCAACGCTCGACGACCCATCCCTCGTCCCCACAGATCAGGTCGGAACAACACGATTCCGAGCTCCCACCAGCCGTCTCCAGCTGGTGGGAGCTCGAACCGGGAGACGAATCCAGCGCGGTTCCCGTCCACCGTCACCACGGCTCGGTGGCCAGTCATGAGGCCCGAGCGCCATTCCTCGGCGAATTCCTCCAAAGTACGGTCATCGTCAGCCCCGAAATACGGCCCGTCCCACTGTTTCCACTGCGGATCGACAACCTCGACATCCCAGTGCCACAGCCACTCCAGGTCCGCCTCCACGAGTGGCCGGACATCAACCTCTCCGACCCGCTCAGGGTCGCCACCACGAGGAACATCGGTTGGAGGAATCACTCCCCCATTCTGCCCGCCAATCCCAACCCGCAGCGTGGCAGGCTGGACGCATGACCACTCCCATGGAACGCACAGCTCTGGTCCTCGAGGGGGTGGGATGCGCTCCTCGTACACCAGCGCCGTCATCGTCAGACTCTTGGACATGGGCTGGGAATTCCCACACGTGTCCGGCATCTCGGCTGGGGCAACACACACCCGTCAACTACATCTCTCGCGACCATTGGCGTACCCGGCAATGCTTCACCGACTTCGCCGACCCCCGATTCGGCAATCTCGGCACCTGGATCATCGGGCGCGGATTCTTCCACGCCGAATACATCTATCAGCGCACCGGTAGGCCCAACCAGGCACTCCCCTTCGACTTCCAGACCTTCTCCGAACCCACCCAGCAATCTCGTATTGACGCCACCCGTACCGACAACGGCCAGCAGACATGGTTCACCGGCGACGAGATGACCACCATGGACGACCTCATGGTGCGGGTACGGGCCTGCTCGACGATGCCTGGTTTCATGCCCCCAATGACCATTGACGGCGTCGAGTACGTCGACGGAGCCATCGGTGACGCGAGTGGCATCCCCATCGACGCCGCCCGGGAGATGCTGCGCGACCTCGAGGCCGATGGCAAGGCCTACGTCTTCTACCCGCGCGTCATGCCCGTCACCAACAAGGAGAAGGACGTCACAAGACTGCGTCAGGCCTATGCCCTCGGAATGGCGCAGGTCAACGCCGAGCTTCCGAAATGGCAGGACTTCCTGGGGGTCTGAAACTCAGCCCTTGGCCACAACAGCCAGCGCCTCGATCGCCCGGTCGTTCTCCGCAGGCAACCCCATCGACAAGCGGATCCCCTCGCTACTCCAGCACCGAGCATAGACGCCCTGGGAAGCCAACGCCTCGTCAACCCGATCGGTGTCGTCCCCTGTTGCCAGCCACAGGAAGTTCGCGTGGGAGGGGCTGACCTGCCACCCCTGCCCGACCAGCGCATCAAAGACCCTGGTGCGCTCGGCGATGATCTGTTGGACCCTCTCGTTGAGCTCGTCCTCGACGGCCAGCGACGCGACTGCAGCCTGCTGAGCCAGGGAGGTCACCGTGAATGGGGTGGCGACACGACGCAGGTCGTCACTGATCTCGGGGGTGGAGATCGCGAAACCAATACGTAGACCCGCCAAACCATAAGCCTTGGAAAAGGTCCGCAGCACGACGACGTTCGGGTGGTGGTCGAGAAGGCTGAGCCCGTCTACGGCGCCTTCCTCCTTGTTGAAGTGGCAGTAGGCCTCATCCATGACGACGACGACCTCCTCGGGCACTTTGGTCAGGAACTCCTCCACCTCGTTGGTGTGCAGGACCGTCCCGGTCGGGTTGTTGGGGGTGCACAGGAAGATGAGTCGGGTGAGGTCGGTGATCGCAGCAGCCATCGCGTCGAGGTCGTGACGCAGATCCTTCGTCAACGGCACCGGAACAGGGGTGGCCCCGGCGACTTGGGTCAAGATTGGGTAGGCCTCGAAGGAGCGCCACGGAAAGATGATCTCGTCGCCAGCACCGCACACGGCATGCATGAGTTGGCTGGCGACCTCGGTCGACCCAGCCCCGACGGCCACCTGGCGCATGTCGACGCCGACATGCTCAGCGATGACCGAGCGCACTTCCTCAGCACTCATCAACGGGTAACGGTTGAACCCGACGAGCATCCGGGTGACGGCCTCGACGACACTCGGCAACGGCCCGAACGGGTTCTCGTTGGACGACAGTTTGACGGTCCCCTCACCGGGAGCGGCCCCCTGCTTGTACAGCGGCAGTCCTCGAACAACATCCCGCCGACTCTGGCTCACGTCGTCCTCCCATCGTCGCTTCGGGAACTCTTTCACACCCTGACTTCCGAGCTGACGCTGTTTCGTCTGGCGGCACCCGGCATGGTGGTGGAGAACGGGTTTGTGATCGGTCCCCCTGCCACCGTGAATAGTAGCTCCGACCGTCAGCAACCGAATTACCACACGCGATCCCAGGCACCCTCTCACCAGCCACCAACGCCCCCAGACACGGACGTGGCGACGCTGGGGAGCGTCGCCACGTCAGATCTCAGAGGTGTCTCACAGCACCTTCGACAGGAAGTTCTTCGTCCTCTCGTGCTGAGGGTTGGAGAGCACCTCGACCGGATCTCCCTCCTCCACGAGGTATCCGTCAGACATGAACATCAGTTTGTCGGCGACCTCGCGAGCGAATCCCATCTCGTGGGTGACGACGGCCATCGTCATGCCGCCCTCGGCGAGGTCCCTCATGACGTCGAGCACCTCACCGACCATCTCGGGATCGAGGGCCGAGGTCGGCTCGTCGAAGAGCATGACGTCGGGATCCATAGCCAGGGCACGGGCGATCGCAACACGCTGCTTCTGACCACCTGACAGCTGTGAGGGACGGACGTCGGCCTTGTCGGCCATGTGCACCCGCTCCAGCATCTGACGGGCACGCTCGGCAGCCTCCTTCCTGTTGGCTTTCTTGAGCTGCACCGGAGCCAGCATGATGTTCTCGGCAACGGTCATGTTCGGGAACAGGTTGAAGTGCTGGAAGACCATTCCCACCTTCTGGCGCACCTTGTTGATGTCGGTGTCCTTGGCAGTGAGGTCCTGGCCCTCCACCTTGACGGTGCCGCTCGTCACCTCCTCCAGCAGGTTAAGGCAGCGCAGGAACGTTGACTTTCCGGACCCGGAAGGGCCGATGATGGACAACACCTCACCCTTGGTGATGGTGGCCGAGATGCCCTTGAGCACCTCCATCTCCCCGAAGGACTTGTGCAGGTCGATGACCTCGATCATGGGGCCGTCAAAGGAAGTTGCGGTGGTCACTTGTTCACCTTTCTGTCGACGAAGTTCGACAGCTTCGTCAGGGCGAAGATGACGATGAAGTAGATGATGCCGACCATCAGCCAGATATCGAAGGACCGGAAGTTCCGTGCGATGATCTGCTGGCCCTGATAGGTCAGCTCGGCGAATCCGATGACAGCCAGCAGCGAGGTGTCCTTGAGGCTGATGACGAACTGGTTGATGACAGCCGGGGTGCTGATCTTGACCGCCTGCGGAACGATGACCTTGCGCATCGACTGCATCCAGTTCAGGCCCAGGGATCGGGACGCCTCCATCTGCCCGGGATCAACGGACTGGATGCCGCCGCGAACGATTTCAGTCATGTAGGCACCGGCGTTGAGGGACAGGGTCAGGACGCCGGCCGTCAGTACGCCGATCTTGATCCCGGTCACCGTGGGCAGACCAAAGTAGAAGAAGAAGGCCTGGACCAGCAGCGGTGTCCCTCGGAAGACGTCGACGTAGATGGCCGCGATGACCTTGAGGATCCCGATACCGGACACCTTGCAGAACCCGAAGATGACGCCGAGCATCGCTGCGAACAGCAAGCTCAGCGCAGTGGCAGCCAGGGTCATTCCCAGACCCTTCATGAGCGCAGGGAAGCTGCTCACGAAGAGCTGCCAGAAGGACTGGTCGGCCTCAGCGTCGGGGGCCTTGAGGTACTTGTCGACCATTTTGTCGTAGGTGCCGTCGGCCCTGACGTCTGCCAAGCCCTTGTTGAAGGCATTCATGAGGGCCACATTGGTGCCCTTGAGGACCGCGAAACCATAGGACCCGCCAGCCACCTTGGGCGTGACGGTCTTGAAGCCATTGCCCTGGGCAATGCCGTAGGCCAGTACCGGGTAGTCGTCGAAGACGGCGACCGCGTTACCGGTCTGCACCTCGGAGTACATGGTGTCCGCCTTGTCCAAGGCCTTGACGGTGAATCCGTACTTCGTCGCGATGGACTTGGCATACATCAAGCCCTCGGCGCCAGTCTTGGCGACCACCGTCTTGCCCTTGAGGTCCTCGTACCCGGAGATGTCCGAATCCTTCTTGACGGCCATCTGCACGCCGGACTGAAAATACGGATCAGAGAAGTCGAAAACCTTCGTGCGCTCGTCGCTGATCGACATTCCGGCGATCACGGCGTCGGCCTGTTTCGCCTGGACGGCCTGGAGCGCAGCGTCGAAGCCGATCGCCTTGATGTCAACCTTGAATCCCTCACGGTTCGCGATCTCGCGGATGAGATCCATGTCGATACCGACCATCTCACCGGAGGAGTCACGGTACTCAAACGGTGCGAAGGTGGTGTCAGTGGCAATGATGAAGGTCTTGCCCTTGACCGACGAGGAGTCGTCGGCATGTGCCTGGGTCATTCCGGAACCCATGAGGGTCACCAGGCCCACGAAGGCAGCCATGATGAGACCCATGAGTCGTCTGACCCGCTGTGACACGTGAATCATGCGGTTTCTCCCAACTTGACGCCGCTGTGGCGCCACGGCGGGAATCGTAGTGATATCGGGGGCCTTCCCGCATTCGTGCCACAAGGCGCACCCGCCCGGGAAAACCCGAGCGGGTGTGCCTTCGCCCATTCCGACGGCGGCCTTACAGCACCCTGATCAGGAGACCAGCGCGAACACTCCCCACGTCAGCAGGAAGCCTGTCAGGCTGAAGATCGTCGACAGGACTGTCCAGGTGCGCAGGCCGTCCTTGACGCTGAGCCCAAGGTACTTCGTGACGATCCAGAAGCCAGAGTCGTTGATGTGCGACAGGCCGAGGCCACCGAAGCCAATCGCGAGCGTTACGAGCGCCACCTGGGTGCTGCTGTAGCCGACGTCGGCGATTGGCTGCGCCATCAGACCAGCGGCGGTGAGGATCGCGACGGTGGCCGAGCCCTGCGAAGCGCGCAGCGCGGCGGCGATCAGGAAGCCAGCGAGGATGACCGGCATGTGGAGGCCGATGAGCACTTCGGAGAATGCTTTGCCGATACCCGACGTGACCAGCACGTTCGCGAACACTCCGCCCGCGCCGGTGACGAACACAATTACTGCCACGTCCGGTAATGCCGAGTCGAGCACCAACCCTCGCTTCGCCAGCCCCCACCGCTGCTGATGGCCGACGACGAGGTAGGCCACGATCACTGCTGTGAGGAGTGCGAGCGGGGCGGCACCGATGACTGCCGCGAGTTTCTGCGGCATCGAGCCTTTGGCGAGCATCATGTTGCCCACAGTGCCGATCATGATTTGCACGATCGGCAGCAGGATGAGCGCGACGACGGTCCCGGCCCCCAGCGGCTGGCGAGTTCCGCCGTCGACAGGCTCCGCCTGCTTGGTGGCCGGCGACTCCCCGAGCGTGACGCTCTCGAGCTTGAACAGCTTTGCGGCTATGAAACCGATCACCGTGGTCACAGCGGCAATCGGCAGGCCGATGAGCAGTGACATGCCGTTGTCGGCACCCGTGATACCCGCAGCAGCAACCGGGCCCGGATGCGGAGGCAGGGCGACGTGCACCGTCAGCATTGCACCTGCCACGGGGAGGCCGATGCGCAGGGGATTGATCTTGGCTGCGCGAGCGAAGCCGAAGATGATCGGAGCAAGGATGATGAACCCCACATCGAAGAACACGGGAATGCCGAGGACGAATGCGGCCGCAGTCACGGAGGCGACGACGCGCTTCGGCCCCAGCGCGGCCGAGAAGCGCTGCGCGAGTGAGTCGGCACCGCCGGCCGTCTCGATCAGGCGCCCCAACATCGCGCCGAGACCGACGACGATCATCACGCTGGACAGTGTGTTGCCCATGCCCGTGGTCATCGTCGGGATGATGTCGAGCAATGGAATACCCGCTGCCAACGCGGTACCGAATGACACGAGCAGCATGGCAACGAATGCTGGCATCTTGACTTCGATAACCAGCAACAACAGCAGCACGATGGCACCGAGTGCGATGCCGAGCAGCGCTCCGGCTCCCATGTCAGCCCCGCTTTGGGGTGACGACGTCGATGATCGACGAATCGTCGCGCGCAGCCTGACCGTTCGCGTAGCCGAGCAGGTAAAGTTGTTCGGCTGCGGCCGCGACGGGAACGGCCATGCCCACCGACTTGGCGGTGGCCGTCACGATCCCCATGTCCTTCACGAAGATGTCTTCGCGTGACTTCACCTCAGCCTCCTCGCCGCGATAGCGTTGAATGGCGCGGGGACCGCGGTCGCCCAGCATGAAAGACGCGGCAGCGCCGGACATGAGCGCTTCAAGGGCCTTCTCTTGGTCCAGGCCAAGTTGGCCCGCGAGCGCCAGCGCCTCGCCTGCGGCGGCGATATGGACGCCGCAGAGGAGCTGGTTGACCGTCTTCATGGCCTGCCCCTTGCCGGGCGTTTCACCGACGAGCACCAGGTTGGAGGCCATGGCCTCGAGCACAGGAAGGGCGTGGGCATACACGTCGGGGTACGCTCCGACGACGACCAGCAGGTCACCCTTGCCCGCGCGGACGGGGCCTCCTGAGACGGGCGCGTCGACGAGGCCGATGCCGTCGTCCGCAAGCCGTTGCGCGACCTGCTCGACAGCAGCAATACCGACGGTGGAGGTGAGGATGATCGCGCTGCCCTTCGGCAACATCTCGACGATGCCCGCGCCGCCGTAGAGGAGCTCTTCGAGCTGGGCCTGATTGCGCACTGCGACAAGGGCGACGTCCGCGTCGGCGCAGGCCTCTCGCGCGCTGGCGCGGCAGGTGACCCCCTGTTCGGCTGCGAGCTGGGCGCGCTCGTCGGCGATGTCGAAGCCCGTCACGGTGAATGACTGAGTAAGCCAGGTGGCCATGGGCAGTCCCATGGCACCCAGGCCGAGAACGGCGATGTTCATGGTTAAATCCTTTCGGTTGGAGGGGAACAGCGATGGTGGTGGGATCAAGCTTGGGTGAGTTTCACGACGACTTCGGCCAGCGAATTGGCCTGCCCAACGTTGCCAGCGAACACGACGAACGGAATGCCGGCTGCGGGGCCGTCCTGGGCGGACCAGAGCGACACGATGCCCGGCAGCATCGGACCGACGACGTTAGCCCGCCGGAAGCCGAGCCCGTGCGTCGCCACGTCGGATGAGGTGATGCCACCCTTGGCGACGACGAACCGCGGCAACGTCTTCGCCAGCACCTGCTGCACCACCTCGACGACGGCCTCCGAGACTCTCCGAGCGATGTCGAGCGACGCCTGCCTGTCGGGGCCCGTGACGAGGGCGCGGGAAGTGCGGACGACCACATTCCCTTCGGCGAGGTGCTTTGCCGCGCGGGCAGCGACATCACGAACATGCTCATCCCGACGGCCCTCACCGACGATCTGCGCCACCTCGATTTCGAGCTCGAACGGCTGTTGCGTCTCGCGGAGAAGGTTGAGCTGGTGAGTGGTGAGATCCACGTGACTCCCAACGACGATCAGTCCGCCCGGCGTAACGTCACGACCGCTGCGGGAGGCGCGGATCTCGTCGACGCTCACGGGCTCCTTGACAGCCTGTCCGATGCGGCCGCGGAGAAACGGCGGACCTACGCGATACACGAAGTGTGAGCCAGCGGACTCTGCCGCGATGAGGGCGAGCGCCAGAGCGCGCAGGTCGTTCTCTTCCACAATGTCCACGACGATCGGCTGCCGGTTCGTCGCCGAGCGCAACAACGCGATGGCGCCCTCATGGTCGGCGCGGAGCGTGGCGAGATCGAGCACCAGCACGTCGGCGGCGGGGACGGCGCCGTCGGTCTTCTCCTCCACCCAGCGAGGCAGGTGCGACGAGGAGTAGCCGAACGTCGCGTCGCGCGCGAACTGCGTCTCGCCGACGGGTGAGAACCCCTCGGCCACGGATCCGGCGTAGTGGGTACCGCGTACCGTGATTCGGCCCGCGTCACCGAAGGCAGGGACGATGACCACGCCGTCGACGGGGCGCGCTCCATGCCGAGCTAGCTCGTCGGCGATGGTGTCGGGCTCCAACGGGAAGTGCCCGCGCAGCGTGGAGTCCGAGCGCGAGACAAAAGCGACGGGGTGCCCTTGACTGGCCTCGATCGCGGCGGCTACGACCTCCCTGTTGACGCGCGCTGCGTCGTCGGGGGCCAGCGACCGCGAGTTGGTCATGACGTAGACGGCGGGTTTCCCGCTCGAGAAGGCCCAGCGGAAGTCCTCGACCTCCCAGTGCGTGAGCACCGGAAGATCGGCGACGGACTGCGTGCCGGTGGGGTCGTCGTCGAGGACGACGTAGGTGGTGGTGTCGTTCGCTCTCGTACGCGCCTCGACGACGTCCGCTGCCGTCAGCTCACGCGCTGGGGGCATCCCGTCCAAGAGTTCGGCCAACAGGAAAGCCATGCTCTCACTCCTTTGTGCTCAGACCTCTGAGGTCTTTGCTTGATGGTAGACACACCGAAGAATGTTGCGCAAGGGATCGTCGGAGATTTGGCCGGCTCAGTGGTCCGAGGCAAACTTCGCGATGTCGTCGCGCGTCTGCGTCATGTGTGCCCGCATGGCGTTCTTGGCTGCCTCCGCGTCCCTGACCTTGATCGCCCGGAGGATGTCGCGGTGGTGGCGCGTCGCGCGCTCCCGCACCTCAACCTGCGCCGAGGTGACCCGACGGGAACGCTGGAGGGCATCGGTCAGCGAGTGCATGACGGGGGCGAGGAAGGGATTGCCTGTCGCGCGGAGAATGCACTCGTGGAAGTCGAGGTCGAGGCGGACGACCTCTTCGATGTCTTCCCTGGCGGCAGCCCGATCATAGTCTGCGAGGCATGTTCGCAGGGCGTCGAGGTCCTCGTCTGTACGGTGCTGCGCAGCAAGTCCGCAGGCGCCAACCTCGATCATCCGCCGCACCTCCGTGAGCTGACGGCCGAGTTCCCGGGGTGAGGTGGTGCGGGCGACGACGTTGATAAACGTGGGCAGGTCGCGCCACTCGCGCTGCTCGGTGACGTAGGTGCCACGGCCGTGCACGACGTTGAGGATGCCACGGTCGGTGAGCGCACGGACCGCTTCTCGCATCGTCGGGCGCGAGACACCAAGGAGATTCGCAAGGTCCTGTTCCGACGGCAACGCCTCGCCGGGCGCAAACGTGCCGTCGACGATGTGGTCCAAGATCGCGTCGATGGCCTCGTCGGCAAGGGGTCGTCGGGCCATACTCTCCTCCGTCCTCCCGGCATGACCAAGTATGGCCAGCCGGTGTGTAGGGACGAGTCTAGTGGTGGAGGCCCTTTCCTCACCTGATCGGAGGGAGGCAGCCGCCCACAGCATCGCTTGGTGCAGGATGCCGCCAAGGTGGCTGTCGCGCGTGAAGGTCGCCCCGTCGCAGTCGAGCGTGACCGTCGGCTACCTCGGGGCGGCGATCGCGGGCACGGCCGGTCAAGTCCCTCGTAGTGGTGTAGCGGTGTGTTCTTTCGCTTAGGTGGGGCGGGCAGTAAGCCTGACTTGATGCAGTTTTTCGGGGTTCGGTCGGGTGTGTTGGTCTGGCTAGGGGTTTCGTGTTCGATCGTGGCTGTTTTGGGGCACTAAGACGGTCCTGGGGGCCCGTATTGTGGGGGTCATGACCTATGTCCGGACGGTCCGCACGGGTTCGGGTGCGGTGGCGGTCCAGATCGCTGAGAAGCGACGGGGCAGGCGCATCATCGTGGAGTATGTGGGCTCGGCTCACAGTGACGAGGAACTGGCGGTACTCAAGACCACTGCCTGGGCCAGGATCGAGCAGTTGAGCGGCCAGGAGCCCTTGGACCTGGGCGTGGAGATCCCGGTTGCGGTCGAGGAGTCGTTCACCGAGCCCGTGGTCCAGGACAGGTTGACCGGTGAGGACTCTGGACGCCATGAGAGTTCAGCGCTTGCCAGGCCTGCGCAGGTCGTCTCGACGGCCTCGGACCTGTTGTGGTCTGTGCTGGACAGGGCCTATCGCCGCCTGGGATTCGACGCGGTTGCCGATCAGGTGTTCGAGCAGGTCGTTGTGGCCCGGATCGTCGAACCCACCTCGAAACTGGCTGTCGGGCGGGTCCTGACCGGTTTGGGTCAGGACCTGCCGCATCACACCACGATCTACCGGCACCTGGCTCGTGCCCAGGACCGCGACTACCGTGCCGTGATCACTGATGCCTGCCACCGGTACTCGGCCGGTGGCGGGGAGGTGACTCTGGTGCTCTATGACGTGACCACCCTGTACTTCGAGGCTGAGAACGAGGACAGTCTGCGCAAGGTCGGCTATTCGAAGGAACGCCGGGTTGATCCCCAGATCGTGGTCGGGCTCCTCGTGGACCGCTGGGGCTTTCCCCTCCAGATTGGCTGTTTTCCCGGCAACAAGGCCGAGACCACGACCCTGATCCCGATTGTTGAGGCCTACCGGTCGGCCCACGAGATCGCCGACATGGTGGTGGTCGCAGACGCCGGCATGCTGTCGGCCTCCAATCTGGAGGCCCTGGACGGTGCGGGTCTGCGGTTCATCGTGGGATCCCGGTCGGTAAAGGCCCCCAGCGACCTGGCCGGCCATTTCCACTGGAACGGCACGGCCTTCGATGACGGGCAGATCATCGACACGATCACACCCCGCACAGTGAGGAGGAAGACCTGCCACCCTCGCAGCAGACGGGCCGAGCCGGTCTGGGATCCAGCCGGGTCCACCGATAGCTGGCGGGCGGTCTGGCAGTACTCCCGCAAACGGGCCGTGCGGGACTCGGCCACATTGACGGCTCAGGAGAACCGCGCCAAAGCCGTGGTCGACGGTGACAGACCGGCCCGCAAGCCACGGTTCGTCAGCGCATCGGCGAACGGCTTGTCCTTGGATCACAAGGCGATCGACCGGGCCCGCCAACTGGTCGGGTTGAAGGGATACGTGACCAATATTCCAGTATCGGTGATGACTCCGGTCCAGGTGATCGGGGCCTACCACGACCTCTGGCACGTCGAGGACTCCTTCCGCATGGCCAAGTCCGACCTGCGGGCCCGGCCCATCTTCCACCGGCTCTCTGACTCCATCGAGGCCCACCTGACCACGGCATTCGCCGCCCTGGCAGTCTCGCGTTACCTACGACAGGTCACCGGCCTGTCGGTCAAACGGATCGTCCATACCCTCGCCCCACTACGCTCAGCGACCCTGGAGATCAACGGCTCGCTTCACACCATCAAGCCCCAGACCACACCCGAGGCCCGCGCCATCATCAACGCGATCGAGTCCGATGCGGGGCACTAAGCCAATGCAACAAGTCAGGT
>NZ_JBPPGE010000005.1:0-269110 GCF_051303185.1 Cutibacterium nasicola | reverse complement strand
GTGGCTGGTTCTGCTGGTTGGTCTCGGTTTTGTGTGTCGGGGCTTGGTGTGGTAGGGTTGGTCGGGTCGCCTTGGGGTGGTCCTGCTTGTTGGTGGGGTTGTTCTGTGGGTGTGATGTTTGAGAACTCAACAGTGTGTCTTTGATAGTCAATGATTTTTTGATGCATCTTTTTGGTGTGTCGGATTTGTTTATGGATTCCTTTGTGATTCTGGACATGGACTGGATTTTTTGGTCAGTGTTTGGGGTTAGTGTTTTGGATTCTTCATGTTGACACCGTTGCCCTGTGCCTGTGTGGTGTGGGGTGGGTGATATTTTTTCATTGGAGAGTTTGATCCTGGCTCAGGACGAACGCTGGCGGCGTGCTTAACACATGCAAGTCGTACGGAAAGGCCTCTTTTTGGGGTACTCGAGTGGCGAACGGGTGAGTAACACGTGAGTAACCTGCCCACAACTTTGGGATAACGCTGGGAAACTGGTGCTAATACTGGATATGTGCTCCTGCTGCATGGTGGGGGTTGGAAAGCTTCGGTGGTTGTGGATGGGCTCGCGGCCTATCAGTTTGTTGGTGGGGTAGTGGCCTACCAAGGCGGTGACGGGTAGCCGGCCTGAGAGGGTGACCGGCCACATTGGGACTGAGATACGGCCCAGACTCCTACGGGAGGCAGCAGTGGGG
Source organism: Cutibacterium nasicola (assembly GCF_051303185.1). Lineage (GTDB taxonomy): Bacteria > Actinomycetota > Actinomycetes > Propionibacteriales > Propionibacteriaceae > Cutibacterium. The sequence goes on along the minus strand of NZ_JBPPGE010000005.1, from coordinate 268,436 downwards.
AATATTGCACAATGGGCGCAAGCCTGATGCAGCAACGCCGCGTGCGGGATGACGGCCTTCGGGTTGTAAACCGCTTTCAGCAGGGACGAAGCTTGTGTGACGGTACCTGTAGAAGAAGCACCGGCTAACTACGTGCCAGCAGCCGCGGTGATACGTAGGGTGCGAGCGTTGTCCGGATTTATTGGGCGTAAAGGGCTCGTAGGTGGTTGATCGCGTCGGAAGTGGAAACTTGGGGCTTAACCCTGAGCGTGCTTTCGATACGGGTTGACTTGAGGAAGGTAGGGGAGAATGGAATTCCTGGTGGAGCGGTGGAATGCGCAGATATCAGGAGGAACACCAGTGGCGAAGGCGGTTCTCTGGACCTTTCCTGACGCTGAGGAGCGAAAGCGTGGGGAGCGAACAGGCTTAGATACCCTGGTAGTCCACGCTGTAAACGGTGGGTACTAGGTGTGGGGTCCATTCCACGGATTCCGTGCCGTAGCTAACGCATTAAGTACCCCGCCTGGGGAGTACGGCCGCAAGGCTAAAACTCAAAGGAATTGACGGGGCCCCGCACAAGCGGCGGAGCATGCGGATTAATTCGATGCAACGCGAAGAACCTTACCTGGGTTTGACATGGACTGGGAGTGCTCAGAGATGGGTGCGCCTCCTTGTGGGGCTGGTTCACAGGTGGTGCATGGCTGTCGTCAGCTCGTGTCGTGAGATGTTGGGTTAAGTCCCGCAACGAGCGCAACCCTCGTTCACTGTTGCCAGCACGTTATGGTGGGGACTCAGTGGAGACCGCCGGGGTCAACTCGGAGGAAGGTGGGGATGACGTCAAGTCATCATGCCCCTTATGTCCAGGGCTTCACGCATGCTACAATGGCCGGTACAAAGAGTTGCGAGCCTGTGAGGGTGAGCGGATCTCGGAAAGCCGGTCTCAGTTCGGATTGGGGTCTGCAACTCGACCTCATGAAGTCGGAGTCGCTAGTAATCGCAGATCAGCAACGCTGCGGTGAATACGTTCCCGGGGCTTGTACACACCGCCCGTCAAGTCATGAAAGTCGGTAACACCCGAAGCCGGTGGCCTAACACGTTGTGTGGGGGAGTCGTCGAAGGTGGGACTGGTGATTAGGACTAAGTCGTAACAAGGTAGCCGTACCGGAAGGTGCGGCTGGATCACCTCCTTTCTAAGGAGCGTTTTGTAAGGGCTCATTCAGTGCGTCTCGTGTGGGGCGTTGGTGGATGGGTTGGCTTCTTGTGGAGTATTGGCGTCCTGTGTGTTGTGGCAGGGTCTTAGGCATGCTGTTGGGGTTCTGGGGTATCACACTGTGTGTGGTGGCCTGGTGCGGTGATGCTGCGTCTGCTGTGTGGTGGGTGTGGTGTTGATTCGTGTGGTGGTTGAGAACTGTATAGTGGATGCGAGCATCTTATTATTTTTGTGTTTTGTGTTGTGTAAGTTGTGTAGTGCGATCGGTGGATGCCTTGGCACCAAGAGCCGATGAAGGACGTTGTAACCTGCGATAAGCCCTGGGGAGTTGGTAAACGAGCTGTGATCCGGGGGTGTCCGAATGGGGAAACCTGGAATGTCCGGAGTAGTGTCCGGTGGCCCTGCCCTGAATGTATAGGGGTGTGGGAGGTAACGCGGGGAAGTGAAACATCTTAGTACCCGTAGGAAGAGAAAACAATTGTGATTCCGTGAGTAGTGGCGAGCGAAAGCGGAGGAGGCCAAACCGTGTGTGTGTTCAAGCCGGCAGGTGTTGCATGTGCGGGGTTGTGGGGGCCTTTGGGTTCTGCTGCCGCAGGATCGGCCAGTGATAAATGTTGCGTGAAGGTGAAGCGTCTGGGAAGGCGTACCGGAGTGGGTGAGAGTCCCGTAACTGTAAGCGTGGCACTGGTGAGGGTTGCCCCAAGTAGCGTGGAACTCGTGGAATTTTGCGTGAATCTGGCGGGACCACTCGTCAAGCCTAAATACTCCTTGGTGACCGATAGTGGATGAGTACCGTGAGGGAATGGTGAAAAGTACCCCGGGAGGGGAGTGAAATAGTACCTGAAACCGGTCGCATACAAGCCGTCAGAGCCTTGTGGGGTGATGGCGTGCCTTTTGAAGAATGAGCCTGCGAGTTAGTGATGCGTGGCGAGGTTAACCTGTGTGGGGGAGTCGTAGCGAAAGCGAGTCCGATAAGGGCGCTAGTCGCGTGTTCTAGACCCGAAGCGGTGTGATCTATCCATGGCCAGGATGAAGCGTCGGTAAGACGTCGTGGAGGTCCGAACCCACTTCAGTTGAAAATGGAGGGGATGAGTTGTGGATAGGGGTGAAAGGCCAATCAAACACCGTGATAGCTGGTTCTCCCCGAAATGCATTTAGGTGCAGCGTTGCGTGGTTCTTGTCGGAGGTAGAGCACTGGATGGTCTAGGGGGCCTATCAGCTTACCGAAATCAGCCAAACTCCGAATGCCGGCAAGTGTGAGCGTGGCAGTGAGACGGCGGGGGATAAGCTTCGTCGTCGAGAGGGAAACAGCCCAGATCATCAGCTAAGGCCCCTAAGTGGTGACTCAGTGGAAAAGGATGTGGAGTTGCGTAGACAGCCAGGAGGTTGGCTTGGAAGCAGCCATCCTTGAAAGAGTGCGTAATAGCTCACTGGTCAAGTGATTCCGCGCCGACAATGTAGCGGGGCTTAAGTTATCCGCCGAAGCTGTGGCAGACCCTGTGTGGGTTTGGGTAGGGGAGCGTCCTGTGTGAGGTGAAGCTGCCGGGTGACCGTGTGGTGGATTGTGCGGGAGTGAGAATGCAGGCATGAGTAGCGAATGACGGGTGGGAAACCCGTCCGCCGATTATCCAAGGGTTCCAGGGTCAAGTTAATCTGCCCTGGGTGAGTCGGGACCTAAGGCGAGGCCGACAGGCGTAGTCGATGGATAACCAGTTGATATTCTGGTACCGGCTTGTCACCGTTCGTGTCGAGGTGTGTGATGCTAAGCGTGCGAGCCTGCCATTGTGGCATCGTTGATGTTGTGGTGGTGTGGTGAGTGTGTGAACCGATCATGTAGTAGGCAAGCTGCGGAGGGACGCAGGGAGGTAGCTCATCCCCGGCGATGGTTGTCCGGGGCTAAATGTGTGGACCGTCTGGTAGGTAAATCCGCCGGGTGTGTGGTTGAGGCATGATGGCGAGCCCATGTGTGTGGGTGAGTGAGTGATCCTGTACTGTCGAGAAAAGCTTCGTGAGCGAGGTGGCTGGTCCGCCCGTACCCTAAACCGACACTGGTGGATAGGTAGAGTATACCGAGGCGATCGAGATCATCATGGTGAAGGAACTCGGCAAAATGCCCTCGTAACTTCGGGATAAGGGGGACCTGAGCTGTTGCTGCCACGTGCTGGTGGTTGCGGTGAGGGGCGCAGAGACCAGGGGGAAACGACTGTTTACCAAAAACACAGGTCCGTGCGAAGTCGTAAGACGATGTATACGGACTGACTCCTGCCCGGTGCTGGAAGGTTAAGGGGAACTGTTAGCGTGTGCGAAGCGGTGAACTTAAGCCCCAGTAAACGGCGGTGGTAACTATAACCATCCTAAGGTAGCGAAATTCCTTGTCGGGTAAGTTCCGACCTGCACGAATGGAGTAACGATTTCCCTACTGTCTCCACCATGAACTCGGTGAAATTGCATTACGAGTAAAGATGCTCGTTACGCGCAGCAGGACGGAAAGACCCCGGGACCTTTACTATAGTTTGGTATTGGTGATTGGGACGACTTGTGTAGGATAGGTGGGAGACTGTGAAGTGGCCACGCCAGTGGTTGTGGAGTCATTGTTGAAATACCACTCTGGTCGTTCTGGTTATCTCACTTTGGGCCGTGATCCGGTTCAGGGACAGTGCCTGATGGGTAGTTTGACTGGGGCGGTCGCCTCCTAAAAGGTAACGGAGGCGCCCAAAGGTTCCCTCATCCTGGTTGGTAATCAGGTGGTGAGTGTAAGTGCACAAGGGGGCTTGACTGTGAGACTGACAGGTCGAGCAGGGACGAAAGTCGGGACTAGTGATCTGACGGTGGCTTGTGGACGCGCCGTCACTCAACGGATAAAAGGTACCCCGGGGATAACAGGCTGATCTTGCCCGAGCGCTCATAGCGACGGCATGGTTTGGCACCTCGATGTCGGCTCGTCGCATCCTGGGGCTGGAGTCGGTCCCAAGGGTTGGGCTGTTCGCCCATTAAAGCGGCACGCGAGCTGGGTTCAGAACGTCGTGAGACAGTTCGGTCCCTATCCGCTGCGCGCGGAGGAATCTTGAGAAGGGCTGTCCTTAGTACGAGAGGACCGGGACGGACTGACCTCTGGTGTGCCAGTTGTTCTGCCAAGAGCATGGCTGGTTGGCTACGTCGGGTCGTGATAACCGCTGAAAGCATCTAAGCGGGAAGCATGCTTCAAGATGAGGGTTCCTACAGGTTTCTGGTAAGGTCTCCGGTAGACGACCGGGTTGATAGGCCAGGCGTGGACGCATCGTAAGGTGTGGAGCTGACTGGTACTAATAGACCGAGGACTTACACATTCTGTTTTGAGACGTCAAGAATGGTGTTGTGTCGCATCCACTGTACGGCTCCCAGCCCCCACGCGGGGTTGCGCCAAGCCTGACTGGCCCCATAGTTTTCCGGTGGTCATGGCGGAAGGGAAACACCCGGTCCCATACCGAACCCGGTAGTTAAGCCTTCCAGCGCTGATGGTACTGCATGAGGGATCATGTGGGAGAGTAAGACACTGCCGGACTCAATTCATTTCATGAAAAACAGAGGGTGTGGGGAAGAATATGATTCTTCCCCACACCCTCAGTCTTTTTTCCTTTCCTTTCCTTTTCTTTTCTATGCGCCCCCACACCAACACATACAACTCCCCCAACATATTGCCGTTGTGCCGAAGCCCGGGAGGCCCGGGACCTTCGCGACCTACCAGGCCTGATTTGACGGGTGCGTGCGACAATGTCGTGCTCGATGCTATGAGGGTAGAGGCGTGCGCGTTCCACGAGGGATCGCCAAGGCGCGCCTGCGTCTCACGATGGCTGGGACATGGCTTCACGTCTTTGCCACGGTTACGTGCCGACACCTCCGCACTCATGAAGGTCCAGCGAGCCCGGGAGCGGACATGAGAGGTGACAGCATTAGTATGACATGACTATATGAAGACGTGGCCCCTCTCCAAGAGGGGCCACGTCAGTCTTGAAAGGGCTGTCAGCAAGATGTCGGGCTGAAATCGGAGTTCCTAATCATGTAGGCAACGACTTTTCCGCCAGTGAGGAGATAATCGACTTCCTTGCCATCGTTGGAGAATGCAAGGGCCTTCTCATAGCCCATTCCACTGAAGTCCGAGGTGACGTCGGTCAGCTTGAGCTTGGAGTAGTCGGACCGCAGTTGCGCCTCCGAGATGCCGATTCGTGCTCCGTTCGAGCTGGCGTTGGTGCCACCAACGAACAGGTAAGCCTGGACATTTCCGCCGCTGGTCCACACTCCGCCGAGGAAGCCGCTGTAACGGGCATACACCGGGGTGTTGCGGGCACAACCATCGCTGACGCCGTCAGGGATGACATGGATCGTGGCGGCGAGCTCCGACGTCGCCTTGTCGAGGTTGAGGGGCCCGACACCGGCCATCTTGCCGAGTCGGATCGGGCTATTCACCGCCAGGTCATAGACGATTGCTGCATCGCACTGCTTGTTGTTCATGACCTGGCTGGTAGCAACGGCAGCCTTGTTTCCCAACGTCTTGAGCATGGCGTCGCAGTCGTTGTCGTCAGTGATGACCCCGCCTTGGGGGAGAGGCTCCCAATGGTCCTTGTTCTTCCTCATGACGAGGTGGCCACCATCGGGGCCAGCGGACTTCCCATTGATGTTGAAACTAGGCGCATAGGCCACAGCGGCGTTCTGCCCGTCAGCAGCCAAGGAGACCCACTGGACCTGGGCGTCGGGCGCGTTGAAGAGCTGCCTGACAAGATCCGGGGTCGGGGTGACCGACGCATTGTTGGCAACCTTCGGCATCGGTGTGGCCGGTGTCGAGGCAGTCGATGATGCGGTGGCCGTCAACGTCGAGGTGACTGTGACCTCGGGGGTCTGGGTCTTGGGCGTCGGCGCGGGAACTGCCTTCGTCGCATCATCGTTGGTCTTGAGGAAGTGGAACAGACCAACTCCCAGCGCGACGACGAGGACCGCGGCGACGGCAATGATCCAGTACTGGCTCTTGCGCTGTGGCTGGGGCTCGTCGCTGAAGGGAATGCCGCCCACTGACTCACTGACGTTCGGACGGTCATTGGCCGAGGCACCGGCTGGTCCTGCACAAAGGTCAGGCCCATAGTCGGCCTGAAGACCGTAGACCTGTCCGTAATCGTAGGCTCGGCCATTCTGGTCAACTCCTACTTGCTGGTTCCATTCGTTGCCAGTCCCCGGTCTGAACTGTTGGCTGTCGCCAAGCTGTTGTTGGTCCTGGAAGTTCGCGTCATTCCAGTTCCCCGCAGGCTCAGCGCCTTCCCAGTGGTGCTGCTGGTCCCAGCCCTGTGGGTTCTGATTGGGATCCCAGCCCTGTTGATGCTGATGTGGATCCCAACCCTGGGGGTTCTGGTTCGCGTTCCATTCCTGCTGCTCACCCCATCCGTGCTGATTCTGGGGCGTTTGCCATTCTCCTTGAGGGTAACCAAGGGTCCAGTCCTGTTGGCCGGGCTGCTGCCCCTGACCCTGCTGACCCCAACCTTGCTGACCTTGCCGGCCCTGTTGCGGATATTGTGCGGGGTCCCATCCTTGCTGGGGGTACTGGCCGTTCAAGTCGGCATACTGGCCTGTCTGGGGGCCCCATCCGGCCGCGGCGTCTTGGGCGCCCCAGCCATCGCCGACCTGCGGGTACTGGTTCCAGCCCTGTGGGTATTGATTCGGATTCTGCGGGTACGCGTAGCCGTCCGGCTGATAGTAGCTCCAGCCTTGCGGGTACTGGTCGTTCTGGGAGTCACCGGGCTGCGGATACTGCTGATCGGCGTAGGGGGATTGTGAACCGTCCGGCTCGATCGAGAACTCAAGGTCCTCTGGCAGCTCCTGGGTGGGTTCGTAACCCTGTCCCGGGCCAGTATCCGAATCGGGCTGATCAGGGGTCAGCTCGGTTTCGTTGTCGTCAGAGTGTGAATCGTCGGGGTGTTTCCCCTCTTGGAATCCATCGTCAGCCACGACTCATTCTCCCCTCACTTCGTCAGTGAATGTGCCAATTTGACGTTGATGACATGGCGAGCAGCGTCATCGAGACGCTTCTTGCCCGACGAGGACGCCGCCATCGACGTCAACGCGCGAACCATGGGGCCTGCCAGACCTGGATCGGCAGTAATTGCCAGATCACCGCCGGCAGACACGAATTTGCTTGCTCGGTGTCCGCCGTCGACCGAGAACACCGAAACTGAACTGCCCAGGTCATCGGAGACGATGAGTCCTTGATATTCGAAGTCCTTGCGAAGCATGTCATTCATGATCTTGGACGAGAACAACCCGAGAGTCCCCGGATCGATCTTTGAGTAGTACGCCGAGGAGATCATGACAGCTTCGGCCCTGGCATTGAATGCCATTCGGAACGATTCGAGACATGGGTCATGGCGAGTCGTCTTCTCGTCGGTAATTCCAGTGGGTTTGAAATCGGTGTCCTCGACGATGCGACCAATTCCGGGAAAATGTTTGACGGTCGAGATGATCCCGGCCTTGCGATGCCCTGTGACGACGGAGGCCGCGTACCTGCCACAGGTCTGAGGATCGGTACCGAAACCGCGATGGTGCTTGGCGATCGGCTTGTTCCTGGCACCAAGATCAGAATCAATGACGTCAGCGACGGGGGAGAAGATCATGTGGACGCCGAGGTCAGCGAGCTGTTGGGCGCTCCTCGTCACCACGGACTGGGCCTTCGCCGGAGACATCCGAGTCAGAGCTTCCTGGCTCGGCAGCCGGTCGACTCCCGGAACCTGGATGTTCTGAATCTCGCCGCCCTCATGGTCAGTCGCGACGATGGGCTTGATGTCATGCGGACTGACGCCATTGACGGCGTCAAGCATGGCGTGAAGTTTGGACTTCTTGGTCCAGTGACCAAGAATGAAGATGCCGGCAAGACACTTGGCGTCAATGAGATTGGCGATGTACTCGGGAGAGTCCGAGGGAACCACCCCGACGAGAATGCATTGACCGGCACGCTCCGCGACCGACATGTCCGACACGATGCGGGTGGCCCGTGGATCCATGGGGATCGGGGTCACCTTTTCCATCGGGGCTGCCAACTGGGTAGGGCTGGGGGTGAGACTGGCCGAGGGCGGGGTTGGAGTCGGCGTGTCAGATGGGGACGACGACATCATGGGCGCGGAGGAGGGCGGTTGGGCTGGGGAGTCGGTTTGTGAAACGCATCCAGCCAATGGCGCACTCAAACCGGCTGCGATGATTGTTCGGCGTCTCATGGTCGGATTGTTTCACAGCCTTTCCATTGTCGTCAGTAACCAGGAAGGTCAACGCGGAATGATGAGATACACCTCGTGGTCCTGGCTACTACAATCGACGTATTCACCGACGACATGACAGAAGAACGGGTGAGACTTCCCGGCCCGTGGATCTTGCGCACTGACGGAGAAGTTTGAGGGACGATTCGGCGGCACCGGCGGGGAAAGGTGATCTGGGCCGGTGCGCGAGCCGAGGTCGGAGCCGTCTACCAGTTCCATGACGATGGCGAAGGTGGAGGACTCAGTGACCATGTCCGTCACTCGGACGGCCGAGTCGTCATCGACGGACATCAGGATTTCGCGCTCGTCGACGACGTAGTGGCTGCCAACGTGGCGTGCTGTTGACCCACCGGTGGCGTCCTCCTCGGACATGATTCACCCCTTCGATGTGTAGTGCCCACGGCCCGACCGGGGTAGAAGTGTCAGTCGCCAGTCGTGAGGGCATCTGCCACGTCGTCTCGGTGGGAGCGACGACGCACGATCGCCCAGGCGACGGCGAGCGCGATGAACCACACCGGGGTGGCGAGGAGAGCTTGGAGGGTGTCGTCAGCCCCAGCCAGAAGGACAAGGACAAAGATGAAGGAGGCCAGCACAACCCATGGCATGACATGCGCGCCGGGCATTGGGTAGATCGACTCGGCATGAGCCTGTGGGTTACGACGCACATGCACGATGTAGCTGACGAGGATCATGCTCCACACGAAGATGAACAGCGCTGAGGAGACCGTCGTGACCAGGGTGAACGCACTCATCACCGAGTCCTTCGCGGCGAGGATGAGGGCCGAACCGATGAGGATGACGGTGCACACCAGGCCCCAACCGGGGACGCCATGGCGGGTGAGCCTGCCGAAGGCCCTCGTTGCCATGCCCTTGTGAGCGAGGCCGTAGACCATCCGGGAGGTCGAGTAGACCCTGGAGTTGGCGCTGGATGCTGCCGAGGTCAGCACGACGAAGTTCATGATGCCGGCAGCTGCGGTGAAATCGATGAGTCCGAACATCTGGACGAACGGGGAGGAGTCCTTCTGGATGAGGTTCCACGGGGTGACGCACGTCATGGCAAGCAGCGCTGCCACGTAGAACACCAAGACTCGTACCGGGACGGCGTTGATGGCCTTGGGCATCGTCTTTCGAGGGTCACGGGTCTCCGCGGAGGTGGTACCGACCAGCTCGATGCCGACATAGGCGAAAACAGCGATCTGGAAGCCGCCGAAGAACCCACTCCAGCCCTTCGGGGCGAATCCGCCATGGATCCACAGGTTCGACACCGAAGCCTTGTACCCGCGCGACGAGGTGAATCCCATGATGATGAGCGCCACCGCCACGACGATGAGAATGGCGATCGCGACAATCTTGATGAGAGCAAACCAGAACTCAAGCTCGCCGAAGAGCTTCACCGTCAGCAGGTTGAGAACCAGCAGGACAAGCAAGGTGGCCGCGGTGAGGATGAAGGCCCACAGTTGGTCATGGGCCCAGTAACCCCAGTACGAGGTGATGGCGATGACGTCAGCCATACCCGTGACGACCCAGCACAACCAGTACGTCCAGCCGAGGAAGAACCCCGCCCAGGGGCCCAGAAGATCGGCGGCGAAATCTTGGAAGGACTTCCATTGCAGGTTGTGTAGCAACAACTCGCCCATGGCCCTCATGACGAAGAAGAGCATTGCGCCGATCACGACATAGGCAACCACGATGCTCGGGCCCGAGGCGTTGATGGACTTTCCGGATCCCATGAACAGGCCGGTTCCGATTGCGCCACCGATGGCGATGAGCTGAATGTGGCGGCTACTCAGGCTGCGACGTAGATGCTGCATGTCGCCAGCCACATCGTGGTTCTCGCGATTCATGGGGAGCATTGTTGCCCCAGCAGGGGCCAGGTCCAGGAGGCCATCTCGCATTGTGCAACGACTGCTCAGTCTTCAGGACTCTGGAGACCGCCGGAGTCAGCCTTGTTCTGTGAGGAGTTGATGACGGCGACAGCTGCTCTGGTGTCAACGTCTTCACCTGTGACCGTGACGCAACGGTGTTGGCTGACAAGACCGTGCACGAAGATGTGCGGACGCCGAGCTCAATTCAAATGATCGCAGGGGCGAAGCCGTCCCCGCCGTCCTTCTTGCCCTGAGACGTCACGCCTGGGGGATAGACCCTATTCCACAACGGAACGACGGTGAGGGTTCGGGAATCTTCAGAGCGACATGGTCCTCCCGGGATGGTAAGGGGTCGCCCCTTTGCAAAAGAACTGGGGTGGCTAACGGGACTTGAACCCGCGACCCCCTGGACCACAACCAGGTGCTCTACCGACTGAGCTATAGCCACCATGCGCCTTCACCAGGCAACCCGAGGAGAGTACCGGGTTCGGGAGCGAGAATGCAACTCGCCCGCCCCGTCGTCGGCGTCAGTCCCTACCTGCTCCGGTGAGGAAGCCCTGGTACTTCGCCGCGATCTCGTCACAACGGTTGGCATCCGGGCCAGGGACAGGAACCATGAGCGCCTCGCGCCAGTACATGAGCTCCTCGATGGACTCCTGGATGTCGGCAAGAGCGCGATGGTTGCCCTGCTTCTCCGGTGTGTGGCCGAAGGCTCGCGGATACCAGCGTCGTGCCAGCTCCTTGATGGAGGAGACGTCAACGTTGCGGTAGTGCACGTAGGACTCCAGCTCCGGCATGTCTTTGGCCAGGAAGGAACGGTCAGTGCCGATGGTGTTTCCGGCCAGTGGGGCTTTTCCTGCGTGCGGGACGTGGGTACGGATGTAGTCGAGCACCTGTTCCTGAGCCTCAGCCATCGTCAGCCCCCTGTCGAGCTCCTCCAGGAGTCCGGACGTGGTGTGCATGTTGCGCACGAAGTCATTCATGTGCCCGAGCCACTCGGGCTCAGGCTTGATGATGACGTCCACTCCCTCGCCCTGGACGTTGAGCTGGCCATCGGTGACCAAGGCGGCCACCTCGATGAGTCCGTCGTGGGCCAGGTCGAGCCCGGTCATCTCGCAATCGATCCACACCAACATGTCTTTCACATCACGACAGACTAGTTGGTGGTGACGACATGACACCTTCCAGCGGTTGATGCGGACGGTGCGTTCACTGCCTGCCGTTGGGGGCCAGCGCGCCATCCAGTAGTTGCCGACCAGACCGATGATGCCGATGGTTCGAGGTCGAGATTCTGGTGAGGGCCTCGTCGTTCGTGAGGTCGGGGTGACCGGGGCCAGGTCAGGTACGCCCATGTCATCGAGGATTCCCACAGGATTCACGACCCGGCCATCATGCCGGGGAGCCATTCCACCCGGAACGCCCCACCAAGGGTGGGCAGCGCGCGAGCTCGGTACCGGTACGGAATGGCGACCGTCAGGTACTGGTGCCGAGCGATGCGATGCACGGCGCCGGTCATGCCGTTGACGAGCGTGGCGATTGCGGCAGCAAGGGCGGCAGATGCACCGTTACGGACCGCGGTGAGCGGAATGTGCGGAATTACCGCGCCATGACCCAGCGACGCATCAACGTTGGCAAGGAAGCCGAAACGATGATCGACGACCACGTTACCGGTGGAGTGAGGCCCGGTGCGCGTTGAATCAATCGCGGAGAAAGACCAGCACGTCCAACGAAACCGACAGCCCTGTTCGCAACGTGGTTGGGACAAAGTGGGCCATGGTGGTCGGACCCCGATAGGATGTCGGTCATGGCCCGGTAGCTCAGCGGATAGAGCAGCAGCCTTCTAATCTGTCGCGCGTGGGTTCGATTCCCACCCGGGCCGCCGTCGGTCGTCCGTGTTCCACGTGGCGAGGAATCGGCGCATCGGAAACTGTCCCGTGTGCCCGGTAGTCTTTCCACCATGTCCTACGTTGCCCCCGCACCCGTTGTGCGTCGTCCCTGGTGGCAACGTCTGTTGCGTAACCCGTGGTTCTGGGTGTTGCTCGTCCTGGTGATGGCATCGGTGGCCTTCTTGGTTCACACCTACGTCATCATGCACGCGGACACAGTGGTGGAGCGTGACGGTCAGAAGGGTGTCGTCCCGGGTATCACGAACCGGTCGTTCAAGCTCGGTTTCCACTATGCATGGCCGACGGCAGCCGTCTGGTCGTCGATCTTCATCCTCATCGACCGGTTCAGAACCCGACACCTTCACGTGTGGTTCCTCTGCTTCTGCTGGGGAGCATGCATAGCGACCTACGTCAGTATGCACGTCAACACCTGGATGGCCGGGATGCTTTCGGTGACGGGCGGGGTTGACCCAGCCTCGGGCGCAGGTCCTGCGGTGTACTCGGCTCCCCTCGTCGAGGAGTCGTGCAAGGCCATGGTGCTTTTCGGACTGGCCGTGGTCACGGGGAGACGCATGACCTCGGTGGTTCAGACGGTGAGCATGGCGGGGCTCTCGGCGATCGGCTTCGCCTTCGTCGAGAACATCATGTACTACGCGCGGGCCGACAACTACGCCCGCGTCACTGCGGCAGCTGGCGACCCGAAACAAGCCGTCATGGAGTTGGTCATGCTGCGAGGCGTTTACACATCCTTCGGGCATCCGCTGTTCACCAGCATGACGGGCATCGGTCTGGCCCTGGGGCTGCGATCACGCAGTCGTCTGGTGCGGGTTTTGGCTCCGACGACAGGGTTTGTCATGGCAGTGCTCGGGCACATGTTGTTCAACGGATTCTCCGCGGTACTGCCGATGGCGACCCTGAAGAACCTGTGGTACGTCGCCCTCGCGATCGTTGCTTCCGTCGTGGTCTTCGTCATCATTCGCATGGTGCGCGAAGGAAAGGTGATCCGGAATCGTCTCGAGGACTACGTCAAGGCCGGGTGGCTTCCGAAATCGGACGCTGACACCCTCTCGGCTCTGCGGCGTCGTCAGTGGGCGGCCCTGGTGGCCCTCAGTCAGGGGCTGCGTCGCTGGTGGCACACGCTGGAGTTCTTGCGTACCGGCACCGATCTGGCTTATCTGCGTGATGCGGTCGTGCGTGGATTGGACGACGACCCGGGTACGCGCCAGATTCAACTCATCACGCACATGAACTTGCTGCGTCCGATGGCTGTCACCGTGGCCCGAGGTGCCAGACTGTCCAAGCCGAGACTGCCCGCATTCCTTCGGAGACGTCGGAGCCAGCCGGTCAACAACGAGTTGCAGTGGGCACCGCCACAGGCCTGACGAGTGACCAGGAAGGATCGCCATGAACACTGAGCAGATGTTGCTGTCGCTGACTGAGTTGCGGCATGACCTGCGTCAGGCTGATTTCCCTCTTGACCTGCCCGAGGCCATCACCCAGACAGGGCTCGCTCGTCGAATCGCCAACCAGCTCAACGACTACATTCTTCCTCGGTTGGAGACGATTGACGCGCCGCTGCTTGCCGTGGTTGGTGGGTCGACAGGCGCCGGAAAGTCCACTCTGGTCAATTCTCTGGTCGGACGAGTGGTGACACGTCCCGGCGTCATTCGTCCCACCACGACCTCTCCGGTTCTCGTCCACCACCCCGACGACGCAGAGTGGTTCGACGATGACCGGGTCCTGCCGACTCTGGTGCGTTCCCGGGTTGCCAGAAACGATGCCTCGAGCCTCCAACTGGTCGCTGAGCCTGGGATTCCGAAGGGCCTGGCCATTTTGGACGCCCCCGACATCGATTCCGTGGTGGCGCGAAATCGCGACCTGGCCTCCCAGTTGTTGCAGGCCGCGGATTTGTGGGTCTTCGTCACTTCGGCGGCCCGCTACGCGGACGCTGTGCCCTGGGACTTCCTCAACGAGGCCCAGGAGCGGCATGCCTCGGTGGCGGTGGTGTGCGGCCGCGTCCCGCCGGAGGCCATGAGGGAGGTGCCGCCGGACCTGGGGCGTCTCATGACCGAGCGTGGGCTGGCCGATTCCCCGCTCTTCGCTGTGCCGGAGACCAAGACCAATGTCGATGGCCTCCTTCCCGACCAGGCCGTCGCGCCGCTACGGTTCTTCCTGTCGAGCTTGGCCCAGGACCAGCAGAAGCGACGTGAGGTCATTGCGTCGACGTTGTCCGGGGCCATCAGCTCAGTGTGCGAACGGTCGTCCTACATCGCCGCCGGCCTGGAGGCCCAGGCAGTCGCCACGTCCAGGCTGGCTGAGGATGCTCAGTCGATCATGGCCGAGGCGTCCCAATCGATTGCGACACAGTCCGCCGACGGCACCCTACTACGAGGCGAGGTGCTTGCACGGTGGCACGAATTCGTGGGAACTGGCGAATTCATGCGTGCCATGGAGGCGAAGGTCTCGTGGTTCAGAGACCGCGTCGTCCAGGCATTCAAGGGGGCACCGCCGGAAGTTGAGAAGGTCAGTGTCGCGGTGGAATCCGGTCTTGAAAGCCTCATCGTCGCGGAAACCCAAGCTGGGTGTGAGCGAGTCGAGGCGGTGTGGCATGCCGACCCAGCCGGTCGCAGTGTCCTGGAGCGAGCGGACGAGGATCTGGCCCGCCCGTCGCAGAATTTCGAGGAATCCGTCTCCCGCTTGGTGAGGGACTGGCAGGGCGACGTCATGGAGCTGGTCGCTGGTGAAGGCATGGACAAGCGGTCCAAGGCCCGATTCATGGCTTTCGGTGTCAATGGGGTTTCCGTGGCACTGATGCTCGTCGTCTTCGCCCACACCGGTGGACTGTCCGGGGCCGAGGCAGGCATCGCGGGCGGGTCGGCGATCGTTGCCCAGCGGCTTCTCGAGGCCCTTTTCGGCGACGATGCGGTGCGACGCTTGGCGAAGGTTGCCAAGGATCAGCTTGACGCCAGGGTCGAGGGGTTGCTCGCCAAAGAGGTTGCGCGCTACCAAGGCGTGCTCGGATCGTTGGGAGTCGATGAGGAGCTGCCAACTCGGATCCGCACCTCGATCGAGGAGGTGCGGCAGGCCCAGGAAGCGCCGGAATCCCGCGATGGCCAGGTGACGATTCGAACCCGTCCACAGCCCCGGGAAGTGGAGGCGTTCGGGGCTTCTGAGCCCAGACAGATGAGAGCTGACATGCCCATCCTGGATGCCGAGATCGTCGAACCGTCGGTTGTCTTGGAACCTGAGCCTCGTCAGGAGGAACGATGAGTAGACGACGCGTCGACCTTGCCGAGCGCATCGAGATGCTGGGCAAGGCGGTGGATTTGTCGGCTGGACGTATCCCCGACGACGTGTCCGAGCGTGCCCGTGTGGTTCTGGATCGTGCTGACCAACGCTGCCGGATCGGTGGCGATCACACCGTCATAGCTCTCGCCGGTGCCACCGGATCAGGGAAGTCATCAACCTTCAACGCACTGGCCGGTGCGGAACTGGCCAATCCCGGTGTGCGTCGTCCCACGACCTCGAAAGCCACGGCCGCGGTGTGGGGAAACGCGTCGGCTGAGCCCTTGCTGGACTGGCTCGATATTCCGCACCGACACCACATGGGTAGCGACGACGCCCTCGACGGTTTGGTGCTGCTTGACCTGCCCGACCATGACTCGGTGCGACTCGAGCATCGCCTGGAGGTGGACCGACTCGTCGAGATGGTCGACATGATCGTGTGGGTCGTGGATCCCCAGAAATATGCCGACGCCGCTCTGCACACCCGTTATCTGGCGCCGCTGGCGACCCACTGCGAGGTCATGACGGTCGTCCTCAACCAGATCGACCGTCTTGACAAGGAGCAGCGCAAGAACTGTCTGCGCGATCTGCGTCGTCTGCTGGATTCCGAAGGCCTGGACAAGGCCAAGATCATGGCGATCTCGGCTACCACCGGTGAGGGGGTGGAAGACATGCGCGTCGCCTTAGCTCGCGCCGTGCGTGCCAAGAAGGCTCAGGCAGCACGTCTTCATGCTGACCTCGACAACATCTGTCAACAACTGTTGGAGGCCACAGGTGAGGAGGCGGGTCAGGTGAGTCAGGACTCCGTCAATGGGTTGATCGAGGCATTGTGTACCGCCGGAGGTGTCGATCCTGTCGTCGAGGCGACCCGGGAGGCCTACCGCAAGAGAGGCCACTACGCCACTGGCTGGCCGCTGACGTCCTGGGTGTCGAAGATTCGCCAGGATCCTTTGCATCGACTGCACCTGGACCTGGTGCCGGGGAGGAAAAAGGACCTGTCGCGCGGGACGGAACCCACCGATGTGCAGCGAAGTGCCATGACGACGCGGGTCGGGGTCGCAGGAGCCAAGGTGGACACGGCAGTGCGTTCCTTGGCTTCGGAAGCGTCCGAGGGACTACCTCGCTCGTGGGCCGACTCGGTGCGGGCTGCCTCACTGTCGAACCGCCAGGACCTATCTGACGGCATCGATCGAGCTGTCGCTTCCACGGACTTGGGGGTGCATCGCGGTACCGGCTGGTGGACATTGGTGACGGTGGTGCAGTGGATCCTCATCGTCATCGTCGTGGCTGGGGCAGCGTGGTGGTTGGTGGATGGCTTGATGGCCTACTTCCAATTCCGCGTTTCACCGGTGAGATGGCACAACGTCCCGGTGCCGCCCCTCATCGTTGTGGGAGGTACCATCGCGGGGATCGTGGTGTCACTGCTGTGCCAGATCGGGGTGCAGACGGGGGCGCGGGCGGCTGCGCATCATGCCAGGTCTGAATTGCGGGCCAACCTCACCGAGGTCGCATGGCAATCGGTCGTCGACCCGGTCAATGCGGAGCTTGATCACCACGACGAGGTCGTCAAGATCTTGTCCAAGGCGTCCTGATCTGGGCTCGGGGTCAGTGGCGGGCCCGAGTTGTCCACAGAACCCTCGGCAGGCGTCGTCGGAGTTGTCCACAGATCTGAAATTGCCTGACGGATTGTCGGGGTCCCGACGATAACTGTCTATGAGTGGAGAGGAGCTCACAGATGGACGCAAACGTGTCATTCACCGGAAATCTCGGAACTGACGTCGAGATGAAGGTTGGTGAGGGTTGGCGGGGAGCCCGATTCCGGGTTGCCCACACCCCTCGCGTCATGAGGCAGGGGGAGTGGGTCGACGGGACGACGACGTGGCTGTCGGTCCATGTCTACGGGCGCCTTGCGGACAACTGCACCGCCTCCCTGCACAAAGGAGATCCCGTCATGGTGACCGGACGACTGCGCACCCGTAACTGGATTGACGACGAGGGCTCCCACGAGCAACTCATCGTGGTCGCGAACAATGTCGGGCCGGATCTGTCTCGAGTGTCAGCGCTGTGCCGTCGTCCCGAGAAGCGGGCCGAGGCGCCGCTGGGAGACGATCGCGTGCTGCGCTACCAGGAATTCCACGATGTGGGTGGCGACGGTATTGATGAGGACACTGAGGTGGTTGACGACGACGTCGAATTGGTCGGGTCCTGAAGCTCGACGTGAGTCATCGGGAATGAGTTGGTGACGGGAGTCGTTACAACGGCTGGCATACTGTGCAGCGGTCGGTGAAGTGCCGGCCGCCCCGTTCCCGCAGATTCTGGAGGAGTGCCGATGGCCGAGTTCATCTACACCATGCACAACGTCCGAAAGGCGGTGGGTGACAAGGTCATTCTCGACAATGTCACGTTGTCGTTCTTCCCGGGCGCCAAGATTGGTGTTGTCGGACCGAACGGCGCTGGCAAGTCGACGATGCTCAAGCTGATGGCTGGGCTCGACAAGCCGAACAACGGTGACGCCAGCCTCGCCAAGGGAGCCACGGTCGGAATCCTGCTCCAGGAGCCTCCGCTCACCGAGGACAAGACGGTTCGCGAGAACGTCGAGGAGGCCGTCGGCGACATCAAGGCGAAGCTCGCGCGGTTCGAGGAGGTGTCGGCCGAGATGGCCAACCCCGACGCCGACTTCGACGCCCTCATGGCCGAGATGGGCGAGCTGCAGACCGAGCTCGACAACGCCAACGCCTGGGACATCGACACCCGCCTCGAGCAGGCGATGGACGCCCTGCAGTGTCCGCCTGGTGACACCCCGGTCGATGTGCTCTCCGGCGGGGAGCGTCGGCGCGTCGCCCTGTGCAAGCTCCTCATCGAGCAGCCTGACCTGCTGCTGCTCGATGAGCCCACCAACCACCTGGACGCGGAGTCCGTCAACTGGCTCGAGGGTCACCTCAAGTCCTACCCAGGAGCTGTCCTGGCCGTCACTCACGACCGCTACTTCCTCGACCACGTCGCCGAGTGGATCTGTGAGGTCGACCGCGGTCAGCTGCACCCGTACGAGGGCAACTACTCGACCTACCTGGACACCAAACGCAAACGTCTCCAGATCGAGGGCAAGAAGGACGTCAAGCGCGCCAAGATCCTCGAGAAGGAGCTGGAGTGGGTGCGCTCCTCGCCGAAGGCTCGCCAGGCCAAGAACAAGGCTCGTCTGGCCCGTTACGAGGAGCTGGCCACCGAGGCCGAGCGTAACCGCAAGATCGACACCGCCGAGATCAACATCCCGCCGGGCCCGCGTCTGGGCAATGTCGTGCTGGAGGCCAACCACCTCACCAAGGGATTCGACGATCGCGTCCTGATCAAGGATCTGTCCTTCACCCTGCCGCGGGCCGGCATCGTCGGCGTGATTGGTCCGAACGGTGTCGGCAAGACGACCCTGTTCAAGACCATCGTCGGACTGGAGAAGGCCGATTCCGGCTCCCTCAAGGTCGGCGAGACGGTCAGTTTCTCCTACGTCGACCAGAACCGAACTGGCATCGACCCGGAGAAGAACGTCTGGGAGGTCGTCTCCGACGGGCTGGACTACATCAAGGTCGCCAACTTCGAGGAGCCCTCCCGTGCTTATGTGGCGAGCTTCGGCTTCAAGGGACCGGACCAGCAGAAGAAGTCCGGCGTGCTCTCCGGCGGTGAGCGCAACCGTCTGAACCTGGCCCTGACCCTCAAGCAGGGCGGCAACGTTCTTCTGCTTGACGAGCCGACCAACGACCTGGACGTCGAGACCCTCTCGAGTCTCGAGGATGCGCTGCTGGCGTTTCCGGGATGCGCCGTGGTTGTCTCCCACGACCGTTGGTTCCTCGACCGCATTGCCACTCACATCCTGGCATGGGAGGGTGAAGACGAGGACGGTGTGCCGCGTTGGTTCTGGTTCGAGGGCAACTTCGCCGACTACGAGGCCAACAAGATCGAGCGCCTCGGACCAGAGGCTGCTCGTCCGCATGCCTCGAAGCATCGGCGACTCACTCGTGACTGAGTGGTGACGCACTGAGGAGGGGTCCGGACTCTTCCTGTTGATGCTGCTCACGGCGCCGGCCCATTGCTGTAACGCTGCTATGGGCCGGCGCCGCTTTGCTTCCACCATCGTCAGCCCATGGGAGCAAGGACACGGGATACATCTGTACATGGAAGCTCAAGGGATCGGTTGGTCCGGTGCCGGGGATCAAGATCACCCCGCAAGGAGCAGGGAGTCACCTTCCCCAGCGAGGCCGCCGTCAAGATAGCGACAGAATAACGTGTGTGAGGACTCATCGGCCAAGCCGCGCGGGGGCCTTCGACGGGTGACAGCAGCCAGATAAATCGGGTTTCCGTGAGGTCAGCCCGATTCAGATTCTCGAGCTGACCTCGATCATGAGCGAGATCAACGAATCCCAGCAGCGTCTTCTCGCGGCATGATCGACCAGTCCGCAGACTCGCAACATCCGACGTTGTGCTAAGAGTTGGGCCACACCGTCATTGTTTGCCGCGGGACGACAGGTGTGAGGCGAACAGCTCCGAGAAGGTGAGGGCTCGCTGTCCCGTCAGGTCAGAGGTCTGGCGTCGACAGGAGAACCCATCGGCCAGGATGATGGCCTGCGGTCCGGCCTCGTTGATGGCCGGAAGGAGGTTGTTTTGGGCAACCTTCACCGAGAAGTCGTAATGACCGTTCTCGACGCCGAAGTTCCCGGCGTATCCACAGCAGCCGCTGACCACTTTGACCTTCGCCCCCGCAGCTTCGAGCAGACGCCTGTCCGGGCCGAAACCGAGGATCGAGGCATGGTGACAGTGGGGCTGGGCGACGACGGTGTGGCCGGCCAGAGAAGGCGGGGTCCATTTCGCCGCCTCCAGCATCTCAGCGACGGTGTGCATGTTCCGGGCGACGCGGCCAACCCGTGGATCGTCCGGAAGAAGGCGCATGGCATCGTCCCGCCACACGGTCGTGCACGACGGTTCCAACCCGACGACCGGGACGTTCGCGTCGGCCAGGGGAGCCAGTACCGCCAGCCCTGCCCGCAGCCGACGACGGGCGCCTTCGAGCTGACCAGTGGTGATCCAGGTCAATCCGCAGCAGACGTCATCGGAAAGGACCCTGGGGTGGTAGCCGGCGTCGGCCAGTACCGCAACGACCGCGGAGAGGTCTGACCCCTCCAACATGTCGGAGAAGGAGTCCACCCATATGGCGACGTCACCCTTGTCCCCGCTACGGCGAGTCGGTGAGGTCGATCTCGTTGAGGGATTCTCGGTGGCAGGCGAGGTCGAAGTTCCCTGTTTTGCCACGATGGTCTGGGCTGAGGTTGCGTGCTCGCTGGCCAGCCTGGCCGAGGACTGGAACCGCGGAAGCGGACGGCGCTGGTCGACGCCAGCCGTCCATCGGGCCAAGTGGGCGAAGGCCGAGACCGACAACACCTTGTTGGCCAGGGCTAGCGCTCCCGGGATGCGATTGAGGAGACGTTCCCACAGTGGCAGTAGGCCCATGGTGACGTAGGAGCGGGGGCGAAGTCGGTGGCGGTATTTCTCGTTGAGGACC
This sequence comes from Cutibacterium nasicola, assembly GCF_051303185.1. Taxonomy (GTDB): domain Bacteria; phylum Actinomycetota; class Actinomycetes; order Propionibacteriales; family Propionibacteriaceae; genus Cutibacterium. The sequence continues at coordinate 247,398 of NZ_JBPPGE010000005.1, read as the reverse complement.
GTACTGCGGTAACTGGCCATGTCGATCCCGGTAGGACAGTCGCGAGCACACCCCTTGCAGGCCATGCAGAGGTCGAGAGCCCGTTCCACCTCGGGGGAGTCCCAGCCGTCAATGAGAGTGCCGTTGACCATCTCCTTGAGGATGCTGGCTCGGCCGCGGGTGGAGTCCACCTCGAGTCCGGAGGCCTGGTACGAGGGGCACATCACTGCGCTCGGAGCGGTGTGGGCGATGCACTTTCCGACTCCGGTGCAGCGATGGACGTTGGCGGCGAATTCGGGATGGGAAACGGTGATCGCGGAAAGAGCCGATTCGTGGGTTCGGATATTGGTCTCGAGCGGTGCGGGATCGACGAGAATCCCCGGGTTGAACACGTTGTCCGGGTCGAGGATCGCCTTGACCTTGCCGAAGAGGCTCAGGGCATCGGGGGAGTACATCGTGTCCAACAGGGCCGAGCGTGCCCTGCCGTCGCCATGCTCACCGGAGACTGACCCACCATGCCGTGCGACCAGTTGCGCCGCCTCGGTGACGAAGGAGCGGTAGCGCTGGGGTCCGTCGGACTGATCGAGGGGGAAGTCGATGCGACAGTGCAGGCATCCCTCGCCGAAGTGGCCGTAAGGCAGACCATGGAGGCTATGGTCTGCCAACAAGGACTCGAAGTCGCGGAGGTAGGGGCCGAGGTCGACTGCCGGAACGGCCGAATCCTCCCATCCGGCCCAGGCTGGCTTGTCGAGGCTGACTCCGGCCAGCCCTGCGCCGTCAGCCCGGATCCTCCAGAGGGCTGCGGCCTGATCTGGATCGCAGACCACCCAGCCATCGAGGCATTCGCTGGCAGCGACCATGTCTTTGGCGCGCGACGCCACCTCGGCCTCGTCGTCGCCGCGAAGCTCCACGAACATCCAGCCGTCGCCACGCGGGAGGTCGGGAACCGGTCGTCCTGCCCGAGAGACCACGTCGACAATCCGGCGCCCAAATCCTTCGCAAGCGACGGGGGAGAAGGGCAGCAAGGCCGTGACCGCATCGGCGGCCTCGGGCATCGATGGGTAGCCCAGCGCCACCGTCAGCCCACAGGGAGCCTCGCGGACAAGTCGGACCGTCGCCTTCGCGACGATACCCAGGGTGGCTTCCGTGCCCGCGATGAAGGCTGGAAGATTGCGGCCACGCTCGGGCAGCAGCCACTCCATTGAGTACCCGGAGACTTGACGGGAGAAAGTTGCGAATTCGGTCCGGATGGTCGCAAGATTCGCGTCTGCCACATCAGCCAGACGTTGCGCGAAAGGAACCGTGAGGTCACCGGGGCGGAGGGTCGTGACGTGACCATCAGCAGTGAGGAGGTCGAGGTCGACGATGTTGTCGCCGGTACGTCCGTACCCCAAAGCCCGCGGACCGCAGGCGTTGTTTCCGATCATCCCGCCGATGGTGCAGCGAGTCGATGTGGAGGGGTCCGGGCCAAACCGCAATTGATGGGGAGCCCCGGCATGCTGAAGCCAGTCCTGGACCACGCCGGGCTCGACAACGGCGGCAGCCGATTCGGGATCGAGGGAAAGGATGCGGTTGAGGTGCGCTGCGGTGTCGATGATGAGGCCGGTCCCGACGGCATTGCCAGCACAGGTCGTACCGGCGCCACGGGTTGTCACGGGTAGACCAACGTGGCTGGCTGCAGTGACTAGGGCACAGAGCTCATCAGTACTTCGTGGATGGGCAACTGCAGCGGGGACAACTCGGTAAATCGAGGCGTCGGAGGAGTACAAGGCGCGTGCCAGCCGGGAATCGTCCAGGATTTCCACGGCAGAGGCGTCCAGACCCCTCAGGGTTGAGTGAAAGTCCTGAAGAATGTCCGTGGTGGCCGTCATGGACTCAGTCTGACACGGAAAGGACAGCCTTCATGGCCCGTCCCAAGGCCGAGAAATCCTCTGGATTGATCGGGTCAACGAAAATATGCCGGACCGCGCGGACATGGTCGGGGGCGGTCTGCCGCAACAGGTCCATCCCGTCGGGAGTCAGCCTTGCGACCACTCCACGACGATCTCGCACGTCAGGCTCACGCACGACAAGGCCGCGGCCCTCGAGCCGCTCGATGGCGTGAGTGAGTCGTGACCTTGACTGATGTACCTCGCTGGCAAGGACAGACATCCGGACCGCGTGATCGGGAGCCTCCGAAAGACTGACGAGGATCTCGTACTCGCACAGCTCGAGGCCATGGCGCCGTAGATCCTCCGAAAGGTGCGCAGTGATACGAGCTGATCCGAGGAGCCAAGCTCGCCATACTCGTTGCTGTTCAATGCTCAGCCAGGGGGCTGCCGCTGACCGCTCCACCTTCGGCCCGACATCCTCAAAAGGCGTTGTCGATGGCGTATTCGAGGCATCGTCATCATGAATGCTGCGCCTGGAACCGCCCTGTGACATGATGAATATCGTACCCGTGGTGCGAGGAACGTACTCCTGCCCACTCCTGTGGACACCTACCTATGGGTGGCGCTGGGAATTGTGGGGATCGGCCAATGCGCCATGCAATAGCGTGGTGGGAGTCATTTTTGACCGAGAAGAGGGTGAGTTGATGAGGCGTACCAGTGACGAGGAGCCCCTTGCTCTGCAGCGCAAGCTCATTGCGTCCTCCGCCAAGAACTTCGCGACGATGCTCGATCGACAGGCGGATGCCCATCCCAATCGCATCGCCTTTCTTACTCCCTCCGGTGCTGACGATGAGGCCAACACCTGGCTCCCCATGACCTTTGCTGAATTCCGTCGTCAGGCCCACGAGGTGGCTGCTGGATTGATGGACTTGGGGCTTTCTCGGGAGGGACGCGTCGCCCTGCTCTCCGGAACGCGCACCGAGTGGATCATTGCCGACATGGCCATCTCCTGTGCTGGTGGCGCGACGACGACGATTTACCCGAATTCCGGGCCGGAAGAGGCCAGTTTCATCCTGGTGGACTCCGAGTCGTCCGTTCTTTTCGTCGATTCCACGGCCCAGGTCGCGAAGATCCAGGGCAGGCCCGAGGTCGATGCGGTTGTTCGGCACATCATCAGTTTTGCCGACGATTCGGCCGAGACCGGCGTCCGGGATGACCGACTCACCACCATGGCTGACATCATTGCGAATGGACGGCGACGCCTGGCCGCCGAGCCGGACCTCGTGCGGCGCATGATCGATTCCGTCGAACCCGACGACCTGTGTACCCTCATCTATACCTCTGGCACGACGGGCACGCCCAAGGGAGTCGAGCTGACTCACCGGGCATGGACGTACATGGGCCAGGCATGGAAGAGCCTCAACATGTTCCGTGGCGGGGACGTCCACATGTTGTGGTTGCCGTTGTCCCACGCCTTCGGGAAATGCCTCATCGCCATCTGTGTCGAGATTGGCATCACCCAGGCAGTCGAGCCGCGCATCCCACGGTTGGCCCGAAGTCTGGGCGAGGTCAAACCGCGCGTCATGTGCGGTGTGCCGCGTATCTTCGAGAAGATTCGTGCCGGCGTCATGACGGCATACCCCCAAGGACGTCTGGCAAGTCGTGTCTCGCGGTGGGCCTTCGCAACCGGACGCGATGCCCAGAGCTATCGCAACGCCGGCGATCGCGCACCCAGGATGCTTGAGGCCAAGCGGAAGATCGCCGATGCGCTGGTCTTCTCCACCCTGCGTCGCAAACTTGGCGGCATCGAGTTCATGATCTGCGGTGGTGCCAAGTTGTCGGAGCAGGTCCAGCAGTGGTTCTCCTCCGCCGGGATTCCCATCGTCGAGGGGTATGGGGCGACCGAGGTCGGGGCAGTCGCGTTCTTCAGCGGGCCCGATGCCATTCGCCCCGGCACCGTGGGACCGGCTGCCCCTGGCTGCCTCGCACAGATCGCCGAGGATGGCGAGATCCTGGTGTCGGGACCGATCGTTGCTCGTGGTTACCACAACCTCCCGGAGAAGACGGCAAAGGCGTTCACTAACGGCTGGTTCCACACAGGCGACATCGGCGAACTCGATGAGATGAACTATCTGCGCATCACCGACCGCAAACGTGACCTGTTCAAGACCTCTGGCGGAAAGTACGTCGCCCCACAGAAGGTCGAGGCCACCCTGATGGCCAATTGCCCGTACCTGTCCAACGCGGTTGTCCTGGGCGAGGGACACAAGTACGCAGTGGCCCTCCTCACCCTCGAGAAGAGCGCTCTCATGACGTGGGCACGTCGGCATGGGCGTCCTGGCGCCAGCTACGCCGAGCTCACAGCAGACCCGGACGTGCGTCGCAGCATTCAGCGGTATGTCGATCGCGCAAACTCCCGCCTCGAACGCTGGGAGACCGTCAAGAAGTTCGCAATCCTCGACCACGAGCTGACCGAGGACGCTCATTCGGTCACGACCAGCCTCAAGGTGCGTCGGGGGGTCGTGGTTGAGAAGTACTCCGACATCGTTGACGAGATGTTTGCCGACGAGAATGAGCAACTGGGTGCGGCCAAGGGAGGCGACGCACCGTGACGGGTGCCGTTGTCGTCGACATTCCGCTGCGATGGTCCGACATGGATGCGCAGGGACACGTCAACAACGTACGCATCAGCGAGTTGGTTCAGGAGTCTCGAAATCAGGCGTTCTACACCAACGGTGCCCAGGAGATGCTTGAGACGGGGATCGTCGTCGTCACTCAGGATGTCGAGTTCTTCGCCCCCTTCGTCGTGGATGGGAGCCCGCTACGGGTCGAGGTTGGTTGCTCCAAGGTCGGCGCGGCCCGAACCGTCCTGGATTACCGTGCCTGGCACCATGACCTTGAGGTCACTCGGGCACGCGGAATTATTTGCCCCTTCGACTTCGACGCAGGACGACCGCGTCGGCTCACCGACGGCGAGCGAGGCGCCTTTGAGGCCATGAAGATTGAGGAGACACCGTGGAAGCCGATCAAGATCGTTGACGTCTCCGAGGTCGGTGACATCGTCGAGGTCCCTATCCGGTGGTCTGACGTCGACCGGCAGGGCCACGTCAACAACGTCAGCATGGCTGGGTACCTCCAGGAGGCCAGGATCCTCGCGACGACGTCGTGGTCGCCAGGGATGAGACGAGCCGGCGACCACCTGTGGGTCGTTGTGCGTCAGGACATCCGTTATCGACGTCAAGTGCTGCCGTCGCAGCGGTCATGCAAGGTGCACACTGCGCTCACGCGGCTGGGAGCCTCGTCAATGACCCTTGCCGGGTCGATTGGCACGGAGGCGGGATCTGCCCTCGATGCCGCAACTGTGCTCGTCTGCGTCGACCCGGACACCGGAGCCTCGGTCCCGATCGACGACCGGACGAGGGAGGCGTTGGCAGCCCACCTCGTCACGGTCTGATCGACGTTCAGGCTCGCAGCCACACGGCTTGGTCACGGCCGACGGATGCGAGTTCGTCGTGGATCTCCAGTGAAGTTGAGCTGACGATGATCTTGTCTGTGTCCACGGTTACGGCCTCGTCACCGAAATTCACGACGCAACGGAAGTCAGGCTCACGGGAGAAGTCGAGGACATCGTCGGCCGACTCGTTCCATGTCATCGTCCCGGCTCCCAGGGCAGGGTTGTTCCGACGCTCAGCCAGGAGAGTGCGGTAAAGGGCCAGGAAGGATGACGGATCGTCTTGTTCGGCCTCGACCGTCCAATCAGCCCAGTCGTGCGGCATCGGAAGCCAACTGTCACTCGCTGATGACCACCCGTAGGGGGCCTCGGAACCGCTCCACGGGATCGGGACGCGGCAGCCGTCACGACCGCGGTCAGTGTGTTCAGAACGCTCCCAGGTGGGGTCCTGCAGGACGTCGTCGGGGAGGTCCTCCACCTCTGGCAGGCCGAGCTCCTCACCCTGGTAGACGTAGGCGCCGCCAGGAAGGGCAAGCTCGAGCATGACGGCCGCGCGGGCTCGACGGCGTCCTAGAGCGACATCGGTCGGTGTGCCGTGGAACTCGGCATGGGGGGCAGCTGGATCTGAGAAGTCCAGACCTGAAATCTTCTTGCCATAGCGGGAGACAGGGCGGAAGTTATCGTGGTTGCCCAGCACCCAGGTGGCACTTGCCCCCACTGACTCGTGGGCTGCCAAGGATTCGGTGATGGTGGTGCGAAGCGAACGGGCCGACCACGCCGAGATGAGGAACTCGAAGTTGAACGAGGTGTGTAGCCTGTCCGACTCGAGGTAGCGCACCAGACGGTCGTGGGGGAGATATGCCTCGGCGACGAACATTCGCGGACCCCCAGGGGTGTCGGCGTATTCGTTGGCGATGGCTCGCCAGCGACGTTGGATGGGCGCCAGTCCAGGCTGATCCCACATCGGGCTGTCCCCGACGAGCTCTCCGATCTCCTCGTTCTCGGGTAGGTCGGGGAGGCCGGATTCCTTGACCATCGAGTTGGCGACGTCAATGCGGAAACCATCGACGCCGCGGTCGAACCAGAATCTCAGAACACGGTCAAACTCCTTGAGGACATCCGGGTTCTCCCAGTTCCAGTCGGGCTGGGAGACGTCGAAGAAGTGCAGGTACCACTGCCCTGGGGTTCCGTCGGGCTCGGTGATGCGTTGCCATGCACCACCTCCGAACACCGATGGCCAATTGTTCGGAGGGAGTTCACCGTTCTCGCCGCGGCCATCTCGGAAGATGTAGCGGTCGCGTTCAGGCGAACCGGGGGCAGCTGCGAGGGCTTCCTTGAACCACGGATGCTCCTCGGAGGAGTGGTTGGGGACCAGGTCGATGATGACTCGTAGGCCCAATTTGTGGGCCCGTTCCACGAGCGCGTCAGCGTCATCGAGAGTCCCGAAGTCAGGGTTGATGTCGCAGTAGTCGCTGACGTCGTAGCCGCCATCGGCCAGTGGGGAGGGGTACCACGGTGAGATCCAAAGGGCATCGACACCCAGGGCGACGAGATGGTCAAGGTGTTCGGTGATGCCGCGGATGTCGCCGATGCCGTCGCCGTTCGAGTCGGCGAAACTGCGCGGGTACACCTGGTACACAACGGCGGACGTCCACCAGTCGTGGGTCGTGGAAATAGTGGTCATGGGAGTCCTTGAAAAGTTGCGGGGGTTGTCAGGAGCAGGGGTAGAGCCACGGCGACTTGCGGTGGCCGCTGCCGTGGAGTTGCTGGGAGGTCAGTTTACGCGGGCTTCGCGTCCATCGCCGGACCAGTTGACGTGCCAGGAACCCTCGTCGTCGACACGACGGTAAGTGTGCGCGCCGAAGAGGTCGCGCAGCCCCTGGGTGAGGGCGGCGTTGAGGCGTGGTGCGCGAACCTGGTCGTAATAGCCAAGGGCTGAGGAGAATCCCGGAACTGGGACTCCGGCCGCGACTGCTCGGGCGACGACGCGACGCCATGCCTGCTGGCAGCGAGCCAGTTCGGCCTTGACGGAGGGTGCCTCCAGGAGGGTGGTGAGGTCACCAGCGGCATACTCGTCCTTGATACGCTGAAGGAGACAGGCTCGGATGATGCAGCCGTCGCGCCAGATGGAGGCGACTTGGCCCATGTCGACTTCCCAGTTGTACTCGGTCGCAGCGGTGCGGATCTCGTCGAGCCCTTGGGCGTAGGCGACGACCTTCGCGGACCACAGGGCGTCACGAACGTCGTCAATGAACGCCTGACGATCATCGACGGAGATGGTGCGGTCCGGCCCCTCAAGGGTCTGCTGGCCCACCTTGCGCAGCGGAAGGGCGCTGGAGACCGAGCGAGCGAAGACGGCCTCACTGATGGTGGAGACGTCAACTCCGAGCTCGAGAGCTGTCTGGACGGTCCAGGTACCTGTTCCTTTCATCCCTGCCTCGTCGCGGATGACGTCAAGGAGGTCGGTGGCAGGATCGCGAGGATCCTTGGCGCGCAGTACCCGGGAGGTGATGTCGACGAGGTAGGAATCGAGATCGCCGTGGTTCCAGGACTCGAAGACGTCTGCGGCCTCGGCATTCGTCAGACCGGCAGCGCGCAAGAGGGCATGGGCCTCGCCGATGAACTGCATGTCGGCGTACTCAATGCCGTTGTGGACCATCTTGACGAAGTGCCCGGCGCCATCAGTGCCCATCCATGCGCAGCAGGGCTCACCGTCGACCTGTGCCGAGATTTTCTCCAGAACCGGGCCGATGGCTTCATACGACTCCTTGGAGCCCCCCGGCATGATTGACGGTCCCTCCAGCGCGCCGACCTCGCCACCGGAAATGCCGGTGCCGACGTAGTGGATACCGGTCGGGCGGATCTCTTCCTCCCGACGTCGAGTGTCGCCGAAGTAGGCGTTGCCGCCGTCGACGAGAACGTCGCCCGGCTGGAGCAGGGGAGTGATCTCCTTGATGACAGCATCTGTGCCACGACCGGCCTTGACCATCATGACGATGCGGCGCGGGCGCTCGAGGCTTGCGACGAAGTCAGCCAGATCATGGAATGGCAGAAAGGTCCCCTCGTGGCCGTGCTCGGCCATGACCTCGTCGGTGCGTGAAGCTGTGCGGTTGTACACGGCGACCCGGAAACCCTTGTGGGCCATGTTGCGGGCCAGGTTAGACCCCATCACGGCCATCCCGATGACGCCAACCTCGGCGGTCTGTGGCGCAGTGTCACTCATGCGATTCCTCCTAGATGTCTCACCTCCATCTTTCCAGGCATTTCCGTGCGGTGCAGCGCGGCTGGCTGGAGATGGCGTGAGACAGTGATGATGGTGGAGGTTGTGGTGACGGAATTCAGCGGTGTTACCGGGATCGCCACGCCGGGCATGACTGCACTCGGGCTGATGAGACATCTTGAACACAGATGCTGCGGTGTCAGGCGCAGTGGCGGCAGGTTTCTCCTCAAGGAGGTGCGATGAGGGCGGACATGGCAGCGGTTAAGCTGGAGCCAGACCAAGCATGATCCGCGAAAGGTCGCGGTCGGACATCATAAACTTCGGACGATGCCGCTTGTGGATCCGCTGTGCCAGCCACTCCAGCACGAATCGTGGCCGTTGCTTGAGCATTGTCGGAGTGATGTGAAGCATCCGCCAGCCATGTCGATCCAAACTCGCTGACCGCAGCATGGTCGCTTCGTAACCTTCAGGTGTGCCGTGTACGCAGCGACCGTCGACCTCAACCCCAACCCGTTCCGCGTCGAAGGCTTGGTCGAGGGTAAAGGCTCCTTCGGCCGTGTCCACCCGCTTGTTGGAGTGCCACCCGGTGAACCCGACTGCGCGGAGTGCCCGGGACAACCACAATTCCGGCACTGACCAAGGATTGAAGGAAATATCGGCCAGGGCTGCAGTGATGCGGTGACGGCTGACCTTCCACGACAGGCAGGAACGAGCTGATCGGCAGGAACGCGGGGTGACGAGTTTTTGTCTCAGCGCCTCACAGACCCATTCCCATTCTCCTCGAACGGCCATGAGGAGGACGGAGGCCTCAGGAATCGCCATGGACACGTCGCGGTATTGGGTGACGTACCGGCGCGGAATCCGCCATCGATGTACGAGGATTCCGTCTCGTTTGATGCCTCTCGTCCGTGAAAACGCCTCCACCTCGTGGACTGCGCTGAACTCTCGTGTCCGGCTGCCGGGTGGAATCATTCCTTGCGCAACGAGGGCGGCTTTACCAATGATGACCGTATCTGCATGCCACATGTGTATCGCTTGCATCTTCACTCGAGGATCGTCAGCTCGTCCGGCATCCGCAACGATTCCCGGGAGCATGCGTATCGCGCGTCCGGCTTTCACGGCGCGGTCAGCCTGCCCGCGTGTTCTGCTGAAACGATGTATCCGCACGACACCGCCGTTGTCCGCCATGGCTAGTTCAAGTTCGTTCACACCAACAGTTATCGGCAAGACATCAGGCGATCCGTCAGCCAATTCAAGATCTGTGGACAGCGTCGGGAGAGTCACGGAGAAGGTTGTGGACAGTCTCAAGGAATGAGGCCCGGGGATGCAAACGGAGAGGAATTCACAGCACAGCGATCAAGGAAGCCCACCATCTTCCATGACAATGAGAGATGTCAGGTTTCAGGTGGTCCCTGTCTGACGTGGTAACCCGGGGAAGACGGGCCTTCCATGACCGAGAAGAGTCCACGATGCGCCATGTGTCCGTGTTTGCCAACTCCCCATGGAGCCTCCAAGGTCGATCTGAAACCGGCGCGACGACGCTACGCGAGCTCACGATCGATGCGCTGGCCCCGGTGCCCATGAAAACTTCGCCTGGCTGGCCCGAGGTCGACTTCAGCTCCGTACGCCTGCTCATGCTGTGTGTCGTGTGGCCGATCTCCGCGGCCATCCCCTTCATCCCTCATTGGCTGGGGAGTCCATGTCGCCAAAAAGGACGCGGCAGCAAGAACGTTGACTGATTCTGGTCGCGCAGCGTGAGTGCTGATCACAAAGATGATAGTGGCCCCGAACCATAATGGTTCGGGGCCACATTCATGTGTCACAGATCAGTGACAGCTGGCCGCCTGGCAACGCAGGGTGCGGCGCGCATTGTCAGCGCGCTCGGCCAGAACGCGCCGCATGGTGCTGCCCGGGTTGTTCTCGGAAACCCAACGATCGAGCTTGTCGAGCCATGCCCCGTCGATGACCTCGGTACTTGGGAAGAGCCACATCAGGGCGTTCTGGACCTGGGCGTGACCGGCCTTGGCCCACTGGCCCTCGTGGGAGTCGATGGATTTGCACAGCTCCAGGTAAGGATTGACGTACTGCGAGAGCACCTTGGTCTGATCGGGCTGAATGAACTGGCTGACGAGCTGGCGGTAGGTCTCGTTGGGCACCGAGTCGTCGGTGGTAGCGCGGTGCCAAGCAGTCAGCTTGGCCTCAGCCGTTGGCATCGCAGCGCGAGCGCCAGCGGCCTGCTCCGATCCGGAGATGGTGTTGTCATGCTGCAATTCAGTAGTGATCTCCGGCTCGCCGACTCGGCCCATACTGGCCAGGGCGATGAGGAGACGCCAACGCATTCCCTGATCGATGTCGAGCCCCTCGGGCACCTCTTCGCCGTTCAGCCACCCCTTGAGCAGGTCGGCGGCATCCTTCGTGGCAGCAGCGGTCAGACCGTTGGCGTAGGCCACCTGATGGTCCGAACCGGGCTCGGCGTCACGTAGCCCCGTCGCCAAGATCGCAACGAGGCGATTGCGCACATCCTGACGAGCTCCAGGAATGGTGTAGGAGATCGCAGCGGTGGTGGCCTGGCGAATGAGGGAGGTGACGGCCGTCAAATCCGTCTCGCTGGGAAGCCCCTTGCCAACCAGGGCGACGTAGTCCTGAGCTTTCATCTCGGCGTCGCGGCACATGTCCCAGGCCGAACTCCAGCACACCGCCCGGGCCAGCGGATCAGACAGGGCGTCAATGTGCTCGATGAGGGTGGCCATCGAATGATCGTCCAGACGGACCTTCGCGTAAGTCAGGTCGCCGTCGTTCAACAGGACCAGATCACCACGGGAATGTCCGACGAGCGCGGCGATCGGGGTGCGCTCGTCATGGATGTCGACGTCGAGGCGTTCGGTCCGAACGAGCTTGCCGTCGGTCAGTGCGTAGATCCCAATGCCCAAGCGATGGGTTCGCAAGGTGGGGTACTTCTCGATGGCCGTCTGGACGATGTCGAAGCGGGTGAAGTTGCCGTTCTCGTCAACGTCGTAATCCGGACGGACGGTGTTGACCCCTGGGGTGCGCAGCCACTGCTCAGTGAAGGAGGACAGATCGCGTCCCGACGCCACCTGGAGCTGGTGGAGGAGATCCTTGAGTTCAGTGTTCGAGAAGGCGTTCTGGGCGAAATAGGTGCGCACGCCAGCCAGGAACTCGGCTTCTCCGACGAAGGTGACCAGTTGCTTCAGGGTCGAGGCACCCTTGGCGTAGGTGATGCCGTCAAAGTTCTGCTCGACGGTGTCGAGATCGATCATGTCAGCGGCGATCGAATGCGTAGTCGGCAGCTGATCCTGGGTGTATCCCCACGTCTTGCGCTGGTTCGCGAAGGAGACCCATGGGTCAATGCCGCCGTGCTGCTCGACGATCTTCTCCTGGCAGTGATGCGACGCCCATTCGGCGAAGGACTCGTTGAGCCAGAGATCGTCCCACCACGTCATGGTGACGAGGTCGCCGAACCACATGTGAGCCAGCTCGTGCAGGATGGTGTTGTCGCGGTTCTCGTAGGCGGCCGAGGTGACGCGGGACCGGAACAGCAGATCGTCACGGTGGGTGACGCAGGCAGCGTTCTCCATGGCTCCGGCGTTGAATTCCGGCACGAAGGACTGGGTGTACTTGCCGAAGGGGTACGGGTAACCGAATTCGGACTCGTAAACCTCAAATCCACGTTGTGTGGTGGTGCGGATTTGGTCGGCGTGGAGGTACTCTCTCATCGACTGACGGCACAGAATGTCAGCGTCCATTTCGCCAGACAATGCGTGAATGGTTCCGTGATCGACGTGGTATTCGCCGGCGACAAGGGCCGTCAGATACGTCGAAATCGGAAGGGTGGGCTCAAAACACCACCGTGACATCCCTTCCCAAGGGCCTTCCGTGGGTTCTGGGGTGGGGGAGTTTGAAACGACGGTCCAACCAGTCGGAGCGATGACCTGCAGCTCGAATGTCATCTTTTGATCGGGCTGCTCGAAATCGGCGTACATACGCCTGGCATCTGCAATCTCGAACTGGGTGTAGAGGTAAACCTTACCGTCAGCCGGGTCGACGAAACGGTGCAGGCCCTCACCCGAATGGGAGTAGCGGCACAGCGCCGTAATCGTGATTTCGTGAGTTCCCGCTTCCGTGGTGAACGGGAAACGATTATTCGAGAATGCGGCTGGATCCAGCGGGGTGCCATCGAGGTCTGCGGCGTAGACACCGTCAGCAATGAGGTCAAGATGGCTCTCGCCACCGGTTGACGAAAACTCGATGGTCGACGAGGAGACGAAGGTGTCGGTCGGCTCGGCGAGCGGATCGCCGTTGGGGTCACGCCCAGAAAGATCAACGAGCACCTTGGAGCTGTGCGCTGTGATGACCTGGGAGCGCTGCTGCGCTTCCTCACGCGTGATGTTGACCGAACTCATCATGCCTCCGTGGAACGTGCGTCAGTTGAGGGTGTACGAAAGCCCCAACCATTTCCGCAAAACTGTATCGGTCCTTGCCTTTCACTGTCTCGTTAAGTGAGAACTGTGTCTCGCGTCATTACTGCGCCTTACGCGAACAATGACAGGGTCGGGGTGTACGCGTGGGGGCGCGTGCGGTTGGCTGGAGCCATGACCACAACAGTTGACTTTTGGTTTGATCCGTCCTGCCCCTGGGCATGGATGACGTCACGCTGGATGCTCGAGGTGGAGAAGGTCCGTGACGTCCATACCGTCTTCCACGTCATGAGCCTGGCCGTCCTCAATGAGGGACGTGATCTGCCGGACGGCTATCGTGCCGAGATGGACAAGGCGTGGATCGGCGCTCAGGCTGCCACTGGCGTCGTCGAGGTGCACGGGCAGGAAGCTGTCCGCGACTTCTACACCGCCCTTGGAACCCGCTACCACCTTGGCAAGGAGGAGCGCAGCATCGAGACCGTCAAGGCAGCGTTGGTGGAGAGCGGCTACGACGAGTCCATCGCGGATCGTGCTGACAAGGGAGAGTTCGATGAGGCCATGCGTGCGTCACACCACGAAGGTATGGATCCGGTCGGACAGGACGTCGGTACTCCCGTTCTCCACATCAATGGCATGGCACTCTTCGGGCCGGTGATGTCCCCTGCTCCGAAGGGTGAGGAGGCTGGTGAGCTCTTTGACGGGTTCGAGAAAGTGACGGCCTACCCCGGGTTCTTCGAGCTGAAGCGGACCCGAACCGTGGGGCCGATCCTGGATTGATCCGCATCTGGGACTGTCACCGGGAGACCATTGAAGCGTTGATCGGGCGTCACCTGCCGTACATGGAGGTGACGCCCGAATCAGTGAGGGTATGGCCAAACTGATCGATCTTCTCGGGAGCACACCATGCCTTCCAGACCTTTCCGTGTTCTTGGCGCCATGGCTGTCGGGTGTCTGGCCATCACCTGTGCACCAATTGCTCATGCTGACACCGACGACTCGCTGTCGACGAAGACTCCGTATCGCTATTCCGGTGGCACCTTGCAGGCCCCGCCCGCCGGATTTCACCCCGTCAACACTCAGGTCGTTGCCCGCCACGGCTCTCGTGGCCTGTCGAGCTTCAAGTACGACGCCCTGACGATGGCGATCTGGGAAAAGGCCAATGAGTTGGGAGCTGTGACTCCCCTCGGCCAGGATGTTCACGCCCAGGCCATGAAACTTCATGAGGCCAATGAAAATCTCGGCAACGAGGACACCTGGGCCCACATGGAGGCCGACGGAGTTGAGCTCAGCAAGGGCAACAAGCTCGAGAGGGGGTACGGCAACCTCACCGAGGTGGGAGCTGATCAGCATCGTCAACTGGGTGAGCGTCTGGCCCACCGGATGCCCGAGATCTTCAACGGGGAAGACAACACGGTCGTCGTGGAGTCCTCGGGAGAACCGCGTGCTGCGGAGTCCGGATACGACTTTGTCACTGGATTGCTCCATGGTGCCCCGCAGATGAGCGGGCATATGTCACGCGCCATCAAGGCCGACACCAAGACGCTGTACTTCCACAAGGACAAGTCGAACCCGGACTACAAGGCTTACAAGGAGTACCAGGACAGCAAGGAACTCTCTGATTACGTCGATGCGGTGAATTCGCGTCCGGAGGTTCGCAAGGCCGCCCGTGAGGTTCTGGAAAAGATCTATACAAAGGACTTCGTCGACCGATTGGCAGCAGGGGAGTGGACCTTCGAGACCCCCGAGGGCAAGAAGGCCAAAAACGACGTCGACGCGGCCCTCAACCTGTACAACCTGTACATCATCGCTCCCTCGATGGCTGCTGAGACCAAGGTCGACTTCGCCAAGTACTTCACGAAGGACCAGGCCAATGTCTTCGCGATGTCCCTCGACGCTGAGGACTACGCCGAGAAGGGTCCCGGCTTCCAGGGATCGGACATCGCCCATCGCAATGCCCGCCCTCTTCTTAACGATTTCCTGGCCCAGATCGATCAGCAGACCAAGGACCATCCCAAGGGATCGGCGACCTTGCGGTTCGCCCACGCTGAGACCCTCGTTCCCTTCGAGGCGCTCATCGGCGCACCTGGATCTCGTACCCAGATCAGCCCGCAGGACACCAATTTCTGGCAGGCCACAGATTGGCGGGGTGCCAAGGTGGCTCCGCTGGCCTCCAACGTGCAGTGGGACGTCTTCGAGTCGGGGTCAGGGCAGAAGGTCGTCCGGATGCTCCTCAACGAGCAGCAGGCTACTTTCGGACGTGGCTGTCGTCCGATCTCGGTGAACTCATTCTTCTACACTCTCGACGAGCTCAAACATTGCCTGACTGGTGCTTCCATTGCTGATGGTGGTTGGTTGGTGAAGCCGTCTGGTGACGGGCCGTCGGCCCCGACCACGCCGGCTCCTTCCTCCACCGCTCCGACCGTGACGCCGAGCAGGCCAGGAGACTTCGCCGGGGCACTTCCGGCTACCGGAGTCTGAAAACCACTGTGGGGACCGGTGGCCGCGGAGCTTCCGCGGCCACCACACCTCGTTGTGGGAGGCAGGTCGACTGATACCCGAATGCACAGGTATGGGAACTGCGCAAGGATGGGACCATGGTTGACGATCCCACCCGAGGCGACGAGTTGGAGGCAAGTGAGTCCGAGTCCGAGGCGCGTCATCGCTGGACTGAGCTGACCGAACGCGTCCTGGACGCCCAGGACGCCTACTACGCCAACGACGCCCCGACGATTTCCGACGCCGAGTACGACCAACTCATGATTGAGCTGAAGAAGCTCGAGGACGATCGCCCTGAGTTGAGGACCCCGAACTCACCCACCCAGCGAGTTGGGGCTCCACAGCGGGTGACCGACTTTGCCCCGGTGGAGCATCTGGAGCGCCTGTTGAGTCTGGACAATGTCTTCACCCGTGACGAGCTCTCGGAGTGGATGAACAGGGTCGCCACGTCCGTCGGGGGAGTCCCGGACTTCCTGTGCGAGCTCAAGATCGATGGCCTTGCCGTCGATCTCGTGTATCGCGATGGTGAACTCGTCTCGGGGGCCACCCGTGGCGACGGTCGCATTGGTGAAGATGTCACCGCGAACGTGCGCACGATCAAGGCGATCCCGCAGAAACTGGCTGGCGACGACATCCCAAGCCTGCTCGAGGTACGAGGTGAGGTCTTCTTCCCGGTCGCCGACTTTGCCGACCTCAACGCCGGTCTCGTCGAGGCTGGCAAGAATCCCTTCGCCAATCCTCGTAACGCGGCCGCGGGATCGTTGCGACAGAAGGATTCGCGGGTGACGGCTTCACGTCCCCTGTCGATGATCGTTCACGGGTTTGGCGCCGTTGAAGGACATGAGTTTCCCAGCCAGGGACACGCGTACGACAAGCTCGCCGAATGGGGCTTGCCGGTGTCGCCGTACCTCAAGATCGTCGAGAACGCCGAGCAGGTGCATGAGTTCGTCACTTCCTGGGGAGAGTCGCGTGACGAGGCCTCCCACCAGATCGACGGTGTGGTGGTCAAGGTCGATGACGTCTCTCTGCAACGCAAGCTTGGTGCAACTTCTCGAGCTCCCCGATGGGCCATCGCGTACAAGTACCCGCCGGAAGAGGTAAACACTGAGCTCCTTGACATTCGTGTCAATGTCGGGAGAACGGGCCGCGTCACGCCGTACGGGGTCATGAGGCCGGTGACCGTTGCGGGATCGACTGTCGAGATGGCCACCCTCCACAACGCCTTCGAGGTCAAGCGCAAGGGAATCCTCATCGGAGACACCGTGGTATTGCGGAAGGCCGGCGACGTCATTCCCGAGATCTTGGGCCCGGTTGTCGAGTTGCGTAACGGTTCGGAGCGGGAGTTCGTTATGCCCGATCACTGCCCCAGCTGCGGCGCTGAGCTAGCGTACGAAAAGGACGGTGACAAGGATCTTCGCTGCCCGAACGCCAAGGAATGCCCTTCTCAGCTGCGAGAACGTGTTTTCGGGCTGGCGTCGCGCGGCGCCCTCGATGTCGAGGCGCTCGGATGGGAAGCCGCCATCGCTCTGGTCGACCCGGAGAATCAGCGACCGGATGAGGGTGAGGTTGCCGAGGGGCTTCCGGACCGGCAAGTCCCGGTGCTCAACTCAGAAGCAGGGCTCTTCGACCTACAGCCCGACGACCTGGCCGAGGTCAAGGTGTGGCGTCGTCGGAAGATGCGCGGGAAGGTGGGCCCCTGGCAGCTCGAGCCCTACTTCTTCACGAAGCCGACGGCGAAGAAGCCCTCCGTGCCAACTACCACGACCAGGAAGATGTTCGACGAGTTGGCCAAGGCCAAGGCCCAGCCACTGTGGCGGGTTCTGGTGGCGCTGTCGATCCGGCACGTCGGGCCGACGGCGGCCAGGGCACTCGCCACCCACTTCGGTTCGATCCCGGCCATCCGGGAAGCATCCTTGGAGGAGCTCGCCGGGGTCGCCGGGGTTGGCGAGATCATTGCGGAATCGGTGCAGCAGTGGTTCGAGGTCGACTGGCACCAAGACATCGTCAGCCGGTGGGCTACAGCTGGGGTACGAATGGCCGACGATCGCGACGAGGCACCCGAGCAGACCCTGGGAGGGCTGACTGTGGTCGTCACGGGAAGTCTGGAGGGATTGACCCGTGACGAGGCCAAGGAGGCCATTGTTTCCCGAGGGGGCAAGGCCGCCGGATCGGTGTCGAAGAAGACCGACTACGTCGTTGTGGGAGAGAACGCAGGGTCCAAGGAAACCAAGGCACGCGAACTAGGTCGTCCGATTCTCGACGAGGCGGGGTTCCGATACCTGCTCGAAAACGGCCCACAGGGAGTCACAACCGTTGCGTGATGGTCGATCTTCCCGGGCCGCCACGCGGGACACAGCTGGCAGGACACACATGTGGGCCGGGCACGAACGCCCGGCCCACAACGTCCTGATGAGAACTCAGAACTCTGAAATGTTGTGAGCCACGTCGACGGTGGAGAACATCCGGTCGACGGCCGCGATCTGCTCGTCAGTACCGGTGATGCGGTGGGCAGCGGCCAGCGAGAACCCGCGTCCCATGCCGAAGTACAGTGACCCGAGGGCAGCCACATCGAGGGTGGCGGCATCAGTGGAATCGTCGACCCGAGTTACCGTGGCTGGTGCTCCTGGGGCATCGACGTCGACACGCCACGTACCCTCGGCGTAGCCCATCGAGTCGGTGACGTGAAAGGTCACCGAGCCCTGGTGATCCCAGCCTCGCACTGCCATCGCCCGGTCGACGTCAAGGATGCGGAGCCACCCGAGATCAGTGTGACTGGTGAACTTGATCACCCTCGGATCCTCGACCGCCCACGGTAGCGGCGTAGCGGGATTGACCTGCCGTGCCTTGATCGTCTCGATAAGGTCGACGGAGGCCAGGAACTCCCACAAGGCGACCTCAGCATTCGGGGTGGTGGCCACCATGTCAACGACGGTGATCTGCGAGCCGAAGTCCTTGTCAATTTCGTAAGACACGACGCCATCAGGTTCTCCGTCGTCATCGTGGTGGACGATCGAACGGACCCGACGGTTCGGGCCATCCTTCTGGGGGTTCCAGCGTCCGGAGGCGAAATCGACATGCCAGGACTGACGGTTGTGGGAACCTCGATGGGCATGATGGAACTCGGAGAACACCTTGAGGCGCAGATCATCGATGGTCAGCGGATCGGCCATCGATACCGTTCCGCTCGGTTCGTGGTTGAGCTTGAACCGGCCATCCGCGACGATCTCGACGTTCTGAGCACGAGTGGAGATGCCGTAGCCAAAACGTCCGTAGATGCTTCCCTCGGTGGCCGTCAGCGCGGCAAAGGGCAGACCCTCCTCCTTGGACCGGCCAAGGGCATTCGTCATGAGGGTGCGAAGCAATCCACGACGGCGGTGACTGGCACGCACGGTCACGTCGGTGATGAAGGTGGCCGGTTCGAGATGACGATGTCCGGTGTTGATGGTGCTGGGGTACGCGGCCATCGTGGCGACCGGGAGTCCCGGGAACTCCGGATCTGGGTCAGGCTGCCGGATCGTCCACAACCGTTGACCCTCGACATAGGTGGCGTAGTGCTCGAGCTCGGCGTCGGATGGTTGTGCCTGGTGGAAGCCCAGTGCCACGGCACGCAGGACATTGTCGACCTCGTCGCTGCGAGAACCGTCGCTGGTGACAAGCTCCAAGCGATAGGGGTCAGGGGCCTGGACGGATGAGGTGCTTTCAGCCATACCCTTCACGCTAGCGGAGTTGATCCCTTGTAAAGGGCCAACCGGCTGGACATCGGTGCCATGATTGAACCATGACCTTCAAGCCTTCACACGTTCATATTGGTACCGATCACGCGGCCTTCGAGCTCAAGGAGTTCCTTGTCGACAGGCTGACCAGGGCTGGGTACCAGGTCGTCGACCACGGCGCGACGAGCTACGATTCCCTCGACGATTACCCGGACTACTGCATTCCGTGCGCTCAGGCCGTCGTAGCTGAGCCTGGTTCCCTGGGCATCGTTCTGGGCGGTTCGGGGAACGGCGAGCAGATCGCGGCCAACAAGGTCAAGGGAATTCGTGCTGCGCTTGCCTACACCGTCGAGACTGCCGAGTTGGCCCGTCTCCACAATGATGCCAACGTCGTGTCCCTTGGTGGCCGGATGCAGACTCACGAGGAAGCGTGGAGGATCGTCGAGACCTTCCTGACGACGGACTTCTCCCATGAGGACCGTCACCAGCGTCGTATTGACAAACTCACTCGCTGGCAGGACGAGGGCTCACTGGGTTGAGCCGTCCTCATCAGACTCTCTGACCGGGCTGGCGGTGGCTCGACGACGAAGATCCGCCAGCACGGTCGGCCACTCTCGGCCTGGCTCGGGCATCTGGGGCCCAGCGGCCGGCTCAGATTGCTCAGCAAATTCGCGCACCCTCAAGGCGCGGTCTCCACCGAGAATGGGTCCACGGCCGCGTCCGTGGTCGTGGGTGCGTCGGGTTTTGCCGTGGGCCGAGGCATTCATGTGACCATCCTGCCGCAAGTACACCTCGCCGTACTCATCAGTCCACGATTACCACGTCATCCCATCTACCTCGAGAGGACAACCGTCTGTGCCTGAAGGCCACGTCATCCATCGTCTTGCCACCGCCATTGGTAACGCCTTTGCCGGAGAACCGGTTGAGGTCACCTCGCCGCAAGGCCGTTTCACCGAGTCTGCAGCCATGCTCGACGGGACGGTACTGGCGTCTGCCGAGGCATGGGGCAAGCACCTTGTCGTTGATTTCGACAATCATCGTGACGATCACCTGCTTCACATCCACCTGGGGCTTGTCGGGAAGCTTGAGGTGGGGCCGTCAGCTCCGGTGGTCGGGCACGTCAGACTGCGCATCACCGACGGTGTCACGGCTGCGGATCTGCGTGGACCCCAGACTTGCGAACTCATCAACGACGATGGCTGGGCGGCGGTCGCGACAACGATCGGGCCAGACCCCATTCGTGACGGCGCAGACCCCGAGACTGCGTGGCGCAAGGTGCGACGGTCCACTCGCCGGATCAGTGACCTGTTGCTGGACCAGAAGATCGCAGCAGGGGTCGGCAACATTTATCGAGCTGAAGTCCTCTTCCGGCATCGGATCGATCCAGCGACCCCTGGCACGCAGATTTCCCACTCGACATGGCTGGCAATGTGGGATGATCTGGTCATGCTCATGCGCGCCGGGGTCGAGGCAGGCCGCATTGACACCGTCGGGCCGGAGCACACTCCGGAGGCGATGGGGCGACCACCTCGCGTTGATCGCCACGGTGGCGAGGTCTACGTCTACCGACGAGAGAATCAGCCATGTCTGGTGTGCAATACGCCGGTGAAGATGGTCGCACAGGGAGGGCGTCACCTGTTCTGGTGCCCACGTTGCCAACGTCGGCATCACTGACGGTTGAGTCGGGTCTGGAGGTCAGGATGAGTCACATCAGCGTCGGTCAGCCGTGGACCCTGGTGTCATGTCAGGAGTCCGCCGCCGACTGTTCGTGGATGTGGACCCACCCGTGCGGAGCGGTGCTGTCTGCCCGGCTACGCCAATCCGACGAGGCCGAGCTCGTCGCCGGAATCACCATGCCCCCCGGCGTCGACACGGCAAAAGTGACGGTTCCCGGTCCGATCTGGGTCCTTGACGATCCGCTCCCTGCTGCTGTGTGGGCGGCTGGGGCTCACGGTCTCGTCGTCACCAGAACTTGCCGCGACGGGCATCCGGTCCTCATGGTGTGGCGGCAACACATGGGTGATTCTTACGCGGTGGACGAGGGCGTCAGCCTGCTCGGAAGCGAACTTGCCTTGACTCCGGGCAATGCTCGGATGGCCTTGTGGCGTGGTCGGTTCGCGGATGACATCGGGGAGGCGCTGAGCTCCCTTCCTGCGTGGTTGCCAGCCGAGACCATCGTGGACCATCCCGAGGAAATGATGTGTCACACCCCCGATGCGGGCATTCTCGTCGATGGGATCGAACACACCAGCGAGACGATCGGCCCGCTGCCGGTCGGGGCGCACGATTTGGCAATTCATGAGTCCCGGGGAGCCACCCGAGTATTGATCGGCTGGTCTCCCGATCTTGCCACGGCTGTGGGCGCAAGGGGCGACGAGATTCTTTCCGGTTTTGATCCACGCACCGTCACCGGACCACAGACATGGCTCCTCATGAGCGCAGTGAGCCTGAGGGTCGCACCATTCTCCGCTCTGGACGTGGCCGTCGAGGGCCTCGAGAATGTCCTGTCGCGGCCGTTCAGCTCTGCCGAGGACCACGTTGCTCGGCTTCTCACCTGCTGTGCAGCGTTCCGGTTGGGTCATCGGATGAGTGATTCTGAACTGCGCGACGAGGGATTGCGGCGGTTGTGGGACTTGCCGTTGGACGAGCCAGGAACGTTCATGTCCCGCTGTATCGCCTCGGCCGAGCTGGCGGAGCTGGCTTCGGGACATGTGTGGGTCAATGTCGTCTCGGGCGAGGGGGAAGATCCACTGATACGTGCCGAGAGAGCCATGTGGACCGGAAGGTGCGCGAGCCGGGATGCCGACGAGGCCGTGTGGGAGCTGGGAGCTTTCCTTCCGACCGTTCCTGGCGGGCCTCTCTACGCGCAGGGTCACCGAGTTGCCAGACGCCGAGCGGCTCTTGCCTATGCCATGACGACGGTGTGGCCAGAGGGGCTGACGAGTTCGTTCGGCTCGACCCGGGTGGGGGAATTGCGTCAACGGACGTTGAGGCGGCTCCTCGTCAGTGAGCATCTGGATGACGAGGAGCTGGCTCTTCTGACATGGTGATGTCGCCGAAACGATGTTTGTCGGGATCATGAATAGGTTGAACAAGTCTCGTTGTGCCACGGTTGTGCCATTTTCAGTAGGTAAGAACGACTGTGCCGCGAGTGAGGTTCTGGTTGTGTCCGCGACACGTGGCACAGTTGGGGCGTGACTTCGTCCCTTTCCGTATCTGAGACGCGAGCAGCAACGACAGCCCGGACACGATCCGGTTCTCAGCCGACCCCCAATCCGAGGTCGACGCCGGTTGTCGTCATACCTCGATTGATGAACGTTGCCGTCCTCCTCATCGTGCTGCGCCTGGTATTCAGCCGCACGGCGTGGGTTGGAATCGCTAACAACCTGTTCTCGGTGTTCATCTTCCCAATCGATGGATTCGGTTGGGTAGGTGTCGTCGTTCTGTTGGTGCTGGCGGATGCGCTGTCGAGGCGCAAGAGATTCGCCTGGTGGGTGAGCATCGTCGTTTTCGGGCTGATGTGGCTTGTCGCGGCCACGGTTTTCGTCATCATTGTTGCCGAGGTCATAGTGGGGGGCCCGACGGACACCTTTGATGACCTCGATCTCGCGGGGTATCTGTTCAACGTCTTCTCAGTTGGCTGGATCCTCGTCGCCCTACTGACTCATCGAAAGGACTTTGCGGCACACACGGTTCGAGCCAATCTCGGCAAGGCCATCGTCGTCCTCAGTGGTGGCCTGTTGGCGACCGGGTTTATTGGCTGGCTGCTGGTCTCCCTGACCGGCGGCGTCGGGCGACCTCGCAACCGGTTGGTAGGCATTGTCGGTCGGATCATTCGCGGAAATGGGGCCGGAATGGCACCAGCACCCATGTCTCCGCACTGGGTGCAGGAGGTGATCTCCTTCCTCTTCGCCCTCGTGCTGGTGGCCGCGCTTGTCGTCATGCTGCGATCCCAGCGCAACATCGCCATGATGAGCGTGTCCGACGAACTGCGCCTGCGTCGGCTTCTGGAGGACAACCCGGCCGACTCCCTCGGCTATTTCGCGCTGCGCCGTGACAAGGCTGTGGTGTTCTCGCGAAACGGCCATGCGGCAGTGTGTTATCGAACGGAGGCGGGGGTCGCACTGGCCTCGGGCGATCCCGTCGGTCCGGTGGATCAGTGGCCAGGCGCCATTGAGGCATTCCTCGACGTGGCCCACACCTATGGTTGGGTTCCGGCCGTCATCGGCACTTCTGAGGAAGGTGCCACTGCATGGAATCAGGCCGGACTGAGGGCAATGCGTATCGGCGACGAGGCCATCATCTCTCCCGCCACGTTCAGCCTTGACGACCCCGACCTCAAGCCGGTGCGTCACACCGTCACCAAGTTGCGCGCAATGGGGTACATGACCCGAGTGCGTCGTCATGAGGACATCAACCCGCAGGAGCTTCAGGGACTTATCGACCTCACTGACAAGTGGCGTCAGAATGGTGAGGAACGAGGGTTCTCCATGGCTCTTTCTCGGTTGGGAGATCCGCTCGACGGTCGATGTGTCATGGTGGAGGCGCTCTACCCCGACGACGGCCCGCGTGCTGGCCGGACGGCGGGGATTCTCTCCTTCGCGCCTTGGGGTAATGACGGATTGTCCCTGGACGTCATGCGTCGTGACTTGAACGGAGCTGACAACGGCGTCACCGAGCTCATGGTCGCCGGCCTCATGGCTGCCGGGCCGGAGATTGGCATCAGGCGCGTATCAATGAACTTCGCGGTATTCCGCGAGGCGATTGAGGAAGGTGCTCGCGTGGGCGCCTCCCCGGTGCGTCGTCTCAATCGTTGGCTCGTGCTCGTTGCGTCGAAATGGTTCCAGATCGAGCAGCTTTACCGATCCAACGTCAAGTACAAGCCGAGCTGGCAGACCCGCTACCT
The DNA here is from genome assembly GCF_051303185.1 of Cutibacterium nasicola. GTDB lineage: Bacteria > Actinomycetota > Actinomycetes > Propionibacteriales > Propionibacteriaceae > Cutibacterium. Next base: position 223,326 of record NZ_JBPPGE010000005.1, on the reverse strand, counting down.
CAACTTCACCGATACCTCTGACCTGGCGCAGGTTGGTCTGGCGATGGGTATTGCCGAGGGCCAGCTCGACATTCCGAACTGGCTCTACCCGATGGAGCCCCCGCCGCAGCCGATTTACTCGATCAGTGGCCACCCGGAGATCGCGGAGTTCCTGGCTGAGGAGCGCACCCCCGCCCTTCCGCAGCGGCGTCTCCCGGAGCAGGTTCGTACCCGGATGGCCACGCGGGAGCGGCTCATCGAGTCCGGGGTGGAGGCCTATCCCCCCGACTGCACGTCCGATCATTGTCCCGGCGACGTCATCGTCGAACTGACCGGTCAGAAGATGACGGTGTCCGGGCGGGTCGATGCCTGCCGCGATCACGGCGGCGTCATCTTCGTCGATCTGTTCGACTGGACCGGGTCGTGTCAGCTCGTGATGGAGCGTGATGTGCTGGGAGTCGATGCGCTTCGGGAGTTCCGCCATGCGGTGTCTCTGGGGGACCATCTCGTGGCATCCGGACCTGTGGGTAGTTCCCGCAATGGAACGCTGAGTTTGGGCACGACGTCGTGGCGGTTGGCTGCGAAGGCCCTACGGCCGTTGCCGTCGCGCCGATCGGGATTCAACGACCCAGAGGCCAAGGTTCGACAGCGCTACCTCGATCTCATCGTGAACCCGGGCGCTCGTGATCAGTTGAGGGCTCGGTCGAACGCCATCCGTGCGGTGCGAGAAACCCTGCTGAGTCACGATTACATCGAGGTCGAAACTCCAATCCTGCAGACGATCCACGGTGGTGCGAATGCGCGACCGTTCCGTACCCATGTCAACGCCTACGATCTGGACCTCTACCTGCGCATCGCCCCAGAGCTGTACCTCAAGAGGCTCATGGTGGGTGGAGCCGGCCGAGTCTTCGAGATCGGTAGGAACTTCCGTAATGAGGGTGCAGATGCCACCCACAACCCCGAGTTCACGATGCTGGAGGCCTACCAGGCCTATGGTGATTACGTGCAGATGCGTCATCTCACGCGCGAGATGATCCTGGCGGCGGCGCGCAACGCCATCGGTGACACCGTGGTCCGAGGACGCGACCGCAGGGGCGTTGAACACGAGATCGACTTGGCCAACGAGTGGCATGTCATCACCGTCAACGAGGGAATCTCGCGAGGACTGGGGGAGGAGGTCACCGCTGACACCCCCAAGGAGAAACTCCTCGAATACGCCGACAAGCTTGGTATTGCGACGATGCCGAAGTGGAGCCGCGGCGACGTGGTTCTCGAGCTGCACGAACACCTGAGCGAGCACGTCACCGTCGAGCCGACCTTCTTCTGTGACTTCCCGACTGACGTCTCCCCGCTGACTCGTCAGCATCGTGACGATCCGCGCCTGGCGGAGAAGTGGGACCTCATCATCTTCGGGTCCGAGGTGGGTACCGCCTACACCGAGCTCGTCGACCCGGTGATTCAGCGGGAGCGGTTCACCGCCCAGTCATTGCTGGCCGCTGGTGGTGACCCGGAGGCGATGGAGCTCGACGAGGACTTCCTGGAAGCTCTCGAATATGCCATGCCACCCTCGGGCGGAATGGGCATGGGCTTGGACCGTTTGGTGATGATGCTGACGAATGCGTCAATTCGCGAGACGATTGCCTTTCCGCTGGTGCGCCCGCGCACCTCGTGAGGCCCTGACGAGTGTGGTGTGAGGCAGGAGATTGCCATGAGTGAGGATGCTGAGGCGCGCTGTTCCAACGGGTGTGGTCACAAGGTGCTTGACTCCTCCCACGACGCCTTGACGTCAGTTCGGGAGCTGGGCGGACGACCACTACGCGTGGTGTACGACGATGGAGAAGGACCCGATGACAGCGTTGACGCCCCGGTCATCCTCCTCATGGCCGGCGCCGCGGCGTCGAGCGATTTCTGGACACCGGTCGTGGACCGTCTGCAGAATCTTGACGTCGTCAGCTATGACAGACCAGGGCTCGGCGGAACGGTCTGGCCAGGGAGCTATCCCGACCTGGACGAAGAGATCGCCAGTCTGAGAGATCTGGTTGAGCTCATCCAAGCACGTTGGGACACCAGGGAGCCACGGAAGGTCATTCTCGTCGCCCACTCCATGGCGGCCTTCCATGCCGAAGCCTTCGCTCGTATCCATCCTGACGCCGTCGCCGGAATCGTCTTCGTGGATCCGTCGGTGGAATGGCCGATCCATCCGCCGCGTCGTCGAAGCCTCGCCTTGCCGAACGCGGTGTACAGGGTTGTGGATTCAGCGGCGGGAACGTTGGGGCGTAGCGTTTTCGCCATCGGCGTCATGGCGCAAACCATGAGATCCGGGTCGGCGGTGTGGCGTCAATTCCAGGAACACCGGCTTCATCGGGTGTACGGGAGCCCTGACGCCATGGCAATGGCGGTAGCCGAGTGGATTGGGTATGACCAGCAGGCATGGGACCTCTTGGCCGTGCGTTCGGAGCATCCCTGGCCTGACCTGTCGACGGTGCTGTTGTCGGCGGTGTACTCAGGCCAGGAGCAGGAGTTGGATCGTCACGAACGTCTGGCCCCAATGCTCAGGGCCGACCTCGTCGTGGTGGAAAACTCCCACCACCTCATGATGCTGGACCGCCCGGACGTTGTCGCGGATGCAATCCAATCGGTGCTGAAGTGACGAGATCGCGATGTGGTGTGGTGTCCCATTGGCCGAACGACAGGGTGTTCCACTAAGCTGTTGATGTTCTTGTTGCGCTAGGCGCGATGAGACGGGGCGTAGCGTAGTGGCTAGCGCGCCTGCTTTGGGAGCAGGAGACCGCAGGTTCGAGTCCTGTCGCCCCGACCGCCTCGTGTTCAGTCGAAGTGCGGCTGTGCGCGGAATGTGATGCCACAACGGTGAGGAAAAATGAACAGCCTCGGACTGCATCCAGCGCGTCCTGAGTGATGCTCCTTCGTGTAAGCTTGTAGCTACGTCGTGTCTGCAAGGACACCTGATGCCATTGCAGTCAAAGGTCATGCTGGTACGCGGCAAGCCATTCCGGGTGTCTACCAGTATCAGCGTTGGTGGAGGGGGGGTAGGCGCCACGGGCAGGGATTGGGCACCTGGGTACTCCCACGGAGGTTCTCCGGCGAGTCGTGGTGATGGCATCCCATCTCCACAGCAGGCGTGGATCGTCCCGATCCGCTGTGTGCTTGCCACGACGATACGGGCGACAACAACATCCAAGACTGGTCGTTGCGCTCAACGGAACGGGGCAGGCAAGGTCAATCAGGCCAGTGGTCGATGGGTCGAAGTATGATCAAAGGTACGAACGTGGTGAGGGACTTCATGGCGCGCCACCCGTGGTGGTGTGCTCTCGTTGTCTCTGCCATGGTTCTCATACCGAGAGCGGGAATATGGTTAGCTGCTGGGTTTTGGCTCGCGATCATTGGTAATCGTATTGGGAGCAAGAATGTATTGCCTGCCGCAAGGGTGGCTGTCAAGGTAGATTCTTTGGGGCCTTCGACGAATTATTACGTCGGGGACAGAGTTACACGGTACGATGTTTTCGGAATGTGCTATTACACAGTTCCCCGGTCGATTGCTGGATTAACAACGTTATGCGTTGAGCGTGAACCTCGGAATAGTCACGACCACAACGCTCTCAAGGTAAGCATAAATGGTCATCAGATCGGTTACATGTCGGTATGGGCTGCCGCCGAAATAGCTCCAGAATGGGATGCCCTCGGTGTGACGTCAATGGAGGTTCACGGACGCGTCATGAGCACCCTCGGCGCTTATGTCGAGGTGCCGACGAATGATGCCCTCCGTGCGGCGCTGTCACGACAAGGTACGGACCAGGGCCGACGCCCCATCCTGCTGAGGGGTCACGCATTGTCATTACCGTCGGCATCGGTGATGGCTCGCACACAAGTGCCAGTTCACCCGTGGGGGCCATGTACCCGTAGCCGTAAGCTGGTGGTGACGAAGAAATCCAAAGCTGGCATTTCTCGAGTCTGTCAGTCTTATGGTCAGAACGGTAAGCATGACAAGGCTCGGCTGGATGATCTCGACGCCCACATAAGGCTGACCGTGAATCACAAACTTGCCGTTTTCATCGACGATGTCCAAGTTGGAATGGTCCCAGATGAAGTGAGGGAATCATATCTCAATGTGGTCGAGGCTCTTGACTCCTCGGATCGATGCTTGTCAGTTCCGGCATCGATCTGGATGACGTATCAGCGCGGTTTTCGAGCCGGAGCGAGCATCGCATTGCCGCTACCCGATGAGATTGCGACCCCCGTCGGAATGCCACAGGGGCCAGTCGCAGTCTTGCCGCGGGGTCGTAAGGTGCAGGTGACCCGAGAAGAGGACCACATGGAGGCACTGTTGGGCCTACTTGACGGCGAGCATTCCGTGCCAGTGGTGGCAGAACTTGAATCCTGCATAAAACAACTCAAGACGACTCAGAAAACAGTGGTTGGCGTCAAGGTGTGCGGTGAGATGGTGGGCTTGTTGTCAACCCAGACGAGTCAGCACTTTCTTCCGGTCGTCGAAGTGTGCGAGGACGCAGGAATTGCGTTGGTCTGTCACGGCAGGGTCACCGGTAACCAGCTGAAAGTCGATCTCGTCCTCGAGGCTGCCAAAGGCAGCGAATTACCTCCAGAGTGGGTCGACGACAACGTACATGGGCACGCCAACAAGCCCGTCGGAGAAGCGGGAGCTCCGGTGTCTTCGCCATACCGGTGAATCTATCCATCAGGTGAATTCATGCTGAGCGTCTCACCGGGACTCTGATCGGCCACGGCAGCTCATGGCAATGCGAGAATGTCTCGAGTTCACTGTTCGGAGCAGCCATTGACCGGTATTCCAAGGCTCGAGCGTTCTCAAGATGTGCTGGGTATCCCCAGCCGAAACGGAGGCGCTCAGCAACGGGCTGGGCTGATCATTCCAACTCACGACAAGCTCATCGCGGGCTCGCGACGCCGCCACGTACAGCAGCGACCGCTCCCGGAGCAGAGCCTGGTCTTTCTCATCCTGATCGAAGTCGTATGCCTTGATGCCCATGGGGATGGACCGCGAGGAGACCCCGAAGAGGTACACCTTGCTGAACTCGATGCCTTTGGCACGATGCATGGTCATGACGACCGGCGCCCCCGGCGGTATCGAACCGTGATCAACGGCTCGGGTCTGTACTCCCCGTTCATGCAGCGCATCTACTACTCGCTCGCGCTGTGACCGGTCCCTCACCAGCACCGCCGTGGTCTCGGGTTGGCGACCCTTCGCCCATTGCCCGACGATCTTGGCCAGGACGTCGAACTCTTCGGTGATCGTCCCGCATGGGTGAACGGTGACGTCGGGGCCGCGTCGAGCCGACCGGTACTGCGTTAGCTCGTCGTCGCCACCACCCAGGTCTACGTAGGACCCGCCCTCGAGCACCTTGGCCGACCAGCGAAGTATCTGCGCCGTGGTGCGGTAATTGAGGGTGAGCCGCCGCGAACGGCCTCTCGTCATGATGTCGTAGCGCGACAGCACCAACCGGTGCCCGTAAATGCGCTGGTGAGAGTCCTCAGCGATGAAGATGTCATTCGGCCCCTCGGGCACCAGTGATCGGATGAGCCTCCAGTGGGCCGGGGCGAGGTCCTGGCCCTCATCGACAAGGACATGATCGGCGACGTCACGATGGCTGGTGAGGTACTGCCCGGCAATAGCTGCCGCCTCGGCGAACGAGATGGTGCCATCCATACGAGATCTCTCGCGATACGCATTCACCAGCTGCCACACCTCATCACGATCGCGACGATTGAGTCGGAAGCCTCGCCCGGGGCGTCGCACCCGCAGATACTCTTCCTGCGTCGTGATGAGATTCGGCAAGACAATGTGCTCGTACTCGGTCTCGAGCAGTCGGTGGTGAGCCAGCCGCTCGGGTACGGTGCCGCGAGCCTGATCAACGACGTCGCGCCACAGCCGCGACGGCGTGCGCCCGGTCAGATCAGTGCGGGGGCTCCGAGGACGGCCCTGACTGCCCCAGCGCGGACGCTCGCGGCAGGGTCGGATCAAGTGACTTCAGGGTCTCCGACAGTTCATTGGCGAGGTTCGTCGTGAAAGTCGTGACGACGATGCGGGCATCGGGGTTCTCGCGAGCCAGCGATGCAGCCCGGTGAAGGATGACAACAGTCTTGCCGGTTCCGGCCCCGCCGCCCAACCGAAACGGCCCGCTCCACCGGCCGTTGACGAATCGATGCTGTGTCGGATGCAGGAACACTCGCCACGCCCTGAAGTCTCCGTCCTCGATGACCCGTCGCAGCTCGTCCTTACCCTCAATCATGGCGAATTCCATGGCCGCCGCAGGGCTGCGCAGACTATTGAGCAGCGCGGCGTCAGACTCGCGAGACACGTCCTTGTGGGGCGCCGGTTCCTGTTCTGCCTCGGACTCTTCCGGCGGCTCGAACAGCTCCTCGCGCACCTGGTCTGGCGTCTTGCCGGTGGCCAGATCGATGAGTGCGGCCCCCTGCCACCCACTCAGCGGCGCGGCCATGTCGAGTATGGCGTCTTCGCTGGTGAGAGTGAGTGCGGCATCGACGAGGTTGGCGTCGAGCCCGAGGGACAGCATGTCTGCCCGATCAGCGGTGATGACGGGAGAGGATCCTTGGACGGGGCTCGTCAGGGGGCGCTGACGTATGGCTTGCTGACACTCGTAGTGTCGGCGTCGCTGGACGGTTCAGCCTCTTTGATCTCAGGGATTCCGTTGAGAGGGTTGATGGCGAGTTCGACGCGCGAGGCCACGTTGTAGGCCTGGTCGTGGTTGTAAATGCCCTCGAGGACATAGTGGTTACGCCCCTCACCGGTGATCTTGAACAGCACGGCGCGGTACTGGTCGTCGACGCGGCCGGTCCGTACTCTGCTGTCGCGGCAGTTTTTCACCTTCTCGACATTCAGGCCGGGCATCGCGTCATCGGCGGCGAGTTTGGCCAGGAAGGTGTACGTCTTCGCCTTGAGGAATCCGTCGAGCTTGTTCGCCTGCTTCGACATGACGATCGTCGACTCAGCCATGGTGTCCTTCCCCCGACTCCACGTTTTCCAACGCCGCGGTGATGTCGTGTGCTGTTGCCTGCACAGTGTCCATCCGTCCTTGGCCAGTAGTTCCTCGTCGCCGGATTCCGGTTCGAAGATGACTGCTATACCCTCCTCGGGCCATGACAGGTCAAGCATGATGCCCTCGGAACCGATCTCCTCGCCGTCCACCGGTTCAGCTACCCCGTGCGCCGCGAGATCCTGCAACAGATCGGAATGCTCGGGTGAGGGGTCGAGGATCTCGAAGACGGCGGGCCAGGGGACGTGTGCAATGTCGATCGCCGGCGTGGTGACGGCCGTCTCCTGCCCACTCGGCTGCTGCGGTGTGGCACAGCCGAGGATGACCGTCTGGTCCGATGCATCGCGCAGCATGAGTGCGTTGCTCAGCGCAAACCACCGACGCCACGCGTCCAAGAAATCGGACTCGTTGGCGGCGTCGTCGTCGAGAACAACGCAGATGTCGCTGGCCGGTGGGAAGCTGACCGGTCGTAGTCGGGTCCGAATGCTCAAGAGGCTGTCCTCACTCCACCAGATGCGCGTATCCTCAGGCGTGTGTTGCGGCTACCGGGGTCGCTTCTCGTGGATCCAGCGGAATAATGGTGTCCAGGTGTTCGTAGAACGTCGCCGTGGTGCCACGGACGAGGTCTGACAAGCCCTGAACCGTCACGAGCTGTCCGTCGTCGGTCTGCTCAACAGTGCTGACGAGCCACTCCTCGTCACGCACTTGGACGACGGAACCTGGCGCGACGGTGATCGTCATGGTCAACTCCATCCTCGTGATTGCTACCGCCCGTCTCGGCGCCAATGACGACGCGTCCGTCGCCGATCGGGCGGACTCGACCACTCGTTGCGCTGGCAGACACCGTCGTGACGGTATCTGCATGCGAACGATATACGACGAGCGTTCACCCCTTGTCCAAGGGTCACTCCGCTGAGTGGTCACTGAGGGGTCGTGAGCTGATCCTGATTCTTGCCTGCGGGCAGTGACGTGAACAGGGCCACCATGAGGCCGATGAGACCGACGGACAGGCCGATGTGTCCAAGTCCTGCAATGCCGGAGATTGCGGGGGAGACGTCGGTATGTCCGTTGATCTGCATGATGCCGTGGACGACGAGCATGGTGATCGTCACCACCAGGCCAAGGTTGAATCCCCAGAAATACGTGGCGAAGGCGCCGCGGTGCTGCGACAGGGTGAACGCGCGTTCCAAGAGGAGCACGATGAGGGTGAGCATGAACCCCAGCGCAAGGCTGTGGGTGTGTACCACCTTGAGCTGGGTCCAGCCGGTGAAGTCGTGGGCCTTGGTGAACTCACGGTAGAACACTCCGCCGACCAGACCGATGACCAACCAGGTGGTCGCGCAGGTGGCAAGCTTCTTCAATGGTGTCATGAGGCCATCACATCATGGGAATGAGCTGTGGACATGGTCCGAAAGATTGATATGCGGGTGACGCGCGGACGAGTTCAGGCCGCTCTGACGCACCGTGTCACCACGGGTGTGACGTCGACGGGCAATCCATGTATGCTGTCGAAGTCCCCTCGGGGATGCGCGGATGTAGCTCAATGGTAGAGCCCCAGTCTTCCAAACTGGCTACGCGGGTTCGATTCCCGTCATCCGCTCCATGGTGGCATTGTCATCTCGACACGTACGATTCAATGAACGGATACGCTAACGGAGAATTCCTGAGGGGCGATTCGAAAGGGTGTTTGCGGTGAGGTCGTATGAATCCGGCGATGAGCTGGCTGCAGAGATTGCCAAGCGTGGCGATCTTTTTATAGGCGAGTTCGCAGATGTTCCTGACGATAGTTGGGATCAGCGTGTTGATGGCGTTGATCGCACACCCCGCCAAATGATTGCTTATCAGCTTGGCTGGATGGAGCTGTTGCTTGGCTGGGAACGTGACGAGCGAGCCGGCGAGGAGGTGGTGACTCCCGCTCCGGGATATAAGTGGAATCAGCTAGGCGATTTGTATCAGACGTTTTATCGGCGTTGGGAGACGCTCCCCGCCGAAGAGTTAATGGATCGATTCAAAATCTCGCTTGACGAGGTAGTCCACCTGGTTAAGGGTCTCACTGAAGAAGAGTTATTTGAGCCGGGGCAGCGGGCCTGGGCGTCATCGACACCATCAGCGTGGCCAGTGTGGAAGTGGGTGCATATCAACACAGTCGCACCTTTTACGACGTTTCGCAGCAAGATCAGAAAGTGGAAGAAACAAGCGGGGTGTTAGACCATGGGGCCTTGCCTTCATGAGCTTCTAGAGGGTATGGGTTCGCTAAGGCCTCACTCAGTCCCTGCACCAAGGCTCGCTGAAAGGGCCACAACACCACCAAAATCACTAGCCAAGATTGTGAAGTTAGGCGGGCCAGGTCATCTCGGGGAGCCGTCCACTGGCTAGGGGGCTACTGCATCGCTAGAATCAGATGGAATGTGTGTTCCCCTCAACGGGGACGACAGAATCGGAACCACAGGAGAAACTTCGTGCCCAGCACCCTTGAGAAGCTCAGCACCAACCGTGTGAAGCTCACGATCGAGATGCCCTTCGATGAACTGAAGCCCAGCCTTGACAAGGCCTACAAGGACATTGCTGCCCAGGTGAACGTCCCCGGCTTCCGCAAGGGGAAGGTGCCCGCTCCGATCATCGATCAGCGATTCGGCCGCGGAGCCGTCCTTCAGGAAGCCATCAACGACGCCCTCCCGTCTGCCTACGGCAAGGCCATTGAGGAGAACACGGTCGTTCCCCTCGGCCAGCCCGACATCGAGGTGACCAAGCTGGAGGATGGCGAGGTCGTCGAGTTCACCGCAGAGGTGGACGTCCGCCCCGACTTTGACCTGCCCGACGTTTCCGCCATCTCCGTCGAGGTGCCTGCCGTCGAGGTGCCCGACGACGACGTTGATGAGCGCATCGAAACCCTTCGCCAGCGTTTCGCCACCAACACCGAGGTTGAGCGTGGCGCAGCCAAGGATGACCTCGTCACCATCGACCTTGCGGGGACCCGCGACGGCGAAGCTCTCGAGGACGCCACCGCTTCCGACGTCACCTACAAGGTTGGCTCCGAGGGCATGTTGGAGGGCCTCGATGAGGCTGTCACTGGTCTGAAGGCTGGCGAGTCCGCTGAGTTCCACTCCACTCTCGTCGGTGGCCCGCTGCGCGGCCAGGATGCCGACATCAAGGTCACCGTCACCAAGGTGTGCGAGCAGGAGCTTCCGGCCGTTGACGATGAGTTCGCCCAGCTGGTGAGCCAGTTCGACACTCTCGACGAGATGCGCGCCGATTTGCGCAACGCTATGGAGAACATGGCCCGACTGGACCAGGCTGCGGACGCCCGTGACAAGGTCCTCGAGGAGGTCATCTCCAAGATCGACATTGAACTGCCGACGAAGCTCGTCGACGGTGAGCTCGAGGCTCGCCGTCAGCAGGTCAGCCAGCAACTGGCCCAGGCTGGTATGACCGTCGAGGAGTACCTCGAGGAGTCCGAGGAGGAGGCCGACAACGCCGACGACTTCTGGGCCGAGATCGAGAAGCGCTCCCTCGACGCCCTCAAGGCTCAGATCGTCCTCGACAAGCTGGCTGACGACGACGAGATCGGCGTCGAGCAGAATGAGCTGACCGAGCTGCTCTTCCGCAAGGCTCAGCAGAGCGGAACCTCCCCCGAGCAGGAGGCCCAGCACATGATGGAGCACAACCACCTGCCCGACTGGATGCAGGAGATCCGTCGCGGCAAGGCGCTGGCCTCGATGGTGGGTGCTGCCACCGTCAAGGACTCGAAGGGCGAGACCCTCGAGCTCGACCGCATCCAGCCTGACGGCACCATTGCTGACAAGCCTGAGGAGTCCGAGGAGTCCGTCGAGAAGGCTGAGGACAAGGGCGAGGCCCCTGCTGAGGAGGCCAAGGACGACAAGAAGTCGACTGCCAAGAAAGCCGCCGACAAGGGCAAGGCTGACAAGAAGCCTGCTGCGAAGAAGGCCTCGGCCAAGAAGACAGCCACCAAGAAGTCGACTGCCTCCAAGTCGGCGGCCAAGAAGGACAAGTCCGAGTGACGATGTGGGACAGCAGTCCCTTAGGATCGACACGATCCGTTGATGACCGGCGTCGTGCGGGTTTCCGCGCGGCGCCGGTTCCACGTCAATCCTGAGGATGTTCGATGAGCACACACCCCTCACGCACCCCACGGCCTCGACGCCGGATCTCCGTGGCCCCTGCCACCCGTCAGTTGCGCGATGTGCGCCAGATGGTGGCCGACGACATTGCGGTGGCCCGTGCTGTCGAGCGCGGCGAGGTCGAGATCGACGAAGTAACGCTCGAGGAGCAGCCGACCCATGGCGCGACGGGTGCCACGATGGCGGCTGAGTCGGGCCTTCAACCTCAGCCCACCGACGAGGAGAAGGTCAAACCTGCGTCCAGCAAGCACGGCTTGCCCAAGGTCACGATCGTCCTGCTCACCATGGCCGCGGCGTGGCTGGGGCTGAGTTTCCTCCACGAACTTTCCGGTGTCATTGCGCCGCTGTTCTTCGCCCTGAATCTGCTCATCACGGCCTACCCGATTCACACCTGGCTCGTGAAACACAAGTGCCCGAGGTGGATTTCCGCCACATCAGCGGGCACCGTCGTCATCATCGTCTTGGCGGCGGGATTGGCCGGAATGGCGTGGTCCGTCGCGGCCATGATCACCGAGCTGCAGAGTTACATCCCGCAGATGGAGAAGCTTTACACCCAGCTGTTGACGTGGTCGACACAGCTGGGATACTCCCAAGAGGTCATCACCGAAAAACTCAAGAAGATTGATCCTCAGCAGGTGATGTCGGTCGTGACATCCTTGGCCTCGGACACCACGAGCGTGGTGACGATGATCGTCGTCATCCTGACGGGCATGATCTTCATGGTCATGGACACTCCTCAGATGCATGATCGTTTGCGTATGGCTGGTGAGCGTAAGCCGGACGTCGTCATCGCCCTCGAGTCCTTTGCCAGCGGTATTCGAAAGTACTGGTTGGTGACGACGGTATTCGGTCTCATCGTCGCGCTCTTCGACTGGGCGGCCCTGCTCATCATCGGCGTTCCGCTCGCCGGGGTGTGGGCGTTGTTCAGCTTCCTGACGAACTACATTCCGAATATCGGCTTCATCATCGGCGTCATTCCGCCAGCACTACTGGCTCTTTTCCAGGACGGCTGGGTGGCTGCGGTGGCCGTCGTCGTTTCCTACTCGGTGCTGAACTTCGTCATCCAGTCGATCATTCAGCCGAAGTTTGCCGGTGATGCCGTCGGTCTCACGCCGACGATGTCGTTCGTGTCCCTGTTGCTGTGGGGCTGGGTGTTCGGTGCACTGGGAACCCTCATCGCCCTACCGTGCTCCTTGCTCGTCAAGGCCACCCTCATCGACCACGACCCGGGTGCCCGGTGGGTCAACGCCCTCATCTCCTCCCGTCCTTCCGAGAGCCTTGAGGACAATCCGGACGAGGAACATGCTGACGTCGTCGAGGACCGCTGAACGCGAAAGGTCCTGGAACTGTCGTCCCCACGAGGTAGGTTCAGAATCGTGAACCACAACACTTCGATCACTTCCCAGGGCATGCCCGCCATGGCCGGCCCCGAGACCGGCGGTGCCGGGATGACCGACAACGTCTACCAGTCGCTGCTGCGCAACCGCATCGTCTTCCTCGGGTCCGAGGTCAAGGACGAGAATGCCAACGCGTTGTGCGCTCAGATGCTGCTGCTCAACGCCGAGGATCCCGAGGCCGACATCTTCCTGTACATCAACTCCCCGGGCGGCTCGGTCACCGGTGGAATGGCGATCTACGACACCATGCAGTGGATCTCCAACGACGTCGCCACGGTGACGATGGGCATGGCTGCCTCGATGGGCCAGTTCCTGCTGACCGCCGGTACCCCTGGCAAGAGATACGCCCTGCCGCATGCCAAGATCCTCATGCATCAGCCGTTGGGTGGCGTCGGCGGTACCGCCACGGAGATCGCCATCAACGCCAAGATGCTCAAGGACACCAAGCGGGAGCTCTCCCAGCTCAATGCCGATCACTCCGGCCACACCCTGGAGCAGATCCTTGAGGACTCCGACCGTGACCACTGGTTCACCGCTCAGGAGGCTCTTGAGTACGGGCTCATCGACCACGTCTACAGCAATGCGTCGCAGCTTCGCGGCGACGCTCCCAATCAGTGAGGTGACCATGGGATTCAACTCCTTTGACAGGAATCGGTTGGCCGCCTTGAACGCCGAGCAGGCCGAGCAGGCTGCTCCCGGCGGGCTGGCCCCGGAAGGCCCGCGCAACGACTACTACATCCCGCAGTGGGAGGAGCGCACCTCTTACGGTGTGCGTCGTGTCGACCCCTACACCAAGTTGTTCGAGGATCGCATCATCTTCCTCGGCACCCCGGTGACCGACGACATCGCCAATGCCGTGATGGCTCAGCTGCTGTGCCTGCAGTCGATGGATGCCGATCGTCAGATCAGCATGTACATCAACTCGCCTGGTGGCTCCTTCACCGCGATGACGGCGATCTACGACACCATGAACTACGTGCGTCCTGATGTTCAGACGATCTGTCTGGGCATGGCGGCCTCGGCTGCGGCCGTGCTGCTGGCAGCCGGGGCGAAGGGGCAGCGTCTGTCCCTGCCGAACTCGACCATCCTCATCCACCAGCCGGCGATGGGCCAGGCCACCTATGGTCAGGCCACCGACATCGAGATTCTGGACGACGAGATTCAGCGCATCCGCAAGCTCATGGAAGGCATGTTGGCTGATGCGACCGGGCAGAGCGTTGAGCAGGTGTCCAAGGACATCGACCGTGACAAGTACTTGACTGCCCAGGGCGCCAAGGAATACGGACTGATCGACGACATTCTCACCTTTCTGTGAGGTTGTTGCTGGACGAGTCCTCGTCCGGCAGTGAGGGGTCTCGAGTCTCGAGGGCCACTGCAGGGTTGGGTGGCGTCACCCAACACGGGGCGGCGACAGCCACGGGGTGGGTGCCGTCCGCGGCTATGGTGGACGGCACCCACCTCGGGGGACGAACCTCCGGAGGGACGTAATGATGGTGGCCTGCCGACAAGGAGGAGAGCCGGATGGCGCGGATTGGTGAGAGCGGAGACCTCTTCAAGTGTTCGTTCTGCGGGAAGAGCCAGAAGCAGGTCAAGAAGCTCATCGCTGGCCCCGGGGTCTACATCTGTGACGAGTGCATCGATCTGTGCAACGAGATCATTGAGGAGGAGTTCTCCTCCTCGGAGGAGATCGGTGGCCTCGACGAGCTGCCCCGTCCTCGTGAACTGTGCGAATTCCTTGATGCGTGGGTGATCGGCCAGCAGGAGGCCAAGCGCACCCTCTCCGTGGCCGTCTACAACCACTACAAGCGCATCCAGTCCGAGGTTGACATGTCGCACGCCCGTCGCGCCGAGGACGATGGGGTGGAGCTCGGTAAGTCGAACATCCTCATGCTCGGGCCGACGGGTTGTGGCAAGACCTACCTGGCCCAGACAATGGCTCGTCAGCTCAACGTTCCTTTCGCGATGGCTGATGCCACGGCTCTGACCGAGGCTGGCTACGTCGGTGAGGACGTCGAGAACATCCTGCTCAAACTGCTCCAGGCCGCTGATTTCGACGTCAAGCGTGCTGAGCGGGGAATCGTCTACATCGACGAGATCGACAAGGTGGCTCGCAAGTCGGAGAACCCGTCGATCACTCGTGACGTGTCTGGTGAGGGAGTCCAACAGGCTCTGCTGAAGATCCTCGAGGGGACGGTTGCCTCGGTGCCTCCTCAGGGAGGACGCAAGCACCCCCAGCAGGACTTCATCCAGATTGACACCACCAACATCCTCTTCATCCTGGGCGGTGCCTTCGCCGGTCTGGAGGACATCATCACCAAGCGGATCGGCACCCGTCCTCTCGGGTTCAACAACGATCCCGGCGTTCATGACGCCATCGGAGGGCCGGAGGTCTTGAGCTTGGTTCGCCCGGAGGACCTTCATGAGTTCGGGCTCATCCCGGAGTTCATTGGTCGTCTGCCCATGGTCACGGCCGTTCATCCGCTGGATCGCCGCGCATTGGTACGTATCCTCACCGAACCGCGCAACGCCCTGACCCGTCAGTTCGAGAAACTCTTCGAGCTCGATGGCATTGAGCTGACCTTCACCAACAGTGCCCTGGAGGCCATTGCCGACAAGGCCGTGGCCCGGGGGACCGGTGCCCGTGGTCTGCGGGCCATCATCGAGGAGACCCTCATGGATGTCATGTTCGACGTCCCCTCCCGCGATGATGTCGCCCGTGTCGTCGTGACCCGCGAGGCCATCACCGGAGAAGGGAAGTGCCAGTACCTGTCCTCGCCGAGCTTGGCGCACGGTCGAGGACGGTTGTCGGCCTGACCTCAGCGTTCGTCGAGAACCTCGGCGAGCAGCCGGTCCGCCCGTTCCTGCAGGTCCGAGACGGACTTGCGACGCTCTTTGCCCCGTTGCACCTTGACCAGCGGAATGCGGGACGCAATGTCGTTGGCCTCGTCGCGCCATTCCTGGGCCTTGGAACTGGACGAGCGGTCGGCATACTCCAGCACGCGATCCACGGTGAGCTGAACCCGTCCCAGTGCCGTCTTCGAGGCCACCGACTTGCGAGCCTTGTCGTAGCCCGATTTCGCCCACGCCTCGACACGGCCATTCGTGTTGATGGAATCCCACAGGTCCTTGGCCAGTGGTGTTCCTGCGGCAATGGCTGTCTTGACGAGTTTCGACTTCGCGGACTTCCGGGTGTCTGCCATGGATTCACTCCTCCTGTTGCGTTCCTTACAAGACGGTACGCTGACACCCATGGCAACCGGATATCTGCGATACCCCGATGTCCACGGCGACCTCGTGGTTTTCACTGCTGACAACGACTTGTGGTTGGCCTCGGTCATGGGAGGACGGGCAAGTCGGCTCACCAGCGATCACGTCATGGTTCGCAATCCCCGTTTCAGCCCGAACGGCACGAAGATCGCGTGGACCTCTCACCTGGGTCAGCGGCCCGAGGTCTTTGTCATCGACCTGGCTACGGGTGACCAGCGTCGCCTGACGTGGCTGGGAGCTGCTCGCAACCTCGTGGTGGGATGGCAGGACGACGAACACGTGGTGTTCTCGTCTCCACATCAGACCAATGACGTCGGTTTGGCCTGGCTGTACACGGTCTGCCTGGATGGCCACGTCGAGCGCCTCGGGTACGGACCGGGAATGGACCTGGCCGTCAATTCGGACGGCGCCGTTGCCGTCGTCACCCCGAACTCCGCAGACTGCTCGCGCTGGAAGCGCTACCGCGGTGGCACTGCTGGCCAGATCTGGTTGCGTCCAGCCGGGGCCGACAGCTTCTTCCGCCTGCTGCGTGACGGCAACGACGATCACGGCGGTCGCTACGCCGCTGCTGGGCGTTACGGGGTCGGCTGGGTCGACGGTCGACTCTTCTTCAGCTCCGACATGAGTGACGATGACTGCCCGCGCGCCCAGGCTCAGATCTGGTCGGTCGACGGTCAGGGCCATGACCTTCGTCAACACACCCATCACGGTGAGGACCAGGGCTACGTCCGCGACCCCCGTACTGACTCAACGACAATCGTCTACCACGCTCACGGCGCACTCTGGACAATGACCGGCCTCGATGCCGAGCCTCACCGTCTCGAGATCGATCTTGGTGTCGGAGCGCCCCAGCGTGTGCCGGTGGACCCCACCGACCGTCTGGAGGCCGTCGTGTCCGACCACGGTGGTGACGGATCCCTGCTGGAGTGGCGGGGAGCTGCCTATTTCCTCACTCACCGTTCCGGTCCGGCTCGAGCGTTGTCGGCAGCTGATGGGGTCCGTATCCGTGAGCCGCGCGTCCTCGGCCAGACGGGTCAGGGAGTCTGGGCCAGCGACGTCGAGGGAGAGGATTGCCTCGAGATCGCCAACCTTGACGGCACCGGCGATGTGCGTCGGGTGGCTCAGGGGCAGATCGGCCGTGTGCTGAACATCGCACCAGCCCCCGACGGCACGAAGGTCGCCCTCGTCAGCCATGACGGCCGCATCCTCATCGTCACGATGGCCGACGGAGACGTCCGCCAGATTGCGAAGTCCCCGGAGGGTGAAGCCAGTGGTCTGGCATGGTCCCCGGATTCTCGTTACCTCGTGTGGCGTTCACCGGTCCCCCTCGGAGAGGCCATGATCGGCCAGATCCGTTGCTGGGACGAGCAGGGGATGGGAGAGTCCTTTGCCCTCACCCGTGGTGCATTCGACGACTCCTGCCCGGTCTTCACCGCCGACGGCAAGTACCTCGTCATGCTCTCGGCCCGCACCTTCGACCCGAACTACGACGGCCAGACCTTCGACCTGTCCTTCGGACACACCCAGCGTCCGTGGTTGGTTCCGCTGAGCGCCACCGAGGCATCCCCCTTCGGTCCATCCTCCCAAGGGTGGCGGATCAGCGAGGTCCAGGATGCCAAGGCCAAAGCCACCGCTGAGACCGGTAACGATGACGAGGACAACACTCCCGACGTCGTCTGCGACCTCACCGCTGATGGCTTCGAGGAGAGGATGGTGCCGTTCCCGGTGCCCTCGGGCTCCTACCGCGGGCTGGCGGCGGTCAAGGACGGCCTGGTCTGGATCGAGATTGCCGATCGTGGTGGCGAACTCGGCGCCACCCGCGCCGGTGTCGGCGGGGAGGCTCCTAGCGACGTGTTGTGGCATTACAACCTCGCCAACCGTCACCTCGACAAGCTCTGCGAGCACGTCGACTCCTACTCGGTTTCCGGCGACGGGGAGCGTCTGGTGGTGCGGTACAAGGATGACGTCATCGTCGTCCCCTCCTCCCACAAGGTGGATGACGACGATCCGGCGTGCATTCGGGTCGACCTGTCGAGGATGCGTCGCACCATCGATCCGCGTGCCGAGTGGCGTCAGATGTTCGACGAGAATGGCCGTCTGATGGCCAGCCACTACTGGCGCGAGGACATGAACGGGGTCAATTGGGACGGCGTGCTGACTCGTTACCGTCCGCTCGTTGATGTGTGCCACGTCGTCGACGACCTCCACGACATCCTGTGGGAGACCGTCGCGGAGCTCAACACATCGCACTCCTACGTCTCTGCCGCAAGTGCTGCTGGTGATCCCGACATGCGCGCCGGGCTGCTCGGTGCTGATGTCAGCAACGAGGTCGACGGGGCCAAGGTCATCCGTGTCGTGCCCGGCGAGTCCTCGGATCCGCGCGCCTGGTCCCCGCTGCGGGCGGCGGGAGTCGCCGTGTCTGACGGTGACGTGATCGTCGCGGTGGACGGTCGCAGGATCGGCGTCGACGGGACCCTCGGCGAGCTCCTGGAGGGATCAGCCGGGCGGGTCGTCGAGCTGATGGTGCGCCGGGGCGAGGACGTGCGTCAGGTTGCCGTCGTGCCGATGGCTGACGAGGCCTCGCTGCGCTACCACGACTGGGTGGCGTCTCGTCGCCGCTACGTCGAGGAGCACTCGGGCGGACGACTCGGGTACCTCCACGTGCCGGACATGGTCTCCGACGGCTGGGCCGAGCTGCACCGTCAGATCAACGAAGCCACCAGCCACGAGGGCGTCATCGCCGACGTGCGCTACAACCACGGTGGCCACATCTCGCAGTTGGTCGTCGAGAGGCTGGCCCGCAAGGTCATCGGTTGGGATTACAGCCGCTGGTACGCCAGCCCCACCACCTACCCCCAGAACGCTGTGCGCGGACCAATCGTCATGGTCACCAACCAGTGGGCAGGCTCCGACGGTGACATCGTCTCCGCCGTCACCCAGACGATGGGCTACGCCAAGGTCATCGGTGAGAGGTCGTGGGGAGGTGTCGTCGGAATCGACGGCCGCTTCGACCTCGTCGACGGTACCGGAGTGACCCAGCCCAGGTACGCCGGGTGGTACGGCAACTACGGCTGGGGGGTGGAGAACCACGGTGTCGACCCCGACATCGTCGTCACCGTCTCCCCGGAGGACTGGGAGTCTGGCAAAGACGTCCAGCTCGACGCCGCCATCGCCGAATGTCTGCGTCAGCTCGACGAGAAGCCGGCTGCGACGCCGCCGGAGTTCCCCGGACCGGTCTTCGGCTGATCATCTCAACGCATTTCGGCCCCCACACCTACTCAGGTGCGGGGGCCGAACCCTGCTCCGGGGACCAATGCGCCTCGTTGCAGGATCAGTGACTCACTTCTTGCGCTTGGCCGGGGGCTCACCCAGCTCGACCTCGAGGTCGAGCTCCTCGCCACCCTCGGTGAAGGTGAAGGACTCGGTCTTCGAGACCTTGGCCAGGTCGGACTCGACGCCCTTGAGGTTGGCAATGACCGAGGCGGGGGCGCTGATGCAGGCCGAGAGGATTGGGGTCCTCATGGGCACCTTGTGGGTCGACTTCACGCCGCGAAGCTCGACCAAGGCGGCCGAGACGTCGGTCATGAGATCGACGTCGCCGTCACCAGGAACCTCGTCGGTGGTCGGCCAGGAGGAGGTGTGTACGGATCCGTCCTTCCACCAGCTCCAGACCTCTTCAGTGACGAAGGGCAGGAAGGGGGCGAACAGACGCAGCATGACGTCAAGGGCCAGACGCAGGGCCGTCCGGGCGCTCAGCGCACCGGCCTCGTCAATGCCGTCGGAGTCGTAGGCGCGCTCCTTGACCAGTTCTAGGTAGTCGTCGCAGAAAGTCCAGAAGAACTGTTCGGAGACCTCGAGGGCTGCGGTGTAGTTGAACTTGTCGAAGGCCTCGGTGGCCTGGGTGACGAGCTGACGCAGTCCGGCGAGCATCGACAGATCGGCCAGGTTGGTGATGTCGCCGACCTGACCGCCCTCACCGAACCCGAGGACGAACTTCGAGGCATTGAGGATCTTCATCGCCAGACGGCGACCGACTTTCATCTGGGCCTTGTCGAAGGGGGAGTCCATGCCCGGGCGAGCCATGGCGGCACGCCAGCGCACGGCGTCGGCACCGAACTCCTCGATGATCGCGGTCGGGACGACGGTGTTGCCCTTCGACTTCGACATCTTCTTGCGGTCGGGGTCGGTGACGAACCCGGAGATTGCCGCACGCTTCCACGGCAGTACGCCGTTCTCCAGATGCGCACGCACCACACGGGAGAACACCCAGGTACGGATGATGTCGTGGGCCTCGGGGGCGAAATCCATCGGGAAGGTCTTGGCGAACAGGTCCGCGTCGCGCTCCCAACCGGTGACGATCTGAGGGGTCAGCGACGAGGTGGCCCAGGTGTCCATGACGTCCGGGTCGCTGATGAAGCCGCCGGCGACGCCGCGCTGGGACTCCTCGTAGCCTGCCGGGGCCTGCGAGGCCGGGTCGACCGGCAATGCGGATTCCTCGGGCAGCAGGGGATGGTCGTAGTCGGGCTCACCGTCGGAGTCCAGCGGGTACCACACCGGGAAGGGAACGCCGAAGAAGCGCTGACGGCTGATGAGCCAGTCGCCGTTGAGACCTTCGACCCAGTTCTCATAACGGTGACGCATGTGCTCGGGGACCCACTCGAGCTCCCGACCGCGTTCCAGCAGGGCGTCGCGCAGGTCCGCGTCGCGTCCCCCGTTGTGGATGTACCACTGGCGGGTGCCGATGATCTCCAGCGGTTTGTCGCCCTTCTCGTAGAAGTTCGCCTTGCGCTGGGTGGGCTTGGGCTCACCGTCCATCTCGCCTGATTCCACGAGGGCCTCAACAACGAGCTTTCGAGCGGTGAAGGTGGTCTTGCCTGCAATGGCCTCGTACTTGTCGGCGGAGTTGGCGTCGATGATCCACTGCGGGGTCTCACCGAGGATGCGTCCATCGCGACCGATGATGGTACGGGTCGGCAGCTGCAGCTCGCGCCACCAGGCGACGTCGGTGAGGTCGCCGAACGTACAGCACATGGCGATACCGGCGCCCTTGTCCATCTCGGCGGCGGGGTGGGCCAGCACCGGAACCTCGACCCCGTACAACGGGGTGGTGACGGTGGTGCCGAAGAGGTGCTGGTAGCGCTCGTCGTCCGGGTGGGCGATGAGGGCACAGCAGGCGGCCAGCAACTCCGGGCGAGTCGTCTCGATGAAGACATCCTCACCATGGGGACGGTGGAAGCCGAGACGGTGGTAGGCACCGGGGTAGTCGCGGGCCTCGAGCTCGGCCTGGGCCACGGCTGTGGAGAAGGTGACGTCCCACAGGGTCGGGGCGTCGGACAGGTAGGCCTCGCCGCGGGCATGGTTGCGTAGGAAGGCCAGCTGGGCGATCCGCTGGGACTCCGGGGAGATCGTCGTGTAGAGCTGGTTCCAGTCCACCGACAGACCGACCGAACGCCACAGGTCCTGGAAGGTCTTCTCGTCAACGGCAGTCAGCTCGACGCACAGCTCGACGAAGTTCCGACGGCTGATCGACACCTGGCGTTTCGGATCCGGCTTGGCTGGCGGAGTGAAATCCGGGTCGTAGGCAAGCGAGGGATCGCAGCGCACGCCATAGTGGTTCTGCACACGACGCTCGGTCGGCAGGCCGTTGTCGTCCCAACCCATCGGGTAGAAGACTTTCCTGCCGCGCATCCGCTGGTAGCGGGCGACGGTGTCGGTGTGGGTGTAGGAGAAGACGTGGCCCGGGTGAAGGTGGCCGGAGACGGTGGGGGGCGGGGTGTCGATCGAGAACACCTGATCGCGGGAGTCCACCGCGGTGGCGTCGAAGGCATAGAGCTGCTGGTCCTCCCAGATCTGCCCCCACTTGGCCTCGAGGCCCTCGAGGGCCGGCTTGTCGGGTACGACGCCGCGCATCGGGAACGTGGCGGATGTGGGCGCAGAGGTCTGTGAGGTCATGTTCCAAACTCTAGTGTTCTACTCGGACAGGTTGCCAGACGAGCGGTTTTCGCCACCCGCCTGGAGTGGGGTTGATGGGCAGGCTGTTGAGAACCACCAGGCTGGCAAGGATCAGTGGGCTTTCTTGACGGCCTTGAGGAGTTCGTCGGCAGAGGGAACGGCCTGGAAGTCTCCCCAGCCCTCCCACGGCTTGCCGTCGACGAGGAAGGTCGGGGTACCGGCACTGCTGAACTTCTGCAGCTCCTGAAGACCCTGGTCATTGCCGTTCTTGACGAACTGCTCGGTCTGTTTGTTGTCGTAGACCCGCTGGAAGGTCGTCAGGTCCTTGTCGGTGATCCCGGCCTCAGAGGCAAACTCCTTGCGCAGCTGCTCATCGGTGTAGCCGGTGCCCTCCTCCTTGGGCTGATGGGCGTAGACGACGTCGTGGTAGGCCTCGTACTTGCCGACGACATCGGCCGCAGCCGCCGCCATCGCGGCGCGGGACGAGGAGTCATTGCGCAGGTTGTGATCCAGGAAGGTCAAGGTATGGTACTCCAGCTTGATGTCTCCCTTGGCCGACAGGTCATTGAGGGGCTTGCCGAGCAGATCCTCGGCACCCTTGCAGGCCGGGCACTGGTAGTCCTGGAAGACCGTCACCGTCGGAACGCCGCCCTTCGCCTTGTCCTTGTTCAAGGTGTAGACGCCGTCCTTGGTGGCTGAGGGAGGAGTGATCTGGCCGGTGGTCGGCACGTCGTCGGACTTGCGGTTGAGCCCAACGACGACAGCGACGACGACGACCGCCGCAATGACGATTCCGGCAATGACGCCGATGATCCGACGACGCTTCTTCGCTGATTCCTGAGCCTCTTGCTGAGCGCGCAGGGCATCCCGCCTCGAGGTACTGGCGGTCGACTTCTTGTCAGCCATCGGTTGAGGTCCCCTCATGCAATCGATGATGTGTTGCCCATGATGGTAGCCGGTCGGCCCATCAGCCCCTCATCCTGCTCGCGCCTCAGCTGTTGATCCAGCGGTCCACGGACAGGGAAGTGCGGGGGCGTACGACCAGCCAGACGCCGCACAGCGCCAGTCCGAGATCACGCAGGATGTCCAGCGCATAGGTGCGCTGAGCGTGGGCCCAGCTGCGCTCGACGGGCCCACCGTTTCCGAAGCAACCGCAATCCAGGGAGATGTGGCGAGCCCACACCGACGAGATGCCGATGATGAAGATGACCATGGCCAGGGTCCCCAACAGGCCGGACCAGCGCGTCGCAATGGCGAACACGAGCATCAGACCGACGATGATCTCGAGAATTGGCATCGCCCGGCCGACGACAGGCGCGAAGTCCCAGGGGACGATCTGGTAGGCGCGTACGGACCATATGGTGGCGTCAATGTCGGCTGCCTTGATGATTCCTGCCACCAGGAGGGTGCCACCGAGGATGATCCGGGCCAGAAAGCCCACCCAGTCACGTACCTTGACGGATCGCGACGACGGCTGAGAATCCATGGCTGCCATTCTAATGGGGCCTCCTGACAGCGATCTGTGCGCCATCGGTCCTGCCGTCAGCGAGTTGTCGGTGCTGTGGGGCGAGCCGCTGTCGACATGGTCCACATGTCACTTGGCCGCATCAATGGCCTTGAGCAGCTCGTCAGGAGTGGTGTCGTCGCCGAGCTGGGTCCATCCTTCCCACACCTTGTCGTTGACCGTGAGGGCCGGGGTGCCATCAGCATCGAGATCTTGCATCTTGCGAAGACCGTTGTCGTTGGCCTCGGTGACGAACTGCTCGGTCTGACGGGTGTCGTAGATGTGCTGGAACTTGGTGAGGTTCTCCCCTGTAATTCCGGCTTCGGCGGCGAACTTCGTGCGCAACTGGTCGTCGGTGTAGCCGGTGCCTTCCTCCTTGGGTTGATGGGCGAAGACGACGTCGTGGTAGGCCTCGTACTTGCCGACGATGTCAGCTGCGGCAGCCGCCATCGCAGCGCGGTGGGAGTTTTCACCGTCGTACTTCTGGTCGAGGAAGGTCATGGTGTGGTACCGGAGCTTGATCTGTCCCCGGGCAGACAGTTCGTTGAACTGCCTGCCCAACGCGTCCTCAACGGCCTTGCATCCGGGGCACTGGTAGTCCTGATAGACCGTGACGGTGGGAGCGCCCTTCTTCCCCCTGTCGGGGTTGAGGGTGTACACGCCATCCTTGGTGATCGAGGGTGGGGTGATCTGAGTTGACGAGGCGCCGCCATCGGACTTGCGGTTCATACCGAGGACGATGGCGAGAATGATGGCGGCTACGACGACGACCCCGATGATGACGGCGACAACCCGGCGACGTTTCTGCGCGGCCGCCTGAGCTTCCTGCTGAGCTCTCAACGCGGCGCGTCTCGACGTGGTTGTCGCCGTCTTCTTGTTCGGCATCGGTTCGGGGTCCTCTCATGGCCAGCTGACGCCCTCCATCGTAACCAGGCCTCCCAGCGGCTCCCACCGGGGTGTTTGTCGGGGTCGTCCCGGGTACAGGGCCAGCCAGAGAAGTGCCGGTGTCATAGCGAGCAGTTGTAACGCGGCAACCCGATCGAGGCGTCGTGGTTGACCATCCAACTCGTCTCGATCGTGCCGTTGGCCCAGGTGGCTGGCAGGGAGGCATCCCCGGCGAAGACCTTCTGGACGGCGTCTGCCTTCTCCGACCCGCTGACGAGGAACCACACCCGCTTCGAACGATTGATGACCGGCATCGTCACCGAGAGGCGATCCGGCGGGGGCTTGGGAGCATCCGTGACGCCGACGGCCAGCGCTGTCGTCGTGGGACTGAAGGAAGGATGGCCCGGGAAGAGTGATGCGACGTGGCCGTCCGGGCCCATTCCGAGCAGACAAATGTCGAAGACCACGTCGCCGAGTTCCTGAGCGTAGGAGTAGGCGGCCTCGTCAGGATCGGCCTTGCCGTCGGCGGCGGGCATGACATGGGTCTTCGAGGGATCCAGTCGGATGGCTGACGACAGCAGTGGCAGGGCCTGCAGGGAGTTGCGGTCCGGGTGGCCGGTGGGAACGAACCGGTCATCACCCCACCACACGTGTAATTGGTCCGGGCGGATCTGGGCGCACTCGGGAACATCGCCCATCGCGGCGTAGACGGCATTGGCGATCCGTCCGCCGGTCAGGCACAGGTCGATGCGTTCCTGGTCGGCCTGCACCTTGACGATGGTCTGGACGAGGCGATGGGCAACACCCTCAGCCAGTCCCTGGGCGGACTGGTACCGCATGAGTCGTCGGCTCGTCATCACTCACTCCTCATCACTCGTCGACGACC
Organism: Cutibacterium nasicola; assembly: GCF_051303185.1. Taxonomy (GTDB): domain Bacteria; phylum Actinomycetota; class Actinomycetes; order Propionibacteriales; family Propionibacteriaceae; genus Cutibacterium. The sequence goes on along the minus strand of NZ_JBPPGE010000005.1, from coordinate 198,271 downwards.
TACGTCCGGCACCGTCGCGGATCTCTGCCATGACAGCGGAGAAGACCTTGTCAGGATCAAGTCGGCGAAGCTCTTCGCCGATGAGCATCTGAAGCTCCCGTCGGTCCAGGGCCACACCGCGAGCAGGTTCCCCGGGAATCCGGTAGACGGCGTATCGACCGCTGCGGCGTCGAATCTCGATGTCCCCACCGGAGGTCGACATGACGATGGCCGAGATTCCGGGAGCATCCGTCGTCACCCTCTCCACCGGAACACCGAGACGAAGTCTCAACCAGGCTACCAACAACATGGCTGGCGCGTTGTCGGCAGCAGACTCCACCCGAGCGGCATGGACAGTGGCCGGGTGCTGGTCCAGGGCTGCGGCGGCCAGCGCCCGCCATCCGGTTGTGCGGGCCCAGCAGAGGTCGCAATCACCTTCTGACAGGTGCGCGGCGCGACGTGTGAGTGCCTTGCAAGGGTCCTTGTCGGTGGCCGAATCGGTGATGCGACGGTCGGCCAGGGCGCCGATGGGATCGGCTGCGAGGTCATCGGGGCCCGAGAACGGCCACCAGGCGATGACGGGGGAGTCGGGCAGCAGCGGAAGGATGACCGAGGCCGGTCGCCGGGCCATGGCTCCGGAGAGCCGCAGCACGATGACCTCACCGGGAGTTCCCTCCCCAGCGTGCACCTCGGCGTCGAGCTTGTCCTTGCGGGAGCGAGTCATGACGACCATGAGGAGCCGTGACGGGTGCTGACGAGCAGCGTCTCGGGCGGCCTCGAACGCGGCGTCGAAGTGGGAGGAGTCGCAGACACAGATGAGGGTGTGCACCAATCCTGATCCGGACCCGACGGTGCGACGGGCCTCCACGATGGCGGCGCCGATCTTTGACGCGGTGGTGTCGGTGAGTGTGACGATCATGTCTTCTCCTCAGGGCCTACGCCAGACGAAGCCGTCCCGGGCGATCATTTCGTCAGCCTCGGACGGACCCCAGGAGCCGGCTGGATAGTCGTACGGGGCAGTGTCGGATCCTGCCCAGAAGTCGAGCATCGGGTCGAGGATCTTCCACGCCAACTCGACCTCCTCGTGCCGGGGGAACAGCGGCGGGTCGCCGAGCAGGACGTCGAGGATGAGCCGCTCGTACGCCTCCGGACTGGCTTCGGTGAAGGAAGATCCGTAGGCGAAGTCCATCGTGACGTCTCGGATCTCCATCTGGGTGCCCGGCACCTTGGCACCGAAGCGCAGGGTGACTCCTTCATCGGGCTGAATACGCAGCACGACGGCGTTGGTGCCAAGGGCCGCGGTGTCGGAGAACGGTAGGTGTGGGGCTCGTTGCAGGTTGAGGGCCACCTCGGTGACCCGTCGCGGCACCCGCTTGGCGGTGCGCAGGTAGAACGGCACCCCTGCCCACCGACGGTTGTCGATGGTCAACCGGACGGCTGCGTAGGTCTCGGTGCGGGAGTGCGGATCGACGCCGTCCTCCTCGAGGTAGCCGCGCACCCGTTCCCCTCCTTGACGACCGGCAACGTACTGCCCCCGGCAGGTCTGGGTCGCCATGTCGTCAGGGGGCTGGATGGCGGCCAGGACCTTGGTCTTCTCAGCGCGCAGCTGGTCGGCGTCGAAGCTCGTCGGTTCCTCCATGGCAGTCAGGGCCATGAGCTGCAACAGGTGGTTCTGGATGACGTCACGGGCAGCTCCGATGCCGTCGTAGTACCCCGCTCGCCCCGCAATGCCGATGTCTTCGGCCATGGTGATCTGGACATGGGAGACGTAGTGATTGTTCCAAATGGGCTCGAAAATCTGGTTGGCGAACCGGAACGCCATGATGTTCTGGACGGTTTCCTTGCCCAGGTAGTGGTCGATACGGAAGACCGACTCCGGGCTGAACGCGCTCCCGACGATCTCGTCGAGGTCTCGCGCGCTTTCCAGGTCATGGCCGAAGGGCTTCTCGATGACGACCCTGCTCCAGTGGGAGGAGTCGTGGTCGGTCAAGCCGTGGCGTTTGAGCTGGCTCACCACGGATTCGAAGGAGTGCGGCGGGATCGACAGGTAGAAGGCATGGTTGCCGCCCGTTCCGCGTTCCTCGTCAAGCTCGCGAATCGTGTCAGCCAGCCGTTCGAAGGCCTCGTTGTCGTCGAATTCGCCGCGGACGAACCGAATCCCTTCAAGCAGCTGTTCCCAGACCTCCTCGCGGAAGGGGGTACGGGCGTGCTCGGCCACTGCGTCATGAACGACCTTGGCGAAGTCCTCGTCCTCCCAGTCGCGCCGGGCGAATCCCACCAGTCCGAACCCTGGCGGCAGCAGGCCGCGGTTGGCCAGGTCGTACACGGCCGGCATGAGTTTCTTGCGCGAGAGGTCGCCGGTGACGCCAAACATCACCAGGACGCACGGGCCCGCCACACGGGGCAGTCGACGGTCGGCTGGATCTCGTAATGGATTGACGCGATCGCCGCGCCACCCACTGGTCGCCCTGATGGTGCTTCCTGAAGCGTCTCGACCTGCCACCTCACCCGTCCTTCCGAAACCGGTAGTCATGATGCGGAACTGAGGTTCCACCAGCCCAACGGTAGTCGGTCAAGCTGCCCGGTCCGTGAGCGTGCTCAGCGACAGGCGGACGGATATGTCCCGTTGCCGCGCTCGACGAGGAGGACACCCAGTTGGTGTGCCGTGCCAACACCGGTCCGCGTGACGCCGCTCGTTTCCGGAGGCTGCACGGTGGCCTATCCCCAGACGGTGGCCGGACGTGGCATGGTATTCCTGGCCAATGACCTCGTGGATCCCATCAACAATGGCCAGATCATTCGTGCTTTCCCGAATGTCCACGCGGGGTCCCAGAACGCTCGCGTCCTGCTGTTCATGAATGCCCGTCAGACGGGCGCCACCATCCCGGTCTTGCGATGGCGGCTGGCACACTCATCAGCTCAAGATGTCTGACGAAGAGGGATACATGACTGTTGTCGTCCAGGCCGACGAGGCGCGCAGTGGTGGCCGCGTGCAGAGAGCACGCGTGGTCATTCGGTGAGCACAGACACGTCGCCGTACAGACGACATGACGGGTGAGTTGGGGAATGATTCTCTGGCCCGCCCGTCATCGTCATGGGGGATCTCGTCAGGACGGCCTGAATACTGGGGAAGGGGTCGGACGCACGCTGCACCACAGGGCTCCAACTGCTGCTGCCGACAGCGCGACGCCCACCGTGTGCCAGATGACCAGCCACGGGTTGAGGTGGGTGAGGTACTGGGAGTATCCAATGATGGCCTGGTAGATCTCGACAGCCATCAAGCCAATGCTCCAGCGACGCATCATGGCAAGGTGGCGGGTGGTGGCGATGGCCAGGCAGGCGGTGGTCAGGGCTACAGTGATCCACACTGATATGCCATGCAGTCGTGCCACAGTCTCAATGTTGAACCCGGTTCGTACTGAGTCGGAGTCTCCGGCGTGGGGGCCAGATCCGGTCACCACTGTTCCCAGCCACATCACGACACACATCATCGCGACGGTGGATCGCACCAACCCCATCGCCAGTCCATCGACGGCCTCGCTCGAATGAGGTCCACTCAACCAGATCATCTTGACGTCAACGAGGATGATCGCCACCGACACCATCAGGCGCAAGGCCACGATGAACGGGTTGAGCGCGAGGTGTACCGAGATCGCGCCAATGACAACCTGCACAGTGATGGACACCAGGTTGATCCATGCCAAGGCCGTGAGCTGGGACGTGACACGGACTCGGTAGCAGCGGACGAGCAGGCTGATCGCCACCGCGACGAGGATGAAGGTGAGCAGCCTGTTGCCGACCTCGACGTAGGGGTGAATCCCCATCGCCTCATGTGGGGTGTACTTCCCGGCGGTGCAACGGGGCCAGGTATCGCATCCCAGTCCTGAACCGGTCAGGCGCACCACTGCACCGGTGACGATGATGCCCATGTTGGTGACCAGGGCAGCGATGCACCAACCGTGCAAACGGCGATCTCGGGAGGTCATGAGATCCACTTTCGTGCCAGCATTCTGAGCAGAATTGCCCAGATCAGCAGGCTTGCCAGTGGCCGCAGGACGGCACCGGCAACCAGACTGACGATGTAGGCCAGATTGGCCAGCCCGAGGGTGACCTCGGCCATGAGGGAACCAGCCACGTAGTGCAGTAGCTCGTCGGCTCGGATGCCCCTGCAGGCCCTGGCATCGTGAGACATGAGTCCGGTGGCGGCGGTCAGACGTAACCCATCAAGAGCAGTGACACGGCCAAAAGGGGCCCTCACGTCCTCAAGAAGCAGAGCTTCCGTCGGAGCGTGAGGGTCACCACTCGGGGGCAAGGGGATTCCTGGCACGACGGTCAGTGTAGAACCCTTACGCCACTCACAGCCCGCTACCAGCCTCCCTGGCAACGATGTCGAGCCCGGGATCCTTCGTCGAGTCAATTCGCATGCCATAGAAGGAGCGGTAGACGAAGAAGCAGGCGATGAGGAAGAACACCGCAGCGAGGATGTGGGTGAGCGGACCTGCGCCGATCGACACTGCCAATTCGACGGCTAGCAGTCCGAAGAGGGTCGTGAACTTGATGACCGGGTTGAGGGCCACTGACGAGGTGTCCTTGAACGGGTCGCCGACGGTGTCGCCCACCACGGAGGCGTCGTGCAGCTCGGTGCCCTTGGCATCAAGGTCGACCTCAACGATCTTCTTCGCGTTGTCCCAGGCTCCACCAGCGTTGGCCATGAAGATGGCTTGGTAGAGGCCGAAGACCGCGATCGAGATGAGGTACCCGATGAAGAAGTAAGGATCGACGAAAGCGAACCCGAGAGCCGCGAAGAACACACCCAGGAAAATGTTGAGCATGCCTTTCTGAGCGTATTCGGTGCAGATCTGAACGACCTTCTTGGAATCCTCGGCGGAGGCCTTGGTCGCGTTCTCGTCAAGTTGCATGTTGTTCTTGATGAACTCGACGGCACGGTAGGCGCCGGTCGTGACGGCCTGCATCGAGGCTCCGGAGAACCAGTAGATGATGGCACCGCCAGCGATGAGACCGAGCAGGAACGGGGCGTGGGTGAGGCCGAGCTTGTTGACCTCAGCGGCGTTTGACAGACCTTCGGTGAGCATCATGACGATCGAGAAGATCATGGTGGTTGCACCGACGACAGCAGTGCCGATGAGCACAGGCTTGGCAGTGGCCTTGAAGGTGTTACCGGCACCGTCCTGAGCTTCCAAGATGTGCTTGGCGACGTCCCACCGGGGGGCGAATCCATAATGCTTCTCGATCTCGTCAGAGACGTGTGGGATGTCCTCGATTGTCGACAACTCATAGACGCTTTGGGCGTTGTCGGTGACCGGACCGTAGGAGTCGACAGCGATCGTCACCGCTCCCATACCGAGGAAACCGAAGGCGACGAGGCCGAAGGCGAAGACGGCCCACTTGACCTCACTCATCGCTCCCATGTCGCCCAGGCCGGAACCGGTGCCGGAGACGAGGAAGGAGGCACCCATGAGGGCGACGATGACGATTCCCAGCCAGAATCCGGAGAAGTTACCGGCAACCAGACCAGACAGGATGTCCAGGGAGGCGCCGCCCTCGCGGGCACTGGTGACGACTTCACGGACGTGACGGGAATTCGTCGAGGTGAAGGCCTTGACGAGCTCCGGGATGAGGGCACCGGCCAGGGTGCCGCAGGAGATGATGATGGACAGCTTCCACCACATCGTCCCGTCGCCCATCGAGCCGAGCATCCACCAGGTGGTCAGGACGGTCAACAGGATCGACATCACCGAGGTGATCCAGACCAACGAGCTCAACGGCTTCTCGAAATCCATCTCGGTGACCTTGCCGTAGCGGGCCTTGGTGACAGCGTTGTTGATGAGGTATGAGACGAAGGAGGCAATCAGCATGACGACACGGACCACGAAGATCCACACCAGCAGCTGAACCTGCTCGGTCTGGTCCGGAACAGCTCCCAGCACGAAGGTGATGAGGGCGACGCCGGTGACGCCGTAGGTCTCGAAGCCGTCAGCGGAGGGGCCAACCGAGTCACCCGCGTTGTCACCGGTGCAGTCAGCGATGACGCCCGGGTTACGGGCGTCATCCTCCTTGATGTGGAAGGCGATCTTCATGAGGTCGGCGCCGACGTCAGCAATCTTGGTAAAGATGCCGCCGGCAATACGCAGGCAGGCTGCGCCAAGGGACTCACCAATGGCGAACCCGATGAAACATGGGCCAGCGAGGTCGCCGGGCAGTACCAGCATGATGAACAGCATGAGGGTCAACTCGACGCTGATGAGAACCATTCCGATGCTCATGCCGGAACGCATGGGGATGTCGAAGGTTTCCCATGGAGACCCGCGGAGCGACGCATGGGCGGTACGAGAATTTGCGAAGGTGTTGACGCGGATGCCGTACCAGGCGACGCCGAACGATCCCGCCATACCGACAAGGCTGAATAGCAGGATGATGAGCACCTTGGCGCCCATGTGTTCCAGGAACAGGAAGTACACGACGATCACCACAGCGATGAAGGCCCACAGCAGCATGAGGAACTTGGCCTGCTGTTTGAGGTAGGTCTTGCAGGTTTCGTAGATCAGCTCGGAAACCTCGTGCATCGCCTCGTGAACGGGCAGCTTCTGCAGCTTGGAGTACGTCACCAGACCGAACACCAGGCCGAACAGGCAGATCACCAGTCCGATCCACAGCAGCGTGGTTCCGGAGATGTTTCCGACCTGCTCATTGAGGGGAGGCAGTTTCAGATTGGCCTCACCGCCGCCTCCTCCTCCCCCCCTCGGTTCCCCGCCGCTTGAGCCACATCCGGCCAGGGCGAGGGTGGTGAGAAGTACGGGCAGTGTGCAGCCTAGTAGGCGCTTCATGGGGGAGACCCCCTTGTCAATCGTGTTCACGATCCTGTCTCTTCCCTGAGAATTCTCGTGCACCTGCGTGAGTGCAGGCCTTGCTTCCAACCGTATGACGTGGTGGTCGTATTGTCAGCAGTTGGCGTCGAGATGTGCAGAATGTCACCGTGTCGGGCCGGTATCGCTCATGGGTTCAGCGCGTCTCGGCATGTCCCGGAATGGGTGCTCAGAACCTGTCGTTGAACGTGCAGGTCACGATGCGATGTTGGCAGGTCCGACGGTGGTTGGTCAGCAGCTGGACGGTGCCGTCATCCGGGTCGCAGTTATTCGGAATCTCCATGAAGGCAAGGATCGGGTTTTCGTGCATCCACTTGACCTCGTCGTCGAGGGGGAACTCGCGAGGGGGAGTGCCGTTGCCGTCCTCTTGCAAGTACGTGTAGTTCCTGTAAAGACGTGAGCAATAGCAAGAGAGGCCGGCGAGTGTGGCAGTGGAAGGAATCTGGTGATGTGAGTCTCGTCGGGTTGTGCGCCCGGGTGGGTAAACTTGCGTGTGCGACGTGGGGGAGGCAGTGAGGCTACCCCACGTCGCACACGGTTACGCCAACTGTATACATGACACTGTATACATGACATTGTGAGCGGTGGGAAGGTGATGGACGTGAAAAGAATTCGTTGTTGGCCTTGGCTCTAGGTGGAGTTCTCTGCTGTGGGGCACTTCAGGCAGAGGTATCCCAAGCATTACCGGAGCGGGGAGAATCGCCTCGTGCCATATGTGAGAGTCCTCGGTCTGCGGATGGGGATGCTTCCTGGGATGGTTCATCCTCCAAGGAAGCCAATCACGCTGATGAGGAATTGGCGAGTATTTTTAGTCAGCATCGCGATGTGTGAGGTGGGGTTGAGTTTTGTCGTGACTATTCTGGTTTGAGGGTCTACGTCAAGAATTCTTCGAGTATTTCATTGGCTGATCCGGTTAAACAAAAGCACCCTACTATTCCTATTTATTTCGTTGAGGTTCCGTTCTCGTCGTTAGATCTGGAATCAGCTCAAGATGAGGTTATGCGGAAGGATTTGTCGCCGACCCTGTCTACTGAGCCTGATCCTGAAAGGGGAAGGGTTCTCGTCGAGACGGGCGCGCCGACGGGTGATTTGAAACAGGCGCGTATTCCATCTGATCGAGCGGTAGGCTCACATGCCGTCGTCCCTGTGGTATATATTGGAAACAATATCGAGAGTGGAGATGCGTCCACTCGTGGAAATGACGCATCTCCTTTTATATCTGGGGCAGATATCAGGGCTTAGGGCTTCATGTGTTCGTTGGGGCCCAGGGTTTATTATAATGGCCGCTATGTGATGCTCACTGCAGGGCACTGTCTCGGTGGAACTCACTATACCCCACAGGGGAAAAGTGTGGGCAATAAGTATACCACGTCCTACCCAGGAAATGCCAGTATATATGGTGATTGGAAGATGTTATCGGGGAAATCGTATTCTGCCGACGTCTATGATTCTGGATCATCGTCCTCATCTCGACACCACGGGGCTGGGGCGAACTTCGGTGCTTTGTCGGGTGGCCACCAGTTATGTACTTCTGGGAGGACGACAGGCCAGATTTGCGGGTTTGTAGTTCAGTCAACTTTCGCGAGGGTAAAAATTGGTAACGTATCGACTGGGCATATTACGAAACTCGCGAAAAAAGAAGGTCGGATCAATACGCATGGCTGTAACGGTTTCCGAGGAGGAGATTCTGGGGGTCCGGCATATTACAACAATGGGTCTGGGAAGATGATTTATACTGGAATCGTCACGGGCCACTCGAGGGCTAAGCGCGGAACGCAGTATCGTTGCACTTATTATGTAACCCAACTGAGCGGTGTTCGTGCGTGGAAGGGGTCGGTGAAGTGGTGAGAAGAGTAGCCTTGATGTCAGCCTTGGCGGTTGGGGTCGTCGGCTTATCAGGGTGTGGCGGTCAGCAGGGCGAGACCTCGCCTTCTCCGGAGGTCAAGGTGACCTCGTCGGCAGCGGCTCGCTCTGCATGTCGAGACTCTTCTATGACCTCTCGGGCAGAGAAGCTCACCACCTCGAATGTTGATTCCCTCAAGGGGCACAAGGCGTGGGGCTGTGCAGTTGGTGGAGATGATGACGGCGAGGTTATGCAGTTTGAGACCATCACTCAGGCTGACGTCGACTCAATGAAGAAAGACCCCATTATGGCTGACGTCCCCGTCCCGACGGGATCCAGCTGTGACGTCCCTCACGGTGCCGTGTATCTATTATTCCTTGAGGATGGCCGTATTTTCCAGCATCGGTTGGTCGAGTGTTCGTATCACGACGAGAAGTGATCTGGCCGTTCGCTGTGGTTGTGGCCCGGCTCCGCGTCAACGGAGCTGGGCCCCGTATCGTGTGAGACTCACTCTCGCGCCGTTACTTCAGGGTTTTCAGGATGCTCATGCGCCTCGGGCGGGCCCCGTCGTAGCGCGTATGACCAGTTCCGGGCGCACCAGTCTCTCTCTGAGGAAAACCGCGTCACCGCGCACCAGACCGATGAGAGATTGCACCGCCATCGTCGAGATGAGCCCGACGTCCTGATGCAGACTCGTGAGCGGGGGATCGGTGTACCGCATCAGGGCTGAGTCATCGCTACCGATGACGGAGACGTCACGGGGGACCGACAGGCCCTGTGCGCGGACGGCCCGGATTGCTCCCAAAGCCATGAGGTCGGAGCCACAGATGATGGCGCTGACCCCCTGACCGAGGAGGTCGACAGCCGCATGAGCTCCGCCGTCGACGGAGAACACGGTGTTGCTGACGGCGACCCTGCCATGCCCGCCGAGTCGACGATCCATGGCCGCGCGTACACCTTGTTCCTTGCGCTGTGCCGGGACGTATCTGCGAGGACCCACCGCGAGGCCGATGTGCTCGTGCCCAAGGCTGACGAGATGGGCGATAGCCTGATCCATGGCGGACACGTCGTCGTCACTGATCTGCGGCGTCGCAATGGTGGGCGAATACCCGTTGACAAGCACCAACGGTAACCCGACGTCAACGAGGTGGTGGTAAGTGGACATGTCCGCAGTGGTGTCGGCATGCGACCCTGACATGACGATGATTCCCGAGACCTGACGTGATCGCAGCACCCGGATGTAGTCGTCCTCGCGCATGCCGCCGGGGGCCTGGGTACATACGGCGGTGGCGTACCCCTTCCGCGAAAGCAGGGTCTCAATAGCTTGGGCGTAGCTTGCGAAGGCGGGATTGGTGAGCTCGGGAACGATGAGTCCGACGAGCCCCGTCGTGACGGGCTTGAGGTGGGTGGGGCGCTGATACCCCAGGACGTCGAGGGCGGTGAGCACACACTGCCGGGTGGAGTCTGAGACCCCGGGCTTGTCATTGAGGACCCGGGAGACGGTGGCCTGGCTGACACCTGCCTGGTCGGCGATCTCGGCAAGGGTTGGTCCGCTCATCTCTTCTCCTCCCGGCAGTGTGTCACGTCACTTCACCGCCCCACCGGTCAGCCCGGAGACGATGTACTTCTGCAGCCAGAGGAACAGCACCATTGGGGGAAGGGCGGCGAGCACGGCGCCGGCCGCGAAGACTCCCCAGTTGGAGCTGGTCTCAGTGGAGACGTACTGGTACAAACCGATGGCCAGGGTCGAGGTATGTGGGTCGGCACCAAGAATGACCGAGGCCACCACGTATTCGGTGAAGGAGCCGATGAAGCTCAGCAGACCGACGACCGCCAGAATCGGGGCCACCAGCGGCAGGATGAGGGTGAAGAAGATGCGGGCATGGCCTGCACCGTCCATCCGGGCAGCCTCGTCGAGGGACTGCGGCACGGTGTTGAAGAAGCCGTACATGAGGTAGGTGTTCGCTCCCAGGGCTCCGCCCAGGTACACCATGATGAGCGCCAGCCGGGACCCGATGCCCAGCACCGGGTAGACGTCACCGAGCCATGTCAGTAGCAGGAAGATGGCCACCACCGTCAGAAGCTGGGGGAACATCTGCACCAGCATGAGAGCCAACAGACCACCGCGACGCGCCTTGAAGCGCATCCGGGAGAAGCTGTAGGCAGCCAGAGCTCCCAGGAAGACGGTGAAGATCGCGGTGACCGCGGCGATAATGACGGTGTTGAGGTACCACCGACCGTACGGACGCACAGGGTCGCTCATGAGTTTGGAATAGTTCGAGAAGTCGATCTTCGAGAACAGCTGGTTGGAGCCGGTCAGGGTGCCGCCTGGCGACAGGGACGCCGAGAGCACGTAGACCAGTGGGAAGGCCGCGAAGACAACAGCGATGATGCCGAGCAGATGACGCCACCACTGCGACTTGAGTCGCTTGGAGAACGGCGTGCGGCAGTTGGCGTCCTTGATGGCAGAGGACACTGTTGCGGTGCTCATCAGTTGACCTCCTCAAGGTCCTTGGTCTGGCGGAATCCGAGCCAGGAGATCACGCCGACGATGATGAAGATGATGACGGAGAAGGCGCTGGCCAGGCCGTAGTCACGACTGGCACCGGAGAAGGCGACCTTGTACACCATCGAGATGAGGATGTCGGTGGCGCCGACATCGAGGCTGGTGTCGGTGAATCGGGGGCCACCGAGGGTCAGCATGTAGATGAGGACGAAGTTGTTGAAGTTGAAGGCGAAGGAACTGATGAGCAGCGGTGCCAGCGGCACCATGAGCAGTGGCAGCTTGATCTTCGTGAAGGTGCGCCAGGCGCTCGCGCCGTCGATCCGAGAGGCTTCCAGGATGTCTCCCGGGATGGACTGCAGAGCGCCCGTCGAGACGATGAACATGTAGGGGAAACCCAGCCACAGGTTGACGATGAGGACCGCTGCCTTGGCGATCCAGGGATCTGTCAACCAGGGAATGGATGCTCCACCCAGCAACACCTGGTTGATGAAGCCGAACTCCTGGTTGAACATCCCCGACCACACCAGGGCTGACAGGAACCCTGGGAAGGCATAGGGCAGGAGCATGAGGATGCGGTAGAACTTCTGTCCCTTCATGGAGGTGTCGTTGAACAACAGGGCCAGGGCCAGACCGAGGGCGAAGGTCGTCAACACCGATAGCACGGCAAAGGCGAAGGTCCACGCGGTCACCCTCAGGAACGGTCCGCGGACATCATGGTCGGTGAGAGCCTTCTTGAAGTTCTCGAACCCGACGGTGACCTTCCAACCGGGCTCCAATGCCTTGCCGGAGGCTGAGACGAAGTTGCCGTGACCGTTGTCCTTGTAGACGGTGCCGTTCGTGTCAGTCATCGTCGCGGTCTTCTCGTCGTAGGTCATCGTCGAGGTGAATTCGAAGGCCTGTGAGCCAGTCGTGGTGCGGATGAATCCGGCTGATGCGCCCTTGGAGACGGGAACCTGCAACTGAGAGATCTCATCGCTGCGTTGGGACACCTCAGAGAACGGGAGAACGCGGTAGCCCGGAAGATCTTTGATCCTTCCCAGAGAGTTGAGCTGTGCCCCATCGACGGGTTCCAGGGGCTGATCGGACGTGCCAGCTCGTACCTTCTTGGTACTGGGATCGATGATGATCAGGGCCAGCTTGCCATCCTTCTCGGCGACGCTCGAGTCATAGACCGGAGCGTTGGGGACACGTTGCTGGTTGTCTCGTTGGATGGCTGCGACGGCGTCGTCATGACTGCCGTTGTGCCCATCGCCGTAATTTGTGAAGCCCACGTAGATCGTGTAGGCCATCACGCCCACCGAGAAGACGAGCATGAAGACGATGCCGGGAGCCAGGTACTTGGCCGGCAGCATCCGGTTGGGTGGCAGGTAGATGAGGGTGATGATGACGGCGATGACGCCGATGCCGATGGCCATTGCAGTGGATCCATGGGCGATGGCAGTCATGACGCCGTAGACGGCGATCGCGTCGAGGACGCCGAGAAGTGCGATCTTGAGGATCCAGGCCCACAGTGACCCGGAGTACTTGCCGCTGGCTGCGGCGACACGCTTTTCCCGTGACTCGTGGTCGACGGTTGATGATGACGACATGATGTGGGGTTCTCCGGTTCAGCGGGGCATGTGAGGAAACGCCGGCACTGGCGTTGCGGGAGGTGGGGGCGCGCGACGTCGTGCGCCCCCACCTGGAGGCTGAGATCAGCCCTTCTTGATCTTGTCGTTGATGGACGTCACGGCCTTGTCCCAGGTGGCCTTGGGGTTGGAGACCTTGCCGCTGATGATCTGAGCCTCGGCGACGCCCCAGTCAGCCCACACCGATCCCATGGCGGGGATGTTCGGCATCGGGACGGCCTTCTGGCCGACGGCGCCGAATGCAGCGACGTCCTTGTCCGCCTTGGCCTTCTCGAAGGCCTGCTTGTTGGCCGGTGGACGATTGCCGACCTTGAACAGCTCGGCCTGAACGTCCGGGTTGCCGACGTACTCGACGAGGAACTTCTGGGTGGCGACGGCGTTCTTGGTCTTGGCGCTCATCCAGAATCCCTGGACGCCGACGAACGGGGTGGCGGGCTGGCCACCGGCAGAAGGGATTTCGCTGATCTCGTAGCTGATGCCAGCCTTCTTGAAGCCGTCGAGGTTCCACGGTCCGGTGAGGATGAAGGCAGCCTCGCCCTTGCCGAACAGATCCTTGGAGATGTCCTGGGAGATGTTGAGGTTGAGGTTCTTGGCCTTCCCCTGCTCGGCCAGCCATGCGGCGAACTTCTCGCCATTGGAACCGCCCATGGCGACCTTGGCGGCGTCGAAGCCATTGTCCTTGAACTCGAAAACCGGGGCGCCGAAGGAGGCCTGGAATGGGTACAGGTGGTACGGATCGGACTCCTTGGGGTCAAGCCCCACGAGGAAGGGGTACTTCGCGCCGGACCTCCTGCCCATCTCGATCATCTCGTCGAAGGTCTTCGGGGCGTCGGTGACGAGCTTGGTGTTGCGAACCAGAGCAATGTTCTCGGTGGCATAAGGAACGCCGTAGATCTTGCCGTTGACGGTGAAGGCCTGGATGGCGACGCCCTGGTAGGCGGAGGTGTCGTCGAGCTCCAGTGGGGCGACGACACCGTTCTCGACCATGCGACCGGTGCCGTCGTGGGCAGCGATGGCGGCGTCAGGGCCCTTACCGGTCGGGACCTGGGTGATGAAGTCGTCGGGGATCTTGGCGAAGTCCTTGACGGCCAGCTTGACGGTGACCCCGGTGTCGGACTTGAACTGCTCGGCGACCTTCCGAAGGACGGGTTCACGGTTGGAGTCAGTCCACACCAGGATTGAGCCGGCAGCTCCGGCGGCCGAGGACGCAGCACCGGATGCTGACGAGGTGGATGACGAGGGGGAGTCATTGCCGCCGCATGCGGACAGGACGCCGACGGCAGCAACACCGAGACCTCCAAAAAGCATTGAGCGACGCGTGATGTCAGGCATGTGGGTACACCTTTCGAGGCAGCTCGACGCTCATCGTCGAGCACGTAGTTGTGCATCAGGCCGACGTATCGTTGTCGGTCGTTTGCAGCGTGGTGTCAGTGTTGCAAAGTGTTACACGGTTGTCTAGTCCAAGCGAGGTGAGATTTATCACTATCTAGCAGCTACGAGTCCCGGGCGGCGTTCTAATGGGTTCTGACGACGAGGACCGCGCCTGATGAAAGTGTTGCGGTCTTGGTCTGCATCGTGGCGCTTCGTCGCCACGATGGGCTCCAGTCGGGGCTTCGTCATCCACTGCCACTACGTCACCAAGCAGAACACATCCGGCCCCGAGGCAATATGCGGGTTCGGCGACCCGTGCGGGTCTTGTCGTGGGTTTGTGGTGATGCTTATGTTTGTGGTGGATGGCATCTACTTGGGTCTCGGTGTGAGTTCACACCACATCGTTCGGTCATCGGTGACTGGATATCAGCGACTGATGGGAGAAGTATCGTGAAACTGCGAAAAACCATGGGAGTGTGTCTGGCATCTGCTCTCGTTGTGGGCGCGATAGCCGGGACAGGGCCGAGTGCATCAGCTGAACCTCCTCTCAAGGAATCGAAGCCTGCCTGCGAAAGCGCCCAGACTGAACCGGGATCCTATGAGTTTATCGGCTCTCCTGGCCGTGACGCATTGGCGGCCAGTGAAGAACTGTCGAACTATTTCTCTGAGCATCGTGACAGTTGGGCTGGGGTGCATTTCTGTCGCGATTACAGCGGTCTTGCAGTCTACATCGCCTATCAGGATGATGCGTCCAAGAGGGTTATCGGAGATGTATCGGCTCATTATCCCAAGGTGGGAATCCATGTCTATAAATCCCGGTTCTCGTCCCTTGAATTTGAGGCCGCGGAGCAGGCTGCGCTTGATCGCGATCCATCTCCGGTCATGTCGGCCAACTCGGATCCTGAAAACGGTCGGGTGGTCGTTGAGTCGTCGGGGGTGACGTCGAGTCGATCGGCTAAGCAAGCCTCGGTACGGATCATGTCCTCGGATCCTCGCATGGCTCGGAGGGTCAATGGTCCGGTCGAAGTTCCTATTGTCTATATTCGTACTGGCATCGAAGGGAAGAATGCTGCGACACGTGGGAATGATGCGCCGCCATTTTCTGCTGGTGCCGATATTCAGGCAGAAGGACTGATGTGTTCACTTGGCCCCCGTGTTCGTCTAGGGGGTAAGTATATGATGCTCACGGCAGGTCATTGTCCTGGTGGTACTCACTACACCCCGGCGAAAAGGCCGGTTGGAAATCAATACACTACCGCATATCCGGGGAATGCGAAAGTCTATGGTGACTGGAAGTTGATTGCGGGAAAATCGTACTCGCCAAACGTGTATAACGCAGGGAATTCCTCGTCATCACGCCATCCTGGCGCTGGGCTCTATTTTGGTGGTCTCTCTATTGGCCGTCAGCTGTGCAGCTCAGGTAGAACTTCGGGGCAGATCTGCGGATATATCGTGCAGGATAATTTTGGTAGCATCAAGCTTGATGGTGTTACGGCTGGTCATCAAATAAAGCTTGCCAAGCAAGAGGGTAGATGGAATTCCCATGGTTGTAATGGTACTAGAGGGGGAGATTCAGGCGGCCCAGTGTATTATAATAATGGATCCGGAAAGATGGTCTATGCCGGCCTGGTTAGAGGTTACTCGTGGTGGAAGCCGGGGACACAAAAACGATGCACCTACTACGCCACGCAATTGAGTGGAGTTCGCGCATGGAAAAGCTCAGTCGGATGGTAAAGAGAAGCTCGGCATGGTGGGGTGCTATCGTCGTGATCGTAGGGATGGCTACGGCGTGCACCTCGACCCCGAAGCCCGACGACCCGGCCTCATCACCGGTCGCGACGACATCATCAGCGGCACTGGCTATGTGCCGAGACCGGGGTCAGCTTGACCGCGCTCAAGAGCTGACTACATCCAATCTTGCCCACATCAAGGGACACAAGGCCTGGGTGTGCTGGGTAAAACCGTCAGGTCAAGCGGAGGGGGTCGTGCCTCAAGGCCCTTACAGTGACGCCGATATGCGTGAGATCCGCAAGTCCGGAATCCTGGGCGACACACCCGTTCCCACTGACGCGGACTGCCATGTCGCGCCAGGCAAGGTGTACATACTGACTGACGATGGACAGGTGTGGTGGCATCGGATCGTGGAGTGCGGGGAGAACTTGAGCTGACGACCGAGAGCCACCTGACAGTCGCGGGTCGCGATGTCGTCGGCGGGCACCAGCAGGCCAGTGATGACAGCTACACGAGGGATCGCGTGAGGTCGTCCATCCTGCACAACGGCCCGTCGACGGCACGGGCCTTCAACTGCTGTCTGGCATGGTCACGGTTCCAGCTGGTCACCTCCACGACCTGATCCAAGATCCGGCCCTTGTCCTTCTCCGAAGCGGCCTGGTAGGCCCGGGCATACTTCTTGGTGCTCACACCCCATCGTGGCCGACACTCACTTCGCGGGGAAAAATGTGTGGGGTACGGACCCTTGCTACGCGGGGACTTTATGTGAGTGTCGTCGCAGGCTTGACGGAGTGGGTGTTCTGGTGTTGCGGCATTTAATTTCGGGAAAAGGGTAACGACGCCCTTTGGTCATCGATGACACCTGTGTCTGCTAGTGCTGTTACCTCGTTCAACGGTGAGAATGGTGATGGTTATGAACGAGAATTCATGATTGGCTTTGGTTCTTGTGGGGATTCTCTGCTGTGGTGTACTTCAGGCAGGGGTGTCCCAAGCGTCACCGGAAGAGGGGGGCCGGTCCGTGCGATCTGTGAGAGTCCTCGGTCTGCTGATGGGGATTATTCCTTTGATGGCTCTCGTTTCAGGGAAGTCAATGACGCCAGTGATGAATTGGCGAGCGTTTTCGATCGGTATCGTGACGTATGGGGTGGGGGCGAGTTTTGTCGTGATTATTCTGGCTTGAGGGTTTACGTCAAGGACCCTTCGAGCGTGGAAGAAGTCGGTGACGTGGTGAGAAAGCTGGCTGTGATGCCAGTTCTGATGGTTGGTCTCGTCGGCCTGTCGGGATGTGGCGACTCTCGGGGTGAGGTCTCTCCTTCTCCGAGCATCAAGGTGACCTCGTCTGCAGATGTCCGCTCCGCATGTCAGGACACCAGAGTGATGTCTCGGGCGGAGAAACTCACCACGTCGAATGTGGATTCCCTCAAAGGACACAAGGCATGGGGCTGTGTGATTGGTGGGGAGGATGACGGCGAGGTTCTGCAGTTTGAGTCCTTCACCCAGTCTGACGTCGACTCGATGAGAAAAGCCCCGATCATGGCTGATGTCCCGCTTTCCAAGGGATCCAACTGTGAGGTCACCAACGAGGTGACGGTCCTCTTCCTCGGCGATGGCCGTGTCTTCCAGCATCGAGTGGTCGAGTGCACCTATGCCGACGAGAAGTGATCCTCTTGGTGTTGCGCAGGTGGTCTGACTTCGCATCAGTGAACACGAGCCACACATGGTCCAGGCCTGACCCGGCCTTCTGTTGCTCAGGGTGCCCGCCGGCGGGTCGGCATCGACATAGGGTTGCCTAATTTGCATTGGAGTCGGTTTAAGTAACAATGGGGTTGTGAAAAATTCGACCGACACCGATGTGCCCGTTGCAGGTCGCGACGTCGTCGGCGAGCACGAGCAGAGGAGTGCGGACAGCTCCACGAGAGATCGTGTGATGTCGTCCATCCTTCACAATGGCCCGTCAACGGCCAGTGAGCTGGCCGATCGTCTCGGTCTGACAGCAGCGGCGGTACGTCGTCATCTCAGTTCCCTCGTCCAGGAGGGTCTCGTCGACTCCCGTGAGAAGAAGGTCTTCGGGGCGCGCGGTCGAGGTCGTCCTTCCCGTGTCTTCTTCCTGACTGATCAAGGCAGGGCCGATTACTACACTGCCTATGACGACCTGGCGATCTCGGCCCTTCGCCAACTTGCTGATGCTGCAGGGCCATCGGCCCTCGACGCGGTGGCCAAGGCACGGGTTGACGACATCGAGTCGCGGTACCGCTGCCTTCGGGAGGAACGTCCCGATGAGGTCCCGGCCCAGTTGCTGGCCGAGGCCCTGTCCGAGGACGGGTACGTGGCGACCATCCGGCCGGCGGGTGCTGGACAGCAAATCTGCCAGCACAACTGCCCGGTGGCTGAGGTGGCCAAGGTTTTCCCGCAGTTGTGCGAGGTCGAGACCCAGTTGTTCTCCGAACTCCTCGGGTCACACGTCCAGCGGTTGGCAACGATTGCCCACGGCGACGGGGTGTGCACCACTCATGTTCCCGTCGACGTCGAGATCACCCGTCGGACCTTCTCCGAGCCGTCCAAGCGTCCATCCATCCGAAAGGATCCTTCATGACCCAGGTTGACACCCCCGCGAGCCTCCCGGGCACCGGCGCCAGCCAGGACGAACACCTGGCTGCGCTCAGCGGCTACAAATACGGCTGGCACGATTCCGATGCCTACGCAGCGGCCTCCCAGCGCGGACTGTCCGAAGAGGTGGTGCGTGGCATCTCGGCCATGAAGCACGAACCGCAGTGGATGCTGGACATGCGCCTCAAGGCTCTCAAGCTCTTCGAGCGCAAGCCGATGCCGACATGGGGTGTCGACATCAGCACGATCGACTTCGACCAGATCAAGTACTTCGTGCGCGCCCAGGAGCGTCAGGCCCAGTCCTGGGAGGACCTGCCAACCGACATCAAGAACACCTATGACCGTCTGGGCATTCCGGAGGCCGAGAAGGATCGTCTGGTCGCCGGTGTGGCCGCCCAGTACGAGTCCGAGGTCGTCTACCACAAGATCAACGAGGAGCTCGGCAAGCAGGGAGTCATCTTCCTCGACACCGACACCGCCCTCAAGGAAGAGCCCGAGCTCTTCCGCGAACACTTCGCCAGCGCAGTCCCGCTCGGTGACAACAAGTTCTCCGCGCTGAACTCCGCCGTGTGGTCCGGTGGCTCCTTCATCTACGTTCCCAAGGGTGTCCACTGCACCATCCCGCTGCAGGCATACTTCCGCATGAACACCGAGAACCTCGGTCAGTTCGAGCGGACCCTGATCGTCGTCGACGAGGGTGCCTACGTGCACTACGTCGAGGGTTGCACCGCTCCGATCTACAAATCGGACTCGTTGCACGCGGCCGTCGTCGAGATCATCGTCAAGAAGAACGCCCGTTGTCGCTACACGACCATTCAGAACTGGTCGAACAACGTGTACAACCTCGTCACCCAACGTGCTTACGTCGAGGAGGGCGGCACGATGGAGTGGATCGACGGCAACATCGGCTCCAAGGCCAACATGAAGTACCCGGCCTGCTACCTCATGGGTCCGTACGCCAAGGGCGAGGCTCTTTCGGTTGCCTTCGCCGCTGAAGGTCAGCACCAGGACACCGGCGCCAAGATGGTCCACAACGCCCCGTACACCTCCTCGACGATCGTCTCCAAGTCGATCTCCCAGGGTGGCGGACGCTCCGCCTACCGCGGCCTCGTCGCCGTCGGCAAGGACGCTCACCACTCCTCCTCGGCAGTGCGCTGTGACGCCCTGCTGGTGGACGACATCTCGCGTTCGGACACCTACCCCTACAACGACATCCGTACTGACGAGGTGTCCATGGCCCACGAGGCCACCGTCTCCAAGGTCAGCGAGGATCAACTGTTCTACCTCATGCAGCGCGGTCTGACCGAGGAGGAGGCCATGGCCATGATCGTGCGCGGATTCATCGAGCCGATCGCCAAGGAGCTCCCGATGGAGTACGCCCTGGAGCTCAACCGGCTCATCGAGCTGCAGATGGAGGGTGCGGTCGGCTGATCCGACCCTGCCCCGACGAACCCGACCCCATCCTGGAAAGAGAGACACCGCGTTGAGCGCACCAGCCGCCGCGCCCGAGAAGGGCCACAACGTCGCCATCGAGAACGACGTCGAATCCCATCTGCACCCCACCCCGTCGTGGGAGGTTGCCGATCACCCCATGCCCACCGGGCGTGAGGAAGTCTGGCGGTTCACCCCGATCAAGACTTTCACCCCGATCCTCTGTGAGCTCGCCCTTGAGCCGAGCCAGGAAGCCGACGTCATCGACGTCGACGTCAAGGGGACTGACGGGATCACCGTGACGACCCTGGCCACCAGCGAGCTGAACGGCCTGGCCGAGACCCCGCAGGATCGTCTGTCGGCCCTCGCCGCTACCGACCCGCACGCCATCAATCGTCGTCTGGTGATCCCGTCCGAGGCCGAGCTCAAGGCTCCGGTCGAGATCACCATCAACGGTCACAACGACGAGATCGCCTGCCACCACAACGTGGTCGTCGAGATCGGCAACCACGCTCAGGCCACCGTCATCGTGCGTCACCGTGGGGTGGCCCATCTCGGCGAGAACTGGACCTTCCGTGTCGATGACGGCGCCCAGGTGACCGTCCTCTTCGTCCAGGAGTGGGACGGCACGGCCATCCATGGTGCTCAGGTCTCCTTCGAGATCGGTCGTGACGCCACCGTCCGTACCGCCCAGGCCAGCTTCGGCGGCAAGGCCGTGCGCATCTGCCAGACGGCCTCCTACAACGGCCCCGGCGGCAACCTGACCCAGCTCGGTACCTACTTCGCCGATGCCGGCCAGCACATCGAGCACCGCCTGTTCGTCGACCACAATGCCCCCAGCACCGAGTCCCACGTGGACTTCCGTGGTTGCCTGCAGGGCGAGGACGCTCACTCGGTGTGGATCGGTGACGTCCTCATCCGCCCGGTGGCCGAGGACATCGAGACCTACGAGTCCAACAAGAACCTCGTCCTCACCGAGGGCTGCCGTGCCGACGCCGTGCCGAACCTGGAGATCCAGACCGGCAACATCCGTGGTGCGGGGCATTCCGCCTCCACCGGACGCTTCGACGCCGAGCAGCTGTTCTACCTGCAGTCACGTGGTGTCGAGGAGGCCGAGGCCCGTCGTCTCGTGGTGCACGGTTTCTTCACCGACATCGTCCGCAAGATCGGCGTGCCCGAGATCTCCGAGGAACTCGTCGACCGCATCGAAGCCGAGCTCGTCGAGAGCCTCGGCGCCGCCGCCACGATGGAGGAGGTGTGATGCCGGCCGTCACCAGCCTCTCGGCCCTCAAGGAGAATTCCCCGCAGGAGTTCGAGGTCGACGGCACCGAAATCGTCCTCGTCCGCACCGAGGGTGAGGTCCACGCCGTCGGAGCCATCTGCACCCACGCCCACGTGCCGATGGCTGACGGTGACGTCGAGGACTGTGGCCTCGAGTGCTACATGCACGGGTCGATCTTCGACCTGCGCACCGGCACACCGCGCAATCTTCCGGCTACCGAGCCGCTTCCCGTCTATCCCGTGACCATCGACGGCGACGACGTCCTCGTCGACGTCGCCAAGCCCATCACCAAGGAGTCCTGAACCACCATGGCAACCCTGCAGATCAATGACCTTCATGTCGACGTCGAGACCGAGGCTGGTCCCAAGCAGATCCTCAAGGGAGTCGACCTGACCATCAACTCCGGGGAGGTCCACGCCATCATGGGCCCCAATGGTTCCGGCAAGTCGACCCTGGCCTACACCCTGGCCGGTCACCCCAAGTACACCGTCACCGGCGGTTCCGTCACCCTCGATGGTGAGGACCTGCTGGCCATGACCGTCGACGAGCGTGCCCGCGCAGGTCTGTTCCTGTCGATGCAGTACCCGGTCGAGGTGCCCGGCGTCTCCGTCGCCAACTTCCTGCGTACCGCCCGTACCGCCATCGACGGTCAGGCTCCGAAGCTGCGCACTTGGGTCAAGGAGGTCAACGACGCCCTGACCCGGCAGGAGCTCGACCTCGACTTCGCCGAGCGCTCTGTCAACGAGGGATTCTCCGGTGGGGAGAAGAAGCGTTCCGAGATGGCCCAGCTCGAGCTGCTCCGCCCGAAGTTCGCCATCCTTGACGAGACCGATTCCGGCCTGGACATTGACGCCCTCAAGATCGTCGCGAACACCGTCAACCGGTACATGACCGACCCGGAGCACGGGCTCATGTTGATCACCCACTACACCCGAATCCTGCGCTACGTGAAGCCCACCCAGGTTCACGTCTACGTCGACGGTCGGGTGGCCGCCACCGGTGGTCCGGAGTTGGGCGAGGAGCTCGAGGCCGAGGGCTACGAGAAGTACCTGTCCGCCGCCAAGGCCAACGCCTGATCATGAGCTATGACGTCGAGAAGATCAGGAAGGACTTCCCCATCCTGTCGACCAAGGTGGGGAAGTACCCGCTGACGTACCTCGACTCGGCCAACACCTCCCAGAAACCGCAGGTCGTCATTGACACCCTGAGTGAGCACTACGCCCGTCACAACGCAAACGTTGCCCGGGCCATGCACCAGCTCGGTTTGGAGGCCACCCAGGCATACGAGGGCGGGCGCGAACGCATCGCGCGGTTCATCGGGGCGTCTCGTCCCGAGGAAGTGGTGGCCTTGTCGAATGCCTCGGAGGCTCTCAACCTGTGTGCTCACACCCTGGGTGAGCGTCTCGGGCCCGGCGACGAGGTCGTCATCTCAGTAATGGAGCATCACTCCAACCTGGTGCCATGGCAGCTCGTGTGTCAGCGCACCGGAGCCACCCTGCGGTGGTTCGACATCACCGACGACGGGCGTCTCGACCTTGAGAAGGCCGAGGCGGATGAGCTCATCAATGAGCACACCAAGGTCGTCTCCCTGACCTTGGCCTCCAACGTGCTGGGGACGATCAACCCCATCGGAAGGATCGCCGAACAGGCTCATGCCGTCGGTGCCGTCATGGTTGTCGATGCATCCCAGGCCGTGCCACAGATGCCCGTGAATGTGACGACCTCGGGCGCCGACCTGGTGGCCTTCACCGGCCACAAGATGTGTGGCCCGACGGGTATTGGCATCCTGTGGGGCCGCCACGATCTGCTCGCTGAACTGCCACCCTTCCTCGGTGGTGGCGAGATGATCGAGGTTGTGCGTATGGAGGGATCGACCTACGCCGAGCCTCCGCACCGATTCGAGGCTGGCACTCCTCCGATCGCGCAGCTTGCCGCCCTCGGAGCAGCTGCCGGTTACCTCGACGGCATCGGAATGGAGGCTATTGCCGAGCACGAGCATCACCTGGCTGCTCGGATGCTCAAGGAGCTTCAGACCGTCAAGGGAGTGCGTATCCTCGGGCCAACCGACACCACAGCCCGTACCGGAACGGTGTCCTTCACCGTCGCGGGTGTGCATCCGCATGATGCCATGAGCATCATGGATGGTCACGGCGTCGCAGTGCGAGGCGGGCACCATTGCGCCAGGCCGCTACACGAGAGACTGGGCGTACAGTCCTCCCTTCGTGCGTCGGCATACCTGTATTCGACCATGGACGAGGTGGATCGCCTCGTCGAGTCGGTCGAGTACGCTCGAAACTTCTTCGCCGGAGGCGTGGCATGAACGTCGAAGAGATGTACCAGCAGATCATCCTGGATCACTACCGGGAGAAGCACCACAGTGGTCTGCGCGAGGACTACGACGCCGAGGTGACCCAGGTCAACCCGTCATGTGGGGACGAGTTGTTGTTGCGCGTGCACCTCGATGGGGACGTCATCAGTGATGTGTCATACGACGCTGTCGGCTGCTCGATCTCGCAGGCGTCGACCTCGGTCATGACAGACCTGGTCATCGGTAAGACCGTTGATGAGGCCCAGGAACTCTACCGCGGGTTCCGAGAAATGATGCGCTCTCGAGGCACCGTCGAACTCGACGAGGACACCTACGAGGACGCCATTGCCTTCGAGGGAGTCGCCAAGCTCATGGCCCGGGTCAAGTGCGCGATGCTCGGCTGGTCGGCACTGGAGGACGGCCTGCTCAAGGCGATCGAGGACTCCCCGGAGAAGCCCCGAGCCACTGCCGACACCGCGGATAAGAATGACACGAAGGAGGAGGGCTGATGAGCGACGACAACGCCGTGCCCGACCAGGAAGTGACGCTGACGGCCATGCCGAGCGTCGACGACGTCATTGAGGCGATGAAGGACGTCATCGACCCCGAGCTCATGGTCAACGTCGTTGACCTTGGCCTTGTCTACGGGGTCAACATCGACGACGAGGGCAATGTCACCATCGACATGACGCTGACCAGCCCCACCTGCCCGCTGACGGATCGTCTGGAGTACGACACCCAGACGGTGCTCGAGGGGATCGTCAAGTCCGCTACGATCAATTGGGTGTGGCTGCCGCCGTGGGGTCTGGAGCGCATCACCGACGATGGTCGGGCGCAGCTCCAGGCGATCGGCTTCAACGTCTGAGTCTGTCGTCACGTTCCTGCGCAGGCAGGAGTGACACGAGAGTCCGGATGGTCAGGATTTCCTGATCCCCGGGCCCTTCCGGCTGTCCGTCCACTCTGTCAGACACAACTGGCACGGCTAGGAAGAAAAGGGCCCGAGGGTCCCAGCCCCTCACCGGCCACATTCAGACACTGCTGGCCACCTCGTAGGCGTCCCAGATTGCGTACATGACGTTGGCGGGCAGTTCCTCCTCATGACCGTTGACCTCGACCATGAGTCCCCTCGGCGTGGTGTGCAGGGCCTCGGCGTGACCACACCCGGACCGGACCGACCCGCTGAACGGGGTCGTCCTGGCCTTGCAATCCTTCTCAGACGGCGAACCAGAAGATGACGCCAGCGACGACCAGCACTGCCGGAACGACGATGGCCACCAGGTGCCACCACCGTTTCTCCAACCAGATCTGTGTCAGGACGCCAATGATGAGGCCCAGAACGCCCAGGGCGACCACGGAACACCAGTAGGTGACGGGTTCACCGCGCTGGCACACCCCGCCGGCCTGGTCACAGAGGGACCACCACGCGAGATATCCGAAAATGCCCAATCCAAGCACCGCGACGACAACACCGCAGATGACGAGAATCAGGTATCGGCGCCATGAACGGGCGGCCTGTTCAAGGTCGTCGTCTTCTGGTGCTGCTCGGCGTGGGGTACTCATGTCTGACATTCTGTCAAGACGTGGGGATGATGTCTCCTTTCACGCGCGGAACTGAACCCGGCTCCCTCCAGGAAGACTCTGGACAAGGCATTGTCACCTTTGAACTCACGCCAGCCGACGGCAGACAGGTCACTGTGCACGCCCAGTCCCACCTGGAGAATTGGTACGGCAATGTCGGTTTCGTCGCCACTGGGCCGCACTTCGACGAGGCAGGCATCGATCACGTCCCCATGACCTTGAGGCGCTGATTCCTCCGAGGTCTCCATTTGGTCCAAGGCGTCAGGACGGGGGAAGATGGGCCGGTGCTGCAGGTCAAGGATGTGGAGGTGCGGGTCGGAGCCAGGCTCCTGCTCAACCCGGTGAGTTTCCAGGTCGCCGCTGGGGACAAGATCGGTTTGGTGGGTCGAAATGGTGCCGGCAAGACGACCCTGACACGCATCCTCGCTGGTGAGGGACTTCCCGCGGCAGGTTTGGTGAGGCGTGCTGGGGAACTCGGCTATCTTCCTCAGGATCCCCGCGATCCTGACATGGAGACCATCGCCCGAGCACGAATCCTCTCGGCTCGTGGTCTGGACCACATGATCGAGCGGATGCGCACCCTTGAGGACCAGATGGCCAACGGCTCCGACGAGGAGCGGGCCGTCGCGATGGACAAGTACTCCAAGGCCGAGGACCGTCTTGTCGCTGCCGGCGGTTACGGAGCCTCTGCCGAGGCCGCCCGAATCGCGTCGAACCTGGGCCTAGACGATCGCGTGCTGTCCCAGCCGCTCAAGAATCTCTCCGGCGGTCAGCGCCGCCGGGTCGAACTGGCGCGCATCCTCTTCTCCGGGGCGGACACCCTTCTCCTCGACGAGCCGACCAACCACCTGGACGCCGACTCCATCGTCTGGCTGCGCAGCTTCCTGCAGTCCTACTCAGGTGGGGTTCTCATGATCTCCCACGACACCGGGCTGGTGGAGGCAACCGTCAACAAGGTCTTCCACCTGGACGCCAACCGCGCCACCCTCGACATCTACTCCATGGGCTGGAAGCTCTACCTCGAGCAGCGGGCTGCTGACGAGAAGCGTCGTCACAAGGAGAGGATCAACGCCGAACGCAAGGCTGCTGCCCTGCAGGCCCAGGCTGACAAGCTTCATGCCAAGGCGACGAAGGCCGTTGCCGCCCAACAGATGGCCCGACGCGCCGAGAAACTGCTCGCCGAGGTCGAGGGGGAGAGGGCCGTCGACAAGGTGGCTGCCATCCGCTTCCCAAATCCGGCCCCCTGTGGCAAGACGCCGCTCATGGCCCGCAACCTCACGAAGACCTACGGGTCCCTGGAGGTCTTCACCGGAGTGGACCTGGCCATCGACCGGGGATCCCAGGTCGTCGTCCTGGGGCTCAATGGCGCTGGCAAGACGACACTGCTGCGGATCCTGGCAGGCAACGAGACCCCCGACACCGGTGAGGTCATTGCCGGGCATGGCCTCAAACTGGGGTACTTCGCCCAGGAGCACGACCTGCTGGACATGGATCGCACCGTGTTGGAGAACATGGCCAGCGCAGCAGCTGATCTCAACGAGACCGAGATACGCAAGGTCTTGGGGTCGTTCCTCTTCACCGGTGACGACGTGTACAAGCTGGCCGGGGTGCTCTCCGGTGGTGAGAAGACCCGTCTTGCTCTGGCCACCCTCGTCGTGTCCTCGGCCAATGTGTTGTTGCTCGATGAGCCGACCAACAACCTCGACCCAGCCAGTCGGGAGCAGGTTCTCGATGCCATCGGTCACTTCGGCGGAGCGATCGTTCTGGTCACCCACGATGAGGGAGCCGTTCATGCCCTCGACCCAGATCGGGTACTCGTGCTGCCCGACGGCACCGAGGACATGTGGAGCGCTGACTACGCCGAGCTCATCAGTCTGGCCTGATGTTGCACTTCTGGCGGCTGTGACATGCCGTAACATGAAGGCGCACAGGACGTCGTCAAGGAGAGCTGATGGTCACACGTGCGCCCAGACTGGTCGGTGAGGCCAGGCAGGCGATGGCCGAGGAATTGGCGGGTCGCTACAACGCAGGTGCGTCCATCCGGTCCTTGGCACGCGAGTCCGGACGATCGTACGGGCTGGTGCAGAAGCTTCTGCGGGAAGCCGGGGTGAAGTTCCGTCCACGCGGTGGTGCTGACCCGGCGTCTCCTGAGACCAAGGCCGCGCGCCAGACCGTGCAGCAGGAATCACCCGCTGACTCGGCACAGGAGCTGCCAGCCTCCGAACAGAAGCAGACGACGTCGCAGGACGAACCCGCCGCGTCGACGAAGGATCAGGTTGACGAGCAGCCCGACCTCAAGGCCCTCCGACTGGCCGTAGAGGCGGCCGTGGCCCGGGCCGAGAAGGCCGACCGCAAGGCACGCAAGGCCGAGAAGGCGCTGAAGAAGCTGCGTCGCAAGGGAGCCGGGAAGTCCCGCCGCAAGAAGGCCAGGGCGACCCTCAACAAGCACCGTGCCAAGGCTGAGAAGGCCGACCGCAAGTTGCGCAAGGCCCGTCGTCGACTTGACGAGGCCGAGCACGCCGCTGAGCCTCGCCAGTTCTGAGAGGTTGTTCGTGTCGACCGCGATCAGCGCGGGGCCAGGGTGGTGATCTCCACCGCTGAGGTGACCTCCACCGCATCCACATGAACGTCCTGGACGTGGTGGGCGCTGGGTCCCATTGCGATGACGTCCGAGGCTGTCGGCCCATCGAGGCCTACGGTGGTGCGGACCTCCTCGTGTCCGGCAACCGCGAACCGTGATTCCAGACCTGCCACGAGTTCGTCATGCTTGTGGGGTTGGATACCGATCATCCCGGTCGCCTCGCGTAGCTGATGCAGATGCTCGGGTAGCGGAGTGACGACGACGAGGAGGCCGTCGGGACGCAGGATGCGTGCGAATTCATCGCGGTTGCGCGGCGCGAACGCGCACAGCACAGCGTCCATGCACCCGGTGCGGATCGGTAGACCGACCCAGGTGTCGGCGACGACGGCTGCCATCCGAGGATGGGCCCTGGCCGCCTTGCGAATGGCGGCTGGCGAGACATCAGTGGCCAGACCGAGGGTACGTGTGTGAGCTTCGAGAACCTGTGCCAGGTGATGTCCCGTTCCGGCCCCGACCTCGACGATGTTCCCGCCATCGGCAAGGATCTCGGTGAGACGACCGTCGAGGTCGCGGAAGAGACCGGCATCGAGTACCCGCTGACGTGACGCGACCATCGCGGGGGTGTCAGCATTCGCCCCGGAAGGGGAGGTCGTCATCGTCACATGGCCTTGCCTGGCGATGTCGAGACAATGGCCTTCGCCGCAGCGCAGGGAATGCCCATCGAGGTTCAGGGATCTTTCATGGCCGCGGCGTTGGCAGGTCGGACACACCAACCACGGCAGGGCCAGGGACAAGGTCGGCATCACGTGGTGACCGTCCTCGTCTCGGTTGTCCCGGACTCTTCGGGGGTCGCGCCGTTGTCCTCTCCGTCGATGGTAGCGGAGGACCGGTTGACCTTGCCGATGGTGTCGGAGTAGATGAGCCGGACCATGGCCAGGCTCAGCACCGTGACCAGGAAGGTCAGAGCCACCCACCGAGCCCGCAGCGTCCTCACGCTCTCCAGCCTAGGTCCACGACGCCACTCAGGTCGAACCTTTCCAGTTCTCGGTGGTGACGTGCGATAGGTTCATTCCATGAGTCCAGACACCCCGGGCCGCGTGGCCCTCGTCACAGGTGGATCGCGCGGTATCGGGGCCGCGATCGCCGCAGATCTGCACGCACAGGGATACCGAGTGGCTGCCACAAGTCGCTCGGCCACCGCACCTGAGGGGGTGCTGCCGGTTGCCTGCGATGTCACCGACGCAGACTCCGTGGACGCAGCATTCAGCCAGGTGGAACAGGAGCTCGGCCCGGTCGAGGTGCTCGTCGCCAACGCTGGCATCACTCGGGACGGGCTCCTCGCCCGTATGAAGGAGGAGGACTTCACCGACGTCGTCGACACCAACCTCATTGGTGCCTACCGTGTCATTCGTCGCGCTGCCAGAGCGATGACCCGCGCCCGGTTCGGACGCATCGTCCTGACCTCCTCGGTGGTCGGCCTGCTCGGCTCGCCTGGCCAGGTCAACTACGCTGCGTCGAAGGCCGGCATGGTCGGTATCGCCCGGTCCCTCACCCGCGAGCTCGGTGCCCGTGGCATCACCTGCAACCTCGTCGCTCCCGGTTTCATCTCCACCGACATGACTGACGAACTGCCTGAGAAAGTCGTCGAGAGCTATCTGGAGCGCATCCCGGCCAAGCGACTGGGAACGGTTGACGACGTCGTCGCCGCCGTCCGCTTCCTCGTCAGCGACTCCGCCGGCTACATCTCCGGTGCCGTGATCCCCGTTGACGGCGGACTCGGCATGGGCCACTGAAACCACGTACATCCATCCTCCCCATCGACCGTAAGGACATCACCATGGGACTTCTCGAAGGACGCACCATTCTCGTCACCGGCGTGACGATGCACACCTCCATCGCTTTCAAGGTGGCTCAGATCGCCCAGGAGCAGGGGGCACGGGTCATCGTCGCCAACCTGCCGCGGGCCGTCGGGGTCACCCGTCGTGCGGTGCGCAAGCTCGACCCGGTGCCGGAGGTGCTGGAGCTCGACGTCACCGACGCCGACCAACTCGCTGCTCTGCCACAGCAGCTGCGTGACCTCGCGGTGGAGAAGCTGGACGGCGTCGTCCACGCCATCGCCTTCGCCAACCCGAAGACTGCCCTGGGCGGCAAGTTCCTCGAGACCGAGTGGGACGACGTCTCAGTGGCGGTCCACACCTCCACCTACTCCTACGTCTCCCTCATCACCGCGCTCGACGGGATGCTCGCCGAGCATGCTTCGGTCGTCGGTCTGACTTTCGATGCCACCGTCTCGTGGCCCTTCTATGACTGGATGGGAGTTGCCAAGGCCGGCCTGGAGTCGGCCAACCGTTACCTGGCCCGTTACATGGGTCCCAAGGGAGTGCGCTGCAACCTCGTCTCGGCTGGCCCGCTGGACACCATGGCCAAGACGGCCATTCCCGGCGCTGACGCCTTCAACGACTTGTGGGGTGAGCGTGCCCCGCTCGGCTGGGACACCAAGGACACCACTGCGGCCGCCAAGGGAATTGTTGCCCTGTTGTCTGATTGGTTCCCCGCCACCACCGGCGAGATGATCCACGTCGACGGAGGCATGGGTTCAACCGGAGCCTGATCATGTCTGCGGCCACGAGGTGGCTGCTGTGATCGCTTGGGAGGCGGCATTGCGCAACCGGCGCAGCGCCGCTTCTCTCGTGTGCGCGCCGTGGGCCGTGATCATCTGGGGGGTGGACGCCATCCCGGCGTCACAGGCGGTCAATACGGTCCAGGCCGAGTCGAACAGCCGTTGGTCAGCAGGACGGTGACCAGTCAGATGCGGGGCAATGGTGTCGGGGCGTTCCCCGGCGGCCATGCCCAGATCGTTGAGCTGGGATGCCGTGGCCGTCATCGCCGAGCGGAGCAGGGCCGTCGCCTCAGCCGGGGTTGGTGGGGACAGCGGAGACGCTCCTCGGACAATCGTCCACTGCATGGCGGGGCCGACAGGCTGAGGAATCCACGAGGTACCGGCGGGAATGGACGAGCAGCCCTGGTGGCAGATGATGACGGCCCCGGCATCGATGGCGGCGTGGTTGAACGGTGCCGGACCTCGCAGTCCGGTGAGATGGCCGGGGGCGGGCAGCAGGAGGCCCCAGAACACCGGGGAGTCGTGGGGGACGTGGGAGATCCGGGACAGAGCCATCCGAATCGGGACCGACACCAGGGGATCGTGCTCGGACAGGCCGAGGACCTCCTCGGGGTCATGAACATGGTGGGCTGCCGCCATTTCCAGGAGTTCGGCCTCAGCGTGCGCAGCTGTGGTGCGACCGGCACACAGGTCGTTGAGGAGGCAGGTGAGACGGCAGCAGATCTCGAGCACTTGCCCAGACTAGAACGCACTCACACGGCACCGACGGTCACAGCTGACAACGCCACCATGTCGATCTCGTCGCGCCAGACCGTCAATGTCGCCGGTACACGGTAGGTTCATTCCCATGAATGCAGTGGCGCAGTTGGCAGGCGTGGGAGTCCGACGCGGGGATCGATGGATCCTCGACAACGTCGACCTCGACGTCGAAGACGGCCAGCGCTGGGTGTTGATCGGTCCCAATGGAGCGGGAAAGACGACCCTTCTGCAGGTGCTGGGAGTTCAGCTTCACCCCACCGTGGGACTGGTCGAGATCCTTGACGAGATCCTCGGCGCCGTTGACGTCTTCGAGCTGCGTCCTCGCATCGGCATGGCCTCCTCGGCCCTGGCGCATCGTATCCCGGCCCAGGAGAAGGTCGGCAACATCGTGGTCTCGGCTGCCTGGGGTGTCGTCGGACGCTGGCGTGAGGCCTACGGCGAGCAGGACGTCGACCGCGCGGAAGAACTGCTGGAGCGCATGGGCCTGGTCGGAATGGCCGATCGCACCTGGGGCTCCCTCAGCGAGGGGGAGCGCAAACGGGTCGAGATTG
Organism: Cutibacterium nasicola; assembly: GCF_051303185.1. GTDB lineage: Bacteria > Actinomycetota > Actinomycetes > Propionibacteriales > Propionibacteriaceae > Cutibacterium. Next base: position 166,612 of record NZ_JBPPGE010000005.1, on the reverse strand, counting down.
CCCGTGCGCTCATGACCGATCCTGAGCTGCTGCTCATGGACGAGCCCGCCGCGGGCCTCGACCTCGCAGGTCGTGAGCAGTTGGTTGACGTGCTCTCGTCCATCTTCACCGATCCTGATGCCCCTGCCTCGATGCTCGTCACCCATCACCTGGAGGAGATCCCGGCTGGCGTCACCCATGCCTTGGTGATGGCCGACGGGCACATCGTGGCTGCCGGGCCGGTCGAGACGACCCTGACCTCCGAGGTTCTCTCGGGTGCTTTCGGGACACCGCTGACCGTCAGTCACGTTGATGGCCGATGGAATGCCCGCGCTGCCCACTGAATGTAGGACCACCTGACGACGGGAGAGTACCGTGATGGATCACGTGAAGGACTGGCCGTGGCTGGTCTGGCTGGTTGGCTCGGCAGTGCTGGCCTGTACCGAGATGCTCACCGGCGATTTCACCTTGCTGATGTTGGCCGGTGGGGCGGCTGCTGGTGCCATCACGGCTTTCTTCCTGCCGGGGATGGTCTTGGTCCAGGCGATCGTGGCCGTGACTGTCGCCGTCCTCATGCTGGCTGTGCTGCGTCCCACCCTGTTACGACGAGTCCGGGAAGCTCCCGGATACCGGTCCTCCCTCGACAAGCTGGTCGGCTCGAGCGGGGTCGCCACCACGCAGATCACGGATGGCCACGGGCAGGTCAAGGTCGAGGGCGAGGAGTGGTCGGCACGAGCCTTCGAGCCGGGCATGGCGATTGCTTCCGGTGAGAAGGTCGAGGTCTTCGAGGTGGACGGGACAACTCTCGTTGTATATCCAGTTTGCAGGAGCCTCGGTCCGTGATCTGAAAATTTTTCCCTGATCTGGGATGATGAACACGGTGCCATGGCGTGACCGGCACCGTCCACGACCCTTTGCAGGAGTTTCCATGCCCCAGTTCATCACGGTTCTGGTGATCCTTGCGCTGCTCGTCGCCGTCTTGGCCTCGAGCATCAAGATCGTCCACCAGCAGAAGATCGGCTTGGTCGAGCGACTCGGTAAGTTCAACCGACGTCTCACCCCTGGCCCCCACCTGGTCATCCCCATCATCGATCGCGTGCAGTACAACCTCGACATGCGTGAACAGGTCGTCCCCTTCCCGCCGCAGGGAGTCATCACCGAGGACAACCTGATGGTCAACATCGACTCGGTCATCTACTTCCAGATCGTTGACCCCGAGCGTGCCGCCTACGAGGCCCAGTCCTACAAGACGGCGATCGAGCAGCTCACCATGACGACGCTGCGAAACATCATCGGTGGCATGGACATGGAGGCCGCTCTCACCAGCCGTGAGGAGATCAACCAGAAGCTGCGCGCGGTTCTCGACGAGGCCACTGGCAAGTGGGGTATCAAGGTCAACCGAGTTGAGCTGCGTGCCATTGAACCGCCGCCCACCATCCGTGACGCGATGGAGAAGGGTGCCCGTGCCGAGCGCGACAAGCGAGCTGCGATTCTGCTGGCAGAGGGCCAGCGGCAGTCCCAGATCTTGTCGGCCGGTGGCGACCGGGAGTCGGCAATTCTGCGTGCCCAGGGCGATCGTGAGGCCGCAGTGCTGCATGCCCAGGCTGACCGTCAGGCTCAGATGCTGCGAGCCGAGGGCGAGGCCCAAGCCATCACGACGGTGTTCAACGCCATCCACGCCGGACAGCCTGACCAAGGCCTGCTGGCCTACCAGTACATGCAGATGCTGCCGACCCTGGCCCACGGCGACTCCAACAAGGTGTGGGTCGTGCCTTCCGAGCTCAACGACGCCCTCAAGGGCCTAGGGTCGATGGCCGGCGGTGCACCTCAAGGATCCGACAAGGACGGATTCTCGGTCGCCGATCCGAGCCGGTTCACCGCGCCTGAGAAGGTTGACGTCTTCGCCGAGATCGAGGCTCAGAAGGTTGAGGAGAAAGAAGCGTCCGAGGCCACCGTCCAGCAGGCCATTCAGGAAGCTGCCAAGCTCGAGAACCCGGGGCTGTCCGGCAAGCGTCACAAGGACCGCGGCCAGGTGACCGGCACCCAGATTCCGGCTCCAGCCCCGGTCGAGGCCCAGGCCGAGGATGAGTCGGCCGGAACAACCACCAGCCAGGAATAGTGGGAGGCCCCAGGCCGACGACCTCGTCGACCGACCCACCTGAATCAGCGGTATGGGGCCAGCAATTCGGTGGGTAGTGGCCTTCCCAGACCCAATGATCTGATGGGGGGCGGGATCACTGTGATCCCGCCCCGTGTTCGTGCGCGCAGAGGTTCCCGTCGTCAGAGGGTCTGCGTCATGACGGCTGGGCTTCCTCCCACTGGCGGGCATAGCGACCGGCCAGAACGCCGCAGGCGATGAGCTGGGTGAGGTGGAAGATCATGAGGGGCAGGACGATGAGGGCAACCGGCTGAGCAGCGAAGAGCACTGTCGCCATCGGCAGACCGGTGGCCAGGGACTTCTTGGTGCCGCAGAACTGAGTTGCAATGCGGTCTTCACGGTTGAATCCGAGCCATCCCGAGCCCACCCAGGTGAGCCAGAGCATGAAGATCAACAAGGCCAGGCAGATGATCGTCAGGACGGCCATGGAGGCTGGGGACACCAGGGACCACATGTGTTCACGCATGCCCTCGGAGAAGGCCGAGTAGACGACGAGGATGATCGAGCCCTGGTCGACGTACTTCAGCGGCTTGCGGTGCTTCTGCACGAAGTCGGCTGTCCAGCGTCGTGAAAGCTGGCCGAGCACGAAGGGGAGCAGCAACTGTAGGATGACGTCCAGGAAGCTGGACGGTTGGATCTTGAGACCACCGGTGGTCGACATCAACAGCAGTGCGAGTACCGGGGTGAGGAAGGTACCCAGCAGATTCGATATCGTGGCCGCCACGATCGCCCCCGCGACATTGCCATGGGCGATCGAGGTGAAGTTGATCGATGACTGCACCGTCGAGGGCACCAGGCAGATCCACAACATGCCGACGTACAGGGTCGCCGGCAGGGCCCACGGTACGAGGGCCTTCATTGCCAGCCCGATGAGCGGGAAGATGATGAAGGTGGAGGCCAGGATCGCGCCCTGCAATCTCCAGTTCTTCAGGCCGTCCAGCGTCTCTCGCGGCTCCAGACGGGCACCGTAGAGGAAGAACAAGATGAAGATGAGGACGGTCACCCCGTGTGTGACGATGGGGACAGCCGATCCTGAGGCGGGAAGGATCGACCCAATGATGGCTGTCACGACGATGGCGATGACGAATCCGTCAACGGGCAGCGTGCGGCGTGGCTTGGCAGAACTCACCTGTCCACGATAGCCACCGGTAGATTGGAGCGATGGCAACGTTCACAGACATCGATGATCCGGCTGATACCCGCCTGGCCGACTACGTCAGCTTGCGCGACGTCAACCTTCGCAAGTCCTTGGAGGCTGAGCAGGGGCTCTTCATCGCGGAGGGGGCGAAGGTCATCCGGCGCGCCTGTGAAGCGGGGTACCCGCCCAGGTCATTCCTGTTGGCTCCGCGCTGGATCGACGGTCTGCGCGATCTCTTCGACGACCTCGACGTCGAGGTCTACGTCGTCTCCGAGGCCCTGGCCGAGCAGGTGACCGGGTTCCACGTCCACCGTGGTGCTCTGGCGTCGATGTGTCGGCAGACGCGCTGGAGCACTGCCGATCTCATGAATGCTCGACGGCTGGTGGTGTGCGAGGACATCGTGGACCACACCAATGTCGGAGCGATCATCCGGTGCGCCGCAGGCATTGGGTGGGATGGTGTCCTGTTGGCCCCCCGCGCGGCTGACCCGCTCTACCGGCGAGCCATCAAGACGTCGATGGGAACCGTCTTCCAGTTGCCCTGGGCCAGGCTCGAGGACTGGTCGGGTGGTCTCGACGAGCTGCGTAACCACGGCTTCACGGTGGCGGCCATGGCCCTGAATGACGACTCAGTCACCCTGGACGAGTTCTCCGCGGACCTGCGAGCCAGTCCACGCAGGGTTGCCCTGCTCATGGGCACCGAGGGGGCGGGCCTGTCGGCCCACTGGATCAGTCAGGCTGACGTCGTGGTACGCATCCCGATGGTCGCAGGAGTTGATTCCCTCAACGTCGCCGCAGCCGCAGCAGTGGCCTGTTACGAATTGAGGGACGTCATGGCCTCGCCGATCAACTCTTCGCAGATCAGCCCTTCGGGGTGAGCGGCCAGTCGTCGGGGTACAGATGGGCCACCCTGTCGTGCCGCTCGTCGAGCTTGCGACGCGAACGTTTGGAGAGCCGGTCTCCGAAGACGACTCCGTTGCAGTGGTCGGTCTCGTGCTGCAGGCAGCGGGCGAAGAAACCGGTTCCGGTGACGGTGGTGTCGTTGCCCCACGGGTCTTGGCCGGTGCAAGTGGCCAGGTCGGGGCGGGCCAGGGACTGGAATCCGCCGGGCCACGAGAGGCAGCCCTCGTCAGCAGCCTCGAGGCGACGCTCGCGTCCCTCCGGCAAGGTGACGACCGGGTTGCAGAAGGCACCGTGGTGGATGATGTTGTCGGCGTCCGGGCAGATGTAGACGAACAACGACAGGTCAACACCGACCTGGGTGGCGGCAAGACCCACACCGTCGGCGGCGTCCATGGTGGTGAACATGTCACGAATGAGGGTCGTCAGATCCTCGTCGAACTCGGTGACCGGGCGGGTCTGAGCGTGGAGAACAGGCTCCCCCCACCGGGTGACCCGGCGCAGGGACCCACCTTTGAACAGATCCTCCCAACGGGGGTCGTCATTGGGGGTGTGCTTGCGCATGACTGATCTCCTGAGGTTGATGAGTGTCCAAGGTGATTGTCTCACGAGTGGGCAGGTGCCGGTGATCACCCGATGGTGGGGCCGACGAGCACCCGCATGACCCCGGGTTGGTCGATGGTCGTCTCGACCTGCCACGTGCCGGTGTGGTCGTCGCGCCGATGAACTGCGATGTGGCCCTCGTCCGGCAGCGCAGCCCAGACTCGGGTGCCGTTCTGGGTGGTGACGGTGATGTCGCGCGGATTGGCCCCGGTGGTGTCGAACTCGTCGACCAGCTCGAGTCGTCCGAACCGGCCTTCCAGCACCCCGATACTTCCCACCAGACGGTTGGCGACGAAGTGTTGGCCATTCGGGGAGGACACGATTGCAGATGGCTGGGCAGCGGCTTGGCAGGGATGACCTCTCCGGGAAGGGACCTTTGACCAGCGCGACGACGGTGTCTCGGTGACAAATCGCCACCCCCGGGCCCACATGTCGTGTCCGGTGGGCCGGGACCACGTGCTGACCGTCGCGGACAATTCTCCCGCGACGGTGAGGATCTGTTTTCGGCCGTCCTCGGTGAGGGTGAGGTGACGAGGGCCCACACCGGCAGGGGTCGTGAGAGAATCAATGACCTCAGGGGCAGCCTCGCTCCAACGCAGGACATGGATGCGGTCTGCTCCCAGGTCGGTGACGGCGAGGTGGGCACGATCCAACCAGGTCACCTGGTGGGGGTGAGGCCCTTCCTGACGGTCTGGCAGCGAGCCGGGGAAAGTGCAGTCCTTGCCCAGATCCAGTACGTGGCGCACCTTTGGCCGGGCCAGGTCCGACAGATCCACGAACTCAACCTGGCCAGAGGCGTAATCGGTGATCGCCATGAGCCGACCGGTGGGATCGACGGCTCCGTGGCAGGGCCATTGACCTTCCAACTCAATGGTTCCGACGACCTGGAAGTGGCGGCCGGGATGGACGATCCACAGGGTATTGTCACGTTCGCAGAGCACCGCGACCACGTTGTTCAGTGGTGTCACCCAGGACGCGTCTCCGAGGTGGCAGGTGCCGCCGACCTCGGTGTGGAGCCCATCGGACTCATCCGCCAACTGCCATGCGGTAATGCCTCCGGCTGAGGTATCGGTGGTGCGATGACAGGCAAGAACTGGGGTGACAGCCATGGCTGGAAGCCTACTCACGATGAGCGATCCACAAGGTCAGACAATGCAGGACGCGGGACTGTCCACAACCGGTGACGTCCAATGTCACGAGGTTGTCCACAGCGCGGAAAAAGATGGCGGATTTCGCGGCGTCGGACGACAACTGAAGATGTGAGGAGATCTGTTTGTGTCAGTGTGTTGATCATCGTCATCGGGACATGTCTGTTGGTTCTTCCTGCCCCTACCCACAGTGTTGCGGCCCCGCCCGCAGAAGCTCTGGCGTGGCGAGCACGGCCCACGAGCGATCTTGGTGTGCCGGTGCGGAGACGTCCGCCCGTGCCCGGTTCCGTGACCAAGGGGTTCGATCCTCCGGCCAAGCCGTGGTTGCCTGGTAGCCGTGGGGTCGAGTTCGCGGCATCACCTGGAGAACCCGTGAGGACAGTCACCGCCGGGGTCGTCGTCTTCGCCGGGCAGGTCGCCGGCGCCGGGGTGGTCAGCATCATGTTGCCCGACGGGCGGCGGACCACTCACATGCCGGTGGTTCCCGTCGTGGAGGTGGGGGAGGTCGTCATTCCTGGTCAGGTCATTGGGCTGGTGGGTGTGGGGCCGCCATGTGCCCGCACTTGTCTGCACTGGGGACTCAAGAAAGGAACCGAATATCAGAACCCGATGACCCTGTTGGACATTGAGGTACGTCTCCTGCCGACGCAGGGGCGAGCGCGGATGGCATCAGGTAGACAAGGCCTGCGACATCCCAGGGAGCTACCCGGTGTGAAGACTCCGACGGTGTCCACCGGCACGTTGATGCCGCCATGGCTGGGAGCCGGTCGTGACGGGGAGTCACTCATCGACGAGCATGTGACTCGGGCGGTGGCCCGAGGGGGTCACGCCCGGGGATGAGCTTGATGGAATGCCGTCCGCAGTCTCTCGGCGGACACGTGGGTGTAGATCTGAGTGGTGGACAGCGATTCATGCCCCAGCATCTCCTGGACGGTGCGTAGATCAGCTCCGCCTTCCAGAAGGTGCGTCGCCATGGCGTGACGCAGTCCGTGGGGTCCCAGGTCGGGGGAGTCCGGTTCGGCTCGCAGATGGGTGTGGACGATGCGTCTCACCACTCGTTGATCGATCCGTCCTCCGCGGGTGCCCAGGAAGAGCGCTGCCCCCGACGTGGGACAGACCCACTCCTGGCGACGCGTCAGCCATTCGTCGACTGCGCGTAGCGCGGGCTCTCCCATCGGCACGGTGCGTTGCTTGTTCCCCTTGCCGGTCACGCGCACCGTTCGACGAGACCGGTCGACGTCACCCAGGTCCAGGCCGCACAGCTCACCGACGCGAAGGCCGCCGCCATAGAGTACTTCCAGGATGGCGGCATCACGGGCTCCCTGGGGGGACTCATCGTTGCGAGCCTCGGCAATCGCATCGTCGAGGATGTGACGGGCCTGCTCGACGCCGAGGGTGGCCGGCAGACGTTTCGGAACCTTGGCCGAGGACAGGTCGGCTGTCGGGTTCCCGTCGATGAGTCCCTCGTTGGATGCCCACCGGAAGAAGACCCGGGCCGCTGACCAACGGCGTTGCATGGTGGCCGCTGTTGCGCCGGCCAGCCGGGTGTCGGCCAGCCAGGTGCGCACGCCAGTGGTGTCGATGCCTCCGATGGAGTCGACGCCGTGGTCGTGTACGTGCTCCATGAGGTCAGTGAGATCAGCCCGGTAACCACGAATGGTGTGGGGGGAGCGATGCAGAGTTGTCAGGTGATCGCAGAAGTCCTCGATGGGCACCGAGAGCGCACTCGGAAGGCGCGGGGAGTCAGGGCGAGAATTCACCACACCTACTGTGGTCTGTCAGCGTCGGGATGACGGGGTGGACACGCGGAGAGGATCGGTGATCCGGGAGACGAGCAGTGATCCGAGCAGGCCCATCACGATTGGCTTGATCGCCACTTCATGTCGTACGCTGGCCGGGCAGTCCGGAATGTTTCGGACTGACTTCGCATGCATCGACGTCATCAACGACCGGACGCCCACGGTCTTGCCACGGCAGGCGGGCGGACGGTGATGCATCAGGAGGTGACGCAATCCCGCGCCGCCGCACAACCGTTTGGCACACCCGTGGTGTGCCCTGATGAGGAAGGACACGGTCATGGCCGTCGTCACCACTCGCCAGCTCCTCGAGAGCGGCGTCCACTTCGGACACCAGACCCGTCGCTGGAACCCGAAGATGAAGCGTTTCATCTTCACCGAGCGCAACGGTATCTACATCATCGACCTGCACCAGTCGCTGACCTACATCGACAAGGCTTACGCCTTCGTCAAGGAGACCGTGGCCAAGGGGGGCCAGGTTCTCTTCGTCGGTACCAAGAAGCAGGCTCAGGAGTCCATCGCCGAGCAGGCGAGCCGTGTTGGCATGCCCTACGTCAACCAGCGTTGGCTCGGCGGAATGCTCACCAACTTCCAGACCATCTCGAAGCGCATCGCCCGACTCAAGGAGCTCGAGGCCATGGACTTCGACAAGGCCTCCGGCTCCGGTCTCACGAAGAAGGAGCTGCTCATGCTCTCCCGTGAGAAGGACAAGCTGGCCAAGGACCTCGGCGGTATCCGCGACATGCCGAAGGTTCCCCAGGCCGTCTGGGTTGTCGACACCAAGAAGGAGCACCTCGCCATCGACGAGGCTCGCAAGCTCAAGATTCCGGTTGTCGCCATCCTCGACACCAACTGTGACCCCGACGAGGTCGACTACCCGATCCCGGGCAATGACGACGCCATCCGTTCGGTGTCCCTGCTGACCCGTATCATCGCCGACGCCGTCGCCGAGGGCCTCATGGCTCGCTCCGCTGGTAAGTCCGGTGATCAGGCTGCTGAGGCTGAGCCCATGCCTGACTGGGAGCGCGAGCTCCTCCAGGGGGGCGACGCCAAGGCTGAGAACAAGGCTGAGGAGCCCAAGGCCGACGCCCCCGAGGCCGCCAAGGCTGAGAAGTCCAACTGAAGTTCGCCCACGTATAGACAGGACTGAGATTATCCATGGCTATCACTGCTGCTGAGGTCAAGAAGCTGCGCGACGCCACCGGCGCCGGCATGATGGACGCCAAGAAGGCCCTCACCGAGGCCGACGGCGACTTCGACAAAGCCGTTGACATCCTGCGCGTCTCCGGCGCTGCCAAGGCCGCCACGCGTTCCGACCGTGAGGCCAGCAACGGCCTGGTCGCCGCTGCTGGCACCTCCCTGGTACACATCGGCTCCGAGACCGACTTCGTCGCCAAGAATGAGGAGTTCATCGCCGCTGCCGAGGAAATCGCCAAGGCCGTCGAGAAGGCCGGGGCCGACTCCAAGGATGCCGCCAACGCCGCCGCCCTGGCCGACGGCACCACCGTTGGAGGCAAGCTCGGCGAGCTTGCCGCCAAGATCGGCGAGAAGATCGAGCTCGCCAGCGTCGCCCACTTCGACGGCAACGCCCATGTTTACCTGCACCGTCGTTCCCAGGACCTGCCCCCGCAGGTCGGCGTGATGGTTGAGTACGAGGGTGATGACAAGGAGGCCGTGCACGGGGCTTGCTTGCAGATCGCCGCCATGAGCCCGCGCTGGCTGTCCCGCGACGAGGTTCCCGCTGACGTCGTCGAGCACGAGCGCGGCGTCGCCGCTGACATCGCTCGCGAGGAGGGCAAGCCCGAGAAGATCATCGACCGCATCGTCGAGGGTCGCCTCAACGGCTTCTACAAGGAGAGCTGTCTGCTCGACCAGCCTGCCATCTCCGACGACAAGAAGTCCGTCGCCCAGACCCTTGAGGCCGCTGGCGTCACCATCAAGCGCTTCGTGCGTTTCTCCGCTGGAGAGTGACTCCTTCCCGGTGCGAACCGGGGGGATGACTGACCACGAACGGCCCCACCGCTTGGTGGGGCCGTTCGTCGTTCTCGGATACGGATGTTCGCTGGAAGCCAGAACTCCCGGGCCAACTCGTGGCGGGAGTTCCTGGTGGTGAATGCTGGTCGAGACGACGGTGAACTGCGGTGGTGGCCGTCCTCGGGCTAAGCTGGGGTGACGCATCCCGCGTCAATGTTCGCCGACCAGGAGAGATGATGCCAGAGCGCTACAACCGAGTTCTTCTCAAGTTGTCCGGAGAGGTTTTCGGAGGGGGAGGGATCGGTGTTGACGCCGATGTCGTTGCCGCCAAAGCCCGCGAGATCGCTGATATCGCCAACACCGGTGTTCAGGTGGCCGTCGTCGTCGGTGGAGGGAACTTCTTCCGTGGGGCTGAGCTTCAGCAACGCGGCATGCAGCGTGATCGCGCTGATTACATGGGCATGCTCGGAACCGTCATGAACTGCCTCGCCCTGCAGGACTTCTGCGAGAAGGCCGGAGTCGACACCCGCGTCCAGACCGCCATCACCATGGGCCAGGTTGCCGAGCCGTACATTCCCCGCAAGGCCGAGCGTCACATGGAGAAGGGACGAGTCGTCATCTTCGGCGCTGGGTCCGGCATGCCGTACTTCTCCACCGACACCGTCGCCGCGCAGCGTGCCCTCGAGATCGGCGCGGATGCCCTGCTCATGGGTAAGCAGGGGGTGGACGGCGTCTATGACAGCGACCCCAAGACCAACCCGAACGCCCACAAGTTCGACGAACTGACCTACGATGAGTTCCTGTCACGTGACCTCAAGGTCGCTGACGCCACTGCCGTCGCCATGGCCAGGGACAACGCCCTGACGATGATCTTCTTCAACCTTGAGACCCCTGGCAACATCGCTCGCGTCATCAATGGTGAGGGCATCGGCACCACCGTCCATCGCTGAACCATCGAAGACACACCAAGGAAGGACAACACAGTGAGCGACATCATCAAAGACGCCGGGAAGAAGATGGGGTCAGCGGTCGACCATGCCCGCGAGGAGTTCGCGGCCATTCGTACCGGGCGCGCCAACCCCGCCATGTTCAACAAGATCATGGTCGAGTACTACGGCACCCCCACCCCGCTGCAGCAGCTCGCCAGCTTCCAGGTTCCGGAGGCTCGCACCGTCCTCATCGCCCCGTTCGACAAGAGCTGTGTCAACGAGGTCGAGAAGGCTGTCCGTGACTCCGATCTGGGCGTCAACCCCTCCAACGACGGCAACGTCGTGCGCTGCGTCCTGCCGGCCCTCACCGAGGAGCGCCGTAAGGAGTACATCAAGATGGCCAAGGCCAAGGCGGAGGAAGGTCGCATCGCCGTGCGCAACGTCCGTCGTGCCAGCAACGACATGATCAAGAAGCAGGAGAAGGACAAGGAGATCTCCGAGGACGAGCTGACTCGCCTGGAGAAGGAACTCGACCAGGTCACCCGCACGTACGTCGAGCAGATCGACGAGCTCCTGAAGTCCAAGGAGAGCGAGCTCCTCGAGATCTGATCGGAATCGGGATGGACAACTCTCAGCAGAAGGCCACAGTCACACGTACCTCACGTGCTGGCCGTGACCTTCCTGCTGCCATCACCACAGGTGTGGTGTTGTGCGGGGCCGTCATCGGCACCGTCGGGTGGTGGCACTGGGGGTTCGTCCTGCTGATGGCCCTGGCCCTGGTGGCTGGAGCCATCGAACTCCATCGAGCGATGGTTCGACTGGGCATGGACTCTGCGATCGTGCCGATCTGCGTCGGTACCGTCGTGATGGTCATCGGGGCATACGCGGCCTCGACGATGGACCTCCGCATCCTGCCGAACACGTTCCTCGTTGCCGCTCTCGGCGCGACGACGGTCGCGGCGATGGCGTGGCGCCTGCCGCGTGGTTCTGACGGATTCGTCAAGGACGTCGCGGCAAGCCTGTTGACCATCGCCTACCTGCCGTTGCTGGGCTGCTTCGTCCCACTCATGATGGGAGACGACGGCGGCAGTCGGCGCATCGCCACCTGGATTCTCAGCGTCGTCGCCTCCGACACCGGCGGGTATGCCGTCGGTGTGCTTTTCGGCAAGCACAAGATGGCCCCGAGGATCAGCCCCAGGAAGAGCTGGGAGGGTTTCGCCGGATCCGTCAGCATGGCGGCCCTCGTCGGATGGGCCTGCCTGAGCGGACTGCTCGATGCCCCGGTGTGGGCCGGTTTGCTCCTGGGCGTGATTCTCGCGTTCACGGGAACTGCGGGAGATCTCGTCGAGTCAATGATCAAACGCGATGCCGGCATCAAGGACATGTCGAACTTCCTGCCCGGCCACGGCGGAGTGATGGATCGGCTGGACTCGGTGCTGTTCTCGGCACCCTTCGCCTGGCTCGTCATGTCCCTGGTGCTGTGACCGAGCTCGTGCCCGTCATCCATCGCACCTGAGAACCGTGCAGCCACCGTCGACGGATCCATGGTGGCTGACCTCAAGTTGAGAGGAGTCTCGTGACCGATACTGAATCCGACCGCCCGAGCCTGTCGCCGTCGGGACTCGTACTGCCCATCACACCGCTGACCGACAAGGAGATCCCGGTTGTGGTGCGCACCCCGAGGCGCACCAAGCCTCCTCGGCACTGGATTGACCTGAGCGTTGAGGAGAGAGTACAGGCCGTCAAGGACCTCAGCCTGCCGGCCTTCCGCGCTCGTCAGATCTCCGCCCACGTCTTCGACCGCTGGGAGGTTGACCCCATGGGGTGGACCGACCTACCCAAGTCAGCTCGTCAAGAGATCGCCGATGCCTGGTTCCCGACACTGTTGACAGAGGTTTCCCGGCAGTCCTGCGACCATGGCATGACCGTGAAGACCTTGTGGCGGCTGCACGGCGGGGCACTGGTGGAGTCGGTTCTCATGCACTACCCGGCCACCCGTCATTCCGCGGCTCGCACCACCTTGTGCATCTCCTCCCAGGCCGGCTGTGGCATGGCGTGTCCGTTCTGTGCGACTGGTCAGGGCGGTATCCAGCGCAACATGTCCACCGCTGAGATCGTCAGCCAGGTGTTGGCGGCCAACCGCCTCATCGAGGCTGATGAGGTTCCCGGAGCCAACGGCCGTGTTCACAACATCGTCTTCATGGGAATGGGTGAGCCGATGGCCAATTACCGCTCGGTGCTCACCGCCATGCGCACTCTGACCGCTGAAGGCCCCGACGGAGTGGGCATGAGTGCCCGTGCCCTGACGGTTTCCACCGTTGGTCTCGTCCCGCGTGTCAAGGCGCTGACCGAGGAGGGGATCCCCGTCACCCTGGCCATCTCCCTGCACGCCCCCGACGACGAGCTGCGTGACGAGCTCATCCCGGTCAACCGGCGGTGGAAGGTCGACGAACTCCTTGACGCCGCCTGGCAGTACGCCGAGAGGACCAAGCGTCGGGTCTCGATCGAGTACGCCCTCATGAAGGACATCAACGACCAGGCCGACCGCGCCGCCATGCTGGCTCGCCAGATTCGTCGTCGGGGAGACTGGACCTGGGCCCACGTCAACCTCATTCCTCTCAACCCGACGCCAGGTTCGCGCTGGACAGCGTCTCGTCGGGAGGATCAGGACGCCTTCGTCGAGACCCTGGAGCGCTGGAAGATCCCGGTCACGGTGCGCGAGACCAGAGGCTCTGAGATTGATGGCGCATGTGGTCAGTTGGCTGCCGCGGGACGCTCGGAGGGATTGGGCAACTGAGTCCACAGGGCGACCCAGTGGGGTGAGTTGGGCTGATGTGGTGCAAAAATCATCCGAGTAACGCCAACACATGAAGGAGGTCGCCTGATGGACAGTCAGCTCGAGGACGCCTACGAGGCGGTGCTGAAGCGCAATGCGGGGGAGGCCGAGTTTCATCAGGCCGTGCGGGAGATCTTTGAGTCCCTCGGCCCGGTGCTCGAGAAGAATCCGCAGTACGTTGAGGCAGCAGTTCTGTCGCGTATCTGCGAACCGGAGCGTCAGATCATCTTCCGAGTCCCGTGGATCGACGACAAGGGCAAGGTGCGCATCAACCGTGGCTTCCGTGTCGAGTACTCGTCGGTACTTGGGCCGTACAAGGGCGGACTGCGATTCCACCCCTCGGTGTACCTCGGAACCATCAAGTTCCTCGGTTTCGAGCAGATCTTCAAGAATGCGTTGACCGGTATGCCGATCGGCGGCGCCAAGGGCGGCTCGGACTTCGACCCGCACGAGGCCTCCGAAGGCGAGGTCATGAGGTTCTGTCAGTCGTTCATGACCGAGCTCTACCGTCATCTCGGTGAGCACACCGACGTCCCCGCCGGTGACATCGGCGTCGGCGGACGTGAGATCGGATTCCTCTTCGGCCAGTACAAGCGGATCACCAACCGTCACGAGTCCGGGGTCCTCACCGGGAAGGGGCTCACCTGGGGTGGTTCCCTGGTGCGCACCGAGGCCACCGGTTACGGTACGGTCTTCTTCGTCCAGCGCATGTTGGCGACCAACGGAAAGTCGCTGGACGGCCTGCGAGTCACCGTCTCCGGGTCGGGCAATGTCGCCGTTTACGCCATCGAGAAGGCCCAGGACCTCGGTGCGACCGTTGTCGCGTGCTCGGACTCCAGCGGATACGTCGTGGACGAGAAGGGGATCGACGTCGCCCTGCTCAAGCAGGTCAAGGAGGTCGAGCGAGCCCGCATCAGCGAGTACGCCGCCCGCCGCGACTCGGCCACCTTCCACACCGACGAGTCCATCTGGGACACTCCGGTTGACGTTGCCCTGCCCTGCGCGACCCAGAACGAGCTCAACGGTGACGAGGCGAAGACCCTCATCCGCAATGGTGTCGTCGCAGTGGCCGAAGGTGCCAACATGCCGTGTACCCCCGAGGCTGTGCACTCCTTCCACGACGCTGGTGTTCTCTTCGCTCCCGGCAAGGCCTCCAACGCCGGCGGCGTGGCGACCTCGGCCCTGGAGATGCAGCAGAACGCCGCCCGCGACTCCTGGGACTTCGACGCCACCGAGGCCCGACTGCAGCAGATCATGGCCGACATCCACGACCGCTGCATCGAGACTGCTGACGCCTACGGTCACCCAGGCGACTACGTCATGGGCGCCAACATCGCCGGCTTCACCAAGGTGGCCGACGCCGTCATCGCGATGGGTGTCGTCTGAGCGCTTCCACCGCCTCCTCGATGGTGTCGACGAGGCGAATGTGACCAGCGACGAGGTGATCCCGCGACATCGTGTGGAGCAGCGGCCAGGCTGGCAAGGTCTGGCTCCAGTAATGGCTGCCGAGCATGATGAGCGGGGTCACCTCGTTCTCATTGGTGGCGTAGTAGTTGCCCGTCATCGCCTGGAAGAGTTCCTGGACGGTTCCCGCCTGACCGGGTAGGTAGATGATCCCGCCACGACATCGATTGAGCAGGATGTCCTCGCGCAGCGCGTTCGAGAAGTATTTGATGATGCTGGTGGCAAAGACGTTTGGCGGTTCGTGTCCGTAGAACCAGGTCGGGATGCCGATGGTGCGGTGAGCCGGACCATCGGGCCATGAGGCGACGACGTCCAGACCCGCCTGCACCCAGGCGGTGACGTCGGCGGTCCCGACGATCTCGCGCAGCCGGTCGATTGAGTGGTCAAGCAGATCGGGTGGGCAGGCTGCTCCCAGGTTGGTGGCCTCCATCGCGCCCGGTCCGCCACCGGTGACGACGAGGTGGCCGGCATCAGCAAGGGTGGCTCCCAGGTCGGCTGCCATGCGGTACCCATCAGAATCCCTGGTGACGGTGTGGCCACCCATGACGCCGACCGTCATGGTCGGATCGGTGCCAGTGAGCAGATCATCCATGGCGTCCGTCATGGAGTCGTCATGGAGGGCGGTGGCGAGGGTGTCGTGCAATCCCGGAGGTGTGGACAGCCCGCGACGCCAGCGATCCACCGCCGCGTCAAGGGTGGCGGGGTATCCTTGGTCGATGTCGTCGTACAACTCCTGGGCGGTGTAGGCCCCCGGGTGATAGGGGTCGAACGGAACTCCCGGGATGCTCGGGAAGATGAGGGCACCCCGGGCCCTCAGCCACTCCGTCACAAGGACGGGGCCGGTGCATCCCAGGAAGATGGTCGTGGAGACATCGCAGGTGCGCAGCACAGTGGCGCAGTCGGCCAGATTGACCCCTTGCACCACGCGTCCGGACAGATCCGGTGCCGCTTCCGCCAGCTGCTCGACCGTCTCGATCTCGATGGGGGAAGGACTCATCGATGCGACTCCGGGTGGGCCAGGCCGAACAGACCCCGGGGATCGAGGGGATCACAATCCCACTGGATTGTCGTGGAGCCCGGGGACATCCGCACGGTGAGGCCGTGGGGGCTGGAAATGACGTCAAGTTTCGCGACGAAATCCTCTGCCTGCCAGCCACCGCTCGCCGCGATGTCGATGGTGCCCTCGCCGACACAGCAGTGAGAGATCAGCCATTCGTCATGACCGACGGTGACGTCAAGGGCTGCGTTGACGATGCCGACCTGGGGTCGGGTGCAGTGCCAGGACATCGCCCAGCTGTCTCCGTCACCGCGAGGGGAGACGACGATGTGAGAACCATCGACGACGCCCTGCACCGATCGCGTCGGGTCGAACTCGCCGAGGGCCGTCGGCTGGCTGCGCACGCCCTCGTCGGGTTCGGGATCCATGCCCTTCCTCAGTGCGGGTAGGAGGTGGTCCCAGACGATCTGCAGAATCGCCTGCGTGTTTCCGGGGCCCTCGCCTGCCTCATTGGTCATGACGATGACGGCGTCGACCTCGGGGAGGACGAGTGCGAACTGGCCGAAGGCACCGTCGAGACGGTAACCATGGCTGGAGATCCAGGTCTGCCAGCCGTAACCCAGCCCCCACTCAGGGCCGGTGAGGCCATCGGACTCGACATGTTTGACGCGGTGCTGCTCGATCCATTCCTGGGGGAGTAGACGTGTGCCGTCATGGATGCCGTCGTCGAGGAGGAGCTGGGCGAACCGACCCATGTCCTCGGCGTCGATGTGCAGGCCACTGAACCCCAACGGGATGCCGTCCATGTCGACGGCCCAGCTGTGCGGCCCGCATCCCAGCGGTTCCAGGACCTCTCGGGTGATGATGGCGTCGACGTCCACCCCGGTATGTCGACGCACGATTCGAGAGAGCATCCAGGTGCCAAGGTTGTTGTAGGCGAAGTCGATCCCGGGACGTCCGGCTGGTTCGGTCGCCAACCACGCCTTGGCGGTCTCGACGCTGGGAATTTGCGGCACGCCTAAGGCAGGCTCGATGAGTTGTTCGGGGTAATGACCACTCGCCATCGCCAGCACGTCACGGACCCTGATGGATCTGGCCACCGGTCCGGTCTCATCGGTGCAGAAAGCGGGCAACAGGTCTGCCAGGGTGTCGTCGTACCCGAAAGCGCCACGGTCCACCGCAATGCCGACCGCAGCAGAGGTGAAGGTCTTCGAGCAGGAATAGACGAGGCTGGGAACGTCGGGGCTCCAGGGTGCCCAGCGGCGTCGCCCGACGACCTGTCCGTGCTGACGGACGATGAGTCGATGCGGGTGGACTCCGGCCTCTTCGAGGGCATCGGCGGTGATGTCGAGGACACTGTCGGTCATGAATCCACTGTAGGGCCGCTGGCCAGGACCTCGGGGAGATGAATGAACGGGTTGTCCCTCGAATCGGTCCCCTGAAACGGTCGTGACACACTGGCAGGGTGAAGAAGGTCATCATTCTCGGCTCCACTGGATCGATCGGAACACAGACCTTGGAGGTCATCGCGTCGCGCCGTGACCAATTTGAGGTCGCCGGCATATCGGCAGGTGGCTCAGATGTTGGCCTGCTGGCCCAGCAGGTGCTCGACTTCTCCGTCCCCGTCGTTGCGATCGCACGGGAGAACGCTGCAGAGGAACTCATGAGGGCACTCGCTGCCCAGGCAGGGTCCCGCGATGTTCCGGTGCCCAGTCCTCAGATCTTGGCCGGGCCGGAGGCCTCGACCCAACTGGCCGGGATGCCCGCTGACGTCGTGTGCAATGCCATTACCGGAGCTGCCGGTCTGCGTCCGACCTTGGCAACCCTTGCCGCCGGGACGACACTGGCCCTGGCCAACAAGGAATCCCTGGTCATCGGGGGCAGGCTCGTCACCCAGGCGGCTGCCCCCGGACAGATCGTTGCTGTGGATTCTGAGCATTCCGCCTTCGCCCAGTGTCTGCGAGGAGGCGGGCGTCATGAGGTGCGACGCCTCGTCCTGACGGCATCTGGGGGGCCGTTCCGTGGCCGCGACCGCGCCTCACTGGTGGACGTCAGTGCTGCCGACGCCATGAAGCATCCCACGTGGGACATGGGTCGGGTCATTACCATCAATTCGTCAACGATGGTCAACAAGGGACTGGAATTACTCGAGGCAGCCCTGCTCTATGACGTTGACCTCAACGACATCACCGTTGTCGTGCATCCGCAATCTGTCGTGCACTCGATGGTGGAGTTCTGGGATGGTGCCACGATTGCGCAGGCGTCGCCTCCTGACATGAAATTGCCGATCGCCCTGGGATTGTCCTGGCCCGACCGCATCCCTGATGCGGCTGCTGGTTGCGACTGGTCGACGGCCACCCAGTGGACCTTCGAACCTCTGGACAACGAGACCTTTGGTGCGGTCGAACTGGCACGACGAGCTGGACTCGCCGCAGGTACTGCACCAGCCATATTCAATGCCGCCAACGAGTCCTGTGTCGACGCCTTTTGTGATGGACGTATTGGTTTCCTCGAGATAACTGAAACCATTGCCGCGGTCCTTGACGAACACTTGTCTGATGATGCCAACGATGACCCCGGCTCTCGACATGTTGGTGACGACGCTCTCACCCTTGACGCCGTGTTGGCCGCCGACGCCTGGGGCCGTCGACGCGCTGCAGAGATGTGTGCCCAGGGGATTCGCCGGTGACAACCGTCATCGAGGTGCTGGCCGGGATCGTCTTCTTCGGCCTCATCATCCTTTCGGTGCTGCTCCACGAGTGCGGTCACTTCATCCCGGCCAAGATTTTTGGGGTCAAGGTCACCGAGTTCTTCGCCGGATTCGGGCCCAAGATCTGGTCCTTCACCCGTGGTGAGACCGAGTACGGGTTCAAGTGGCTCCCACTGGGCGGATACGTGCGCCTGGTCGGCATGTATCCCACCGAGGTGCATCACCGTCATGCCAACAAGCTGACGAAGCTGGCCGACCAGGCGAGGGCGGCCGAGGCGGAGGAGATCACCGATGCGGACCGCGGACGTCTCTTCAGCGACAAACCGGTGTGGCAGCGGCTCATCATCATGAGCGGCGGGATCCTTACCAACCTGGTATTGGCTTTCCTGCTGTTTTGGGCAGTATTCGGCATTCATGGGCGCCCCGCCGAGACGACGACGGTGGCCGCGGTCACTCCGTGCGTCCAATCCACCCAGACCACTGGTCCGTGCCCCAAGGGAGACCGTCCAGCACCGGCTGCTGGGGCCGGCTTGCATGCGGGGGATCGCATCGTCTCTTTCAACGGTCGACGGGTGGGATCCTGGTCGCAATTGCAGGAGTTCATCCGTGCCAACGGTGATGGGGAGGTTCGCCTTGTCGTGGAGCGCGATGGCGACTCCGTGAATCTTTCGCCAACGCACACTCTCGTCACTCAGGTCCCAGACCTCAACAATCCAGGTCGCACCATCGAAGCAGGGTATCTGGGCGTCAGCCCGACGATGGTCGTCGTTCACTCGGGGCCGGGCGACACCATGTCTCAGATGTGGACGATGTCAAAGCAGTCACTGAGCGCATTGGCCAGACTCCCACAACTGACCTGGAGTGTCGCCTCCGACATGATCACCGGGAGGACCAGGGACGTCAACAGTCCGATGAGTGTTGTGGGGGCATCCCGAATTGCCGGCGACGTCGCGGGCAACAGCCAACTGACTTTCGGGGACAAGGTCGCCACCGGTGCAAGTCTGCTCGGCGGACTCAACCTCTTCCTCTTCTGGTTCAACGTGGTGCCCCTGCCACCCATGGATGGCGGGCACATCGCCGGAGCAGTCTACGAGGCGTGCAAGAGGGGGATTTTCCGGGTGCTGGGCAAGCCTGATCCGGGCTCGGCCGACACCGCGATGATGCTGCCGGTGGCGTGGGTCATCGGCGTCCTCATGCTTGTCATGGGGCTGATCCTCGTCGTCGCTGACGTCGTCTCCCCAGTCAAGATCTTCTGAGCTCCCTGGCACTCCTGTGAATCAGCCGTGAGACGTCGTGTTGTTACGCAATGATGGAAAAAGCTCGGTGAATTGTCGGTGACAACCGTTTCTGTCGTCGTATCTACCGTGGCAAGGTGACGCGCGAACGTTGCCTACCACGAGATGGGAATTCTCATGACCACAATGTCCAGACGTGTCCTGGCAGGCCTCTGTGCTCTGTCGTGCGGCGTCGCCATGATCGTCGCGGTCCAGCCAGCCCATGCTGATCCGGTGGCAGCCGGCCACGTCGTCGTCAATGAGGTTTATGGAGGTGGCGGTAACTCCGGTGCCACCTGGACCCATGACTTCGTCGAATTGCTCAACCCCACCTCTGCGGACGTCTCCGTCGAGGGGTGGAAGCTGGAATACCTCACTGCCAAGGGCAAGGTGGCCAACACCTGTAGCCTGGTCGGTACCGTCAAGGCCGGTGGTCACTTCCTGGTCCAGGAGGCCAGGGGAGACGGCGGTAGCAAGCCCCTCCCGACTCCCGACGCCGAGTGCTCGGCATTCATGAGTGCCATCACGGGGTCGGTACGTATCACTGACGCATCTGGTGCTGTCGTTGACCTGGTTGGCTACGGTGCTGCATCGGTGGCCGAGACGAAGGCGGCCCCCGCCCCGTCGAACACCACCTCGATCGAGCGTCGCAACGGCGTCGACACCGACGACAACTCGGCGGACTTCGAGGTCGTAGATCCCACCCCGACGAATTCCGGTTCGGTCCCAGCAGCCACCCCGACTCCGATCCCCACCCCGGACCCGACTGAGACCCCGATTTCCAAGATCCAGGGCAATGGTCCGGTCAGCCCACTGGTCGACAAGGCCGTCACCACGGTGGGCGTCGTCACCGCTGCCTATCCGACCGGCGGATTCAATGGCATCTACATCCAGACCCCAGGATCTGGTGGCACTCCGAAGAGGGCGACGGATGCCTCTGACGGCGTCTTCGTGTACTCGAAGTGGGCTGCCGTCAACATCAAGGTCGGCGACTGCGTGACCGTCAGGGGCACCGTCACGGAGGCCCATGACCTCACCGAGATCGGCGGTAGCACCCGAGTCGATCGCAGGTTCGGTTGCGCCCCGGTCAAGGCCACCGAGCTGACCTCGCTGCCGGCCACCGACGCCGAGCGGGAGGCCTACGAGGGCATGCTCGTCAAGCCCACCAGCGGCTACACCATCACCAACAATTACGGCCTCAACCAGTACGGTCAGATCGGCCTGGCCGACGGCGACAAGCCCCTTTACCAGGGCACCGAGGTTGCCCTTCCGGGAAAGGACGCCGAGGCTGTCGAGGTGGCGAACAAGGCCAGGTACATCACCCTTGATGACGGGGCTTCGTGGAACTTCATGACCAACGCCGACGCCAAGAACTCGCCGCTGCCGTACCTGTCCCAGGACACCCCGATGCGCACCGGCACTCACGTCGACTTCACCTCGCCGGTCATCATGGACCAGCGGTTCGGCTGGAACTTCCAGCCCACCGGTCAGGTCGTCGGTGCGGCCTCCACACTGTCGCCGATCAAGGTCGGTAACAACCGCCCGGCCAGCCCACCGGCCGTGGCTGGCAGCGTCAAGCTGGCCAGCTTCAACGTGCTGAGCTACTTCACCGATCTGGGCCAGGACGAGCCGAACTGCAAGGCCTATCTCGACCGTGACGGCAACCCGGTCTCGGCCAACTACTGCCTGGTCCGTGGCGCCTACACGCCGAAGGCCCTTGCCGACCAGCAGGCCAAGATCGTCACAGCGATCAACGGTCTGGGTGCCGACGTCGTCTCTCTCGAGGAGGTCGAGAACTCCGCCCAGATCACCTGGCATTCGAGCCAGCCCCGTGACGCTTCCTTGGCCACTCTTGTTGACGCCCTCAACAAGGCCACCGGCAAGAAGGTGTGGGCCTACGTTCCCAGCCCGAGTGTCGTTCCCCCGAACGAGGACGTCATTCGCTCGGCCTTCATCTACAAGGTCGGCAAGGTCGCCCCGGTGGGTGCCTCGCAGATCTTGGCCGACCCGGCCTTCGCCAATGCCCGCCAGCCGCTTGCCCAGCGCTTCCAGCCGGAGGGTTCCAAGCGCACCTTCGTGGCGGTCGTCAATCACTTCAAGTCCAAGGGTTCTGGTGAGGATGACCGCACCGGGCAGGGCAAGTCGAACCCCAGCCGCGTCTCCCAGGCCAAGGCCCTGACGGGTTGGGTGAACACGACTTTCAGGGACGACCCGGTCTTCATGCTCGGTGATTTCAATGCCTACGCCATGGAGGACCCGATCCGCGCCATCAAGGACGCCGGATTCAGTGAGGTTGTCGAGGAGCGCGACCCCGGTGCCGCCAGTTATCAGTACTCGGGTCGCGTGGGCTCCCTGGACCACATCTTCGCCAATGCCAAGGCCCACGAGTTGGTCTCTGGAGCCGGAATCTGGGACATCAATGGATCTGAGTCGGTGGCCATGCAGTACTCGCGTCGCAACTACAACGTGACCGACTTCTACACCACCAGCCAGTTCGGTGCCTCGGACCACTCCCCGGCACTCGTCGGCTTCTCGATGCAGGTTCCGGCCCCGGCGCCGACCGTGGCGCCGACTCCGTCGGCCAGCACCCCGACCCCGGCCACTGCTTCTAGCACGACGGTCGCTCCTGCCCCCGGACACGTGCCGGGAACCCGTCCCGGTCTGCCTCGCACCGGAGTCTGACGAATCCTCGCGGCACCCGCCCCGTCACCACGACAGGGCGGGTGCTCGCTGTCAGCGTCACCACACTGAGGAAAGTAGGTGACACAATGGGAATGACAATCCGCGATTTCAGGAGTGACACGTCAATGACCGTGAACCTGGGCATGCCCACCCCTCCCGTCCCGACCCTGGCGCCGCGCCGTAAGACGCGCCAGATCACGGTGGGAGATGTGCTTGTCGGTGGTGACGCACCCATTTCGGTGCAGTCCATGACCACGACAAAGACTCATGACGTCGGTGCCACCTTGCAGCAGATCGCGGCGCTGACCGCTGCTGGCTGTGACATCGTGCGGGTCGCATGTCCCACTGACAAGGACGCGGACGCTCTGCCGATCATCGCTCAACAGTCACACGTCCCGGTGATCGCTGATATTCACTTCCAGCCGAAGTACGTCTTTCAGGCAATCGAGGCCGGCTGTGGTGCAGTGCGAGTCAATCCCGGCAATATCCGCAAGTTTGACGACCAGATTGAGTCGATCTGCAAGGCTGCCACCGAGCACGGTACGAGTATCCGCATCGGTGTCAACGCCGGCTCTCTCGACAAGCGTCTGCTCGAGAAGTACGGTGCACCGACTGCTGAGGCTATGGTGGAATCAGCGCTGTGGGAGGCGAGTCTCTTTGAGCAGTACGGATTCCGGGATTTCAAGATTTCGGTGAAGCACCACGACCCGGTTGTCATGATCCAGGCCTATGAACAGCTCGCGGCGCAGTGCGACTACCCGCTCCATCTCGGTGTGACTGAGGCCGGCCCGGCTTTCCAAGGCACCATCAAGTCGTCGGTGGCCTTCGGACACCTCCTCGCTGAGGGCATCGGCGACACCATTCGCGTCTCCCTGTCGGCTGATCCGGTCGAGGAGGTCAAGGTCGGCATCAAGATCTTGGAGTCGCTGAATCTGCGTCCCCGCGGTCTGGAAATCGTCTCCTGCCCCTCATGTGGGCGGTGCCAGGTGGATGTTCTCTCACTGGCCAACGATGTGACCGATGCTCTGGAGGGGATTGACGCCCCGCTACGTGTGGCAGTCATGGGCTGCGTGGTCAACGGCCTTGGGGAAGGCCGTGAAGCTGACCTGGGTGTGGCTGCCGGTAATGGCAAGGGAAAGATCTTCAAGCACGGCGAGGTCGTTCGTACTGTTGCCGAGAATGAGGTCGTTGCCACCCTCGTTGACGAGGCGAATCGGATGGCTGACAACATGAATGAGACCGGGGAACCGGAAGTCGCGGTTTCCTGACGTGTTCACCAGGGTCAGGGTCCTTGACGACACCGACGTGGCCCAGGTCACCGAATTTCTCCAACAGGACCCAGTGGGAAATCTGTTTCTGCTGTCACGAATCCAGGCCAATGGCCTGGACCGCGGCAGGCTCGGATGCCCCGTCGTCGGTGTCGTCCGGTCCCGTGAATTGCACGGGGTGCTTCATCTTGGTGCCAACGTCGTACCGGTGGCATCAGACGACGTAACGATCGAGGCATTGGCCTCCAAGGTCGGGCCGTGGCGCGCGTCGTCGTCAATGATGGGACGGGCAGAACCAGTCCTGGCGTTGCACCACATTCTGTCTGAGCGGTATCCGCGGGCATGGGGAAGTCCTCGTGAGTTACGAGCGCACCAGCCGTTGTTGGAGTTGCAGGAACCGTCACGTGTCGCTCCGGATCCCCGTGTCACGGCTGCGACGATGGAGCATTTCCAGGCCTATTTTCAAGCCGCGGTGGCGATGTACACCGAGGAAGTTGGTGTCAGTCCCATCGAGCCGTCTGGTGGTTATATGCGCCACATGCGCATCCTCGTGCAGCGGAGCCATTGCTTCGCCATCATTGACGAGGACGGAACAGTGCGATGGAAATCCGACATTGGCGTCGTGTGGGATCGCTACTGCCAAGTTCAGGGGGTCTGGATGGATCCAGCATGGCGCGGTCAAGGATTGGCCGATGCTGCGATGACGGCCGTGGCAGATCTGTGCCAGCGACGCTACGAGTCGGTGTCCCTCTACGTCAATGACTTCAACACCCGAGCTCTGGCGATGTACGACACCGTTGGGTTCCGTCAGGTGGGAGAAATGGCCACCGTGCTCTACTGACGGCCCGCTGCGACCAGGGCGTAAAGGCGGATGAACAGGGTCAGCGCTCATGTCGGTGACCTTGCCCCGCGTCGCAGACACCAAGTGAACGCTCTCAACAGCGGGGCCTTCGACCCAGTGATGCCCCAGATCTTGAATTGTCGACAGTGATGTGTTTTCCGAAGACCGTCGGCTCTGATTCCGTGGAACTCCACGGTGCTCCAACAGACCAATCGGAGGTGCCCCTGCCCGCGGAGTGATCGGCATCCACATGGTGAGCGGTGTACGGCAGGGAATGGGATGGGGTGGGAGCAGGGGCGCCTCAGGCGACCCGGCGCCGCATCCCCCCAAGCAGCCCGCGCGGCGCGAGGACCCAGCACAGGAGGAACACCGCCGTCGCAACAAGGACGATCGTCCCGCCGGCCGGAAGGTCAATCGACCACGACAGGTACAGGCCTACCAGAGCGCTGAGGCCGCCGATCACCGGCGCCAGGACCATCATTCGCCCCAGCCGATCGGTGAACAGGCGGGCGGTGGCGGCCGGGGTCACCAGCAGGGCCAGGACGAGGACGTTACCGATGACCTGCACCGAAATGACGACGGTCATCGTCACCAGCACGTAGAGCAGCAGGTCGAGGGCGAAGACCGGAAGGTTGGAGGCCCGCGCAGTCTCCCGATCCAGACCGACGGTCACCAGCTCCTTGTGGACGGCGCGTTCCAGGAGCAGCACAATGGCCCCGGCCACGCACACGACGACGATGTCGTCGTTGGTGATACCCGTGATGGATCCGAAGAGGAACTGTTGCAGGGAACCCGAGTACCCAGGAGCTCTGGAGATGATGACGATTCCCAACGCGAAGGCCCCCGCAAAGAGGATTCCGATGACGGAGTCCTCCTTGAGGCGTCGGTTCTGGGAGACGATGGCCACCAGGACGGCAGTGACGAGACCGGCCACAGCACCACCGACGAGCAGCGACCCCTGGAGCAGGAAGGCCACCGCCAAACCGGGGAAGACCGAGTGGGCCACTGCGTCGCCGATGAATGCCATGCCTCTCAGCACGACATGGGAACCGATGACGCCGGCAACCATCGAGCAGACCACGGCAACGAGCAAGGCCTTCGGCAGGAAGACCAGCAGGGGATTGGTGAGATCAGTGAAGAACTCCCATGGAGTGAGCATTGATGGTTCCTTGTCAGACGGGGGTGTGGACGGGTTCAGCAGCCCCGACCATGGTCAGCAGCGGGGAGTTCGCGGTGACCCCGAAGGCCTTCATCCACATCGCCGGATCACGCAGTTCCTCCGGGGTGGAGTCGGCGATGACGGTGCGGTTGATGAGGCACACCCGGTCAGCGGTGGCCATGGCCTGGGCGAGGTCGTGGGTCGTCATGACCAGTGTGGTGCCGTCGGCCGCCAAGCGGCAGAACAGCTCGGTGAGCATCTCCTGAGTCGGCATGTCGACCCCGGTGAACGGCTCGTCCAGAAGCAGCACGGAGGGACGCGTGGCCAGGGCTCGGGCAATGAGAACACGCTGACGCTGACCGCCGGAGAGTTCTCCCACGGTGCGATCTGCCAAGTCCGCCATGTCGGCGATCCGCAGGGCGTCGCGCACCGCGATGTGGTCATCCTTGCCAGGACGACGTAGCCACCCGATGTGGCGGGTTCGTCCGCTCATGACGACGTCGGCGACGCTGATGGGGAAGTCCCAGGCGAATTCGTGACGCTGGGGGACGTAACCGATGTGACGCCATCCCTTGCCGGGAGCGGACCCAGCGACCTCAACACTGCCCTTGGCTGGTTTCACCAAGCCGAGCATGCTGCGCAGAATGGTCGTCTTGCCGGCGCCGTTGGGGCCCAGGAGTGCCAGCAGGTCACCCCTGCTGGCTGACAGGTTGACGTCGTGGAGCACGCGGAGGCCGCCCAGGTTGACGGCCATGTCAGTGATCTTGATGGATCCGAGGTCACTCATGCGAACTCGTTCCACTGTCGGAGGTCTTGGCCGATGTTGCGTCGGTGCCCTCGTCCTTCCACACCTCGTCATGCATCTTCCTGGACTTCGAGCGTCCCACCAGAGCAGCGATGATGGGGGCGATGATGACGACTCCGGCGATGATCGCGATGATCATTCCCCACGGGGTGTCATGGTCGGAATCATCAGTGGAGTTGGTGGCAGCTGTTGGCGGGGAGGCCTTCGCAGGGGCCGAGGCAGCGGCGGAGCTGCTCGTCGAGGCCATGCCGGACGCCGAGGAATCCGATGCCGCGGAAGCCGGGGAGGACGCCGAGGCAGAGGCACCCATGGTTCGAGCCTCGTCGGCCGAACCCTTGTCACCGACGACGAACCTCAGCTTGGTCGAGTAGGAGTGCTTGGCGCCCTTGGCGTCGGTGCCGCGGACATCGACGGAGATGGTCTGCGCTCCCGGATCGGAGAACACCCAGTTGGCGTGCACATGGGTGTTGGTCTCCATGTGCACCAACTGCTCTCCGGACTTGGTGGAGTCATACAGCGGTGTCGGGGCGTCGAAACCGTTCTCGATGAACATGTGGGCCTGACCTGGGCCCTCGTGCCCGGTGAAGACGAGTTCGGCGCCACGAGGGAAGTTCTTGACGATCTCCGGGGCCTGGGTGTTCCAACCGAGCCACACGATCTTCTGGTCCTGGGTCTGCGGAATGACATATGCCTTCTTGCCACGCATGTCGCCGAGGAAGGAGTAGGCCTCGTCGTTCGGCACGTCGATACGGGACGCATCGACCACGCGTAGCACGGCGTCATCGGTGTTGCGCCACACCGGCGGGTTGGCGGTGTCGTCGCGGGCCATGAGGGTGAACTTGCCGTCAACGATGCGAGGGCCGACATCGACGTGTCCTCGCCTGATCTCGGCGGGTTCCTTGGCCACCTTCTCGTTGTCTGTCACCGTCTGCTTGAGGGCAGGATCTGGTGGCGGGGTAGGGGAGGCATGGGCTGGCTGCGAGAGTGCGAAACCAGTACTGAGCGCGATGAACATGGCAGACAGGGATGCCAACCGACGGTGTTTCGTAATCATGGATTCCTCCGCAGGAGCCTCATCCCAGGCACTTGGCCAGGGAGTCGGCGTCGAATTTCATGAGGTCGATGTAGTTCGTGACTCGGTCGTCGAAGGTGTCGCCGTAAATGGGGCACACCTGGACACCGTTCTCGGCGGCAATGGCCGCGAGCACTGAGGAGCCACGCAGCACATTGGGTTCCAGGAACACGGCCGGCACCTTGAGGTCGGCGATGGTCTGGTTGAGTTTGCGGCGTTGTGCCATGGACGGCTCGACACCGGGATTGGCGGTCACGAATCCGGCCACGTGCATGCCGTGGGCTTGGGCGAGGTAGCCGTAGGCATCGTGGCTCGTGATGAGCTGACGCCGTCCCTTGGGAATGTTGGCGATCTTGCGATCGACGTAGTGCGAGGTCTCTTCCAGCCTCGCCAGGTATGTCTTGGCGTTCTCTCGGTAGGGCTGGGCGCCGTCGGGGTCGGCCTTGATGAGAGCGTCACGGATGACCTGCACGTAGGCCTTGGTGTTCTTGATGCTCATCCACAGATGGGGGTCGATCTCACCATGAACGTGCGCGCCGAGAACGGCCTGGGGCAGCTGGTGGATCGAGTCGCCAGGGTGGCCCAGGAATCGGAACGCCGGAGTCGGTGGGATTTCGGTGAGTGCCTTCGGGGGCACCCACACCACAGACTTGTCGGGGCTGAGACGCTTCTGGGTGCGGACGCCACCGCCAGTTGGATCGGACAGGATGATCATCTTGCCCTCGTCGATGTCAGCGGAGAGGTCCGCGTGGCCCTTGTCGACGACCGTCCGATTGGCGAGTTCGGGGATCGTGCGTGGATCAGCTCCGACGGCAATCGTCAGGGTCTGGGTGCCGATGGGGGTGTCTCCCTTGGCCGTGGACAGGGTGGCCGCGAAGGTCGCCTTGTAGATGCCAGGCTTGCTGAACGCCCACGACATGTGGGTGTGGGCGTCAGCGGGAAGCTCGACGTCATCACGCTCGTCGACGCCGTCAGTCGTCGAGTAGTAGATCTGCGGACGACCAAAGGTGCCGGTGATGTAGGCGGTGAGATCGCCAGGACCGTCGACGGATTTCAATTGGAGATGGACCGAGGACGAACGGTCGGCCCCTCGAGCAGTGCCCTTGCCGATGACCCGCAGGCCCAGCCAGACGGTGTCCAGGTTGGCATTCTCGACGAGCGGGATGACCTCAGCGCCATACTTCTGTGCCTCCTCAGCCAGAGAGACATTGATCGATCCGGCAGGCAGGGAGGCGTCGATGGTCTTGATGACCGAATGGGGCTCGAGCATGAGGTAGTTCGACAGCGCGACCTTCGAGTACACGACGGTCCGGACATCACGCAGCGACGGCTCGTAGGTGTGGGGGTCGGCGCCGGAGGGCACCATCGAGGTGACGGTGGCACGATCGCCGGCGACGTTGCGCGTCAGGTCAGCGAGGATGGGCGTGGTCGTCACCACGGAAAGCTTGTCGTTCTGGGAAGCGGGCGCGTGGCCGCACCCAGCCAGAAGGCTGAGTGCAGCCACGACGCACACCAGGCGTTTTCTCACCCGCGTCGTCTCCTCGCCACGAGGAGAGCGCCGGTCAGACCGATAACCGCGAGGGCTCCGGCCACCAGACCCTGGTTGGTCTGGGAGGCGATACCGGAATCGCCGAAGGTGCCGTTCTCACCGGAGCGTGGCAGCCCGTTGAGATCGCAGGGCTTGCCATCGGGGGTGCGGCCCACGATGGTGTAAGCCGGCTCGGTGTTCTGGTCGGCGCCGGTGGAGGCCGACACCTTGCCGATGGAGGCGGCGACCGACTTGGCATCGATACCCACTGCGAAGTGGAGGGTGCCGGTGGCGCTGACCTTCTTGCCGGCCTTGGTGGTGGCCGTCTGAGTGACGGTCACGGCGTAGTGGCCGGGGGCGGTGAACACCCAGTTCGGGTGAGCATGGGTGTTGGCCGGG
This sequence comes from Cutibacterium nasicola, assembly GCF_051303185.1. Taxonomy (GTDB): domain Bacteria; phylum Actinomycetota; class Actinomycetes; order Propionibacteriales; family Propionibacteriaceae; genus Cutibacterium. The sequence goes on along the minus strand of NZ_JBPPGE010000005.1, from coordinate 136,952 downwards.
ACGGTGTAGCTGGTGGGTCCGCCGACGTTGTCGAAGACCCGCTGGCCCACTCCACCACCGAAGGTGCCGGACATGAACACGGCCATCTTGCCGGGGCCGCTGACCTTGTCCAGGTGCATCTGGACCGGGCCGGTGGTGCCGCTGACGATTGACTCGTGCATGGTGTTGACGCCGAGCCACGGCACGCCGGGAACCTGGGTCGCACCGATGAGCCACACCTTGCTGCCGCCCTTGGCGATGAACTCCATGCCGGCCGGAGCCGTGGTGTTGGCCTTGTCACCGACAGCCATCACGATGCTCGACGGCACAACCCACTTCGCCGGGGCGGAGCGGTCGTCCTTGAGAGCGGAGATGAACTTGCCGGACTGCAGCTGGACGCCCCAGTCGAAGTGACCCTCGGTGGCGATGGACGCAGGATGGGTGGCAGACTGAGCCGTCTTCTTCACGGCAGCGGCAGCCTTGGTGGGGATCTTCACCGGACGGCAGATCTCCTTCCGGGCGGAGGGGCCGCTGGTGGTAGTTCCCTCGGTCGATCCGTTCGGGTCGGAGTTTCCGCCAACCTCGTTGGTCGGCGTGTTGCCGACAACACCGAGATCATCGAAGGGCTTGTCGGAACCGCCCTTGGTGCTGTTCTTGCCGGGAACCGGGGTGCCGCCCTTGCCGCCGTCACTGGTGGGGCAGGTGCTGGCGGCGGCGATGGCCTTGGAACCGACCACCCAGGTGTAGGTGTGGGTTCCGGTGCTGACGGTCTTGCCATTGCGAACAGCGGTGGCGTCGACCGTCATCTCGTAGCGGCCTGGCTTGGTGAACACCCAGTTGGCGTGCACATGCGAGGGCTCCTTGACGGTGATGGTGCCCGGCAGGGTGGTGGAGCCGCCGTCGAGCAGGGTCTTGGTGCCCGCGAACGAGTTTTGCGTGAACAGATGCACCTTGCCCGGGCCCTTGACGTCACGGACGTTGATCTTCACCTCGCTGAAGCCATTGCGCTTGACGTCGAAGGTCTCCCATCCCGGCCACAGCAGATCCTGGTTCTGTGTGATGGGCAACAGGTAGCCCTTGGGGGCGCCTGGGTATCCGCTCGGGATGGTGGTCAGGGCAGAGTCCTTGACGGCCAACAGGACATTCTTCGGGGTGTGAAGCACACCTTCGCCGGTCACGTCCTCCTTGACCTGCAGGTCGAGACCGTTCTTGGCAGCCGAGCCGACGCGGAAGACGTCGGAGTGACCGTGGTCAAGAACGAGCTTCTGGTGGCAGGGCTTCTTGCCATTGCTCGGCTTGGAAGCTGGCTTGCGGGCCGGCTTCCGAGTCGGGGTGGCCGGGGAGTTCGGAGTCACCGACGGCTTCGGGGCGACCGAGGGCTTGGAGGCCGGGGGTGGCGTCACTGACGGCGTGGGAGTCGGTTTGCCCCACGGGGCGGGCAGCTCGGTCTTGTCGCCGACGACCCAGGTGTAGGTGTGCGGCTTGCTCCGGAACGCCTTGCCATCCTTCTCGGCGCTGGCCTGGACGGTCATGGTGTACACGCCCGGCCTGCTGAACACCCAGTTGGCGTGCTCGTGGGTCGGCTGCTTGACGGTGATGGTGCCCGGCAGGGTGGTGGAGTCACCGTCGAGCAGGGAACGCACGTCACCGAGGGTGCCCTGGGAGAACAGATTGACAGTTCCGGGGCCCTTGACGTCGTTGACGTTGATCTTCACAGTGGTGAAGCCGTTGCGTTTGACGTCGAAGGTTTCCCAGCCCGGCCACAGCAGCCCGGACTTCTGGGTCAGCGGCAGCACGTAGCCCTTGGGGGCACCGGGCAGCCCGGAGGGGATGTCGGTCAGCGCGGAGTCCCGCACCTTGAGCAGCACGTTCTCCGGTTCGCGGAGCACACCCTCACCGGTGACGTCCTCCTTGAGCTTGAGGTCGATACCGCCGTCAGCTGAGGATCCGACTCGGAAGGCATCCAGGTGTCCGCGATCGAGCACGACGTTGTTGCTATCGGTGTGGGAGTTGTCGGGAACTGGATCAGGTTTCGGGGCGGGGTCGGCCGGCCTTCCCCGGTCGGGGGCCGACGTGCCGTTCAGCACCTCTCCCTTGCCCTGGCAGGCGTTGGCCACCGCGGCGTCACCGACGGCGTACTGCATCGTGAACGGGACGTAGCGATGCTGTTTCCGGCCGTTGGCGTCGGCCTTGCCGTGCACGGTGTAGTAGCCGCTGATCCGGTAGAACCCCGGCTTGGAGAACCACATCTCCATGGGGGTCTTCTCGGCCTTGTTGACGCGCATCACGGTGCGCAGGCTCGACTCGCTGGACGACAGGACGGTCCGGGTCTGGCCATCGGTGGTGTCGACGACGGACACCTGGCCACCCTGCGGCCCTTCGATCGGGTCCCACGTGATGTCGGCCTCGTAGAGGTTCACAAAATCGGTGCCGGTGGTGTCGAGCACCTGGTTCGGCTGGCCGTTCTGCGCGGAGGTGGGGATGCGATGGAACTGCGATCCAGCGGCGAAGGAGCTGTTGAACTCGTCGGTCCCGGCCTGCGGGGCAGCTGCCTTCAGGGAGTCGGGCACGTTGATGACGCCAGCCTCCCCTCCGATCTGCTTGCCGGAGTCGCCCGAGATGACGCTCATCTTCGGGCGAGCGGGCTTCTGCGGGTCATCGGACTTCCAACTGGCCTGCCAGTCTGCCTTCAGGGTGACGGGGCCACTGGCATGGTGCAGGCACCCTGCCGTGTTCGCGGTGGGGTTGAAGGCCAGCGGATCGTCGGATCGGGTGTCCTGGCCCTTGGCGATGGGGAACTGCTCGGCCGGGGTGGTGATCTCGTGGGCAGGCTGCGTGGAGCCCTTGTCGAGGCCCACCTGCTCGTCGGAACCGACCAACCACGAGACGACGGTGGGGTCGGACTCGATGGTCTTCCCGTCGCGAGTCTCCACGGCTGCCTGCCACGTGAGGTTGTAGCGGCCAGGTTGGGAGAAGGTCCAACTGGTGTGGGTGTGGCTGCCGGGGTGCACGACCTGCCGACGGTGATCGGTGCCAGTCGAGGAGAACAGGTGTGAGACGCCGAGGGGATTGACGGTGAAGGCGTTGAACTCGCCGGGGCCGTCGACGTCGACCAGGTTCAGGTGTAGCGTCTCAGGTTTGATGCGATCCATGAGTTCGTCGGGGAAGCTGTGACCGGCGCCAAATGCGGCTGCCACCGGGGCCCACTTGTCGCTCTCCCTCTGCGGGGCGGTCCACACGATGTCGCCGGGCTCACCGAGGAAACTGAATCGGGGGTCGTCGGGAATCTTGAGGCGAGACGTCTCCTGGCCGTTCGCGTCGGCGTCCGGCCCGAGGCGGATGTAGACGTCCTTGGCCTCCTTGAGCTCACTCTCGTTCCACAGGATCTTGATGGTTGGTCTGCCGCTCGCCTGGTCCCACTCCACGTGGGCGACGTCGGCGTGGCCATTGTGCAGGAGCTCGCGATCCGGTGCTGACGCGTTCGCCAGTGACGGGTTGACCGTCAGGAACGTCAGCAGGATGGCGAGGAGCGATGCTAACCGTTTCACGGTGGCCTCCATTGTCTTCTTGTGATTCACGGCTGACTATATAATGGGAACAGTTCTCAGTTCAATGGGGGGGTAGGTGCCCCGCTGTGGTGATGGGTCATGGTTCGGCGGTGCGCGGCGTGAGGAGTGCGGGCCACCCCCGTGAATGGCCACGCCCCGCTGTTGTGGTGGGTCGGGGTCTGACGATGCGAATCGGCCCCACGGGGTGCGCCGGATGGCGCTTGCAGCGGATTGGTCAGAGTCGATCCACACGTCGGGTGCGACCTCCTGAGAGTCCGGCTACAGGTAGACAGTGCGTTGGCGAAATCGGCCACCGTCCTTCTTGCCACTAGGATTCAACGTGGTCGTGGCCGGTCACGTCGAAGGGCGGCGGAGGGTCGAGCGCGGCCGGGAAGGTACACGTCGTGTTGACGCGCATGTCACAGCTCTTCGTCCGAACCCTGCGAGAGGATCCGGCCGACGCCGAGGTCCCCAGCCATCGTTGGCTGGTGCGGGCCGGGTACATCCGTCGGGTTGCTCCCGGCATCTACTCATGGCTGCCACTGGGTCTCCGGGTGATGCGCAAGATCGAGGCCATCTGCCACGAGGAGATGGCTGGAATTGGAGCTCAGGAGGTGTGCTTCCCCGCACTCCTCGCCTCCGATCCTTACAAGGAGACTGGTCGCTGGGTTGAGTACGGCGACAACCTCTTCCGTCTCAAGGATCGCAAGGGGGTGGAGATGTTGCTGGGCCCGACCCACGAGGAGATGTTCACCCTCATGGTCAAGGACCTGTACTCCTCGTACAAGGATCTGCCACTGTGTCTCTACCAGATCCAGAACAAGTACCGAGACGAGGCTCGTCCGCGCGCTGGCATCCTGCGTGGCCGCGAGTTCGTCATGATGGACGCTTACTCCTTCGACGTCGCCCCGGCGGGTCTCGACGAGGCCTACCAGGCCCAGCGCGACGCCTACATCCGCATCTTCAACCGTCTCGGCCTCGACTATGCCATCGTCAAAGCGATGTCCGGTCCGATGGGTGGTTCTCGCTCCGAGGAGTTCCTGGCCATAGCTGACAATGGTGAGGACACCTTCGTGCGTTCTCCCGGTGGCTATGCAGCCAATGTCGAGGCGGTTCGGATGACTGCCCCGGACCCGCTGCCGATCGAGGGGCTGCCGGATGCGGAGGTCGTCGACACCCCCGAGGTTCCCACCATCGAGTCCCTGGTTCGGATGGCCAACGAGGTGCGTCCTCGCGAGGATCGTCCTTGGACCGGGGCTGACACCCTCAAGAACGTCGTCTTCATGGTGACCCATCCTGACGGCAAGCGTGAGCCGCTGGCCATCGGTCTGCCAGGAAATCGCGAGGTCGACGAGAAGCGGCTCGAGGCCGCACTCGAGCCGGCCGTGGCTGAGCCCTTCACGGAAGAGGACTTCGCTGCCAACCCACAGTTGGTCAAGGGGTACATCGGCCCGGGATCCCTGGGCGAGGAGAACTCCTCGAAGGTGCGCTATCTCGTCGATCCCCGTGTCGTCACCGGCACGTCCTGGATCACCGGCGCCGACCAGACGGATCGTCACGTCTTCAACATGGTGGCAGGACGAGACTTCACCCCCGATGGAGTCATCGACGTCGCCGAGATCCGCGAGGGCGATCCCGCTCCCGACGGCAGTGGTGAGCTGCACCTGTCCCGCGGTATCGAGATTGGCCATATTTTCCAGCTCGGCAAGAAGTACGCCGACGCCCTGGGTCTCAAGGTGCTCGACCAGAATGGCAAGCTCGTGACCGTCACCATGGGTTCCTATGGTCTGGGTGTTTCGCGCGCGGTGGCCGCCATCGCCGAGAGCACCTGTGACGACAAGGGGCTGGCCTGGCCTCGCGAGGTCGCTCCCTTTGACGTCCAGGTGCTCGCCACCGGCAAGGGCTCGGAGATCCTCGAGGAGGCGACCAGGATTGCCAGTGAGTTGGCCGAGGCCGGACTCGAGGTGCTCCTGGACGACCGCAAGGCGTCCCCAGGCGTGAAGTTTGCCGACAGTGAGATCCTCGGTATGCCGACCTCGGTCGTCGTTGGCCGGGGGCTTAAAGATGGCCTGGTCGAAGTGCGCGACCGTGCCACGGGTGAGAACCGTCAGGTTGGAGTAGCCGAGGCTGTGCGCGCCGTCCTCAAGAAGGTGCACGGGTGAAAGCCGAAGTGGTGGCTCACGTTTGATCGACCAACATCTGTACGTTACTGAATGGTCGCCAACTGTTCTCGAAATCTGGCGCGGAAATGACCCAACAAAAGCCTGACAATGGTGTTCGTAAGTCAGGCTGAAAGACCCCTCGACCTTGCGAAAGGTGAACGATGCCGGAGAACGAAGACGAGTTGACCAGAAATGACGACAAGGCGGCCAGAAATACGCTGGGACGGCGGACGTTTCTTGGTGGTATGACCCTGGTCGCCGCTGCGGCGGTGACTGGCACCACCCCAGCGTTGGCCCATGCCTCGAAGCGTCTCCATTCCACGTCCGGCACCACCCTTGAACAGGTGGGTCTGCGGGATCCGGGCAGCGGCTACCGCAGGATCAAGGCACAGCGCGGTTACCCGCTCGTCGTCCGTGAGGAACTCGCTAGGGGCAAGAGCGGACGCGACGACCGCCGCGATGGCTTGGCGTCCTTCGTTCAGGTGACCGACCTGCACGTGACCGACGTACAGTCACCGATGAGGGTCGAATTCCTGCATCCGCTGGCTGGCCCGGCCTTCCGCCCGCAGGAGGCCTTGGGTCCACTTGCCACGGCCTCCCTGGTGCGTCGCGTCAATTCCCTCCGGGGCGGTCCGGCCACCGGACGGGCTTTCGACGCCCTCGTCAGTACTGGTGACAACACCGATAATCACGAACACGTGGAACTCGACTGGTATCTCACGTTGTTGGCCGGTGGCACGATCGTCCCGAATACTGGTGCTCGTGATCGCTGGGAGAGTGTGCAAACCTTCGGGGATCCGCTGTTTTACAATCCTGAAGCGCATCACGGCGACATGTACAAACGTGCCGGCTTTCCCCAGGTCGACGGCTACTTCCGTCGCGTCATGGCCCCGGTGTCGTCCGCGGGTGTGAAGATCCCGTGGTACGCGGTGTTCGGAAACCACGACGACTCAGTCCAAGGCACGCTGCCTGCTGATTGGGAGTTTCTGAAGGCGATGTACACCAGCGATCGAAAGATCACTGGTTTCGCCAGTGACAGGGACGCCAAGGCGTACGTTCAGGCTGCCCAAGGCGGCGGACCGGTCGCGCTGTCCAATGATGCCGTCTCGCTGACTCGGCGGGTCACTGCGGATGAGCGGCGCGTGCCCTTCACTCCTTTTGAGTTCATCAAGGCTCACTTGCGTGAGGATGTTGATGGTGCAGGTCCGCATGGTCACGGTTTCAGCGAAAATGACCTCAACGCGGTACGCGGTTATTACACCTTCCCGATCGCAGAAGGCGTGACCGGTATCAGCCTGGACTCCACCAACCGGGCCGGATACACCAATGGTTCCATCGACGACCGTCAGTGGACGTGGCTTGAATCCGTGCTGCGTGCCGGTAGCAGCGTGTACTACGACGATCTGGGTGTGCGGCAGCATCACGAGGCCAGCGACACCATGTTCGTCCTTTTCAGCCATCATGACTCGAAGACGATGAACAACCCCGTCCTCCCCGGTGACGGCACTGGTATTCGTCATCTCGGCCCTGAACTGGTCTCCCTGCTGTCGCACTACCCGAATGTGGTCGCGTGGGTCAACGGTCATGTGCATGCCAACAACATCACCGCTCACCGGCACGCTCTCGACGCCCGCCGTAGCTGGTGGGAGATCAACACGGCGTCGCATGTCGACTTTCCCCAGATGGCCCGTGTCATCGAGCTTGCTGACAATCACGATGGCACCGTGAGCATCTTCACGACCTTGATCGAGTCCAATGCCCCTTATCAGGCCGACTATGACACCACGGACCCGGATGGTCTGGCCAGTCTGTACCGAGAGTTTGGCGCGAACGACATCCATACGATGGCACGTAGGCTTGGTACATCGGTCGATCACAACACGGAGTTGCTACTGGCACATCCGTGGGCCTGAGGCATTTCCGGACCGAGAACATGTCGGGCCCCGCCCTTTTCAGGAGGCGGGGCCCCTAAGTGTTGGTGTCATACGGAAGGTTGACACGTGACGTCGTGGGTCTTTGCTGGTCTTGTCCTCGCCGCCTTCATGGCAGGGTGGGTCAACGCCGTCGTGGGTGGGGGCGGACTCATCATGCTGCCGTCCTTGTTGGTTGGTTTGCCGACCGAGACGCCGGTGGCGACGATCGTCGGGACGAATAAGACGGCCCAAGTCGTCGGGAACCTCACCGCTGGAGTGGGGTACTTGCGCAAGCAGCGCCCGGACTGGCGGATGTTCCTCTCAGCGGCCGGCATGGCCGTCATCGGCGCGGTGATCGGTGCTCGGATCGTCACTTACATGTCCCGAGCGGTCTACACTCCCATCCTGCTCATCGTCCTCGTGGTCATAGGGATCTACACCTGGAGACGACCAGCCCTGGGCGTGAGCTCGCACGGAGAGGGCGGGAAACACCCCGTTCTGGTTCCGATCATCGGCCTCTTCCTGGGGTGTTACGACGGAGCCATCGGACCGGGGGTCGGGACTTTCTGGGTACTCACCTATGTCGCTGTGGGTGGCTATTCCTTCCTCAAGGCGTCCGGGATGGCGAAGATCTGCAACGCGGTGACGAACCTCGTCACGATCACGACGTTGGCCATTCACGGTCATGTCTGGTGGCATGTCGCCTGGCCGCTCGTCATCGCCAACGTCATGGGTGGGTTGATCGGCACCCGGACGGCCATGAGGTATGGCAATGGTTTCGTCCGGACGATGTTCCTCATCATCACCAGCGTGCTGGCAGTACGGATGCTGGTTCAGCTGATCTGGGGAATCTGAGTCGTGTTGCCGCCGGGGCGCGGCTTCCTGCTCACACCCAGCCGGGCCAGGTCGTCACCCCAGTGCCCAGATGGGCGAGGACCTCAGTCTGGCTGGCCATCGCAGCGACGGCGTGCGGACGTGCCGGAGCCGGGCTCGCGGCTGTCACTCGACCCCAGCCAGACAGCACATTGTCTTCCAGGTCGGACCACAGCGAACGGGTCGCTGCCGCATTGACAGGGGTCGTCGGCATGGGGTAGCCAGGCAGATCAGGGGTCGGGGTAGCAGAGGCCTCGCGGATACCCCGGCGGACCTCGGCGCGCTGGGCGATGACCCGGTCGCGTCGCCGCCATCCCCAGGCGCGAAGCGGGTCGCCCTCGGCAAGGCGACCAATGCCCCATTCCAGGCCTGCCACGAGGGCATTGAGATGGGTCAGGAGTGCCTGCTGGGCATTGACGAGAGGTTCCTGCCCGACGGTGACCGGGACAACCTTGGGCGTGGGACGTGGAGCGGGGGCGTCGGGGTCGAAAGCTGAGCAGAACACCGAGAGACTGGCCCACACCAGGGATTCCGAGGGGTCACCCGCGGCTCGGCAATTCGACAGATATTGGGTAGCGGCAGCCTTTTCGTGACGCTGCAACAAGGCAACTGGCGATCCCTGTCCGGCGGTCAACGGTGAAGGTGAGACCGAGGAGGATGGAGAGCCCGTGTTTCCGGAGAAGGGGTCAGTCTGGCTCAGCACCTGACAATGCCGATGATGGGCAGCAGCGACGCGCTGGTACATCACCTTCCGGCCGCCACCGACGGTACTCGCGGCTTTCGTCGCCAACTGCGCCAGAAGGGCTTCCTGGGACACGGCATCGCGACGTTGTGGGGCTGCGCTGGCGATGGTTGAGCGCACCGGAGTCGTCTTCTTGGCGGGCTCATGATCGCACCCCGTCAGCCCGATGGCGACGAGACTGGCTCCACTGGCAAGAAGGGTTCTCCGAGCGATCATGTGTTCACCCTATCCATACTGAAGCTGTCCCTTCGACGTGACATCGGGGATCACCCAGGTGGGAAGGTGACGATATCCGGGCGACGGGACTGAGCGGCTAGACTCGGTGCGGACAATGTGCAACGACAACAGGATGAGACACAGATGAATGCAGAGAGGCTCACCAGTCTGCTGGAACCAGTCGTGTCCCAGCTCGGGCTCGAAGTCGATCGCGTCGAGATCGTGCCCGCCGGGCGACGCCGCCTGGTGCGAGTGACGGTCGACGGGGATGGCCCTGACGGCCACGGACCCAGCCTTGACGAGATTTCCGAGGCCACCGCCGAGATCTCCCGCTGCCTTGATGAGTCCGACGCCATGGGGGAGTCGCCGTACACCCTCGAGGTGTCGTCGCGTGGTGTCTCCACTCCGTTGACCCAACCGCGTCACTACCGACGCAACCTCGGACGCATGGTGCGATTCACCCTCAATCCAGCCGGGAGCCAGAAGCCGGGGGAGACCCTCGATGGTCGCATCGTCGAGACGGCGGAGGGGAAGGTCACTGTCGAGGTCGAGGCAGAGAACTCGAAGCCTCACAAGCCCGTGTACACCACCCGTGAGGTCCAGCTGGCCGACGTGGCGAAGGCCGTCGTGCAGGTGGAGCTCAATCGTCGCGACGCGCAGGCGTCGGAGGAGGAGAACTGAGATGGACATCGATCTGTCGACCCTGCGCATGATCGAACGGGACAAGGACATCCCGCTCGAGTACCTGCTGACGACCCTCGAGGACGCCCTCCTCAACGCCTACGACAAGACGGAGGCTCCCGAGAAGGGGGCCAAGATCCAGCTCGATCGCAAGACCGGGAACGTCGCCGTCATGATCCCGGAGAAGGACGAGGAGGGGGAGATCGTCGGCTGGTATGACGGCACCCCCGACGATTTCGGGCGCGTGGCTGCCTCAACGGCCCGTCAGGTGATCCTCCAGCGTCTGCGTGAGGCCGAGGACGAGCAGAAGTACGGCCATTTCGCGGCAGTCGAGGGTGACGTCATCACTGGGGTGGTCCAGCAGTCCTACCGCGACACCCGCACGGTTCGCGTCGACCTGGGCGCTCTGGAGGGCATCATGCCCCCGGCCGAGCAGGTCCCCGGTGAGGACTACTCGCATGGCCGTCGTGTCCGCGTCTACGTCGTCGCGGTGCGCAAGGAGCTTCGTGGCCCGCAGGTGATTGTCTCGCGCACCCACCCGAACCTGGTGCGCAAGCTCTTCGCCATGGAGGTCCCCGAGATCGAGCAGGGCGTCGTCGAGATCAAGGCCTTGGCTCGCGAGGCCGGTCATCGCTCCAAGATCGCCGTCGTCTCCCACAATCCCGACGTCTCGGCCAAGGGCGCCTGCATCGGACCGATGGGTCAGCGTGTGCGCGCCGTCATGCATGAGTTGGGCGAGGAGAAGATCGACATCATCGACTGGTCGGAGGATCCCGCCGAGTTCGTGGGTTCGGCTCTCTCACCGGCGAAGGTGGCGTCGGTGACGGTCATCGATCCCAAGGCCAAGGCTGCCAGGGCGATCGTCCCGGACTACCAGCTCTCCCTGGCCATTGGACGTGAGGGGCAGAACGCCCGTCTGGCAGCCCGACTCACGGGGTGGCGTATTGACATCCGTCCTGACAACCAGGTGTGAGACTCCTTGAGGTGGCCGACGCCCCGATCCTCTACGTGGACGATCGGGGCGTCGTGCTTTTCTCCCGCCCTCTCGCCTAGGGTTGTCGGGTGACCAGACGACCCCAACGCACCTGCGTCGGATGCCGACGCGTCGACGATCTAGCCCACATGAGGCGTTATGTGCTGATTGACGGGGTCGTCGTGGCAGACCCGACTGGCAGTGCAGCCGGAAGGGGAGCCCACGTCCATCCTGACGGCGAGTGCTGGAAGTGTGCCGTGGCCGGGGGATTCGCTCGGTCCTTCCGACAGCGGGTGACCGTCGATCAGAGTGACGAGGACACGTGGCCAGTGCGGTGAGTTGGGCTCGATGGGCCATTTTCGGTAAAGTTAACACTGCATGTCCGCCGGGAGGTCCGGCGGCCTCACCGAATCGTGTCCTTGGCAGGTCGGTCATTCTGGCTCGAGGGGACTGAATAGGAAGTGGGCACAAGCTCATGAACACTCGATGAGTTCGCACCAATGAGGATTCACAACAACTAGGCCCAGGTCCACCGCGGCCGGGCCCGAAGGAGAGTAGTGGCCAAGGTCCGCGTCTATGAGCTCGCGAAGGAGCTCGGACTGTCAAGCAAGCAGCTTCTGGGGAAGCTCAACGACATGGGCGAGTTCGTCCGATCGGCTTCCTCAACCATTGAGGCACCAGTTGCGCGGCGACTGCGTGACCAGATCGGTTCGGCTGAACCGGCTGGCGACGCCAAGCCCGCGAAGCCTGCGGCTCGCACGTCGCAGGCGTCTTCCAGGGGAAAGTCCAAGGAGGCCCCGTCGGCCAGGCCGACTCCCGGTCCGAAGCCGGGACCCGCACCGAAGCCGACGCCTGCCCCCCCTCCCGGTACCAGTGGAGGCCCGAAGCCGGGGCGCAGTTCTGCAGCTCGCACCAGCGCGACTCCGCGCCCGGGTCTCATGAAGTCTTCCGGTGGCTCCAAGCAGGAGACCCCGGCACCGAAGAGCGACGCCAAGCCGGCTCCCAAGCCTGGTCAGAATGCCGCCAAGCCCCGTACCCCGGCCCCCGGCCCGAAGCCGGGTGTGTCGGCCAAGTCCGCCATCCCGAAGCCGGGTGCCCGTCCGGGCCCGCGTCCGGGTGGGTCTGGCGGGCTGCCGTCGAGTGCTCGACCCGGTCCGCGTCCGGGTGCTGGTCGTCGGACCGGCGTACCGCGTCCCGGGAACAACCCGTTCGCCTCCAGCCAGGGAATGGGCCAGTCCCGGCATCGTCCTGAGGGCGGACAGCGCTCCGGTGGAGCTCCTCGTCCAGGTCAGGGCGAGCGTATGCCGCGTCCGGGCGGCAGCCAGGGATCGCGTGGCGGTTCCGGTATACCTCGTCCGAACCCGGCGATGATGCCGAAGCACCAGTCGTCCCAGATTGGTCAGGCAAACACTGGCCGTGGTGGCCGCGGCGGCGGTCGTGGTCGCGGCGGATCCCGTGGGGGCGGTTTCGGTGGAGGCTTCGGCGGAGGACCTCGTGGTCCCGTCGCCGGTGGCCGCGGAGGTCGTGGCGGTCGCGGTACCCAGGGTGCCTTCGGTCGTGGTGGTTCCCGGCGTGGTCGAAAGTCCCGCAAGCAGCGCAGGCAAGAGTTCGACGAGATGCAGGCACCGCTGGTTGGCGGTGTGCGTGTTCGCAAGGGTAATGGTGAGACCGTTCGACTGCGTCGTGGTGCCTCGCTGACCGATCTCGCTGAGAAGATCAATGCCGAGTCAGCACAGCTGGTGCAGGTGCTGTTCAACCTTGGCGAAATGGTGACTGCCACCCAGTCTGTGTCTGACGACACCTTGGAGATCCTGGGCGGCGAGCTCAACTACGACATTCAGGTCGTGTCCCCGGAGGACGAGGATCGTGAGCTGCTTGAGTCCTTCGATCTTGAGTTCGGCGAGAACGAGGGCGATGAGGAGGACCTCGTCGCACGTCCGCCGGTCGTCACCGTCATGGGTCACGTTGACCACGGCAAGACCAAGCTGCTGGACGCCCTGCGTCACACCCATGTGGTGGAGGGCGAGGCCGGTGGCATCACCCAGGCCATCGGTGCCTACCAGGTCGAGACCGAGGTCGACGACGTCGAGCGCGCCATCACCTTCATCGACACCCCGGGTCACGAGGCCTTCACGGCCATGCGTGCTCGTGGCGCCAAGTCGACCGACATCGCGGTGTTGGTCGTTGCTGCTGATGACGGCGTCATGCCGCAGACCGTTGAGGCAGTGAACCACGCCAAGGCTGCCGACGTGCCGATCGTGGTGGCCGTCAACAAGATCGACAAGCCGGAGTCCGATCCGGACAAGGTGCGCGGACAGCTCACCGAGTACGGATTGGTTCCTGAGGAGTACGGCGGCGACACCATGTTCGTCAATGTCTCCGCTCGTACCCACGAGGGTCTTGACGATCTGCTCGAGGCCATCATCTTGACCGCCGACGCAGCTCTGGACCTTCGCGCCAACCCGGACATGGCTGCTCAGGGTGTTGCCATCGAGGCCCACCTCGACAGGGGGCGTGGCCCGGTGGCCACCGCCCTCATTCAGCGCGGAACCCTGCACATTGGTGATTCCATCGTTGCCGGGTCCTCCTACGGGCGTGTTCGCGCCATGGTCAATGATCAGGGTGCGAGCGTTGACGAGGCTGCCCCGGCCACCCCGGTACAGGTTCTCGGCCTCACCTCGGTTCCCGGTGCTGGTGACAACTTCCTGGTCGTCGACGATGACCGGATGGCTCGCCAGATCGCCGAGAAGCGCGAGGCGCGCATGCGTGCTGCCCAGCAGGCCAAGTCGTCGCGTCGCAAGACTCTCGACCAGCTGTTCGAGCAGCTCGAGAAGGGCGAGACCGAGGAGCTGCTGCTCATCCTCAAGGGTGACGGCGCCGGCTCGGTCGAGGCTCTGGAGGACGCCTTGGCCAAGATTGACGTGGGCGACGAGGTCGATCTGCGCGTCATTGACCGCGGCGTCGGTGCCATCACCGAGACCAACGTCTCGCTGGCTGCCGCCTCGAATGCCGTCATCGTGGGCTTCAACGTTCGTCCGACCGCCCATGCCCAGCGCATGGCCGACGAGGAGAACGTCGACATCCGCTACTACTCGGTCATCTATGACGCCATTGACGAGATCGAGGCCGCCCTGCGAGGCATGCTCAAGCCGATCTACGAGGAAAAGGCGATGGGAACTGCGGAGATCCGCCAGATCTTCCGTTCTTCCAAGGTTGGTACGATCGCGGGCTGCATGATCACCGACGGCACCATCCGTCGTCATGCCAAGGCTCGTCTCGTCCGCGACGGTGTGGTGATCCAGGAGACCGAGGTCAACACGCTGCAGCGCGAGAAGGACGCCGTCACCGAGGTGCGCGAGGGTTACGAGTGTGGTCTGACCCTGACCAACTACTCCGACATCCACGTGGGCGACGAGATCCAGTGCTACGAGATGGTGGAGAAGCCTCGCGACTGAGGTTCTTGGTCACTGTCCTGAACGGGGCGTCCGTGCGAAAGCATGGTCGCCCCGTTCATGTGTTCCCAGCCACTTGACCCGTGGTCATCCAAATGATAGAATCTCCTGACCGGTCGGCAATGGGGCTGGCCTTGTTCTCCTGCGTATTCTTTTGGATGGGTGGTTGATGAATGTACAAAAGAGCCGCATTGTAGTTTTGTTGATATCTGCGGTGTCTGTCCTTGGCTTGTCCTCTGCTGTACCAGGACTTGCAGACACCGTCAGAGCGACTCCTGTGACAGCGTGGAAGAACTTGTCTGTCAAGGGAGGATCGGCGACAGCATCAGGAAAAACCCAAGGACATAAGAAAGCCTACATGTCATCAGATGGTGTCTGGCATTCTCGGGCTAATTACATTTTCACTGTCGCGGGTCACAAGAAAACTGACAGGGGCGGTTACGGCAAGATCGACGCTTCCGTTCTTTATTATACCTGTCAGCCCATGCCGGGTGGAAACTGTATACCGAAAGTCTTAAGAACCGGGGCATCAGGCAACACTGGGCGTTTGGTTGGTGGAAAGGCGTACAGATGGGATGCTGACGCCAAGATCCGCGTTGGTCGTAATCAAAGAGGCGGTTGGCAACGTTCTTCTAAGATTTGTATCGACCTAGTGGCTCGACGTGATAAGTGCAGCGATGGGTTGAATTGGTGAGTTCTGACACGATTGAACTTGACCAGGTGGTCGTCCGATACCGGTCCGGGTGGCAACTGGGGCCGGTATCGGCGACCTTTCCGGTGGGGGTGAGTGCCCTTGTCGGCCCCAATGGTTCGGGCAAGACGACGATGCTCGGTGTGCTCACCGGAATCAAACGACCGAGGGCCGGGACGCTACGTCGTGACGGGCAACCCGTGAGGAGACGACGGGAGGGCTCTGGGTACCGGGCCCACATCGGGTACGTTCCGCAGGAATGCACCTGGTCACCGTCGTGGCCGGTCGAAGACTTTCTCACCTTCTGTGCGCGCATGTATCGAGTACCGTCCACGCAGGTCAGGCACAGGTGCCAAGGCGTCATGTCCGATCTGAACGTCGATCAATTCGCCCACCAGCCCATCGGTACTCTGTCGGGCGGTCAAAAGCGTCGGGTCTTCCTCGCGGCGGCACTGGTTCACGACCCCGAGGTGCTCATTCTTGATGAGCCGACCGTGGGCCTGGATCCGGGGGAGCGGATCTCATTTCGCCGTCACGTCGTCGAGCAGGCGGCCTCACGGGTCGTCGTGCTGTCCACCCATCTCATGGATGACGTCGCCCTGTCCGCAGACCAGGTGCATCTGGTCGATGGGGGACACATTACCTGGAGCGGCACGCTGCCCGAATTGATGGCTGCAGCAGGAGAATCTGATTCACAGGACCACGTGTCAGTGGCTGAGCAAGGCTACCTGCACCTGATGCAAGGTCGCGCAGAATCCGAGCTCCTTGAGGGAGACCGATGAAAGCCTGTCTTCGGCAGGCCGTCTGGTCTGGGCTGGGGCTTGCCGTGTTGTGGGTCGCCACGAGCGTTGGCCTGATGCACATGTATCCCCGCGTGTGGAAGTCCTTCGCCTTGACGACGGGGAGTGTCTCGGTGGACACGGTCATCCTGTCTCCAGTGTGCTGCGGAGTCGGGGTGGCGTACGGCGCCCGTCTTCGCCGCGCCGGGGTCACGCGTACATCCCGAGCCTGGCCGCGCAGCGCCACCGCCGCCATCGTCACCACCTGGCTGGTGGGTGTCGGAGCCGTTCTGCTCCTGGCTGTGGGGGTAACGACCGCAATCCTCGCATTGGTGGCTTCCGGTGACGCCGATCCGCGACTCGTGATGGGTTCGGTCCTCACCGCCATGGCCGCCACGGCATTCCTGGCCCTGGGGGCCGTCCTTGGAGTGGCGGCTGGTTCCTATCTGCTCGCCGCTGTCGCTGCCATCGCGGTTTACTTGGTGGCGGGGGCCGTTCCTGAGGCCTATGACCTGCTCATTGGATGGTCTGGTCCTGCGGCCATCGACGGCGCCCCTTCGCATCTCACCTGGCACGCCATCGCGTTGTGGGCTGGACTCGATTGTGCCGTCATCGTCGTCTCCTTGGTGCTCGTGGCCGTGATCACGACACCCGGTGGTGGGCCTTGGCGGCGGTGGCTCACGGCGACGATTCTGGTGGCAGTGGTCATCGTTGACGCCGCAGCGACGATTCGGTTGGAGGAGGTGTGGGAATCCACGGATGATTGGCGGTGTCGTGAGGTCGGCAAGCACGGATCCATGGCATGCGTCTCCGGTGACCTGTCCTGGCGGCTGGAGGAATACGCAACGGCTATGGGCCGCGTCGATGACCTGTTGATGGCCAGCGGGGTCCAAAGACGCATTGTCTACGCCCCCGAGGGAGGGCCAGGGAAGGCCGGTTACCTGCCGGTGCGGACGCACGTGTCGACCTCCTCCACAGCGAGAGAATGGGCCGGGGATCTCAACGCACCCCTGCTGGGTGACAACCTGTTGGGAGTCGAGGATTCCACCTCCTCACAGTGTGACGGGACGGTCGAAATCCTTGACGACGCACTGGTGTCGGTCATGGACGGTCAACCCCTCGCCCCGGACTCGCTGCGATCCATGGTGGCACAGGTGAGGGCTTGTCCATGACGGGTCGGCTCTCCTGCTTCGGATGGTTCCTGCGCAGCCGCGGTCTGGTGGCCGTAGTGGCCTATCTGACGGTGGGAATGGTCTGTGCCCATCACCTTGGCGGCGACCTCGTCACCGTCCCGTTTGCCGGCAGCAGGTCGGTTGATGTGGGGCTGGGGCCTTCGAGCCTGAGTGGCATCCTCGCCTCCGTATTGTTCTCCTCCCCGGACCCACAACGGGAACAGGCCTTCCCCGACCGTCCCATTCGCACCATGAGGGTGGTGTGGGCCGTCATCGTGCTCGTCTGGCCAGTGGCATGGGCTGTCCTGTTCAACGGTGACCAACCTATTTCTCAGTGGTGGGTGCTGTGGTTTGCGCGCAACCATGTCCTGCTGGTGGGACTGGCGATGGTCGCCAGCGTCGTGCTGTCGGTGGCCTGGGCGTGGCTGCCGGGAACGATCTTCGTCCTATCGTGCTGGATCCTGGGTACCAAGGATTCCGCGGCGACTCCCTATTGGTGGGCGCTGCTCGACCGCAGTCCCCTTGACCCGTTGAGTCTGGTAGTGGCGGTCGGACTCGTCGTCGCCGGGTTGGCGCTGCAATGGCACACCCCCGGACCCCCTCGTTGACACTGGCTGCCGCGTGCGTCGGTGGGGAGGGTGTGCAAAAATGGTTGATCCGCTCAGGACACCGATGGCGAGGAGAGATCATGAAGCCACCCAATCCCCGGGTTGCCAAACTGGCCGACCAGATCAGGGTTGTCGTCGCCGAGACCCTCGAGCGTCGCGTCAAAGATCCTCGACTGGGGTTCGTGACGATCACCGATGTGCGTCTGACTGGTGATTCGCGTGATGCCACCTTGTTCTGGACCGCCATGGGCACTGACCAGCAGATTGCATCCACAGCAGCTGCGCTCGAATCTGCCAAGGGGCTGCTGCGATCCACGGTAGGCAAGCGGCTTGGTTTGCGCTACGCCCCGACCCTGACCTTCGTGCGCGATGCCACTCCTGAGACCGCCAAGTCGATCGAGGACGCCTTGGTACGAGCTGCCGCCTCTGATGCCGAGATCGCTCGACGCTCCCAAGGTGCCATGCCTGCCGGTGAGGCTGATCCCTACCGTCATAGCGACGAGGAGGAGTGATAACTCCTGACGACATGGCGTGGCCCCGGATATGAGTCCGAGGTCAGCGTTGTGCCGGAGCAATTAGGTCCACAGTCCGTCCGGGGCGAACACCTCCTCGACGAGTTCCTCGTACCACCCCGCCTCACGTGCCAGGTCCAGGACGGTGTAGCGGGAGCGGTAGTACATAGCCTTGGGGAAGGTTGCCCGCACGTCGGCGGCGGTCAGTCCAATGTCCTCGGGACGGGACGGGGCCCCGGCCCGACGGAGCTGGTCGGCGAACACGCGGGCCCTTACTAGCTGTTTCTCAAGGGCTGCTCGGGTCTCGTGCCATCGGTCAACGACCCGATTGAGACGGGCTCGCAGCCCGTCAGCGTCAACGTATTTGACCTTTGTCTCCTTGACGGCGTGGTCGGCCAGCGCACCCTTAAAGGTTGAGCGGATGTCGGACTCCACCGTCCGCCAGTCGGGCCATGCTGCGACTGCCGCGTCGATGTCGAGCCTGGAGAGGTCTCGGTCGAGGAACTTCTCGTAGAAGGCGAGCATGGCGAGGGTCCCGATGGCGACCTTGTGCCCGTGGGACAGTGGTGGGTTGCGGTCGGCACCCACGTGGGCCAGCTCCCAGATGTGGCTGAAGTAGTGTTCGGCCCCGGATGCTGGACGAGTGCCGTCATAAACCTGCATTGCCAGGCCTGACAGGATGAGACCTTCCACGAGTCCGGAGAATGCTTCCGGATCGCCGCGACGCAGGTCGTCGGGACATGATAGGGCGTCCCGGACGCCGCTCTGGACGAGGGCCCATACATGCTGGTTGAGTGGTTCTACCCCGGCGGCGTCAGCGATGATCCAGTCTGCACCACCGGGAATCTTGGCAGCTAGGTCGCCATATCCGGATGCTGTCATGACTTGTGGTGCGGCGGCGGTGATGTCCAGGTCGAATATGACAACTTGCGGTGCCACGCACTGCTTCGTCACTTTGACCCCATTGTCGCTGATGGGCGCCCCGGCCCCTGTGTAACCGTCCATGGAGGCTGCAGTTCCGACGACGGCGTAACGCCGTCCCAAGTCCTTGGCGGCCAGTTTCGTCAGGTCGTTGATGGTTCCTGACCCGACAGCGACCGGGACGACTGCCGAACCGGTCTCGGTGTCCAGGGTTTGCAGCCGGTCGGCGATGGTGTGGGCGTTGTCTAAGGAGGCATACAGGCAAGGCTCGGCAGGGAAGATCAGCGGGTCGCAGACCGCCACCCCGGCCGAGCGTAAGCCGGCGTCGACGGTTTTCCCGGCCACTGCCCAGGTGCGTTCGTCGGCGACGACAAGGGCGGGCAGGTTGTGGTCCTTGACATAGCACATATGCTCAGC
The DNA here is from genome assembly GCF_051303185.1 of Cutibacterium nasicola. GTDB lineage: Bacteria > Actinomycetota > Actinomycetes > Propionibacteriales > Propionibacteriaceae > Cutibacterium. Next base: position 117,313 of record NZ_JBPPGE010000005.1, on the reverse strand, counting down.
CAGGACCTTTCCGACACGAACGAGGACTCCCCGTCCCACTTCGACGACGTCGGTGTCCCCGGCGTCCGTGACGGCTGCGGCGATGATCGCATCACTCATGGTCAATCGTTCCCTTCGTCTAATGCAGTGTGTGGTGTGGGGTCGTTTGTGGCGGACCTGAGGAATGTCCCGACTTCATGCAGTGTCTCAACCTCATCGGGGCCGTCGGCCAGGATCTCGACGATGTCGCCCTCGCGTACGTCCAATCTCAACAGGTCCGCAAGTCGGGTGAGACTGGCCGTCCCGCGCGAGGATCGCAGGAAGACACTGGCCGAGTGGCCGGAGGCCAGCAGTACGGCCTGTGCGGCCACCCTGGCATGGATCCCGGCAGGGTGGCCTATTGTCACCTCAGTGCGGATCATGCCGACTCGATGAGGATTCTGCTGCCTGCCTGTGGTCTGGGCAGCTCGCCATCGCACCGTACGTGGAGGGCTCCCTCGAGCCTGGGACCGTTGGCGCCGTCAAAGATGAGGGTGACGTGCCCTAAGGAGTCGAGGTTGCGCTGTGCGAGGGCGCCAACTGCTGTGATGGGGAAGCGGTGCTCGCCGATGGCGAGGACGTCGCCGACGCCGATTGTGCCGCTCGAGGTCGCCTCGGGTAGGGCGTAACAGAAATCGCGGAGTTCGTCGGGTGCCTTGCCTCCGAATGTGACAAGCATTTTTTCGTTGAGAAAGGACTCGGCCTGCGAGCCGACGGCGCAGATCTGATTGCGATAGATGACAGACATTGATGTTCTCCGGATCAGGTTTGAGTGTCAGGATGCGTACAGGCCGATGCTGCACAGCCAGGCGATGGCGACTCGTGGGACACCGTTAAGGAATCGCGAGTACAGAACGCTGGGAACGCCAACCTCGACTGTTTCCGGAGCAGCTTCGGCTAGTCCTAGGCCGACCGGGATGAAGTCGCAGGCGTTCTGGGTGTTGATGGCGAACAGCGCCGGAAGGGCCAGGCTGGGATGGATGTTGTGTTTGCCGATTTCCACACCGATGAGGGTTCCGATGATCTGACCGATGACGGCTCCTGGGCCGAGTAGGGGGGACAGGAAGGGCAGCGAGCAGATGAGGCCGAGGACGATGAGCCCGATGCCGTTGCCGGCCAGTGGGATGAGCAGTTTGGTGAACCAGGTACCGAATCCGGAGGCGTTGATGATGCCGATGAGCATGGCCACGAACCCCATGAAGGGGATGACGGTGGTCAGCATGGCCTGCACTGCGTCTCGAGCGGCTTGGTAGAACACTGAGATGACCTTGCCGGCGCCGAGGCCGATCTTGTCCATGACGGTCTTGTTCTTCTTCTCGGCGACGGCCTCGGAAATCTTCTTGTCAGTGCTCCATTTCCCTTGGACGGTGCCTGCCGTTCCGGCTTTTGACCGTGGCGCGACGGTGGCAGCTACAGCAGGGGAAGCGGTGGTGGTGGAGGAGGTAGGTGAGTCGGCCAACCGGACTTGGTCGGCGTCGACGGCGGAGACGTAGATCGACTCGTTGATGTATTGGGCTAACGGACCGCTCTTTCCGGTTGGCATGACGTTGATGGTCGGGATTCCCTTGCGGGGGTAGATCCCGCACCTTAGTGTTCCCCCACAATCGATAATGACGGCCATCGTCTGCTCATCGGGGACAGAGGTGTTGAACCCGTTGATCGGTTCGGCACCAGACAGCTCGGCGATGCGATCAACGACCGGGGGTCGAACGCCTCCGCCGACGATGTAGACGAGCTTGTGTTTAGCCTCGGTCGGGGTGATGGTAATGGGACCGCCGTAGCCGCCGGAGCCATGGGAAACGGTGACGGAATGGTACTCGGTCATCTCAGGCCTCCACAAGGGCGTCGACATGGATGATCTTCCCGTCCATGGTGTCGGGGAGGATGACCTTCTGCTGCCTGCTCACGTATCTCGTGGTCAGGTCGGTCACCCAGCCACCGACGAAGTTGAGGACGAGACCAACGAGCAGATAGCGGATCGCCAGCGGCCCGGTCGGTAGTCCAGCTTTCGTGATGCCCTGGGCGATGCCGAGCCAGATAAATAATTCGGCAGGGTTGATGTGTGGGAAGATCCCGTTGCTGGTGTGGCAGAACTGGGCCGCCGAAGCGAAGTAGCTCGGCTTGTAGCGCTCCGGGAGGAATCGGCCCAGGGAGTGCACCATTGGGTTGCACAGCATAAATGAGCCGATGAAGGGGAGCAGAAGATAACGGCTTACGGGATTGTTTCCGGCTTTCTGGGCGAGGTGGTTGATCCGGTCCTCACCGATGAGGCGGATGATCGAGTTCATGGCGATGAGAAGCATAAGCACCAGGGGTACGATGCTTCCCATCCAGCTCACGAATGTCTTCGCACCTTCTTGGAACAGGCCGACGAACCATTCGGCGGCCTCCACTAGGTAGTGCATGGTCAACTCCTTCGTGTGTGGTGGCGTTCGGGATGGCCCCGGCTGCGGAAGCACCGGGGGAGAATTGTGTTGGGCGGAGCCGATCAGTCGATGGCGGTGAGTCCAGGTCTGCGGGCGACGTGCCGGGTGACAGCTGCGGGTTGTTCACGGGTGTGTCCGACTTTCGCGTCGACTCGGTTGACGATTTTCATAAGCGGGGTCGGGGGCTCGACCGGGATCTCGCCGGCCCGGACTGTGAGGAAGTTGTCACGGGCGTTGGCGATGGCGTGCTGCGTTCCCCGATCAGTTCGTACAGTTGCAGGGTTGATCTCTTCGACAGGCAACCCGTCGAAGACTGGGAAGTCCCTGAACCGGGCCAGAACGGTGATGCCGTTCATACGGCGGCCTGCGACGACACGGTCTCTATCGTCGAGCAGGAACATGACGATGGCGCCCCGGCTCAGGGCGTTCTTTTGTTTGCCGATGGTGACTTTCCCGCGTCTGCGCAGCAGTGTGTAGGTCATGGAGAAATTCCTCATCTGACGCATGCCTAGGGTGACGTTGCACACATAGATGATCGCGACGGTGGCAAGAACGGGCCAGAACATCATCTCTCCTCGGAGTTAGACGGAATTGCAGGGGCGGGAGGCCATGAGCCAGAAGACGTCCTCATAGCTGGTGAGCAGGCTTAGCCGGTTAAGCAGGTCGGGCTCGTTGGTCAGGCGAACGATCTCGTCATAGACAGTGACGAGGATGGTGTCGTCGTAGTCGGTTTTGTCCGGAACACCCATTAGGAAGACGACGCGGGCGCCGGGCTGCTCTGGGCTGTGCGGAATGGTCGCCATCGCCAGCACGATGCGTTCGGCCCCTGGGATGGTGGCGTGCGGGAATCCGAAGCATGGTCGCGTCGTCTTCGCGGGCCCGTAGCGTGGCCAGGAAAGACTCGTTGACCAGGCCTTGGTCGACGAGGTGGGTTACGAGGGCCTCGGTCGCCGACCAGTAATCGGTTCCTGCTGGCATGTCCATGAACCGGTCGGGGGACAGCATCGACATGAGTAACGACGAGTTGGCACCAGCGAGTTGAAGATCGACGTGACCACGCAGGTTTAGCCGTGACATCCGGCTGATGAGTTCGGTGGGATCGAAGACCTGGCCGAGCTGAATGACCGGAACTTCACGGACGGCAAGGGCCGTGATGTCGACATCGGGGGTGGCGACGACGAGGTCCATTCTGGCCAGCGTCGACGAGTCGGCCTCGTCGCCGGTCAACATGAGGTATTTGGTGCCGTGGGGGAGCACCTTGTCGAGCTGGATTCGCATGAGGTGAGCCGAGACTCGCCCGGTTGCCGTGACGATCGCCAACCTGAGGTGGTGGCAGGCACGGTGAGAGTCGAGGAATACCTGGTGATAGCCGGCCAGTAGTCCGGTCTCGGAATCACTGATACGCATACCGGTGCGTTCCTCGATGACGTCGCGGCTAATCTCGGCCATCCGGTGGGCTACCGGGTACTGATAGCGAATGCTGTGCACAGAATCCTCGTCGATCGTGACGCGAAATCGCATCCGGTTGAGCATGAAAGTGAGGTGGTGAGCGAACTCGTCAGCAAGCTCGTCTGCGTCCAGATGGATCTGCATGACCTCGGCGATGCGTTCAAATATGGCGTCGACGAGGTCGGGAACCTCCTCGTCAGCGGGGAAGAGCTGACGACCTTGTGCACTGTCGGGGGTACGCATCCCGGCGACCGACATGGCGAGGAAGAGTTCCTCCTTGATTGAGAAGGTGGTCGAAACGAGACTTTCAGCTTCAGCGAGGAGTTCGGAAGCAATGCGGTGGGCGGGGGTGTTGCGAAGACGTTGGTACTCCTCGGGCATCTCGTCTAGTGGGTGGCCGGTGAGGGTTCGATCGAGTAGGACGGTGAGCCAGCGACGCACATAGTGACGTGATGGCCTGGACAGGTGAGCCTGCTCAGTAATCCGGGCAACGACGGCGACGATGTCGTCGTCGATAGGGTACTCGTCGACGAGTTCTTCGGGATAGAGGGTTAGTTCGGCCAGACGCAGATCGAGTTCCTTAGCGGCGAGCCTGAAACCCCAGTTCGAACGCCCCTCAATGCGTACTCCGAGGGGTTTGAGGGCTTCACGCAATCGGGCTGCATCAGCCAGGACGGTTGCTCGGGAGGTGCAGACGATGTCGGCCAGGTCGTCCGAGGTCACCGGGTGTTTGGCAGATAGCAGGACTCTGAACTCCTGTGCGCGGCGATGACGCGGGTCGTTGAGGGAGTCCGTGGCACGGACCAGATGACCACGAATTCGGCTGTATCCCTGTGGGTCGAGAATGTAGAGGCGGTAACAGCCGTTGGCGGGACGTACGGATGCTGCAGGGGCCAGCATACGGTTGAGCGTGGTGATGGCGTTGGTGATGGTGCGAGGGCTGACCTGTAGGCGCTCTGCCAGCGCTTCGGTGGAGGCTGCCAATGATGTTTCCAGTTGCCTGAGGATCCACATCTCTCGGTCCATGACGATCACCTCCTTGTGCTTGACCTCGTTGGTTGGCATGAAATTAACACCGCACCTGCGTCCCGGTCTTGCAACATTGTGTGTGTTTCTTTCCGACTCTTGGAAAGGCAGTGGCGCGATAGTCGCCCCGTGCGGTCGTGGCACACACGCAGCTGCATACTGCTGGAGGGGATAGCGCCCGAGTCGCCCCGTGCGGTCGTGGCACACACTCGCTGTTCGTCAGCTAGAGGATGATCTGCTGTTTGCTGTTCTGATGCCGGTTTTGATCCTCTCAGGACGACGATGCGGCATGTCCGTCGGCCTTGATCCCTCTGCGGTTGGCTGCTTGAGTCGACGCGCCATAGAAGGCGTGCGGTTTTCGATAGCTACCAGGCCCAGGGCTCTGCAGTACGATGCAGGACTCTGACTGGTCTTCTTGGGGATTCTGCACGGCAGCTGCGACATTCCAGTGAGCGCCGATTGGCGGTCCAACGTTACCGACTACTCCCACGCCACCGGCTGCTTGTGCGACGCAAGGTGCATTGATGCTATTACCGGAGCAGACCTTCCGGATTCGACCCCCGCCGTGCAGTTGGTGAACCGAATCGAAACACCTTCTTGACGTCAGTAAGAGATCCCCGCGTCGATCATCGCTCTGCACGGGGCGGGGCAACTTGCCCTCTGCTCCGTTGGGTTGACGACGGTGTCGATTATGAAGGGTAAGGCGGTCCTGACATGGTGTGTGAGTTTGAAGGCACGCTGTGAGGTCCTCTCCCCCCATGATGACTGTCCAACTGGCGGTGTCGGCATGATGCTGAACCCTCGAGGCACTTGACTGTCAGCTCGAAACACTGCCGAGGGGGCGCCGTGACTCTGAACTCTGGCGGCCTAGTGCATGTCGCAACGCGGCTGCCCCACGCGGTCAGAGAAGTTAATGCCCAGAAGAATGGCCTCGTACATAGTTATCGCGCACCTTTGCAGCAGGCCAGCTTGTTGGAGCCCTCCTGGGTCGGGATACTGGTTCCGATGAATACTCTCCAGTCTGGCGTCCTCGTCGTCGACAAGCCCGCCGGAGTGACCTCCCACCAGGTCGTCGGGCAGGTGCGTCGTCTCATGGGAACCCGCAAGGTCGGTCATGCTGGGACTCTCGACCCGATGGCCAGCGGGGTCCTCGTTGTCGGGGTGAATCGTGCAACTCGGCTGTTGGGCCACCTGTCCCTGCACGACAAGGACTACACCGCCACGATGAGGCTGGGGGAGAGCACTGTCACCGACGACGCCGAGGGAGACGTCACCGCGACCACCGACGCCTCGGTGATTGACGACGTGGCCATCCGTGCCGCAATGTCGCGTCAGACTGGGGACATCCAGCAGGTTCCCACTGCCGTCAGTGCGATCAAGATCGACGGCCAGCGTGCCTACGCCAAGGTACGAGCTGGCGAGGACGTCGTCTTGCAGCCCCGTGCCGTCACCGTTTCTCGATTTGAAGCGACTGGTATTCGACGGCAGGGTGACGTTGTTGACGTTGACGTCAAGGTGACGTGCTCCTCGGGAACCTATGTTCGGGCGCTGGCTCGCGACGTGGGTGCCGATCTTGGAGTCGGGGGACACCTCACGGCGCTGCGTCGCACCCGTGTCGGGCCTTTTGATCTGAGCACCGCATGTTCAGATGTTTTCGCGGCAGATGCCGTTCCCCCCGTCCCGATGACGATGGCTGAGGCTGCTCGGCTGAGTTTCCCCATCGTCCACCTCACGGCGGAACAAGAAGCCGCTATCCGGGTTGGAAGACCCCTACATTTCGTTGTGCCATCGGAAGTGACCGCAATGGTTTCCAGAAACGGTGAATTGTTGGCGCTGTATCGTCCCGATGACGACCATCCCGCTCAGAGTCGCGCAATATGCGTGCTGGTCTGATGGCCGGGAACGAACCACGTGAGGGAGAACGCCCCACAACGGCCCCAGACATGGCGCAACGTTGACGTGGCTGTTGGCGCGCTCATCAATGTTACCCGCGTATAAGTGTGTGCCCATGCCATAGTTGTATAAGTCTCACAACAATTCTACTTCTGTAATTAAAGATATTCGTGCTTGCGGGTGGCGATTTTGCATGATATCATAAAAAAGTTGTTTTGTGCTGATGTCGGCCCATCATTTCGGTGTCTGATATCGCCGTGGCGTGAGGCCGTGGTGTTTGTTGCGCCGCCTGAGTTATTTTCCAATCGTCAATACGAAAGGTAACGTACGACGTGGATTTGGTTCGAGCATCCCACCTGTACAAGGTTTTCGGTAAACACGAGCGACAAGTGATCGAAAGACTCAAGGCAGGTGAGTCTCGAGAAGATCTGGCATCTCTCGGCACTGCGGCTGTCATCGACGTGAACTTCAAGGTTGCCAAAGGTGAGACCTTCGTCGTCATGGGCCTGTCGGGGTCCGGAAAATCCACTCTCATCCGGATGATCAATGGGCTGTGGGCGCCCTCCGAGGGCACTGTTGAGGTCGCCGGCAAGGTCGTTTCCGACATGAACGACGCCCAATTGCGCGAGCTTCGTCGCGACCATGTGTCGATGGTCTTCCAGCACTTTGCCCTTCTTCCTCACTTGACTGTTCGCGAGAACGCGGCCTACGGGCTGAAGCTGCAGGGCAAGCTCAAGTCGAAGGACCGACTCGAGAAGGCCAATGAGTGGTTGCACACCGTGGGTCTCAAGGGATGGGGTGACAAGTACCCCCATCAGCTCTCGGGTGGTATGCAGCAGCGAGTCGGTCTGGCTCGCGCTCTGGCCGCGGAGACCGACATCCTTCTCATGGACGAGGCCTTCTCGGCCCTTGACCCGCTCATCCGTCGCGAGATGCAGGACCAGCTCCTCGAGCTGCAGAGCACTCTCAACAAGACGATCATCTTCATCACCCACGACCTCAACGAGGCCATGTACCTCGGCGATCACATCGCGGTCATGCGCAATGGTCGTGTCGCCCAGATCGGCACCTCTGACGAGATCCTCACCCAACCGGCCGACGACTACGTCGCTGACTTCGTCCAGGATGTCGACCGCAGCCGAGTGCTCACGGCATCGGCGGTCATGCGCCCGACAGAGGCCATCGTCTCCAAGTCGGCAGATCCTCGCCAGGTCCAGCGCATCATGGACCAACACGACTGGGCGGGCGTCTTCGTCGTTGACGAGCACCGCCGTCTGCTCGGCATGGTCGGTGACCAAGAGGTCATCGAGGCTGCTCGTCGTGGCGATCGCAGCATTGCTGGAGTCGTCGAGACCGGCGGCATCCTCACCGTTCGCACGGACACCCCATTGTCCGATCTTTTCGCCCCGTCCAAGGACGCACGAGTGCCCCTGGCCGTCGTCGACGAGGACTTCCACCTCATGGGAGTCATTTCCCGAGTCGCCCTGCTCGACTCCATGTCGCGTTCCCAGGACAAGGTGTCCGAGGGATCCGTGATGTCCCTGGAGGACACCGGGAAGCTACCCGTCATCAAGGGCGTCGGAGACCCCGTTGGTCTTCCACCAGCTGACCAGACGATGACCGCGACGGTTGCGTCCACTCCGACCATCGAGAAGGAGGCCTGATCGAGATGGGCTTCAATTTCGTCAACCCCCGTATTCCGTTGGGAAGCTGGATCGAGACCTTCTTCGACTGGTTCCAGCACGCCTTTGACTGGCTCATCACCTTCACCAACGTCGTCATCGGCGGTATGTACGACGGGCTCAACCTCGTCCTGTCCAAGCCGCTGTATCTGGTCATGCTGGTCGTCTTCGCCGCCATCGGCTGGGCCTGTGCGAACTGGAAGGTGGCAGTGTTCGCCCTCATTGGGTTCTACCTGGTCCGGGCGATGGATCAGTGGAACAACACCATGCAGACCCTGGCGCTGGTGGTTGTGGCCGTCATCCTGGCCCTCATCCTGGCGATCCCGTTGGGTATCTGGGCAGCCAAGTCGAAACGCTTCTCGGCCATCATCAAGCCGATTCTCGACTTCATGCAAACGATGCCCTCGCTGGCATACTTGGTTCCGGTCATCGTCCTCTTCGGAATCGGCCAAGTTCCCGGTGCCATCGCGACGATCATCTTCGCCCTGCCGCCTGGCGTGCGCTTCACCGAGTTGGGTATTCGCGGCGTCGACACCGAGACGGTGGAGGCCGGCGCAGCCTTCGGTGCTAGTCCGCGTCACATCCTGTGGCGTATCCAGATGCCGTTGGCCATGCCGACGGTGATGGCCGGCGTCAACCAGGTCATCATGCTGGCCCTGTCCATGGTCGTGCTGTCGGGCATGGTTGGTGCCGGTGGTCTTGGCGGTGACGTCGTCGCAGCCCTGTCCCAGGTCGACATCGGTCTGGGCATGGAGGCTGGACTGGCAGTGGTGATCGTGGCCGTCTACCTGGACCGCATCACCAATGGACTGGCCAATCGCACCTCGCTCGCCCGGGCACAGCGCGCCAACTGATCACAACAGGGCAGCTGAACCCAATAGGACGACTGAGTCCCATGCAGAACATGAACACGAGGTAACAATGAGGAGTACAAGTATGGTTCGACGCAAGTTCATCGCCGTGGCCTCCATCCTGACGATGGGTGCCCTGACCCTGTCTGGATGCGATGCCTCCAACAGCGGAAACGGAGAGTCCGGCAGCTCTGACACGGCCTCCGACAATGTCAACACGAAGTGGGCCGACTGCACCCCGGGCGACGGATCCAAGGACACGACGTCCATGAAGGCCGATGGCAAGAAGGACATCACGATTGGCGCCTTCAATGGCTGGGATGAGTCCTTCGCCACCGCCGGGATCATCAAGAACGTCCTGGAGAAGGACGGTTACAAGGTGACGATCAAGGGCTTTGACGCCGGTCCAGGCTATGCCGGACTTGTCGCCGGGGACATCGACCTCATCACCGACGGTTGGCTTCCCCTGACTCATGCCGACTACGTCAAGCGCTACGGAGACAAGATGGAGAACCTTGGCTGTTGGTACGACAACGCCAAACTCACCATCGCCGTCAACAAGGACTCCAAGGCGAAGACCATCGGCGATCTGAAGTCGATGGGTGATGAGTACGGCAATACCCTTTATGGCATCGAGGCAGGCGCCGGACTGACGAAGGCCACCAAGGATTCGGCCATCCCGAAGTACGGTTTGAAGAACATCAACTTCAAGATCTCGTCAACGCCGGCGATGTTGTCCCAATTGAAGAAGGCCACTGCCGCCAAACGTGACATCGCGGTGACGCTGTGGCGTCCGCACTGGGCCTACGGCGCGTTCCCGATCCGCGACCTCAAGGATCCCAAGAACGCCCTGGGCGACGCTGAGGTGATTTACAGCTTCGCTCGTCCGGGCTTCGAGAAGGACTTCCCGAAGGCCGCTCAGTTGATGCGCAACATGGCTTTCGACGACAAGACGCTTTCCGATCTTGAGGACACCATGTTCTCCGCGGACAAGTACGGTGGCAAGAACCAGGAGAAGGCCGTGGCGGAGTGGACCTCGCACAACGAGGCGTGGGTCGACAAGCTCAAGTCCGGTGAACTCACCGAGCGCTGAGTGGCTACGGACCGCATATGTAGGCGTCCCACCGCGTCATGACGCGGTGGGACGCCTACATATTCCACGAGGGCGACGCGCAGTGATGATTTTCGAATTCGGGTCATGGGCAGTTGGCGCCATAGACTGCCGAGCGTGTCTGTTCCCGAGCAATCGCCAACCGTCGTCATCGGAAACTTCGATGGTGTGCACCGTGGCCACCAGGCCCTTGTCCAACAGGCCAAGAGGCTTGACCCGGACGGTTGCGTTGTTGTCGTCACCTTCTGGCCCCATCCGCTGACTGTCCTCGCCCCTGATCAGGCTCCGGCCCTGCTGTGCCTGCTGGAGCGACGCATTGACTGGCTGAAGGAGGCCGGTGCCAGTGAGGTGCGCGTGGTCAATTTCACCCCGGAGATCGCGGATTGGTCCCCGGCGGCCTTTGTCGAGCGAATGATCAGCCCCCTGCAGCCCGAGCACGTCCTGGTGGGCCAGAACTTCCGCTTCGGACGTCACGCCGTGGGCACTCCGCAGACCCTGTCAGAGATTGGCCGGGGCCGCTTTGAGGTCCATGCCATGGATCTCGTCGCCATGTCCGGTGTCACGGTGTCGTCAACCCGGGTTCGCGAGGTGGTGGCAGCTGGCGATGTCGCGGAAGCCGCCGAGTTGCTCGGACGCCCCTTCGAGGTTGGTGGCGTCGTCGTCATGGGCGACCAGCGCGGACGCGAACTGGGATTCCCGACGGCGAACCTCGTCCTGCCGGCAGGGCGTGCCGTTCCTGCTGACGGGGTGTACGCCGGATGGTTGGAACCCAGTAGTGGTCCGGACGCTGGTCGCCGACTTCCCGCTGCGATCTCGGTGGGGACCAACCCGACCTTCGATGGTCTCGAGCGCCGAGTTGAGACCTACGTCATCGATCGCGATGATCTCGAGCTCTACGGGGTTGACGTCACGGTCACCTTTGCCGAGCGACTGCGTGGGCAGATCAAGTTCGACGGTGTCGAGCCGCTGATCTCGCAGATGACCGACGATGTCGACGCGGCTCGCAAGATCCTGGCCTGAGGCTGGCAATGACGTCCGGCAGTTCATGGGCCGGTGCGGGTGTGAACGTCGTGGGGCTACCCAGTGGGCCATGTTCTCCCTGACCACGTATCGAAAGGTCATTCAGTCGTGACCGGTCGTCCAGGCTTTGAATTCGCGCTCTGTGGGGACGAGATGATACTCTTTCCCAGTTGCCGTCAGATCGGCCGCGGCCTTGGAAGAGTCCCCTGCAATACGAGCGTCGGGGACGCCGCGCAACGGACAGGAAGGAACCCACCGAGATGGATGCTGCCGAGAAGAAGAAGATCATCGAAGAGTACGCAACCCACCCCGGAGACACCGGTTCCCCGGATGTCCAGGTCGCCATCCTCACCAAGCGCATCGCTGAGCTCACCGAGCACCTGAAGGTCCACAAGGGTGACCACCACTCCCGTCGTGGCCTGATGCTCATGGTTGGTCAGCGTCGTCGTCTTCTCAACTACATTGAGAAGAATGACATTGAGCACTACCGCGAGCTCATCGCTCGACTCGGTCTGCGTCGCTGAGCGTCACGGATCGACCGAATTGACGGGGTGTCCCTTCGGGGCGCCCCGTTTCGCATGTCCAGGAGCATCGTTGCCACTTCGTGGCACGACACCATGATTCGTGGGATGGGCCACAGATGCCGTAGACTCAAGATCACAATTAGATTCACTGTAACCGTCGACTGCCTCCCCATGACACATGGGTCCTCGGTAGTGGCCACCGGGGCACTGTCCCGGCGGCTTCGATCGAAGACCGGTGTGGTTGTACAAGAGGCGCCTTCTGGAGCGCCAGCGGGCGGCGGTCGGCCCTGCGAAAGGACATCCCTGTGGAGGGACCCGGACTCGAATTCACCGAGGCCATCATCGACAATGGAAAATTTGGCAAGCACGTCGTCCGCTTCGAGGCGGGACTGCTGGCCCAGCAGGCGGACGGATCCGCCGCCGTCTACCTCGATGGTGACACCATGCTGCTGTCGGCCACCACGGCTGCCAAGACTCCCCGCGATTCCATCGACTTCTTCCCGCTGACGGTTGACGTCGAGGAGCGCATGTACGCCGCCGGACGTATCCCCGGCTCCTTCTTCCGTCGTGAGGGACGCCCGTCCGAGGGTGCCATCCTCGCCTGCCGTCTCATCGACCGTCCGTTGCGCCCCTCCTTCGTCAAGGGTCTGCGCAACGAGGTCCAGGTCGTCGTGACCGTCATGGCCCTCAACCCGGCTGTTTACTACGACGTCGTCGCCATCAACGCCGCCTCGATGTCCACCCAGCTTGCTGGTCTGCCGTTCTCCGGTCCGATTGGCGGCGTCCGGATGGCACTCATTGACGACCAGTGGGTGTGCTTCCCATCCGTCGAGCAGCGCAAGGAGTCGACCTTCGACATGGTTGTCGCCGGTCGCGTCCTTGCCGACGGTGACGTCGCCATCATGATGGTCGAGGCCGAGTCCACCCCGGCCACCTGGGACTTCGTCCGTGGTGGACGCACAGCTCCGACCGAGGAGGTCGTCGCCACCGGTCTGGAAGCCGCCAAGCCCTTCATCAAGGTGCTGTGCGACGCACAGGTTGCCCTGGCCACCAAGCTGCCCAAGGAGACCTACGACTTCCCGGTCTTCAAGGACTACGAGGACGATGTCTACGCCGCCGTCGAGGAGAAGGCTGCCGACGAGCTCTCCCGCATTGAGCAGATCGCTGCCAAGCTGGAGCGTCAGGAGGCCGAGTCCGAGCTCAAGACCCGCATCAAGGCTGAGCTCGCCGAGGCCTTCCCGGAGCGCGAGGCCGAGATTTCCGGCGCCTTCAAGGCCGTCATGAAGAAGATCGTCCGCAAGCGTGTCCTTGACGAGGGTGTGCGTATCGACGGTCGTGGGCCCCGCGACATCCGCGCCCTGTCGGCTGAGGTCGGCGTCATCCCGCGCGTGCACGGTTCTGCCCTCTTCCAGCGCGGCGAGACCCAGATCCTGGGCGTGTCGACCCTCAACATGCTCGACATGGAGCAGAAACTCGACACCCTGTCCCCGGAGACCACCCGTCGGTACATGCACAACTACAACATGCCGCCGTACTCCACCGGTGAGACCGGCCGTGTTGGCTCCCCGAAGCGTCGCGAGATCGGCCACGGCAACCTTGCCGAGCGCGCCCTCATCCCGGTGCTGCCAACCCGTGAGGAGTTTCCCTACGCCATCCGCGAGGTGTCCGAGGCCGTCGGCTCGAACGGTTCCACCTCAATGGGTTCGGTCTGCGCCTCGACCCTCGCCCTGCTCAACGCTGGTGTGCCGTTGCGCGCCTCGGTCGCCGGCATTGCCATGGGCCTCATGAGCGAGACCGACGAGGAAGGCAAGACCAAGTACCTCGCCCTCACTGACATCCTCGGTGCCGAGGACGCCCTCGGCGACATGGACTTCAAGGTCGCCGGTACCAGCGAGTTCGTCACGGCCCTGCAGCTGGACACCAAGCTCGACGGCATCCCCGCGGACGTGCTGGCTGGTGCCCTCACACAGGCCAAGGAGGCTCGCACCGCCATCCTCGAGGTCATGAACGACGCCATCGACTCTCCTGACGAGATGGCTCCGACCGCGCCGCGCATCATCACCGTGCACATCCCGGTCGACAAGATCGGTGAGGTCATCGGTCCCAAGGGCAAGATGATCAACCAGATCCAGGATGACACCGGCGCCAACATCTCCATCGAGGATGACGGCACCATCTTCATCGGTGCCGACAACGGCGATTCTGCCGAGGCCGCCCGCACGATGATCAACGCCATCGCAAACCCGCAGATGCCGGAGGTCGGCGAGCGTTACCTGGGTACCGTCGTCAAGACGACGAGCTTCGGCGCCTTCGTCTCCCTGCTGCCTGGCAAGGATGGTCTGCTGCACATCTCCAAGATGCGTGACCTCAACGACGGCAAGCGCGTCGAGGCCGTTGAGGACGTGCTGTCGGTCGGTCAGAAGATCGAGGTTGAGATTGCCGAGGTCGACGACCGTGGCAAGCTCTCCCTGGTCTTGGCGTCCCATGAGGAGGACGACGACACCGAGGAGTGAGTCATCTCCTTGAATTGTTGATCCCGTGAAGGACTGACATTGACGGGCTGCCCCGGCACTTTCGCCAGGGCAGCCCGTTCTTCATGCGCGGATGACCAGTCCTCGGGAACGTCAGAACAGCTGGGTAGTCTGGACGCGGCGCCCGGACAGGCGCTGTCGTCAGGAAGGAAGGTCCAGATGATCAAGGTTGCCGTCTTCGGAGCCAAGGGACGTATGGGGGCTTCGGTGTGCCAGGCCCTCGAGGAGGCCGAGGACACCGAGCTCGTGGCCGCCATTGACAGTGGTGATGATCGTTCAGCCGCTGAGGGTGCCGACGTCATCGTCGATTTCACCACCCCCGACGCCGTGATGGAGAACCTCGCCTGGGCCATCGACCACGAGATCAACACCGTTGTCGGTACCACTGGTTTTGACGAGGACCGCTACCAGACGCTGCGCAACCAGCTCGCCGACCATCCCGACACCGGCTGCCTGGTCGCCCCGAATTTCTCCATCGGTGCCGTGCTCATGATGCACTTCGCCGAGCAGGCCGCGAAGTTCTACGAGTCGGTCGAGGTCATCGAGCTGCACCACCCCAACAAGGTTGACGCCCCCTCCGGCACCGCCCGCACCACCGCCGCCAAGATCGCCGCTGCTCGTCAGGAGGGCAGCATGGGGGATGTCCCGGACGCCACCCAGAGTCAGCTTGACGGGGCTCGCGGAGCCGTCGTTGACGGGGTCCACGTCCACGGCGTCCGTCTGCGTGGCCTCGTTGCCCATCAAGAGGTGCTCTTCGGAGCCGAGGGGGAGACCCTCACCATTCGGCATGACTCGATGGATCGGGTCTCCTTCATGTCGGGCGTTCTCACCGGCGTGCGCGGTGTCCTTGACCTTCCGGGACTGACCATCGGCATCGAAGGGCTGCTCGGACTTGAATGAGCGTCCTGACTTCTCGATGACGCCATCCGAGCCGACTCAGGTGCTGCCGCCAAGGCCTCAGATTGATCCCGGGGCGATGGTGACGGTCGAACGTGCTCGTCGCCCCCACCGCCTCATCACGTGGCTGATCGTTGTCGTCGTCATCGCGTTGGTCGCGGTCGCGGCAGTGATCACCGATCAGACCTTCCGGGCCAGGAGCGAGAAGGACGTTGCGGCCAACATTGCGAAGTCATTCGGGGCGGACGAGTCGAGCGTCGGTGTGACAATCCGCAATCGCCCCTTCCTCGGAGTCCTGCTGACTGACGAGCTCCAAGGGCTTGACGCGACCATACCGACGGCGACCGTCGCTCGGGACGAGACGACGGTGACCTTCCATGACGTGGACATCCACGCCAACGGGATCCGTCAGGCCCGTGAGGAATCCCGGACAGTCGCCGAGACAGCGTCGGCAACTGGCCGGGTCGACTGGTCTGAGCTTTCTCGGCTGGCAGGCGGCAAGATCACCTACAACAACGACACCGGGGACAACGGCACGGTGACCATCGTGCGCGACATGTCGGTTCTGGGAGCCCGAGTGGGCGTCAGCATCTCAGCCGTCCCTGGCGTCGAGGCCACCTCGCGGCGGGTGACGTTGACGAGTCCATCGGCGAGCTTGGATGGTATTGCGATTCCGGACATCCTGCTCAAGCCCATTCTGGAAGGCATCACTGAGCGATTCACCCTCCCCGATTTGGGCAATCTGCATTACGAATCCCTCGAGGCGACGCCGAAAGGATTGGAGTTTTCCCTTGTCGGGACAGAGGTGAAACTGTCCGACCTCACCGGCAAGTGATCCGCTGGGCGCGAATGATGAGGTGAGCCTAGGCGAAGAAGTCATATCCTGATCAGTGGTCGCTCGGCCGCTCATCCCATGTCGTCAGTTCCGTGGAGGTCCCTTTCATGAATGTTGCCGAACAGCTCGTCCAACAGCTCCTCGATGCGGGGGTGCGACGGATCTACGGTATCGTCGGTGACTCCCTGAACCCCGTCGTTGACGCAGTTCGCAAGACCGGCGGTTCTGTCAAGGGCGGTATCGACTGGGTCCACGTTCGTCACGAGGAGGCTGCGGCCTTCGCCGCTGCTGCCGAGGCAACCTTGACCGGCGAGCTGGCTGTCTGCGCAGGATCCTGCGGTCCGGGCAACCTGCACCTCATCAATGGTTTGTTCGACGCATACCGCTCCCAGGTCCCGGTTCTGGCCATCGCCTCACACATCCCCAGCGTCCAGATCGGCATGAGCTACTTCCAGGAGACCCATCCGGATCGCCTTTTCGTGGAGTGCTCCGATTACTGCGAGCTGGTCTCGACCCCTGAACAGGCTCCCCGCGTCTTCAACTCGGCCATTCGCCATGCGGTCGCGGGCAGCACCGTCTCAGTCGTGACCCTTCCGGGCGACATCACCGACAAGAAGGCTGCCGCTGCATCCCCGGTTTTCATCCCGAGCCGTCGTCCCTCCGTCGAGCCGAACCCGGAGGACGTCCGCCAGCTCGTCACGTTGCTCAATGACGTCAAGAAGGTCGCCATCTTCGCCGGCGCAGGCGTCGAGGGCGCCCATGACGAGGTGCTGGCCCTGGCTGACAAGCTCAAGGCCCCGATCGGTCACTCCCTGCGTGGCAAGGATTTCATCCAGTACGACAACCCCTTTGACGTCGGCATGACCGGCCTACTGGGTTACGGTGCCGCCGCCGAGGGCATGAACGACGCCGACGTGTTGATCCTGCTGGGAACCGACTTCCCCTACAACCAGTTCCTGCCGAACACCCTCACGGTTCAGGTCGAGAACCGTCCGGAGAAGTTGGGCCGTCGTACCGACGTGTCCTTCCCGATCCACGCCGACGTCAAGGCTTTGTGCAATGCCGTCACCCCGCTGATCAAGCGCCATGACGACAAGTTCCTCAAGGCCACCATCAAGCGTCACGCCAAGATCATGAAGGCCCCTGTCGGTTCGTACACCCGCAATGTCGAACGCATGAAGCCGATTCACCCCGAGTACGTCGCCCACGTCCTCAACGAGCTGGCCGATCGTGACGCCATCTTCACAGCCGACACCGGCATGTGCAATGTGTGGACTGCCCGCTACATCGATCCGCTGGGCACCCGTCGTCTCATCGGATCCTTCCTGCACGGGTCGATGGCCAACGCCTTGCCGCACGCCATCGGTGCGCAGGCCTCCCATCCGGGCCGTCAGGTCATCTCGGTCTCCGGCGACGGTGGTCTGTCGATGCTGCTCGGCGAGCTCGTGACGGCTCGCATGCTCAACCTGCCGGTCAAGGTCATCGTCTTCAACAACTCCACCCTTGGCATGGTCAAGCTGGAGATGCTCGTCAATGGCTTGCCCGACTTCGGCACCGACGTCCACGACGTGAACTATGCCGGGGTCGCCAAGGCGATCGGGTACCACGCTGAGCGTGTCGACGATCCGAAGGACGTGCGTCGTGCGCTCAAGAATGCCTTGGACTTCGATGGACCGGCCTTGGTCGAGGTGCTCACCGACCCCAACGCCCTGTCCCTGCCGCCGGAGATCAAGGGTGAGCAGATGATTGGGTTCGCCACCGCCATGAGCAAGATCGTGCTAAACCGTGGTGCCGGTGAGGCCGTCTCGATGGCCACCTCGAACATGCGTAACATCCCAAGATTCTGAGAGATCACGTTTTGGGGTCCGTCCGACGAGGACGGGCCCCACAGGCATTTTCGGACCAGGATCACGGGACCGAGGTTGGATGGCGTCAATGCAGGCAATGAACAGCGGTGGTGCTGCCGCATGAAGATCCTTCTTCCTCCAACCAGGAAATGGGACGACGGCCTCGACCCTTCGTTTTTCCCACGCATTGCGTGACCAGGGTCACGAGGTGCGTTTACTCAGCGTCGAGTCGACCCCGGTGCCCAGCACTCGCGGGATCCCCGTGGTCAGCGTGCCCGTCCTCTACCTGCCGCTCATCACCCACCTGGCTGACCTTCAGAACGTCGATCTCGCGCGCCCAGTCAGGGCCATTGTCTCCTCAGCGGTGGCCGAGGCTGACCTCGTGCATGTCGTCATGCCGTCGCTATTGGGGGCTTGTGCCAAACACGTGGCGCAGCATGCCGGTGTTCCCGTCACCGCGGGTTTCCACATCCAGCCTGAGAACATCACCTACAACGTGCACCTGGCCAACGCTCGACGCCTTGCCGACCGCATTTATCGCATGTTGTGGCTGGCGTTCTACCACGACGTGTCCCACATCCATGCTCCCAGTGAATTCATCGCCGATCAGCTGCGCAGTCACGGTTACGAACAGCACCTTCACGTCATTTCGAACGGGGTACCGCCAGAGTTTCGGCCCGGCCCGCCACGCGAGACGTGGATCCTGGGCGGCCCCGGTCCCGCCATCATCATGGCTGTCGGCAGACTCTCGCCCGAGAAGAGGATCGAGGTCCTCGTTGACGCCATTGCCCGGTCTCGACATCGCGATCGGATCCGTCTGGTGGTCGCCGGTCGAGGGCCGCAGCGAGAATGGTTGCAGAGGCGAGCCGAACGCACTGGGGTTGACGCCTGCTTCGTCAGCCACGACCGTCCGGAGGACCTCATCGCTGAACTGCGAGCCGCCGACCTCTATGTCCACCCCTCCGACGTCGAGATCGAGTCCTTGGCTGCCCTGGAGGCGTCCTCGGTCGGGTTGCCCTGCCTCATCGTCGACAGCCCGCTGTCGGCGACCAGCCAGTTCTGTCGTGTCCCCGAGCACGGACTGTGCCCGCCCCCGCGATCCGGAGAGGATGGCGGCTGACATCGACTGGTGGCTGGAGTGCCCGAGGGAACGTGAGGCTGCGGGCAAGGCCCAGGCGCGCTGTGGTCAGGAGTATGCCCTGGACAGGTCGGCTCGATTGCTGATCGAGATGTTTGACGCCGCCATTTCGGAGCCGACTGCATGACGAAGGTCCAACGCTTGGCCTATCTGACGATTGTCGGCCCAGCTGCTATGCTTCTCACCGGGGTGGCTTTTGCCTTTCGTCGACGAGGACACCACCATGTGGAGCCGGGGACGATCGTCGTCAGCAATCACGTCCACGATTTCGACTGCCTGGTCCTGGTGCGAGATCAGTCTGAGGTTCAACTCCCAACCTTCCAATTTCGGTATCCCGGTGGCCGGGCTCATCCTGCGAGCTTTCGGCACGATTCCGGTTGATTCTTCTGACGTACGCGGTTTCTTCTCGGCCAATGCGCAGGCAATGGCCGACGGTGACTGCGTCGTCATCTATCCAGAGGGAGACATCACCTGTTACGAGACCTCCGCAGGGACCTTCCGTCCAGGGGCCTTTGCCCTCGCGGTGCGCACCGGTGCCCCGGTGGTGCCAGTGGCACTGGTGCGGTCCGGGCGGAAGCTCGGAGTCAAGTGGCGGCGTCCGCAGCTGGAGGCCAAGGTGGGGCCGCCGATGTATGCCGATGAGACCCTGCCACGACGCCAGGCCAGGGAGGAGTTGCGCCAACGAGCTGAGAACTTCGTCTCCCAGGCCCTTGATGAAGCGGCCAGGACACATCGGGGCGAAGCTGTCGGAGTTTCCCGATAGGCTTCACGCCGTGGCTAATACTGGATTGACGACACCCCCGGACCTGCAACCGGACGTTCTGCGCATCATTCCCCTCGGCGGCCTGGGAGATGTCGGACGCAACATGTCGTGCTACGAAATCAATGGGGAGATCCTTCTCATTGACTGTGGGGTGCTCTTCCCGGAGGATGACCACCCCGGCGTCGACCTGCTGCTGCCAGGACTGGACTACCTCGACGATGAGAAGCTGGCCAAGGTGAAGGCGCTGGTGCTCACTCACGGCCACGAGGACCACATCGGGGCCGTGCCCTACTTGCTCAAACGTCGTCCCGACATCCCGATCTACGGGTCCAAGCTGACCTTGGCGCTGGTTGAGGCGAAACTGCGTGAGCATCGCATCAGGGGATACAAGCTCAATGTTGTTCACGAAGGCGACGTCGCCGAGGTCGGCGAACAGTTCGACCTAGAGTTCATTGCCGTCAACCACTCCATCCCTGACGCTCTGGCAGTGTGCGTCCGTACTGACGCCGGAACCCTCATCAATACCGGCGACTTCAAGATGGATCAGCTGCCGCTGGACGGCCGCATCACCGACCTGCGTACCTTCGCACGTCTTGGTGAAGAAGGTGTCGACCTGTTCATGGTCGATTCCACCAATGCCGAGGTGCCGGGCTTCGTGAAGTCCGAGACCGAGATCGAGCCGGCCATCGAGAGGGTTTTCGAGAAGGCGGACAAGAAGCTCATCGTCGCCTGCTTCGCCTCTCACGTGCATCGCGTCCAGCAGGTGCTCAACATGGCGGTCCGCCACAACCGCAAGGTCTGCTACGTCGGTCGATCCATGGTCCGAAACATGGCGGTGGCTCAGGAACTGGGTTACCTCCATGTGCCGGACAACACCGTCATCGAGCTGCGTGAGCTTGATCATTACCGTGACAACGAGGTGGTCATCGTCTCGACCGGGTCCCAGGGGGAGCCACTGTCAGCCCTGGCCCGAATCGCCAACCGTGAGCACCGCGACATCGAGGTGGGGGAGGGCGACACCGTCCTGCTGGCCTCCTCCCTCATCCCTGGCAACGAGAACGCCGTCTACCGTGTCATCAACGGTCTGACGAAGCTCGGTGCGGCCGTCGTCCACAAGGGCAATGCCTTGGTCCACGTCTCCGGCCACGCCGCGGCGGGCGAGCTGCTGTACGCCTACAACATCGTGCGTCCGCGCGCGGTCATGCCGATTCACGGTGAGGTGCGTCATCTGGTCGCCAACGCCGACCTGGCCAAGGCCACCGGAGTCGATGAGAAGAACGTCGTCCTCGTTGAAGACGGCGGGGTTATTGACCTCGTTGACGGGGTACCGCGTGTGGTGGGCAAGATCGACGCCTCCTACATCCTCGTCGATGGCTCTGGGGTGGGTGAACTCACCGAGGACACCCTCACCGACCGTCGGATCCTCGGGGAGGAGGGATTCTTGTCAGTCGTCACCGCGGTCGACACCCGCTCGGCCACTGTGGTGTCCCGTCCGGCGATTCAGGCTCGCGGCTTCGCTGAGGACGACTCAGTCTTCGCGGAAATCACCGACCAGATCGTCACCGAGCTTGAGAACGCCATGAAGGGTGGCATGGACGACACCCACCGGTTGCAGCAGGTGGTCCGTCGGACCATTGGCCGGTGGGTCGCACGGTCGTTGCGGCGTCGACCGATGATCGTGCCGGTTGTCGTCAAGATCTGAGGTCTTCGACGCTGGAGCCGACTGTACAAGGAGAATCGGGTGGCTACTCGAACTACTGTCCATCATGTTATTGAGCAGTTCCGGCAAGAGCCTTCGGCGGCGCGGCGGGGGGCGCGCTTTGAGGACCTCATGGTGTCTTACTTCCAGACGACGGACCCGACGCTGTCATCCGAATATGACGAGGTACGCACCTGGCCCCAATGGGTCCACAACGAGAACACCCACGACTCTGGTATCGACTTAGTGGCCCGTAATCGCTCCACTGGTGAGTGGACAGCGATCCAGTGCAAGTTCTATGACCCTGGCCACGCTTTACAGAAGCAAGACATTGACTCGTTCTTCACGGCGTCGGGTAAGGCATGGGACCACGTATGGTTCACTAACCGCATCATTATCTCAGCCACGGATCAGTGGTCGACACACGCAGAGAAAGCGCTCGAGGATCAGTCCATCCCCGTCCAGCGCATCGGCCTGACCGAGATCGCCGAGTCCCCCATCGACTGGATGCAGCAGTCCCGCGACAGCCTGAACTTCGAGCCACGACGAGCTGTGCGTTACGGGCTGCGTCCCCACCAGAAGGAGGCCCTCGCCAAGATCCACGAGGGATTCCAGACCCACGACCGAGGCAAGTGGATCAGCGCCTGCGGTACGGGCAAGACGTTCACCTCACTGAAGCTTGCAGAACAGATGTGCGCCGAGAATGGCGGTCGGCTCAAGGTACTCTTCCTGGCCCCCTCCATCGCCCTGGTTTCTCAGACCCTGCAGGAATGGATGGCCCAGTCCCAGACGACTATCCGGCCCATGGTGGTTTGCTCCGACACCCGGGCTTCCAGGAAGGCCGAGGACATCACCACCCACGACATCCCCATCCCCACCACGGACGCGGCCCGGCTTGCCGAACAGATGGCGGTCGGTGGCCGCCGGGGCAAGCAGATGATTGTGGTGTTCTCCACCTATCAGTCCATCGACGTCGTCGCCCAGGCCCAGCGCATCTCGGGTGAGCAGTTCGACCTCATCTTGTGTGACGAGGCCCATCGAACCACCGGTGCCTCCCTTGTCGGCGGCCAGGACGAGTCCGCTTTCGTCAAGGTGCACGACAACACCTATCTGCCAGCCGCCAAGCGGCTGTACATGACGGCGACTCCTCGCATCTATGGTCAGGAGGCAAAGAAGAAGGCCGAGGAAAACTCCGTCGTGCTGGCTTCGATGGATGACGAGTCCCTCTACGGCCCCGAATTCCACCGCTTGGGTTTCGGGGAGGCCGTAGAGCGTAATCTGCTTGCCGACTACAAGGTCATGATCCTGTGCGTAGAGAACGCGGCAATTGCCGACACCTTCCAGTCCCAGATTGCTGATGAGACCGGCGAGATCGGTTTGGACGATGCCGCCCGGATCATCGGTTGCTGGAACGGTCTAGCCAAGCGCACAACCGATATGGACTTCGGGCCCCACCCGGTGCCGATGCAGCGTGCAGTCGCATTTGCCCAAAGCATCAAGGCATCCAAGGCCTTCGCCGCCACGTTCCCGCAGGTCACGGAGGCCCTCTCGGCTGATGGCGGCCTCGACACCCCTGCACTGGAGGTGGCGTCGCACCACGTCGACGGCACGATGAACGCCCTCGATCGTGGTAACGAAATCGCCTGGCTCAAGGCACCCATCCCGGAAGGAGAGTGCCGCATCCTGTCCAACGCCCGCTGCCTGTCGGAGGGCGTCGGCGTGCCTGCCCTGGACGCCGTATTGTTCCTGGCACCGCGCAACAGCCTGGTAGACGTCGTGCAGTCGGTGGGCCGCGTCATGCGGAAGGCCCCCGGCAAAGACTACGGCTACGTCATCCTCCCAGTTGCGATCGATTCCAGCGAATCACCTGAGAAAGCCCTGAACAACAACAAACGATTCAAAGTGGTCTGGGACGTCCTCAATGCCCTACGCGCCCATGACGACCGGTTCAACGCGATGATCAACTCCATCGATCTGGACAAGGACACCAAGGGCAAAATCGGCATCAGTGTCTTCGGCGGCACCGCTCCCGACACCGGTCACGACACCAACGGCTCGCGGGCTGCCATCCAGCCGATGCTGTTCCAAAGCCAGATGCGTGACGCGATCCTCGCGCGGATCGTCAAGAAGGTCGGCGAGCGCGACTACTGGGATTCCTGGGCCGACGATGTCGTTCACATCCATTCCAACCAGGTCACCCGCATCACGAGTATCTTGGCGCAGGCCCGCGCCACCGATGGTCCGCTGGCTGGTGAGTTCGACACCTTTCTCTCCGGGTTGCAGGCCACAATTAACGACTCCATCACCGTCGACGGTGCGATTGACATGCTGTCCCAGCACCTCATCACCCAACCGGTGTTCGACGCGCTATTTCCCACCGGCAGCTTTGCGCACACCAACCCGGTATCGGTGAGTATGCAACGCATGATCACTGCCCTGGAGGGGCAGGGGCTGCAGGCCGAGACTGACGCGCTGGCCGGTTTCTACGCCTCGGTGCGTCGCTCCGCATCAACGGTCGAGAGTCCGGCGGGTCGGCAGACGGTTATCCACCGGCTCTACGAGGATTTCTTCAAGAAGTCCTTCCCCACTCAGGCCGCTAGCCTCGGAGTCGTCTACACCCCGGTCGAGGTGGTCGACTTCATTTTGCGTGCCGCCGATCAGATATGCCATGAGCAGTTCGGCTTCGGCCTTACTGACAAGGGGGTTCACGTCCTCGACCCATTCACCGGCGCTGGAACGTTCATCGTCCGGCTCTTGCAATCGGGGATTATCGATCCGGCGGATTTGGAGCGCAAATATGGCGTCGACGGACATGCGGGCGAGCTGTGGTGCAACGAGATCATGTTGCTTGCCTACTACATTGCCTGCGTCAACGTCGAGACCACTTACCAGTCCCTGCTGGCTGAACAGTAGGGTGTCGAGGCGGCGAAGGTTGCCTACCAGCCTTTTGGTGGTGCCACATTGACCGATACCTTCCAGATCAGTGAGGACGGGGACAAAGCCGACACCAGCCTCATCCCGGCCAACAATGCTCGGATCGAGACCCAGCTTGCCACCCCGATCAGGGTCATTGTCGGCAAACGTTGGTTGTCGCTATTGATACGAGATAACGGTGTGTGCGAGTACGCGTTAGCCGCTTAAAACCTGCTGGAAGGCAGGATCTAGGGAATCCGTGTGCTGCTCGCGAGCATTCTCGCGGTAGTAATGACAGGGGCGTTCGGGCGTCTTCCGCCTGAGCTACGGCACCATTTGTACCCACCAGGAGCACTGGAAGCCGTGGCGTCAAAATGTATCAGGGGGTGTTCGCCCTACTTCTTCCCGTGTCGTTTCTCCCGCAGGTAGTTCTTGTATTCCTCGCGTACTTGCTCGTATTCTTCATCGGTTTTGTTCTTCAGAAAGCTCAGCGCGGCTCCCGACCAAACGCAGGTTTGGTTGTGTTTGCCTCGCCAGACGTACGTGCCGTCCTCACGCAGCTGGTACTTCCAGGCCATGCAGGTCAGGTCATGGCTAGTTAGCTTCCTTCCGACCTTCCTAGAACGGTTCACTCGGTCGATCAGTTCTGTTGCTGAGTACGGGTGCGTTTCATTGGGGTCGGTTTTCCGCTGTACAACTGTGGCAGTGGCGTCGGAGTTGATAGCGACTTGGAAGTCAGCGCGACTGATTTTCTTGCCTGACTGCATGTTGTATTCCTGCACCACTGCGATGCGACCCATATCAGCTCCAAGGTCTTCCGCCTCGGCGATGATCCGGCGTAGGTCGCCGATGAACTCCTCTACGACTTGTGTAGATCCGCCATCTCCGTCCACCCGCAGTGATCTGACCATTTCGCTGGGCGTGGTGGCAGCTAGCGGTAGCAATGTCCACGTGATGTCGTCCGCTAGGTCCTTGCCAAAGACCGTAAGCACGAAGTCCCGGTAATTGATGATGCTCTGCTGCAGGAACATGTAGAGGATCGTGCCCAGGTCCTCGGAGACGTATAGGTGAATGGTCTTATTTCGGTAATCGGTAAGAACGTGCAGGTTGGCGCGTACGCCGTCCCCGTCCACGGTGTCTGGCCACAAATGGAATGCTTCCATGTCGGCTAGGCAGCGCTCGAGAGAGAAGGATCTGTAGTCCTCTCCGCGCTTCTTCTTGTAGAAGATATTCTTCCGGGATTTTCGCAATGCCGCCTTTAGAATGAGTTCCCACGCATTGACGACCAAGACGGTGACAACCTGCTCCCGGTACGTTGTCTGCGGCTTGTTGTAGACCTCGATCGCGGCGAGCATCGCGGCGCGTGAATTGTCGCAGAGCTTCTTGTGTGACACGTACGGTCTAGCCATCAGTCGCACCTTTCTCAACGACACACATCGTCAGATCACCTCCCAGGTGATGGTGAACAGTTCGCGACGGTTCTCGCTGGCATTAAGGGCATCGCGGGCGCTGTCGAGGTACTCCTCGGACTCGTCGCGCAGCCGGTTGCGTTCGGTGCGGTATTCATCCTCGGCGTCGTCGATCTTGCGTCGCCACTGGCGGGCTTCTTGCTTGAGCTTGAGCTCTTCGGTGGCGCTGGTCGCCTTGCGGGCGGCCTTTTTCGCAGTGGTCTCTTTGGCTTGGTATTCGCGGATCTTCGCGTCAAACTTCGCTTTGTGGTCCAGACGGGCTGCCTCGATGAGTTCTTCCTGCTGGAGGAAAAACCCAGCGTTGCGACCCTCCACGTCTTGCCCAAGCTCAGCGCGTTGAGCGTCGAGGGCGTCCTCGAACCCGGCGTCGTCAACCGCACCTGCGGTGATGTTGGTGCAGGCGAGGTCGAGGAGGTCGCGGACCTGTTCATGGTCCATCGGGGTGCCATCGTCAATGAACCCGGCGCTCAGCAGGTAGGACTCGCGCAGTTGTTGCTTGCCTGCCTTCATGGTGAAGGTAGCTTCCTCGATCCGCAACCGCCCGGACTTCTTCTTGAGCCGCTTCGCGACCGTCGTGGCGCGTTCGGAGCCTTTGACCTGAAACGTGAGGTGGGCCGGTGGAGTGTCGTGGTTTTTCGCATGCTCGATCACCCACGCACATAGCTCACTGGCATACCGGTATTGGTGTGCGCCTTTGCGCGGCTCGGACTTGAAGTAGTACTCGCCGGTCGGGATGCCCTCTTCTGGGGCGTCCTTGAGGGTGAATTGGGTGCCGGTCTCGTTAAAGGTGGCGATGTTGCCCAGCTCGTGGCGCGTGACTTCGATGAGGAGGCGCTCGAAGGCGTTGAGGACGACGCCGGTTTGGGCGTCGTAGGACTTGAGCTTGTCACGCACCTTCGGGTCGAGGTTGTCGAACACCTTGGCGCGGGTCTTCTTCATCTCCCGATTGATCTGCTTCGCATACTTCGCTTCGAGCGCAGTAAAAGCGGCATCGATCTCGGCAGAGGTCTTGCAGTTGTCAAGGATGTGGGCGATGTTCTTCTCGAAATCCAGGCCGTCTTCGATCTGGCCGAGAACCTCGTCGGAGGCGCCGAACACGGAGGTAAACAACTCGAACTTCTCCGTGAGTAGCTCCAAGATGCGCTCTTCGGCGAGGTTGCCCTTGTTGGAGAAGTTGACGACCACGACGTTGTGTTTCTGCCCGAAGCGGTGCACGCGGCCAATGCGCTGCTTGATGCGTTGCGGGTTCCACGGCAGGTCATAGTTGACCAGCATCGAGCAGAACTGCAGGTTGATACCTTCGGCGGCAGCCTCGGTCGCGATCATGAGCCGACCGCGTTCACGGAACTCATCCACGAGGGCTTTACGCCGGTCCGCAGCAGGAATACCTGTGACAAGATCACCGCCCTCGTTCTCCTCGAGCCACCGCTTGTAAATCGAGTTGGCTTCCGGGCTGGTATTGGTGCCGTTGAACAAGACGAGGCCTTCGCCCCATCCGGCCTCGGTGAGGGATCGGGCGAGGTAGTCCTGGGTGACGGTGGAGTCGGTGAAAATGATCGCTTTCTCCGGCGCACCAATCTCGCGCAGCTTCGCAAAGCCCTGTTCGAGCGCATCAACCAGCTTCACAGCCTTCTGGTTGACAGTAATGGAACGGGCAAGCGCCGCGAACTCGCGCAGCTCTTCGACTTCGCTGAGCATCGCCTGGCGCTGCTCCGGGTCAATAACCTCAGAGGTGACCGGGGTGTTTTCTGCTTCTTCCCGCAGCTCGCTGGTGACATCTGGGTCACCGACGAAACCACCGGCGTCGTTGCGTCGGCGTCCGGCGCGGACTTCCGCTTCGAGGCGGTCTGCGGTGCGCTCCAGAGTGGAGGCGACGGCGTAGGAGGAGGAGCCGAGGCGTTTGCGCATGATCAGCGCGGACAGGTGGCGTTGGGATTTCGCGAACGCCCACAGAAACGGCCGCTGCAGGTACTCGTTGATCTTGTCGTACAGCTCGATCTCGGCATCGCTCGGGGTAAACGCGACGGTCAGCGGCATGCGCTCGGTGAAGCGAATGTACTTATCCGCATCCTTGCGAAGCGTCCGTTTCGCCACCATCGCGACCCGCTGGGCGAGGTCGTCGTTACCGACCCCGTCAGGGTTGTCCAGGTAGCGTTCCTTGAATGCCTCGAGAGAATGGAAGTAGTCCGGCGCGAACACCGAGACCAGCCCGTAGAGTTCCTCGAGCCGGTTCTGCAGCGGCGTCGCGGTGAGCATGACGGTGTTCGAGGCGGCGCGGCAGATGCGGGCGACGTTTGCAGCGATCTTGGCTTGCCCGGTCCAGTGGGAGCGCAGGCGGTGGGCTTCATCGCAGACCACGAGATCCCAGGTACGGATCATCTTCGTAGTCTGCGAGTTCGCGAACTCATACGAGCAGATCAGGATCTGATCCTTCGCGCCAGGACCGGTCAACTCGTCGATGTTGGTGCGGTCGAGCAGGCTTGCAGGGAGGGCGAATTTTTCGTCGAGTTCCTGCTTCCACTGCTGGCGCAGCGACGATGGCGCGATGATGAGGATGCGCCGGTTGCGCTGTGCCCAGTATTGGGAGATGACGATTCCGGCCTTGATCGTTTTACCAAGCCCGACCTCGTCGGCAAGGATCACCCCGTCCAAGAACGGGGTTTGGAGGGCGAACAGGGCGGCGTCGACCTGGTGGGGCTTGGGCTCCACCTGCGCATCGAACAGCAGCCCAGCGAGCTTGCCGACATGGTCGGAGGCATAGGAGCGGTCGAGCTCGTGGGCGTAGAGCTTGGCCTGATAGTCACTCACATACTGCACGCTAGGTCGCTCCCCTTAGATTTCCCACCGTTCAGGGGCCGACACCGCATAATCCACGCCGATCGCGGCGAAGTGCTTCATCGCGGCCTTGATCTTCGCGTTCTCGTTCGGGCGGCGCTTCGCCGGGTCCTGGCTCGACTTCGTTTCCCTCACCAGGTACAGGTGCTCGGTGCCGTCCTCAACCTTGATGATCGCCCAGTCCGGGTTGTAATCACCCACCGGTGTAGGCACTCGGAACTTGTCGGGCAGTTTCATGAACAACTTGATGTCCTCACGCCCATCCAGGTATTGGGCGAACTGTCGCTCCACTGCCGAGTCGAGCACGAGGTAGTCGAAGTCCGTCTTCTCTTTGTTCGTGACCTTGTACAGCTGGTCGATGAAACGATCCTTCTCCTCCAGCCCATCGGCCTGGAGTTCGCGCAGCTCGTAGATGGAGCCGCCGATCGGCTCATACTGGATCCCATCGATGAGGGTGTGGGCGAGCTCGGTCTCGATGCGCTCGGTGACCATCTTGATGAAAGCATTCGGGTTCGTGAGGAAATCTCCGATACGGCCGGAGCCGATCAGGATCTCGATGATCGTCTTCCTGGTCAGTGAGGTCGCCTCCTGCAGCTGGCTGATGATGTCCGGCAGTGGGTAGGAGCCCGTGAGCACGGTGGACCGGGAGCCCAGTTCCGTGCCCTTCGGGCCGCCACGCGTGATCTCAAGCCCCGTGCGGGTGACCTGGATACGGATCGGATCGATCTGCGGCGCCTGCTGAATACTCGCCACACTTCGGCTGATGAGGTCCGCTCGGTTGAGGGCGACCCGGTAGGTGGTGCGCGCGGTGATTGCTTCCCAGAACTCTTCGAACTCGGGGGTGGCGTAGACCTGCTTGTTGAGGGTGCGGGGCTGGCGCTTGCGCTTCTGCTTGATAATCGTTTCGATCTTGCAGCCATCGACGATCCGGATGACGTCTTCCTCGTAAACCGCGAACTCTTCAGGAAGGTTTACGGTGAAGCCCAGCTGGTCTGGCACCCACGTGCCCATCACCTCACCTGCGGCGTTGATGTAACCCTGGCTGTGGAGCGACTCCCAGATCTCGCCAGAGCGCTTCGTCCCCAACCGCATCTCCTTACCAGTGACCTCATCAACAACAGGCAACGCAGCGAACTCGGTCCGACGCACGTATCCGATCGCCACACCAGCCTGCTTGTACTCATCTTGCAGCGCGGACGCGAATGCCTTGTAGGACTCGTTCGCCACGACAGTGAGTTGTGCGGTGCCCGCATCCTTGATCCGCTCACCATCCTGGTTCACGGGCAGGCGCAGGCCGCGTCCGATAGTCTGGCGGCGCTCGGTCTCGGTCGACATGTCGCGCAGCGTGCAGATCTGGAACACGTTCGGGTTATCCCACCCCTTACGTAAAGCGGAGTGGGAGAAGATGAACCGTACCGGCTCATCCATACTGAGCAAGCGAGACTTGTCCTTCATGATCAGCTCGTAAGCGTCATCATCGGCCTTCGTCTTACCTGTCGTGTCCTTGAACGTGAGCTGGGCGTTCTTACCCTTCCCGGCCTTCATCTGCGCGAAGTACCCCGAGCGCACCTCCACCGGATCCTCGGGCAGGAACGCGTGCGAGGCCGGGTTCTTCGCTCGCTCCTCGACATAGATCGCGTCGAAGGCCTCGGCGAACGGGCCGCGTGCATCGAGGTTGTTGATGCCCTCTCCGAGGTAGGAGGCGACCTTGTCGATGAAGAATAGCGACAGCACTTTGATACCGTGCTCGTGAACCTGGGTCTCCTTGCGGATGTGCTCACGGATGGTTTCGCGGATCATCTCCCGGAACACAGCGTCCTGGTTATCGCCAATCGCCTCACCCACCCGCAGATATCCGTGGTTGGTGAGCTCGATTTGCTCGGGTTGGATGCTGATCTCGTTGATCCGCCAATTCCCCTCATACGCCGGATTACCACCAGAAAGTCGCTCCAGATCGGCACCCTGGGTGGCGGAGACCTTCCGTTTGGCATACGAGCCATCTTTCTTACGGCAGATCAACTCCAGGCTTGCTTTGAACGACGGGTCGCGCTTGACCTCCAGCAACTTCACATACGGCTTCGCCGCGCTGCCCATCTCCAGGGCGTCGGAGACGACGATCTTCTTCACCAACTCCAGCCGGTGCGCATCCAGCGGATCGAGCCGGTACACCACGTTGCGAGTGGTCCGGTGGGTTGCCGAGTAGCGCAGTGTGCACAGCGGGTTTAGGTCGGCGACGGCGGACTGGGAGAGCTGGGACTCCATGTTTTGCGGCTCGTCCATGATGACGATCGGACGTGTCGCCTGCAAGAAGTCCAGAGGCCGCAGTCCTGAGAGCTTGTCGCGCATCTGGTGGATGATGCGGGTGTTTTTGTCGCCTTTGATCGAGTCGATCGTCATCACCAGGAACTGCAGCGACGTGGCCGTGGCAAAATCCCGTACGTCCTCAGCTCGGTCACCGGAGTAAACGCTGTAATCCATGTTGATTTGCGGGTACAAGTGGCGGAAGTGCTCGCGCATCAACTCGATGCTCGTCTTCACGCCCTCACGGATCGCGACCGACGGCACCAAAATGATGTACTTGTGGAACTTGTACTTCGACGCCAACTCGAACGCGGTACGCAGGTACACGTAGGTCTTGCCGGTGCCGGTTTCCATCTCGATGTCGAACTGCGAACCATCAACCAGGCCCTTGTTGATCTCCAGGCCGTTGCGGTCCTGCACCCGGCGCAGATTCTCCACGATCGTGTCCTCGTCTAGGACGAGGTTGTTGCCATATGCGCCGATCTCTTCGAAGATGTCGAAAGCTTCCTGGTTGCCAAAGTCCGGCAGGTCCAGGGACTGCTGGGGCGGAAGATGTTGCAAGCTCGTCAAGAGCTGGTCGGCATCGGCAGGCTGCCCATCGAACAGATCCGTGACAGCCTCGATGGCGCTGGTCTGGTAGGGCTGCCGGGGATCAAACTGAAAACGCATCACTCAGTCCTCGCCTTACGCCGTCCACAGATCAACATTGCGGGTGCGGCACTCCTGCACCAGATTCGTCTTCAGCTCATCATTGCCCTGGAACGCATCCTCGAGGGTCACGAGCCGCTCGGGCTCTTTCGCGACCAGTGCACGTAGCTGATCCAGAGTCGGCTGCGTGTGCTCATCGAGATAGGCCATCACGAGGCCATCGGCGACACTGAACACAGTGAGACCCTCAACGTCCACAGTTTCGATCTTCTCTGTCAGCGAGAATCCCAGCTTCAACAACACCTCAGTCAGCAGCGCCTCGGGGCGGGCATGATCAGCAGCCGAATCAGCAAGATCTGCGAACAAACCAACCAGGTCATCTTCGGAGAGACCTGAGTCTGCCTTCCACTTCGTGAAATTCGTGTCCACGAGCTTGTAGGCACGGAAACCAATATCCAGCGTGTCTGTGCGGCCGTCAAGCTTTGAACCTTCTTCCTCAAGGATCTTCTTGCCCGCTAGACGGATACGCTCACGAGAAATCCGAGAAATTGTTTCGTATCCTGCTCTGTGAGCGTCGGATTGTGCGTCAGTTAGTTCTGGGAGCTGAACTAAAATACAAGAGCGGTGGTCACCTGTTTCGGCATTTGACGCAAACACGGCGTGCGCTGTGGTCGCGGATCCAGCAAAAAAGTCCAAAACTGTGTCGCCAGACTTCACCCCGGACGCTTCAAGGAGAACCTGGATCAGTTTTACAGGCTTAGGGTGATCAAAGTAAGTCTTAGGTATGCCGACACTTTCTAGATCATTTGCGCCGGTTGTTGTTGTTAGGCCAGTAATTGTGTCCTTCAGGATCGTCTGATCGATGGAGCGCACTTTGGTGTAGACACGCCACTTGCCATCACCAGCCTCGCGAAAGTAGAGCTCACTACCTTCCTCAGCAATCTTTTCGCGACTCCAGCGAAAAGCATGGTAGTTATGAGTTCCGTTATTGTTCTTCTTTGGTGGTATTTTCACGAATCCCGGGTATAGGTGAACCTCGCTTCTGTCTGCAGTTCTCACTTCTCCGCTGTTGGGGTCGTAGTAGATGTCAAATACTAGATTGGGGCGAGTCTCTTCATTGAATTTTGAATTTGAATTGTAAAGCTCGTTCTTGACAATAAAGGGGCCGAGCTCGTCGGAATTGAGCTCATAGTCGAATCCTTTGTATGTTTCCGGCATCAATGGCTTTACTAAGTTAATTCGCACATCAAACTCGGGGGCAAATCGTCGATCTCTCGCATAGCAGAGTATGTACTCTTTCGTGATTGCGGCACCATTGGCTGAAATCTGTCGACCCTTAGGGTTGCTTACCCAAGCAAACGTATTCACATAGTTGCTTTCGCCAAATACTTGATCGCAAAGTGTCCTTAGCGCGGTTTGCTCATTATCGTCAATGCTGATGAAGATCACGCCGTCATTCTTCAAGAGATTTCGCGCAAGTTTGAGGCGTGGGTACATCATGTTTAGCCAGTTGGAGTGGAAGCGTCCGGCGGATTCGGAGTTGGTGGAGAGCTTGCCGCTTTCGTCGATTTGGCCGGTGAGTTCGAGGTAGTTGCCGATGGAGTCGGCGTAGTCGTCGGCGTAGACGAAGTCGTTGCCGGTGTTGTACGGCGGGTCGATGTAGATCATCTTGATCTGCCCGTAGTAGTGCTTTTGGAGGATCTTGAGCACTTCGAGGTTGTCACCCTCGATGAAGGCGTTCTGGGTGGTGTCCCAGTTGACTGAGTTCTCCTTGTCTGGCATCAAGGTTGCGGTGGTGGGCGTTTGGGCGGCGCGAATTGCATCGCGCTTGCCCGGCTATGTCAGACCGAATCGCTCCCGACCTTCCTCGACATCTATGTCGAGAATCGTCTTGAGAGTGTCGAGATTAATCTTTCCATCGGCTACAACCTCAGGAAAGAGTTCAGCGAGCTGGGATGCGGCTTCCGTGGTGAAGTCAGGGGTAGTACTTGAGACTTCGTTAAGTTCTTCGGTCATTGCTTGCTCCATGGGTTCGTGAAAGTCGGGGTGCCTGCGGCGGTACTGCCGCTGAATGCTGTCTGATTGGTCGGCTCCGGTGCCGGGCTGCGTGGGCGCATTCCCATTGCCCGTTTCTCCAGGTAGAGACCGGCGGATGTCAGTCCTCTACTCATCGCGCTCGCCTTTCTCGTCGTGGCTGGCTGGGGCGATCGAGGCGATTTGTTCGAGGTTGCAGTTCAGTTCGGTACAGATCCTGGCAAGAACCTCTGTAGTGACATTGCCGTCTTTGCCCATCTTGGCGATGGTGGCTGCGGACAGGCCGGTGGCGAGTCGGAGGTCTTCTTTGGTCATGTCGCGGTCGATGAGGAGTTTCCACAGTGGTTTGAAGGTGATCTTCATTGCTCCAGGTATCCTTCGCTGGCCTGCGGGCTGTCAGAGTCGGTTTCGGTGTTCCAGGTGAAGCCGTAGAGGGCCGCGGCGCCTTCGCCGAGATGGATGACTTGGGCTGGGGCGACGCGTTCTTCGGCCTTGGTGCCGTAAGCCTTGGTGGCGTCGAAGGAGAAGAACACTTGCTTCGGCTCGCCCGCTCTGCTGGTGAGGTTTGCGGTGTTGGTGTAGACGGCAAGGAGTTCCGCGACGGGAGCGAATGCAATCAGTTTGATGATGGCTGAGTCGTGGATGAGGAACGGCAACGGTGTGGAGCGCAAGACGGCGATGTCGAGAGCAACGAGGTGATTGAATTTCGCACCGGAGCCGGTGTCGCCGTTGTGGTCGAAGGTGTAGGAGACGCCTTTGGTGACGGCTTTGAAGGTGAAGATCGGGGCCGTCCGTGGTTCGCTTGGATACAAGGCGTCCATCACGTCTCGCATCTCGGCGTTGATCTGCGTGGTGAGTTCACCGAGCGTAGCGGGGATGCTTTCCTCGATCTCCTTCTTGAGGGCTTTGCGTTCTTCTTTGAGCTTCTGGTTGTGGTCGAAGGTGCGGATCTGCTCGTCAAGCTGGGTGATCTTCGTGTGCAGTTCGAGGGAGCGTTGGTAGGTTTCATCATCGAGTTGCACGGATTCGCCGAGCGAGACGATCCTTGCTTGCTGTGCCCGGATTTCCCGCTTCAGGGCCTCGACCTGCGTGGTGTAGAGGCGGCGTTGTTCGGTGAGCTGTTCTTCGAGAATGCCGGTGAGAGCATGGTGGTAGTACTCGACGGTTTCCAGGTGCTCGCGGTTTGCATGGGGGAAGTAGGTGTAGAACTCTTCGAGATCATCGGTGGTGATGCGAGTGCGACCAGCGAGGGTGGCTTCCACGATCGCCAGCTTCCCTGTCAGCTGGTCGAGTTGCTCAGTCAAGGGCCGCAGCTGGGCGCGGAGGAGCTGTTGTTCTTGGCGGGCCTTGCGGTCGGCATCGAACAGGTCAAGATCGGCCTGTCGATGGACACGCGTTGCCTCAGCCTTCGCTTCAGCGAGCTCACGCTCTGCCTGGTCGCGGTCGGTCTTTTTGGTGAGTTTGATGTAGTTGGAGTACTGGCCCTTCGCCATCGCATCGAGCGCATCGACCTCGCGGCGCACTCTTGCGTATCGGTCCTGGATTTCCTCTATTTCCGCATACGCACCAAACAACCGTAGTAGCGCTGCCGCGCCGCTGGTGTCGCTCTCTCGTGGGGCTGCGGCGAGGGGCTTGTCGAGCATCGCAATCCCGGATTCATCGACGCGGGAGAATCGGCCCACCAGGTCGCGCCACGTGGTGCCCGCCTCGTCGAGTCCGTAGGAGGTGAGCAGGAAACCCATGTACTTATCGATCGACATCTCGTCGCCGGGGATAGTCCAGCCGGGGTCTTGGTAGGTGGCGACGAATCCGGGACGTGAGGTGTCGCGGGAGAAGTGGTGGTTAGTGCCGTGGATGCGCAGCGTGAAATAGATGATGTGGTGTCGTACCGCCGTGGCCATCGTGACCGCATCCGAGCTCAAGAAATCGCGGCCACCGTAGACGAAGTCGATGATTTGCAGAACGGTGGACTTGCCGATCGAGTTTTGCGCCCCGTCTGCGCCTTCGATGATGTTCAGCCCGGCATGGAACTCAATCACCGGCCGTTTCTCACCGTGGTGTTTGAAGGCTGGGGACCAGAGTCTAGTGAGCACGAGCGATCACCCCTTGGTCGGTATCGAGGCTGAGGGTGCCGAGCGTGAGCAGCAGTGTGAGGGCGTCGATCATGTCCTCGGTCGCCATCTGCCCCTCGAGGCGGTCGTGAAGTTCGGCGACGCTCATGGGCGCAGTATCGAGGCTGCGCATGATGGTGACGAAATCGGCGAGGACGGTTTCGTTGAAGCGGTAGAGCTTGTTCGGGAGTCGGATCATGCGCTCACCGTCACTTGCCTTGGTGTGAACAGGTCGCAGATCTGGATCATGAACGCCACGACAACCCCGCACGCGTACCGGTCAACCTCGGTGTGCTCGTGGATCCATGCGGTTAGGCGCTGCCAGATGTCGTACTGGCTCATGCCGCTGTCGTCCAAGACGTCCCACGCCGATTGAATCTGACGGCGCATCTTCGAAAACTTGAAGTCCCCTTGAGCTTCGAGGGCCTTGGCGGTGTTGCGGACGACTGGCTCGTAAGTGGCCATCGCATCGAAACACAGGCGTAGCAGTGCCATGTCGTCGATCTTCTGTTGCAACGTCATCACGCTGTAATCCGTGTCGCGGACCGCCTCTTCGAAAGGCAATTGGTTGATGACAGCGAGCAACTGGCTGATCTTGCGGTCCAGCCCGAGCGGAGCAAGACCCTCGTCGACGCTTTCTGCTGCGGTGAGTGCTCGGTTGTGGGCGCGTAGCTCGGCAATCTCGGCGTCAGTGTGGGCGAGGTTGAAACGTTCCGCACACGGCTTGCACATGACAGCGAAGTGATCCGCGCTAAAAGGCTCGGTGGCGTCGTCGAGAAAGACGATGTCGTAGGAGACCTGTGAGGAATCGTGAGACCGGGTCCGAAGCGGCGTGCCGCAAGTGGCGCAGCCACGTGAGCGCGTCAGAAGTAAGTCACGGTTCTTGGTGAGCGCAGCGTGGATTTTACCCCGCTTGAGCACCGTGGCGGTCTTGTCGGAGAGCCCGGCTTTGTCGTGGAGGGTGCCGACGAGCAGCTTTGCGACGTCGTAGGCGAAGTGTTTCAAATCTACGTGTTCGTCGTGGGCGGCGATGTTCTGGGCGATGAGTTCCTGGGTAGCCAGATCCAACTCGTAAAGGCGCTCGATGAAGGCGTTGATGTCGAGGCGAGCGCAGATCGCATTGGCAAGCTTTTTGGAGAATGCCGAATCGCGGGATGTCATCGACTCGAGAACCGAATCTGACGGCAGTGTCGATGGGTCTCGGTGGGTGTCCCATTCGTCTTCGGTGACGGTGGTGAACATCGAGATCAGTTCACGCATATACGGGGCACGCGAAAGCCCTCCGGGCACAGCAGGCTCGAGGCATTTAGCCAGTTCAAAGAACTTCATCGCCCTCCTTGCCAAAAAGCCTCACGGTTCCTCACAGATTCGCCTCACGCTTTCTCACGGCCTGGTAGACCCCGATTTCTAGGGTTTTAACCAGATACCACGGCCAGCCGCGGTCACCGCGAACGTGAAGACGTTCTTCACATCGTACCGTGAGCCGCCGACAAATTGCGGCTCAACACGAGCGTGCAAGCCGTGCGACTGGCCAGGTGTCTTGATCGGGAAGCGTACGGCCTGGTCGTCAACCGAAAACAAGTTCATACGGAGACTCGCTAAGCGCTTGGCGGATACCTGCGACCACCCCCTGGCAACCGGGGTTGGTCGCGGGGTCCGCCTTTCTGCGCTTAGCCACTCGTCTTCGAACTTGACGCGCACACGCGGGTCTCCCTTCACGGAAGGGATTCCCCCTCAATGGCTACCGAGCCGAAAACTATCAAGATCCAGCTCAGGTTCGAGCGAACAGAAGGAGTTAGTGAACGCTATCCCACTAGCAGCGCGACGTATTTCATTACTGCTGACAAGGCCGAGATCATGGTGGAGCGTGATCTCGAACTGCGCCGCCAGGAAGCGGCAGATCCAGGACAGGTAGAGCGTCGCAGCATTCATGAGATCTGTGACGAGCTGAGTAAGCACGACTACAACAACGCCAAGCAGCACCTTCGTAACACCACCTATCGGTCCGTATCTGCAAGGGACGACGATGATGAGCTGTCCGTCGTTGACGTTGCCGTGTCTCATGAGGGCGAGGACCCTGCGGATTCCTGGGCGACTGCAGAGATGGTGCGTGAGGCCTTGGCGAGCCTCGACCCGAAGGATCGCCTGGTGGTGTTTGGCATTCATATGCACGGCTATACCCAATCCCAGATCGCTCGCGTATTGGGCATATCTCAACCAGCGGTGGCGAAGAGGCTGAAGAAGACCGAAGCACGCCTGCGCGAGCTTCTGTCCTAGATCGGTTATAAATCCGCACTGCCCGAAGCCCTTCCTATGCAAGGCCACCCCAGCCAGTTCCGGTTCCGGGTCTTGCATAGGAAGGGAGGTCCGCTGATGCGGCACCAATTGAATCTCGACCTGGCGACCCGTGAAAAGGTCGTGGGTCTGCGCCGGGTCCCCCTGCGTGAACGACTTGCCCGACTCATTCTCGGTGAGGCTAAGGATTTCACTGTGGTCGTCCCCGGCGACAGCGTCGGCCAGGTCACCATCACTCAGCACGGTGATGACGGCGACCTCATTGCGCTGGCTCGCGCCGTTGGTGTTACCCGGAGCGGTGGTGATGCCGCGTGAACGTCACCGAAGCGAACCGCTACATCCCGGCGCTGAACCGGATCGCACAGGTGCTGGCCAAGCTGCCGGACCTGAAGGCCTGGGCTGCCGACGTGGAAGCGCACGCGCTGTCGCTGGCGGTGAACCAGGGCAAGACCTGGCCCGGGTTCAAGCTCGTCGAAGGCCGCTCGATCCGCAAATACGCCGACGAGTCCGCTGTCGCCCAGGCGGCCGAGGCAGCCGGTGTCGGTGTGTGGGATCGCAAGCTCAAGACCATCACCGCGCTGGAGAAGCAGCTGGGCAAGAAGCGCTTCACCACTCTTCTCGGGGACCTCGTGGTTAAACCCGCCGGGAAGCCCACGCTCGTGCCCGAATCCGACAAGAGGCCCGCACTGGAGATCCAGTCAGCGGCCAACGAATTCACTGCCATCAAGTAACGAACAAGAAAGAAGGTAAGACAAGATGTCTGCAACGAATCCGACCCGTGTGGTCACCGGCGAAGTCCGCCTGTCCTACGCCAACATCTTCGAGGCGAAGTCCATCCAGGGCGGTAAGCCCAAGTACTCCGTGTCCCTGATCATCCCGAAGTCTGACACCGAGACCCTGGCCAAGATCGAACGCGCCATCGACGCGGCGATCGATGCCGGGGCGGCGAAGTTCGGTGGCAAGCGACCGAACAAGGCCGCCTTGAAGCTCCCGCTGCGCGACGGTGACATCGAGCGCGACGACGAGGCCTATGCGAACGCGATGTTCGTCAACGCCAACTCGACCACCCCGCCGCAGGTCGTGGGTACTGACCTGCAGCCCATCCTGGACGCCAGCGAAGTCTACTCGGGCTGCTACGCACGGGTGAGCATCAGCTTTTACGCGTTCAACACGAACGGCAACCGGGGTATCGCCTGCGGGCTGGGCAACATCCAGAAGCTGCGTGATGGCGAACCGCTTGGCGGCAACCGCATCAGCGCCGAGGCCGACTTCGGAGGCTTCGCAGCAGCCTCGGACGACTTCCTCAGCTAGAAGAGCGGAGAAGCATCATGAACGAGTGTTATTCAGCGGCGCTGTCCGCAAACACCACCACAGTCGTGGCACTGCTCGTTGGCGCTGTCCTCGGTCTCATTGTCATCAAGGTCACCTCTGCGATTGCCGAACGGCGGGCGATCCGCCAGGATCGCAAACGCATCGACAAGCTCATGACTGACACCGAGGCCGAGCTCAAGAAGTACCGCGCTGACCACGACCGCTAACTCCTCACCCGTGCTGGGAGGAACCACGCCCACTTCTCTGGGGTGTGGTCTCCTCCCAGCACTCATTGTTTTCTAGGAGCTGTTGCGCATGCGTGAACTCTTCATTGACATCGAGACCTTCTCGCCGGTGAACCTGGCGAAATCCGGTGTGTACCCCTATGCCGAGCACGACGACTTCGATCTCCTCTTGTTCGGCTACTCGATCGACGGCGGCCCGGTCGAGGTCGTCGATCTCGCCAACGGACAGCAACTCCCCGATAAGGTGCTGGCCGCACTGGTCGACCCGCGCGTAGTGAAGTGGGCGTTCAACGCCGCGTTCGAGCGCATCTGCCTCTCAAGCTGGCTCCTCCGACACCATCCAGAGCTCATGGCGGGG
This sequence comes from Cutibacterium nasicola, assembly GCF_051303185.1. Taxonomy (GTDB): domain Bacteria; phylum Actinomycetota; class Actinomycetes; order Propionibacteriales; family Propionibacteriaceae; genus Cutibacterium. The sequence continues at coordinate 77,083 of NZ_JBPPGE010000005.1, read as the reverse complement.
CGCAGGTTTCTGGACCCTGCGCAGTGGCGCTGCACCATGGTCTGGTCCGCCTACCTGGGCCTGCCGATGAGCCTGGAGCAGGTCGCGACCGTCCTTGACTTGCCGGTACGAAAAGACAGTGCGGGCAAGAAACTGATCACCCGTTTTTGCACCCCGGCCAAACCGAGCGTGTTCAACCAGGGCGGGATGCGTAACCCGCCTGCATCCGACCCGGACGGGTGGGAGCAGTTCATCTCCTACAACCGGCGCGACGTCGAGGTGGAGCTTGCGATCTATGACCGGCTGGCCGACTTCCCGCTCCCAGCGTCTGAGTGGGACACCTACGCCTTGGACCAGCGCGTCAACGACACCGGCATCCGGCTCGACCGGGTGCTCGTGGACAACGCGGTCCAGTGCGACCGGCAGCACCGCGCCACCACGCTGGCCCGGGCTCAAGAGGTCACCGGGCTGGAGAATCCGAACTCGCCAATCCAGCTGAAAGAGTGGCTCGCCGCTCATGGTGCGCCCTTGCAGTCATTGACGAAAGACGAAGTCGCTGCCGCGCTCGACAGCGCCACTGGTGAGGTGCGTGAAGTCCTCCAGCTGCGCGGTGAGCTCGCGAAGTCGTCGGTGAAGAAGTACGAGGCGATGCAACACGTCGCAGGTCGTGACGGGCGCGGACGCGGGTTCCTCCAGTTCTACGGGGCTGGACGAACCGGGCGTTTCGCTGGCCGCCTCGTCCAAGTCCAGAACCTGCCCCGCAACTACCTACCAGACCTCAGTGAGGCCAGAAGCCTCGTGCGGACCGGAGACTTTGATGCGGTCGAGCTGCTCTACGACTCCGTGCCCGACACCCTCAGCCAGCTGATCCGCACTGCGTTTATTCCCGCCGACGGGCACCGGTTCGTGGTGGCCGACTTCTCCGCAATTGAGGCGCGGGTCATCGCCTGGCTTGCAGGCGAGACCACCACGCTGCAGGCCTTCCGAGACGGGAAGGATTTGTACTGCGAGACCGCAAGCCGCATGTTCGGAGTCCCCGTCGACAAGCACGGAGCCAACGCCGAGCTGCGCCAGAAAGGCAAGATCGCCGTGCTCGCCTGCGGCTATCAAGGCGGCGTCGGAGCCCTGAAAGCCATGGGGGCGCTGCGGATGGGGCTGGCTGAATCCGAGCTCCAGCCGCTGGTCGATGCGTGGCGGGCAGCCAACCCCAGCGTGGTGCAGCTGTGGGCCGACATCAACGCCGCCGCCATCGAGGCCATCTTTACCCGCCAGCCGACCAGCGTTGGGGCACTGACCTTCACCGTGGAATCCGGGATCATGTTCATCCGCCTGCCCTCCGGACGCCGCCTGGCTTACGTGAAACCCAAGCTGGGTGAGAACAGGTTCGGTGGCACTGCCATCACCCACGAGGGCATCACGACGGGTCGCAAGTGGGGCCAGCTGGAAACCTACGGTGGGAAACTCACCGAGAACATCGTCCAAGCCGTCGCCCGAGACTTGCTCACGTTCGGCATGCACCAGGTCGATCGCGCTGGGCATCGGATCGTCATGCACGTTCATGACGAGATCGTCGTGGAGACCGCAACGGCCACCGTGGACGAGATCTGCGAGCTGATGGCTGCCGTGCCTGACTGGGCAGCAGGGTTGCCGCTAGCGGCAGACGGGTACGCGTGCGATTTCTATCAAAAGGACTGAGCCAGATACTTGAGCACCAGCTCGTAGAGCTCCTGGGCCTGTGGGCGCGGGTCACAGCGCAGCTGGTAGCTCCACTCGAACACCATCTCCTCGTCCATCAATCCCAGCACCTGCATCACGGTCGCTTTGTCCATGGCGGCGAGTCTGCCCGGCGGGTAGGTGGGTTGTCGGCTGGGTAAACCCGGTGCGACTTTTCGAGGGTCGGTTATCAAATGGGTCTCCTCGAAGCCCTCCTACTAGGAAGCCATACCTCTCTGCGTATTCATCGACGGCTTCCTAGAAAGGAGCCAGACATGGCTACGAGAGATCTTCAGGTATTCACCAATGATGCCTTTGGAACGATCCGAACTGTCGAGCATGAGGACAAGGTGTATTTCTGCGGCCGTGATGTGGTCACGGCGCTTGGATACACCAATACCAGCAAGGCGATTCAGGATCATTGCCGTGGGGTTCCGTTTCGTTACCCCATCGTCGATGCGCTCGGGCGCGCTCAAGAAGCCCGGTTCATCACCGAAGGTGACCTGTACCGGCTCATCTTCTCCTCGAAGCTCCCCGCAGCCCAGGACTTCGAAGCCTGGGTTGTCGATGAGGTCCTGCCGACGATCCGCCGCCACGGCGTCTACGCCCTCGACGAGCTCTTGGACAACGACGAGTTCCTCGAGCGTGCCATCATCCAGCTTCGCTCCGAGCGGGCCAAGCGACTGGCAGCCGAGCAGGCCCTGCTCGAGGCCGCCCCGAAGGTCTCCTACTACGACCTTGTGCTCCAGTCGGACTCGCTGCTGACCATCACGGAGATCGCCAAGGACTACGGGCTGTCGGCGAAGAAGCTGAACTTGCTGCTGCACGACGCCGGGGTGCAGTTCAGGCAGTCCGGCCGCTGGTTCCTCTACGCCCGGTTCGCCGAGCAGGGCTACACGCAGTCCAAGACCCACGAGTACGACGAGGGCAAGACCCGCACGCACATGTACTGGACCCAGAAGGGTCGCTTGTTCGTCTACGACCTTTTGAAGAACCAGTTCGGCCTGCTGCCGGTCATCGAGCAGAACGACGGCGTGGCATGACGACGACTGCTGTCAACATCGACCTGGGCTTCTCGCCCCACAACACGGAGGGCTACCCAGACCCCACCGCGTTCACAGCGCTGAAGAATCTCCAGCGCGCCGAGTACGGCTACCGGCCCCTGGTCTACATCTGCTCCCCGTACTCCGGAGAGATCGAGAACAACGTCGAGCTGGCTCGCGCGTTGTGTGCTCACGCGGTGTCCCGGCACAAGATCCCGCTCGCACCGCACCTGTTGTTTCCGCAGTTCATGGACGACACCGACGCGAGCGACCGTGAGCTGGCGATGTTCTTCAACCGAATTCTTTTGAGCAAGTGCGAGGCGATCTGGGTCTACACGGCCCGCGTCTCGGCAGGGATGCGCGCCGAGATCGAATGGGCCCACCACCTCGAGCTGCCGATCACCTATCTCGACGCTGACTTTCAGGAGGTCACCCTATGAAGGCGATGACGATGTTCACCGCGCAGGTGGCGGGCCAGCAAAGCAACGCCCACTACCCACACCTGCACACCGTGACCACTGCAGCCGACCTCGAAGCAGTCGCCAGGCTGGATCATGTGGTTGCCGAATACGTAGGTGGCAGGCGCTCGGCTGGCAGTTTCGTGACCTCGAACTGCCTGGTCATGGACGTCGACAACTCCCATACCGACGAGCCCGCTGAATGGATCACGCCGGAGTCCCTAGCTGAGCGAGTGGCGGGTGCGGCGTTGATGACCGCCACCTCCCGCAACCACCAGAGAGCGAAAGGTGCCCAGTCGGCACGACCCCGCTTCCACGTCTACTTCCCGATAAACCCCGTGGCTGATGCTGAGGCCTATGCGGGGCTGAAAAAGCAGCTTGCTGCCAGGTTTGAGTTTTTCGACCCGAACGCGATCGACGCAGGCCGCTTCATCTACGGCCACAATGCTCCGAGTATCACCGTGGTCGAGGGTGAACACACCATCGACGCCTGGCTTGCCGACGCGGCCGATGAGGACGTGTTCGCCCAGTGGGATGACGCCACCCAGTCCATCGAAGAAGGCTCCCGGAATGCGACCTTGTCGAGGTTTGCTGGCAGGCTGCTGATTCGCCTCGGCACGACCGATGAGGCACGCGACTTGTTCGACCGCAAGGCCGCCCGCTGCAACCCGCCACTGCCCGAGGCGGAGGTGGAGCCGATCTGGCGGTCGGCCACCCGGTTCGCCAAGACGGTCGAGAACCAGCCCGGGTATGTGCCACCAGAGGATTTCGAGGCGAGCCTGGATTCGGTACGCCCCGCCGATTACAGCGACGTCGGCCAAGCCCACGCCCTGTCCAAGGCGTACCCGGACTCGCTGCGTTACTCGGAGGCCACCGACTGGCTCGTCTATTACGACGGTGTCTGGTACGAATCCGCTCCCGCTGCCCAAGCTGTTGCCCAGGAGCTTACCGAGCGCCAACTGGCCGAGGCTCACGAGCTGCTCGAAGACGCCAAGGGCCAGCTCGCCGCCACGGGAGCTGCCATGTTGTTGGCGTCGATGTCGAAGGCGAAAGCCCAGGCCATGTTCAACGCTGCCCAACAGGAGGCCTTCGCCGCCTTTGAGGACGCCAAAACCTATGCGGCCTACGCGCTCAAACGCCGAGAATCACGCGGGATCACCAACTGCCTGAAAGAAGCCCGACCCATGCTGCTGACCACCCCTGAGCAGCTCGATGCCGACCCGTATCTGCTCAACACCCCATCAGGCACTTACGATCTGCGCCACGGAGCCGCATCGCGCCGCGACCATGACCCGGCAGATCTGGTGACCAAGCAGACCACCCTCGACCCGGGCACCGACGGAGCGCACCTGTGGCAAGAAGCCCTCGAGGTGTTCTTCCAAGGCGATGCCGAGCTCATCGCCTACGTGCAACGCATCGTCGGCCTAGCTGCGATCGGGCAAGTGTTCGTCGAAGCCCTCGTCATCGCCTACGGCGACGGACGTAACGGCAAATCCACCTTCTGGAACACCATCGCCAGAGTACTCGGAACCTACGCGGGCAACATGAGCGCTGATGTGCTGACGATCGGTGGGATGCGCAACGTCAAACCCGAACTCGCTGAAGCCAAAGGCAAACGCCTCATCATTTCCGCCGAGTCGGAGGAGGGCGTGCGCATGTCAACCTCCGTGGTCAAACAGCTGGCGTCAACTGACCAGATTTATGCGGAGAAGAAATACAAGGCACCCTTCGCCTTCACCCCCTCCCACACGTTGATTCTCTACACGAACCACCTGCCACGTGTAGGGGCGATGGACGCGGGGATTTGGCGGCGGCTGATCGTCATCCCCTTCGAAGCCAAAATCGAAGGAACTAGCGACATCAAAAACTATGCCGACCACCTCTACCGGCATGCTGGCGGAGCAATCCTCGCGTGGATCATGGACGGAGCCCGGCTCATCCACGCCGAAAACTACCACTTGACCCCTCCGGCACGGGTGGTGGCGGCATCGGCAGCGTACCGCGAGGAGAACAACTGGTTCGCCCAGTTCCTCGACGCCCACTGCGACATCGACGAGGGCCTGTCGGAGCGGGCGGGTGAGTTGTATCAGGCGTATCGGGCGTGGGCGATGTCCACATCCGGGTGGGCTCGCCCCATGGTCGACTTCAACGCCACCGTCGAACGCCACGGCTTCATCCGCAAAAAGTCCATGCACGGCATGTACGTCCATGGACTGGCGTTGAAAAGCGAATTCGACAACTGACGAATGGCTCTTATGACGACCTATGACGACCCATATGTAAGTTTCCTATAGGCAAGAAAAATAAGGCCTATAGAAAAGTCCATATCGCATCGTCATAGGTCGTCATGGAGCCTCCCAGAGAGGACCACCCATGAACGAACACCACATCGAACAAGCCCTGAAACACAGCGTTGAGGCGGCTGGCGGAATCTGCTGGAAACTCGTCAGCCCCGGCACCAACGGTGTCCCAGACCGCATCTGCATCATGCGCGGACGCATCGTCTTCGTCGAACTCAAAGCACCCGGACGCCAACCCCGCCCCATCCAACACCGCCGCATGAAGCAACTGACTGATCACGGCATGAGCGTGCTCGTCATCGATTCGACCGACGGCATTCGGGAGGTGCTCGATGCTCTATCAGCCGCATAACTACCAAGCCCAGGCCACCGCCTTCATCGAGACCCACCCGCAAGCCGCCGTGTTCCTCGGCCTCGGTATGGGCAAGACCGTCATCACCCTGACCGCAGTCTGGAACCTCCTGCTGGACTCGTTCTTGATTCGCCGGGTGTTGATCATCGCCCCACTACGCGTCGCCCGAGACACCTGGCCCACGGAGGCCCAGAAGCGGGATCACCTCGCAGGGCTGACGATCGCTATCGCAGTCGGCACCAAGACCGACCGGCTGGACGCGCTCGCCAGGAACGCGATGGTGACGGTCATCAACCGGGAGAACGTGCCTTGGCTGGTCAAACAGCTCGGGTCAACGTGGCCGTTCGACATGGTCGTCATCGACGAGCTGAGCTCCTTCAAGAACCATCGGGCACAGCGCTTCAAAGCCTTCACCACCGTCCGCCCACGGATCGCGCGGATCGTGGGCCTGACCGGCACGCCCGCGAGCAACGGTTTGATGGATTTGTGGGCCGAGTTCCGGCTCCTCGACGAAGGCCAGCGCCTCGGCAGGTTCATCTCCCACTACCGCAACCGCTGGTTTATTCCGGATAAGCGCAACGGCATGCAGATCTTCACCTACAAACCCAGGGTGGGTGCCGAGGACGAGATTTATGCCGCGATCGGCGACATTACGTTGTCAATGCGCACCACCGACCACCTGACCTTGCCTGAACTCACCGTCACCACCACAGCCGTCACGCTGTATGACAGGGAACGCGAAGCGTATGAGCGGTTGCGGGACGAGATGGTGCTCGACCTCGACGGGCAGATCGTCGACGCAGCGAACGCCGCCGCGCTCTCCGGCAAGCTCTTGCAGCTCGCTTCGGGGGCGATCTACGACGAGAACGGCAACGTGATCGAGGTGCACGACCGCAAGCTCGACGCGCTCGAAGACCTCGTGGAGGCGGCCAACGGCCAGCCCCTGCTCGTGGCCTACTGGTTCAAACATGACCTGCAGCGGATCACCGAACGGTTCCCGCAGGCCCGCGAGCTGAAAACCAGCGCCGACATCAAGGCATGGAACGGCCGGGAGATTCCGCTGGCGCTGATCCACCCGGCCTCAGCCGGACACGGGCTCAACCTCCAGCAAGGCGGCAACCTCCTGGTTTGGTTCTCTCTGACCTGGTCCTTGGAGCTCTACCAGCAAACCAACGCGAGGCTCTACCGGCAGGGCCAGGACCAGCCGGTGACGATCACCCACCTGGCCACCACCGGCACTCTCGATGAAGCCGTCCTCAAAGCACTCGATTCCAAGAACACGACGCAGGCCGCGCTGATTGAAGCGGTCAAAACCCAACTAACAACCACGAAGGAGAACTCATGATGCATGTGATGACGAAATACCTCGATACCCGCAAAGCAGCAATCTGCGCGCTAGAAGACTATCCATTAATGGAGCAAGCAGCCGCCCAGGACACTAGCGCTGAGGCCGACCAGCTGAGGGCTGACCTCGCCAGCCCCGCGAGCGCGAGGATCACGGGTGTTCCGCACGCGAAAGATCCTCATGCAGGTGAACACCGCATCGCAGCCACCCTCGACAAAATCAACCTGCTCGCTGCCCGCAAAAAGGAAGCACGCGAGTACCTGGACTGGTTCCTACCCGCCTGGGCGATACTCAGTGAGGACGACAGGTTCGTGCTAGAGAACTTCTTCTTGGGTGAAGGCAGTCAAGACGAGCGAGTGGCAATGATCGGCGACCACTTCTATATTCAGCGCGACAGCGTCTACCGGCGAAAGAACCGGGCCCTGGATCGCCTCGCCACCGCGTTGTATGGTAGGCGTTACGTAAGGAAATATGTTGCAAAAAGATCCCTCCGCAACCAAGTTTCCCGTAAAGTTAGGATTATCTAAGGAGGAAGTTTTTGGGCTTGAAGGTTTTCAATCGTCACATTAATTCACAGGAAGGAAGATCCATGATTTCTGGATTAAGTGCTTTGAAAAAGGGCGCAGTCGTCGTATTTTCTGTAAGCGCTTTAGTGCTAGGCGGCGGTGTTGCTAACGCGAGTCCTCCCGATGAGGGAACACGTGATGATCAAGTAGTTTCTGCTGCTGCAACGACTTCTTTTGATGATCAATATGTTCCAAGGAATAGGTCGTCTGAGGCAAGCGAGGCCGATCCGCGTGTTATAGACTATTGGACTCAGGACAGAATTGATAATGCCATCCCGGCAGACGCTTTCGCTAGTAGTAACAACTACGCAACAAGGGAAGCACTCCCTCCAACCGATGCAGTCTCGCCGCAACGAGTGCTAAGCGATCCCGTTTCTGGGCGTGTCGGAAAAATTCAGGAACGCAGCACTCGTTCAGTAACTAATTTTTCTGAAGTTAACGGTAAGGTTCTCTTCACTAATGCGAAAGATGGGCAGGATTACATGTGTTCTGGGTCTGCTTTAAACAGTCCTTCGAAGCGCTTGGTTATCACTGCTGGGCACTGCGTGCATGGTGGTGGCAAGAACGGGACATGGCATAAGAACTGGGTGTTTATTCCGGATTATCACTATGACCATCGGCCTTATGGGACGTTCCAAGCGAAAACTCTCACCACTTTTCAAGGATGGATAGATAACGGCGAGGGCAGACGGGGCTTCGAAAGAGACGTAGCATTTGTTACCACCTACATGAATGCCTCAGGGCAGAAGGTCGTAGATGCTGTCGGTGGATACGGTTTAAGGACCGGGGGATCGCGGAATTTTGATGTCACCGTATTTGGATATCCTGGAAACCTTGATGAGGGCGAGAGAATGTGGGCTTGCTGGGGAAGAACTACAACGCACAGGTGGTGGACGAGCAGCTTCCCTAAGATTACGGGATGCGATTTTGGAGGCGGATCTTCCGGAGGCCCTTGGATAGATGACTACAACAATTCCACAGGCTTGGGGCACGTTCGCTCAGTTACATCGTTCGGGCCAGAAGATAACTCCTATAATGGTGGCCCGTATTTTGATGATGCGGTAATGAATCTATATAACTCCACCCGGAACGATTAATACCCACCGAGATGAAAAAAGGAAGACGACTCATAGTATTTCTGGGAGCCTTTGCTATGCTGTGCGGGTGTTCGAGCAGCGACGCTAATCTGCATTCGGAAAAGATAATAAACTGGACAAAGCATGAAGTTACAGATTCACATGAGCTGACTTTCACTGCTAACACGGGTGACCCCAAGTGTTTCAAACTACGCATTGTTACCAAGGAAGCTAATGGGCGCATTGAGGTTGCAATTGTCGAGGGAGTGCTACCGGATGCGCCAAAGCACTGCACGGCTGTAGGTAGGATCGAAAAACTTACTGTTACAACTGAAGCTCCAGCACAAAACTTAGACGTCCACGCTTTGCCTGCAAGAGAAGTTGAGCTAAACCCCTAACTACTCGAGTGCGGGACATTCCTGCACGGATACTCGCTAGCTGCACCCATGCGTTAGCGAGTATCCGAACCCTGCTATGGATTTAGTGGTGTGGGCCTGAAATACTGTAAGTGGTTGAAAATATAGAAAAGCGAAACCCTCCGGGACGACAGCACGCCAGCTGACCGGAGGGTTTCGCTTTACCCAGGCAGAAAGGGTGGTGGGTGCGATGCCGAAGAAACCAGCCCGCCCCTGCTCGGCTCCCGGTTGTCCAGAGCTAACCCACGACCGCTTCTGCTCCAAGCACGCGAAGACTGAGGTCAAGCGCTACCGCAAGTACCAACGCGACCCGAAGATCAACCGACGCTACGGCTCGCGCTGGCGCAAGATCCGCGCCGCCTACATCGCCGCCCACCCATTGTGCGAAGACTGCCTAGCAGCTGGCCGCATCACCCCAGTCCAAGAGGTCCACCACGTCCTGCCCTTGGAACATGGCGGCAGCCACGACTTTGCTAACCTGCGGTCGCTTTGTAAGCCCTGCCACTCGCGCCAGAGCGCGTTGGACGGTGACCGGTGGAGGCAAGCACCCCAGGTCTACACCTACTGATTTTTCTTGGAATCGCGGCCTGTGCGCCTCAAATACCGCCGACCTCAAAGTTGTCGCCCTGCTTCTTGTTCGACGTTTACGGCGCAACGTGGCGCGTCTGGTTTGGGGTTGGGGCCATCGGATCTCTACGACCTGTCTGGAGGTCAGCGGGCGGGGCCAACCGTGCGCAAAACCGCCGAATCAAACGGGGTATTGACCCCTCGCGCCCTCCACATCAGGGCACGACACCCTCGGAAGGAGGCGAGACCATGGCCAAAGATGGCACCAATCGTGGTGGACGCAGGGTACGAGCGGGCACTAAGCCTGATGCTTTGAACGACAAGCTCGCTGCAGGTCGTCCCGCCACCCGGCTCACCACACCGACCGAACTCGATGTGTTCGATCTGGACGGCACCGACATCGGCGATGGTGCGCTGCTCGCAGGCGAGCCGATGCCAGAACCCGGCGCATACCTCTCGGCTGAGCAGCGCGACGGCCAACCGCTCGGTGCAGACCTGGTGTACCGGGAGACGTGGAACTGGCTGGATGAACGCGGCTGCACCGAGTTCGTCTCCAAACGCTTGATTGAGCAGTACGCGCAGGCGTTCGCCCGCTACATCCAGTGTGAGCAGGCGATCAGCAAGTTCGGACTGCTCGGCAAACACCCCACCACGGGAGCTGCGATCGCCAGCCCGTTTGTGGCGATGAGCCAGAGCTTCGGTAAGCAGGCCAACGTGTACTGGTACGAGATTTTCGACATCGTGCGTGCCACCTGCACCACCGACTACTCCGGCACCACGCCAGGCGATGAGGTCATGGAGCAGCTGCTCAAAGCCTCCTCCTAAGGCCTCTCATCCCGCTCGTTTCGTTTCCTGCCTGCCCGGCACCCGGGCGGGCTTTCTTGTTGTTGTTCGCTTTTGTGAAAGGAGCCCTCGCGTGTCTGTAGTGCGAAGTGCTGAATCTGTGTGTATCGGCCACCCCGACAAGCTGTGCGATCTGATCGCAGACCACATCCTTGATGACATCCTCACTCTCGACCCGGCGGCACGCGTGGCCGTTGAGGTCATGGCCACGGGCAGGCGCATCATCGTCACCGGCGAGATCACCACCACCATCCGTCCGCAGCTGCGCTCGTGCGCCCGGGAGGCGCTGCGCCGGGCGGGGTACAACCCGGACAGGTTCCTCATCTACGTGTGGGTGCGCCGCCAATCCGCCGACATCGGCGCAGGCGTCACCACCTCCATCGAGGCCCGCGCGGGCGATGAGTCGGCGTATGCGAGCCTCGGGGCGGGCGATCAGGGCACCGTCTACGGGTACGCCACGAACGAGACCAGTCAGCGCCTGCCGCTGCCGCTCGTGCTCGCCCACGAGATCTGCCGCCGCCTCGATGCCGTCCGCACCGACGGCACGATCCGTGGGATCGGCCCCGACGGCAAATCCCAGGTCAGTGTTGTCTACGACGAGCTGGGCACCCCGGTCGGCATCGACACCGTGATCGTCTCCATCCAACACGATGCGGACAAAGACCCCGCCGTGCTTGAACGGGAGGTGCGCACGCTGATCGTTGCTCCCGCTATCGAGGCGCATCTGCCCGGTGCCACGCCCGAGCGCGTGTTGGTCAATCCGTCGGGGCGGTTTGTCACCGGTGGGTCTACCGCTGACACCGGGCTGACCGGGCGCAAGCTCATGGTTGACACCTACGGTGGGCTCGGCCCGCACGGCGGTGGCGCGTTCTCGGGTAAGGACCCTTCCAAGGTCGACCGGGCGGGAGCGTGCATGGCTCGCCTGATCGCGAAAACCGTGGTGGACGCGCGCCTGGCCGAAGAATGTCACGTCGCTATCTCCTATGTGATTGGTAAGGCCGACCCGGTCGCCTTCCACATCGACACCTTCGGCACCGGTCAGTACCCGGACTGGCTGCTCACCGACGCCGCCCAGGCGATCTTCCCGCTGCGCCCGGCCGCGATCATCGAACGGCTCGGCCTGCGAGCTCCCATCTACGCGAAGCTTGCCACCTATGGGCACATGGGACATGGCCTGAGCGACTGGGAATGGACCCTGCCTTATACCGACGCACTTCGAGAAGAGGTGAACCGCCGTGCTCATCAAGCAGCTACCCATCGCTGAGCTCAAGCCCGCCGACTACAACCCGCGTAAAGACCTGAAGCCCGGGGATGCGGACTACGAGAAACTCAAGCGCTCTTTGATCGAGTTCGGTTACGTCGAGCCGGTGATCTACAACCACACCACCGGCCACGTCGTCGGCGGCCTCCAGCGCCTGAAAGTACTGGCCGACCTCGGCCACACCGATGTGGACTGCGTGGTCGTTGAACTCGATGAGACCCGCGAGAAGGCGCTGAACGTCGCATTGAACAAGATCAGCGGCGACTGGGACGAGAACAAGCTGGCCCTGCTCATCGCCGACCTGGACGCGGCTGACTTTGATGCCGAGCTCACCGGCTTCGACGATGACGAAATCGCCCAGATGATTGGCTCTCTCGACGATGACGAGGTCACCGATGACAGCTTCGATCTCACGAGAGCACTCGAGGCTGCCTCGTTCGTCAGGCGCGGGGACATCTGGACTGTCGGCAGGCACCGCCTGGTCTGCGGAGATGCCACCAACCCCGGTGATGTCGGAGTGCTCATGGATGGCAAGAGCGCGAACCTGGTGCTCACCGACCCGCCCTACAACGTGGCCTTCGAGTCCGCCGACGGGCTCTCAATGGGGTTTTAGAGGCTTACCATCCAGGTGGGCTCCGCAGAGAGGCCATCTATCGTCCATTCACCAAAGAGGCGCTTTACTTCGACCCGGTCTTCAACTCAGTTCCCGGTCAAAATGACACATACTTTCCCACCCCTCACCACACCAATATCGGCTACTACGTCGTCGGCATGGGATCTGCCGTACCGTTTTCGCTGGTTGCCTTGAACGATCTGCCCAATCTGCACGTGACGGGCGCAGGTAGTGGTGGTCAGTTCTTCCCCCGCTGGACTTATGAAGAAGCCACCGACGACACGCTCCTGGGCACTAGTGGCGACGTAGACGAGTGGGGTTACCGTCGCGTCGACAACATCACCGATGCGATCCTGACCCACTACCAGCAGGCTTTCGGGTCGCAGGTCACCAAGGACGACATCTTCTTCTACGTCTACGCGGTGCTGCACTCTGAGCAATATCGCACCCGCTACGCCGCAGACCTCAAGCGGATGCTTCCGCGCATTCCCCTGGCCGCATCAACCGCGGACTTCGAGGCGTTTGCCGAGGCCGGTCGGCGTCTGTGCGATCTGCACGTCGGCTATGAGAACGTCGAGCCCTATCCATTGCACGAACCGACCCACCCGCTCGACGTCGACGAGTGGGACCTGTACCGCGTCACCAAGATGCGGTGGAAGGACAAGACCACCAAACGCGACCTTGTCTACAACTCGTACCTCACCTTGTCTGACATTCCCGAGCAAGCGCACGAGTACATGCTCGGGTCGCGCTCCGGCCTGGAATGGCTCATCGACCGATACCGGGTGAAACCCGACAAGGCCTCGGGCATTGTCAACGATCCCAGCGACTGGGCGCGCGAGCATGACGACCCTCGCTACATCGTCGACTTGGTGAAGCGGGTGACCCGGGTGTCGGTTGAAACCGTCAATATCGTGAGGTCACTTCCTGAGTTGCCGATCTGACTATGTGTCTGCAAGGCGACCAATCGACTGCTCATTGTTGGCACATCGTTGTGGGACCGCGCCGAGGTGGTGAGGCGTCGATTTGGGTTCAGAGCAGGTAACCGTATAGTCTTGTCCAGTTCCCGAAGGAACCCCCGAACCCAACGATTGCGTCGGGTGCGTCATGCGCCCGGCCCTGAACAGGAGATCTCCCAGTGGCTGCTGTGTGTGACATCTGCGCCAAGCGCCCCGGTTTCGGACACAACGTCCCCTGGTCGAAGAAGAAGACCAATCGCCGGTGGAGCCCGAACATCCAGCGCGTCCGTGTCGTCGAGAACGGCACGCACAAGCGCATGAACGTGTGCACGTCGTGCCTCAAGGCTGGCCGAGTCAGCCGCTGAGCACTGCGTTCGACGTTAGAACCCGCCGTAAGGCGGGTTCTTTGTCGTTGTGGGTGTCATTGCCTATCGGTACGGTGACACTGTGAATGCAGTGACCAGGTGGCACACCCGCAGCCAGCAGGAGCTTCATCGCCCTTTGGCGGAGGCGGTGGGAGCCAAGACGGCAAAAGCATTCGCTGCGATGCACGTCGAGACGGTGGGCGAGGCCCTCGGTCACCTTCCGCGTCGCTACCTCACCGGTACCGAAACCACGGATTTGTCCCACCTCGTCGTTGACACCGAAGTCGCCTTGGTGGCCGACGTCGTCGGCGTCGAGGTCCACACCAACAAGACTGTGACAGGTCGAGAGAGGCGACCGCGTCAACGTCTGGAAGTCATGCTGTTCGACGGCAACGCACGTCTGCCCGTCACCTTCTTCGGCAAACCCCACATCGTGTCCTATTGGCAGCGCATTTTTTCTGCCCACACTCACGGCATCTTCGTCGGCAAGGTGGGGGAATTCCGGGGCAACCCGCAGCTCGTCCACCCCGACTTCGTCATGATCGACCGCAACGGCAAGGTCGTGGCAGGCCGTGAGGAGGGCAAGGTGATGGCTGCCCAGGTGCAACGCCACGGCTTGCTTGGCCTCTACCCGCAGACCTCGAAGTTGCGCACCTGGGAGATCGCCTCGGTGGAGTCGATGCTGCTCGAGTCCACCCCCGAACTTGAGGACACCCTGCCCGAATGGCTGCGTCAGGAGGCTGATCTGCCGAGCCTGTGGCAGGCCTACCACGCTATTCACCACCCGCATTCGGTGGAGGAAGCCAATCGCGGTGCCGAACGACTGGTGTGGGAGGAGGCCATCGCCACCCAGGTGACGATGGCGGTGCGTCGACGTGATGCCGAGGGTCATGATGCGCCGGTGTGTCGACGTCATGACGACGGCCTGCTGGCAGCCTTTGAGTCGAGACTCCCGTTCACCCCGACGGCAGGCCAGGACGAGATCAGCCAGGCCATCGACGCTGACCTGTCTTCCGATCACCCCATGCACCGACTGCTGCAGGGTGAGGTGGGTTCCGGTAAGACCTTCGTGGCCTTGAGAGCGATGCTCCAAGTCGTTGACGCTGGGTACCAAGCCGTCCTGCTGGCACCCACCGAGGTTCTCGCCCAGCAACATTACGCCACGATCACCGGGATGATGGACGAGTTGGCCGCGGGCGGTGGCCTCGACGCTCCAGAGAACTCCACCGGAGTTGCCCTGCTCACGGGTTCGATGAGGACGGCTGGAACTCGAACCGCCTTGGCCGACATCGCCTCGGGAGCGGCCGGAATTGTCATCGGAACCCATGCCCTGTTGTCGGGCAAGGTCATCTACAACAACATCGGTCTGGTCGTCGTTGACGAGCAGCACCGCTTCGGCGTCGAGCAGCGCAGTGTCTTGACGACTGGTGATGGTGCTCGACCTCACGAGCTCGTTCTCACTGCAACGCCGATTCCTCGCACGGTTGCCATGACGGTCTTCGGTGATCTCGAGGTGTCGACCTTGCGAGAACTGCCGTCAGGACGTGCCGACATCCAAACCACTGTGGTTGATCTGCCAGCCCACCGCTCGTGGCTCACCCGCGCCTGGGAGCGCATCCGAGAGGAGTGCGAGGCCGGGCATCAGGTCTTCGTGGTGTGTCCTCGTATCAGCAGCGATGACACTGACGACGTCGAGGGTGGTCGCCCGCCGACGGCTGCGGTCGAGGAGATCGCTCCTCAGCTGGCCTCCGGTCCGCTCGCAGGACTGCGCATCGACGCCCTCCATTCTCGGCTGGACGCCGATGAGAAGAAGGCCGTCATGGATCGCTTCGCTGACGGCGAGTCCCAGGTCCTCATCTCCACCACGGTCATCGAGGTCGGCGTCGACGTCCCCAACGCCACCATGATGGTCATCATGGATGCCGATCACTTCGGCGTCTCCCAGTTGCACCAGTTGCGCGGACGTATCGGGCGAGGAAAGCTGCCTGGCCTGTGTCTACTGGTCACGACGGCACCCCCCGGATCGGCGGCCCGTGAGCGGCTTGCTGCGGTGGCATCGTCCCGTGACGGCTTCGAACTGGCCGAACTGGACCTGGCCCAGCGTCACGAAGGCAACGTGCTCGGATCCTCCCAGTCGGGGTATTCCTCGCCACTGCGGTTGTTGCGGGTGCTCGACCACGCCGAGATCGTCACTGCGTCCAAGGACCTCGCCGAACGGTGGGTGCGAGAGGAGCCCGAGGATCCCCGGCTGCTCGACGTTGTCACCGCGACGGAGATGCTGGCTGAGGGCGATCTCATGGAACAGGGATGAGCTGACCAGGCGTGACGAAGGTCCGGAACGTTGACGACGATCCGGACCTTCATGAGTGGTCTGTCAGTTGTCCTTGGGCTCCGGACCGAAGGCGAAGGTACGGCCGGTGATCTGATCGGCCTGGACACGCACGTAATTGCGCTTCACGGTCGGCACCCACGGCAGCAGGGGCATCTTGTCGCACAGCGCGAGCTCGGCCTCGTCGGTGATGACCTCGGCGCTGCCGCGCACGACGACCGACCAGCCGGTCTCCTCGGTCCAACCGTCGGCCTCGAAGGCCACACGGTTGTTGGTGACGATGTCCTCAAGCTTGCTTCCAGCGGCGGTGCGGAAGACGATGCTCTGCCCGTCGACGACATAGTTGACGGGGAAGACCTCGGGCTGGTCATTGACGCTGGTGGCCAGGCGGCCGACCTCAGCCGTGTCAAGGTAGCCCCAGCAGCTGTCCTCCGGGACCTCGGTGATCGGGTTCTCCTCATTGATCATGGGGCCATTCTTCCTGAACACGGCCCACTTCGGGAACCGACCGGCACAAAGTTGCCGATGGTGGTGAGGATGGCTCGCCACATGACCATGTCGAGGGGTTTAGGAGTGGATGCAATGGGTACGGCGACGATGCGGGCGTGATCGGGCGAAACCGCTAGCCTGGAGGGGTGAGCAGGATTATCTCGGGTCGTGCTGGCGGACAGCGTCTGACCACTCCGTCAGGGCGGCTCACACGTCCTACGACCGATCGGGTGCGCGAGGCTGTCTTCTCTGCGTTGGCAGCCTGGAATGGAACGTCTGATGAGGCTCCCGAGGACCAGCTGGCCGGGCAAGCTTTCTGCGACCTGTTCGCTGGGTCCGGAGCAGTTGCCCTCGAGGCTGCCAGTCGCGGTGCATCGACGGTCGTTGCCGTCGACCGGGACCGCTCAGCGTGTCATGTCATGAAGGAGAACGCCCGGACCACGCGCTTGCGGATTCAGGTGGTCGCCCAGACGGTACCGACATTTCTCTCCGACAACCGGCAGACCTTTGACGTCGTCTGGTTCGACCCGCCCTACGACTTGGCCGACGACGTCATGGATGGCCTCATCGACGCCACCATTCAGAACGCCCTGGCCCATGACGGACTGATCGTGGTGGAGAGGTCGCGCCGCAGCCGACCGCCTCACGTCCCGGAAGGGTTTGAGTCGTGGAACTCTCGTTACGGTGAAACCGTCGTCTACTATGCCCAGCGCAACCACGAGCCCATGGAGCAGCAGTGAAAGCAGTTTTTTCAGGATCCTTTGACCCCATCACCCTCGGCCACGTCGACATCGTGACGCGAGCCGCCGAGCTTGTTGACGAGGTCGTCGTCGGGGTGGCGGTCAACTCGGCCAAGAATGGCATTTTCTCCATGGAGGAGCGGGTGGCCTTCGTCAGGGATGCCGTCGCTGACATCCCGGGTGTCGAGGTCGCCCTCGTCGACGGGTTGCTCGTCGACTTCTGCACCGAGCAAGGGGCTGACGCGATCATTCGTGGCCTGCGCTTTGGTGGGGATTTTGACTACGAGCTCCAGATGGCCCACCTCAACAAGGCCATGAGCGGGATCGAGACAATCCTGCTGCCGGCAGGGCGAGAATTCGGCACGATCAGCTCCTCCATGATCCGCTCGGCGGCATGCAATGGGGGCAATGTCTCAGAGTTCGTGCCAGCTATCGTCGATGCCGCGCTGCGAGAGAGGTTCCCGCGCTCCTGACGACCGGGGATCCTTGGGCCATGGTCCAGGCCTCCGAGTGTCGAGCATGAGGTCGCAGTCACACAGGTCAGCGGGCTAGAGCACCGGCGAGGGCCTCTCGGCCTGTGAGCCCATGGGTGGGATGAAAGACGAGCCTGGGTGCTCGTCCGGTCTGTATGGCTTCATCAACCCATCGGGCGAAGAGATCGCCCATGGGGAAAGACACCGACCGTCCCGCCCCGGTGGCCCAGTCCGCGCTGAATTCCAGCGGCTCATCGGCCTGTTCCTGGGGCTGAGCGTTATGCAAATCGGGCAGCACGTCCGACATGGCCAGGGCTTCCGGCTTTGGCTTGCCGTCGTTGGTGAACAGGCCGAGCGAATACTCCAGCTTCGGGAAATCCAACAGCTGGTCTGACACGTCGTGGGAGCACCACCATGTCACCGCCTCCAGACTCGGGGTGGTGGCCACCGAGGCCAGGGACGACGTGACGAAGTCCGCTGCCCGGTCGTCGGGAACATGGCTGCGAGGCGCACCAATTTCCTGCAGCCAGAGTGGACGGTGGGGATCGGGACTCCAGGCCCGGGCCAGTTCGAGCAGATAGCGCGGGAACCATGTGAGGGCGGGATGTCCCTCCCCGAAGTGCGGTCCGACCTGCGCGAACACCCAGGAATGGATGGTCGTCGATGAGCCCAGGGTGACGGCGTGACGCGGGGTGAAGGGATGATCGTCAACGAACCAGAGGTCGTCGTCGAACCCGAACCAGAACCGTCCGTCCGGCCACTGGTCCCGCATGGTCCCGAGCATCGTCTCCAACCACGTCTGGGCCTCATCGACGGTGCACCCGCTGCGCGTCGGATGATGGTGCCCCGGGGCCAGAGCAGCGTACTGCGGGAACTCGTTGCCCACCGTCATACCGGTGACGTTCGGCTCTTCCCGCAGGCGTGTTGCCAGTTGGCTGATGAGTTCGGTCTGGCCAGCCTTGACGAGCGGATCGGTGAAGAGATTTGACTCGTGCCATGTGACCACCCAGGAGGGCAGGAAGTCATAACTCGACAGATGGCCGTTGAGGGCGTCGACGGTGACCTCAAGGTCGAATTCGCCAGCTGCGCGCACGACGGAGATGACGTCATCGAGGGCGCGGGGACGCACCAGACCGCGATTGGGCTGCAACAACGGCCACAGTGGGAAGATCCGTACGTGATCGAGGCCCAGTCGTGCAATTGCTTCGAAATCGCGTCGTGCCGCATCGATATCGAGGTCAAGCCAGCTGTGGAACCATCCCTGTGACGGTGTGTGATTGACGCCAATCCTCATCGGTTGCGTCCCAACCTCAAGGTCGCAACCTGGAAGGGGCGCATGGACAGACCGATAGTGTCGTCAGCAAGGCCAGCGGTGATGACTGACGGATCGACCTGGGCGTGCGGGTTGCCCTCAAGGGGGTCCTCGAGCAGGTCGGACTCGACGGCGGACGTGGCATCAAAGCCCACCGTCATCGTGGTGTGAACATGACGCCCGTAGGGCTCGTATAGCCGGACGATGACATCACCAGAGCCATCCTCAGCCAATTTGACGGCCTCAACCGCAATGCCTTCGACGCTGACCAGTGGATCGACCGGCGATCCCTGACGACGACGCACGCACAGGTTGGCGGCATACCCGTCACGCACGGCATCGGTGAGATCGGCTCCGACGTGCAGAGTGTGGAAGAAGTCATGCTCTCCCTCGTCGGCGCGCGGGTCGGGGTAGCGGGCTCCCTTGAGAAGGGAGGCGCGGGCCATCGACCACGTGCCACCGTTGTCCTTGGGATGGCGGGACACATTCCATCCATAGGTACCGGAGTTGGCGATGGCGACGCCGAAACCGGGCTCGGAGATGTACACCCAGCGATGGGCATGAACCTCGAAGCGGAAGGCATCCCACGAGGTGTTGGTGTGGGTGGGACGGGAGATGTGACCCATCTCGATCTCATAGTCGGCATGATCGGTGTGGACGTCCACCGGCCAGGACAGTTTGAGCAGACTGTCTCGTTCGTGCCAGTCGACATGGGTGCGCACCTTGACGCGCGGATCTCCCGGATTCACGGTCAGCGACTGGGTGGCCCGGGAATCCCCGAACGTCCTTGTGACGCTGATGGTCACCGAATCACCGTTGCGGGACATGGTGGCCCTGCCATCATCCAGGTCGGTGACGTTGTTGGCGTAGAAGGGATCGATGTCCCACGCGTCCCACATGTTCGGGAAGTCAGGGTGAATCTGAAGAAGATTGCCACGCTGATCAGCCGGAATGGCATCGCGACCGGAAGCAGGGTCGACGAGGTGGGTGATGAGGCCATGCTCGTCAACGGTAAGACGCAGCAGGCCATTGTCGACGATGAATCCGTCAGCCGCATCCTCAGCCTGAACCCCGTGGGCAATTGCCGGAGCAACTCCGGCCCCCATGGCCACGGTGGAAGCCCACGGACGAGTCATCGGAGAAGAATCGAAGACGACCTGCTCGTCACCCTCTCCGGCTAGCAGCTCCTGGGCATGGTGAATGAGCTCGGTGAGTTCGTCAGAGATGCGCCGGTGATCGGCGACGACCTCGCGATACACCCACGCGATCGCCGATCCAGGCAGGATGTCGTGGAACTGGTAGAGACAGATGGTCCGCCAGATCTCGGCCAACCGCTCACCGGGGTAGTCCATCAGGCCGCGTACCGCTGCGGTGGCGCACCACAGCTCGGCGTCGCGCAGCAGGTGCTCATTGCGACGGTTGCCCTTCTTGACCTCGTACTGGCTGGTGAATGTGCCGCGGTGCAGCTCGAGATAGAGCTCCCCAACCCAGGCGCCCGGATCCTCGTGCTCGGCCTCGGCGCGGCTGAAGAACGTGGCCGGAGGCTCGATGGCCAGCTTGGGGGATCCGTCAAGATCGGTGACACGACGGGCCTGGGCGAGCATCTCGCGAGTGGGACCACCGCCGCCATCTCCATAGCCGAAAGGCACCAAGGAGGAATTGGCGCGGCCCTTGTCCTGGAAGTTGGACCGGGCGTGCTCGAGGTCCCGAGCCGAGAGATCGGAACCGTAGGTGTCGGCCGGCGGGAAATGCGTGAAGATCCGGGTGCCATCGATCCCCTCCCACCAGAAGGAGTGGTGGGGGAACTTGTCGACCTGGTTCCACGAGATCTTCTGGGTCAGGAACCACTGAGCACCGGCTAACTTGGCCAGCTGCGGCAGGGCTCCCGAGTAACCGAAGGAGTCAGGCAGCCACACCTCGGGGCAGTGATGGCCGAACCTCTCCATGAAGTAGCGCTGCCCGTAGAGCAACTGACGGCACATCGCCTCGCCACCAGGCAGGTTGGCGTCAGACTCCACCCACATGCCTCCGACCGGGATGATCCGTCCGTCGGCGACTGCCTTCTGCAACTTGGCGAAAAGGTCAGGATGGTCCACCTCCAGCCATGCCGAGTGCTGAGCAGCCGGAAAGGCGAACAGATGCGTGGGGTCGTTCTCGATGAGATTGAGCTGGTTGGAGATAGTTCGGGCAACCTTGCGCCGGGTCTCCCGCAGCGGCCACAGCCAGGCAGAGTCAATGTGAGCGTGGCCGATGGCCGTCATCGTCTGGGCAGAGTCATGAGCCGGACGAGCGAGAACGGGGGCCAACTGGGTGCGAGCCGCTGACGCCGTGGAAATGACGTCAAAAAGATCGATTCTGTCCATGGAACGATCCAGAGCGCGACGGATCTCCCACCGGCGTTCCGAATCCTCCGGCAGCTGGGCAGCCACACCGGACAGGGTCACGATGTCAGCGATGAGTTCGCGGATCTCGTCGTGGACGACGACCAGATCAGCTCGCTTGAGGGTGTAGTAGGCGTCAGTCGAGGCAGTGAGCTTGTCGCCGTCGTCGGTCGGCTGGAAGGGGGGCTGGGCCAACAGGATCGGGTTGGATGCAGCCTCGACGTAGATGTCGATGTGACCATCTGCGTCGGTCTCGACGGGAATCCACGTGTTGCGTGGATTGAGGGCCTTGACGACCGACCCGTCCGGACGCACCACAAGACCCTCGGACTGGAAGCCGGGGGAGTCCCATACACCGCCGAGGTCGACGATCATCTCGAGATGGTCGTCGCGATGCTCCGGTGGAACGGTGGTCGTGAGATGGAGCCAGGTCGTTCCCCATGGCGGGCCCCACTTGTCTCCCACCCGGAATGGCTCGTAGCTCATTGACAGCCCCTCGCTGATTGAGATGGGCTCTCCCTGTCCGCGGACTCCGGGGCGACTGTTCGGTCCCTCGATGGCGTCAGTGACGGGAGCCCACTCGACGTCGAGTTGGCATACCGTGGTGGTTTCGGCGGGGCGAATCTTCTCAGCGAGATGACGGTGCACCCGACCGTCAAGAATGGGCGCGTGATCATGCATGGGATTCCCTGGCGGTTGCGACATTGACAACGGATAGTTTCCACATTGAAGTGTAGTGACTAATACGGTTTAGGCAACTCGTTCGGAAGGAATTGCCCAGACGATCTCCAACAAGGCGTTGCGAAGAGGTTCGGGCGCTTCCTGGTCCAGCAGCATCGCGATGAGGTCGAGGGCAGGACGGCCACTTCGCAACAGGCGTGCCAGGCGAGTTTTCGTGGTGAATTCGATCTGAGCATCGTCGATGAGCGTGATGGCTCTCGCCATGAGGTCATCGACGCAGTCAGACGAGGCCGGAATGGTCGTTTCGACGACCTCGTCCAGACGATGCCGTCCCAGGTCAATCGTGATGGGACGTCCTCCTGAATGGACGCTCACGCGCCATCGTCGCGTCACATCCGTGCGTGGACCTCCGCATGGTCCGATTTGCAGGAGTCCGTCGGCATCGAGGCTGAGAGGAATTGTCCTCAGACCGTCGTCGTCCTCGAGCAAGTCAAAGTGACCGGCAGCACCTGGGACGACGACCAGGGTGAGATCGGTTGTCACGTCCCCCTTGGCCAAGGGGTCAGTTGCGGTCGGAATGATGGTTCCAGACTTGGCGAGGACGGGAACCTCGTCAATGGTGCGAGACATGGTGACGAAACGCTGTGGCGAATAGGTGAGCCCGGTGAGGAGGTCGACCCACCTAAGACCATCCTCAAGAGGAGGTAACCATGTTCGGGTGGTTGCGAGCCCCGTCGCAGGGTCGCGTTTGCTGGTGACCGGTCGCACCAGGAGTTGGCTGCCGAACCAGTACTCGTTGCGATCGACATAGGATTCCTCCCACTCCGGATGTGTCCAGTAAAGCGGTCGGACGAGTGGGCACAGGTCGCGATGACCCGAGAGGTTCTCGCTGTGCAGATATGGGATGAGGCGATGACGCATCCGTAGGCATCGGGTCATCACCATCTCGGTTTCGGCGCGGTAATGCCACGGCTCCTTGGACCCGAACTCGTCCTTGGTCGAGTGCAGCCGATTGATGGGGGAGAGCACCCCGAACTGGGCCCAGCGAGCCATGAGCTCGTCATCACGGGATCCGAAGAGGTGCCCGCCGATGTCATGGCTCCACCAGCCGTAACCGATGTTGGAGGCGGTGGCCGTGAACTCGGGCTGGAAGTTCAGAGTCTCCCAGGAGATCACGGAATCGCCCGAGAACCCGATGGGGTAGCGGTGAGAGCCCGGACCGGCGTATCTGGAGAAGGTCAGCGGGCTACGGCGTCCCTCGGGACGTGGGCGCCCGGAATCAATGTGGTGAACGTGGTTGAGCATCCACAGCGGGTCCAATCCGGGTACTGAGCACGTCTGCCCCTGCTGCCAGTCCACCCACCACAGGTCGACCCCTTCCTCCTCCATGGGGTGAAGGACGTCCTCGACGTAGACCTTGGCGAACCGGGGATCAGCAATGTCAAAGGGGATGGGATCACCCGAGTCCGGATCGACCCCCATGTCAGTGGCGACCTGCCGGTAACACTCTTCATGACGGCGGATGCCGTCAGCGGGGTGCAGATTGAGGCTAGTGCGCAGACCACGACGATGAAGGTCATCGAGAAAGGCGCGAGGATCGGGGAAGAGTTCTCGATCCCATGTATAACCAGTCCAGCCGTGTCCCAAAGCAGGGTCGATGTCGGTGAGGTGCCAGTCCATGTCAATGACGGCGACCGACAGCGGGATTCGGGCCGCCTCGAAGCGATCCATGAGCGCCTCGTACTCATCGGCGCCGTAGTCGTGGTACCGGGACCACCAGTTGCCGAGGGCCCATCGCGGAACAACCGGTTGCGGTCCGGTGATGCGGTAGAAATCCGCGACCGCGGCCGCGAAGTCGTGGCCGTGGAGGAAGAGGTAGACATCCTTGCCGCCGGAGTCAGCTGGGTTGTGCCGACGTACCGGTTGGGGCCATGGGGTGGATCCATCATCGTCCAGTGCGAGTGAATGAGAATCATCGAGGACGGCCCATCCCTGCGCACTCGCCACACCTGCGCCCATGTCACAACGGCCGTCGACGCAGTCGAGAGTGCGAGCGGTCCCGCCCAAATTGGTGGGGATTCCGAATGGGGTTTGCGAGAGTGGGTCATCGCCCCAGTGCCACACGGCGTGGTAATTGCCGACGCTCGTTATCGATGCGTGCAGCCCTTCCGGGGAAAACTCCATGCCGTTGTAGCGAAGCTCGTAATACCGGTTTCGAATGACGATATGGCCATTCTCCTCATCAATGGTGTTGGTGACCTCGTGGGGCGTGCGGTCCGCGACCACCTGTGTCGGTCGGTCCTCGAAGGGCTCCGTAGGGTCGTCGCGCCACTCACAGCGAATGAGTCGATCGGTGATGAGGGTTATGCGGTAGTGATCTGTGGCAAGACAGGTTGTCTGAGGCATGGCGTCTCCCAGCGTTGGGGACTCCCACCCTAATAGCCAATGAACCGCTCTGGAGGTCATCGTGAAGGCATCGCTGAAACGTTTTACCTATTCTCCGGTTTGGCCCTAGGATGATGCTGCGCGGGTGAAGGCCATGTGCTCCAGGGCGAGGATGCCGTGTGGCCTGCGCCCATCAGGGCATGCATGCTTCCGGAAGGGACCGTGGCTTCATGGGCAGGACGACGATCAAGGACATCGCCAGAGTCGCCGGTGTGTCGCCGGGCGCGGTGTCCTTTGCCCTCAATGACAAGCCTGGAGTTTCTGAGGCTACCCGAGCTCGTATCAAGGCTGTGGCCAAGGACATGGGATGGCGTCCGAACGTCGCCGCAAAGGCGTTGTCGGTCAACCGAGCCGGTGCCGTCGGTCTCGTCATTGCCCGTGACGATCGTAGTTTTGCCGGGGAAGGGTTCTTTCTCCACCTCATCGCGGGGATGGAGGAGGTTCTCACCCCTGCTCGCACGGCCTTGGTGCTGCAGCTGGTCAGGTCTGCTGAGGAGGAGTGCCAGATCCATCGGCAGTGGTGGGCCCAGCACCGTGTCGACGGCGTCGTCCTGGTCGATCCGGCCCGCAACGACCCACGGTGGTCCCTCATGTCGCAGATCAACATGCCGTGCACCGTCGTCGGAGCCACGAAGGACACCCCATTGCCGGGCGTCCATATTGATGATGCCGCTGCCGCGCGGAGCATCGTCAACCACTTGGCTGACCGAGGTCATCGTCGCATTGCCCATATCGGCGGTGACCCGACCCTCGAGCACAGCATGGTCCGGCGCCAAGTCTTCGCCCAGGAAGCAAGGAGCCACGGAGTCGTCGTCCTCGAGGCCGCGGCCAGCGACTACTCCGAGCAGTCCGGACTGCAGGAGACCAGTGCTCTTCTCTCCAGGCCCGACCGTCCCACCGCCATCGTCTATGACAATGAAGTATTGACTCTGGGGGGCATCACGTCCCTGGCACAACACCGATTGCGGATTCCTGCTGACGTCTCCGTCGTGTCCTTCGAGGATTCTCCGACGTGTCGAGTGATACCGCCTGGGATCACCGCTTTGCGTCGTGATCCGTCACTTCTGGGTAGGGACGCCGTAGCCATGCTGATGAGCATCATTGCGGGCCAGGACGTGGAGGACATCACCGAGCAGCCACCTGAACTCGTCGTCCGGGGTTCCACGGCCCAGCTCTGAACGTCCATCCACCTCTGGACGAGGCAGGACAAAACGGTCGAAACCCTGCGAGTTCCGACCGTCTCCTCACTCGTGTGTAGGACGCTCAGCCCTTCACACCGCCGCTCTCCACACCACGGAAGAAGACCTTCTGCATTGAGGCGAAGACGGCGATGATCGGAATGAGGGCGATGACCGTTCCGGCTGCCACCTCGCGTGGGTCGGTCGACATGGTTGAGCTGAGGTACTGCATGCCAACGGTCAGGGTGTACTTGTCAGGATCATTGAGGACGACCAATGGCCACAGGAAGTCATCCCAGGCACCGATGAAGGAGAACACCGCGACAACCGAGGCCATTCCCTTGATGTTGGGCCACACCACGTGCCGGATCTTGGCCCAGGTGTTGGCCCCGTCAACGGTTGCTGCGTCGAGGACTGACGGCGGGACCGCCCGACAGGCGGTGGCCATGAGGAGCACGTTGATGGCACCGACGACACCTGGGATCGCGACGCCGGCCAGGGTGTTGGCCAGGCCCATGCCCTTGATGACGAGGTACTGGCTGGTCAGTGTGACCTCACCGGGAAGCAGGAGCACTGACAGCAGGATGCCCATGACGACCCTCTTGCCGCGGAACTTCATGCAGGTCAGCGCGTAACCGGCCAGGGAGGCCAGCACGACGTTTCCGATGACGCACACTGTGGCGACGAGGACTGAGTGCCAGGCATAGCTGAAGATCGGGACGACATGGGCCACCCGACGGTAGGCGTCAACGCTGAAGTCCTGCGGGATGAGGTGAGGTGGGAAGGAATAGATGTCCTCGCTGACGCCCTTGAGCGAGGTGGACAGCTGCCACAGGAAGGGGCCGATCGAGATGATGGCGACGAAGACCAGCAGGATGTAACGCCCGATGAGTCCCGCAAGGGTGGGACGGGTCGGGTCGAACACCCGTCGGCTACGCCACGGCTTCGGCTTGGCCGGACGGGTTGCGCTCGAGGTGCTCATGCCATCGTCTCCTTCATGGTGGCCTGGACGGCTGCAGTCCGGCAGGCACGATGCCCAGCGCGCTTGGGCTTGCGGTCAGACCGTAGGTCCTTGTTGTTGGCCCAACCTATGGCTGCCAACGGAATGAGGGTGAGGAAGAACAGTACGACTGACAGGGCCGACGCGTAGCCGAGCTGTCCGGACAAGCCGGTACCGACCTGCTTGATGATCATGACCAGGCTGGAGTCCTCACCACCTGGGCCACCGGTTCCATTCGTGAGGACGTAGAGCTCGGAGAATATTCGCATTCCGGACACCGCGATGAGAGCGATGATGAGAACCATGGCCGGCCTGATCCCGGGGACGGTGACATTGCGGAAACGCTGGAAGCTGCCTGCCCCATCGAGGGCGGCGGCTTCATGGAGATCATGGTCGACGTTTCCGAGGGCTGCGAGGTAGACGATCATGTAATACCCGAGGCCTTTCCACACCGTCAGCAGGATCGCGCAACCCAACAGTTTCCACCGATCGACGAGGAAGGGGATGGGGCTGCTCGTGGCACCCATCCACTGCAGGGACTGGTTGATGAGACCACGGGAGTCGAACATCCAGCTCCAGATGAGGGCCACGACGACGACCGAGGCGATCACCGGGAAGTACGCGACGGTGCGGAAGAACGAGATCCCAGGGATCTTCTTCTCCACGAGCAGGGCCAACAGCAACGGCAAGATCGTCAAGAGCGGGATGCACACGATGACATAGATGAAGGTTGTCGCCATGGCATTCCAGAACATGGTGTCGTGCCACAACTCGACGTAGTTGTCGAAACCGATGAACTCCCCGCCGACGAGGGGTCGGGTGTTCGTGAAGGACAGGATGATCGTGTTGATGAAGGGGTAGAGGGCGAACACGACGGTCCACACGACTGCCGGAGCCACCAACAACCACGGGGTGTACCAGCGGTGGGAGTTCATGGGCGCAGATCCTTGGCGGGGTAGGGGCGTTGTCAGGCGGGAGGTGAGCCGGCCCCGCGTGGGAACGGGGTCGGCAGGGAGATCACTTTGCGATGTGGTCGTTGCAGTACGTGACGGCCTTGTCAAGAGCGTCCTTGGCCTTGATGTCACCACGCATGGCCGAGGAAACCTGCTGGCCGACGTAAGCCTTCATGGCGTCGGTGTATGCCATCGGCTCACCGATCTGCGCATCCTCCATCTCCTCCGCGAGAGCCTCGGCAGCCTTCTTCATCTGCGGATCATCGATGACCGAGGTGAAGGACCCCGGGTTCTCGTTCGCTTTCCTGGTGCCGGGCAGGAAGCCCTGGGCCAGCTTGACGAATTCGACCTGGTTCGCGTTGCTGGTGACGTACTGGGCGAAGGCCACCGCCAAGTTCGGGTTCCTGGAGTCGTTTGAAACACAAATACCCTGGACGAACAACGGGGGAACACCGATGCGCTTGGTCATCGCGACGTACGGAGCGAGCCTCGGAGCGTCCTTCTTGAGGTCGACCGGGAAGGAGGCTGAGCCGGTGGTCCATGCGACCTTACCCTGGATGAAGAGCTTGGAGTTGCCCAGGTAGTTGTTCTGTAGCACCTCCGGCGGCATGGCCTTCTTGGCGTAGAGCTCGACGTACTTCTCGATGATCGTGACGGCTTCGTCGGTGTTGAAGGTGAACTTGCCGTTCTTGAAGACCTCGACACCTTGGGCCGCGAGATCGCCGAGGGTCGGAGCGGTGGAGATGAGGGGCATCGTGCCGCCGGACTTCTCGGCCATGGTGATGGCCTGCTCGTGGAGCTCGTCAAGGGTGGTCGGCAGCTTCGTGGGATCGAGGCCGTACTTCTCAAAGGCCTGGGTGTTCCACCAGTTGAGGTCGGTGCCGAGGTACCACGGGTAGCCGTAGACACCCTCATGGCCATCGAAGGTGTAGGCGTCGATGCCGCCCTTGGTGTATGTGTCAATAGTCTTGGCATCGGCCTTCTTGAGGTCCATGACCTTGTTGGCCTTGAGGAGCTGCCACGCGAAGTTAGGGGGCATGTTGACGACGTCGGGCAGCTGGCCGGCGGTGGCCTGCTGCTGGACCTTCTCCTCGTAGCCCTCACCCGGCTGGTCGACCCACTTGATGGTCGTGCCAGGATGCTTCGTCTCGAAGGACTTGACGAGTTTTTCGAAGTAAGGAGTGAATTTCTCGTTCTTGAGCGACCACGTCTGGAACTGGATGCTGCCCTCGAGCTTGGCGGAGGTGTCGACGGATGCCTGGCTCGACGGCTTGTCTCCCGATCCGCTCATGCCGCAGGCGCTGGCAGCCAGGACAGTTGCCAGCGTGGCCGTACCACCGAGAAGTTGACGTCGACCGATGGTGAGATTTGCCATGTTCTCTTCTTCTTCCTTGAAGGGGTCCTCAGAGGGATCCGACTCCAGCGTCGGTGTCGGGCCTCAGAGAACTAATACGCTTTAGTTCAGAGTGCCTGAAACAGCGCTCCCAGTCAAGCCGGCGCACAGTTTTGGCCGGGTGTCGACTCCCGATGTAGAGTGGACGGTCGGTCATGACCTCGTCGTGTTCCACCGGTCGAAGGGATCTTTGCGATGAATACCACCCATCGCCACCCCGACGCACACTCGGATCTCGTCATCGAGACCCATTCCTTGCGTCGGCAAGTGGGTCAGATGATCCGGGTTCAACGGACGGTGCCCGCTCCGGCGGATCTCGGCGTCGACATGATCGGCGTTCCCGAGGACTTCCCTCTCGATCTCGACCTTCGGTTGGAATCGGTGGGTGAAGGAGTTCTCGTTACCGGGACCGTCGAAGCCACCCTGAAGGGGGAGTGTGCTCGTTGTCTGGATCCCATCGTGGAGGATCTCGTCCGCGACATCCAGGAGCTGTACTTCTACCCGGACAAGGAGGCTGAGGAGGATGCCAGCCGGGTCAGCGCCGAGGAAACGATCGACCTTGACCCCGTCGTCCGTGCCACGGTGGTGCTGAACCTGCCTTTCAGTCCGCTGTGTCGCGACGACTGTGAGGGACTTTGTCCAGACTGCGGCGCCAACCTCAACGACGACCCGGACCATGACCACCCGGATCGGATCGATCCACGCTGGGCAGCTCTGCGAGGGCTCGTCAGTGAGGATGATTCGGACAAGTCCTGAACGTCCCGAACGGCATCCGTCCACGACGGATGTCACACCTGAAGCACACCAAGGAGAAGATCGTGGCCGTCCCGAAGCGGAAGATGTCCCGCAGCAACACCCGGCACCGTCGTTCGCAGTGGAAGACGGTTGCCACCAATCTCGTCACCTGCGCCAACCCGGCGTGTGGTGAGAAGCACTTGCCTCACACCGCGTGCCCCTCCTGCGGTGAGTACGGCCCACGTGGCGATCGCCGTCAGGTTGCCGAGGTCTGAGATCGGCACCGTGAGCGCACGAAACGGCCAGAACGTCAGTTCACCCGAGTACGGCGAATGGCCCTTTCTGGGTCTTCTTGAGGAGTTGGGGATCAGATGTGACCCCCAACTCCTCGATCTCGCGCTCACACATCGCTCCTATGCCTTTGAGAACGGTGGGATTCCCACCAACGAGAGGTTGGAGTTCCTCGGTGACGCCGTCCTTGAGGTCGGCGTGACGGACTACCTGTATCGCGCCTTCCCGGACAAGCCGGAAGGTCAACTCGCCACGTTGAGGTCAGCGGTTGTGAGCACGGTGTCCTTGGGGCGGTTGGCCCGTCGTCTTGACATCGGGCCGCGCGTCAAGCTGGGCAAGGGCGAGGAACGGACCGGCGGCCATGACAAGACGTCGATCCTGGCCGACACCACCGAGGCCTTGCTGGGCGCCGTTGAATTGTCCTCGGGATTGCCGGACGCCCTGCGTCTCATCCACCATCTCTTCGATCCCCTCGTTGACGAGGCGGATCGATCCGGAGCTGGCACCGACTGGAAGACAGTTCTCCAGGAGTACTGCGCTGAGCAGGGGTTTGACGCTCCGCGATACGACATCGTGGGGTCAGGCCCGGACCACAATCGCCGTTACTGTGCCAGGGCAAGAGTGGATGGCAAGCTGCACGCTGCCTACACCGGACACAACAAGAAGGAGGCCGAGCAGGGGGCGGCCCAGCTCGCGGTCGCCGCACTGAACCCTCCTCGCACCGGTGCCTGAGCTTCCTGAGGTCGAAACGGTACGAGCAGGACTCGAGAACCTCATCATTCCCTCCATCGTCGAGCGTGTGAACGTCGTTGATGCCCGCGGTCTACGCCCCACCGGTGGCTCGGAGGAGGCCAGAGTCTTCGAGGCGACGATGACCGGTCGCCAGTTCACCGCCGTCAATCGGCGGGGCAAGTACCTGTGGTTCGTCCTCGACGACGGCACGGCGATGTTGGCCCATCTGGGGATGAGTGGACAGTTCCGTGTCGTCGACAGGGGAACCCCACGACATCGCCATACCCGTGTTGTCATCGGCCTTGACGACCGCCGCGACCTACGTTTTCTGGACCAGCGCACTTTTGGCGGACTCACTGTCGCCCCGCTGATCAACGGCGTGCCCGGGCCGGTCGCCCATATCGCTGCTGATCCCTTCGAGGATTCTTGTGACATTGATGAGGTCGCGCGACGACTGCGCGCACGCATGTCGACTGTCAAGCGCAGTCTGCTCGACCAGACACTGATGTCCGGAGTCGGCAACATTTATGCCGACGAGACACTGTGGCGAGCTCGGTGTCACCCGGAGACGCCGTGCTCGCGCCTGCGCCAACGCAAGGCCGTGGAGTTGTTGGAGACCGCGCGCCAGGTGATGGCCGAGGCGATTGCCCAGGGAGGGACGTCCTTTGATGCCCTGTACGTCAATGTCAATGGGGAGTCGGGGTACTTCGACCGAACCCTTGACGTGTACGGACGCCAGGGCAAGGAGTGTCGACGATGTGGTACCCCCATCGTCCGGGAGTCCTTCGCGAACAGGTCGTCACACCGTTGCCCGAAGTGTCAGCGGTTGCGCCGGTGACCTGGTCACATCCGTTCCCACGGCTCGACAGGTCCTGGTATGACGACGAAAAGCGGGTGAGGGCGCGGCTCGTCGAGACGGGGAAGCCACTCCGGTGCTCTGGCGGCGACCTTGGTGCGAAGGTGTTCCATCTCTTAATCGAGCTGCTCAGATGTCACGGTGAGCGACCCCCATGGCGCCGGATCGCAGGTGATCTTCGTTTGGTTGAAGCGGTAGCCACGCTCAGCGGCTTCGTGGGCCAGAGCTGTCAAGAAGGCGGCTGTCAGAGAACCGGAACTTGCGCTTCTGAACCTCTCCAGTTGGGGGTGGTGACGATAACCACGAGTGTGGCCTGCGAGCACCTTCTGGGCCAGCAGGCCTTCCCTCCAGCCGGCGACAAGTGCAGCCCGGTCCAGCAGGGCGGGGTCGAGGCTCCACAACCGCATGACCTGCCTCCTTCTCGGGGTGGCCAGTGTTCACAAGCTCATTTTCCTGTCCTTGTTCAACAGGGCATATCATGCTGCGGGTGAGCACTGAGCCATCCGCACCTGTGAGACGACGTATCAAGAGGCGTCACGTCATCGAGTTCTTGAAATTCGGAATCGTGGGTGGTTCGGGATTCGTGGTCAACATTGTCGTTGCCATCATCATGAACAAGCTGAATGGTGGTACTGAGCATGCCCAGGACATCCTGTTCAGCCTGGCGGGAACACGATGGAACTTCCGGTTCACCAGCCTTGTCTGGCTGGTGGGCTTCGTGGTGGCCAACGTCACCAACTTCCAACTCAACCGCTCCTGGACCTTCAAGAGGGAGCATCGCCGTGGCTGGTGGCATGAGTTCTGGCCTTTCTTCGCTGTGGGGTCCGTGGCAGCGATCATTGGCATGTTCATCAAGGTTTTGTTCACCAACCCGACCTCCCCGATCTACCTTCCCGAGCCGTGGTTCCACGAGAGCAAGGGGTTTCACTCGCGTGAGTATTGGTCGCAGATCTTCGCCGTCATCGTGACCATGCCCATCAACTTCGTCGTCAACAAGTTGTGGACATTCAGAGCGGTCACCCACTCAGGTGAGGTTCCCATGGTGGCTCCCGTTGTTTCTCCGGAAAGTTTCGACGCGGATGACTCGTCCCAGGTTCGTCAGCACGTCTGAGAGACACCTCGCATCAGGTAGCCTGCACTCGATACCCGGTTGACGGAAAGGTCGTGCTCGGATGGTCGTTTTCATCATCGCGATGATTCTTATCCTGGCGGTCGCGCTGAGCGTCTGTGCTGTGGTGATGTTTGGTTTGCGCCATCCTGGTGACGATCCCGATGCGAGTTTCTGGCGCCATACCGCCACTCGCGTTGGGGAGGATCTCAGCGGTATCCGACGCCGTTGAGACGTTGCGAATCCCTGGTGGCGTGATACGAGCGACTAATATCGGCGGACGTGGACCTGACTTACCTGATTTGGATCATTGCTGGCATCCTCGTCCTCGTGACGGTGGTTGCCGCCATCACGGCTGGCCTCTCACGACGTAAGGCTCTTCGCGAGGGTTCCAAGCCTGCGGAGGTTGAGCAGACCCCGACCAAGGGCCCCGAGGCCACTGGTGAGGAGAAGCCGGAGACTGGCGAGGCCACTGCCCCCGCTCCTGCGCCCGAGGTTGAGACCCCGGAGGCCGCGGGCTCCCGGATGGCCCGACTTCGCCGACGTCTGGCCAACAGCAACAACGCCTTGGCTCGTGGCTTGGCAGAGCTCCTGAGCGCTGACAAGCTCGACGACGACACATGGGATGACTTCGAAACCACTCTCATCACCTCTGATCTTGGTGTTGGCCCGACTACCGAACTGGTCGAGAAACTGCGCTCCGAACTGGCGATTGACGGTGTCCGCGACCCGGATCACGCTCGCGAGGTGCTGCATCGCGAGCTCGTTGACCTTGTCGGTCCGAACATGGATCGCACCATCAACCTCGACCATCCCGAGGACAAGCCAGCCGTCATCGTCATGGTTGGCGTCAATGGCACTGGCAAGACGACGACCTGCGGCAAGCTGGCCCGCGTCCTGGTTGCCGAGGGCAAGACGGTTCTCCTCGGCGCCGCGGACACCTTCCGAGCTGCCGCTGGGGAGCAGCTGGAAACCTGGGGCGAGCGCGTCGACGTGCGTACCGTCCGTAAGGACGAAGGGGCTGATCCCGCTTCGGTCGCCTACGAGGCTGTTCAGGCCGGTATCGACGAGGGCGTTGACGTCGTGCTCGTCGATACCGCTGGTCGTCTTCACACCAAGGTTGGCCTCATGGACGAGTTGGGCAAGGTCAAGCGCGTCATCGAGAAGCTCGCTCCCGTCAGCGAGGTCCTGCTCGTTCTCGACGCCACCACCGGCCAGAACGGCCTGACCCAGGCTCGTATCTTCTCCGAGGTCGTTGACGTCTCCGGCATCGTGCTGTCCAAGCTCGACGGCTCCGCCAAGGGTGGCATCGTCGTGCAGGTGCAGCGTGAGCTGGGTGTTCCGGTCAAGCTCATCGGTCTTGGTGAGGGGCCTGACGACCTGGCTCCCTTTGATGCCGAGGGCTTCGTCACCGGTCTCATGGGTTATGACCCTGATGGTCACTGACGAGGAATCGTCTGGTGACCGATGCGATGTTGCTGCCTGCTGCCGCGATGATGGTCAGCATTCTCAGCCCTGAGCTGTGCACTGCTGCCCTCATCGTGGCCTTTGCGCTACCGCTGGCCTTCGTCATATGGCGTGCCGTGCGCGGCACGGACGGATGGTGGCGCAAGGCCTTGCGTGGACTGGGCCATTTCGTGGTGATCCTGTTGGCCCAGGCGCTGTTGATCGTGGGGGCTTTCCTCTACATCAACCGTGAATACGGGTTCTTCACCAGCTGGTCAGACCTGCTCGGCGAGGTCGAGCCGGCAGGTCCGGTCCACGATCTTGTCCCGATTCGTCGTACCAAGGTCAAGGACATCCCTGTCAGCAAGGACAATCCGCATCCCAACGGGCAGCTGGCGAGGTCGGCGATGCCTGGCGCGGATCCTCGGTACGCCCACGTTCCGGTGTGGTTGCCGCCGCAGTACTTCGAGAAGTCCGAGCAGGGCACCCGTTTCCCGGTGCTGTACTACATCGGGGGAGTCAACGACACCGGCGATCACGACAACGTCTCCATGGACCTCATTGCACCAGCCCGGGAACTGGTCAAGGGTCGAAAGATCAATCCATTCGTCATTGTCTTCCTGCCCGGTCGTATCCGCAATGGCGTTGACAGCGAATGCCTCGACGTCGGTTCGGTCCACCACGAATCGTGGATCATGAAGACCATCATCCCCCACATCGAGTCGCAGTACCGTGTGGGGCATGAGCGGGGATCCCGCTTCCTCAGTGGGTGGAGCTCTGGCGGATACTGTTCGGCCAACCTCACCACGAAGTATCCGAAGACCTTTAACGCTGGATTCGGGATCGGCGGGTACTACCACCCCACGTTCGACGGGGCGGTTCTCAGCAGCGTCACTCAGCCGCTCATCGACGACAACTCAGTGGTGCTCAGGGTGAAGGAGAAGAAGGTCGACCGCAGCGTGCGATTCCTGTCCGTCCTCAATCGCAGTGACGTGCAGAGTTGGGGCCCGGGGCGAGACCCCGCGATCATTGACGGCCAGGTTGGACCCGACGGTGGGCGGTTTCATCGACTCGCCAAGGGCCACAAGCAGTTCACCTTCATCGTGTTGAATGGAGGTGGGCACCGCAACACCGTGTACATGCCCTACGTCCAGCAGTGCTTGGAATGGCTGGGCCAGTTTGGTTTGTGACCTCGCACTGAACCATCATGGCTGTCCGGGACGGTAGGCTGTCCGGGTAAGGAACCAGCGCGCTGAAGGACAACCGTGTTCGACACTCTCCAAGACCGCCTCGCATCCACCTTCAAGGGACTGCGCGGCAAGGGGCGTCTCACCGATGCCGACATCGACGCCACGACTCGTCAGATCCGCATCGCCCTTCTCGAGGCCGACGTCAACCTGACGGTCGTCAAGGAATTCGTCGCGGCGGTCAAGGAACGCTGCCACGGCGAGGAATTGTCGAAGGCGCTCAACCCCACTCAGCAGATCGTCAAGATCGTCAACGAGGAACTCGTCGAGATCCTTGGTGGCCAGACCCGTACGGTCCGGTTCGCGAAGACCCCCCCGACCGTCGTCATGCTCGCTGGTCTTCAGGGCGCCGGTAAGACCACCCTGGCGGGCAAGCTCGCTCGGTGGTTCAAGGAGGAGGGGCACTCGCCGCTGCTGGTCGCCTGCGACCTGCAACGTCCCAATGCGGTCACCCAGTTGCAGGTTGTCGGTGAGCGGGCCGGTGTGCACGTCTTCGCCCCGGAGCCGGGCAATGGTGTCGGCGATCCCATCCAGGTGGCTCGTGACGCCGTCGCCGAGGCCCAACGCAAGCTCTATGACGTCGTCATCATCGACACCGCCGGGCGTCTGGGTGTCGATGCCGAGATGATGGCCCAGGCTGCCGACATCAAGGCCGCCACCAATCCTGACGAGACGCTGTTCGTCGTCGACGCCATGATCGGTCAGGATGCGGTCAACACCGCAGTGGCCTTCCAAGAGGGAGTCGGCTTCGACGGAGTCGTCCTCACCAAGCTCGACGGCGACGCCCGTGGTGGTGCCGCCCTGTCCATAGCCCGCGTGGTCGGCAAGCCGATCATGTTCGCCTCCTCCGGCGAGGGACTCAAGGACTTCGACGTCTTTCATCCGGACCGGATGGCCTCGCGCATCCTCGACATGGGCGACATGCTCACCCTCATCGAGCAGGCCGAGAAAGCCTTCGACCAGGAGCAGTCCCAGGCTGCCGCCCAGAAGATCATGGCTGGTAAGGGGGAGTTCGGACTCGATGACTTCCTGGGCCTGATGCGCCAGATGCGCCGCATGGGTCCGATGTCCAAGATCATGGGGATGCTGCCCGGTGTGGGCCAGATGAAGGACCAGATCGACAACATTGACGAACGTGAGATCGACCGTATCGAGGCCATCATCTGCGCCATGACCCCGGCAGAACGTGCCGATGTCTCGATCCTCAACGGTTCGCGTCGCGCCCGCATCGCGAAGGGTTCCGGCGTCGAGGTTCGCGACGTCAACAACCTCGTCAACCGCTTCGTCGACGCTCGTAAGATGATGAGCCAGGTGGGCCAGATGATGGGTCCGGGTGCTGGCCGCAT
Organism: Cutibacterium nasicola; assembly: GCF_051303185.1. GTDB lineage: Bacteria > Actinomycetota > Actinomycetes > Propionibacteriales > Propionibacteriaceae > Cutibacterium. Next base: position 40,092 of record NZ_JBPPGE010000005.1, on the reverse strand, counting down.
GATGGGGTCGATGGCCAAGCGCGGCTCCAAACAGTCCAAGAAGAAGCAGAAGAACCGCAAGGGTTCTGGTAACCCGGCAAAGCGTGCGGCCCAGGCCCGCAAGGCTGTCGAGAAGCCGCAGCAGAACAGCGGCGAGGCTTTCGGCCTGCAGGGACAGCCACAGCCGAGCCAGGAAGACCTGCAGAAGGCGATGAGCGAATTCAAGATGCCGTCGGCGATGCAGCAGATGTTCAACCAGACCAACAAGGGTCCGCGCTGATCTGGCGTGCCGTCTCCCGCGGCTTCGTGTCACGATGGGGACATGACCGACGACACCCAGCCGCTGTTCCACACCCACACCCATGGCGGGGTGACGCACACTCACGTTGCTCCCGCGGCTCACACTGCTCCTGCCGAGGATCTGCGGATCCGGGGAGCTGTCCTGCCCGACGGACAGGAGCGTGAGCTGTGGGTTCACGACGGCGTTCTGGTCGAGGGACCGCTGCCGGGCGCTCGCACCCTCGCCGACGGTTGCTGGATCATCCCTGGTCTGGTTGACGCCCACAATCACATCGGGCTGGATGGTCATGGTGGCGTCGACAAGGAGACGGCTGAGGACCAGGCGCGTACCGAGGCGAGGACCGGCACCCTCCTCATCCGCGACGCGGGGTCGCCGAGCGACACCCATTGGATTGACGATCGCGACGACCTGCCTCGAGTCATCCGTGCCGGACGTCACATCGCTCGTCCCAAGCGCTACATCCGCAACTACGCGGCCGAGGTCGATCCGGAAGACCTCGTCGCCGAGGTGGATCGCCAGGCTCGAGCGGGTGACGGCTGGGTCAAGCTCGTCGGAGACTGGATCGACCGTGCCGAGGGGGACCTGGCACCGCTGTGGCCAACTGACATCGCGAAGCAGGCGATTGATCGTGCTCATGAGCTCGGCGCCCGTGTCACGGCCCACTGCTTCTCCGAGGAAGCTCCCGCCCAGCTCGTCGATGCCGGCATCGACTGCATCGAGCACGGAACCGGCCTGACCGATGAGACCATCGCCACCATGGCCGAGCGCGGGGTCGGACTCGTCCCAACCCTGGTCAACATTGAGACCTTCCCGTCCATCGCAGCTCAGGCTGACGCCAAGTTCCCCACCTATGCAGACCACATGCGCCATCTGCATGCCCACCGGATGGAGACCATCGGCAAGGCCTTCGATGCCGGCGTTGCGATGTACGCCGGTACTGATGCCGGTGGCACCATCGAACATGGTCTGATCGCCTCGGAGGTAAGGCTGTTGGCGACAGTCGGGGGAGCAGAGATGGCAGTGGGGGCAGCATCCTGGCGAGCCCGTGCCTGGTTGGGTGGCGAACAACTGGGAACTGGGGATTCCGCCGACCTTCTCGTCCTCGATCGCGACCCGAGGGTGGATGTCGGAGTCTTGGAGTCTCCCACCCACATCCTGCTGAGAGGCCGAGTCGTCATTCGGTAACGGTCGTCATTCGGTAACGGGTGGCCGGACAAGCCCCCGGACTCGCGTGGGCGCCCTGGATGTGGCACAATACTCAGAGTTCATGTCTGTTCGGTGCCCTCTCAAACCGGCGGACGGTTCCATCCGAGTTCGGTTGCGGTGTCCCCACATCGCGATCCGCACTCACCCGTAACTTCCCGGGTCTCGTCCCGGGCGTCTCACTACAGGAGATACCACACACGTGGCTACCAAGATTCGTCTGAAGCGTCTCGGCAAGATTCGTACCCCGCACTACCGTGTCGTCGTCATGGACTCGCGCACCAAGCGCGACGGTCGTGCCATTGAGGAGATTGGCCAGTACCACCCGAAGAACGACCCCTCGGTGATCGAGATCGACTCCGAGCGTGTCCAGTACTGGCTCGGCGTCGGCGCCCAGCCGACTGAGGCCGTCGTTGCCCTGCTCAAGCGCACCGGTGACTGGCAGAAGTTCACCGGCGACACCTCGGCCTCCGGTGTGACTCCGCAGGCTGAGCGTCCCAACAAGGACGATCTGTTCAACGCCGCTCTGGCCGAGGCTGACGAGGCCCCGCGCGAGGCCATTACCAAGAAGGCTGAGGAGTCCGCTGCCGGGGAGGCTGCTGAGCCAGCCACCGAGGAGAAGTCCGACGAGAAGGCTGAGGCCTGATCGTGCTCGCCGACGCCCTGGAACACCTCGTCTCCGGCATCGTCGCCAATCCTGACGACGTCCGGGTTTGGGAGAAGGACCTGCGACGCGGCCAGATGCTCGAGGTGCGTGTCAACCCCTCCGACATCGGCAAGGTTATCGGTCGTCAGGGCCGTACGGCCTCCTCGCTGCGCACGGTCATTGATGCCCTGGCCGGGGATGAGCAGATCAGGATCGACTTCGTCGACGTCGACCGCCGTGGTTCGGGACGCCGTTCCGATCACCGTGGCCGTCGTCACTGAGTCGCCAGTTCTCTGACGCACCAATCAATTGGCAATATGGGCCGTGGTCCCGCTCAGGCGGGGCTGCGGCCCATTGTCGTGTTTGACGCTTTTGTTCAGCCGCAGGCGCGGCAATACCCACGAGGTTCAGGAGTCACAGTGGAACAGCAGGCAACGATGGAGGTTGTCGTCGGTCGGGTGGGACGTGCCCATGGCCTGCGCGGAGACGTTGTCGTCGAAGTTCGGACAGATGAGCCCGACGAGAGGTTCGATGTCGGTGCGATGGTTCGCATCGAAGGGACTCGGCGAGAGCTGACAGTTGTCAGATCTCGATGGGCCAAGGACAGTCTCATCGTGGCCTTCAAGGAGGTCGCTGATCGAAATGGTGCCGAGGAGCTGCGAGGATCGGTATTGGTGGTTGACGTCGGGGCCGACGAGGAGCCAGCCGATCCTGAAGAGTTCTGGGATCGTCAGTTGCGAGGCCTGGCAGTCGTCGACGAGACCGGTCGGGTGCGGGGGACCGTCAAGGACGTTCTCCACATGCCCGCCCAGGACGTACTCGCCATTGATGTCAACGGCGAGGAGCATCTGGTGCCGTTGGTCCGGCAGCTCGTCCCCACCGTCGACGTTGCCGCCGGCAAGATCGTCGTCACCAGCATCCCTGGACTTCTCGACGACGACGCCGAGGAGGCGAGGTGACGATGAGGCTGGACTACCTGTCGATCTTCCCCGGGTACTTCAACGTTCTCGACATCTCCCTGGTGGGAAAGGCTGCCGACAACGGTCTGGTCGATGTCCGCGCCCATGACCTGCGCGACTGGACCCATGACCGCCACCGCACTGTCGACGACACCCCGTGTGGCGGCGGCGCCGGCATGGTGATGAAGCCTGATCCCTGGGGCGAGGCCTTCGACGGGATCATTGGTATTGAACCCGATCCGTCGGTCCACGTGATCTTCCCGACTCCCTCCGGAATTCCGTTCACACAGTCCGCTGCCCAGGAGCTGTCGACGGTTGAGCGGGTCGTCTTCTGTTGCGGACGCTACGAGGGCATCGATCACCGGGTTATCGACTACGCGCGAACCATGTGGACCGTCCATGAACTGAGTCTGGGCGACTACGTCCTCAACGGGGGAGAGGTCGCTGCCCTGGCGATCACCGAAGCCATCGTCCGTCTGATCCCCGGATTCATGGGTAACCCGGAGTCCCTCGCGGAGGAGTCGTTCTCGCCGGGCCAGGAACGACTGTTGGAGTACCCGCTGTTCACTCGACCAGTGTCATGGCGAGGGATGGATGTCCCTGAGGTCCTCATGAGTGGGCACCACGGCCGTATCGCCGAATGGAGACGAGAGGAGTCGTTGTTGCTCACTCGTGATCGTCGTCCGGACTTGACTGATTAGGACCCACGGAGACTACCTATTAGGAGTCGCCAACACCATAAATTCGAACCAAAACGGTTGCGTTATTCTGGGGTGAAATACCTAGTCAGACGGTAGTTATAGGGAGTGTTTGAAAACGCTGGGGGTCGTGAGGCAAAAGGACTGTGAATTGGATAGTCTTTCCCCCGTGGCGACTACAACACTTACTACTCATCAGAGAGCAGTGCGATCAACTGTCGCGGCGAAGGCCCTCATGGCCGTCACCGGCATCATCTTGGTCCTCTTCCTGCTCATGCACATGTTCGGCAACTTGAAGTTGCTCGGTAGCAACGAGGAGTTCAACGACTACGCCAGCTACCTCCGTACGATTCTCAACCCGATCCTTCCGGGTGAGTCGTTCCTGTGGATCTTCCGAATCTTCATGTTGCTGGCGATTGTGCTGCACATTTGGTCGGCGATCCGCGTCACGAAGCAGCGTCGCATCGGTACTGGTGGCGCTGGTCGTTACTCCGTGAAGAAGAACCTCTCCCCGGAGAACACCTACGCGGCCCGCACGATGTACTGGGGCGGTTGGATCATATTCGCGTTCCTCATCCTTCACCTGCTGCAGTTCACCATCAGCCCTGATCTGTTCAACAACCCGCCGACCGACGCGGCTGGGCGTGCAGGCATGGTGCTCACAGCCTTCAGTCACTGGTGGTTCGTGCTCATCTACCTCATCGCCATCATCGCGGTGTGCATGCACGTTTCCCATGGTTTCTGGAGCGCCTTCGCGACCCTCGGTGTCAACGTCTCTGGTACCGCTCGCGCTGTGCTGCGCGTGTGCTCCTGGATCGTCGCCATCGTGATCCTCGTGGGCTTCATGGTTCCTCCCTTCCTGATCCTGTTCGGGGTGATCTCCTGATGACTGCAACTGCTGCATCCAATATCAACGCGGCTCTCGCCGACCAGTACTGGACGACCGGCGACGAGATTCATGACACGAAGGCCAACCACGACCTTCCGATCGAGAAGATCTGGACTGATCGTCAGTTCACCTCTCGTCTGGTCAACCCGGCCAACCGCCGCAAGATGACCGTCATCATCGTCGGCACCGGCCTGGCCGGTGGCTCCGCTGCTGCCACCCTTGGTGAGGCTGGTTACCGCGTCGAGAACTTCTGTTACCAGGACTCTCCGCGTCGTGCCCATTCCATCGCCGCCCAGGGTGGCATCAACGCTGCGAAGAACTACAAGAACGACGGTGACTCCATCTACCGCCTGTTCTATGACACCGTGAAGGGCGGCGACTACCGCTCCCGCGAGACGAACGTCTACCGTCTGGCCGCGGTCAGCGCGAACATCATCGACCAGTGCGTCGCCCAGGGTGTTCCGTTCGCCCGTGAGTACGGTGGCCTGCTCGACAACCGTTCCTTCGGTGGCGTCCAGGTGCAGCGCACCTTCTACGCTCGTGGACAGACGGGTCAGCAGCTGCTGATCGGCGCCTACCAGGCCCTCGAGCGTCAGGTCCATGCCGGAACCGTCCGCATGCACACCCGCCACGAGATGGTCGAGCTCATCGTTGCCGATGGTCGTGCTCGCGGCATCGTGACCCGTGACATGGTCACCGGCAAGATCGAGGAGTGGTTCGGCGACGCGGTCGTCCTGGCCACCGGTGGTTACGGCAACGTCTTCTTCCTGTCGACGAACGCCATGGGCTGCAACGCCACTGCTTCGTGGCGCGCCCATCGCAAGGGTGCCTACTTCGGTAACCCGTGCTACACGCAGATCCACCCGACCTGCATCCCGGTGCACGGCGAGAACCAGTCGAAGCTGACCCTGATGTCGGAGTCGCTGCGTAACGATGGTCGTATCTGGGTGCCGAAGCGCGCCGAGGACTGCGAGAAGGATCCGCGCGACATCCCCGAGGAGGACCGCGACTACTACTTGGAGCGCATCTACCCGTCCTTCGGCAACTTGGTTCCTCGCGACATCGCCTCCCGTCAGGCCAAGTACCGTTGTGACGAGGGCCGCGGGGTTGGCCCGAAGGTTCGTGAGGTCGATGCTGACGGAACCGAGCACATGCGCGCCCGCGGTGTCTACCTTGACTTCTCCGAGGCCATCGAGCGCATGGGCAAGGATGCCGTCGAGAAGAAGTACGGCAACCTTTTCGACATGTACCAGCGGATCACTGACGAGAACCCGTACGAGGTTCCGATGCGTATCTACCCCGCTGTGCACTACACCATGGGTGGCCTGTGGGTCGATTACGACCTGCAGTCGACCATCCCGGGTCTGTTCGTCTGTGGCGAGGCCAACTTCTCCGATCACGGTGCCAACCGACTCGGTGCCTCGGCCCTGATGCAGGGTCTGGCTGATGGTTACTGGGTGCTTCCCAATACCATCACCGACTACCTGGCTGACGCCCCGAGGTTCGGCAAGGTGGACGAGAAGACCCCGGCCGCAGTGGAGGCCCGCCAGGCCGTCGAGAGCCGCATCAACAAGCTCTTGACGATCAACGGAACCCGCACCGTCGACTCGATCCACAAGGAACTCGGCCACATCATGTGGGAGTACTGCGGTATGGAGCGCAACGAGGCCGGCCTCGTCAAGGCCATCGGTCTCATTCGCAACTTGCGCAACGAGTTCTGGACCAATGTCAAGGTCACCGGTGTCAACGAGGAGCTCAACCAGACTCTCGAGCGTGCCGGACGTCTCGTTGACTTCTTGGAGCTCGGTGAGCTGATGTGCATCGATGCTCTGCATCGTCGCGAGTCCTGTGGCGGTCACTTCCGCGCTGAATCTCAGACTGAGGAGGGCGAGGCCCTGCGTCACGACGATCAGTACCAGTACGTCGCTGCCTGGGAGTGGACTGGTGAGGGCCACAAGCCGACCCTGCACAAGGAGCCGTTGGTCTACAAGTCCATCCAGGTCAAGCAGAGGAGCTACAAGTGAAGATCAACCTGCGAATCTGGCGCCAGCGCAACACCCAGGATCAGGGCCGTCTCGTCGAGTACACCCTGGATGGTGTCTCCGGCGACATGTCCTTCCTCGAGATGCTGGACATGCTCAACGAGAACCTCACCGCTCAGGGTGAGGAGCCCGTGGCCTTCGACTCGGACTGCCGCGAGGGCATCTGTGGTCAGTGTGGCGTCGTCATCAACGGCGTGCCGCACGGTGGCATGGGTGTCGCCCAGCCGGTGCGTACCACCACCTGTCAGTTACACATGCGCTCCTTCGCTGATGGCTCGACCATCACGATTGAGCCTTGGAAGTCGGGTGCCTTCCCGATCCTGCGTGACCTCATCGTGGACCGCTCGGCCCTCGACCGCGTCATCCAGGCCGGTGGCTATGTCTCGGTGAACACTGGTGCTGCCCCGGACGCCCATGCCGTCCCGGTCAACAAGAAGCGTTCTGACCGCTCTTTCGACGCCGCCACCTGCGTCGGTTGTGGTGCTTGTGTGGCTGCTTGCCCGAATGGCTCCTCGATGCTGTTCACCTCGGCTAAGATCACCCACCTGGCCATGCTTCCGCAGGGCCAGCCGGAACGGATGCGTCGTGTCAAGGCCATGGCTGCCCAGAACGACGCCGAGGGATTCGGTGGCTGCACCAATATTGGTGAGTGCGCCTCGGTGTGTCCGAAGGGCATCCCGCTTGAGTCCATCAGCCAGCTCAACCGCGACCTCATCGCCGCTCTGTTCAAGCATGACGGCAAGGACGACTGAGTTCTGACTCACGTGGTCGACCACACGGGGCTCCGGCACCATCTGATGCCGGAGCCCTGTCGGTTGTATGGGGCAAGGACGTCTCCGGTCCTGTGGTGTGTGATTTGGTGTCTGACCTTGGAATGTGGGAGAATTCGTTGCTGTTGTCCGTGTCCGGCTCCTGCCATGGGGGGATCGTCCGGGGCACGGGGGACTGTATCCTTTGAACACGAGCACCAGGTGACCTGTGGCACCGGCGAGGAAACACCATGAGCAACATCATCGACGAGATCGACAAGGCCTCGATGCGCGAAGACATTCCTGAGTTCCGTCCTGGCGACTCGGTGAAGGTCCACGTCAAGGTCGTCGAAGGCAACCGCACTCGTGTGCAGGTCTTCGCCGGAACGGTCATCTCGCGTACCGGTGGTGGCGTCCAGGAGTCCTTCACCGTCCGCAAGCTGAGCTTCGGAACTGGTGTCGAGCGTACCTTCCCGCTGCACTCCCCGATCATCGAGAAGATCGAGGTTGATCGCCACGGTGCCGTCCGTCGCGCCAAGCTGTACTACTTGCGCGGCTTGCGTGGCAAGGCTGCCAAGATCAAGGAGAAGGGCGCAGCTCGCTGACGTCGTCGTACTCACAGCAACGGGGTTTCGCTTCTGCGAGGCCCCGTTTCTGCGTGTGTGATGACGCCTGGGTTGACCGGCACACGACCGAGCGACCCGAGTGTGTTCCCGACGTTGGTTACACTGCAGGGTGGCACCCGACGGGAGATTCCCAGGGGAAGAGGGGGAGGTATCGCCGTGGCCGATGACTACCAGGCGCGAAGGACCGTCGACGGTGACACCGCTGGCGCCACGGCTGCATCGCAACGGCCGAGCGGATGGCAGCGGTTCCGATCCGGGATGATTGAAATCGTCCTCATCATCGTCGGAGCTCTCGTCATCTCGGCACTCCTACGGGCCTTCGTGGGACAGATGTTCGTCATTCCCTCCAAGTCCATGCAGAACACCCTTCAGGTCGGTGATCGCGTGGTGGCAGTCAAGGCCGCAGATGTCCATCGTGGTGACGTTGTCGTGTTCAAGGACACCGAGCACTGGCTTCCCGCCGCTCAAGATCGTCGCTCTGCCCCGGGCAAGGTGCTGGAGTTCGTGGGTCTGTTGCCCAACACGAGCTCCAACTACCTCATCAAACGCGTCATCGGAATGCCCGGCGACACCGTTGCCTGCTGCAACATCAGGGGCCAGGTGACCGTCAACGGGAAAGCCCTCGACGAGCGTTCCTACCTGTACTCGCAGAACGGTCGGATGGTCGAGCCGTCGACGATGACGTTCCGGGTCACCGTTCCCAGAGACCGCATGTTCGTGATGGGGGATCACCGCAATGCGTCGGGAGACTCCCGTTACCACATCCAGGATCTTGATCCTGACGGGTACACGGGTGCCCCCGGGTTCATTCCCCTCGACAATGTCGTTGGGCCGACAAAGGCCATTCTCATGCCTCTCAACCGCATTGGCGGGCTGGGAGCCCCCGACACCTTCAGCGGCATTCCCGACCGGTCTGGTTCAGCCCCTGACAAGGCGCGCATCTGCGTTGGTGACGAGTGCGCACCCCGATGACGACGTCATGGCCGTGACGGTACGCGTCAGACCCGGCCCCATGGGTCATGAACGGGCCCTGACGAGAGCAGGTCTGGGTCCGGTTGCCGGGTGCGACGAGGCCGGCAGGGGCGCCTGCGCCGGCCCCTTGGTGGCCGCAGCCGTCATCCTTGATGATCGCAAGTCAGCACGGATCGAGGGGATCGCCGATTCCAAGGCCTTGTCGGCCACCAGACGAGAGCGACTGTTCGACATCATCATGGACAAGGCGCTGGCCGTGTCATGGGTTCGTGTGGAGGCCGACGAGTGCGACCGGCTGGGTATGCAACAAGCCGACATCAGCGGGCTGAGGCGCGCCGTCGCACGGCTGCATGTCGAGCCTGGGTACGTGCTCTCGGACGGGTTCTCCGTGGACGGACTGACCGTTCCGGACCTGGGAATGTGGAAGGGGGATGCAGTGTGCGCCTGTGTGGCGGCAGCGTCGATCGTGGCGAAAGTGGCCAGGGACCGCATCATGATTGCCATGGACGAGGAGATTCCTGGTTATGACTTCGCGGTGCACAAGGGGTACTCGACGGCCTTGCACCAACGACGGCTGGAGGAGCTGGGGCCGTCACCTCAGCATCGGATGAGCTACGGCAATGTGCAACGAGCGGCTAGGCTTCATTCATCATGAGTGCCGAGGATCTGGAACAGTACGAGAACCGCATGGAGCTTGAGCTCTACCGCGAGTACAAGGACGTCGTCGGCATCTTCAAATATGCCGTGGAGACCGAGAGACGGTTCTACTTGTGCAACGTTGTTGATCTCAAGGTACGTACCGAGGGCGGTGACGTCTACTACGAGGTGTCCATGGCGGACGCCTGGGTGTGGGACATGTACCGGCCCTCCAGGTTCGTCAAGAGCGCCAAGATCCTCACCTTCCGTGACGTGTCGATCGAGGAGATCGTCCATTCCGACTTTGACGAGGTTCCGGCCACGTAAGCGACGTCTCTGCTTGTGGACAACTCGTGGTGTTCATGGCCGCCCTCATTCTTCTGTGGATAACTGAATAATCGGCGTCCCCACGACGACAACTGTTGTCGGAGGTGGTGCATGATGACACCCAAGCCGTTGTCGGCAGAATTGACGACCCCTCGCGGAGCAGCCTTGCGAGGGCGTCGTGGAGGCAAACCCGCGTTCGGTGCGTGGGGTGAGGACATTGCCGCTGAGTACCTGGAATCCCTCGGGTGGACGACTGTCGCCCGAAACTGGGCGTGCAGTGTCGGGGAGATTGACCTCATCGCGGACGATGATGGGACCATCGTCTTCGTCGAGGTCAAGACGCGGTCCGGGACTGGATTCGGACATCCCCTGGAATCCATCACGGCGACGAAGGTTCGCAAGCTTCACGAGCTCGCACTGGCCTGGCTGGTCGACCATGACGAGGGAGTCCACTCGGTCCGGATTGATGCCATCGGGGTCATGATGCGCCCGGGTGAACGGCCGACCATCACGCATGTGCGGGGCATCCGGTGACCGGGGCAAGCGCATGGTCGGTTGCGCTGGTGGGGATGGAAGGCTCCTTGGTTGAGGTGGAGGCGGCACTGTCCTCCGGCCTTCCGCGCACTGTTCTCGTCGGTCTTCCGGATGCTGCTCTTCACGAGGCGCGAGACCGATGCCGAGTCGCCGTTGGCGCCACCGGCATGTCGTGGCCGAGCAATGTCCTGACGATCAACCTGACCCCAGCCGGTCTGCCAAAGGCCGGAACTCACTTCGATCTCGCCATCGCTGCTGCGACCCTGGCCGCGGACGGAAAGATCCCGCAAACCCTGCTTGAGTCAACGGTCCTGCTCGGAGAGCTGGGGCTTGACGGACGAGTACGACCAGTGCGTGGGGTACTCCCGGCATTGCTGGCAGCCCGCGAGGCAGGGTTCGAGCGAGCCGTGGTGCCGTGCGGTCAGTATGCCGAGGCAACATTGGTGGAAGGGGTGACGATCTGGCCGGTCGGTCATCTGCGTGACGTTGTCGACGTTCTGCACGGCCGTCCGGTACTGACGACTGAGGAACCCGTGACGGACGCCACGGATACCGATTCGGGGCTGGGAGATCTGGCTGAGGTCATCGGGCAGCAGGAAGCGCGTCGCGCCCTCGAAGTGGCGGCAGCCGGACGTCATCACCTCTTGTTGCGGGGAGCCCCGGGGTGTGGAAAGTCGATGCTGGCTCGACGGCTGCCGGGGGTCCTTCCACGATTGGAGCACCATGATGCCCTTGAAGTGACCGCTCTGCACTCATTGGCAGGCCGAGGGAGCGGGTGTCTCATGACTAGGCCACCGTTGGCCGAGCCGCACCATTCGGTGTCGATGGCTGCCATGGTCGGTGGAGGGGCGCGGATCGCCCAACCAGGTGCCATCTCGCTGGCGCACCGGGGCGTCCTCTTCCTCGACGAGGCTGCAGAATTCGCTCCCAAAGTTCTCGATTCACTGCGAGGACCCTTGGAGACCGGGGAGATCGTCATCGGCCGATCTCAGGCCCATACGACGTTCCCAGCGCGCTTTCAGCTCGTCATGGCCCTCAACCCGTGCCCGTGTGGAATGGCTGACGATTTATCCGGTCGGTGCACCTGCACCCCTCAACAGGTCCGTCGGTACTCAAGTCGGCTGTCCGGGCCGATCCTCGACCGAGTCGATGTGACGGTACGCATGCGCCCGCTGACCTCAGCTCACCTGCTTGACGCCTCAACGTTGCCCGCAGGGGAGTCCAGCGCCGTCGTCCACGACCGGGTGGCAGAAGCCCGGCTGAGGGCTGCGCATCGCTGGGAGGGAATGCCGTGGAGCTGCAATGCCGAGGTGCCTGGGAAGGCGCTGCATCAGATGCTGCCAGCCAATGACGCCACCCGCATCATCGAGGATGCCTTGACGACTGGGCGGCTGACAGCGCGCGGGGTGGACAAGGTGTTGCGGATCGCATGGACCGTGGCCGATCTGGAGGGCAAGGACGAGGTGGACAAGGCATGTGTTGCCGAGGCCATGGGAATGAGACGAGGACGACTGCGGTGACGACGATTCCGATGACCTGGGACGACGAGAGAATGGCACGTGCCGCCCTGACAGCTGTTGTTGAGCCGGGGGACACCATCACGGCGCGGCGACTGGTGGACATGACGGCGGAAGAAGTGTGGCGCCAGCTGCTGACCGATGTCGACGAGAGATGGCACGAGCGAGCCCGAGGGACGGATGTCGATGAGGTGTTAGCTCGGGCGGAAAAAGCCATGATGAGGTTCCTCGTGCCGGGAGATGAGGAGTGGCCCGCTGGGCTCGATGACCTCTCGCGGGTCGAAAAGGCGGGAATGGGTGGAGTTCCCCTTGGCATATGGGTTCTTGGCCCGGCACATCTTGATGAGGCGTCTGAGCGGTCGGTTGCGATCGTCGGCTGCCGAGCTGCGACGGGCTATGGCCAGGATATTGCCATGGAGATGGCGCACCATCTTTCTCAGGGACACAGTGACGGGAGCGGACGTCAGGTCATCGTCTCCGGTGGCGCGTTTGGTATCGACGTCGCTGCGCATCGAGGCGCCTTGTCCGTCCATGAAACGACGATCGGAGTCCTGGCGTGTGGGCTTGACGTCTTGTACCCGAGGGGCAATGCCGCGGTGCTGGAACGCATTGCCGAAACGGGCGCCTTGGTCTCGGAAATGCCACCAGGTCGACATCCCACGCGTCCGGGGTTCCTTGCCCGAAACCGTCTCATTGCTGCGCTGACGGCAGGGACCGTCATTGTTGAGGCGGCGTGGCGATCAGGGGCTGTCAACACCGTCTCATGGGCGAATGCGCTGGGCCGGGCAGTCATGGCTGTTCCTGGTCCTGTGACCTCGAGTAGGTCGACCGGTACGAACAAGCTCATCCGTGACGGTGAGGCGATTTTGGTGCGCGATGCCGACGATGTTCGCGGGATCGTCGGAGAACTTGTCCCTGAACCCGGACGACCGAAAGGTCGCAGCCTTCCGACGGATGCCCTGGATGCCACGGAACTGGCCGTGCACGAAGCGCTCCCAGCCCATGGGTCTTGTGGGCTGGACGAGTTGTCCGCGTCGGCAGGAGTGTCAGTGGCTCGGTGCTCTGCGGCCTTGACCGTTCTTGAACAACTGGGGATGGCAGCCTGCTGTCTGGATGGCACGTGGTCCGTCACGCTGGGGGCGGACAGGAGGTGATGTGGTGGGCTTCCATGTCCAGCAAGAACCGTTTGATGACCGGTCCGCCGAGGTAGCCGCCGAGTTCGCCATCACTACGCAGGACTCGGTGGCACGGGATGACGACCGGCAATGGGTTCTTGGCGCAGGCACTGCCGACGGCACGCGATGCCTGTGGATGCCCGATGAGGGTGGCCAAGTCGCGATAACTGACGGTCTGGCCGTAGGGGATGGTCTGCAGTTCGTTGAGAACGGTGCGGTGGAAGGCGGTCGTGGTGGAAAGGTCGAGAGGGAGGTTGAAACCAGTACGGGAGCCGGAGAGGTACTCGCTGATCTGGTGAGCTGCGTCGTCGAGGATCTTCTCGCAAACCTGGTGGTCTTCTGTTGTCCCTTGAATGGAGGAGAGTGCAGGTGACGTCGTGAACGTGACCTGCGCCAGTCCCAGTGGGCTTGCGGTCAACGCCAACGTCCCGATATGCGTGTCGAGGTGGCGCCATGACGTGTTCGACATGAGGGCATGACAAAGGCCGGGCACCATGGCCCGGCCTCGTGTCGTCAGTCCTTCAGCTTGTCAGTAGCAGCTTGGACGTTGTGTTTGAGGTCAGTTGCGTTGTCCTTGACGTCCTCGACCTTCTGGTCCACCTTGCCACTGGCCTTCTGATCGGCGCCCTCGGTGTGGAGGTTGTCGTTGTCGGTCACCTCTCCGATCTTCTCCTTGGCAGCACCGACGAGCTCGTCGCTCTTGCTCTTGATCTTGTCGCTGAGGCCCACGAGTGGCTCCTTTCGTCAATCCCAGGACCGCTAATCAGTCCGGGGCATGTATTCATGGTACCGAGCCACCCAAGTCTGACCAGCAGTGTGAGTTGCGAGGGTGTTCTCGGGTCACGAACACGGATTGTTCATGAGCCCTGAACGAGGCTGTGGGAAAAGCTGAGAACTGGGTTACGTGAGCGAGTGTGGCTCCTCGTCGCGTGCGCGCGTTCCCCACACGTGTGGGGAACGCAGCCTTTGTCAGGGAGCAGGTCAGATCACGCTCACTTGTTGTGGGCGTCAATCCAGTCGACAGCGGTCTTGATGACCTGGTCCTTGGTGGGCTCGTTGAAGAGCTCGTGCATGAGGCCATGCCACTGGATGATCTTCTTGTCCTTCGAATTGATGGCGTTGTACCAGTTCACGTCGAAGTAGCTGGGGACGAGGCCGTCGTTCTCGCCGTGCATGATGAGGGTCGGGGCGTCGAACTCATGGGCATTCATGATGTTGTACATCTGGCCGACACCGAGCTGCTCGACCAGACCCAGACGCATGTAGTGGTTGTACAGCGGGTCACGCTGCCAGTGGTCGATGCGGACCTGGGGATCGGAACACAGACCATAGGCCGGGTAACCAGGGAGGATGACGTTGGCAGACACCGGACCAGATGGCATCCGAATGCTCTTGGGATCCTTGACGGCAGCCCTGGCAAGACGACCGTTGAATGCTGTCAGACGAGACATCGGGAGAACTTGGCTGATCTGCGGGAGAGCATGACGGGCGAAGAAGTTGAGGTTGTCAGGGGTCACGGTGGTGACGCCCTCGGTGTTCGGTCCGTCAACGCTGGCGAACGTACCGCCACCGGAGGAGACGATGCCGTCGACAGTGCCCGGGTACATGATTCCGTAGGACTGAACGGCGATACCGCCCATCGAGTGGCCGAGGAGGAAGACCTTCTTGTCGGCGTTCTCCTTGTGTGCGGTCTGGACGACCTGGTGGATGTCGGACTCGATGTTCCACCAGTCGTCGAATTGGCCGCGCGGGATCGCGTTGTTGACGTACGGGGCGGCGCTACGACCGTGACCACGGTTGTCGAAACGGTAGACGCTGTAGCCGGCGTTGGTGAGACTCTTGGTCAGGTACTCGTAGTTGGAGGAATTCTCCATGAGACCGTGGACCAGGACGACGGCACCCTTGGCGTTCGGGACGATGTCCTTGCGGTGGAAGAGCTTGGTCCCAAGCTTGTCAGTGGTCTTGAAGTAGCCGGTCTCCTTCTTCACCTGGTCGGTTGCCGGAGCAGCGGCGGCAGGCTGGGAGCCTCCTTCAGGTACAGCCATGGCCGGGGTCGCCATGGTCGCGCCGGTCACCGCCATGGTGCCGGCGATCGCCAGTGCGCTGAGTTTGCGTGGGAATGACATCAAGATGCTCCTTTGCGTCGTGTGTGCCCGTCTCATCCCTGAGTGACGGCCACCTCGGATGTCCAGGACGATATGAGTCGAAGAGTCGATGAGTGGGCTGAACGACAGAATTGGTCGTTCGTGCACAGGCGACAATTCAGCTGAAGAAATTTGTCCACTTCCATGCCAGGATGGCTGAAATGAACCCGTCATGTGTGTCCGCGGCGAGAAATGTCACAGAGCACGTCAGAATTGGCCTCATGGCACCAGCGCCGGAACTGGCTACGAAGAAACCCCGCCTGACACGCTCAATCAGACGGGGTTTGTTGTGTCCGAGAGAGGACTTGAACCTCCACAGCCTTAATCGGCCACTAGCACCTCAAGCTAGCGCGTCTACCAATTCCGCCACCCGGACTCGGGTTTCTGGCTCGTCGCTTCTACTCCGAGCCGGACAGTCACGAGATTCTAGTCGAAGCTTGCACCGCAATGCAAATCGGCGTCCATCGAGTGTCCCGAGTGACGCTGCAGACCCCTGGCGGTGGCACAATCGCGACATGTCAGATCTCTTCAGCATGCCTCTCGAAGGCCTTGTCGACGGGCCGAACAGTCCGCAAGCCGAGGTGGTCGACATCTGCTCGCGCATGATTCAGATCGACTCGCAGAACTTTGGTCCACAAGACGCTCGTGGCGAGGTCGACATGTGTCGCTACGTCTCCGGGCTCCTGGAAGAGATCGGGGTAGACGTCTCGATCTACGAATCCGAGCCCAGCCGAGCCACCCTGGTTGCTGAGTGGGCACCCGAAGGCACCGACATGAGTCGTCCCGCCTTGTTGCTTCACGGCCACAGCGACACCGTGCCCTTCGAAGCCGAGGACTGGGCCCATCACCCGTTGTCCGGCGAGGTTCACGACAACTGCATGTGGGGCAGGGGAGCCATCGACATGAAAGGTTTCCTCGCGATGGTGCTCTCAGCCATCCGAGCCCGTCATCGTCGCGGTGAGGTGCCGTCGCGTCCGATTCGCATCATCATGTTCGCTGACGAGGAGGCATCCGGCACTCTCGGATCCACCTGGCTGGGTGCCAACCATCCGGAGATCTTCGACGGCGTCACCGAGGCCATCAGCGAGGTGGGTGGGTTCTCCCTGACGACCCCTGGGGGCACGCGGGTCTACGTCGTCCAGTCAGCCGAGAAGGGCCTGTGGTGGTTCCGAATGAGTGCCACCGGCAGCGCCGGCCACGGCTCCATGCGCAACCCGGACAACGCGGTCAGCCACTTGTTGGAAGCTCTGTCGCGCATTGATTCCCATCAGTGGCCCGACCTGGGCCACCCCGTGCAGGAGGAGTTCCTGGCCAAGGTTTCCCAGATGTGGGGTCTGACGATCGACCGGGACGACCTTGAGTCGTGCCTCGCACCGATTGGGCCGCTGTCCCGCATGGTTGCCGCGTGCTGCTCCCACAACGTCACTGCGACGGTGCTGTCGGCCGGGTACAAGGTCAACGTCGTGCCGACTCGGGCCAGCGCCGAGATTGACGCCCGCTTCATTCCCGGGTCTGAGGAGGAGATGATCTCGACGATCAAGTCCTTGGCTGGTCCCGGGATCGATATCGAGACGATTTCCCTCAAACCAGCAGCGGAAGCGCCCTTTGAGGGGGCAGCCGTCAATGCCATCCGTCATGCCATTGACGCTGAGGATTCGGGAGCGATCGTGCTGCCGTATCTCAATTCAGCAGGCACCGACGCGAAGGGGTTTGCCGTTCTCCCGAACGGCCGTCGCATCAACTGCTACGGCTGCACCCCGCTGCGACTTCCCGCTGATTTTGACTTCATCAGTCTGTTCCACGGCGTCGACGAGAGAGTCCCAGTGGCCTCCCTCGTATTCGGTGCCAAAGTCGTCGATCACATTTTGCAGGAGGCCTGACGATGAGCCACGAAACGCACGACATTGCAACCCTGATCCTCGACGGTCAGGAGTACTCCCTTCCTGTCATCACCGGCACCACCGGCGACCGGGTCATCGACATCTCTGATCTTCGCCGGATGACCGGCGGCGTGACAACCTTCGACCCTGCCTTCGCCAATACCGCATCCTGCCGGTCTGCCATCTCCTGGATTGACGGCGAGGATGGTGTGCTCACCTATCGAGGACTCCCCATCGAGACCTTTGCCGAGCAGAAGGTCTCCTTCGTGGAGACGGCTTGGCTGCTCATTTTCGGCGAGTTGCCGACCGAGGCGCAGCGTGACGACTTTCGGAATCGGCTGACCGAGTATTCCGCGCTGCACCGGTCGATGGATCTTCACTTCAATGCCTTCCCTCCCAACGGCCACCCCATGGCGATCATGTCGTCAATGATCAATGCGATGAGCACCCATGACCGCCCGCGCATCACGGACGAGAACTCCTTCACCGACGCCGCTGCCAAACTGATGTCCAAGGTGAGGACGATCGCGGCGGCCTCGTACAAGGCGTCGATCGGGGAACCGGCGATCTACCCGCGCTACGACCTCAAGTACGTCGAAAACTTCATGCACATGATGTTCTCCCTGCCGTACCGCGACTACGAGCCTGACCCGATTGCCGCCAGGGCCCTCAACCTCTTCCTCGTCCTCCATGCCGATCACGGCCAGAACTGTTCGACTTCGACGGTCCGGATGGTGGGGTCATCCGGTGCCAACCTCTTCACGTCGTGCTCGGCTGGTGTCTGTGCCCTCTGGGGAGACCGCCATGGGGGTGCCAACGTCAACGCGGTGCGGGCTCTGCAGCGCATCCATGACTCCGGCCTTTCCCCGCGTCAGTATCTGGCCAAGGCCAAGGACTCGGGGGAGAGGATTTCCGGCTTCGGGCACCGCGTCTACCGCAACTGGGATCCCAGGGCAAGGATCTTCCGCGGTGCTGTCGGTCCGTTGCTCGAGACGATGCACAAGCCCGACCCACTGCTCGACGTCGCCATGGAGCTCGAGGACGCCGTGCTGGCCGACGACTACTTCGTCGAGCGCAGGCTCTACCCGAACGTGGACTTCTACTCCGGAATTGTGCTGAGGGCTCTTGGCATCCCGCTCAACATGTTCACCGTCATGTTCGCCATTGGCCGGATGGCCGGCTGGATTGCGCACTGGAAGGAGGTCGCCGAGGATCCGACGACGAGAATTTCCAGGCCGCGTGAACTCTACGACGGTCCGGTTTCGACGCCGTGGATGCCTCGCGCCGAACGTTGAGACCGGGACGGCCCTCAGGACTCCTCGCGGGCCAAGTTCGGCCCGCCCGTGATGTCGTCGAGGGCCGCGCTGATCTCCGGGGGCAGCACGATGTCATCGGCACCCAGTAGTTCCTCGAGCTGCGCCGTCGTTCGCGGTCCGACGAGGGCCGACGAAACGACGGGGGCGTCGCGCACCCAGGTCAGAGCAATCTGCGCGGCCGTCGCTCCTAGCCCGTCGGCCGCCTTCGAGATGGCGTTGACGACAGCTCGGGATTTGGGCGTCAGATAGGGCTGCACGAACCACGAGAGACGGTCGGAACCGCCACGAGAATCCTTGGGAGTGCCGTTGCGGTAACGACCAGCCAGCACGCCACGACCCAAGGACGACCACGCCAGCAGGCCCATGCCGTGATGCTGGGCGGAGGGGACGACCTCGATCTCGGCGCGACGAGCCAGCAGGGAGTACTCGACCTGGTTGCTCACCAGCGGAGTGCGAGCTCCTGTCGCTCGCTGCCAGGTGGCCGCCGTTGCCGACTGCCAGCCGACGAAATTGGAGACGCCGACGTAGCGGGCCATGCCTGAACGCACAGCGTGGTCGAGGGCAGCGCAGGTCTCCTCGATGGGGGCATCTCCCCAGGCATGCACCTGCCACAGGTCGACGTGGTCGGTGTGGAGGCGACGTAGGGATCCCTCCAGATCGCGCAACAGAGCGGTTCGGGAGGTGTCGACGACCCGTTTCTTCCCCTCGGCGACGAATCCAGCCTTCGTGGCGATGACGAGGTCGTCTCGGCTGATGTCGGTGTGAATGAGCTTGCCAATGAGCTGTTCGGCGAAGCCACCACCATATGCAGGGGCGGTGTCGACGAGGTTGCCACCGGCGTCGACGAAACGGCGCACCATGGAGCGAGCCTCACGAGTGTCGGTGTGACCTCCCCAGGTCAGGGAGCCCAGACCAATGGCAGACACCTTGAGGCCGCTGGCCCCGACGGTTTTCATGCGCATGTGCGTCCTCCTCGCTCAGATCACCCTAACGGAGCACCCTCAAGCCGGCCTTGAGGCAAGACGCCAGGACCAGGCGCAATACAGCGACGCCGTGGCACGACTTCTGCTCATTCGACACGGGCGTACTGAGGCCAATGCGAAGGGAGTCCTCGCTGGCCGTTCGAGCCATCCCCTCGACGAGGTCGGTACTCGCGACGCGGGGGCGCTGGCTTCCCAACTGACGGACGTGACACCTGGCCTCGTCGTGACCTCCCCCGTTGATCCTGAGCAGCGAGTCGGATTGGTGCATGGTGGTCGACAATCCACCCGAGGCCACCATCTCGGCGATGATGCCCAGCGAGACAGGTTCCGTCCTGTGCTCCTGCCAAGGGTTGGGTGGCTAGGGTGGAGGCATGACTCGTCGCACCTTCCGATTCGAACGGCCCGATCGGGTCGTGGTCGGCACCGTCGGTCGCCCAGGAGCACGGGTCTTTCACCTTCAGGTTCGGGAAGGCTCCCGCCTGGTGACGGTGCGGTGCGAGAAGGCTCAGATCAGCCAGCTTGCGCTTCAGATGGACAGGATTCTGGACGGCTTGGCTGCCCATGCCGCCGACGTCCTCGTCCCGCCGACGATCCACACCCCTGACGATCTCGCCCCGCTGGACTCACCTCTTGACGAGGAATTCACAGTAGGTGCCATGGCGATGGCCTTCGATGACCCGAGCAAGCGCGTCGAAATCGAGATGTATGCCGCCAGCGATGACGAGTTGATGATCAACGACCCAGCAATGCTGTTGACCACACTTCCTGAGTCGGCACTGGACTCCCTTGAAATCTTCATGACGACCTCCCAGGCTCGCCAATTCGTCGCTCGATGCAATGTCGTCGTGGCGTCGGGACGCCAATACTGCCCGTATTGTTCCCAGCAGATCCTTTCTGGTGGGGGCCATCTGTGCCCTCGGTCAAATGGCTATCGCACATCGTTGGTGTGGTGAGCTCGACGAATCCCTGGGACCTGCCACAAGCACCTCGGCCTCGCGCACCGTGGCGAATCGACGCTGCCCTGCCCGATTCCAGTGATGGTGCGCTTCGAGTGCGCGATGCGGACGACAGGCTGTGGGTGTACAAACCGGTTTCCCATGAGCGTCGTTTTCATGGCTTTCCTGCCGGGACCCTTGCTGGACGTGAGGTTTCGTCCTACCGGCTGTCCCAGCTCATGGGTGTTGGGCTGGTGCCGTTGACCGTCTTCATCGAGGACGGCCCACGAGGGGCTGGTTCGATACAGCGATGGATTGACGACGACCGGGAGAATCCGTTGGTGGTTGCCGACGTCACCGAACGTCTCCCGGGACACTGGCACGGATTGTCGCTGGGGATTGACGAGGACGGTCGCGAGATCGGGCTCGCTCATTCCCCGCATCCGGCTCTGCGTGCCCTGGCCCTCTTTGACGCAGTCGCCAACAACACCGACCGCAAGGGCGGTCACGTCCTGCTCGGGCCCGACCCCGATCTGAGTGGAATGCCTCACGTCTGGGCAGTGGACAACGCCCTGACCTTTGACACCGATCTCAGGTTGCGCACGGTGCTGTGGGCCTGGGTAAGCCGATGTTGTGGCGCGAGGTCATCGGGAATCTGTTCGGACTGGCATCGGCCCTCGGCGGCGCCCGTCGTCGAGTCTGGGCCTGGCCGGTTGGCATTGTCGGGAACGTCACCCTGTTCACGGTCTTCCTGGGTGGGGTGTTCCACACTCCTCAGGACCTCAACTTGTGGGGCCAAGCTGGTCGGCAGATCTTCTTCCTCGCGACCAGCGCCTATGGCTGGGTCGTGTGGGCTGCCACCCGACGCAACAATGGAGCCTCCCAGGTGGCCGTTCATCCCCGGTGGGCCACTCGTCGGGAACGCATCCTCAGCCCGGCGTCCGCTCTCGTCGGGCTCATCATCTTCTACGTCGTCCTTGAGGCCCTCGGCTCATGGGGTCCATTGTCGGATTCCTGGATCCTCACTGGATCGATCCTTGCCACGTGGGGCATGGCGCGTGGATGGAACGAGTTCTGGTTCGTGTGGATCGCCGTGGATGTTGTCGGCGTCCCGTTGCTTGCGACCGCGCAGTACTACCCGAGTGCGCTGATGTACGTGTTTTACGGAGCGTTCTGCTTCTACGGCTTCCTGACGTGGTGGCGAGCTCAACACGCAGGAGGGGCTGCGAACTGATCGGACGCTCGGCCCGGTGGCGTGCAAGGTCCGTCACGTGGTCCCAGGCATGGTCATGGCACCGCAGTCGGTAGCCTGACCACTGTGAGCAAGACATTCGAGGAACTCTTCGCCGAGCTGTCCACCAAGGCACAGACCCGCCCCGCGGGATCGGGAACCGTTGAGGAGCTCGACCGCGGAGTGCATGCCATCGGCAAGAAGATTGTGGAGGAAGCCTCTGAGGTCTGGATGGCCGCTGAGTACGAGGGCAACGCAAGGCTGGCCGTGGAGATCAGTCAGGAGATTTATCACCTGCAGGTCATGATGATCAAGCAGGGGTTGACCCTTGATGACGTCTACAAGCATCTGTGAATTTCCCCAGGTCGGGTTGTGCCTGGCCAGTCATCGTCATGTCCCCCGCTTTCTCAATCTCCTGAGGAGAATTCATGTCAGACCTGCTGCGCATTGCAGTGCCGAACAAGGGTGCCCTGTCGGACGCGGCGTCCTCCCTGCTGACTGAGTCCGGTTACCGTCAGCGTTCTGATCGCAAGGACCTCACCCTGATCGACGAAGCCAACGGGGTGGAGTTCTTTTACCTGCGGCCGCGTGACATTGCGGTGTACGTCGGTGAGGGCACTCTCGACATCGGTATCACCGGTCGCGACCTGCTACTGGATTCCGGAGCCGACGCCGCTGAGATCAAGGGTCTCGGATTTGGTCACTCCCGGTTCCGTTTCGCGGCACCCAAGGGTTCCGGCAACACCGTGGAGGGTCTGGCCGGTAAGCGCATCGCGACGTCGTATCCGGGCCTGCTCGGATCATTCCTGACGAAGCGAGGTATCGACGCTCACCTGATCCACTTGGATGGTGCCGTCGAGTCCTCGATCCGACTCGGGGTGGCTGACGCCATCGCCGACGTCGTCGAGACGGGAACCACCCTGCGCAAAGCTGGCCTCGAGCTCTTCGGAGACGTCATCCTGGAGTCCGAAGCCGTCCTCATCCAGCGGCGCGATTTCACCGGTGGCACGACCTTTGACCATTTCATGCGACGCATTGACGGTGTCCAGGTGGCCCGTAGCTACGTCATGGTCGAGTACGACGTGCCAGCCGAAGCCCTCGGCGCCGTCACCGAGCTGACTCCGGGCCTGGAGGCCCCGACGGTCTCGCCGCTGTCGAAGAACGGCTGGTATGCCGTGCGCGCCATGGTCCCTCGCGAGGCCGTGCAGGGGCTCATGGACGAGCTGTGGGACGCCGGTGCCCGCGCCATCCTGTCGACGGAGCTGTCTGCCTGTCGACTGTGATCGCCACGGTGCCCCCACCGTCACTGAAGAATGCCGTGGACCCCGGTTCGGAGCCCACGGCATTGCTGTGTGTTTTTTTGGGGGGAAGGATCATTCGATCCCGCGCTTGCGCAGAATGTCCTCGAGCTCGGCGTCCTCGTCCTTCTCCGTGGCCGAGATCTTGGAGGACCTGGCCGTCGGCTCGGAAGAGCTTGAGCTCGGCGTCCTAACCGGAGCGGTGGCAGGTGTCTTCGGGGCATCAACGGGTAGCGAGCTCGTTTCGGATGCCGGTCGCGACCCCTGAGGGGCACTTTGCGGGGAAGCAGAACCTTGGGACTTCGGCGAGACCGACGTGGCGCGGGCCTGCTTGCGTGCGGCGTGATCCTGACGACGCTGACGTCCGGTCTCGCGGTCAACCGGGGGCATGAAACCGGCGATGAACCAGGTCACCAGGCCAATGGCGATGGCGATGACGCCGATCCAGATGGCCGGTGTCATGGCAGCACCGGCGAACCAGTCCACGACGAGGCGGATCGCTCGGACCAACAAACGCATCAGTCCTGTCAGGACCAGACCGATCGGAATGAGGGCCAGACCCAGTCCGCGCAGCAGAGCTCGGGAGGAGCGGCGAGAAAACCACCCTGACAGGGCTCGCAACAGTGGAAGGACGACCAGGACAATAGTGACGACGGCAACGACGGTCGTTTCGCTCATCCCTCAACTGTGTCACACGGCGGCGACATAGAGGACGAGGCCGGTGAGACCGGTGCGATCACACTCACCAATGAGCAGGGGAAGTACCGTCCTGGTCGCCTTCACCGGAACCGACTCCTTGACGCCATGAGACCGCCGGACCGGTTCCTGGCCAGCTCCCGGATCTGGCCGCCACCGTCACCGAGGTCCCGGCTGACGCCCTCCTCATTGACGTCGCGGGTCCGGTTCCACTCGTCTCGGGGCCAGACATCCTCGACTCGATCGAGCATGGCGGAAACTCATGACGTTCGAGGACGGCTGGGGTCGGTGTGCAGCGAGGACCTTTCCGGACGGGGAGGTCGGGTTTTGTGGAGTTGACTCGGAGGATGGCTCTCGATTTGGGGTGATGACTCCTGATGCCGTACCATCTTCAGAGCGATCAGTACAGAACTGGTCACGTGGAAGAGGGGGCCTGACCTCCCACCTGGGCGGATTTCGTCCGCCGGGTTCTCAACAACGATCCTCAGGGTCTCTTCCCCCCGAGGGTTGGGTAGGGTGCTCATGCACCCGCATGAGTCAGGCTTTCGCATTTCCGCGAGAGCCTTTTCCTGTACCCGGATCGCGGAGACGTGGACACGTCTCCATGCTGAACAGACATCCGGGAGGAACCCATCAGTACTGAACCCCGCATCAACGAGCGGATCCGCGTTCCCGAGGTGCGCCTGGTTGGCCCCAATGGCGAACAGGTCGGCATCGTCAGGGTCGAGCAGGCCCTGCAGCTCGCCCGCGAGCAAGACCTCGACCTCGTCGAGGTGGCTCCCCAGGCCCGTCCCCCTGTCGTCAAGCTCATGGACTACGGCAAGTTCAAGTACGAGGCGGCCCAGAAGGCCCGGGAGTCGCGACGCAACCAGGCGAACTCCATCATCAAGGAGATGAAGCTTCGGCCCAAGATTGACGACCACGACTACGAGACCAAGAAGGGCCATGTCCTGCGGTTCCTCAAGGCCGGTGACAAGGTCAAGATCACGATCATGTTCCGTGGCCGTGAGCAGTCTCGTCCGGAGCTTGGCGTCAACCTGTTGCGTCGCCTTGCTGACGATCTGACTGAGTACGCGACCGTCGAGTCCCCTCCCAAGCAGGAAGGGCGCAACATGCTCATGATCCTCGCCCCGACTCGTAAGAAGAACGAGGCCAAGGCGAATCAGAAGGCTGAGCGTGACCGCCGAGCCGCTGAGCGCGCCGAGGCTGCTGAGGCTGACAAGGCCTACGAGGCTGCCCAACGCGCTGCTGCCGGCACCGCCAAGAAGAAAAAGAAAAAGGGCCCCGCCGACAACATGGACCCTGACATCGACCTCTGAGCACTGCTCAGAACCAGGCGATCCGGTCTTCGCCGGTGAGCCAGCCCGGGACCTTTCCTCCGGTTCGCGGGACGACACACATGAACGAATGGAGCTATCCATGCCCAAGATGAAGAGCCACTCAGGAACGAAGAAGCGTTTCAAGGTGACCGGCTCGGGCAAGGTCACCGCTCGTAAGGCCGGCAAGCGTCACCTCAACGAGCACAAGTCCTCGCGCGTCACCCGCCGTCTGACCGGCGAGACCGTGCTGCCCAAGGGACAGGCCGCCAAGGTCAAGAAGCTGCTCGCGGGCCACCCCGGCCGCTGACGACAGCCGGCGTCGCCACTGACGACGTCTTCAAGTCCGCTGGGCGTCAGACGCCCCGAACCGATCCGGGACTGACCCGGGAAAACCAAGGAGAATCACCATGGCACGCGTGAAGCGTTCTGTGAATGCCAAGAAGAAGCGTCGCGAGGTCCTCGACCGGGCCTCCGGTTACCGCGGACAGCGTTCCCGTCTGTACCGCAAGGCCAAGGAGCAGACCCTCCATTCAGCCACGTACTCGTTTCGTGATCGTCGCGCCAAGAAGGGCGACTTTCGCTCGCTGTGGATCCAGCGCATCAATGCTGCTTCCCGCGCCCAGGGGATGACCTACAACCGTTTCATCAATGGTCTGAAGAACGCCGGCATTGAGGTCGACCGCAAGATGCTCGCTGAGCTGGCCGTCTCCGACATTGACGCCTTCAACAGCCTCGTCGAGATCGCCAAGGCCAACCAGCCGCAGAACGCTGCCGCCTGACGTGAGCATGACCGGTGGGCCGAACGCAGCGACCCATTCGAGATGCGATCCCATCTCGAATGGGTCGCTGCGTTCGGCCCGTCGGCTGTCCTCGCGGCGCGGACGTGAGGAATCCGGACTCTTCCTCGTCGAAGGCGCTCAGGCGGTACGTGAGGCACTGGCGTGGCCTGGCAAGGTGAATCTGCTGGCCACTTCGGATCCGGTGCGTGATGCCGAGCACGTCGACGCCGCGGAACGTCGTGGAATCAGGGTGGCGCTACTGACTGACGAGGACGTCAGTGCCTTGTCCGACACCGTCACCAGTCAGGGAGTCTTCGCCGTGTGCCGACAGGTCACCCGCCACGAGCTGCCCGACAGGCAGGTGCGTCTGGCCGTCATCTGCGCGCAGGTTCGAGACCCGGGTAACGCCGGAACGGTCATCCGCTGCGCCGATGCCTTCGGTGCCGAGTGCGTGATCCTGACCCGCGGATCGGTGGACCCGCACAATCCCAAGACGGTCCGTTCCTCGGTGGGATCGATCTTCCACCTGCCCGTCATCGTCGGCGTTGACCTTGCCGACGCCGTGGAGTGGGCTCGCAGCCACCAGATGGCAGTGCTCGCCGCCGACGGGGGAGGCCACAGTCTCGACGTCGTCGCCAGATCCGGACGCCTCAAGACGCCCATCGCCTGGCTGATGGGCAACGAGGCGTGGGGACTGCCAGAGGCAGACCGAGCCCTGGCTGACGAGGTCGTCGGGGTTCCGATGTGGGGATCCGCTGAGTCTCTCAATCTCTCCACCGCAGCTGCCGTCGTGCTGTACGCGACAGCGAGTGAACAGCGCGCCTGATTACCGAGAAGCGGCCATCAACCACTGACGGCGTCGGTCACCACTAGACTCGGGGTGATCGACGCCAGTCGCACACTTGCGCCCCGGAGAGGGGCGCTTTTCCAACGTCAACCCATCAGGGGGAAGGCCCATGAGTGGCCCCAACACGAATTATGACCCGGTCCAGGTGAGCACCTTGGACGCTGACCAGGTCGAGGCCCGGGTGGCCGAGGCACTGGAGGCGATCGCCGGGGTGTCCACCACTGCTGAGCTCAAGCAGGTGCGCATCGCCCACACCGGTGACAAGTCCCCGCTGGCCTTGGCCAACCGCGAGATCGGAGCTCTGCCTCCGGCCGCCCGCAAGGACGCCGGAAAGCGGATCGGTCAGGCCCGTGGCCGTGTCAACCAGGCTCTCAAGGCTCGCCAGGAGGAGCTCGCGGAGGCCGAGCTGGAAGCTCGTCTCGAGGACGAGACCACTGACGTCACCTTGCCGGTCGTCACCTCGCCGCAGGGGGCCCCGCACCCGATCACAGCTCTCATCGACGACGTCTGCGACGTCTTCACCGCCATGGGTTGGCAGATCGCTGAAGGTCCGGAGGCCGAGTCCGAGTGGTTCAATTTCGATGCCTTGAACCTTGGTAGCGACCATCCCGCTCGCGCCCTGCAGGACACCCTGTGGCTTGACCCGGTCAGTGATGGCAAGTGCATGCGTACCGCCACCAGCCCGGTGCAGATTCACACCCTGCTTACACAGCAGCCGCCGGTGCGCATCATCAGCCCTGGCAAGGTCTTCCGTGCCGACGAGTACGACGCCACTCACCTGCCGGTCTTCCATCAGGTCGAGGGCCTGTGTGTTGACAAGGGCATCACGATGGGTCATCTCAAGGGCACCGTCGACGCCTTCGCCCGCGCGATGTTCGGCGACGTGCGCACCCGGTTCCGTCCGCACTATTTCCCGTTCACCGAGCCCAGTGCCGAGGTCGACCTGGAGTGCTTCGTGTGTCACGGTGCGTCGGTCGGCAATCCCGACCGCCCGTGTCGTACCTGCCGCTCCGAGGGCTGGATCGAGTGGGGTGGCTGCGGCATCGTCAACCCGCGTGTGCTCATCGCCTGCGGAATTGACACCGACGTCTACTCCGGGTTCGCCTTCGGAATGGGCATTGATCGCACGGTGATGTTCCGCAACAACGCCCCTGACCTGCGCGACTTCGTCGAGGGTGACGTTCGATTCAGCCGCTCACTCAGGGGAGGAGCACGATGAAGGTTCCCATGTCATGGCTGCAGGCCATGGTCAACCTGCCTGACGGCACCACCACCGAGCAGGTGGCTCAGGCTCTCACCGACCACACTGCCACCGTCGAGAAGGTCGAGGTGGTCGGCGGCGAGCTGACCGGCCCGATCGTCATCGGTCGCATCCTGTCGTCGATTCCCGAGCCGCAGAAGAACGGCAAGACCATCAACTGGTGCCGAGTTGACGTCGGTCCCCGATACAACGCCGAAGGGCACCCCAACAATGTGCAGGAGGGTGTCGAGGGACGCGGCATCATCTGCGGTGCTCCCAACGCAGTTGAAGGCGCCTGGGTGGTCGTCTCCCTGCCCGGGGCCGTGCTCCCCGGTGGATTCGCGATCAGCGCCCGTAAGACCTACGGCCACATGTCCGACGGCATGCTCTGCGCTGCTGACGAGCTGGGCATTGGTGTCGATCACTCTGGGATCATTACCCTGCCGCCCTCCGTCGAGGGACACCAGCTGGTTCCCGGCGAGGATGCCCTGCCAATTCTCGGGGTTCCCGAGGAGGTCCTTGACGTCGACGTGACCCCCGACATCGGTTACTGCATGTCGGTTCGTGGTATCGCCCGTGAGGTGGCCCACGCCATGTCCGTGCACTTCCCGGATCGCTACGACGAGGAGCCGATCGGTCCGGTTGACGGTCCGGTTGGAGTGGACATTCAGTCGGATGCCTGCAGCCAGTTCGTCGCCCTGCCGGTGACCGGTCTGGATCCGCACGCTCAGACCCCACGATTCATCGCTGATCGCATCACCCGGGCGGGAATGCGTCCCATCAGCCTGACTGTTGACGTCACCAATTACGTCATGTTGGAGTCTGGTCAGCCGCTGCACGCCTACGATGCCGACAAGGTGAGCGGGACGATTGTCGTCCGCAAGGCTCACGAGGGTGAGCACCTGGTCACCCTCGACGACACCGAGCGCATCCTTGGTACCGACGACTTGGTGATCGCCGATGACTCGGGTGCCATCGGCCTGGCCGGTGTCATGGGTGGGGCCGCCACCGAGATGACCGCCGAGTCGACCTCGATCATTCTTGAGGGTGCCCACTTCGATCCCATGACGGTGGCTCGGGCGTACCGACGCCACAAGCTGGGGTCCGAGGCCTCGCGTCGCTTCGAGCGCGGCGTCGATCCAGTGTGCGCCCACACCGCTGCGGTTCGTGCCGCCGAGCTGCTGGCCCATTACGCAGGTGCGACCATCGGCGAGCCGACTGTCGTCGGTGCGGTCCCAGACATGCCTCACCAGACCATCAGCGCTGAGTTGCCGAGCCGCATCCTCGGCACGAAGGTGTCCACCGAGGAGGTCATCGAGATCCTCACCCGTTCGGGTGTCAAGGTGACCGCCCTGGGTAATTCCCTCAGCCTCGTCCCGCCGACGTGGCGTCCGGACCTGGTTGATGCATACGACTACGTCGAGGAGATCGGTCGCAAGATCGGTTTCGACCGCATCGAGCCGATCCTTCCTCCCGGCCTGGGCACCGCTGGCCTGACGAAGGCTCAGCAAGGTCGTCGTCGCGTGGTGCGTTCGGTCGTCGAGGCCGGATTCGTCGAGCTCATCACCTTGCCCTTCATCGGTGACAAGGACCTCAAAACCCTCGGGATCAGCGATGATGATCCGCGGCATGCGACGGTCAGGCTCGCCAACCCTCTCGACGACACCCACCCGTATCTGCGGACCAGCCTGCTGCCGGGGCTTTTCCACGCCGTGACGACGAACATGGCGCGGTCCCAGGAGGACCTCGCGGTCTTCGAGAGCGGTGTGGTTTTCCGCGCTGTGACCCCGGCCAAGGCTCCCCGTCCAGGTGTCGACGAGCGTCCCTGCGACGAGGTCCTCGCCGAGATCGACGCAGCCCTGCCCGCTCAGCTGCGCATGCTGGCTGCGGTGATCTGTGGCAACTGGTTGCCGGATCGGTGGGACGGCGAGCCCGTCAAGACTGATTGGCGTCATGCGGTTCTGGTCGCTCAGAAGGCCGCTGACGCCCTCGGCGTCACCCTGGAGCGCAAGGCCGACCGTCAGGCCCCTTGGCATCCGGGCCGGTGTGCCGTCCTCATCGTGGACGGCAAGGTGATCGGCCATGCAGGTGAGCTTCACCCGACCGTGGTGTCGGATGCCGGTCTGCCGCAGCGTTCCTGCGCTGTTGAGCTCAACCTTGACGCCCTCGTTGCTGCGGCTCCCCATGGTGGCCAGGTCAAGCCCATCTCGAGTTTTCCGGTGGCCAAGGAGGACGTCGCCCTCGTCGTTGACGAGTCCGTCGCCAGCGAGGATGTCCGTCGGGCTGTCGCTGAGGGGGCTGGATCCTTGTTGGAGTCCGTCGAGCTGTTCGACGTCTACCAAGGTGAGCAGGTCGGCGAGGGACACAAGTCGCTCGCCTTCAACCTTCGTCTGCGTGCTGCCGATCGGACTCTCACTGATGCCGAGGCGGCCGAGGCTCGCGACGCTGCGGTGGCTCGCGCCGAGGACGCCTGCGGGGCTGAGCTGAGGTCCTGACACCTACCGATACATGCCACGAGGGGTCGACATGATGTCGACCCCTCGTGCAATGTGTTCAGGCTTGCGCTGACGGCATCAGGCGTTTGCCGGAACCGCACTGCCGATACCACGGTGACGGATCGGAACCGCGTTGATGGGCAGGTCGGCTGACTGGGACGAATCGACGGTGGTGTGGACCACGGGCTGCCCGTCGGCTCCCTCAGGGACGAAGCCGCCGTCCTGAATCATCTGCAGGTCGGCAGCGCCGGCAGCGCCCTCACTGGTGAGGTAGTCGCCCAGAAAGATGGAGTTGACGACCTCGAGCGCCAGCGGCTGCATGGTACGGATGTGCTGCTCACGTCCGGCAGCAGCCCGCACCTCGGCGTCCGGATGGACGAAGCGGACCATGGCGAGACGCTTGAGGCACCACTGCGGGGTGATGTGCTGAGCGCCACCTGCCAGAGGCGTTCCCTCGAAGGGGAGCAGGAAGTTCACGGGCACCGAGTCGACCCCACGCTCACGCAGGTCGAAGATGACGTCGACGAATTCCTCGTCGGTCTCGCCCATACCAGCGATGACGCCCGAGCAGGGGGAGAGACCATTGCGCTTGAGGACCTCGACGGTGTCCATGCGGTCCTCGTAGGAATGGGTGGTGCAGATCTCTCCATAATGGGAGCGAGCGGTGTTGGCGTTGTGGTTGTAGGCGTCGGCACCGGCGTCCTTGATGGAGGCTGCCTTCTCATCGTCCACGAAGCCCAGACAGACGCAGACCTCGACGTCGGGGTGGTCTGCCTTGAGGGAGCGCACCATGCTGTTGACGTGCTCGACGTCACGGTTGGAGGGACCATGGCCGGAGGCCACCATGCAGACGCGACGAGCGCCGCCGGCGATACCGGCTTCGACTGCCTCGTGCACCTTCTCGGGGTCGGCCCAGGAGTACTTCATGATCTCGGCACGGGAGCCTAGGCGCTGCGAGCAGTACGAGCAGTCTTCGGGGCACAGGCCCGACTTGAGGTTGACCAGGTAGTTGAGGCGCACTCGGTTGTCGAAGAAATGGCGACGAACCTTTCCGGCAGCGGCGATGAGTGACATGAGCTCGTCATTATTGCTGCGAAGGATCTCGAGGGCCTCCTCCCGGGTGATCGACTCCCCCCTCAGGCCGCGTTCGGTCATGTCGGCTAGATTCAACAATGCTCTGGTCCTTCCGAGACTGGAGACGTCCTGAACACCGTTCAGGATTGAACGGGGTTCAATGTAGTCCATGAGGTTCGGCCGAAGTGGGCCACCCCCGGAAACATGTCATCGAAAAAGTGTCATCGAGTTCAGGGAGTCACCGTGAGCCTGACCAAGGCGGACGTCGTTCGGGCAGGGGTTGAGATCCTCGACACCTATGGCCTTGGCGACCTGTCCATGCGTCGCCTCGCACAACGTCTCGGCGTGAAGGCTGGTGCGCTGTACTGGCACGTTGCCAACAAGCAAAGCCTTCTGGCGGCGGTGAGCGATGAGATTTTGTCCGTGGATGCGGGGCCGACGTCCATTCCGGTTGCAGAGGCTGGCCTCGCTGAGGGGGTTGACGAATGGGCGAGGTGCTTCCGGAGGACGCTGCTTGCTCACTGTGACGGAGCAGAATTGGTCGCCTCGACCATTTCAGTGGGGCTGGGGGCCGTCGATCCCACTGTGACATTGCGAGAATTCCTGGCGGCTCATGGCTTCGATGATGATCGCGCTGGGGGAATCTGTCGTGCCATCGTCCATCTCGTCCTTGGCCACACCATGGAGGAGCAGACGCGCACCCAGTTGCACGACCTGGGCGTCATGGCAGAGGTCGATCTCGCCCGGCAAGAGGCGGATTTCGACCTCGCGCTGCGGATCTTCATTGCAGGCATGGAGAGCGTTCTGTGAATCGTAGGTGGACGCTGGCCGCTGAATTAGTGCATACTTATGTGAGTTACTGAATGTTCTATAGCCACTCCGATGGGGTGCGATCAAGGGGGGTCCATGAGCGAGGGGCACTCGGCGCCGACCTCGCGGGCAGCGCGGCACGCCCGCATCCGCGCCCTGATTCAGGGGGGAGGGATTTCCTCCCAAGCTGAGTTGGGCGAGATCCTGGCTTCCGAAGGCTTCGTTGCCTCTCAAGGCACCCTCTCCCGCGACCTCGTCGAGATCGGAGCCGTCCGGGGGCGTGATCACGCTGGAAACCCGTGCTATTCGATTCCCGAGGGAGAGCACCCCTCGGATGTGACGACGGGCTCGCCGGCGTGGGTCAAGTTGGCACGAATGACCAAGGAGTTGTGCACCGGAGTACGAAACAATGAGTACCTCGTGGTGCTCAAGACCCCACCGGGTGCTGCTCAGTACTACGGATCTGCCATCGACAAGGCGGGCCTGGACATCATCCTGGGGACGATCGCGGGGGATGACACCATCGCCTTGATGTGTGCCACAGGTGTTGATGCCGGAGAGTTGGCGGACGCCTTCTCCCAGATGGCCGTCACGGGTGTGCCTGCTGAGATCCTCTCACGTCCGGTGTGTGACTGTGAGTGAACCGCGGAGGACGGTTCGGTCGGTATACTGACGCCGAGTTGACCCCCACATGGGGTCTTGGTGAAAGGAAGATGACGTGTCGGATCTGTTGGACGACCTGGAGTGGAGAGGGCTTGTTGCCGATTCCACCGATCGTGAGGCATTGGAGGCCCACCTCGCCCAAGGACCCGTCACCTTCTATGTTGGCTTCGATCCGACCGCCAAGAGCCTTCACATTGGTCACCTCGTCCAGTTGATGCTGGTGCGAGCCCTGCAGGAACGCGGACACAAGCCGTTGCTCCTCGTCGGTGGGGCAACGGGTCTCATTGGTGATCCAAAGATGACTGGCGAGCGTCAGATGAATGACCGCGCGCTGGTCGCCGAGTGGGTTGAGTCCATCAAGGAACAGGTGAGCAAGTACGTCGACACCGAGGGGCCGAACGCCGCTCGGATCGTCAACAACTACGACTGGACGGTCGAGTACACCGCTCTGGACTTCCTGCGTGACGTTGGCAAGCACTTCTCGGTCAACCGGATGCTGGCCCGGGACGTCGTTGCCCGACGTCTGGAGAGCGGTATTTCGTACACCGAGTTCAGCTACGTCCTGTTGCAGTCACTGGACTTCTACGAGTTGCACAAGCGTTACGGCTGCAGTCTCCAGACCGGTGCCCAGGACCAATGGGGAAACATTGCTGCGGGTGCGGAGTTCGTTCGCAAGACGACCGGTGACACTGTGCACGGCCTGGTGACCCCGCTGTTGACCAAGGCCGATGGCACCAAGTACGGCAAGACCGAGTCCGGGACGGTTTGGGTCGATCCGGAATTGACGAGCGCCTACGCCTTCCACCAGTTCTTCCTCAATGCGGAGGACGCGAAGGTCATCGAGTACCTCAAGATCTTCAGTTCGCGTTCTCGTGAGGAGATCGAGGACTTGGCTCGTAAGACCAAGGAGGAGCCGTGGCGTCGTGCTGCTCAGCACTGCTTGGCCGACGACCTCACTGATCTTGTCCATGGAGTGGAGCAGCGTAAGGCTGCCGAGGCTGCTGCTCAGGCCATCTTCGGACGGGGTGAGTTGCGTGACCTCGACGAGACGACGGTGATGTCCTTGGCTGACGAGCTTGGCGCTGCTCATCATGAGGGTGGGGAGTACCCGACGATCATTGACGCCATGGTTGCGGCAGGGGTCGTCGATACGAAGTCTGCTGGTAAACGAGCCGTCATCGAGGGCGGCGCTTACCTCAACAACGTCAAGGTGTCTGACCCTGATCAGCGTCTGAGTGACGATGACTTCCTATGTGGTCGAGTGGCGTTGGTGCGCCGTGGTAAGAAGACGGTGGGTGCGTTGACCCGCTGAGCACCTCCATGTCGGATCCGTCCGGGGATCACCGTGTCTGCGGTGGTCCCCCGGACGGTTGTATTTACCCACCAAACGCAACCGTGACGCGGCCGGACGGTGGGGCGGTTCGAGTCCTGAATCAGCCCGATTTGCGTTGAGGGTGTGGTTGTGGCAGTGTTGTTTCTCGGCCCGGCGCCCGGTGGGTGTGGGCTGGTGGGAGTGCTGGTGATTCTGTTGTGGGATTGCTGGGGCATGAGTTGACGGTTGTTTGATGAGTGTTTAAGCTTCTGCGGGTTCCCTTGTTGGAGGGGGCTGGGAATGACTGGATGGTTTTCTTGATGGTGATTTCCCTGGTGAATTCCTGGATTTGACATTCAGGGTTGATCTGGTAAGGTTGATTGGGTTGCTGCCTTTAGGGGTGGTGAGCTGATTGTGGCTGGTTCTGCTGGTTGGTCTCGGTTTTGTGTGTCGGGGCTTGGTGTGGTAGGGTTGGTCGGGTCGCCTTGGGGTGGTCCTGCTTGTTGGTGGGGTTGTTCTGTGGGTGTGATGTTTGAGAACTCAACAGTGTGTCTTTGATAGTCAATGATTTTTTGATGCATCTTTTTGGTGTGTCGGATTTGTTTATGGATTCCTTTGTGATTCTGGACATGGACTGGATTTTTTGGTCAGTGTTTGGGGTTAGTGTTTTGGATTCTTCATGTTGACACCGTTGCCCTGTGCCTGTGTGGTGTGGGGTGGGTGATATTTTTTCATTGGAGAGTTTGATCCTGGCTCAGGACGAACGCTGGCGGCGTGCTTAACACATGCAAGTCGTACGGAAAGGCCTCTTTTTGGGGTACTCGAGTGGCGAACGGGTGAGTAACACGTGAGTAACCTGCCCACAACTTTGGGATAACGCTGGGAAACTGGTGCTAATACTGGATATGTGCTCCTGCTGCATGGTGGGGGTTGGAAAGCTTCGGTGGTTGTGGATGGGCTCGCGGCCTATCAGTTTGTTGGTGGGGTAGTGGCCTACCAAGGCGGTGACGGGTAGCCGGCCTGAGAGGGTGACCGGCCACATTGGGACTGAGATACGGCCCAGACTCCTACGGGAGGCAGCAGTGGGGAATATTGCACAATGGGCGCAAGCCTGATGCAGCAACGCCGCGTGCGGGATGACGGCCTTCGGGTTGTAAACCGCTTTCAGCAGGGACGAAGCTTGTGTGACGGTACCTGTAGAAGAAGCACCGGCTAACTACGTGCCAGCAGCCGCGGTGATACGTAGGGTGCGAGCGTTGTCCGGATTTATTGGGCGTAAAGGGCTCGTAGGTGGTTGATCGCGTCGGAAGTGGAAACTTGGGGCTTAACCCTGAGCGTGCTTTCGATACGGGTTGACTTGAGGAAGGTAGGGGAGAATGGAATTCCTGGTGGAGCGGTGGAATGCGCAGATATCAGGAGGAACACCAGTGGCGAAGGCGGTTCTCTGGACCTTTCCTGACGCTGAGGAGCGAAAGCGTGGGGAGCGAACAGGCTTAGATACCCTGGTAGTCCACGCTGTAAACGGTGGGTACTAGGTGTGGGGTCCATTCCACGGATTCCGTGCCGTAGCTAACGCATTAAGTACCCCGCCTGGGGAGTACGGCCGCAAGGCTAAAACTCAAAGGAATTGACGGGGCCCCGCACAAGCGGCGGAGCATGCGGATTAATTCGATGCAACGCGAAGAACCTTACCTGGGTTTGACATGGACTGGGAGTGCTCAGAGATGGGTGCGCCTCCTTGTGGGGCTGGTTCACAGGTGGTGCATGGCTGTCGTCAGCTCGTGTCGTGAGATGTTGGGTTAAGTCCCGCAACGAGCGCAACCCTCGTTCACTGTTGCCAGCACGTTATGGTGGGGACTCAGTGGAGACCGCCGGGGTCAACTCGGAGGAAGGTGGGGATGACGTCAAGTCATCATGCCCCTTATGTCCAGGGCTTCACGCATGCTACAATGGCCGGTACAAAGAGTTGCGAGCCTGTGAGGGTGAGCGGATCTCGGAAAGCCGGTCTCAGTTCGGATTGGGGTCTGCAACTCGACCTCATGAAGTCGGAGTCGCTAGTAATCGCAGATCAGCAACGCTGCGGTGAATACGTTCCCGGGGCTTGTACACACCGCCCGTCAAGTCATGAAAGTCGGTAACACCCGAAGCCGGTGGCCTAACACGTTGTGTGGGGGAGTCGTCGAAGGTGGGACTGGTGATTAGGACTAAGTCGTAACAAGGTAGCCGTACCGGAAGGTGCGGCTGGATCACCTCCTTTCTAAGGAGCGTTTTGTAAGGGCTCATTCAGTGCGTCTCGTGTGGGGCGTTGGTGGATGGGTTGGCTTCTTGTGGAGTATTGGCGTCCTGTGTGTTGTGGCAGGGTCTTAGGCATGCTGTTGGGGTTCTGGGGTATCACACTGTGTGTGGTGGCCTGGTGCGGTGATGCTGCGTCTGCTGTGTGGTGGGTGTGGTGTTGATTCGTGTGGTGGTTGAGAACTGTATAGTGGATGCGAGCATCTTATTATTTTTGTGTTTTGTGTTGTGTAAGTTGTGTAGTGCGATCGGTGGATGCCTTGGCACCAAGAGCCGATGAAGGACGTTGTAACCTGCGATAAGCCCTGGGGAGTTGGTAAACGAGCTGTGATCCGGGGGTGTCCGAATGGGGAAACCTGGAATGTCCGGAGTAGTGTCCGGTGGCCCTGCCCTGAATGTATAGGGGTGTGGGAGGTAACGCGGGGAAGTGAAACATCTTAGTACCCGTAGGAAGAGAAAACAATTGTGATTCCGTGAGTAGTGGCGAGCGAAAGCGGAGGAGGCCAAACCGTGTGTGTGTTCAAGCCGGCAGGTGTTGCATGTGCGGGGTTGTGGGGGCCTTTGGGTTCTGCTGCCGCAGGATCGGCCAGTGATAAATGTTGCGTGAAGGTGAAGCGTCTGGGAAGGCGTACCGGAGTGGGTGAGAGTCCCGTAACTGTAAGCGTGGCACTGGTGAGGGTTGCCCCAAGTAGCGTGGAACTCGTGGAATTTTGCGTGAATCTGGCGGGACCACTCGTCAAGCCTAAATACTCCTTGGTGACCGATAGTGGATGAGTACCGTGAGGGAATGGTGAAAAGTACCCCGGGAGGGGAGTGAAATAGTACCTGAAACCGGTCGCATACAAGCCGTCAGAGCCTTGTGGGGTGATGGCGTGCCTTTTGAAGAATGAGCCTGCGAGTTAGTGATGCGTGGCGAGGTTAACCTGTGTGGGGGAGTCGTAGCGAAAGCGAGTCCGATAAGGGCGCTAGTCGCGTGTTCTAGACCCGAAGCGGTGTGATCTATCCATGGCCAGGATGAAGCGTCGGTAAGACGTCGTGGAGGTCCGAACCCACTTCAGTTGAAAATGGAGGGGATGAGTTGTGGATAGGGGTGAAAGGCCAATCAAACACCGTGATAGCTGGTTCTCCCCGAAATGCATTTAGGTGCAGCGTTGCGTGGTTCTTGTCGGAGGTAGAGCACTGGATGGTCTAGGGGGCCTATCAGCTTACCGAAATCAGCCAAACTCCGAATGCCGGCAAGTGTGAGCGTGGCAGTGAGACGGCGGGGGATAAGCTTCGTCGTCGAGAGGGAAACAGCCCAGATCATCAGCTAAGGCCCCTAAGTGGTGACTCAGTGGAAAAGGATGTGGAGTTGCGTAGACAGCCAGGAGGTTGGCTTGGAAGCAGCCATCCTTGAAAGAGTGCGTAATAGCTCACTGGTCAAGTGATTCCGCGCCGACAATGTAGCGGGGCTTAAGTTATCCGCCGAAGCTGTGGCAGACCCTGTGTGGGTTTGGGTAGGGGAGCGTCCTGTGTGAGGTGAAGCTGCCGGGTGACCGTGTGGTGGATTGTGCGGGAGTGAGAATGCAGGCATGAGTAGCGAATGACGGGTGGGAAACCCGTCCGCCGATTATCCAAGGGTTCCAGGGTCAAGTTAATCTGCCCTGGGTGAGTCGGGACCTAAGGCGAGGCCGACAGGCGTAGTCGATGGATAACCAGTTGATATTCTGGTACCGGCTTGTCACCGTTCGTGTCGAGGTGTGTGATGCTAAGCGTGCGAGCCTGCCATTGTGGCATCGTTGATGTTGTGGTGGTGTGGTGAGTGTGTGAACCGATCATGTAGTAGGCAAGCTGCGGAGGGACGCAGGGAGGTAGCTCATCCCCGGCGATGGTTGTCCGGGGCTAAATGTGTGGACCGTCTGGTAGGTAAATCCGCCGGGTGTGTGGTTGAGGCATGATGGCGAGCCCATGTGTGTGGGTGAGTGAGTGATCCTGTACTGTCGAGAAAAGCTTCGTGAGCGAGGTGGCTGGTCCGCCCGTACCCTAAACCGACACTGGTGGATAGGTAGAGTATACCGAGGCGATCGAGATCATCATGGTGAAGGAACTCGGCAAAATGCCCTCGTAACTTCGGGATAAGGGGGACCTGAGCTGTTGCTGCCACGTGCTGGTGGTTGCGGTGAGGGGCGCAGAGACCAGGGGGAAACGACTGTTTACCAAAAACACAGGTCCGTGCGAAGTCGTAAGACGATGTATACGGACTGACTCCTGCCCGGTGCTGGAAGGTTAAGGGGAACTGTTAGCGTGTGCGAAGCGGTGAACTTAAGCCCCAGTAAACGGCGGTGGTAACTATAACCATCCTAAGGTAGCGAAATTCCTTGTCGGGTAAGTTCCGACCTGCACGAATGGAGTAACGATTTCCCTACTGTCTCCACCATGAACTCGGTGAAATTGCATTACGAGTAAAGATGCTCGTTACGCGCAGCAGGACGGAAAGACCCCGGGACCTTTACTATAGTTTGGTATTGGTGATTGGGACGACTTGTGTAGGATAGGTGGGAGACTGTGAAGTGGCCACGCCAGTGGTTGTGGAGTCATTGTTGAAATACCACTCTGGTCGTTCTGGTTATCTCACTTTGGGCCGTGATCCGGTTCAGGGACAGTGCCTGATGGGTAGTTTGACTGGGGCGGTCGCCTCCTAAAAGGTAACGGAGGCGCCCAAAGGTTCCCTCATCCTGGTTGGTAATCAGGTGGTGAGTGTAAGTGCACAAGGGGGCTTGACTGTGAGACTGACAGGTCGAGCAGGGACGAAAGTCGGGACTAGTGATCTGACGGTGGCTTGTGGACGCGCCGTCACTCAACGGATAAAAGGTACCCCGGGGATAACAGGCTGATCTTGCCCGAGCGCTCATAGCGACGGCATGGTTTGGCACCTCGATGTCGGCTCGTCGCATCCTGGGGCTGGAGTCGGTCCCAAGGGTTGGGCTGTTCGCCCATTAAAGCGGCACGCGAGCTGGGTTCAGAACGTCGTGAGACAGTTCGGTCCCTATCCGCTGCGCGCGGAGGAATCTTGAGAAGGGCTGTCCTTAGTACGAGAGGACCGGGACGGACTGACCTCTGGTGTGCCAGTTGTTCTGCCAAGAGCATGGCTGGTTGGCTACGTCGGGTCGTGATAACCGCTGAAAGCATCTAAGCGGGAAGCATGCTTCAAGATGAGGGTTCCTACAGGTTTCTGGTAAGGTCTCCGGTAGACGACCGGGTTGATAGGCCAGGCGTGGACGCATCGTAAGGTGTGGAGCTGACTGGTACTAATAGACCGAGGACTTACACATTCTGTTTTGAGACGTCAAGAATGGTGTTGTGTCGCATCCACTGTACGGCTCCCAGCCCCCACGCGGGGTTGCGCCAAGCCTGACTGGCCCCATAGTTTTCCGGTGGTCATGGCGGAAGGGAAACACCCGGTCCCATACCGAACCCGGTAGTTAAGCCTTCCAGCGCTGATGGTACTGCATGAGGGATCATGTGGGAGAGTAAGACACTGCCGGA
>NZ_JBPPGE010000004.1:0-323426 GCF_051303185.1 Cutibacterium nasicola | reverse complement strand
GGGGGTTTGCCGGACCATGTTGAGGCGTAGCCGTGGCCGGTGATGGCCATGATTGCTTGGTCGGTGGCCATGATGTTGGGTTCGTGGTCGTTGCGTTGGGCTTGCCATGCGCCGACTTTCGTGAGGTTTTGTTGGCGGATGAGCCATTGTTTGACGGTTGTCATGTCTTCGCCGCGTTCTGCGAGTGCGCTGGCGAGCATGCCGGTGGAGTTGGCGGCGGAGTAGGTTTCCCAGTAGTCCCCGTCGTCGTGGGTTTTGGTGTTGAGTGCCCATTGGGTGGCGTGGTTGGCGGCTGTAGTGATTTTGGTGTTGTAGTTGTCTGGGATGAGGTGTGGGTTGTGTTGGAGGAGGGTTAGGTCTGATAGGGCGATACCGGTGTAGTCGGGGTCGCCGACGAAGGTCGTGGTGCCGTCGTGGTTCTTTTTGGTGTAGCCGAAAGCGCCGGCATCGGTGCCTCCAGTGCCCTGGGTGGACAACAGCTTGTCGATAATTGTTTTCGGTACTGGGCGGTTGGCTCGGGTTAGTGCGATGGTGATGAGGTGTGGGCCCCAGTACATGGTGACGCGGCGTTGCATGTTGGGGTTGGTGTCGTTGATGTAGCCGGCGAGTTTGATCCACAGGTTTCCGGTTTCCTTGCCGAGGAAGTAGGTGGGGTCGTCTCCGAGGATTTCGGCGGTCATGATGACTTTTGCCAGGCCGGCCGGGTTGTTTTCGATGTATTTCGGGCCGGTTTTTTTGAGGGCTGTGGTCATTTCTGTGACGGTGTCGGGGTGGGCATCGGAGCCGACCAGGGCGATGATGCCGTCAGCGATGCCGCCGGCTTGTCTGTAGTTCTTGGGGTCTTGTTTCCATTTGTTGGCGAGCCAGTCAGCGGCTTTTGCGACGTAGGTGCTGGTGGCGGCGGTGTCGTTGATCGATCCGGGCCACATGGCGCCTTTGACTGGGTTGGTTGGTGGGTTGAAGCAGTAGGGGGTGGAGCCGTCGTCGGTGGTGGTGAGGGGTGTGTGTGATGGGGTGGATGGTGGGTTGGCGAATGCTGATGTTGTGAATGGTGATGCGATGAGTGCACCGGCAGCGAGGCCGGCGATCCATCGAGTGAGTCTGAGCATGTGGCGGGTCTTCTTCCTGAGGCTGCGTTGCGGACAGGGAAGGCTCCCGGGTCGAACTCACCGCAGTCCTCGACGGTGTGTGATGTTCCTTCGACAACCCAGGTACTCCGACTCGGGGGTGGGCCCCTCACGGTTGCGGGTCAGTTCCGGTATCGCACCGAATTCCCCTGTGGCTGCGGTGCCAGCACCGCCCAAGGTGACGTGGATCGTCGGTCTTGGAGGGTACTGCCTGGCACAGAGTACACCTGTTAGGTGTCGGTTACCGGTCAGCACGGTGGCTAGAGCGGCGTCGTGGGAGTCTTGGTCGGTGGTGTCCCCGGCGGCGAGCTGGGCTTGGGTGCGGGCTTGGTCGTCGTAGGTGGGGGCGATTCTCATCGCGGAAGATGCCGATTGGGGTGTGCGCGGTCGGAGTCTATGGCGCGAGCCACGAAGGAGCATCCGGCACCCAGGGCCACGGCCAGGCTGGTGCGCGGCCATGGAGGAGTGCATATCGCAAGGTATTCATGCGGCACGGGAAGTCGATCAGCGTGGAACATCCTGGATCCACGAGGCTGGGTAACTGTCCGGATCCGCTCAAGGGTGCATGGGAATCACCAAGGGCTACACCGTCTGACGAGGCTTGATAAGCGAGATGAGGATTCCGAGAAGGCAAAGAACCCCGGACAATATCGCCGACATCACGTCCGCCCGATCCTTGATCGGCCATGACCACCAGGATGTGTAATTTTCCGTTCTCCCCAACAGAAAGCTTGTCAGAACCCAGATGATTGCAGGGGTGGATGACAATTTCTTGATGCCAATGGCGTTTGTGAGAAGGTTGAAGCCGGACAGCCCAACGATGTTGCGGGTGGAGACAATTCCGATGATCGATTGCGCGCCCAGGCTCTCCAACCAAGCGCTATGTGTCCTCTCAGCATTTTCGCAGTCGAGATCGATAATCTTCGAAAATCCTGGCTTGGTCCTGGATGGACAGCCGATCCATGGACTTCAGCCATTCGCGCGTCTCAGGAGAAAACTCCTGACCCGTCATCGCTATTCCCGAATGTTTCGTCAGTCAGGCGACGACGCGATCCTGAGTGTCGAGAACCCAGACTGCCACCTGATCTTTGTGGTCCTGACACGGGGCGATGGCCAATCCCGAGGCAACGGTCATAACCGCCTTCGACGGCGGCTCAGATACGGATATCGCAGATGTCGACCGCCACATGGTTTCGTGGGTTGATTCCTGCGCACCTTGCCTGTATTCCTTGGGGACGTGCTCTCCACGCTGTGTCTGCTTTCCGGGCCACGGGGCCCAACAGCTCGAGATCGTGAGATTCCCACGCGCACACCACGGGATCACTATCTCTCAGACAGATCTGTGGTCCGGTTCGGGGGCGGGCAGCGGACCTATGCCTTTGGCCGTGTGAAAGCCGATGAACGCCGTCGCAACCAATCCAATAATCAGGGTCACGGTGATACGTGCATGATGATTCCGTCTTCCTGCAATGAGGGCCAGGGTTGACACGATGAGGATCCCACCTGCCATCGTCATTCCAGCTGTGAGGACTCGAGGATTCAACATCTCACCTACGTGCAGCAGCCCATGTAGTAGCCAAAAAGATATCGCAGCTTCATGACCGATACGGCTGGCCCATACAAGACGAGGATGAAGGGCAGGAGAAAGGCCGTTGGTGCTGACAGTGCCAGCGGCCACGATGCCCCAATGGCAGCACCGAAGACGCCCCATGCGAGCATCCAAACGGCACCGATGGCCGACATTTCCATGATCTGGTTTCCAGATCCTGACGCCAGAACAGAAATGCCTACGGCCACGGTCGATGGGAGAACGGCGATGGCCCACCATGGAAGGATGATTCGCAGTCGAGACCTCCCGGTCGGTGTGGTGAGGATGTGACCTTCGGTGAACCTCCGAAGTTCCAGGCAAGCTCCCAGAGCCACGGGTCCAACGATCATCATGAAGGCGTAGAGCACGCTCGCAGATCGCTCGATGTCTGACGGTGAAGGAGGATTTCCCAACGCTCCGTAACACCATATGAGAATCATGACAGGTAAAAGGCGAACGCCATAGGATCGTCTTTACGAGATTTAGCCAAATATCCCTATGGAAGGTGTGGGTGTGGGGTACGATTCATGAGT
Organism: Cutibacterium nasicola; assembly: GCF_051303185.1. GTDB lineage: Bacteria > Actinomycetota > Actinomycetes > Propionibacteriales > Propionibacteriaceae > Cutibacterium. The sequence goes on along the minus strand of NZ_JBPPGE010000004.1, from coordinate 320,178 downwards.
CGGCCCCGGAGGAGTCGTCCCGCGATGGTGTGTTTGACTTCTCCGGGATGCGTGCCTTGCTCAGGTGTTTCGTTCCCGCACCTGCCACGTATCCGTACCGAGGAGCAGGCGTTGGAGTCTCTTGTCGCGATCCTGCGGTGTGGTGGTGTCCCCGGCGGCGAGCTGGGCTTGGGTGCGGGCTTGGTCGTCGTAGGTGGGACGCTCGACGTCGCGGAAGATTCCGACCGGAGTCTGGCTGACGATGACGCCGTCATCCAGGTGAGCAAGCTCGAAGGCCAGCGACGGGTCAGCACGGTGGGAGTCGTGGACGAGGATGTGGTCCATGCCGACTTCGGTGATGTCTGCGACCGTCAACTCGCCAGTGACGGGGTCGCGGACTACGCCGCGGGTACCGTCAGCGCCGACGAGGATCGGCTCGCCGTCGACCAGTCGGATGAGGTGCTGGTTGGCTTCGGGTCCTTTGTAGTTGTCGAAGGCGCCGTCGTTGAAGATGGGGCAGTTCTGGTACATCTCGACAAATGAGGTGCCGCGGTGTTTGGCGGCTGCTGTGAGCACTTGGGCGAGGTGTGCGCGGTCGGAGTCTATGGCGCGAGCCACGAAGGAACATCCGGCACCCAGGGCCACGGCCAGCGGGTTGAACGGGGTGTCGATGGAGCCCATCGGCGAGGATTTGGTGACCTTGCCGGCCTCCGAGGTGGGTGAGTACTGGCCCTTCGTCAGTCCGTAGATCCGGTTGTTGAACATGAGGATCGTCAGGTTGACGTTGCGCCGCATGGCGTGGATGAGGTGGTTGCCGCCGATGGAGAGGGCGTCACCGTCACCGGTGATGACGAACACGGCCAGGTCAGGGCGCGAGACTGCGACTCCTGTCGCGATGGCCGGTGCGCGGCCATGGATGGAGTGCATACCGTAGGTATTCATGTAATACGGGAAGCGCGAGGAGCAGCCGATGCCCGAGACGACGACGGCATTCTCCTTGGCAATGCCCAGATCCGGCAGGATGCCCTGGAAGGTGGACAGGATTGCGTAATCGCCACAGCCGGGGCACCAGCGCACCTCCTGGTCGGAGGCGAAGTCGCGACGTTTCAGTGACTCGATCGCCAGCGGCACACCGGCAAGTCCGGCGGGACGGTCCTCGGTGGTGATGTCAGTCATCTCAGGCCTCCTTGGTCTCGTCGTTGCAGTACTGGCACAGTTCCTCGCACAGGTCGGCCGGGGAGATCGGTAGCCCGCGCACCCGCGAGATCGTCTTGACGTCGACGAGATACCTCGAACGCAACAACATGGCGAACTGGCCGGTGTTCATCTCGGGGACGACGACCCGGCGGTAACGATGCAGTAGGTCGCCCAGGTCCTCGGGCAGCGGGTTGAGGTGACGCACGTGGGCCTGAGCGATGGACAGGCCACGAGCACGGACTCGACGCACCGCAGCGGTGATCGGACCGTAGGTGGAACCCCAACCCAGCACCAGGACGTCAGCGTCACCGGACGGATCGTCGACGACGGTCGGCGGAATGGTCCTGGCGATGCCCTTCACCTTGGCGGCACGGGTGGCGACCATGTCCTCGTGGTTGGACGGGTCGTAGGAGATGGCGCCAGTGCGGGCCGACTTCTCCAGACCGCCGATGCGATGCTCCAGACCCTTGGTGCCGGGCAGGGCCCACTGACGGGCGAGGGTCTGTGGATCGCGGTGGTACGGCATGAATCGCGGCGAGCCGTCGGCAGCGGTGGAGTTGGGCTCGGTGGCGAAGTTCGGGTCGATGCGCGGAATCTCAGCCAGATCCGGCACCTTCCACGGCTCTGCACCGTTGCCGAGGTAGCCGTCGGACAACATGATGACCGGAGTGCGGTAGGTCACAGCGATCCGACAGGCCTCCAGAGCGGTGTCAAAGCAGTCCGACGGGGACTTGGCCGCGAGCACCGGGACGGGGGACTCACCGTTGCGACCGAACATCGCCTGCAGCAGGTCAGCCTGCTCAGGCTTGGTCGGCATCCCGGTCGACGGGCCGGCACGCTGCACGTCGACGACCACGAGCGGCAGCTCGGTCATGACGGCCAGGCCGATGGCCTCGGACTTGAGGCTCATACCAGGTCCAGAGGTCGTCGTCACACCCAGGGAACCGGAGAACGAGGCGCCGATCGCAGAGCTGACGCCCGCGATCTCGTCCTCGGCCTGGAACGTGACGACGTTGTGGGACTTGCGCTTGGACAGCTCGTGCAGGATGTCGGAGGCCGGGGTGATGGGGTATGAGCCCAGGAAGAGCTGCAGCCCGGCCCGATTGGCACCAGTGATGAGGCCATAGGCGGTGGCGAGGTTTCCTGTGATCTGACGATAGGTGCCTTCGGGCATCGGGGCCGGTGCCACCTCGTAGCGGACCCGGAACAGCTCGCAGGTCTCACCATAGGCATGTCCGGCCTTGAGGGCGGCGATGTTTGCGTCACGGATCTCCGGTTTGGAGGCGAACTTGCCGACCAGGAACTTCTCCGAGGGGCCGAGCGGGCGTCCGTAGAGCCAGGTCAGCAGACCCAGGGCGAACATGTTCTTGGCTCGTTCGGAGTTCTTGCGACCGAGATCAAACGGTTCGACGGCGGCCACGGCCAGACCGGTGAGGTCCAGCTCGACGACCTGGTAGGACTCCAGGGTGCCGTCGTTGCGTGGGTCCTCGGCGTACCCGACCTTCTTCAAGTTCTTCGCGGTGAACTCGGCGGAGTCGAGGATGATGAGGCCGCCGCGGTGAAGATCGTCGAGGTTGGCGGCCAGGGCAGCCGGGTTCATGGCCACCAGGACGTCGGGCTGGTCACCCGGGGTGGCGATGTCGTAATTGGCGAAATGCACCTGGAAGCTCGAGACCCCCGGGACGGTGCCTTGGGGAGCACGAATCTCAGCGGGGAAGTTCGGTAGGGTCGAGATGTCATTGCCGTGGATGGCGGACTCAGCGGTGAAGCGGTCACCGGTCAACTGCATGCCGTCGCCGGAATCGCCGGCAAATCGAATGACGACTCGGTCGAGGGACTGGACCTCTCGCTCGTCAGTGGTGTGATGTGCCGTGTCGGTGGAAGGCACTCTGACCTCTTTTCTCGTCGCGGGACTCCGGTGGGGACGTGTCACGTGGTGACGAATGGTCGTACCCGCGAGGCGCGTCCGGATGCTTCGGAACCGGCTCCCAACGCTACCATCGCGCCTCTGCTCATCGAACTTGGCCGTCGTCAGGGTTGAGCGCCTCCCCACAGCGCGGATTTCCCTGGACGATGTCGTCGCTACGATGGCCCGGTGGAGTTCATCGACTGGTTTGCCGACGGGTCCGTGTACGTCGTCGACCTCGCCATGGCCTGTTGTGGGGTCGAGAGCGGGGTGGCGGTGCCGGTTGCGGCTCCCACACGTCAGGACGCCCCCTCAGGGTCGCTGGTCGTCGCGGTGGTGTCGGGAACCATCTCGACGGTGTTGGCGCCCGTGGTCCGCTCGACCATTGAAACCTTGCGTGAGGACCATCCGGTCGACGTCGTGGCCTTCGGTGCCTGTGCCTGTGCTGGTGGCCCCTACTGGGATTCATCGGGAGTCGTTGACGGGCTGCCCGCCATCGGTGTCGAGGCCGATCACTGGATTCCCGGTTGTCCGCCGAGCCCGGACGCCCTCACCAGTTTCCTGTCCTCCTCCCGGGAGGCAGCATGACCTCCGTTGATGTCGCTGCTGACACATGGCACGACGCCGTGGCCGAGGCGATCGCCACCCACCCGTGGCTGGCCCATCTGACGGCCATCGACGGTGCCGGCGAACGTGGCCAGGACCCCGACATCATCGTCGTCTGTCGATGCGAGGACCATGGCGGGGAGGACGTCACCGTGTCGACCCGTGTGCCTCGCGATGGCGGAAGTCTCGACTCCGTCGTCGACATCGTGGCCGGAGCCGCTTGGTACCAGCGGGAGATTCACGACTTCTTCGGGGTGACATTCGTCGGCTCAGGGGCTGACGATCGCGCCCTCCTCATTCACGACGCGCCCATACCGCCGCTGCGCAAGGAGGTCGTGCTGGCGCAACGAGCCGAGACGACTTGGCCCGGTGTGGCCGACCCGTCCACCTCCAAGTCGGCGAGCCGACGCCGTGCCCTGCCAGCCGGCGTTCCCGACCCCGACACCTGGCGGCGTATCAAGGATGGCGAGGACATTTCCGATGTCGAGGTCGTCGAGGCCATGTCGGGACGACGTCCACGATCGCGCGCCGGACGAGACGCCGGAGCCACACGAGCCGCACGAGGACACGCCACGCGCGAACAGAGCCCCCGGGAACGGACCACACGGAGGAGGCGGGTATGAGGCATTCCGCCATCGCTCTCGATGTTGACGCCTGCACCTCCTGCGTCATCTGCGCCCGCGCATGTCCGGCCTGGTGCATCACCATTGACGCCCACAATGAATCCGTTCCCGACTCGGACGTCCGCCGTCCCCGAACCGTCGCCGTCCTCGACGAGTTCACCATCGACTGGGGACTGTGCATGTACTGCGGGATGTGCATCGAGTCGTGTCCCTTTGACGCCCTGGCATGGAGTGACGAGCGGGTACCGGACTCGACGACGCGAACAGGCCTCGTCAGCGCGTGGGGATCGGATGGTGACCGGTGAAGCAGCCGGTGGGCTGGCGTCGACGCATCCAAGTCAAGTGGTTTGCCTATCTGCGCGCCTGGCGGTCCCGGTCGGTCCTGGAGGGACTGGGCGGGACGATTCTCATCACCGCTGGATCCCTGACCCCGGCGTATCTACCACTGAACTCACCGTGGTGGTCCCGTCTCGACGAGGCCGGTCTGCGTGGCTCGACCTGGCGCATCGTCGGGACCCTCCTTGTCCTCGTCGGCGTCGGTTTGTTGGTGGACTCCTGGCTTCGCTTGCGTCCGGGCCGTGAACCCCGTGGCCTCGCTGCCGAGCCACTTCCCACACATGTGCGTCGGTACTTCAAGCATCGTCCGGGGATCCGTGCCGGGCTGCACCCGTGGGCCGTCCTCGGCGTGTGGGGCTTGCCCTTTCTGCTCGCCCCACCCATCTTCAGCCACGACGCCTACTCCTACGCGGCCCAGGGATGGTTGCTGGAGAACGGCATCAGCCCGTATGAGGGGTACCCGGGGCTGTTGCCCGGTGCCTTCGCCGACCAGGTGGCCCAGGAGTGGCGGTACACCAAGACCCCGTACGGCCCTCTGGCCTTGGCTGTGCAGCACCTGATCGTCCATCTCACCGCTGACAATCCCTACTGGTCCGCGGTGTTCATGCGAATTCCAGCCCTTCTCGGCGTCATCGCCATCGGCCTGTTGATGTCGCGGGTGGCGCGCAGGGTCGGTCGTGACCCGCACTTTGCCGCCTGGTTCTCCACCCTCAACCCGATCCTCGTCGTCGACTTCATCGGAGGCGCCCACAATGACTCCCTCATGATGGGGCTGGTCGTCATGGGGCTGTGGTTGGCATGCATGACGAGCTGGTCGTGGCTCGTCGGGGCGCTCCTCGTCGGGGTGGCGGCGGCCATCAAGCAGCCGGCGTTCATGGTCGCTGTCGCGCTGCCGTTCATTCGTCATCCCATGGAGTCGTGGCATCCCCCTCACCTCGTCCCAGCGGTGGGGCGCATGGTGGGATCGCTCGCCGTGTCCGTGGCCGTGTTCGCGGGTATCTCGTGGGCATCCGGTTTGGGATTCGGGTGGTATCACGCCGTCGACGTCCCGGGCATGGTGCTGACGGTTTCGCCATTCACCCTCGTCGGTATGGGGGTGCGCATGATTCTGGGGCTCTTCGGGGCTCACCAAGCGGCGGCCGCTGTCATCCCCATCACCCAGGCGATCGGCGTACTGGTCGGAGCCGCGCTCCTGGTCGTCATGGCGATTCGGCTGCTGCCCCGCAAGCCGCTGTCCTTCCTGGCTCTGGGATTCCTGGTCGTTGCACTGAGCGCCCCGGCCCTGCACTCGTGGTACGTGCTGTGGGGGGCGCTGTTGTTGCCGTTGATCGACGAAGCTGCCCGATATGTGCGTCCGGCAGTATGGACCACCGTCATCCTGCTGTCCTTCGACGCCGTCAACCTGTCGTGGCGCAACAGTGCGGTGGCCCTTGGGGTCGCTCTGGTCCTGGTGCTCGCCGCTCGACTGGTCTGGCATGAGCGCAGCCTGGGACAAGGATGGACGCACAAGGATGTCCACGTCCCGCATCGGCACACACCTCACGAAGAATCATGACCGGTACTCTGCTGCCACGTCCGTGACCATTGCGGCTGAGAGTTCCCGGACCTACCGCAAGGCGACCTGGAATCTCCACGAGTGGTCTGACGACCCCGTCGCACTTCAATGCTTGGTCACCAAGGTGGGTGTGTGGCCACCGTCTCATCGAGATCTCACCCTGGGGTACCGATGGGACCAGGTTCATGAGAAGGCCGGGGGCACTCGCGCTCGTCGCCTCCGACTTCATGGGCGACCGCATCAACGAGTTGCTCGGCCACCCCGCCGAAGATCCTCACGGCGACCAGCTCGGCGAACAGCACGGTACGCAGCAGCGACCGCGTCGTCGGCGAGGTCGGACAGGGCGTGGACATCATGGGTGGACATGATGAGTGCTCCTCCCCGGTTGGCAAGGTCGTGCAGAAGATGCACGATCGCCGCTTCGCTGCGGTTGTTGGCCCTGGTAGAGGGCTGCCAACACGCAATCACGGCACCGAGCTTGGTGATCGACTCGACTGCAGACCGTTGCTGGCAATGTTCCTCGCGACGGCCTGCAGCACGGTGAAGGTGGCAGGCTTGGGGTCATGGATGAGGTGAAGATCAGCGGTGGCGATGACGTGGCGATCACCTTGGATCGTCCCCGAGCCATCAATTCACTGTCCGGTGAGATGCTGGTGGCCATCGGCAAGGCCGTCGAAGACTCGCCGCGCAGCATTGACCTGTCAGGTGCGGGAGAGCGCGGCTACTGCTCCGGCGCCGACATTCGAGAGCTCAGGTCGCTGGCTTTGGAGGACCCCGAGGCCGCAGGCGACTGGCTGGATTTCGAGTACGACGTCGATGCGGCGATCGCTGCGGTCGATTCCGGAACCGCGCATCTGCACGGGATCTCCATGGGCGGTGGCCTGGGTCTGGCCCTTCGCCTCAAGCAGGTCGAGGCGCACGAGGATCTCGTCCTGGCGATGCCGGAGACGGGAATTGGTCTGTGGCCCGACGTCGGCGTGTCGTTCGAGCTGTCGCGCGCCCCGCGCCTGGTTGGGCGTCACCTGGCCATGACGGGAGCCGCGATTGATGCAGCGTCAGCGCTGTGGGCCGGCCTGGTGGACGAGGTCGTTGGCACTGACGGCAACGCTGTCGACGTCGATCCGGCCACATGCCAGCTCGCCCACGACGCGGTGTGGATTCAGGAGTGCTACAACACCGATGACCCGGTCGAGGTGTGCCGTCGTCTGGCCGATCGCCCGGAGGATGCCGCACGTAGGGCCGCCGAGCACATCGCCACACGCTGCCCGCTGTCGGTGGCCGTCGCGCTGGCCGCCGTCATCAAGGCCGAGGGGGCGTCAGGTTTCGCCGAGGTCCTGGAGACCGACCGTGCCCTGGGACGCTCCTTCATGCGCAACTCGGACTTCTGTGAAGGGGTGCGGGCCCAGCTGGTCGACAAGGACCGCGACCCACATTGGTCTCACCAGAGTGTGGCGGATGTCCGCGCGCGTCGTGTCGAGGAGATGTTCGACCCGTCCTGACTCATAGGTCATAGTCGACGACCACGGCCGCGTGGTCGGAGGTGCGTTCGGAATAAGAGGGGTCCCGGTCGATCTCGGCCATGACAGCCTTCTTCGCCAGCTCCGGTGAGGCCAGGTGATAGTCGATACGCCATCCGGTGTCATTGACGAAGGCCTTGCCGCGCCAGCTCCACCAGGAGTAGGGGCCGTCGACATCAGGGTGCTGGGCGCGCACGACGTCGACGAGGGTGTCAGGGGAGAGGATGGTGTCGAACCACTGCCTCTCCTCTGGCAGGAATCCCTCGTTGCGCTGGTTGGACTTCCAGTTCTTGAGGTCGGCGTTCTCGTGAGCGATGTTGAAGTCACCCATGACGAGGAAATGACGCCCCAGGGTCGCGCACTCCTGGCGATGGGTCGCCAGGTGTTCACGGAATCCGGTCAGAAACGTCATCTTGCGGTCCTGTTTCGCCATGGACTTCTCGTCCTTGGGGTCCGGAGTGGCTCCTTTGGGCAGGTACAGGCAGGCGACGGTGAGGGGTACGTCGGCGAGATCCACCTCGATGTATCGCCCTTCGTCAGTGAAGGGAACCAGTTCAACCGGTAGTCCGTCGGTGTTTCCGGGGCGAACCTCGTCGAGATTGGGTGCCTCCCCGGGGGCCATGAAGAGGTGGGTTCCCCACGACCTCACCTCGGCCGGTGCGGTGCGGGTGAGCAGGGCGACGCCGTTACGTCCGGCCAGTGAACCCGGCGCCCAGGAGACGTGGGCGTCACCGAATGCCCCCTCCGGGAGATCCGCGGGACGGCAGCGCACCTCCTGCAGGCCGATGACGTCGCAGTCACGGGCCTCCATCCAGTTGGAGAATCCTCGTTTCAGGGCAGCTCGGATGCCGTTGACGTTGAAGCTGGCGATGCGCATGGACAGAGTCTGTCACAGGGAGATGACGCAGCGACGTGACGACGGCTCCGGCATCACTCGTAGAGGTACCTGACGAAGGCTTTTCCCTCCTCTCGGGCGATGTCATGGAGTCCACACGACTCGTAAAAGGAGACGATTCCCGGGACGTCGTCGCAGAGCAGGACGATCTGTCGCAGACTCGAGTAGTGCTCCATCATCGACATCAGCAGGTGTCGGCCAATCCCCTGTCGCTGCCATGTCGGATGAACCAGTAGATCCTGGATGAGGGCAACCTGGACGCCGTCGGAAATGGCCCGCGAGAAGCCGATGAGCTGTCCGTCGATCCTGGCGCATCGCAGCTGGTCGACTCGGTCGAGCAACCCCTCCATCTTGTACGGATGGGCGGTGTAGGCCGTCCAGCCAACCGAGGTGTACAGGGTCATCAATTCGTCGAGATGAGGGTGCTGATGGTCATAGGAGATGCCGGACACGGTGGCATCGTAACAACCTGTCTCGTGGGTGGGGGAAGCCTCACTGCAAGGCCACGTGCAGCGATCTCGGTTGGTCTGCCCGTCTCATTGACAGGCCGGATTGGTCACGGTGACGGCATGCCTGCTAGTATTTTCGATCGCTGGCTCGTGCCAGCACGGCAGGTTGCCCGAGTGGCCAAAGGGAGCGGTCTGTAAAACCGTCGGTTCGCCTACGTTGGTTCGAATCCAACACCTGCCACACAACCCCCGGGTCGGATGGATTCGGGGGTTGGTTTCGCCAAGGCTGGATACGTGACCGAATCGTTCGGCTGGGAAAGCAATTGAGGCGGAACGATCCGACCAAAAATGGTTTCCCACGAGGGATGTCACCCCGGCGGTCAGGGGAATCGTGTTTTGATTTGCCAACGATCGGAAGCTCGTGTAGTTTTCTCATTCGTTGCCCCTATAGCTCAGTAGGCAGAGCGTCTCCATGGTAAGGAGAAGGTCAGCAGTTCGATTCTGCTTGGGGGCTCTGGGTGTGAATCGGTTCCACTTACCCGGTGGGCTGGGCCCGAATGGGTGCCGAGGATCACATGGCGGGGTAGCTCAGGGGTAGAGCAAGCGGCTCATAATCGCTGTGTCGCGGGTTCGATTCCCGCCTCCGCTACCAAACAAACCGGGGAAACTCGGGAGCGCACACTCCACACGGCTCGAAAGTAGGAAAGATGGCCAAGAAGTCCGGCGACGTTCGCCCGAAGATCACGCTCGCCTGCACCGAGTGCAAGGAGCGCAACTACATCACCAAGAAGAACCGCCGTAACAATCCTGATCGCATGGAGATGGCGAAGTTCTGCCCGCGCTGCCACAAGCACACCGCGCATCGCGAGACGCGCTGACGTCGGGTCGTCAAGCCACGAACCTTTGACGAGGGGTCACCTGGGGGTGGCCCCTCGCTGATGTGTTCGTTGTCAAGCATTCTGGGTCGTCGGAGGTCTGGGATAGCCTGAATGACATGCCGATCAGTCCTGATGACGTCGGGCGCACGTATCCGACGACAGACCCCTACCTCGTTACTGCGGAGAAGATCCGGGAGCTTGCCACCGCGCTGGGCGACACGGCTCCGGCCTACCAGGGTGATGACCCCATTGCCCCGCCCACATTCGCCATGGTCCTGGCGTCCCGGGCATGGGAGCCATTGTTCGACGACGAACAGCTTGACCTCCGGCTGGAGCACATGATCCACACCGATCAGTCCTTCAACTGGATCCGTCCGCTTCACAAGGGCGACGAGGTCACCTCGACGCTGAAGATCACCTCGGTTCGTATCCGGGGCAACACCGACATCGTCGGCATCGACGTCTCCTTGGACCACGTCAACGGCGAACACCTCGGCAATGCCACCTCGACCCTGTGGCACACCCGTCCGGAGGCGAGTGCATGAGCGTGCAGCTGACGGAAGGCCAGACATTCGGGCCGCGCACCATTGACGTCACCCGGACCACCTTGGTCCGTTACGCCGGTGCGTCAGGGGACTTCAATCCGATCCACCACAGCGACCGTGCTGCCCGCGAGGCCGGCATGGAAGGCGTCATCGCCCACGGCATGTGGACGATGGGGGCGGCCCTGGGTGCCGTCATCGAGTGGGTCGGGGGGCCTGAACGGGTGCTGTCCCAGCGAGCTCGCTTCACCCGCCCGGTGCTCGTCCCCGACACCAAGGGGGGCGCCTCCATCGAGGTGGCCGCCACGGTTCGAAAGGTTGTCGATGACACCGCGACCCTGGGTGTCGACGTCAAGTGCGACGGACAGTCCGTTCTTGGACGAGTTGAGGTCGTCGTCAAGCAGGAGGAGCAGTGAGCACCACTGTCATCGGCCCCTATGAGGACGACGACCCCACCGAGGCATGCAGCACCATCCACCACGAGGCGATCGGCGCGACGACCACACTCACAGGAGGGGACGACGTCCCGCTCGCCCCGCTCACGACGTTCAACGTGGGTGGTCCGGCCCGTCACCTCGTCATTGCCACGACCAGTGACGAGCTCCTGCACACCGTCCGCGACTGCGATCGACGCGGTGAACCCTGCCTTGTGCTCGGCGGTGGCTCCAACGTCCTCGTCGGCGACGACGGATTCGACGGCACTGTCGTGCGCGTCGCGACCTCGGGACTGTCCGCCGAGGTGTCCTCGTGCGGCGGTGCCCTGGTAACGGTTGCCGCCGGTCAGGTCTGGGACGATTTCGTCGTCCACGCCATCGAGCAGGAGTGGATCGGCCCGGAGTTCCTCTCCGGCATACCCGGCCTTGTCGGTTCGACGCCCATCCAGAATGTCGGTGCCTATGGCGTCGAAGTCAGCGAGTTCATCGCCCGGGTTCGTACCTGGGACCGTCGCGATGACACCCAGCGCACCTTCACCGCGGATCAGTGCGGCTTCGGTTACCGGTCCAGCCGGTTCAAGGCCGAACCAGACCGATATGTCGTCCTGGACATCACCATGCAGTTCAACCTCGGTACCCGGTCGCTGCCGGTACGCTACGCCGAGTTGGCGCGTCGCCTGGGGGTCGAGCCGGGGGAGAGGGTCGCCACCTCCAAGGTGCGCGAGACGGTCCTGGAGGTGCGCGGGGGCAAGGGTATGGTCCTCAACCCTGATGACCACGACACCTGGAGTGCGGGGTCCTTCTTCACCAACCCTGTGGTGGCTCCCGACAAGGTTCCGGAGGCTGCACCCTCCTTTCCCCAGCCTGATGGTCGTGTGAAGACCAGTGCCGCATGGCTCATCGACCACGCCGGATACGGCAAGGGGTTCAGGGTGGCCGAGAACTCCCCGGCCAGCCTGTCGACCAAGCACGTGCTGGCCCTGACCAACCGTGGCAACGCCAGCTGCGACGATCTCACTGCTCTGGCACGCACCCTCATCGAGGGGGTTCGCGACGCGTACGGCATCACATTGGTGCCTGAACCGCGCCTCGTCGGGTGCGTCATCTGAGGTCGATACAACTCATCCAGCCCGATGACCCTCCAACCTCGCAGTGGCCGAGTTTGGAGGGTCGCCTGTTGTCGTGGTGGGTCCAAGGGTCAGAATTGGCCTATGACGACCTCGCTGACTGACTTGTCCCCCGATGACCTGTCCGCCCTGCACGAGCAGCTGAGCGGCGAGTATGCCGAGCTCGTCGCCCGTGGTGCCTGTCTCAACATCACCCGCGGCAAACCTTCCCCGGCACAGCTTGACCTCAACGCGGACCTGCTGACGATGGATGTTCCCTCCCACGCCGAGGACGGCCAGGATGTCCGCAACTACGGAGGCAGCCGCGGACTCCCTGAGATACGTCGCATCTTCGGCGAACTGTTGGGGGTCGACGTCGACCACATCATCGCCGCCGACAACTCCAGCCTGTCGATCATGCACGATCTCGCGATGTTCGCCTTCGTCCATGGCATCGCGAGTGAGGAACCGTGGTTCGGCCAGAACGTGAGGTTCATCGCCCCGGTCCCGGGCTACGACCGCCACTTCGCCATCTGCGAGCACCTCGGAATCGAGATGATTCCGGTGGAACTGGGGGAGCACGGCCCCGACGTCGACGAGGTGGCCACGCTGGCCGCCGACCCGTCCGTCAAGGGCATGTGGGTGGTACCGATGTACGCCAACCCGAACGGCGTCGTCTATGACGAGCAGACCGTTCGTGCTCTGGTGTCCATGCCTGCCGCCCCCGACTTCCGTATCTGGTGGGACAACGCCTATGCCCTGCACCACCTGACCGACGCCGAACGTCCACCGCTGCCGGTGCTGCAGTGGGCTGAGGAAGCTGGTAACCCTGATCGCGTGTTCGAGTTCGCCTCGACCTCCAAAATCACCTTTGCCGGCGACGGCATCTCCTTCCTGGCCTCCTCGAAGGCCAACCTGGACTGGTACCTGGGGCACGCCGGGATCCGCTCGATCGGCCCTGACAAGGTCAATCAGCTGCGTCATGCGAAGTACTTGGGTGACGCCGAGGGTGTTCGCAGGCTCATGCGCGCCCACCGCGAGATTCTCGCCCCGAAGTTCGCCCTCGTCGACGAGATCCTCACCAACCGTCTCGGCGGTCGTGAGGTCGCCACGTGGACTCATCCGGCCGGCGGGTACTTCATCACCCTTGACGTCATGGATGGTACGGCTTCTCGCGTGGTGTCCCTGGCCAAGGAAGCTGGTATCGCTCTCACCCCAGCCGGGGCGTCACATCCCCTCCACGATGACCCGCACGATCGCACCATCCGTCTGGCACCGTCCTTCCCTGGCATGGACGAGCTGCGTGAGGCCATGGAAGGCGTCTCGACCTGCGTCCTGCTGGCAGCCGCTGAGAAGCTCCTCGCCAACTGAGAGGCCATTCTGCAATCTTGCGAAACCCCCTTATGATGGCCCCGCACACTCTTGGTAGGTGTGTGGGGCCATTGGCGTTGCGTATCCTGAAGGCCAACTGGTTCGCTGAATGTCAGCAGGAGGGGGCATACCCATGGCTCACGACGACGGACTCAATCTGTTCAACGACCCGGACGACTTCGAGGGCGAGAATGGCAATGCCCCTGATGCCAGTGCCGCGCCTCGTCGTGGACTCCCCGCCGAGGATGCTGAGCCGACTGCCGGACGGCGCGGTTATGACCCAGGCGAAGAGGACGCCACCGTCGACGAGCTCTTCGAGGAGCGCTCCGACGATGATGCCGGGGGCCGTGCGGCTTCGGCAACCGAGGCCAAGCGCAAGCGTCGTTGGCCGAAGGTCTTCCTCGCCATCGTCCTGGCGTTGCTGCTCGCCGTCGTCGGCATCATCGCCTACTACCTGCGGTCGATCAATGCCGGCATGAACAACCTCAACCGGGCTCCGGTGGCCGTGCAGGGCACCCGTCCGCCCTCGGTCGAGACCGGTGCGCGGACGTTCGTCCTCGTGGGCTCAGACTCCCGCGGCTGGGATCGTGGCCGTTCCGACACCCTCATGGTTGCCTATCTTCCCGCCAATCGCGAGAAGCTGTACCTCGTCAGCTTCCTGCGTGACATGTGGGTGACGATCCCGGCCAATGACGTCGTCAAGAAGGATTCCAAGGCCAAGATCAACGCTGCCTACTCGTGGGGTGGGGTGCCTCTGACGATCAAGGTGTTGGAGGAGCTGACGAACGTCAAGATGGACCACGGCGTCGTCATCGACTTCAATGGGTTCAAACAGCTCAGCAGGGACCTCGGCGGCATCCAGGTCTACAACTCGCAGGAATTTGACAGCCTCGGTCACCACTTCGACAAGGGCAGCGTCACCCTTGAGGGCGACGCGGCCTTTGCCTACGTCCACGAACGCAAGAGTCTCACACATGGTGACGTGGACCGTGCAGCGAACGAGCGCGCCGTCCTCACCGCGATGATCGACAAGATCTTTTCGATGGACACGCTGACGAACCCGAAGAAGTTCTCCCAGGTGGTCTCCGACGTCGGCTCGACGATGACGGTCGACGATGCGCTCACCAACAAGGAGGTGCGCAAGCTGGCCACCAGCCTCAAGTTCGACTCCGGGGCTGGCATCGTCTCCGTGCAGGCCCCGATCAAGGGTTACGGCAAGTCAAAGGACGGGCAGCAGTACGACATCGTCGACGAGGCTGGTATGCAGGAGTTGGCGCAAGCGATGCGGACTGACACCATGGACCAGTACGCGGCCAAGCATCCTGCGTGATGGATGGTTGCCAGGGAGTGCCGGAAAGGGCCTGCGAGTCTGATTCGACGTGAGACCGGATTCTCTCCTATACTCCCTGTGCTGGCGTTACCACCCAGGCAGCGCCGAAGGGCACTAGCTCAATTGGCAGAGCAGCGGTCTCCAAAACCGCAGGTTGGGGGTTCAAGTCCCTCGTGCCCTGCGAGACGCATGTGCGGGGCGTATCCCTGGTGCGCAGCCGTGGCGAAATCCTGATCCACGGCACCAACCGTCAGACAGGACCCGAAGGAACAGCGTGACCGACGAGAAGCGAAACCCCAGTGGCGGAGAAGATCCTTCCGTCGAGGGCGAGCTGTCCTTGAGGGGAGAGGATCTCGCATCCCGCAACCTTCCGGAGACTGAGGAGTACGACGTCGTTGATCCCGAGGCCGAGGAGTTGACGACTCCTGACGATGTCGTCGACAAGACTCCTGACAAGGCCGACCCCGAAGACATGGTCGTTGACGATCCTGAGCAGCTCGAGGAAGCTGAGAAGGTTGCCGCCTCCGCTCGGTCCAGCCGCCCTGTCCGCAAGAAGGACGCCGTCGGGAGGCCCGCCCGTCATGGCAAGCCGGTGCGCAAGGGCGTCAGGAAGGCTGACGACGCCGATGAGGAGCCCGTGTCCGCTTCTGCCGCCAAGTCCGCTGGCTCCGAGCCGAAGCGCGAGTTGACCAAGGCTCCGGTCCGCAAGCAGAGCAGCAAGCAGAAGCCTGCCGAGCAGGGCAGCAAGCGTACTGGCCCGGTGACCTTCACCAGGCAGTCGGTTGCTGAGCTGCGCAAGGTCAAGTGGCCCACCGGTGACGAGCTGGGTCAGTACTTCCTCGTCGTTCTCGTCTTCGTTCTGCTCATCATCGCTTACGTCAGTGGCCTGGACGTCCTCTTCGGATGGATCATCATCAAACTTTTTGGCAACTGACGATCACATTGGAGAATTGACCTGTGACTGACAGCCCCCATTTCAGCGAGAACGACGACGTCGAGATCAACCTCGACGCGTTGACCCCCGACGAGACCGAGAAGAAGGACGACGAGGTCGAGATCGACCTCGGAGACCTCGGCGAGGAGGACTCCGCCAAGGAGCCCGAGATCAACCTCGACTTCGGTGACGACAAGGCCGAGGACACCTCGGACGACGACATCGCCCGTAACCTCGGTATCGGCCAGGCGGCCGACGACCAGGACGAGCCCGACGAGGACGAGTTGGCCAGCGCCGGCAACCAGGATGCCGTTGACGCCGCCATCGAGGAACTGCGCGACGAGCTGTCCTCGAAGTTCGGTGAGTGGTACGTGCTGCACACCTACTCCGGCATGGAGAACAAGGTGAAGCAGAACCTTGACGCTCGCGTGCAGAACTTCAACATGGAGGACTACATCTTCGAGACGGTCGTTCCCACCGAGGAGGTCGTTGAGATTCGTAACGGCACGCGCCGGACGATCACCAGGGTGTACCTGCCCGGGTATGTGCTGGTGCGCATGGACCTGACCGACGACTCGTGGGGCATCGTGCGCCACACCCCGTCGGTGACCGGGTTCGTCGGTCAGTCGGCCACCCCGATCCCGCTGACCTTCGACGAGGTCGTCAAGATGCTGACGCCGTCGGTTGTCGCCAAGGTCGCCCATGACAACGCCGACAAGGCTCCCTCGCCCAAGGCCAGGCCGAAGGTCGAGGTTGCCGATTACGAGGTCGGCGAGTCGGTGCAGATCACCGATGGTCCCTTCGCCGGCGTTCCGGCTCAGATCACCGAGATCAACACCAACAACCAGCGCGTCAAGGCCTTGGTCGAGATCCTCGGACGTTCCACCCCGGTGGACCTGGAGTTCAACCAGATCGAAAAAATCTGACCCAACATTGTGTCTGATCCTCATTTTGGACGCACCGGCCGAGTCGCTTAGACTGGGTCGGTGCGTCTGTCTCCGGACGCTCGTCACGCCCGGACTCGCACTGACGGCATCAACCGGTGCCGTCACCACCGAAAGAAGGACCCATCAATGCCTGCTAAGAAGAAGGTAGCGGCTCTCGTCAAGGTCGCTCTCCAGGCTGGACAGGCCACCCCGGCCCCGCCAGTCGGCACCGCTCTTGGTCCCCATGGTGTCAACATCATGGAGTTCTGCAAGGCCTACAACGCTCAGACCGAGGGACAGCGCGGAAACGTCGTCCCGGTCGAGATCACCATCTACGAGGACCGCACCTTCAGCTTCGTCCTCAAGACCCCGCCTGCTGCCGAGCTCATCAAGAAGGCTGCCGGAATCAAGAAGGGCACCGAGAACCCGCTGACCCACAAGGTCGGCAGGATCACCAAGGATCAGGTCCGCGAGATCGCCGAGACCAAGATGCCTGACCTCAATGCCAACGATGTCGAGGCCGCCATGAAGATCGTGGCCGGCACTGCCCGCTCCATGGGCGTCGATGTCGAGGCCTGAGACCCACAACCCACAGACAGTTTTTGTGGAGGGGCACGCGCTGCCCTCACCACACCTGGTGAAAGGAACCAGATATGAAGCGCAGCAAGGCATACCGCGCAGCCGCCGAGAAGGTGAACGTCGACCAGCTCTACTCCCCGGAGGAGGCTCTGAGCCTGGTGTCATCGGGCGCATCGGCCAAGTTCGACGAGACCGTCGATGTGGCTGTTCGTCTCGGCGTCGACCCCAAGAAGGCTGACCAGCTGGTCCGCGGTACCGTCAACCTTCCCAACGGCACTGGCAAGACGGCACGGGTCCTCGTCTTCGCCACCGGTGAGAAGGCCGAGGCCGCCCGCGCCGCGGGCGCCGATGAGGTCGGTGACGACGACCTCATCGCCAAGGTTCAGGGCGGATACCTGGACTTCGACTCCGTGGTCGCCACCCCGGACATGATGGGCAAGGTCGGTCGTCTGGGCCGCGTCCTCGGTCCCCGTGGCCTGATGCCGAACCCCAAGACCGGCACCGTCACCATGGACGTCGCCAAGGCCGTCGCCGACATCAAGGGCGGCAAGATCGAGTTCCGCACCGATCGCTACGCCAACCTCCACTTCCTCATCGGAAAGGTGTCCTTCGGGCCGGACAAGCTGACTGAGAACTACTACGCCGCTCTCGACGAGATCCTGCGTCTCAAGCCGAACGCCGCCAAGGGTCGTTACCTGCGCAAGGTGACCGTCTCCTCGACGATGGGTCCGGGCGTGCAGATTGATCCTGCCTCCGTTCGCGTCGCTGAGTGACCAACGTACTCACGCAACGGCCCCCCGTAGCGCTCTGGTGCTACGGGGGCCGTTGCGTGAGTCAGCAGTGGCGCTCCCGCCCAATTTGGTTCACCGTCCTCGGTCGGTTATGCTTTTGTCGTTGCCGTAGACCGCTGGTCGGAATTTCCGCCAAGCATCCGGAGCGATGGATGGCCCGCGCAGGTGAACGTCGAGATGACCTTGTTGCCCCGTCGTGCGCCTGTGCACCGGGGTTTTTCTGTTTGTCCTCCCTACGGCTTCGACGTTGGCAGTTCATCTGCCAGTGTGACGTACGAGAAGTGGGAAGGAGACCCAATGGCTAGGCCTGACAAGGTCGCCGCGGTCGCTGAGCTGAAGGAGAAGTTCTCCTCGGCCGACGCCACCGTGCTGACCGAGTACCGCGGTCTCTCCGTGTCGGCGCTCAAGGATCTGCGCCGTTCACTGGGGAGTGACGCCACCTACGCCGTTGCGAAGAACACCCTCACCCGCATCGCCGCCAAGGAGGCGGGTATCGAGGGACTCGACGACCAGCTCGTCGGCCCCACCGCCCTCGCCTTCATCAACGGTGACGTGGCCTCCGTGGCCAAGGGTCTGAAGAACTTCGCAAAGGACAACCCGCTCCTGGTCATCAAGGGCGGCGTGATGGACGGCAACGTCCTCGACGCCGACCAGGTCAAGAAGCTTGCCGATCTCGAGTCCCGTGAGGTCCTCCTCGCCAAGCTCGCCGGTGGCCTCAAGGCCAACCTCACGAAGGCCGCTGTGGTCTTCAACGCCCTGCCGTCCAAGGCCGCCCGCGGCCTCGGCGCCCTGCAGGAGAAGGCTGCTGCTGATCCGTCCGTGATCGGTGGAGCTGGAGAGGCTTCCGACCAGGAGCCCAAGACAACCGAGACCCCTGAGGCGTCCGCCGCCCAGGACAACACCAACGAGTGAAAGGACGCCCATCATGGCGAAGCTCAGCAACGAAGAGCTCCTTGACGCTTTCAAGGAGATGACCCTCATCGAGCTCTCCGAGTTCGTGAAGCAGTTCGAGGAGACCTTCGACGTCTCCGCTGCCGCCCCCGTGGCTGTCGCCGCTGCTGCCGGTGCTCCGGCTGCCGGTGGCGAGGCCGTTGCCGCTGAGGACGAGAAGGACGAGTTCGACGTCATCCTCGAGTCGGCCGGCGACAAGAAGATCCAGGTCATCAAGGAGGTCCGTGGCCTCACCAGCCTGGGTCTGAAGGACGCCAAGGACCTCGTCGAGGGCGCTCCGAAGCCCGTCCTCGAGAAGGCCAAGAAGGAAGACGCCGAGAAGGCCAAGGAGGCTCTCGAGGCCGCCGGCGCCACCGTCACCCTCAAGTGACAGTCCTCGCGTAGCGACTGTTCCAACAGGCCGAAGACCTGCGTCACCCATGGGTGACGCAGGTCTTCGGCGTTGTGGGGGGAGTGGCAGACGTGTCCACCGACCCCTGAACGAGGCCGTTTGGCGAGTCGGGTTGCGTCCGTGGCCGCTATCGGGCACAGTTTGGATGCGCTACTGACGCCGATTTGCATGACCCGTCAACGTTGACATATAGTTTTTCCTTGCACCATAGCCAGCGATCGCCCATGCTTGACATGGGCGGTTTGTCATGCCCCCAGGCCGGCCGACGGGTCGGTTGTAGGAGTTCTCGGAAGGACCGCACATTGGCCGCCACGCGCACTGCGTCGAAGAACACCAACGCCATTTCGCCCCAGTCGGGACGAATCTCATTCGCCAAGATTCACGAGCCGTTGGAGGTTCCCAACCTTCTCGACCTGCAGGTTGAGTCGTTCAACTGGCTCGTTGGCAACGAGATATGGCAGTCCCATGTGGACGCCGCCCTAGCAGAGGGGCGAACCGACACCAACACCAAGTCCGGCCTCGAGGAGATCTTCGAGGAGATCTCCCCGATCGAGGACTACTCCCAGACGATGTCCCTGTCTTTCCGCGACCACCGTTTCGAGGATCCCAAGCACAGCGTTGATGAGTGCAAGGATCGGGATGCCACCTATGCGGCCCCGCTGTTCGTGACCGCGGAGTTCATGAACAACGAGACCGAGGAGATCAAGTCCCAGACGGTCTTCATCGGTGATTTCCCGCTCATGACCTCGAAGGGCACCTTCATCATCAACGGCACCGAGCGTGTCGTCGTCTCCCAGCTCGTGCGTTCCCCGGGCGTCTACTTCGAGAAGTCCGCGGACAAGACTTCCGACAAGGACATCTTCACCTGCAAGGTGATCCCGTCGCGTGGCGCCTGGCTCGAGTTCGAGATCGACAAGCGTGACACCGTCGGCGTCCGTCTGGACCGCAAGCGCAAGCAGAATGTCACCGTCTTCCTCAAGGCCCTCGGCTGGACCGCTGATCGTATCCTTGAGGAGTTCGGCGACCACGAGTCGATCCGTCAGACCCTCGAGAAGGATCACGGTGTCGAAACCCAGGACCAGGCCCTCCTGGACATCTACAAGAAGCTGCGTCCTGGTGAGCCGCCGTCGCGCGACGCCGCCCAGCAGTTGCTGGAGAACTACTACTTCAACCCGAAGCGATACGACTTGGCCAAGGTCGGTCGCTACAAGATCAACAAGAAGCTCGGCCTGTCGTTGCCGTTCGACCAGCAGGTGCTGACGATCGACGACATCGTCGCCACCATTCACTTCGTGTGCGCCCTGCACGAGGGTACCGAGACCCTGCCGCGCGAGGGACGCGATGACATCGTCGTCGAGCCCGACGACATCGACCACTTCGGCAACCGTCGTCTGCGCACCGTCGGCGAGCTCATCCAGAACCAGCTCCGTACCGGCCTCGGCCGTATGGAGCGCGTCGTGCGTGATCGCATGACCACCCAGGACATTGAGGCCATCACCCCGCAGACCCTGATCAACATCCGTCCGGTGACGGCCGCGATCAAGGAGTTCTTCGGAACCTCCCAGCTGTCGCAGTTCATGGATCAGAACAACCCGCTGGCTGAGATGACCCACAAGCGCCGTCTGTCGGCCCTGGGCCCCGGTGGTCTGTCCCGTGACCGCGCCGGCATGGAGGTTCGAGACGTTCACCCGTCGCACTACGGTCGTATGTGCCCGATCGAGACCCCTGAGGGTCCGAACATCGGTCTCATTGGTTCGCTGGCCTCCTTCGCCCGCGTCAATGCTTTCGGCTTCATCGAGACCCCGTACCGCAAGGTCATCAACGGTCAGGTCACCGACGAGGTCGTCTATCTGACCGCTGACGAGGAGGATCGTCACGTCATCGCCCAGGCCAACGCCAAGGTCGACGACAAGGGCCACTTCGTCAACGACCGCGTCCTGGTGCGTCAACGTCACGGCGAGGCCGATGAGGTCCCGAACTCCGAGGTCGACTACATGGACGTCTCCCCGCGCCAGATGGTGTCGGTGGCGTCGGCCCTCATCCCGTTCCTTGAGCACGACGATGCGTCCCGAGCCCTCATGGGCGCCAACATGCAGCGTCAGGCCGTGCCGCTGGTGCGCACCGAGGCTCCGTTCGTCGGAACCGGTATGGAGTACCGCTGTGCGGTTGACGTCGGCGACGTCACCCTCGCCGAGAAGGCCGGTTCGGTCCTGTCGGTGAGCGCTGACCTCATCGACATCGCCTGTGACGACGGCACCTACCAGACCTACAAGCTGGAGAAGTTCCGCCGCTCCAACGCCGGTACTTGCATCAACCAGCGTCCGCTGGTCAAGGTGGGCCAGCGCGTTGAGGTCGGTACCCCGCTGGCTGACGGCCCATCCACCGACAAGGGCGAATTGGCGCTGGGCCGCAACATGCTCGCTGCCTTCATGCCGTGGCAGGGCCTCAACTACGAGGACGCCATCATCTTGTCCCAGCGCATCGTTTCCGACGACGTCCTCACCTCGATCCACATCGAGGAGCACGAGGTCGACGCCCGCGACACCAAGCTGGGTGCCGAGGAGCTCACCCGGGACATCCCGAATGTCTCGGAGGACATGCTGGCGAACCTGGACGAGAACGGCATCGTGCGCATCGGCGCCGAGGTCGGCACCGGCGACATCCTGGTCGGCAAGGTCACACCGAAGGGCGAGACTGAGCTGACTCCTGAGGAGCGTCTGTTGCGCGCCATCTTCGGTGAGAAGGCCCGCGAGGTCCGCGACACCTCCCTCAAGGTTCCCCACGGCGAGGAGGGCACCGTCATCGGCGTGCGCGTCTTCGATGCCGAGAACGGTGACGAGCTGGCCCCCGGCGTCAACCAGATGGTTCGCGTCTACGTCGCTCAGAAGCGCAAGATCTCCATCGGTGACAAGCTGGCCGGACGCCACGGCAACAAGGGCGTCATCTCGAAGATCCTGCCCGTCGAGGACATGCCGTTCCTGCCTGACGGCACCCCGGTTGACATCATCCTCAACCCCCTGGGTGTGCCATCGCGAATGAACGTCGGTCAGGTGCTCGAGATGCACCTGGGCTGGATCGCTCACTCCGGCTGGGACATCACCCAGGCCGAGGGTGACTGGGCCGAACGTCTGCGCGAGGTCGGCCTCATCGACGTCCCCGAGGAGTCGCGTCTGGCCACCCCGGTATTCGACGGCGCCACCGAGGAGGAGATCACCGGTCTGCTGCAGTACGGTCATCCGACTCGTGACGGCGACATGCTCGTCGACGTCGACGGCAAGGCCACCCTCTTCGACGGCCGTACCGGAGAGCCCTTCCCGTCCAAGGTGGGTGTCGGCTACATGTACATGCTCAAGCTGCACCACCTGGTCGACGACAAGATCCACGCTCGTTCCACCGGGCCGTACTCGATGATCACCCAGCAGCCCCTTGGCGGTAAGGCTCAGTTCGGTGGTCAGCGATTCGGCGAGATGGAGGTGTGGGCCATGGAGGCCTACGGTGCCGCCTGGGCGCTGCAGGAGCTGCTCACCATCAAGTCCGATGACGTTCCGGGCCGTGTCAAGGTCTATGAGGCGATCGTCAAGGGCGAGAACATCCCTGAGCCGGGTATCCCCGAGTCGTTCAAGGTGCTCGTCAAGGAGATGAAGTCGCTCTGTCTGAACGTGGAGGTGCTCAACTCGGAGGGCCAGGAGATCGACCTGCGCACTTCCGATGATGACACCCGGTCCGGTCTGGGCATCGACATCGGGCGTCGTCCCGGCGCCGACAACGCCATGGCCGACTGACCTGCCCACTGAGCCGGGACGACGATGCTGTCCCGGCCCCCTGAACACAGTCCGCTTGACGGGGGTGGGGACGGGCCCGGACAACCCGCCCCACACAGACACCCCGACTGGAACCCCTCCTGACGAGGAGGGGCCACCACTCACTCATGTGGGGGAAAGAGAACAATAGTGCTGGACACCAACTACTACGACCGGTTGCAGATCGGCCTGGCCACGGCCGACCAGATCCGTACGTGGAGCCACGGCGAGGTCAAGAAGCCCGAGACCATCAACTACCGCACCCTCAAACCCGAGCGTGACGGCCTGTTCTGTGAGAAGATCTTCGGCCCGACCCGCGACTGGGAGTGTTACTGCGGCAAGTACAAGCGCGTTCGCTTCAAGGGCATCATCTGTGAGCGCTGTGGCGTCGAGGTGACCCGTTCCAACGTGCGTCGTGAGCGCATGGGACACATCGAGCTCGTGGCCCCGGTGACCCATATCTGGTACTTCAAGGGGGTTCCCTCCCGGCTGGGGTACTTGCTCGACGTTGCGCCCAAGGACCTCGAGAAGGTCATCTACTTCGCGGCGTACATGATCACCGCCGTCGATGAGGAGGCCCGCCACCGCGACCTTCCTTCTCTGGAGGCCAAGGTGCAGACCGAGCGCTCGCGCCTGGAGCAGCGCCGTGACTCCGAGCTCGAGGCCCGCCGGGTCAAGCTCGAGGAGGACATGGCCCAGCTCGAGGCTGACGGGGCCAAGGCTGACGTTCGTCGCAAGGTCAAGGACGGCGCCGAGAAGGAGCTCAAGCACATCGAGACCCGCGCCCAGCGTCAGATCGATCGCCTGGACGCCGTGTGGGACCGCTTCAAGAACCTCAAGGTCCAGGACCTCGAGGGCGACGAGATTCTCTACCGCGAGATGAAGTCGCGCTTCGGCAAGTACTTCGAGGGTTCGATGGGTGCCGAGGCGATCAAGCGTCGTCTGGGTGACTTCGACCTGGCTGGTGAGTCCGAGAAGTTGCGCGACATCATCAAGACTGGCCGGGGCCAGAAGAAGACCCGTGCCCTCAAGCGCCTCAAGGTCGTGCAGGCCTTCCTCGACTCCGGCAACTCGCCGGAGGGCATGGTGCTGGACTGCGTCCCGGTCATCCCGCCGGACCTGCGCCCGATGGTGCAGCTCGACGGTGGCCGCTTCGCCACCTCGGACCTCAACGACCTCTACCGTCGCGTCATCAACCGAAACAACCGCCTCAAGAGGCTGGTTGACCTCGGTGCCCCGGAGATCATCGTCAACAACGAGAAGCGCATGCTCCAGGAGGCCGTCGACTCCCTGTTCGACAACGGCCGCCGTGGACGCCCGGTGAGCGGCCCTGGCAACCGTCCGCTCAAGTCGCTGTCCGACATGCTCAAGGGTAAGCAGGGACGTTTCCGTCAGAACCTGCTCGGTAAGCGCGTCGACTACTCCGGCCGTTCCGTCATCGTCGTCGGCCCGCAGCTCAAGATGCATCAGTGTGGTCTGCCCAAGACCATGGCCCTGGAGCTGTTCAAGCCCTTCGTCATGAAGCGTCTGGCCGACCTCGAGCACGCCCAGAACGTCAAGTCCGCCAAACGCATGGTCGAGCGTCAGCGTCCGGTGGTGTGGGACGTCCTCGAGGAGGTCATCAAGGAGCACCCGGTTCTGCTGAACCGTGCGCCTACCCTGCACCGTCTGGGTATCCAGGCCTTCGAGCCCCAGCTCATCGAGGGCAAGGCCATCCAGCTTCACCCGCTCGTCTGCTCGGCCTTCAACGCTGACTTCGACGGTGACCAGATGGCCGTGCACCTGCCTCTGAGCCCCGAGGCCCAGGCCGAGGCCCGAGTCCTGATGCTGTCGACGAACAACATCCTCAAGCCCGCTGACGGTCGCCCGGTCGCTCTGCCCTCGCACGAGATGATCATCGGTGCCTACTACCTGACGATGGCCCTTGACGGCCTCAAGGGTGAGGGACGTGCCTTCTCCTCGCTGGCCGAGGCGATCATGGCCCATGATCTCGGGGAGCTCGAGGTTGGTGCCAAGATCAAGCTGCGTCTCAAGGATGTCGTGCCGCCGCACGGCGAGACGGTTCGCGCTGACGGCTCCGTCATCCTCGACACCACCCTGGGACAAGCTCTGTTCAACGAGGTGCTGCCGGACGACTACCCCTACGTCGACTACCTCGTCGGCAAGAAGCAGATTGGCAAGATTGTCAACGACCTCAGCGAGCGGATGACCCAGCTCGAGGTGGCCCACGTTCTCGACAACCTCAAGAACATCGGTTACAAGTGGGGTTCGCTGTCCGGCGTGACCGTCTCCATCGGTGACGTCCAGACCCCGCCGACCAAGCCGGAGATCCTGGCCGGGTACGAGGCTCGCGCCGCCAAGGTCGACCGTGAGTACGATCGCGGCGCCGTGACCGAGGAGGAGCGTCGTCAGGACCTCATCCAGATCTGGACCGAGGCCACTGCCGAGCTGACCGCTGCCATGGAGGCCAATTTCACCCAGACCAACCCGATTCACATGATGGTCGACTCGGGCGCCCGAGGTTCCATGACCCAGATGCGTCAGATCGCTGCTATGCGTGGCCTGGTGGCTGACCCGAAGGGCGACATCATTCCTCGCCCGATCAAGTCGAACTTCCGCGAGGGCCTGACGGTTCTGGAGTACTTCATCTCCACTCACGGTGGTCGCAAGGGACAGGCCGACACCGCTCTGCGTACCGCTGACTCCGGTTACCTGACTCGTCGGCTGGTCGACGTGTCCCAGGACGTCATCGTCCGCGAGGAGGACTGTGGCACCTCCCGGGGCATGCCCAAGACCATCGCTGTCGATGACGGCAACGGCAACCTGGTGCGTGCCGAGGGGCTGGACACTGCGGTGTACGCCCGCTGTCTGGCTGCCGACGCCGTCGACGCCAATGGCAATGTCGTGGTGGAAGCCAACTCCGATCTCGGCGACGAGGAGATGTCCAAGCTCATCGCCGCCGGCATCTCGCAGATCAAGGTGCGGTCGGTACTCACCTGCACTGCAGCCCAGGGCTGCTGCGCCCGGTGCTACGGACGTTCGCTGTCGACCGGTCACCTGGTTGACGTCGGCGAGGCCGTGGGCATCATTGCGGCCCAGTCGATCGGTGAGCCCGGCACCCAGCTGACGATGCGTACCTTCCACACCGGTGGTGTCGCCGGTGATGACATCACCCAGGGTCTTCCCCGTGTCGTCGAGCTCTTCGAGGCCCGTAGCCCGAAGGGCAAGTCGCCACTGGCCGAGGCCGCTGGTGTCATCCGCATCGATGAGTCCGACACCCGTCGTAAGCTCATCCTGGTGCGTGACGACGGCGAGGAGGACGTGGAGTACGTGCTACCGCGTCGTGCCCGTCTCGAGTTCGACCTCGACGGCACCCACCGTGTCATTCGTGACGGCGTGCGGGTGGCCGCCGGCGAGCAGCTCATGGGTGGTACCGCCGACCCGCAGGACGTCCTGCGCATCTCCGGTGTGCGCCGGGTGCAGGAGTACCTCGTCAAGGAGGTCCAGAAGGTCTACAACACCCAGGGTGCTGGCATCCACGAGAAGCACATCGAGATCGTCATTCGCCAGATGCTTCGCCGCATCACCGTCATCGAGTCCGGTGACACCCAGATGATGCCGGGTGAGTTGGTGGATCGTAACTCCTACGAGAACGCCAACCGTAAGGCTGTTGCCGAGGGCGGTCGCCCTGCGGAGGGCCGTCCGGTGCTCATGGGCATCACGAAGGCTTCGCTGGCCACCGAGTCCTGGCTGTCGGCCGCCTCCTTCCAGGAGACAACGAAGGTGCTCACTGATGCCGCCATCAACGGCAAGACGGACACCTTGGTCGGCCTCAAGGAGAACGTCATCCTCGGTAAGCTCATCCCGGCTGGTACCGGCCTGGAGGTGTACCGCAACATGCGGGTGGAGCCGACCGCGGAGGCCAAGGCTGCTGCGTTCACGATGAACTACGACCCGTTCGACTACGACTTCGGTTCGGGGTCGGGTGCGGCTGTTCCGTTGGACGACTTGGACCTGGGTCCGATGGCCTGATCTGACTGACCCTTGGGAGCGGGGCGGTGCCGAAAACGGTGTCGCCCCGCTCTCGTCGTCTCGGGTGTGTCGTCGGGGCTGAAAAGGGTGGAGTGCCCCTGGTCGGTATGACGAGCTGGTGGCGTCCTTGATCCGCGACGCAAGTACCAAGGAGTGAGGCAAGCACCAAGAAGTATGAGCCCCGTGTCCATCGTGGGCGCTGGACTCGCCCCTGTTCTCAAGGCCAGGGACGTTGCCGAATTGTTGGCTGTCCCACCCGTGTCGTAAACTTGTCCGAGTATGAATACCGCTGGTATCGTTAGGGGATGAAGGAATGAAGCGCGCAGTTGTCGCAGGTGCCGTCGTGGCGTGTCTGGGAATGGCTGGCGCCGTGTCGGCCGCCACCAGTGCTCATGCGCAGAGCGCACCCGTTCCCACTCCGACGTCCCGAGCGACTGCAGACGCCCGCCCGACTCATCGTGCATCGGTGCATGTGAGTGTCGGCGTCAGCCGGTCGCCTCACCGTCGCGTTATCGTGCCCCCGGAGGTTCACGGCGGCACCATCCACCTTCCGAACATCAGTGCCGGCCCCATCGTACTGCCGACCATCAAGGGTGGGACGATCACCCTCCCCGACATCAACGGTGGCACCATCACCCTTCCCGATGTCAGTGGGCGGCCCATCGTCCTGCCGAAGATTGAAGGTGGGGTGGTGAGCATCCCGCCGATCGTGTTCCCCTCCCTGCACGCCTCGGGTGACATTCACGTCAACGGAACGATCAAGGGGCAGGTCAACGGCAAGAGCCATGGCAACTTCCTGGCTGCGGGTGACATGGGTGCTCCTGCCTCCCGTCCGGTGGCGCTTCCTCGTACGGGCGTCTGAGGAACAGCTGACGGTGACCCGTGGAGTTGAGCTCCACGGGACTGTCGCGATGCCTTTTCGACGCACCTCGTCGCAGCGACGGCGAGTTTGACCCTCTGCAACCCGGGGGATACGCTGTTAGCGCGTGTCCGGATCAACCGGGCACTTGTGCGTGCCCTGGCATGGCGACACACGACCACTCGAGTTGCTGCGAGAAGGTCCGCCCGTGCGGAGTTCGCACGGCACTTCCAATCTGCAGCGAGGGGCAGCGGTGATCCCGACGCAGCGATGGAGAAGTGCGAAGCCAGGGAATTCCGAACCCACCAGACGGAAAGAGATACCAGCCGGTGCCTACAATCCAGCAGCTGGTCCGCAAGGGCCGCACTGACAAGATCAGCAAGAACAAGACGCCTGCCCTCAAGGGCTCGCCGCAGCGTCGTGGCGTGTGCACCCGCGTGTACACCACGACGCCGAAGAA
The DNA here is from genome assembly GCF_051303185.1 of Cutibacterium nasicola. Classification (GTDB taxonomy): domain Bacteria; phylum Actinomycetota; class Actinomycetes; order Propionibacteriales; family Propionibacteriaceae; genus Cutibacterium. Next base: position 291,731 of record NZ_JBPPGE010000004.1, on the reverse strand, counting down.
GCCGAACTCGGCTCTGCGAAAGGTTGCCCGTGTGCGCCTGTCGTCGGGCATCGAGGTCACGGCCTACATCCCCGGTGTCGGACACAACCTCCAGGAGCACTCGATGGTGCTCGTGCGTGGCGGTCGTGTGAAGGACCTCCCGGGTGTGCGTTACAAGATCGTCCGCGGCTCCCTCGACACCCAGGGTGTCAAGGGCCGCAAGCAGGCCCGTAGCCGCTACGGTGCCAAGAAGGAGAAGTGATCCATGCCTCGTAAGGGACCCGCGCCGAAGCGTCCAGTGATGGTCGATCCCGTCTACGGATCTCCTCTCGTCTCCCAACTCGTGAGCAAGATCCTTCTCGACGGCAAGAAGACTGTCGCCCAGAACATCGTTTACACCGCCCTTGAGGGTTGCCGCGCCAAGACCAACACGGATCCGGTGCAGACCCTCAAGCGCGCGCTCGACAACATCAAGCCCTCCTTGGAGGTGAAGTCCCGTCGCGTCGGCGGTGCCACCTACCAGGTGCCGGTCGAGGTCAAGCCCGCTCGCCAGACCACCTTGGCCTTGCGTTGGCTGGTGGCCTTCTCCCGTGAGCGTCGTGAAAAGACCATGGCTGAGCGTCTCATGAACGAGATCCTTGACGCCTCCAACGGTCTCGGTGCTTCCGTGAAGCGCCGTGAGGACACCCACAAGATGGCTGAGGCCAACCGCGCCTTCGCCCACTACCGCTGGTAATTGTCGGGCCCCCTTCCTGTCAGGAAGGGGGCACCATCACGTCCAGCCCAGAAAACCTCGCGGTTCACCGCAGGTTCATCTGCGTCGAGCATCATACGAAGACCACTAACTCCAAGATTCGAGGTCAAGAACAGTGGCCAAAATTGACCTGAGCAAGGTTCGCAACATCGGCATCATGGCCCACATCGATGCCGGCAAGACGACGACGACTGAGCGCATCCTCTACTACACCGGTAAGTCCTACAAGATTGGTGAGACCCACGAGGGCAACGCCACCATGGACTGGATGGAGCAGGAGCAGGAGCGTGGTATCACCATCACGTCGGCTGCCACCACCACCTTCTGGCACGACACCCAGATCAACATCATCGACACCCCCGGACACGTGGACTTCACCGTCGAGGTGGAGCGTTCCCTGCGTGTTCTCGACGGTGCCGTCGCCGTCTTCGACGGTGTGGCCGGTGTCGAGCCGCAGTCGATGACCGTGTGGCGTCAGGCCGCCAAGTACGGCGTGCCGCGTATCTGCTACGTCAACAAGCTTGACCGCACCGGTGCCGACTTCGATCACGCCGTGCAGACCATCAAGGACCGCCTGCACGCCATTCCGGTTCTGCTGCAGCTGCCGATCGGTGCCGAGGACAAGTTCGTGGGGATCGTTGACCTCGTCGAGATGAATGCCAAGACTTGGCGTGGCGAGACCGAGCTCGGCGCTCACTACGAGACCGAGGACATCCCGGCCGACATGAAGGATGAGGTCGAGGCCGCCCGCGCCGATATGCTCGAGACCGTCGCCGAGAACGACGAGGAGTTCATGGAGCTCTACCTCGAGGATCCGGACTCGGTGACCGTTGATCAGCTCAAGGCTGCCATTCGACGCGGTGTGCTGGCTTCCGCCTTCACCGCCGTCACCTGTGGCACCTCGTTCAAGAACAAGGGTGTGCAGCCGCTGCTCGACGCCATCGTCGACTACTTGCCGTCCCCGCTCGACGTCCCGGCCATTTCCGGCTTCAAGCCCGGTGACGAGTCCGTCGAGCTCCAGCGGCGCCCCTCCGACGAGGAGCCGCTGTCGATCTTGGCCTTCAAGATTGCCTCCGACCCGCACCTGGGCAAGCTGACCTTCGTGCGCGTCTACTCCGGCGTCCTGCACGCTGGTGGTCAGGTGCTCAATGCTACCAAGGGCAAGAAGGAGCGCATCGGCAAGATCTACCAGATGCACGCCAACAAGCGCGAAGAGATCGAGAGCATCGGCGCAGGCATGATCTGCGCCGTCATGGGCCTGAAGGACACCACCACTGGTGAGACCCTCTGCGACCCGAACAACCCGGTCATCCTCGAGTCAATGACCTTCCCGGCCCCCGTGATCGAACAGGCCATCGAGCCGAAGTCGAAGGCCGACCAGGAGAAGCTGTCGAACGCCATTCAGCGTCTCGTCGAGGAGGATCCGACCTTCCGCGTCCACACCGACGAGGAAACCGGCCAGACCATCGTCGCCGGCATGGGTGAGCTCCACCTGGACGTCTTCATCGACCGCATGAAGCGTGAGTTCCACGTCGAGGCCAACATCGGCAAGCCGCAGGTCGCCTACCGCGAGACCCTACGCAAGCCGGTCGAGAAGTACGAGTACACACACAAGAAGCAGACCGGTGGTTCTGGCCAGTTCGCTCGTGTCATCATCGCGATCGAGCCTCAGAGGCCCGGCTTCGGCTACGAGTTCGTCAATGCCGTCACTGGCGGTCGCATCCCCAAGGAGTACATCCCCTCGGTCGACGCCGGTATCCAGGAGTCCATGCAGTTCGGTGTTCTCGCCGGCTACCCGGTTGAGGACGTCAAGGTCACCCTGCTCGATGGCGCCTACCACGAGGTCGACTCCTCCGAGATGGCCTTCAAGATCGCCGGATCGATGGCCTTCAAGGAGGCTGCTCGTAAGGCCAACCCGGGTCTGCTCGAGCCGTTGATGGCCGTCGAGGTGACCACCCCCGAGGACTACCTCGGTACTGTCATCGGTGACCTCAACTCCCGTCGTGGCCAGATTCAGGAAATGGTCGAGGAGCACGGAAACAAGGTCGTGCGCGCCTTGGTCCCGCTGTCCGAGATGTTCGGATACGTCGGTGATCTGCGTTCGAAGACCTCCGGGCAGGCTACCTACTCGATGGAGTTCGACTCCTACGGCGAGTGCCCGTCCACCGTTGCTGATGAGATCATCGCCAAGGCCAACGGGGGCAAGTGAGCCCACGGTCGTAACTGACTGACAATTCGGCCCGGTCCCGCATCTGCGGTGCCGGGCCGAATTGTCGTCGGCGGCGTCACATTTCGGACTGACGATCACCTGAGCGGAAACAGATTAGTGCCCTCACCGAAATCAGGTGCAGACACGGTGCGCTGGTCGCCGTCGCGAACCCGATCGCCATCGTGGTGATGTGAGGCAGACGGGGACACCGTCATGGATGCCCATGTGACAACGGGAAGGTCAGAATGGATGATTCGGGAAGGATCGGCGACGGCATCCGCGCTGCGCCGCGGTATTGCTGTGCTGTGTGCCATGGCCGCTTCTGTGCTGTCGGGGTGCGGTGCCGTTGTCACTACGAAGTTGGGCGTCAAGGACGATGGCTCGGGAGCGCGGGTGATGACCGCGACGTATACCAATGACGACACGGACGAAGCCAAGAAGGTGTTCGCCATCAGCCCTGATCGGATCGAGAAGAGCATCAAGAAGCACCTTCCCTCGCAGCTGACGTTCAAGGGACTCAATGTCAGTGGCAAGACGATGACGGCGACCTTTGAACTGGACTTCTCCACTTATGACGACTATCTCGCGAAGGTGCGTGCCCTGACCGTTGGCTCCTCGCACGAGGATCCACACTCTGACGTCCAGAAGATCAACACCCCCCTCGTTCAAGGCGTGGTGGGCAATGAGGACTTTGCCTCTAGCCACCTTCCAGAAAGACTGCGCGACAGTGGAAGCCGCGATGCGTAGGTCAAGAAGATCACCGTCGACCCTACGGATGTGAATACCCTCAACAAGAGGGTGGCCCAGGCCCTGGGAATAGTTCGAGCGACATCAAGCTGACAACCGACGACGCTCATCCGATGGACGCGGACAGCAGTTCCGACCATCCCAGTCTCGGTGTGCCGGTGAAGCTGACGGCGAAGCCGACGTGTTCAGCCATCTGCACGCGCAAGAAGGATGCCATCGACACCAAGAGCAGCGCCGTGACCACGACGGTCGATCCTCAGGGAGAGGTGTCCTCGCTGGACATCGTTCCCGGTAACGCGGCCTACAGGGTTGCGTTGAGCCACGGCAGTTCTGCGAATGGCCACAAGGAACAGATCTGGAAACCGCAGGATTCCGACAGCAGTGAGTTCAAGGCAGCGGCGAGTACCTGGAAGCTGGCCCCACTCATCGCCTGGGGCGTGGTGCTCCTGGTCAACAGGGATGCCCGAATCCTCCTGGCTGGCCGGGCGCCAGTGGTCAACGGTGGCAGGGTAATCCACCACCGGCGGCGAACCCGCCTCAGGCTGACATCGGTCGGTGGAATGGGCCGGACGGCAACTGAGGGTTCCCGACGGCGCGTCGGCCTGCATGGCTCGACGTACCGTCATCCTGGGGGTGGTTGAGAAGAATTGCGTACGTGCTCGCGTGGGTTTGACTATCGCGGGCAGGTGTAGAACGATAGGACAAGTTCCCTGACCTCTGGTCGGGGGCCCGTCCAGAAACGTTCCTGGGAACCTCCCAGGAATATCCACATGACGCGTCCCGTGCACAAGCGGGCGACATTCCAGAAGGAGCCCCAGTGGCAAAGGCCAAGTTCGAGCGGACCAAGCCGCACTGCAACATCGGCACCATCGGACACATCGACCACGGCAAGACGACCCTCACCGCGGCGATCTCCAAGGTGCTGCACGACAAGTACCCGGAGCTGAACGAGGAGTCGCCGTTCGACCAGATCGACAAGGCTCCCGAGGAGCGTCAGCGCGGCATCACGATCTCGATCGCTCACGTCGAGTACCAGACCGAGAAGCGTCACTACGCTCACGTTGACTGCCCCGGTCACGCTGACTACGTCAAGAACATGATCACCGGTGCTGCCCAGATGGACGGCGCCATCCTCGTGGTTGCCGCCACTGACGGCCCGATGCCCCAGACTCGCGAGCACGTCCTCCTCGCCCGCCAGGTGGGTGTGCCGGCCATCGTCGTTGCCCTCAACAAGTGCGACATGGTTGACGACGAGGAGCTCATTGAGCTCGTCGAGATGGAGGTTCGCGAGCTGCTGACCTCGCAGGAGTTCGACGGTGACAACTGTCCCGTTGTCCGCATCTCCGCCTTCCAGGCCCTCCAGGGTGACGAGAAGTGGACCCAGTCCATCCTCGACCTCATGGACGCCGTTGACGAGTACATCCCGGCTCCCGAGCGAGACCTCGACAAGCCCTTCCTCATGCCGATCGAGGACGTCTTCACCATCACTGGTCGTGGCACCGTTGTCACCGGTCGTGTTGAGCGTGGCGTCGTCAAGCCCGGCGAGGAGGTCGAGATTGTCGGTATCCACGAGAAGACCCAGAAGACCACCGTCACCGGTGTTGAGATGTTCCGCAAGATCCTCGACGAGGGTCGCGCTGGTGAGAACGTCGGTGTTCTGCTCCGTGGCACCAAGAAGGAGGACGTCGTTCGCGGCATGGTCCTCTGCAAGCCCGGTTCCACCACTCCGCACACCGACTTCGAGGGCCAGGTTTACGTCCTGAAGAAGGACGAGGGTGGCCGTCACAAGCCATTCTTCTCGCACTACAGCCCCCAGTTCTTCTTCCGTACCACGGACGTGACTGGCACTGTTGAGCTCCCCGAGGGCACCGAGATGGTCATGCCTGGTGACAACACTGACATGACTGTCCACCTGATCCACCCGGTCGCCATGGAGGAGCGGCTCAAGTTCGCCATCCGTGAGGGTGGCCGCACCGTTGGTGCCGGTCGTGTCACCAAGATCATCAAGTGATGTGATCTGAGCTTTTCGACGAGGCCCGTCCCCACGTGGGGACGGGCCTCGTCGCACATCCGGGTGGGACGGAAGGGACCGGGCAAGACGTGGCCTGCATCTGGGGCAACTGGCCTCATGCCGCCTGTTCCTGACACCGGTCACAAGACACGACTTCCGCGCCTGGCCGAGAGGGGCCGGCGATCACCCAGGAGCCGACGTCTCGGGGATCACCTTCGCGATGGCATCCATGGTGTGACGATCGCAATGAATGCCGAGGACTGCCGACCACACGGGGATGAGCTCGCTGTGGTAGTTGTGCCCGTGTCCGCCGGGCGGGGTCGTCGACAAAGCCATGTCGGCCGTGACCTGCCAGAAACTCGACCATGGGGTCCAGTGAATGTGAGGATTGACGTCGTTGCCAGCGCGCTCGCGCATCCAGTCGGGTTCTGACCAGATCATCTCGGGGGACCACCACGTCACCGGATCGGACGGGTGCTGTACATAGGCGATACGCGTGTGCGCTGACCACGGGGGATAGGCGGCTCCCCAGTGATCGTGGTGGACCTCGCCCGGGTTGCCCATGAACCTCACGATTCGGCCATTGTCGATCACGGGGACGATGGCGGGGGAACCCTCTCGTCGGTTCGCCTCCAAGCCCTTCCAGATCGGCGTGAACCCGGGCGTCCCGACCCACACCGCACCGTCCACCTTGGAGATCATCTCGTCAATGGACGTAAAGGCCGACTGACCACCGTAGGACCCCAGCGACACCCCGCTCGTGTAGAGCTTCGGGCGAGTGTGCGGGTCCAGGGTGGCCCAGTAGTCATGGATGACGTTGAACAGGGCCTGGGCGCCTTCTTTGGGCGATTCGCGGTCCAGGAGGAAGGCCCCGACACTGCCCAGGTACGAGTACTGCATCGTCGCCGTTGCGCAGTCGCCACCGGTCAGATACTCCACCGCCGACACCGACCACTCCTCGATCCAGCCCGACCCGGTGCCGTTCTGGACGACGAGCACCTTGCGATTGAAGGCGTCAGTACGGATGAGCTCGGCGAGCACGCCATTCGCTTCTGCAATGTAGTCGCGACGGGAATTGAGTCCGGCGTAGACGCGGATTGGCTCCTTGGCCGGCTGGCCGGTGATCTTCTCGATCATGGAGGCATCAGGGCCGTTGGCGACGACATCCTTGCCTTCCCGACCCAAGCTGTCCCAGGTTTGAAGTGAGGCGGGGGATCCAGACCGAAGGGGTGACGTCGGGGGTTTCCGTCCGGCCGCTGTCTGCGCATTGGTCTCAGCCATGACGTGGGCCACGGCATTGGCCGTCGTCCTGACAATGACGTTGTTCGTCGCCCACAGCAGGACAGAGACGCTCAGCACCACGACGACAATCGCGAGCACGGGCTGGGCGATGAAACGGTGCACTCCGGTGTACAGACTTCGGATGCCCTGAGCGATGAGACGGATGAGCAGTACGGTCGCGGCGAACAGGATGAGACCGGTGAAGACGCCGACGGTCTGTGCGACCCAGACCTTTCGAGGTAACCCAACTGCCTCGGAGACGATCTTCTGCTGGCGTGTGCACCACACGAACATCCACAGCGAGATGAGGGCGAGGATGGCGTACCAACTACGCCGGATGCCACGTACGGCATTCGTCGAGACCGTCACCTGCAACCGTGTGATCTCGGCCAGCCACCGAGAGATCCGCCCAATGAGTCCGCCGACACCGTAGGCGAGAAGGGTCGACAGCCAGACGTTGATGGCCACCATCCACCAGGTCCGGGGAACCAGAGATGGTGTAAGAGCCGTCCAGAGGCCGAACAGAGCGAAGACGAGGCCAGCAACACTGGCACGGCGCAGCACCCTCGCCGGCCAACGTCGGTTGGTCAGCTGAGCCGGGAGTCCATGCTTTGGATCCCGTGGAACGATGTGGGTTGTCAGCGCTGTGTCCTTTCAGTGTCAGTGCCACAGCACACTCTTCCACGTCGTGGGGACAGTAAGGGCCTCGGCCCGCCACTCCTGGGCGGGCCGAGGCCCAGTTGTGGTCTCATCAGAGGCCAGTGCTCGGCAAAGTGGTGGGGCTATCGCCGGAACTGGGCTGGGACCCCTCACCGGGGTCCACGTCCTTGCCAGACGTGCTACCCGGCTTACCGCTGGTCGGCCAGGTCTGTCCGGTCGTGGTGATGAACCAGTTGAGATCGAAGAAGTCCTTCGGGTCGATGCTCTTCATCGTCGAGGCGGTGTCGATGAGCAGCTGACGGATCTCGAGGATCTCGTTCCAGACGACCGGGGCTTGCGCGACGTGCGGGTAAGTGCCGCCACCGCTCACGCGGTAGTTGTTGATGGCCAGGACGAACTTCTGCTCGTCGGTGACCGGCTCGCCCTGCCATGACAGACCCAGGATGCGCTTGCCGATCGGTTGTGAGATGTCGATGGAGTACTTGACACCCGTGACGACGTCGTAGTTGTAGTCCCACACCGGCTTGCCCTGGTAGTCAGCCTGGGTGTCGCCGCCCTCACTGGCCGGAGCCGGGTTGACGGTGGCGCCCTTCTTGACCCGCTTGAAGTACTTTGCGGAGTACTCCAGGTAGTCCTTGAGCTGCTTACCGGTGAGGAGGATGCTCGCCAGCGTGTTGTCGAAGACGTACAGGCCGGCAATGTCCTTGATCTTGACGTCACCCTTCGGGAAGGCGGCGGTACGGGAGAATGGCGACACCTGGGCGATGACCGGGATGCCGCCATATGTGCCACCCGTGATGGCCTTGGCGACGGTGTCGGCCTCGACCTTGCCGATGAAGTCGAGGATTGGGGTGTCCTCAACCATCGAGCGTTCGGTCGTGAGCTTCGTCGTCGAGGTGGCGACGACCGAGTTGACGTATTCGACGGTGGCTTGGTGGTCAGCGTACAACTCGGCGTCGGACGCGAACTCCTTGTCCTCCTCGACGTCGCGGGTGTAGCGCGGCTTGACGGCAACCTGGTCGTGGAGCACGCAGGCCTTGCCGGTGGAGAAGTCCAGCGGGATCGTCACCTGGGACACCGAACGGGCCCAGTAGTCGGGCTGGGTGATGACGACCTTGTGACCCGAGACGCCATTGACGATCTCGACCGGGTCGTCCTGGTGCGTGTGACCGATGACGACGACGTCGACCTCGGGAACGGACTTGGCCAGGACGGTGGCGTCGTTCTCCGGCAGACCCTTGTGGATCGGGGTGGCTTGGTCTTCAGAGAGCCCGGCGTGGATGAGGACGACGATGACGTCGGCTCCGTCCTTGCGTAGTTTGACCGAATATGTGGCAGCCGTCTTCACCGGATCGGCGATGTCGACCCTGTCGGTCAGATTCGCCTTGTCCCAGACCATCGATCCAGGGGTCGTGACGGCGACGACGCCGACCTTGACCTGGCGGCCGTCAACGGTCTTGGTGAGCATGAGGGTGCCCTGGGTGAGCGGCTTGCCGGTCTTGAGGTCGATGACGTTGGCGCACAGCAGGGGAGCCTTGAGGTCACTCTTGTAACGGTTGAGCTCCTTGAGTCCGTAGTTGAACTCATGGTTGCCGATGTTGGCGGCGTCGTAGCCGACGAGATTGTACGCCCGAGCCATGACCTCGGTGGGACCGAGTTTTTCAGGCTGCCTGGCCGAGAGGTAGGTCAGCGGGGTGCCCTGAATGGTGTCGCCGTTGTCGAGCATGACGACGGAGTCGGCGCCCCTTTCAGCACGGACCTTCTTGACGATGGTGGCCACTCGACTCACACCCAACGGAGCCGAGGAGCGCGCCTTGTGCGACGGCGGGTAGGGGGCGTCAGCGAAGTAGTCCCAGTCGAAGACGTGACCGTGGATGTCCGTGGTGGCCAGCACCGTCAGCGCTGCGGCGCCGACAGCGGAGCCCGATGCCTGCGGAGCGGACGACGTCGACGGCGACGCGAAGGAATTTCCGACAGCGGTCATCGCAAGCCCTGCCCCGAGGGTGCCGGTCAGCACGGCGCGACGCGACAGGTTGGTACCACGTGGGTTGTCATGCACCGAGGATGTCCTTTCAACGAGATGGGAAGTGGCACCATCCTTGCCGAAAGAAGTGACAGACGGGTGACAATGTGATGGATTGCTACGGTCAACATCGCGTCGTCAGCCCTGACGTTTCTGCAGCTGGGCCCATTCGTCACGAAGACCAACGGTGCGGTGGAACACCGTGGTGTCCTGGTCTGCCGCGAAATACCCCAGCCTCTCGAACTGAACGACCTCGCCAGGGACGACATCTGCCAGGGCTGGCTCAGCCATCACGGTGGTGAGGGTCTGGCGCGAATCCGGGTTGAGGTCGTCGAGGGCCTCGCCGCTCTCGGAACCTGGAATCGCCGCGGTGAAGAGACGGTCGTAGAGGTTGGCGGTCACCGGCACGGCGTGGGCAGCTGAGACCCAGTGCATCGTCGATTTCACCTTGCGACCGTCGGGGGCGGTCCCGCCGCGGGACTGCGGGTCGTAGCTGGCGTGAACCTCGGCGATGGCGCCGTCGGGGTTGGTGACGACGTGAGTGGCCGTCACCAGGTAAGCGCCACGCAGACGAACCTCGCGTCCGGGAGAGAGGCGGAAGAACTTGCGGGGCGGGTCCTCGCGGAAGTCGTCGGCCTCGATCCACAGCTCACCGGTGAAGGGGACGTGACGGGTTCCGTCGTCGGGGTTCTCCGGGTTGTTGACGAGCTGGAACCACTCAACGACCGGGTTGCCGTTCTCGTCGGTAGGCCAGCCGTCGAGCACCAGCTTGAGGGGGTGCAGGACAGCCATGCGGCGCTGCGCGGTCGCGTTGAGCTCGCGGCGTACGAAGGACTCGAACTCCTCAATGGCCTTGACGGAGTTGTTCTTGGTGGTGCCGACGGCCTGGCAGAAGGCGCGGATGGCGGCAGCCGGGTAGCCACGACGACGCATGCCGCGCAGGGTGGGCATGCGGGGGTCGTCCCAACCATCAACGACACCGTCGGTCACCAGGGACTTGAGACGACGCTTCGAGGTGATGGTGTGGGTCAGCTCGAGGCGGGCGAATTCGCGCTGTTTGGGGGCCGGGCCGTCGAGCGGTACGTGGGCGAGGAACCAGTCGTAGAGGGGGCGGTGGCTGTTGAATTCCAGGGAGCACAGCGAATGAGTCACACCTTCGATGGCATCGGACTGGCCGTGGGCCCAGTCATAGGTGGGGTAGATGCACCACCTGGCGCCGGTCGAGTGGTGGGCCTGGTGGCGAATGCGGTACATGACGGGGTCGCGCAGCCACATGTTCTCGGCCTGCATGTCGATCTTGGCGCGCAGGCAGCGGGACTCGTCCGGGAACTCACCGTTGCGCATTCGCTCGAGCAGGTCGAGGGACTCCTCGGCAGGACGGTCGCGGTAGGGGCTGTTGATACCGGGCTTGCCGTAGCCACCCTTCTGCTCACGGATCATCTCGGGGGACTGGTCGTCGACGTAGGCCAGGCCCTCGCCGATGAGGTACCGAGCCCACTCGTAGAGCTTGTCGAAGTAGCTGGAGGCGTGAACGACCCGGGCGGGGGAGTATCCGAGCCATTCGATGTCCTCGATGATCGACTGGACGTACTCAACCTCCTCGGTGCCGGGGTTGGTGTCGTCCAGACGAAGGTTGCAGATGCCGTCGAAGTCCTCGGCGACGCCGAAGTCGGTGACGATGGCCTTGGCGTGGCCAATGTGCAGGTAACCGTTGGGCTCGGGTGGGAACCGGGTCTGGACCCGTCCTCCGTAGGTGCCCTGTTCGTTGTCCGCGCGAACGACCTGACGAATGAAGTCCGAGCCGGACTCGGCTCGGGTGCCGGGAGCCGGGGTTCCAGTGGGTTCTGCCATGGCGGGAACCTTACCGGAGTCTGTCGGTACTTCCCGATAGACTCCGAGGTATCATGACTGACTTGCATCCCGCGCGCACGCGCGTCGCTCCTTCGCCCACCGGAGATCCCCACGTCGGCACGGCGTACATGGCCCTGTTCGACAAGGCGTGGGCACAGCGCACCGGTGGCCAGTTCGTGCTGCGCATCGAGGACACCGATCGCAGCCGTCTGGTGGAGGGCTCGGAGGAACAGATCTACGAGACCCTGGACTGGTTGGGCCTGTCCCCCGACGAGTCGCCGCTGAGTGGTGGACCGTACGAACCGTACAAGCAGTCCGAGCGGTTGGACACCTACAAGCCGCTCGTCGACAAGCTCATCGAGTCGGGCCACGCCTACCGCTGCTGGTGCTCCCAGGAGAGGCTCAAGGAACTGCGCGAGGAGCGCGCGGCTGCGAAGTCCTCGGACACCGGTTACGACCGCATGTGTCTGGGTATGTCCAAGGAGGAGCGGGCCAAGCTGCCGGGCTTCACCGAGACCCCGGTCGTGCGCATGCTCATTCCCGAGGACGTCGACCTGGAGTTCGACGACCTCATTCGTGGCAAGGTACACGCCCCTCGGCCCGACGATCAGGTGATCCTCAAGGCTGACGGGTTCCCGACCTACCACATGGCTGTCGTCGTTGACGACCACCTCATGGGCATCGACACCGTCGTGCGCGGTGAGGAGTGGATCTCCTCAACCCCCAAGCACCTGCTGCTCTACAAGTGGTTGGGCTGGGAGGCGCCCAAGTTCGCGCACATGCCGCTGCTGCGCAACACCGACAAGTCCAAGATCTCCAAGCGCAAGAACCCCGCCGCGCGACTGATGTGGTTCCGTGAGCAGGGTTACCTGTCCGAGGCGCTGCGCAACTTCCTGCAGCTGCTGGCCTATCCGACGATCGCCGAGGGCCAGGAGATGGAGGACTTCGACTCCTTCGTCGAGCGGTTCGACTGGGCGAACATCTCCACCGGTGGGCCGGTCTTCGACGTCATCAAGTTGGACTGGCTGAACGGGCAGTACATCCGTGGTCTCGAGGCCGAGGACCTCACTGACCGTGTGCTCGAGTACGCTGACCGCACCGGCCAGGCCCAGGAGGTGCTCGGTCGTGACCTCACCGGGCAGGACCGCGAGGTCATTCACGCCGCGATGCCGCTCATTCGTGAGCGTCTGGTCCTGTTGTCGGAGGCGCTGCCGAAGCTGGCCTTTCTCCTGACTGACGACGACGCCCTCGCCTTCGACGAGGATTCCGTCTCCAGGCTCAAGGCCGGGGCTGACGAGATCCAGCGCGCGTCCACCGAGGTCCTCAAGGAGCTTGATGACTTCACCTGTGACGTCATTCAGGCCGCGCTGCGAGCCAAGCTGTGTGACGAGATGGGCATCAAGCCGCGTCTGGCCTTCACCCCGGTGCGCGTCGCCGTCACCGGGTCGCGGGTCTCCCCGCCGCTGTTCGAGGCCATGGAGATCTTGGGCAAGGAGTCGACGCTTCGTCGTATGGAAAGGTTCTGTGCCGAACTGGGTTCCCGGTGATCTGAACCTTTCAGACAGAAGGGTGCGTCCGAAGTGATGTCGGACGCACCCGCTCTTCACACGACGTCAAGGACCTCGCGCAGTGAGGCGACCAGGGCGTCAATGTGTGCATCGGTGTGTTCGGCGGTCACGCACACCCGCAGGATTGCCTCACCCCTGGGGACTGCCGGGTAGCGGATTGCTCCGATCATGAGTCCTCGTCGGGCCAGCTCCTCCTGGGCCGAGACGGCACGATCCTCGGGGCCCACAGGAATCCTGATGATCGGACCGACGTCGTTGGCCGTTGAAGTGGTGATGAGCCCTGCCCTGGTCAGGAGTCGGCGTGCCCGGGAGACGTTGCCCTGCAGGTTCTGCACCCGGGAGGAGTCGGTTCTCAGGAACCGGATGGCCGCTGTCACTGCGGCCGCGACGGCGGGGGAGGGGGCGCTGGAGAACACGTACCCTCGTGCGCAGTGTCGTATCAGCGTTGCCAAGGTCTCGTCCACACAGACGAAACCTCCCTCGACACCGAGAGCCTTGCTCGCCGTTGCGAGCAGGACGTCTGGTCGCAGTTGCCGGGACAGGCCCTCTGTGACGCCTCGTCCGGTGGGCCCGACGGTGCCTATCCCATGCGCGTCATCAACGACGGCGAGAGCGCCGTGACGGTGGGCAATCTTCACCATGTCGGCCACAGGGATGACGTCGCCGCTCATGGAAAAGACCCCTTCGGTGAGTACGAGGGCCCTGTCAGTGGTCGCTCGAGCAAGAGCGGCGTCGACAGCGTCGAGGTCAGCGTGGGGGACGACGACGGTGCGTGCCCGCGCCAGTCGACACCCGTCGATGAGGCTGGCGTGGTTGTCCGCATCGGAGACGACGGTGACGTCAGGACCCGCCAACAGCTGCAGGGTCGCGAGATTCGCCTGGTAGCCGCTGGCCATGAGGACCGCTCGGGGATACCCCAACCATGTGGCGATCTCGTCCTCGGCATGGTGGTGTGCCACTGAGGTGCCCGTCGTGAGACGTGAGCCACCAGAACTGCATCCCAGCTCACCGACGGCGTTGATCATGGCCTGCCGGACGGTCGGCTCGGTGGACATGCCGAGGTAATCCGAGGAGGAGAACAACAGGGCCGGGCCGTCGGTGGTGACGGCGTCGGGTAGTTGGGGTGAGGCAAAGGTGCGGGGCCGACGTTCCAGACCGGCATTGCGCCATGCCTTCAGGCGCCCAGCGACGTGATCGTGCCAGCACGTGGTGGTGTGAGTGCCGCAAGGATGGGTCGCGGCGTTGACGAGAACCGGGTGGTTCTCCAGCCAGTTCGTGATCATGGCGGGATCGGCGCATGAGGTGTCGACGAGGATGACACGACCACCATTGGGATCACCCTCGGCCTTGACATTGGTCACCGTCGTGTACACCCCGTCAACGCAGACATAGCCACGGGTGTAGTGGAGATCGTCGGAGATGCACAGTTCCGCGACGACTCCGGGTGCAGCAGCAACCTTGCTCGCAAGGAGAACTGCTTCGTGGTGGTGCTTCTTGCGTGCCAAGGTCCTCCCTGGAGCAGATTCGGTGAGGTCTCCGAATCGAGTCACCCGTACGCCACGCAGCGGGTCGGCCTCCAGCCGTCGTCCACTACCCACCTCGACCATGGCGGCTCCGCGCATCGTCGGCCCGGCGGTGAGAATGCGTAAGGTCTCGTCGGGATGGGGAACGAATCGGGAGAGGACGTCACGGAAGTGGCGATGTGCGGAGTCGACGTCAGGACATTCCTCGATGTCGGTGGGCAGGGCAGGGATGACAGTGGGATCGACGTCGAGCTGATCCAGGCTGAGACGGACCTGTCGAGCCGTGACGGTGTGGCCAGGCAACAGCGCGCGTTGGGTGAGACCCGCCACGGTCTGGCCGATCATGTCCGGGGACACCAGTGACTCGGCCCCACTGACGTGGTAGGGCTCGTCGTCAAGCATCCCGGTGGCGCGCATTCGCACACTCCACCAAGGCGCAGGGTGAGGGCCGTGCTCCGGAACTGGCATGATGACTCCTTGACCTCGGTAACCGACCATTGTTGAACACCATTCAATTCTTGCAGGGCGGGGGAGGTTCGTCAGGCTGATTTGCCTTGCAGGTCCATTGATGACAAACTGTAAAAGTTGCTCCGAACGGGGCTGCAGTGTGTCACACCCATGATCCTCGAGATCGGGTCCGGCCACTGTCAAGCCCGACGGCAGAGGTGTCACCACCACGGTGAGTCCGCTGTCGGACCCACGGAAGCGGGTCGGCGTCGGAAACCGGCAGACAAATCCACAGTGTTCACGGGGTCCTCAACGGCTGGTGAGCGGTGGGTGTTCTGCGGTTCGTGATGCGCGACACGCCCGAGCGCGTGGGTCGGGGAGGGGCGACGTGACCTCTCGGTTTTCACGTCAGTGGAAATCGTCAGGTTGGGACCAACGAGGACTTCGGTCCTCACGCCGGAACCCTCTGGGCGTACCGGACTCCCACGCCAGGGAATCTTGGACGCGGCAGAGACGAGTAGAAGGAACAACTGTGGCGGGACAAAAGATCCGCATCAGGCTGCGGGCCTACGACCACGAGGTCATCGACTCGTCGGCGCGCAAGATCGTCGACACGGTGACCCGCACGGGCGCCAAGGTCGCCGGCCCGGTGCCGCTGCCGACCGAGAAGAACGTTTTCTGTGTGATCCGTTCGCCCCACAAGTACAAGGACAGCCGCGAGCACTTTGAGATGCGCACCCACAAGCGGCTCATCGACATCCTCGAGCCGACTCCGAAGACGGTCGATTCGCTCATGCGTCTCGATCTGCCGGCCGGGGTCGACATCGAGATCAAGCTTCCGTGAGGTTGAGCACCATGACCAATGAACGCACTGTCAAGGGCGTGCTGGGCACCAAGCTCGGCATGACCCAGCTGTGGGACGAGCACAACAAGCTCGTTCCCGTGACCGTCATCCAGGCCGGGCCGTGTGTCGTCACCCAGGTGCGCACCCCTGAGACCGATGGCTACTCCGCCGTCCAGCTTGGCTTCGGGGCCGTCAAGGCCAAGAACGTCACCAAGCCGGAGGCTGGCCACTTCGACAAGGCTGGTGTGACCCCTCGACGTCACCTCGTCGAGCTGCGCACCGCCGATGCCTCTGAGTACACCCTGGGCCAGGAGATCACCGCTGACGTGTTCTCCGAGTCCGATTTCGTCGACGTCACCGGCACCAGCAAGGGCAAGGGCACCGCTGGCGTCATGAAGCGTCACGGCTTCGGCGGCCTGCGTGCCACCCACGGTGTGCACCGCAAGCACCGCTCGCCGGGCTCCATCGGCGGCTGCTCGACGCCAGGCAAGGTCATCAAGGGCCTCCGCATGGCCGGCCGCATGGGTGCCGAGCGCGTGACCGTCCAGAACCTGCAGGTTCACGCCGTCGACGCCGAGCGCGGGATCATGCTGGTCCGCGGCGCTGTCCCCGGCCCGAAGGGGTCCCTGCTCGTCGTCCGTAGCGCCGCCAAGAAGGCCGCCAAGAATGGGGATGCCGCATGAACGAGACCAAGACCATCGACGTCCTCGACGTCAAGGGCAGGAAGGCCGGATCGGCTGAACTTCCCGGTGATGTCTTCGACGCGAACACCAACATTCCGCTGATCCACCAGGTCGTCATCGCCCAGCTCGCGGCTGCCCGTCAGGGCACCCACGCCACGAAGACCCGTGGTCTGGTCTCCGGCGGTGGCAAGAAGCCGTGGCGTCAGAAGGGCACCGGTCGTGCCCGTCAGGGTTCGACCCGTGCACCGCAGTGGGTCGGCGGCGGAACGGTTCACGGTCCGCAGCCGCGCTCCTACGCCCAGCGCACCCCCAAGAAGATGGTGGCTGCTGCTCTGCGTGGCGCCCTGTCCGACATGGCTCGCGACAACCGCGTCTTCGTCGTGACCTCCCTGGTTGACGGCGGCAAGCCCTCGACCAAGCAGGCCAAGGCCGTCCTCTCGGGTCTCGCCGAGCTCCGCAAGGTGCTCGTCGTCCTGGATCGCAGCGAGGAGATCGCCTGGCTGTCCGTGCGCAACCTCAGCGAGGTCCACGTGCTGGCCGCCGATCAGCTCAACACCTACGACGTCGTTAACGCCCGGACCATCGTGTTCAGCCAGGCCGGGCTCGATGCCTTCGTCGGTGCGCGCAGCGCCAGCACCCAGGCCCTGGCCGCTGAGCCGGAGGTCCCGGAGACCAACGTTGCCGACCAGCATCCCTACGGTGAGGACTCCTTCCGTGGAGACAACCCGCCGGCCGGATTCGACATCAAGGGCAACGAGGACTCCATGAAGTTCCACGCCCCGACGTCGCCCTGGTACGGACGCACCATCGCTGAGGTGTGGTTCCGCTCCGCCGAGGCTGCTGAGGCCGCTGGCTTCGTCAACGCCGTCAAGTCCGACTCCAACAAGGAGGACGTCAAGTGAGCGAGCTGAAGATCCGAGATCCCCGGGACATCATCCTCGCCCCGGTCGTCTCCGAGAAGAGCTACGGCCTGCTCGACCAGAACAGCTACACGTTCCTGGTCAAGCCGACTGCCAACAAGACCGAGATCAAGATCGCGATCGAGCAGATCTTCGGTGTGAAGGTCACCTCGGTGAACACGATGAACCGCAAGGGCAAGGCGCGCCGCACCCGCTTCGGCATGGGCAAGCGTCCCGACACCAAGCGCGCCATCGTGACCGTTGCCGAGGGTGATCGCATCGACATCTTCACCGGCCCGGTCGCCTGAGCCGCGAGAGAAGGAACGAAGTACCAATGGGTATCCGCAAGCACAAGCCCACCACTCCGGGCCGTCGCGGCTCGAGCGTGTCGGACTTCGTCGAGCTCACCCGCTCGACCCCCGAGAAGTCCCTGCTCGTTGCCAAGCCCAAGACCGGTGGACGCAACAACACTGGCCGCATCACCACCCGTCACATCGGTGGTGGACACAAGCAGGCCTACCGCATCATCGATTTCAAGCGTTACGACAAGGACGGCGTGCCGGCCAAGGTCGCTCACATCGAGTACGACCCGAACCGCACCGCTCGCATCGCCCTGCTCCACTACGCCGACGGTGAGAAGCGCTACATCATCGCCCCCGATGGCGTCGGTCAGGGAACCGTCGTGATGTCTGGCTCCGAGGCCGACATCAAGCCGGGCAACAACCTGCCGCTGCGCAACATCCCGGTCGGTACCACGGTTCACGCCGTGGAACTGCGCCCAGGCGGTGGCGCCAAGATGGGTCGCTCCGCTGGTGCGTCGGTGCAGCTGGTCGCCCGCGAGGGCAAGTACGCCACCTTGCGCCTCCCCTCCGGTGAGATGCGCATGGTCGACATTCGCTGCCGCGCCACCATCGGCGAGGTCGGCAATGCCGAGCAGACCAACATCAACTGGGGCAAGGCTGGCCGTAACCGCTGGAAGGGCATCCGCCCGACCGTCCGTGGTGTGGTCATGAACCCGATCGACCACCCGCACGGTGGTGGCGAGGGTCGTACCTCCGGTGGTCGTCACCCGGTGAGCCCCTGGGGCAAGCCCGAGGGTCGTACCCGTAACAAGAACAAGGCGAGCAGCCGTCTCATCGTGCGTCGCCGCAAGTCCGGCAAGAAGCGCTGATTGGGAGTCTGAGACATGCCACGCAGTCTGAAGAAGGGCCCCTTCGTCGACGAGCACCTGGCCAAGAAGGTCACTGCCCAGAACGAGGCGGGCACGCACAACGTCATCAAGACCTGGTCGCGTCGGTCCATGGTTACCCCCGACATGATCGGGCACACCATCGGCGTGCACGACGGTCGCAAGCACGTCCCGGTTTTCGTGACCGAGTCGATGGTCGGGCACAAGCTCGGAGAGTTCGCCCCGACCAGGACCTTCAAGGGTCACGTCAAGGACGACAAGAAGGCGCGCAGGCGCTGACGAGAGGGATCTGATTTATGAGCAACACTGAGAGGCCCAGCCGTCGCGCCGCCCTGCTCGGCGATCGCCCCGGCTCGTACGCCATCGCGCGTCACGTTCGGATGAGCGCCAGCAAGTGCCGTCGCGTCGTCAACCTGGTTCGCGGAATGGACGCCGTTGACGCGGTGACCATGCTGAAGTTTCAGCCGCAGGCCGCGGCCGAGCCGGTTCGCAAGGTCATCGCCTCGGCCATGGCCAACGCCGAGCAGACCGAGGGTCTGCGCGCCGACGACCTGTACATCTCGCAGGCCTTCGTCGACGAGGGCGTCACCATGCGCCGCATCCGTCCCCGCGCCAAGGGATCCGCCAGCCGAATCCTGAAGCGTTCCGCCCACATCACCGTGGTTGTCGAGCCCAAGGACGCCCGTCCGGCCCCCAAGAAGGCCAAGAAGGGTCGCCCGGCTGCTGCAGCCAAGTCCGAGACCGAGAAGGGAGCCTGACATGGGCCAGAAAATCAATCCCCATGGTTTCCGTCTCGGTGTGACGACCGATCACAAGACCCGCTGGTACGCCGAGAAGCAGTACGCCGAGCTCGTGGGTGAGGACGTCAAGATCCGCGAGTGGCTTCAGAAGAACCTGGAGCGCGCCGGTATTTCGTCCATCGAGATCGAGCGTCGCTCCGAGCGCGTGACCATCTTCCTCTATGCCGCCCGCCCGGGTATCGTCATCGGGCGTAACGGCGCCGAGGCCGAGCGCGTGCGCGGTGAGTTGGAGAAGCTCACGGGCAAGCAGATTCAGTTGAACATCCTCGAGGTGAAGAACCCCGAGACCGACGCCCAGCTCGTCGCCCAGGGAATCGCCGAGCAGCTTGCTGCCCGTGTCGCCTTTCGTCGCGCCATGCGCAAGGCTCAGCAGTCCGCCATGAACGCTGGCGCGCTTGGCATCCGCATCAAGTGCTCCGGTCGTCTGGGTGGCGCCGAGATGAGCCGTTCCGAGGGTTACCGCGAAGGCCGTGTGCCGCTGCACACCCTGCGCGCCGACATTGACTACGGCTTTTTCGAGGCCCGCACCACCTTCGGCCGCATTGGCGTCAAGGTGTGGATCTACAAGGGCGATGTCACTGGCACCCGTGCCGAGCGCGCTGCCCAGAAGGCTGCTCATCAGACCGCCCAGGGTGGACGCGGCGGACGCGGTGGCAACCGTCGTGGCCGGGGCGATCGTCCCGACCGTCGCGGTGGACGTCGTCGCGCCGAGGCCGCCAAGCAGCAGCCCGCCGAGACCTCGGCCCCGCAGACCGAGAACGCAGGAGCCTGACATGTTGATTCCTCGTCGAGTGAAGTACCGCAAGCAGCACCATCCCAAGCGGACCGGTGCTGCCAAGGGTGGCACCCAGTTGGCCTTCGGTGACTACGGCATCCAGGCCATTGAGGGCGGATACCTGACGAACCGTCAGATTGAGGCCGCCCGTATCGCCATGACCCGCTACATCAAGCGTGGTGGAAAGGTGTGGATCAACGTCTACCCGGACCGCCCGATGACCAAGCACCCCGCAGAGTCCCGCATGGGCTCCGGCAAGGGTACGCCTGAGTGGTGGATCGCCAACATCAAGCCCGGACGAGTTCTCTTCGAGCTGTCGGGTGTGCCGGATGACGTGGCCCGTGAGGCCATGCGTCTGGCCATCCACAAGCTGCCGATGAAGGCTCGTTTCATCTCCCGTGAAGGCGGTGACAACTGATGCCCAAGCTTTCTGCTGCAGAGCTGCGCCAGCTTTCCGGTGAAGAGTTGCGCAACAAGGTTCGCGAACTCAAGGAGGAGCTGTTCGGGCTGCGTTTCCAGTCGGCCACCGGCCAGCTCGAGAACACGGCTCGTCTGCGTGAGGTCCGCAAGGACATCGCTCGCGTCTACACCGTGCTCCAGGAGCGCAACCTGAACATCGTCGATGATCCCGACGCCACCAATCCCGAGAACGACAAGGAGGCCTGAGTATGAGCGAGAACACCGCTGAGCGGACGACCCGCCGCAAGGTCCGTGAGGGACTGGTCGTGTCCGACAAGATGAACAAGACGATCACCGTCCTGGTCGAGGACCGTGTCAAGCATCCGCTGTACGGCAAGGTCATGACCAAGTCCGTGCGTCTCAAGGCTCACGACGAGAAGAACGAGGCCGGCATGGGCGACCGCGTGCGGATCATGGAGACCCGCCCGCTGTCCGCCACCAAGCGCTGGCGTTTGTTCGAGATCGTCGAGAAGGCCAAGTGAGTCGCTGGTGAGTTGCGAGGCAGGGCGACCCATCCGAAAAGGGTGGGTCGCCCTGTTGAGTGTGGGGCCTGGCCGGGTCGCCGATCCGGGTAGGGCTGCGGACACCGCCGCCACACCAGGTCACCGCCAATTCGCAATCGCCGACGAAGCGAGTTAAACTGCACAAGTTGTCTTGCGACTGTGCCCACCTTCAAGCACAGCGCGGAGCCCCTGACCTCACGGAGACGGGGACACCGTGCGCCGCCCGAGGGTGGCGGGACCTCTCGCGGACGACAGCCGCGTACCCCCTGAGGTGCGGGTTGCCTCCTGGCAAAATCCAGGGGGTTCGTGTTCAACGGTCCTACCAGGCCCGGGAGGGAACCAGTGGGACGAAGGAGAAGACATGATCCAGCAGGAGACGCGACTCAAGGTCGCCGACAACACTGGTGCGAAGGAGCTCCTCTGCATCCGTGTTCTCGGTGGATCCAAGCGTCGCTACGCCTACCTCGGTGACACCGTCGTGTGCACCGTCAAGGACGCCATCCCCGGCGGAAATGTGAAGAAGGGCGAGGTCGTCAAGGCCGTCGTCGTTCGTACCGTGAAGTCGCACCGCCGTCCCGACGGGTCCTACATCAAGTTCGACGAGAACGCCGCCGTGCTACTCAAGAACGACGGGGAGCCTCGTGGCACCCGTATCTTCGGCCCCATCGCCCGCGAGCTGCGCGAGAAGAAGTTCATGCGCATCGTCTCGCTCGCCCCGGAGGTGATCTGAGTGAAGTCCCTCAACATCAAGAAGGGTGACCGCGTCAAGGTCATCGCCGGAAACGACAAGGGCACCATCGGTGAGGTTCTCTCGGTGGACCCGGCCCGTGGGCGCGTCGTCGTCGAGGGTGTGAACATCCGTAAGCACCATCGTCGTGACATGCCCACCCCACAGGGCGGCACCACCAAGGGCGGAATCATCCAGTCCGAGGCCCCGATCCACGTCTCGAACGTCCAGCTCGTGACCAAGGTTGACGGCAAGGACGTTGTGACCCGCGTTGGCTACCGCCGCGAGGACGTCACCAAGCGTCGTCCCGATGGTTCTGAGTACGCCGCTCAGCGCAGCGTCCGCTACCTCAAGAAGGAGGAGGCCAAGTGAGCACCGACGCCTTAGCGCACGAGATGCCTCGTCTGAAAAAGCAGTACCGCGAGCAGATTCGTCCGGCCATGCAGGAGGAGTTTGGCTACAAGAACCCGATGCTCATCCCCGGTCTCGAGAAGATCGTGGTGAACATGGGTGTTGGGGACGCCGCTCACGACTCCAAGGTGATGGACGGTGCCGTTCGCGACATCACCGCCATCACTGGCCAGAAGCCGCAGGTCACCAAGGCCCGCAAGTCCATCGCTCAGTTCAAGCTGCGTGAGGGACAGCCCATCGGCTGCCACGTCACCCTTCGCGGCGACCGCATGTGGGAGTTCGCTGACCGTCTTCTGACCTTGGCCCTGCCTCGCATCCGTGACTTCCGCGGCCTCAACTCGAACCAGTTCGACGGCAAGGGCAATTACACCTTCGGCCTGTCCGAGCAGGTCATGTTCCTCGAGATTGACCAGGACAAGATCGACCGTGTCCGTGGCATGGACATCACGTTCGTGACCACTGCGCAGACGAACGAAGAGGGCAAGGCCCTGCTCAAGCACCTGGGATTCCCGTTCAAGGCAAAGGATGACCCGAAGAAGGCGAAGGCCAAGCGCGGTCCCGCCTACTACGCCAAGAAGAAAAAGAAGTGAGGATCTGATGGCCAAGACAGCTCTGA
The DNA here is from genome assembly GCF_051303185.1 of Cutibacterium nasicola. GTDB lineage: Bacteria > Actinomycetota > Actinomycetes > Propionibacteriales > Propionibacteriaceae > Cutibacterium. The sequence continues at coordinate 268,772 of NZ_JBPPGE010000004.1, read as the reverse complement.
AGGTCAAGGCGGCCCGTAAGCCCAAGTTCGGTGTCCGTGCCTACACCCGTTGCCAGCGCTGCGGTCGTCCGCACTCGGTGTACCGCAAGTTCGGCCTGTGCCGAATCTGCCTGCGCGAGATGGCCCACGCCGGTCAGCTCCCGGGTGTCACCAAGTCTTCCTGGTGACGAGCGCGCGACCGTCAAGGACGCAGATCCACGGGCCCTACCAGGCTCCGGCGGGTTGGTAACCCGCCCCACACACACGTGAACAACACAGAAGGTCCCCGTGGCCGGAACTCGGACGAGACAGTCCGGAAGACGACAGGAGGGAAACCGCTGTGAGAAAGAGGCCAAACCAGCCATGACCATGACTGACCCGATCGCAGACATGCTGACTCGTCTGCGTAACGCCAACCAGGCGTACCACGACCAGACGGCGATGCCTCACTCGAAGATCAAGGCCGGCATTGCCGAGATCCTCAAGTCCGAGGGGTACATCGCCGACTACAAGGTCAACGAGCCCAAGGAGGGCGAGGTCGGCAAGACGCTGACCCTCATCCTGAAGTACGGCGAGAACCGTGAGCGCTCCATCGCTGGCGTCCGCCGTATCAGCAAGCCCGGACTTCGCGTCTACGCCAAGTCCACCGCCCTGCCGAAGGTGCTCGGCGGCCTGGGCATCGCCATCATCTCCACCTCTCAGGGACTGCTCACTGACAAGCAGGCCCATGAGAAGTCCGTGGGCGGGGAAGTCCTCGCCTACGTGTGGTGACCGTCGACGAGACAGATAGGAGTAATCAATGTCGCGCATTGGCAGGCTTCCCATCGCCGTCCCGTCCGGTGTCGAGGTGAAGCTTGATGGGCAGGACGTGGAGGTGAGGGGTCCGAAGGGAACCCTGAGCCTTACCGTTCGCGAGCCCATCACCGTGAGCAAGGACGATGAGGGACAGATCGTCGTTGAGCGTCCGGATGACGAGCGGGAGAACCGCTCGCTGCACGGCCTCACCCGTACCCTCGTCAACAACATGGTCATCGGTGTGACCGAGGGCTACGAGAAGAAGATGGAGATCCAGGGCGTGGGTTACCGCGTGCTGTCCAAGGGTCCCAAGCAGCTCGAGTTCAACCTCGGCTTCTCGCACCCGGTGATCGTTGACGCCCCGGAAGGAATTACCTTCGCCGTCGAGAATCCCACCAGGTTCTCGGTCCAGGGCATCGACAAGCAGGTCGTGGGCGAGACTGCGGCCAACATCCGTAAGATTCGTAAGCCGGAGCCCTACAAGGGCAAGGGTGTGCGTTACGAGGGCGAGAACGTCCGTCGCAAGGTTGGAAAGGCAGGTAAGTGACATGGCAAGCACCCTGACTGTTCGCAAGAGCCTGTCCGACCGCACCAAGGCACGTGCTCGTCGCCAGGCCCGTGGTCGCAAGAAGATCTTCGGGACCGTCGAGCGTCCCCGCATGGTCGTGACTCGTTCTTCGAAGCACGTCTTCGTCCAGGTCATCGACGATGTTGCCGGGAACACCCTCGCGTCGGCGTCCACCATGGAGGCCGAACTGCGCGAGATGTCCGGAGACAAGACCGCCAAGGCTGCCCGAGTGGGCACCATCATCGGTGAGCGCGCCAAGGCCGCCGGCATCGACAAGGTCGTCTTCGACAAGGCCGGGAACCAGTACCACGGGCGGATCGCCGCGCTGGCCGATGCGGCCCGCGAGGCCGGTCTCGACTTCTGACCCACGAAAGGCAAGTGAGCAACGATGAGTGGAACCCAGCGCCGCGGTGGCGGTGCAGGTGGTGAGCGTCGTGGCCGTGACAACCGTCGTGGCCAGAACGATCGCAACCGCAATCAGAACGAATATCTCGAGCGCGTCGTGTCGATCAACCGCGTCGCCAAGGTGGTCCAGGGTGGCCGTCGCTTCAGCTTCACGGCGTTGGTCGTCGTGGGAGACGGCGAAGGCACCGTGGGTGTCGGCTATGGCAAGGCCAAGGAGGTGCCCGCGGCCATTGCCAAGGGCGTTGAGGAGGCCAAGAAGCACTTCTTCAAGGTGCCGCTGGTCGGTCGTACCATCACCCACCCGGTGATCGGTGAGAAGGCTGCCGGTGTCGTCATGCTGCGTCCGGCTTCTCCCGGTACCGGTGTCATCGCCGGTGGTTCGGCCCGTGCCGTTCTCGAGTGCGCCGGCGTGCAGGACGTGCTCGCCAAGTCCCTCGGCTCCTCCAACGCGATCAACGTGGTTCACGCCACTGTCGCCGCGTTGCAGCAGCTCGAGGAGCCCGAAGAGGTTGCCCGTCGCCGTGGCAAGTCCGTTGAGGACGTCGCCCCGGCAGCCATGCTGCGCGCCCGTAAGGAGGCCGACGAGGCCGCCGCTGCCGTCCGCATGGAGGAGAAGGCAGGGGTCAACTGATGAGCAAGCTGAAGATTACCCAGATCAAGTCTGGCATCGGCACGAAGCCGAATCATCGTGAGACCTTGCGCAGCCTCGGACTGAAGCGCATCGGTGACACGGTCATCAAGGAGGACCGCCTCGAGTTTCGCGGCATGGTCCAGACCGTTCGTCACCTCGTCACCATGGAAGAGGTGGACTGACATGGCTATTGAGCTCCATGATCTCAAGCCCGCTCCTGGCGCCCACAAGGCCAAGACCCGCGTTGGTCGTGGTGAGGGCTCCAAGGGTAAGACCGCTGGTCGCGGTACGAAGGGTACCGGCGCACGCAAGAATGTGCCCGAGTTCTTCGCTGGCGGCCAGATGCCGATTCACATGCAGGCCCCGAAGCTGGGCGGGTTCCACAACCCGTTCCGCACCGAGTACCAGGTCGTGAACCTGGACAAGGTCGGGGCCCTGTTCCCCAAGGGCGGCAAGATCACCGTTGATGATCTCGTCGCCGTTGGTGCCGTCCGTGACAACGAGCTCGTCAAGGTTCTCGGAACCGGCGAGCTGACCGTCAAGGTTGATCTCGTTGTCGACGCCTGGTCCAAGTCGGCCCAGGAGAAGATTGAGAAGGCTGGCGGCAGCGTCACCAAGCGGTGACGTGACCTTCGTGTGACGTCGTGAACACGACTGAATGACGTGCGAGGGACGGGAAACCTGACCGTTTCCCGTCCCTCGTGTCATCTGCCGGGGCAACGCACGTGCAATGACGACATGCCTTGCCCTTGTGACCTCAGCAGACTGGCCCAGGGGTTGGGTGTGTGTAAGATCACACGCATCAAACGGCCAGCGTGCCGAGATGACCCCATGCCAGACCGTGTGCAGCGGCACGACCTGCCGCCTGGGTTACGGCCACCCGCCTGCGGCCCACCTGCCCTCCCAGCAGGCACTGCACACTGTGAGAAAGGACGATCGTGCTCAAGTACGTGGTGCGTCGCCTCATCAATTACGTCGTGCTGTTGTTCGTTGCGGTTTCCTTTGCATACCTGCTCGCCTCGTATGCCCTGGACCCGCGCAACGCTTTCGACCAGACGAATCCCAAGCTCAACTGGACGGCGATCAACCAGTCACTGACCAACTACAACATCAATCCCGACACCAGCATCTGGGTGCGGTACGAGCGATGGTTGAAGATGGTCTTCCTGCACTGGAACTGGGGCTGGACCCCACATGGTGACTCGATCAACTCGCTGATTGGCACCCGCATTGGTGTGTCCGTCCGTCTGGTGATCTGCGGAACGATCATTGGCATGGTCGGTGGTGTCGCCGTCGGCGCATGGTCGGCTGTGCGCCAGTACTCGGTTGCTGATCGAATCGTGTCCTTCCTGTGTCTGCTGCTCATCTCGACGCCGACGATGGTGTTGGCCGTCCTGCTGCAGCTCGGTGCCATTCAGTTCAACCAGGCAACCGGCACGCAGTTCTTCCAGTTCATCGGTGAGGTTGGATCTCACGGAGACTACGTCGGAGCCGAACTGTTCAGCCGGATGCAGCATCTCCTCCTACCGACGATCTCCCTGTCGGCGTTGAGCTTGGCGAGTTACTCGAGATACCAGCGCAACTTGATGCTCGACACCCTCGGTGCCGACTACGTCCGTACCGCTCGAGCCAAGGGTCTGCGCAAGGGACGCGCCATTCGTCACCACGCCCTGCGCAATGCCATCATCCCGATGGCCACCTACTTCGCCTTCGGCGTGGCCAACATCTTCGTCGGTGCCACCATCTCCGAGCAGGTGTACGCCTGGAACGGTGTCGGTTCGTACTCAGTGATGTCGATCCAGCAGAACGACATCAACGGATCTGTTGCGGTGGTCGCCTTCTCCGGCCTCTGCACGCTGACCGGTGCCCTGTTGTCCGACATCCTCATCGCGGTCATCGATCCGCGTGTCCGGGCTCGATGAGGAGGAGCCGTCATGTCTGAACCCACGAACAACGCCAGCGTCGAGCTCAACACCCCGAAGGCGGGCCCTAGCGCGCCCATCGAAGGCCCTGACGCCTTGAGCGCTGCCAACCGCAACGAGAAACACAAGCCGGGACGCAATGAGCGTGACGGCAAGCACATGTCACGTGGCCGTCTGATCCTGCGCCGCTTCTGGCGTCCGGTCGGCTCCAAGATCGGTGTCATCGGGCTGGCTCTCATCATCCTGCTCGCCCTCGTCGGCCCGTACATCGCCAACTGGGACTACTGGGTCGTTGACGACAACGCCTTCCTCTCCCCGCCAGACCAGTACCACTGGTTCGGCACCAGCCAGGGCGGTTTCGACCTGTTCGCCATGACGGTCGAAGGTTTACGCAAGTCCCTCATCATCGGTTTCTGCGTCGCGATCATCGTGGAGACCCTGGCCGCCCTCATCGGCTCGGCTGCGGCTTACTTCGGCAAGGTGGCGGAGAAGATCATCTTGTGGTTCATCGACCTGCTGCTGGTGATCCCGTCCTTCCTCATCATCGCCATCCTGAGTCAGCACACCTCTGGCAAGAGCACCTCGACCGCACTGCTGATCCTGCTGCTGTCGGCCTTCAGCTGGATGCTGTCGGCCCGTGTGGTCCGCGCCATGACGCTGTCGGTGGTCAACCTCGACTACGTCACGGCTGCCCGGTTCATGTCGGTGCCGCCGTTCACGATCATCGTCAAGCACGTCATCCCGAACATCGCCAGCTACCTCATCATTGACCTGACGCTCGGTGTGGTCGCGGCCATCATGAGTGAGACGGTGCTGTCCTTCTTCGGCTTCGGCGTGCAGAAGCCTGAGACCTCCCTGGGTACCTTGCTGGGTGACGGCATGACCGCTGTCACGACCTCGCCGTGGCTGTTCATGTTCCCGGCCGGCGTGCTGGTGATCCTGCTGTTGAGCGTTAACTTCATCGGTGACGGCCTGCGCGACGCCGTCGATCCCTCCTCCAAGTCTGGTGGTAAGGCATGAGCAAGAAGACTGCCACTGCGGCGAACCTGTCCGACGCCCTGCCGGAGCGTCAGGAGGGTGTGCCGGTCCTGCAGATCAAGGACCTCAACGTCCGTTTCCCCTCCGAGGATGGCGTCGTCCACGCTGTGCGCGGGGTCAACCTGAGTGTCGATGCCGGCGAGGTCGTCGGCTTGGTGGGTGAGTCTGGCTCCGGTAAGTCCGTCACCTCGATGTCGGTGATGGGCCTGTTGGACGAGGGCGCTCGCGTCAATGGGTCGGTCAAGCTTCACGGCACCGAGCTGCTGGGACGCGACGACGACTGGATGTCGGACGTGCGCGGCAAGAAGGTCGCCATGATCTTCCAGGACCCGTTGAGTGCCCTGACTCCTGTGTACACGGTCGGTGACCAGATCGTTGAGGCCCTTCAGATTCACTCGGACATGTCCGACAAGGATGCCTGGGCTCGTGCTCTCGAGCTGCTCGACATGGTTGGTATCCCGAATCCGGAGGTGCGTGCCAAGGCCTTCCCGCACGAGTTCTCCGGCGGTATGCGCCAGCGCGTCGTCATCGCCATGGCGATCGCCAACGACCCGGATCTCATCATCGCCGACGAACCGACGACGGCCCTTGACGTGACGATTCAGGCTCAGATCCTTGACCTGCTCCGCGTCGCCCAGCGTGAGACCCATGCAGGCGTCGTCATGATCACCCATGACCTCGGTGTCATCGCTGGTCTGGCCGACCGCGTGGCCGTCATGTACGCCGGGCGTATCGTCGAGCGGGCCAACGTCGACGAGCTGTTCTACCGCTCCCGGCATCCGTACACCATCGGCCTGTTGGGATCCTTGCCTCGTCCTGACCTTGACAAGGATGAGCCGCTGACGCCGGTCGAGGGCAACCCGCCCTCCCTGCTCACTCTCCCGCCGGGATGCCCCTTCGCCCCGCGTTGCCCGATGGCCGTGGATGCCTGTCGCGAGGCAGAGCCCGATCTGAGCCCGACCGACCTTGAGCATCACGAAGCTGCGTGTGTTCGTCACCGCGAACTGATCGACCGCACCTACGCGGAGGTCTACCCGCATGTCGGTGAGCGCAAGGGCCGCTTCAAGGCGACAGCCCTTGGTACGTCGGACCGCGAGGCGCTCGAGGACGTTCTGGAGGTCAAGGGCCTCGTCAAGACCTACCCGCTCATGAAGGGTGCGGTCTTCAAGAGGCGAGTTGGCACCGTCCATGCCGTTGACGGCATCTCCTTTCGGATCAAGAAGGGTGAGACCCTCGGTCTGGTGGGGGAGTCGGGCTGTGGCAAGACGACGACGATCATGTCGATTCTCGAGCTGGCCAAGCCGGAGGCGGGCACTGTCGTCGTCCTGGGACGCGACGCGGCGACGATGAACGCCAAGGACCGCAAGGAGACCCGACAGGACCTCCAGGTGGTGTTCCAGGACCCGATGGCATCCCTGGATCCGCGTCTGCCGATCGCCGACATCATCGCCGAGCCACTGAAGTACAACGGGTACCCGAGGAGCAAGATTCCGGAGCGGGTTGACGAGCTGATGGCCCTGGTGGGGCTGGAACCTGCCCATGCCAACCGCTACCCGCGAAACTTCTCCGGTGGCCAGAAGCAGCGTGTCGGTATCGCCCGTGCGCTGGCGCTGAACCCGAAGCTGCTCGTTCTCGACGAGCCGGTCTCGGCCCTGGACGTGTCGATCCAGGCCGGTGTGCTGAACCTGCTGGAGGATCTACGCGAGAAGTTGGAGCTTTCCTACCTCTTCGTCGCCCACGATCTGTCGGTTGTTCGCCACATCGCCAACCGCGTGGCCGTGATGTACCTGGGACGCATCGTCGAGCTCGGAGAGGTCTCCGAGGTCTTCGACCATCCGATGCACCCATACACCCAGGGCCTGCTCTCAGCCATCCCGGTGCCCGACCCGTCCAAGGAGCACAACCGCCACCGCATCCTGCTGGAGGGTGACCTGCCGTCACCGGCTGCGCCGCCGTCCGGGTGCCCGTTCCACACTCGCTGCCCGAAGTTCAAGGAGCTCGACGAGGTCTCCCAGGCGAAGTGCATGGGGGAGCGTCCGGAGTTGTCGTACCCGCGGGCGGACATCGACCGGCGCACGGCGTGTCACTTCCCCGAGGAGATTCGGGTGTTCTGAGACTCTGCAGTGGATCCCTGACATGGGGTGGTGTCGTTGCGACGACGCCACCCCATGCGTCATGGTCACGGGACCACTGGTGGTCTCATCTGCGCATTGCCCGACGGGCAGATGTGAGCTGACGACAATCACGGTCGGATCGAGGAAAAGTCAAGATTTCATAACGAAACCGAGTTCTGAGGCTGTTCTCGCTGGTTGGTCCGGAGGAGGAGTGCCAAGCTCAAGCCATCATGATCCATCCAGGATCCTCAACTTTGCGGAGGTTTACCGTGCGCAAGACCTTGACGACCGCAGTGGCTGCTCTGGCCGTGGGCTCGCTTGCCCTGACTGGCTGCGGACAGAAGAACCAGTCCGGCGGCGACCAGAACAACGGCGACAAGACCACGTCGGCGAACGCGCCGCTGGCTGCCCTGAACATCAAGCCCCGGGACCAGATCAAGGACGGTGGCACCCTCCGTCTTGCGATCGGTCCCCTGCCGACCGGTTGGAACCCGCTGCAGGTCGACAACAACACCGCCGACCTCGCGACGACGATCTGGAATTTCATCGGCGCCCAGAACTTCTACTACACCGAGGACGGCACCCCGAAGGCGAACCCGGACTACATCGAGTCGGCCAAGGTTGACACCAAGGACGGCAAGCAGGTCGTCACCCTGCACCTCAACCCGAAGGCCAAGTGGAACTCCGGTCGAGTCATCGACTACACCGACTACCAGGCCATGTGGAAGGCCTGCAACGGTCAGAACGACAAGTTCCTGCCGGCCACCACCGACGGTTTCAACCAGATCACCTCGGTGGAGAAGGGTGACAAGGACACCGACGTCGTCATCACCTTCAAGAACACCTATCCGGACTGGACCTCCACCATGAGTATGCTCATTCCGAAGGAGGGCTCTTCCGACCCGGACGTCTTCAACGCTGGCTGGAAGAAGCCGAACCCCGACTGGTTCACCGGCCCGTTCATCCCCACCAAGGTGGATCAGGCTTCGAAGACCCTGACCGTCAAGCGCAATGACAAGTGGTGGGGCGAGAAGTCGAAGCTCGACACCGTCACGTTCAAGCAGATGGAGGATGCCGCCAAGACCAAGGCGTTCGCCAACAAGGAGATCGACGTCGCCGACACCATCATCACCAAGGACGGTTACCAGACCGCCAAGAAGCGTGATGACGCCGACATGCGTGCTGCCGGTTCGCTGCAGTGGCGCCACTTCACCTTCAACGCCGAGTCGGCCAACTTGTCTGACAAGACCGTCCGTCAGGCCATTGTCAAGGGCATCAACCGCCCGGCCATCGCCAAGTCCGACCTTGCCGGTCTGCCGATCCAGGCCGACTCGGTGATGCTCGGAAACCACTTCTTCATGCCCGGCCAGCCTGGCTACAAGGACAATTCGGAGGAGTTCAAGTACGATCCGAAGGCCGCTGAGAAGCAGTTGGACGATGCCGGTTGGAAGAAGCAGGGTGACTACCGCGTCAAGGACGGCAAGACCCTGACCGTCAACTACGCTCAGCTGACTGGTGTCCCCACTTCTGAGAATGAGGGTGCGCTGTTCAAGCAGGACATGGCGAAGATCGGGGTCAAGGTCAACCTTGTCAACACCCCCTCCAGCGACATGCAGAAGGTGTTGTCGAACCACTCCTTCGACGTCATCGCGTTCACGTGGCAGGGTACCCAGTACCCGATGGCCAACGTCCGTCAGATCTATGGCGCTGCTGACCAGGGCTCCAAGAAGCCGTCGCAGTCAAACTTCTCCCAGATCGTCGATCCCGAGATCGAGAAGCTCATCCCACAGATCGACACCGAGATGGACGTCAACAAGCGTCGTGAGCTCACCAACCAGGCCGACAAGATCATCTGGGACGACGTCATGACTCTGCCGCTGTACCGCCGCATCATGTTCACCGCCACCCCGAAGGACCTCGCGAACTTCGGTGCTGCGACCTTCCAGATCGTGCACGCGGAGGACATCGGCTTCCAGAAGTGACGATGAGTTCTCACCTGTGAGAAGCGGGGCCGGGGATGTGATCCCCGGCCCCGCAGTCGTTGCGGGTTGTGATGGTGGGGGTCAGGACTGGCGACGACGCATGACGATCGCGACGATGAGGGCAATGACCACGATGGCAATGACGCTGATCGTGGCAATTGGGCTGTGAGACGAGAAATCGGTGTTCTGAGCCTTCTTGGCGCTGTTGTTGGTCAGCTGGAAGGAGGAACCCTCGGTGCTTCCAGCGGCCAACGTCGGGGGAGTACACGACTTGGTCGTCGGCCTGTTGTAGCACCATCCCTCGATGGATCCGGCGGTTGGCGTGTACTGGTCGGCGCCCTTCTTCGAGTAACCCCACACAGCACCGGCGCCGGAAGCGTGGTAATACGCCCAGTACTGGCCGTTGAAGGTCTTGGGGCAGGTCTCGGGGTGATCGTTCATCGTGCAGATGAGACCCGACTTGTTCCTGCCGATGGTGATTCCGGCCTTCTCCAGCGCGTCGGCGCCGGTCGATGGTGAGTCGACGCACTGGTTGGCCAGCACCTTCTCGTCGTCAGTGATGACGAAGACCCAGACCTTTCTGGTGTTGAGGCAGTCGTCAATGGCTGTCGTCTGACCAGTGCCGACGCTCGGCGAGGGGGCCGCGTGCGCAAAGAACGGGAAGAAGATCGTCAGGGCTGCGAACAACAGAGCGGCGAGCACTCCTCCCATGGTCGGGAGTGCTCGCCGGTTCTCGATGTGGGAAATACTCACATGACGATCATGCCTCAGAGAAGAGCATTCGTCCTGTCTCAGACCCCGGTACGGGGAAGAGCTGTCGCACGATCTGAAGGTGTCGCACGATCTGAAGGGCGGTTCGACGGTCCGACCGGAGCTGGGGTGACCGGGGTGTGCGCGGTAGCGGTGGCCGTCGCAGTGGCGGAACCAGTAGCGATGGCTGACGGGGTCGGGGTGGCCGATCCGGTCGGGGTCACCGTGGGCGTCTCGGTCGGGCTCTCAGTCGGAACAACGGTGGGCGTCACCGTGGGAGTCGGCGTCACCGTAGGGGTAACAGTCGGGGTCGGGGTGGCCGAGGGATCGTATGGTCTCAGATGGGCATCCCAGTTCGGTCCGGCATTCTGGTCAGCGGCGAGGGGCTTGAAGTACCAGCCCTCGATGGAACCAGCCTTGGGATGGGCGTTGCCAGCACCGGTCGTCAAGGACTCCCACGTCACCGACTTGTCAGCGCCGGCCGGGGTGGCGTGCCAGTAAGACCAGTATGCCTCGTGGGTGTCGACCTTCGTCGGGTAACCATCGATCATGGTGACCATGCCGCCGTCGGACGTGACGACGAATCCGGCGGACTCAAGAGCCTCCATGCCGTTGCCGAACTTCGAGGCACACGCACCCTTGGAGGTGCCGTTGTCCTGCTCGATGTAGACCCACACGTGGCCCACGGCGATGCATTTCTGGGCGCCGCTCATGTCGCCGGGCTTGCCGGTCGGAGTGGCCGTGGGAGTGACTGTCGGGGTCTCGGTCGGGGTCACCGTTGGGGTGGGGGTTGGGGTGGTTGTGCAGGTTGGGGTGTTTTTGGGGGGTTTGCCGGACCATGTTGAGGCGTAGCCGTGGCCGGTGATGGCCATGATTGCTTGGTCGGTGGCCATGATGTTGGGTTCGTGGTCGTTGCGTTGGGCTTGCCATGCGCCGACTTTCGTGAGGTTTTGTTGGCGGATGAGCCATTGTTTGACGGTTGTCATGTCTTCGCCGCGTTCTGCGAGTGCGCTGGCGAGCATGCCGGTGGAGTTGGCGGCGGAGTAGGTTTCCCAGTAGTCCCCGTCGTCGTGGGTTTTGGTGTTGAGTGCCCATTGGGTGGCGTGGTTGGCGGCTGTAGTGATTTTGGTGTTGTAGTTGTCTGGGATGAGGTGTGGGTTGTGTTGGAGGAGGGTTAGGTCTGATAGGGCGATACCGGTGTAGTCGGGGTCGCCGACGAAGGTCGTGGTGCCGTCGTGGTTCTTTTTGGTGTAGCCGAAAGCGCCGGCATCGGTGCCTCCAGTGCCCTGGGTGGACAACAGCTTGTCGATAATTGTTTTCGGTACTGGGCGGTTGGCTCGGGTTAGTGCGATGGTGATGAGGTGTGGGCCCCAGTACATGGTGACGCGGCGTTGCATGTTGGGGTTGGTGTCGTTGATGTAGCCGGCGAGTTTGATCCACAGGTTTCCGGTTTCCTTGCCGAGGAAGTAGGTGGGGTCGTCTCCGAGGATTTCGGCGGTCATGATGACTTTTGCCAGGCCGGCCGGGTTGTTTTCGATGTATTTCGGGCCGGTTTTTTTGAGGGCTGTGGTCATTTCTGTGACGGTGTCGGGGTGGGCATCGGAGCCGACCAGGGCGATGATGCCGTCAGCGATGCCGCCGGCTTGTCTGTAGTTCTTGGGGTCTTGTTTCCATTTGTTGGCGAGCCAGTCAGCGGCTTTTGCGACGTAGGTGCTGGTGGCGGCGGTGTCGTTGATCGATCCGGGCCACATGGCGCCTTTGACTGGGTTGGTTGGTGGGTTGAAGCAGTAGGGGGTGGAGCCGTCGTCGGTGGTGGTGAGGGGTGTGTGTGATGGGGTGGATGGTGGGTTGGCGAATGCTGATGTTGTGAATGGTGATGCGATGAGTGCACCGGCAGCGAGGCCGGCGATCCATCGAGTGAGTCTGAGCATGTGGCGGGTCTTCTTCCTGAGGCTGCGTTGCGGACAGGGAAGGCTCCCGGGTCGAACTCACCGCAGTCCTCGACGGTGTGTGATGTTCCTTCGACAACCCAGGTACTCCGACTCGGGGGTGGGCCCCTCACGGTTGCGGGTCAGTTCCGGTATCGCACCGAATTCCCCTGTGGTTGCGGTGCAATTCTAAGCTCGCGGCCACCGCATGTCCACATCCGGGTTCGTCGACGCGAACACTGTTGGTAAGATCCGAGTGGTTTCATCGATGGAGAACCTGGTGCGAATCCAGGACTGTCCCGCAACCGTGTAGGTCGGCAGAGATGTCGACACAGTCGGATCGCTGTCGTTGAAATGTCTCGTACTCAATTCCGTCGTGGACAGCGGAATGGTCGGTCCTGGCTGTGGACGACGACGAAGCGTCCACATGTGAAAGGCAGGACCTGTGAGACGGTTCAAAGGATTGGCCGCGGTGCTCTCCGCGGCCCTGGCCATACCGATGGCCATCGTGTTCCTCGCCCCGGCATCGGCAACGCCGGCCGCGTCCTATGACGATGAGGCGCAGACGTGCATCAATCAGAAGCACGTGTTCGTGTATGCCGAGCGTGATGACGGGCATGTCGACACCGGTTGCGCGTCGAAGTTCTCCAATGGGGTGGAGGCGTTGGAGTCAGCCGGTTTCGACATTGGAAGCACCGATTTCGGTGGCGACCTGGGAATGTTCGTCGATTCAATTAACGGGTACCCGGAGAATCCTGACAAGTTCTACGCCTATTGGGGTTATTTCCATGGCCAGCCGGCAGGTAAGGACGCCACGGTTGACTGGGAGTACTCGCAGTTGGGCGCCAGCAACTATCACCCCAAGCCTGGCTCGATCGAGGCATGGCACTACATGCTCATTGATGGTCCGTGGGAGGTCCCTCCGACCTGGAAGCCGAAGGTCGATCCAGCCCCGAGCACTCCGGCGGCGTCCTTCGAGATTCCTGACAAGGCCCTGCAGAAGTGCATCACTGACAAGCTCGGCACCACCACCCCTACCAAGGAGCAGCTTGCCGGCGTGACGAGTCTGAGCTGCCGGAACTTGGGAATCAAAGACCTCACCGGCATAGATCAACTGACCGGTCTGGAAAAGGCCTTCCTATCGGGCAACAGGATCAGCGATCTCAAGCCGCTGGCCGCCTCCACCGGCATTTTCAGTCTGGATGTTAACAGCAATGAGGTCTCCGACATCTCGCCCCTGAGGTCTTTGACGAAGCTGTCGCGCCTGGATGTCGGCAAGAACCACATCCGCGACCTGTCCGCACTCAAGGACATCAAGGGTTTGGGCGACGCCGACATCACCTCGAACTTCCAGAGCGTTGACGGCGGCTCGGCCATCGCTGGGGGTGAAGTTCCGGTGCCGACCGCTGTCGATCACCACGGGACGACCTTCGTGGCTGACCGCGAAGTGCCCGAAGGCGTCAAGATCAAGGGCAACAACGTCACCTATCCCTCCGCCGGTGACTACGTGTGGCAGTTCCGCGACGCCTCGATGTATTTCAACGGGTCCATCACTGTCCATGTCGTCGCGGCTCCCGAACCGCCGAAGCTCGTCGATATCCCCGACGCGAACTTCAAATCCTGCCTCCAGGACGCCGTCGGTGCCAGCAAGCCCCTGACCGCTGAGAATCTTGGTGCGCTGGCTGAGGTCAAGTGCATCGACAAGGGCATCAAGGACATCACCGGTTCCGAGGCCCTCACCAATGTCAAGACTCTGTACCTGACGACCAACGAGATTGAGAGCGTCGATCCGCTTGCCGGTCTGACGAGGCTCGAGACCCTTTACCTACCCAACAACCGCGTCAAGGATCTGGCTCCGTTGGCGGGTCTGGGGAATCTCAGGACGATGAGCCTGGACCAGAACCCCATTACCTCGGTGCGGCAGCTGTCCTCGCTGACGAATCTCACTGATCTGACGATCAATCAGAACACGCGCGGCAAGTATACCTATCCCGGTGTGACCAGCCTTGACAGTCTGGGTTCGCTTCCCAAGCTCACCCGCCTGGTGGCCAACAACAACGTCAACCTGGCCGATCTCTCCGGGATCTCCGGTGCCACCTCGTTGAAGAAGCTCTTCCTCAACAATGACAAGATTTCGGACCTGACCCCGATCAAGGGATTGACGAACCTCGTCGAGATCGGTTTCGACAACAACGACATCTCCAATGTCTCTGCACTGGCCGCGATGACGAAACTCACCAAGGTGGGACTCAGCTCAAACCACATCTTTGACCTGTCCCCGCTGTCGGGTCTGGGCGACATCGCCTTCATGGGTCTGCGTGCCCGGTGGCAGACGGTGACGCTCCCGGCCGTTCCAGCCCAGCAACCGGTTGCGGTTCCGGTGGCGAAGGCTGCCGACGGCTCCAAGGCTGAGCTCATCGCTCCTGAAGGTGTGACGGTAGCTGGTGACATAGTGACCTATCCGAAGGCCGGCGATGGTTACACGTGGACGTGGTCGCACAAGGACGCCACCAGCCACTCCGAGGACTTCGCCGGGACGTTGATCCAGCCGGTGACGGCTGCGGTTCCGACGCCTACGCCGACTCCTACGCCGTCGGTGACCCCGACTGTCACTCCCACGGTGACGCCGACGCTTACGCCGACGGTGACGCCCACCGTTGCTCCAACTGTCGCCCCGACCGAGACGCCGACGCCGACTGTTACCCCCACGGTGACGCCGACGCCGACGGTGACCCCGACCGGGACTCCGACTGTCAGTCCTACGGCGATGCCGACTCAGGTGCCATCGAGCTCTCCGACCAAGCTCGGACCTCAGCAGGGCAACATCCCGGTGAATCCATCCTTCCCGGACGATCCCACGCGCCACCCCGGACTACCTTCCACGGGAGCGTGATCTCCGAGTAGCAGAAGGGGCCCCACCGCCATGGTGGGGCCCCTCGTCGTCTCACGTGCGAGTCGAGCCAGACCAGGAGATCTGTTCGCGGGCCCGGCTCCGAGTTCCGGAGTGGGATGCGTGCCGGCGAGCTACCACGTCCGTCCAGTACCGGAACCCGAGTTCTTCTGGGAGGTGTCGGCCTGGTCGAGCGCCTTCTGACGCTGTTCCTGGGCCTTCTTGAGCTTCTCCTCGAGATCATCCTTGGTGCTCTGCTGACCAGAGGAATCCGCCTCCTTACCGGCATCTCCTCCGCCACCATTCTGGCGCTTGCGATCAAGTCGAGACCTGGTGCTGCTCGCCGCAGCCTTCTGTGACGACGAGGTGCACTGGGCGTCAGCGAGCACTTCCTTGCCCTGACGCCACCGCACGAGGGCTTCGTCGCGGTTGTCGGCCTTGGCATAGCGATCAGCCGACGCCTCCAATGACCACGCCCAGTTCAGACGAACCCGGCACTGCTCCTCAGCAGGGGCCAGACCTGCGGCCTTCTCAAACTTGCCGACCGCTCCGTCGTAGTTGCCACGGGTGTACCGAGCGACCCCGGCGTCATAGGGGGCGATCCACGTGTCGATGAGCGCCCACTTCTCAGCGGCCATGAACTTCTCCTCGGCACTGGTGGCATCTGCCTGGTCAAGGTCCGATCGTCCGCGATCCACGAGGATCATCGTCCGTGCGGGAAGGGCTGCCGCCGCGAGGGCGACGAGGGTGACGACTCCAGCCCCAACTCGTAGCGTCCATGGGGGCCTGACACCGTGCATGCCACGACGTCCTGGTCTTTCCAAGTTCGCCATCACGCCACCTCTCTGCGCATCCGACGCCATGCCCGCACGCTGAGCCAGGCATCCGCCGTCTCGCAGATCAGAGCGGCTGCGGCGAACCACCAGGCCCAGTGGTGAATGCGTCCAGGCTGTGGATCGGCCGGCTGCTGGAGCGGGTTCTCCCACCAGGTCACCGTGCTGGTGGCGTCACGCTGGAGGAATTGTCCCCCCAGCTGCCTGGCCATGGTTCGCAGGGCCTGCGGATCAGCATGGGACACCGCAGCTGAGCCATTCCTGGTCACCTTTTCAGTGGCGCCAGGACGGATGGGCATGGTGCCACCCGAGGTCGTCCCGTAACCGAGAACCAGACCGCCGTCGATGAGCCCGGACACGTCGGAGAAACTGTGCGGAGCCGAGGACGCTGTCTGCTCGCCGTCGCCCATGTACACCAGATATCTCTTCGCAGTGGGACGGCTTTCTCGCGCCTTGACGAGCATTTGGCGGGCCAGAGGTTCGGCCAGGCCAATGTCGGTACCAGTGGCGTTCACCGTTTCTCGCCAGCCCAGGGTCTCGGCGAGGGTGCGCAGCGCAGCTGGGTCGGTGCTGGGAGGTAGGGCGATCCGTGCCTGGTTGTCCGAAGCGATGACGCTCACCCGTGCCGACGGCATCGCGGCGGCCAGGGAGGTGAGGTCTGCGGTCACCCCGGACATTCGCGGCTTGCCAGCAAAGTCGGTCGCTCCCATTGAGGTGGTGCGGTCAACGATGACGATGACCTCGGCGCCAGCTGCCTCGTTGCTGCGTGAGGGGTCGGCGCCCCCGGGGCGCAGGGCCACCCCCACGAGAGCCAGGGCAGCGAGCGCCCGGCACCACATCGCCGTGGTAGATCGGGGAGAAGAACGGCGATGTGCCGTCACCGCGATGGCAGCCAGGGCGAGTGCTGCCAGGATAGCCACGACGAGGAGGACCCAGTCGGGATTGACGGTCATGAGTCCTCCCTTCGACGCCTTGGGCCGATCTCCATCGCCGTCGCCGCGATGAGGCACACCAGTGCCAGCACCCCGAAGGGCCAGACGACGTCGACCTGGGCCCATCGGGCGGTTGCGCCGGTCGCACGTGCCTCCTGGTCACTGACGGCGGTGATGATGCGATCTGGGTCCTCCAGATGTGTTCCGGTGATCAGGGTGACGTCACCTCCCGTGTGTGCCACGGCGTCATGAAGGATGGAGACCGCGGCGGCATCCGCCTCCGAGGGGGCAATCCCCTGGACGAGGACCTTCCTCGTGACGGTCTGGCGGATCGCCTCGTTGAGGCTGAAGACCGGTGTGCCAGAGAGTTGATTGTCGGTAGCCAGCACGACGGTGCGCCCGCGTCGATCGTCAGACCCGTCGAAACGCTGGAGGCAGGAGGCCAGACCGTCGCCGATGAGGCTCGAACCGCTCGCGCCTGCCCGGGATCCCGGGATGGGTCCACGGCTCAGGGCATGGGAGAACTGATCGAGATGGGAATCGATGTAGTCGGCGTCGTCGGTGAGCGGAAAGATCGTCACGGCAGCCGAGTCAAAGGCCACCAGCCCGATCCGGTTACCGCCAAGGTTGTCCGCCAGCTTCCGGTAGGCCTTGATGACGTCACGGTCGACGTCGGCCATGGACCCGGATACGTCGAGGCAGAGCACGACGTCATGGGTGCGACGATGCTGCCAGTTCTTGTCAGGCTTTGCGGGACGACCCACCAACACCACCAGGCATGCCGCAGCGACGAGAACGCACATCACCTGGATGAGGTGGCGTCGGAGTCGAGCCCGAACGAGATGCTGGTAACGGGGTAGGGCCCGCAGCCGGTCCAGGTGGTCCAGCGGGACTGCCGAGTGCTGGATCCGACGGTGTCGATTGAGTGGCCACAGGAATGCCGCGATGACGACCACAAGTACGACGACGGCAGCGACGATGGCGAGTGGCCATTGCATCAGTGCCATGAGGTCACCACCCCTCGTCCAGACTCGATGAGATCGCGAGCACGGGACTCGCTGGGCGGCGGGCCGAAGCAGGCGTCACGAGCCTGCTCCGAGAATGCGGCGGCTGATTGCAGCCTAGGTTCACGTCGAGCGGCCCGCGACAGGTCGGAGGCGGTGAGGTAGTCGGCATCCTCCGTGCTGACCAAACCGATGAAGCGACGCACGATCCGGCTGGTTTCCTGACAGACTTGGCGTGGGGAGAGGTCCGTGCCCAACCTGGCCGAGACGTCGTCGAGGACTCTGAGACACTCGGATGACAGTTGCGCGACGTCATCGCGGGGATCCTCGCTGGCGTCATGGCGTCGAGACATCACGACGAGAGCAACGAGGGCGGCGATGCCGCTGGCAACAAGGACAGCGACGAGGATCCACCAATGGGCGGGGACGGGAACGGTGGGATTGATCTTAAGGAGAATCATGATCGCCTCCCACGTCGTGACAGGGCCAGGGCAAGGGCCTCCGGCGCCTCGGCGACGGTCCGTACCCGAGCGTGGGTGACACCGAGATCATCAAGCATGGCGTCGCTGCGCCGGGCGAGGTCGATCTGGGCGGACGCGGTCTCCTCGCAGAGCTGACGGTCGCCAAGGACCTCCTGCATCACGGAAGGGCCACCGTCGGCTGCCACGATGGCGCGGCCGGCAAGCCTGGGATCCGTGGCCAGCATGTCGGTGAGGGTGACGACGATGACGTCGTGACGTACTGCGGCTCGGCTCAACGCATTGGCCTGGGCTGAGGTGAGCTCCTCGTCTTCACGGATGAGAAGAAGCAGCCCGGGGCCTCGCATAGCATTCGTGGCTGTCTCGAGCACCGCTTCCACGACGTGAGGGTCGGGGGAGCCGCTGGCATCCTCGAGGCTGATGATCTCGTGGAGCATCCGTTCCACCTGTGGCATGCGGACGGTCGGACGCCACGAGGACGTCCTGCTGGGTCCGGCGCAGATCATGGCAACCCGGTCGCCATGGTCCATGGCGATCTGGGCCATGATCGTGGTCACCACCGCTGCCAGATGGGCCTTCGTCACGTCCATGTCGCACCAACCGTGTATTGCCGACGTACCGCAGATCCCGACCATGAGGGTGGCCTGACGCTGAGCGACGTGACGACGGATGAGCAACTCCCCGCGGCGGGCCGTGGCCTTCCAGTCGACGTCCTTGACGTCATCGCCGGGGGCATAGGCGCGCAGGTCGTTGAAGTCGAGGCTGCGACCGACGTGGACCGAGTCGTGGTCGCCGTCAAGGAGAGACTCCACCCGGCGCCGCAACACCAGCGGCACCCGGGAGCGGACGGCCTGGATGAGGGCTCGCTCCCGGCTGCTCAGCACGCTGGTGGAAGTGCTCGTGGTGACAGTCACGGGGTGGGCACCGCCTCAAAGACGGCGTCGATGACGTCGGTGGAACGCACTCGCTGAGCCTGGGCCTCGAAGCTGAGGACCAGACGGTGACGCAGTACGGCGTGACGCAGGGTGACGACGTCCTCCGGGATGACGTGGGTGCGACCCTTCAGCAGGGCCAGAGCACGCGCAACTGCCATGAAGGAGATCGAGGCACGCGGAGATGCTCCGTACTCGATGGCACGAGCAGCGGAATTCGACAGGGCGGACTCAGGGTGACGGGTCACCGCGACGAGGTCGACGATGTAGCGCTTGATGGCCTCGTCGACCACGACACGACGGGTGAGGTCCTGCAGGGTGAGGACATCGTTGGTGCTCACCGCCGGGGCCACCAGTGCGTCGATCGATCCGTCCTCGATGCGGTTGAGGACCTCGAGTTCCTCGGAGACGTCCGGGTAGTCGAGCACCTCCTTGAGTAGGAAGCGGTCCATCTGGGCGTGCGGGAGGGCGTAGGTGCCTTCCTCCTCGATGGGGTTCTGGGTGGCCAACACCATGAAGGGGTCGGGTAACGGGTGGACGACGCCACCGATCGACGTCTGACGTTCCTGCATCGCCTCGAGCATGGCGGACTGGGTCTTCGCGCTGGAACGGTTGATCTCGTCGAGCAGGACGATGTTGGCGTGCACCGGACCCAGCTCAGTGCGGAAGGTTGCCGTCGACTGGTCGAAGACCTGAGTGCCGATGATGTCGGAGGGCAGTAGGTCAGGGGTGCACTGCACGCGGGTGAAGGACCCGTCAACCACCGAGGCCAACGTGGAGGCCGAGAGGGTTTTCGCCAGGCCGGGGACTGACTCGAGCAGCACGTGCCCACGAGCTAACATCGCCACCAGCAAACTGGTGCGTAGGGCGGACTGTCCCACCACGAGATCGCTGAAGGCGGCCACCAGGGCGTCGAGTCGATCCGCCGCCCAGTTCAGCTCCGGCTCACCGAGCGCGGGACGTGCCTGAGCGTCGGCGTCAGTGTGGTGTGTCATCGTCGTCTCCTGAATGGTGAGTGGTGGTCGGGAAGGAAAAGGAAGTGGTGAGGCCACTGAGGCCTCGTTTGTCGAGGGCCGTGTCATTGACAGCCGAGATGACGGGTCTCACTCGCGCCGATGCGCGACGATCCGGAGCCAGCGCCTGACGCAAGGCACGAATAACGAACGGGATCACGACGAGCCAGACGACGGCGTTCGAGATGGCTCGGGTCATGTCGAAGGCCAGCGAGGTTGCTGTCGTCCAGGCCCACAGGCGCTGTGCCTCCTCGACCGGGCCGAGCCCGGCGAGGAAGGACTGCCCGGGGTCGGCCTCCGCCCACGCCCATCCCATGAGGTTGAGCAGAAGCCCGGTGATCGGGCCGAGGACCACGCACCACAGGGCGCCGACAAGCCACGTCGTGACGGTGCGTAGCCGAACCATGGCAGCTCCGGCCAACCCCCACAGCTGCCAGACGACGAGCTGTCCGGCGAGTGGGGTGGCGACCGTGCCGGTGGCGGCCGACGAGACCAGACAGGTGAAGGTTCCCGCGAGTACGCCACCGGGCGCTCCCAGCACCGCACCGACGAGCATGGGAATCCAGAAGACCGGCTCGATGCCGTTGTCTCCCGGCGCCAGACCGGCACGGACCCCGGCTGCGAGGACCGCTGCACCCAGCACCAGGCTGAGAGAACGAGCGGACCTCGTCTCGCGGACGAGGACGACTGTCATGGCAGCGCTGACGCCGATCTGGGCGGCGACGAGCCATGGTGCAGTTGACGCGGCCTGGGTCTGGAGGGCGGCGGTACGGGAACTCCACACCGGCCAGGTGAGCCAGATGACGCCAAGCAGGACCTG
The DNA here is from genome assembly GCF_051303185.1 of Cutibacterium nasicola. Lineage (GTDB taxonomy): Bacteria > Actinomycetota > Actinomycetes > Propionibacteriales > Propionibacteriaceae > Cutibacterium. Next base: position 247,757 of record NZ_JBPPGE010000004.1, on the reverse strand, counting down.
GACGATGGCGATGGTGCGGCAGAGGCGGCCCGAGGTCGCGCCGACTGTGCGCCAACGGGCAGGACGCTCCGTGTGGGCGGTGGTCACTGTGTTGGTGGTCGTCATGACGTCCTGCCTTCCACGAGATCGAGGGAGTCGATGACGTCACCCAGGGTCATGTGATGGCGGGAACCGGTGAGGGCTCCGACCCAGGTGAGGGGGGCGAGCCCCAGGGCCAGTGGGGACCGGTCGGCAATGACGCGATGACCGTCGATGACGATGACGCGATGGACTGCTCGTACCAGGAACTCCACGTCCCGGGTCGTGATGATGCGCAGACCGGCCGGTTCGTCGAAGAGACTCTCGGAGACCTGAGACCTCTCGATGGGGTCGAGGTCGTGGTCAGCGTGGGCGACAAGCAGTGGGTCGGGAGACACCAGGCAGTCGTGGAGGCGGAGCCATGCTCGTTCGCCGCGGGACAGGTCACAGTGACGTCGAGACGCCAACTCGGTCGTTCCTGCCACCTTGTGAAGATCCCGGCTGGGGCGTAGCGACGCCGAGGGCAGGGAGCGGCCCGGTCGTGGGAGCGCATGCAATAACTGTGAGGCGACCGATTCCGGACGGACGGGGTCGTCCGGGTCGGGGGCAGCCTTGAGAGCAGTGGCCCCAGCGAGGTCCACAGCCCGGGCGATGGCCAGCGACTCACGATCATGGATGGCGAGGTCGGGGCCGTCCAGACCGAGATCGTGGCAACTGATCACCGTCATGACAGGCCCAGCGCGGTGTTCGTGGTTGCGACGGGGCCGTGGTAAGCCCGAGAAGACGGTGGGGAGGGTGCCAGCGGTGACGGCAGAGTCATGGCGGCCTGCCAGGGAAGCCAGAGCTCGACCGATCGGCAGTGGGAGGCTCTGGGGCGCCCAGGACTCAACAGTCGAGTCGGACATGACGGATCCTGCCGACATCTCCACGATGCGGTCGGCCCGGGCCCAGGCGGCGTCAAGGTCGTGATCGGCCCACAGCACCGTTGCGCCACGATCGGCGAGTTCGCGCAACCGCGCGGTGAGGGCATCACGTTGCGAGCCATTGAGTCCGGAGGTCGGGTGGTCGACGAGGATGATTCGTTGCGAGCTTGCCACGGCGGGGGTGACGAGGGATTCCGCAAGTTGAGCTCGGGCGTCGAGTGGCCATGTGTCGAGAGGACGACGAGTCCAGGGGCCGGCTTCGACGGAATCCGAATATGGTAAATCCGCCCAGGTCAGCAGGTCAGTGTCGACGATCAGACTCATCTCCGTGAGGAGGTCTGGCCCCAGGTCCATGACGTCGGTGCCATCAATGATGGCCCTTCCTCGCACTCGGGAACCAGCCGGTAAGTGTCCGGCCAGTAACCGCAGCAGCATCGTCGTCCCTGATCCGCGACGGCCGACGAGGCACGTCACGGTGCCGGCATCGAGGCAGAGATTGACGTCGTTGATGACGGTGCCTCGGCCGGGCAGCCACACCGTCACGTCGTCGAGAACAATCACGCTGACACCTCCTGACGACGACGCGGGGTGGTCACGGCGACGACCAGGGGCAGTGCGACGGTGCAGATGAGGCTGGTGACCGGGATTGGTGGCCAGCCCGGGTGGGGAGTGACCGCAGACCCGTTGACGCCGATCATCCACAGCGCGAGGGTGACGGCGGCCAGGACCGCCACGACGAGGTTGGGACCCGAGACCGTCCCGATGGGCTCCCCGGTCGGCAACAAAGCAGTGAGGAGGACCGCCACGATCAAGGCCAACAAGGCGGTCGTGGGCTGGTCGATCCTGGTTAACGGATGCATGGACACCAGCGTGACGGCTGGTACCGTCATGCAGATGACAAGGACCAACGCACGCACCGGGGCAGTCCAGACGGCCAGCGGACGGTGTTGACGAGCCAGCCCGGAAGCCCCTTCACGGGTCGTTGCGGCGATCTCGGCAGGACGCATCGACGCGGCGACAGCGTGGCGATCCAAGGCGTCAGGTAGGGCAGCGAAGGGCTCCAGAACAGGAGACCACGAGCCCAACAGGCGACGTCCCGCAGCTGATGCGTCGGCTGGTCGCACTGCTGACATGCCGATTCCCGCGATCGCAACGAGAACGAGAGCTCTCAGCGTGGACGTCACGGTCAGCAGGAGACCCGAGGCAGTCATGGCGCCACCGAGGTGGACTCCCGGTCCGGGAGACCACGTCGGCAATCGCCACACGACAGAACCCAAGGTCGAGTTCGCCGAGGGGCTGACGATCGCCATGATGATCCACCACACGACGATGATGCTTGACAGCCAGCGAGCCGTGGCCAGCACTCCCGGACGGCTACCCAACATCGCGAAGGTGACCACGAGGCACAACCACATCACCGCGAGAAGCAGGAGATTCGTCGTCGAGACGGCGATGGTGGCCAGAACGAGAAGCTCAGCTCCCCATGCCCAGGCAGGGGTCGGAGTTGCTGAGGTGGAGTGAATGTGTGAGACCGTCATGGAGCACTCACCTCGCCCTTGTGGCGTTGAGGACGAGACGTGGCGGTGAGGGCGAGGGCAGAGACGACTCCCACACCGAGGAGGACTCCGGCGGCGGCCTTGACGGTTCCCTCGGGATGGTCATCCCGATCAGTCGTCGGCACGTCGAGGTTGGTGCCGACCGGCGGGGGAGTGAACAACGGACTACGAGCAGCCTTGATCCCGTCGACGGCCGGAATGAGCGTCCACGAGGTCGTTCGCTGTGGATCAGTGACCGACTGCACCCTGACGTCGTGTTTCGTACCTGTCAGACCGCGCGGCACCGTCCAGCGGATGTGGCTGATCTGTGAGGGATCGGCGGCTGCTTCAGGGGTTTCGCCGATCGCGGTGGCGTCATGCCAGGTGTCGCCCTGCCTGACTTGCACCCGGTAGGTCTCGCCGGGGACTGCACCGACAGCCTGCATGTCGAGGGTCTGGCCGGCGGGTTTGCGTTCGGAGTAGCCGTCACCCAGGAGATGCGGTACGAGGGAGCCGAAGGGGATGAATTGGCCTGGCATCCGGGTGGTGTCGAGGCCCTGGATGTCGGAGACGCTCACCAAGGCCCAGCCGCCCTCACCAATTCCCGGGGAGGAGGCGATGGGGATCAACACATCGGCGACGCCCTGCGCGTCGGTGTAGAAACTGGCCCCCTTGCCGATCGGCTCGAGTCCGGTCAATTTGTTGCCCGTGATGGAGGCTTGGAATATCTGCACCGTGCCACGGACATGTGGATTTCCGCGCACGATCACCTTCGGGGTCGTTCCCTCACGTAGCCAACGATCGGTGGTCAGACTGCACACCTTCGCCCCGGAACACAGGCTGGTCGTCTGGGCGCTCTGCTCGGCGTGGGCGGGAGCGGTCCCGACCACAGCGGCGACAGAGACCGTCAGAAGAGCGACCGCCACCGCACTGATTGTGGAGATGTGGCTCATTCCTCGTCCTCCCGGTCAGGACGACGGCGATGACGACGACCGATGGCCGCAAAGGCCAGGCCAGCCAGGGCGACGACCCCGACACCGACCGGTACCCACCACGGGGCACCTCCATGTTCGTCGTTGTCCGGAGAATGACGCGTGCGGTCCTCACGCCCCCATACCGGGGAGGACGATGACTGCGGGGCCAGCGCGGGGCCAGCACTCGCAGCGGGAGGGGATGCGCTGGAGCTTGGGGTCGGCGAGCTCGGGGTGGCCGGGGGGGACGACGGACGAGAAAGCGGCGTAGGCGACGTGGTGGTCGGACGGACAGTCACGATGGTGTTGGGGCGGCTGTCTGCGTTGTCGTGGTTCTTACCGGGCTTCGGTCCGGTGCCGTGCGTCGGCGCCGTCGGGTTGAGACGATTGTGATGGTTCCCGCCGTGGCCGTGACCAGGCTTGTGGGACGGCTTGTTTCCGCCATGCCCCGGTTCGTGGGCGGGCTTGTTCGTCGGCTTGGCATGGCCACCAGTCGGCTCGTGGGTGGGCTTGCCGGTTGGCCTGTGGCTGGGTCTGCCGGTCGGTCCGGTCGACGGTCCGGGGCCCGGGCCTGGTTTGTCGCCGTCGTCACCGCCCTTGGCGAACTTCGGCGTGATGGGAGGCAGATGTGTGTTGTCAGTGGAGAACACCACAACGCTGAATCCGTTGATCTCGAGACTCGGATCCCAACGGGGAGTCTCGTCCCATCTGCCACCGGACCCCTCCTCCCAGGTGCCGGTGTGGTACCACCACGTCGCTGGGCTCTCGGCGAAGGGGTCAGCCTCGATGCCGTTGATGCTGGTGACGATCTGGCCCGAGCCCCCATCATGGGAGAAGCCAGCCAGAGTCAGGGCGTCCGCCCTGCCGTCGTGGCCAGACACCTTGTGCGCCCCGATGATGCATCGCACGAGAGTCTTCGAGTTGAGGTTGCCCGGAATCTCGGGCACGACCTCAGCGGGTTTGGCCGGCCAGTACAGGACGACCGCGTAACCTTCGTCCTTCTGACACCACCCGTCGTGGAATCCTGCTCCCTCGGCATTGGTGGGGGAGGCCATCATCGACCCCGCCGCACACGTGGATGCCAGCAGGCTCGCAATGGTGACCGGGCGGCGGCTCATCAAGTTCCTCTCGGCGGGTCACCGCGACGAACGAGAGGATCGTCACGCCACGCAACCCACGACATGGCATCAACACTCAACTGATTCGGCGATCCGGCTCAGCCGTACGGCATCACGGTTGCGGGACAGCGCCGGACTCTCACCGGCTTCTCCGTCACAGTTGTCGGCCCGGGGCACATGACCTCGGACGCCCCTCAGCCTACGGCGTGAGCTTCTGGGATGCGACGTCGGCCACCCGACGAGAACTCAAGGAGCCCTGATCGGCAGGGACGAGACGCCGTCAGACGATGAAGGCGGCAGCGACGAGAACGACGGTGATGCAGATCGTCATCCAGTTTGGGTGAACCTGAATCTCTCCGCCGCGAGACTTCCCGTCCTTGGGCTGCGTGTGGTCTGGCCCGTGCATGGCCTGCGTCGCAGCCGTCCGCCCGGCCGTGGGACGACGCTCGATCTTCTCCATCTCGATGAGACGGGAGGTTGAGTGCGAATCCAGCGACCACCTCATCGGGACCTCGGACCCGACGATGACCTGCGGGATGTGGTCGGCGTTGCCCCTCATCGCGGTGGCCGTGCCGCGTGCCGGGGCAGCCCATGCCGAGATCGTGCGCGGCTTGCGTACCCCATCGGCGCCAGGACGACGCTCGGCCGTCAGCGACAGCCCCCAACGCCCGGTGACCTCGGTGATTCGACGCCAGGGAATGTCCCAAATTCGGAATTGATTGACGACGGTCACCCCTTCGTCAGTGATCCGAATCTCGGCAACTCCCCAGATGATCCACACCAGCCACACGAAGAGCAGCAGGGCTGGCAGATTCGTCAATCCAGCGAGGCCAGAACGAATGAGGTCGAGAACCGTCAGCACGATGATCACCGCAAGGACGATCCCGACGCCGATCCGTCCTCGGTGCGAGGAGATGATGATCGGCGGTCTCATGGCGCTCCAGACGGGGGTCAGACAGGTGGTGATGTACGGCGACGTGGGTATTGCCGTCGTGAGTTGATAGGCTACCCGCGCTGTGTCCATGCTCCCAGACATTTGCCGGCAGCGCGTCATGGGGGTTGGATCTGCGTCGTCAGTAGTCCACGAGATGGGAGAGGGCCCGGATGCTTTCCGCCTTCGCCAATGCCTTCAGAACGCCGGATCTTCGCCGCAAGATCCTGTTCACGCTCTTCATCCTTGCGGTGTTCAGGTTCGGGTCCGTCATCCCCGTACCGAACGTCAACGTGTCGAACATCAACACGTGCGTCAGTCAGGCGAGTTCCGGGTCCTCTGCCGGTCTGTACTCGATGATCAGCCTGTTCTCGGGTGGTGCCCTGCTGAAGCTGGCAATCTTCGCGCTCGGCATCATGCCCTACATCACCGCGTCGATCATCCTGCAGCTGCTGACCGTCGTCATTCCGAAGCTGGAAACCCTCAAGAAGGAGGGCGCGTCCGGCCAGAACAAGATCACCCAGTACACCCGTTACCTCACCCTGGTGCTCGGACTGCTGCAGGCGACGGCCTTCGTCACCCTGGCCACCTCGGGCCGTCTGTTCACCACCTGCGCCCTACCGGTCGTGTACTCCACCTCGATCTTCGAGGTCATCGTCATGATTCTGACGATGACGGCAGGCACGACGATCGTCATGTGGATGGGTGAACTCATCACCGACCGCGGCATCGGTAACGGCATGTCGATCATGATCTTCACCCAGATCGCTGCCCGTTTCCCCGACTCCTTGTGGGCCATCAAGGTTGCTCGTAACGGTGCTGGTCAGGCCCACGCCTGGTTCGTGTTCAGCTTGGTGATCGTCATCGGTCTGCTCGTCATGGCAGCCGTCGTCTTCATCGAGCAGGGTCAGCGGCGAATCCCGGTGCAGTATGCGAAGAGGATGGTCGGGCGTCGGATGTTCGGCGGCTCCACGACCTACATTCCGCTGAAGGTGAACCAGTCCGGCGTCATCCCGGTCATCTTCGCCTCGTCGATCCTGTACCTGCCGGTGCTCTACGCCACCTTCCGACCGCAGACCGGCGCGGCGAAATGGATTGGTCACTACTTCCAGCGTGGTGACCACCCCGTGTACAACATCGTCTATTTCCTGCTGATCATCTTCTTCTGCTACTTCTATGTCGCCATCACCTTCGACCCAGTCGAGATGAGTGACAACATGAAGAAGTATGGTGGCTTCATTCCCGGCATCCGGGCCGGGAAGCCCACCGAGGACTACTTGGCCTATGTGTTGTCGCGGCTGACGGCACCTGGGTCCTTGTACTTGGGCCTCATCTCGATGATCCCGACGCTCGCGTTCGTCTACCTCAACGCGAACGAGAACTTCCCGTTCGGGGGTACCAGCATCCTCATCATCGTGGGTGTGGCGCTGGACACCGTCAAACAGGTCGAAAGCAAGTTGCAGCAACGACACTATGAAGGATTCCTGTCATCATGAGACTGCTGATCATGGGCGCCCCGGGCGCAGGCAAGGGAACTCAGGCCACCGCCATCGCTGAGCACTACTGCGTGCCCGCGGTCTCCACCGGCGACATGTTCCGTGTCAACATCAAGAACGGCACCGAGCTGGGCAAGAAGGTCAAGGCCATCATGGACGCCGGCGACCTCGTCCCCGACGAGCTGACCGACGCCATCGTCGTCGATCGCCTCGACCAGGACGACGCCGCCAACGGTTTCCTGCTCGACGGTTATCCCCGCAACATGCATCAGGTCGAGGCCCTCGGCGCGTACCTCAAGGAGCACGGTCAGGAGCTCGACGCCGTCATCAGCCTTGACGTCGACCCCGAGCTGCTCACCCAACGTCTGCTCAAGCGCGCCGAGGTTGAAGGGCGTACCGACGACAACGAGGAGACCATTCGTAACCGGATGAAGGTGTATTCCTCGCAGACGGAGCCGCTGCTTGAGCACTACCGCTCGGCTGGAGTTCTTGTCGGTGTGGATGGCGTCGGAGAGATCGACGAGGTGCGCGAGCGTATTTTTGCCGCCCTCGATGCGAAGAACTGACGTGTTGGGTCGCCACCGATTCCAGATCAAGACACCCGACCAGATCCGCACGATGCGTCGGGCGGGACTGGTCGTCGTCGAGGGCTTGGAGGCCATGTGCGCGAGTGCCGTGCCTGGGGCCACCACTGCCGACATCAACCGGGTCGGTCGCGAGGTCCTCGAGCGTCACAACGCAGGGTCGAACTTCCTCAATTACGGAGGAGATTGGGGCCTGCCGCCCTACCCGGGCGTGGCATGCGTGAGCCCGAACGAGACCATCGTCCACGGCATTCCCGGTGATCGGGAGCTCAAGGATGGCGACATCGTCTCCATCGACTACGGAGCCATCGTCGACGGATGGCATGGCGATGCCGCCCGAACGGTTCTGGTGGGAGATGTCAGCGAGGAGGCCCGAACCCTGTCCGAAGTGACTCGTGAGTCCATGTGGGCCGGGATCGCCAAGATCGCCCCTGGAGCAAGGATTGGTGATGTTTCTGCCGCGGTGCAGGCATCGCTGGAATCTCACGACCGAGAGTACGGCATTGTGCGCGAGTACACCGGTCACGGGATCGGAACCGAGATGCACATGGATCCCGACGTCCCCAACTGGGGCCGAGCTGGACGTGGCCCGAAGATCGTCGAAGGCATGGTGCTGTGCGTCGAGCCGATGGCGACCCTCGGTTTGGAAGACACTGCCACCCTGGACGACGAGTGGACGGTTGTCACTGTTGACAGCTCGTGGGCCAGCCACTGGGAGAACACCGTTGCCGTGACCAACAAGGGTCTGTGGGTGTTGTCCGAACCCGATGGTGGCAAGGCCGAACTCGAGAAGCACGGAGTGCCGTTCGGGCCTCTCGACTGAGGTTGAGCACTTGTTGTGTGGGGCGGTCTTCGTGTCAGCGAAATCTGCCAAAAATGGGGCGAGATCTGCCATGGACACGTTGTCATGCGAGTTTTTTGGCAGATTTCGCTGAGTTCGCCGAGTATGAAGCTGCTGAGGGAAGGTTTCCCTGTGGATAAGTGACGTATTCAGACTCCCGCGACGACAACTGTGGGTATGAGTACCACGCGCTTGACTGAGATTGCCGTCCCTGCACAGCTGTGCCTTGGGGGAGTTGTGTCGACCGCTGCGTTGATGGGGAGCGGAATGTCGAAGGCCAAGATCGACACTGCTCGGCGCCACGGTTCCATCATCCGGTTGCGCCAGGGGTGGTGGGCCCTGCCCAGTGCCGATCCCAATGTGGTCAGCGCAGTGAGGGCGGGTGGTGTTCTGGGATGTGTCAGTGCTCTGAAGATGATGGGTGTCTGGTCTCCGCTTGATTCCCGGGTCCACTGTCGAGGTCACCGAGAACCGCCGTCGCCAGCGGTCCGTTCCTGTCCCGCGCCCCGCCGCGCCGCTCCCATCATTGCGGTGGATCCGCCCGACATTGCCGTGCAGTCGGTGGTGCGCTGTCTCGGTCATGATGAAGCCGTGGCGGTCCTCGACTCCGTGGTGCGGAAAGGGTTACTCACTCACGAAGGGCTTGAGGAACGCCTTTTGCCAATACCGGCAGGTCGGCGCATCCTTGCCGACCTCGACTGGGCCGACTCGGGAACTGAATCCCTGGTTCGGTGCCGCCTGCGCCGTCTCGGTCTTGCGGTGAGAACCCAGGTCAGCATCAATGACGTGGGCAGGGTCGACATGTTGGTGGGGGACCGGCTCGTCATTGAGGTTGACTCCGTGGCCCACCACACCGATCTCGCTGCTTACTCGAACGACCGACGACGGGACCTCGAACTGGTGTCAAGAGGTTATATCGTCGTGCGGATACCTTGGCACCAGGTCATGTACGACTGGGATCGGGTTGAGCCACGCATCCTCGAGATCGTCAGTGCCGGTGACCACCGAGGTCACGTTCGCGCAGGTTGATGTCAGAGGGTCGACGAGGGTGGTTGAATGTCCGCCATGAGCTTCGACGCAGGCCCCGCCCCGCAGACTCGCCGTGACGACGTCGTCGAGACCCTCCACGGGCACATCATCGCGGACCCTTACCGCTGGCTCGAAGACGCCGATTCCCCCGACACCGTCGACTGGGTGGAACGACAGCGAGCACTCACCGAGGATGCCCTCGCCACGTTGCCAACCCGTGAGGCCTTCCGCAACCGTCTTGCCAAGCTGTACTCCCTCCCCGGTGACATGATCGACAAACGCTGTGGCGGTCGCTACCTCATGTGGCACGACGACGGTCACACCGCGCAGCCGGTGGTGCAGGCCGCCGAGGACTGGCGCGACCTGTTCGATCGTCCCACCACTCTCCTCGATCCCAATGGTTGGTCCGAGGACGGCACGACCTCCCTGGCCGACGCTGCGATCAGCCCCGATGGTTCGACCTTGGCGTGGGCGAGCTCGGCGGCGGGATCGGACTGGACCTCCTTCACCCTCCGCGATGTGGCCACCGGCGAGGAGCGGGACCCGGGCATCCGTACCAAGTTCAGTGCAGTCAGGTGGTTCCCCGATTCCGTGAGTGTGCTCGTCCTGGACTTCCCGGACAAGGAGTCTGGCGAGACTGCGGTCACCAAGGCGGCGGGAGACCCGCGTCTCGTCGTTGTCCGCACTGACACGGGTGAGCAGATCGAGGTGCTTCCGGCTGGCCCACCGGGAACCTTCTACTGGGGCGGGGTCACGCACGAGACTGACGAGAACAGCAGCCGTACCGGAAGTGGCTGGATCGTCGTCAGCGACATCATTGGCACCTCGCACGACAGCGGACTGACGGTCTTCCGTCATCACCTCGTCGACGGCCACTCCGTGGTCGGGGAGGGTCGCCGCATCGCCGAGGCCGACGCCAGTCACCATCCCGTCGGCATCGTCGGCTCGACCCTCTTCGTCCTCACTGACGACGCCACCCCGACCTACCGACTCGTCGCCATTGACCTTGCCGCGGACGAGCCAACACCGACCGAGGTCATTGCGTCCTCGGAGTACCCGTTGTCGACGGTGGTGCTGGCGGGGGAGAGCCTCGTCGCCGTGCACATGGTTGACGTCACCCCGCGCATCAGTCGGTGGTCGACCTCAGGGGAGTGCCTCGGCGACGTCGACGTCGAGGCTGGTGACGTCTATCTCACCGTTCCAGACGAACGCGAGCCAGATGTGTTCATCCATGCCACCGGCCCGAGCAGCCCGAACGTCATCTACCACCTGGACGCCGCATCCGGTCAGCTCGACCATGTCCAGTCGTCCGGGGTCGGACAGTTCCATGCCAGTGTGGAGCGTCGTCATGCCACGAGTGCCGACGGCACCCAGGTGCCCTACTGGTACATGCGCGACGAGTCCCTCAACGCGACCGGTCCTCTGCCAACCATCGTCTACGGCTATGGCGGATTCGACATCACCATCACCAACACCCATTCCCCGCTGTGGCAAGCATGGATGGAGGCCGGTGGTGCAGTGGCCCTCGTCAACTCTCGTGGCGGTGGTGAGTTCGGGGCCGAGTGGTATCGCAGCGGTATCCTCGACGACAAGCAGCACGTCTTCGACGACCACATCGCCGTTCTCCTTGACCTCGTCGACGCCGGGCTGGCGACCCCGGATACCTTGGCGATCACTGGCGGCTCCAATGGTGGTCTGATGGCTGGTGCGGTGCTCACCCAGCGTCCGGACCTGTTGGCTGCGGCAGTTCCCGAGGTCGGAGTGCTTGACCTGCTGAGGTTCCACGAGTTTTCCTCAGGGGCCGCGTGGATGTCGGACTACGGCAACCCGGAGGACGCCCACGACTTCGAGGTCGAGCTGGTGTACTCGCCGCTGCACAACGTGGTGGAGGGACGCCGTTACCCGGCAACTCTCGTCATGACCGGTGACCACGACGATCGCGTCGTACCGGCCCACAGCCACAAGTTCACCGCTACCCTGCAGCGAGCCCAGGGAGGGGATGCCCCGATCCTCACCCGCATCGACCACTCGGTGGGTCATGGCGCCGGGCGTCCGCGTGCTTCCCGCGTCAATGCCTCCGCTGACAAGCTCGCCTTCATCGCTGAGTTCACCGGCCTGACGCCGCGGTTCTGATGTCGTCCCAGCAGCCGGCCAATCCGGCCTGTTGACCGCACTTGCGTCGATTTGGGGACGCGACGGCGAGCAGGTAGTATCGCTTGTTGGCTCCGTGTGTGCGGAGCCAATAGCCGTGCCCGCAGGGGGTACGGCCAGCGGACAGATGGGATGTAATGGCCAAGAAAGAGGGAGCACTCGAGCTGGAGGGAACTGTCGTTGAGGCTTTACCCAACGCTATGTTCCGTGTCGAACTCAAGAATGGGCACCGCGTTCTTGCCACCATCAGCGGCAAGATGCGTCAGCACTACATCCGAATCCTGCCGTCGGACCGTGTCGTCGTCGAGCTGTCGCCCTACGACCTGACCCGAGGCCGGATCGTCTACCGCCACAAGTGAGCTAGGGCTCATTGCCAAGCGCTTAGCGGCGCACCACCCAGGTTCCCGTCAGGGGACCGTTACGCGAAAGAGAATCTCATGAAGGTTCAGCCGAGCGTCAAGAAGATCTGCGACAAGTGCAAGGTCATCCGTCGCCACGGCCGTGTGATGGTCATCTGCGACAACCCGCGCCACAAGCAGCGTCAGGGCTGAGCCCACGCCGCGACGGGATCGCAGATCGTCATCGCGACGGTCAGCAGGAATGCAGGGGTTCGACCCCTGAGGTCCACCGTCAGGCCCACCCGCCAGGTGGGAGCGGTGAACAAGTGAACTGCACAACAGAAGAAGCACCGGTTGTCCACACTGGTGCAGACCTCCCGGGCATTGCCCCGGGACACCGTGGAAGCACGTCCCGGGCCCCCGCTCGAAACCATCGAGCACGGATCTGGGCCACCACCCCCGGACGAAGGCCGGGGCCCCGTCGGATGGTCAGACACCATCCATCGTTCCCAGGAATGACGAGGAAGCTCCACGCCGGACACCTTCGCGGCTCGACATCGTTCGGGTCGAAAGAACAAGAAAGGGATGCCACATGGCACGCCTCATCGGAGTTGACCTGCCGCGCGACAAGCGTCTCGAGGTCGCCCTGACCTACATCTACGGAATCGGTCGCACCCGCGCCACCGAGACCCTCAAGGCCACCGGAATCAGCGGTGACCTGCGCGTCCACGAGCTGACCGACGATCAGTTGGTGGTTCTGCGTGACCACATCGAGGCCAACTACCACGTCGAAGGTGACCTTCGTCGTGAGGTGGCCGCCGACATCCGCCGCAAGATCGAGATCGGCACGTACCAGGGCCGTCGTCACCGCAGCGGACTCCCGGTCCGTGGTCAGCGCACCCGCACCAACGCCCGTACCCGTAAGGGCAAGAAGAAGGCCGTCGCTGGCAAGAAGAAGGCCAAGTGAGTCACTGCCCGTCGGGCACTCACCAACCTTCATCGATGCGCAGATCACACTGATTTCAGGAGAGACATCACATGGCTACTGCAGGCCGCAAGGGTGCACCCAAGACTAAGGTGCGCCGCAAGGAGAAGAAGAACGTCGTCGCCGGACAGGCGCACATCAAGAGCACGTTCAACAACACCATCATCGCCATCACCGATCCTTCCGGTGCGGTGATCTCGTGGGCCTCTGCCGGCACCGTCGGCTTCAAGGGCTCTCGTAAGTCCACCCCGTTCGCCGCTCAGATGGCCGCCGAGGCCGCTGGACGTCGCGCCATGGAGCATGGCATGAAGCGGGTTGACGTCTTCGTCAAGGGTCCCGGCTCCGGCCGTGAGACCGCCATCCGTTCCCTCGGGGCCGTCGGCTTGGAGATCGGCCCGATCTCTGACGTCACTCCCGTCCCGCACAACGGATGCCGCCCGCCGAAGCGCCGCCGCGTCTGACCCACTCCGAGAGCAAAGGACTGATACACAATGGCCCGTTACACCGGCCCCCTTACCAAGAAGTCCCGTCGCTTCGGGACTGACCTTGTCGGCAACGACAAGTCCTTCGAGCGTCGTCCGTACCCCCCGGGTGTTCATGGCCGCGGTCGCACCAAGGACTCCGAGTACTCGCTGCAGCTGCGCGAGAAGCAGAAGGCTCGTTACGCCTACGGTGTCCTGGAGAAGCAGTTCCGTCGTTACTACGAGGAGGCGGACCGCGCCCAGGGCAAGACTGGTGACGTCCTGCTGCAGATCCTCGAGTCGCGCCTCGACAACGTCGTGTACCGCGCAGGGCTTGCTGCCACCCGTCGTCAGGCTCGCCAGATGGTCAGCCACGGCCACTTCCTGGTCAACGGCAAGAAGGTCAACATTCCTTCCTACCGTGTGAGCACCCACGACATCATCGACGTTCGCGAGAAGTCCAAGGACCTCCACCCGATCGTCATCGCCCGCGAGACCTTCGAGACCCGCGACATCCCGGCATGGCTGGAGGTACGCCCGAACAGGGGACGCATCCTGGTTCACCAGCTGCCCACCCGTGAGCAGATCGTCGTCGACGTCAACGAGCAGGCCATCGTCGAGCTCTACTCCAAGTAAGTAGTGCAAGGGGGGCGACCCCTTTGCATCCCCCGAGTGGGTCATGACTCTGTGCGCGCCCACCGGATGGGTGGTTGTGTTCGGGGTTGGGTCTGTTCGGGATCTTGTGAGGGGGCGACCCTCTGCAACCCTGCTCTCCCCGGGTCGACTTTGGTCGGCCCGGGGAGCCACAATCAAATAATCTCCCGGCGGGGAGTTCCCCGTCATCCTGTTCCCCTCTGCGCCTTCATATAGCGGTTGGCGCGAAAGGTAGAAAACATGCTCATCGCACAGCGTCCCACCCTCACCGAGGAGTCCATCTCCGAGTTCCGCTCGAAGTTCATCATCGAGCCCCTGGAGCCCGGCTTCGGCTACACCATCGGCAACTCGCTGCGCCGCACCCTGCTGTCGTCCATCCCTGGCGCATCCGTGACGAGCATCAAGATCGAGGGAGTCCAGCACGAGTTCTCCACCATCGAGGGCTGCGTCGAGGACGTCACCGAGATCATCCTGAATCTCAAGGGCCTGGTCCTCTCCTCTGAGGAGGACGAACCCGTCGTCATGTACCTGCGCAAGTCCGGAGCTGGCGAGATCACCGCTGCCGACATCAACCCGCCGGCCGGTGTGACCATCCACAACCCGGATCTGCACATCGCCACCCTCAACGACGATGGTCACTTCGAGATGGAGCTCATCGTCGAGCGCGGGCGCGGCTACGTGTCCAGCGCCCTCAACGACGACCCGAACTCCGAGATCGGTCGTATCGCCGTCGACTCCATCTACTCCCCGGTCCTGAAGGTCACCTACAAGGTGGAGGCCACCCGAGTCGAGCAGCGTACCGACTTCGACAAGCTCGTCGTTGACGTCGAGACCAAGCCGAGCATTCAGCCGCGCGACGCTGTCGCCTCTGCGGGTAAGACTCTCGTCGAGCTGTTCGGCCTGACGCGTGAGCTCAATGCCGACGCCGAAGGTATCGAGATCGGTGCCGGCCCGGTCGACGAGGAGTATGCCGAGAACCTCGGAACCCCGGTCGAGGAGCTCAACCTCACCGTCCGTTCCTACAACTGCCTCAAGCGCGAGGGCATCCACACCGTTGGAGAGCTCGTCTCCCGCTCCGAGCAGGACCTGCTTGCCATCCGCAACTTTGGATCCAAGTCCATCGACGAGGTCAAGGAGAAGCTGGCCGAGCTCGGTCTGGCTCTCAAGGACTCCGCCCCGGGCTTCGATCCGCTCGCCGCCGCTGAGGCCTATGACGAGGCCAACGACGACGATTACGCAGAGACCGAGCAGTACTGAGTAGTGATGCAAGGGGGACGACCCCCTTGCATCCCCCGTTCCCATGTGCAAGGGGGACGACCCCCTTGCATCCCCCGTTCCCATGTGCAAGGGGGACGACCCCCTTGCATCCCCCGAATGGGTCGAGCCTTGAGCGCAGTTGTCAGTTTGACCGAGGGCTGCGTTTGGGCTTGAGTTTGTGTGGCTGGCTTGCTGGGGCGTCCCGGCGAACCTCTGTCACCGAAGATTTCCTCTCTTCGGAGGGGAGGCCAGGGGGGTGGACCCTGGCCACACCCCCACCCGTCACTGACGGGGAAGGGGAGGGGAGGACAACCGTCCTCCCTCAGCCGGATCGCGGTGGGTCCACCTGCCCACCACACCGACACACAAGGAGAAATTATGCCGAAACCCACTAAGGGTCCCCGTCTAGGCGGCTCCCCGGCCCACGAGCGGATCATCCTGCGCAACTTGGCCAGCCAGCTCTTTGAGCACGGCCACGTCGTGACCACGGTCACCAAGGCCAAGCGCGTCCGTCCGCTCGCCGAGAAGCTCATCAATCGAGCCAAGACCGACACCGTCGCCAACCGTCGCATCGTCAATCGTACGATCACCGACCGCGGCGTCGTGCACATCCTCTTCACCGAGATCGCCCCCCTCATGGAGGGTCGCGACGGCGGCTACACGCGCATCACCCGTATCGGCAACCGTAAGGGCGACAACGCCCCCATGGCCGTCATCGAGGTCGTCACCGAGAAGGTGGCCCCGAAGGCTCCGGCCAGTGCTGCTGATGCCAAGGCGCAGATCAGCACCGCCACCGAGCAGGATGCCGTTGAGGTCGAGGAGAAGACCGAGGCCTGATCCTCCTTCAACACACGAGCGCCGGTCCTTCATCAGGGGCCGGTGCTCGTCGTTTCTGCGAACTCGCCTTAACCCCGAGCACCGTCATGCATCGTCGCCACATAGGCTGAAGGAGTGACGACCCTTCGCATCGCTCAGCTCGCCAACTTCGTCGGCCCCGTCTCGGGTGGCATGAAGGTGGCCATCGACGCCCTTGGTAAGGGATACGTCGCCGCAGGGCACGAGCGAATTCTCGTCATTCCAGGACCGAAGGACCGCATCACCGAGTCGGGGTCCGGCATCACGGTCGAGATCGCGGCTCCGCGCGTGTCCGCCGGTTACCGCATGATCGCCACGCCCTGGCGTGCTCTTGACATCCTCGACCGCTTCCGTCCCACGTCCATCGAGTCCTCCGACAAGTGGACCCTCACCCCCGCTGCGGGCTGGGCGTCCCGACGCGGCGTAGGTTCGGTCCTCTTCAGCCACGAACGCCTGGACGACATGCTGACGATGTGGGTGCGACGTCAGTTTGGTGTCGCCGCCGCGGTCGGTGCCCTCAACCGCCGTCTCTCCAAGTCCTTCGACGTTGTCGTCGTCACCTCGGACTACTCGGCTGGAGAATTCGCCGACACCGGAGCCCACCTCGTCAAGGTGCCCCTCGGCGTCGACCTGGAAACCTTCAATCCAGACAAGCGCGAGCCCGGCCTGGCGACACCGCGTCCCGACGGGCTCCTCAGACTGTGTTACGTCGGCCGGATGAGTCACGAGAAGAGCCCGCAGCTGGCCGTCGCTGCTGCTGCCGAGTTGCACCGCCGCAGTGTCCCGCTGCGGCTGGACATGTACGGTGTGGGGCCCGATGCTGATGCCTTGAAGGAGCAAGCTGGGGATGCCCCTGTCTTTTTCAACGGGTTCGTGGAAGGGCGCGACGAGGTTGCCCGAAGATGTGCGGCGGCCGACATCTCCATGTCGGTGTGCCCGGCAGAGACCTTCGGGTTGGCATCCTTGGAAGCTCTCGCCTGCGGAACCCCGGTCGTCACCGCGAACCGAGGAGGTGCACACGAGATCGTCGACGCCACCAGCGGAGAGGCTGGCAGTCCCGACGCCGACGGTTTGGCGGATGCAACCCTGCGTCTGGCGGACCGGCTCGGACCCGACCTGCGCAAGGCCGCCCGACGCCGAGCTGAGCAATTCACCTGGGATGCCAGCGTTGACAAGATGCTGGCCGTCCACTCCGAGATCGCCGCACGTCCTGGTGGTAAGTCCTACTGGAAGCAGAAACTCAAGGACAGGCACGACGCCCGAAGGGGCGTCCATGATCCACTTGCCCCGCAGACCGACGACCAGCAGATCGACGACCCTCAGGAGCGCAGATGAAGAAGATCCCACTCGTGCTGGCCGGTGTGGCAGCAGCCGTCGTCCCGGTCGTCGTAGCGGCGCCGAGACCAGAACCTGTCCTACCTGAGGGGCCAGTCGGCGAGCCACTGCGCACTGTCGACGACGTCATCGCGGCCTGCCGGGCGACCGGCGAGACCGGCTGGGCTCTTGTCGACGAGGCCACCCAACTCGTTCACCGGATGTACACCTGTTACTCCTGCTGGCATCTGTGGCTCAGTCCGGAAGCATCTCTCGCGGCTGGCCACGGGCACTCGGGGCAGTACAACATCGTCCTCGGGCGAGTACTCGAGGAACTCGGATTCCAGGTGAGGCCGGTCCATGCTGCCCGCGTTCGGCTGGAGCACCACCCCTGGTACCACACCGGCCACAGCTGGCTACGCGTCATGTACGACGGCAAGGAGCTCGACGTCTGCGCATCGCGTCCGGGCAACACAGCCGGAGACGTTGCCTTCGTTCCCATCACCGACGTCCTGGACCGCTCCAAGCTCAACAGCATCGACACCACCGTGGCCCTGGCCCCTATCGTGGTCGTCAGTGTCTGGAAGTCCTGGCTGACGAGGTCGGGAATCCCGAGGTGGATGTACCGACCATTTGGGGTGTCTGCCTGACATGGCTGGCCTGGGACCGAGCGAGAGCCCAGGTCTCGAGCGGCTCAGGTGTCCATGAGCTCGCCGGTGGACGTCCTGGTGAGGGAGCGGTTCATGGTTTCCGGAGCCATGAATTGGCCCGTCACCGCGCCAATGACACACAGTCCTGCCGCAATGACCATGCACCACTTGACACCGATCGTCCCAATGCCGATGGGCAGCAGATAAGTGCCGACGAAGGCGCCGATACGGCTCATCGCCGACCCGAATCCGACACCGCTGGAGCGAATGTCGGTGTCGAAGATCTCCGACGGGTACACCGCTGTCAGGATGTCACTGAAGGAGTTGACCAGGGCAAAGACCGCCAGGCCGACCACCAGCACCCAGGATGGCGCGTTCGTCCACAGGCCGACGACCAGTAGGACCACCGTCTGTACCCAGAACGGGCCAATGAGCATGCGACGGCGACCGATCCGGTCGATGGCCAGCAGTCCGATGAGGGCACCGACCGCACCGATGGTGTTCGAGAGGATCGTGCCTGTCGCCTGGGACTTCACATTGAGGGACTCCAGCACCTTCGGGGCGTAGGTGAAGATGGCGAAGTACGGGGTGACGATGCAGGTCCAGAAGATACAGACGAAGACGGTGCGTCGCAGCTGCCCCTTGCGGAAGAGCTTGCGGTACCCATCCTTGCCGACCGACTCCGCGGCGAGCTCCTCGGCCTCGAAGAATTCCGGACCCATGTACCTCTCGACGATCTCACGCGCCTCGGCCTCATGCCCGTGACGCAGCAGCCAGCGTGGGGATTCCGGAAGACCGATCCGTAGACCCAACACGACGAGGGCAGGGATGGCCGAGGTGGCCAGGATCCATTTCCACGAGACCCCGAGCCACAGCAGCGCGTAACCCAGCAGGACAGCGATGAGGAAGCCGATACGCCAACACAGCTCGAGGAAGGCCAGTTTCGATCCGCGCTCCCGGGCCGGGGCGAACTCCGAGAGCATCGGGGCGCCGATCGAGTACTCGGCACCGACGGCCATGCCCAGTAGAAATCGGAGGATGGTCAGGGAGACCCCGCCGATGGCGAAGGCTTGGGCGACACCGATGACGATGAAGGAAATGATGTCGACCATGAACATCTTCTTGCGGCCGAATTTGTCGGTGAGGTAGCCGAAGAGCGGAGCGCCGATGAAAATACCGAGCAGGCTTGCGGCGCCGACCAGACCTTCCATCGCGGGGGAGAGCCCCAGATCATGATTGATGTGCAGGATGACGACGCTGATGATCCCAAGGTCGAATCCGTCGAGTCCGCCTCCGAACGCCGTGGCAGCGGTGACACGGCGCAGAAAGCGTCTGGATTCCGGAGAGATGTGTGGTGACGCCATCTCAGTATTGGGCATCGAACTGGTGGGCAGCGTGTTGGCGGCCATCGTGGCAGCCCCTTCCGGTGGCGGACAGTGCACCACGAGACGATGCCGAGCGGATCGCAATCTACTCGGTGTTTCGTGGCTGGTGAGCCGTTGGTTACGGTTTCGGTCCTGTTGAAATTTAGCCGTGGAGGGTGTCGCCTCGCAGGGATCGGTCAGTCCCGTGGACATGTCGAAAGGATGAGGTGAGGCTGCCAGCGTACGTGGCAGCGGGCCAATGAGCTTTCAGGATTACCACCGGTTGGTGGGTCAAAGTGGTGGGTCAAGCCGATTGAGGCAAGGCTTCTCGGGAAGTATGGCCCAGACACACCACGAGGGGCTCGGCATGACGAGCCCCTCGTGGTTTTCAGACGGTCTCTCAGATGAGACCCGGGGTCTTGGAACGGGCGCGATCGAAGCGAGCCTGGGCGTCGGCCCAGTTCACGACGTTCCACCAAGCGGTGACGTAATCAGCCTTGACGTTCTGGTACTGCAGGTAGTAAGCGTGCTCCCACATGTCGAGCTGCACGATCGGGATCTGTCCGGACGGCAGATTGCCCTGCTGGTCGAACAGCTGCATGGTGTTGAGGCGCTGGCCCAGGACATCCCAGACGAGCATGCCCCAGCCGGAGCCCTGAACGCCCTTGGCAGCCTCCTCGAACTGCTTCTTGAAGCCGTCGAAGGAACCGAAGAACTCGTCAATGGCAGCGGCGAGCTCATTGCCCTCGGGGCGGTCGCCACCGTCGGGAGACATGTTCTTCCAGAAGACCGAGTGGTTGATGTGACCACCGAGGTTGAAGGCCAAGTCCTTCTCGAGCTTGTTGATGGCTCCGAAGTCGCCCTTCTCACGGGCTTCGGCCAGTTTTTCCAGAGCGGTGTTGGCACCCTGCACGTAGGTGTTGTGGTGCTTGTCGTGGTGGAGCTCCATGATCTTGCCTGAGATGTGGGGTTCCAGGGCGCCGTAGTCGTAGTCGAGATCGGGAAGGGTGTAAACAGCCATTCTTCCTCCTGTGGAACGAGATGCGCCATGGCTTCCGTCATGACGTGGCCCTTGGCGGGGCCGCTTGTTCGGTCCAACACCGAAACCGTCCCCATCATTCCCACAACTGCGAGATTTTCACCAAACGTGCCCGAAATGGCTGATGTGAGGTGCCTTGAGTATGGCCTGACAACCTGATTTGATGAGTGCCGTGACTGAATTCACTGGTCCTTCGCCCGTCGCACACCCAGGTGGTTCGACGCCCCCGACAACTCCGAGGACGAGCGACCCAGCCATCAGGATTGAGGGGCTGACCAAGAGATTCGGCACCAAGGTTGCCGTGGACAACCTGACGATGTGGGTCCCGCGCGGATCAATGTTCGGCTTCGTCGGTCCGAACGGTGCCGGCAAGACGACGACCCTCTCGATGGTCACCGGACTGCTACGTCCTGACTCCGGGCGCATTGACGTGCTGGGCCACGACGTCTGGGCTGATCCGGCCGCCGCCAAGGCCCGGATGGGGGTACTCCCCGACGGCATGAAGACCTTTGACCGTCTCTCTGGCCGAGAGTTGCTGCACTTCTGCGGGATGCTGCACCGGATTGACGAGGCCACCGTCAACGAACGCACCGACAGACTCCTCGACACGTTCGGGCTGACGGAATCCGCAAACACCCTGGTCTGCGACTACTCGGCCGGCATGGCCAAGAAGATTGGTCTGGCCTGCGCCCTCATCGCCGACCCAGCACTGCTCGTCCTCGACGAGCCCTTGGAGTCGGTCGACCCGATCTCCGGCCAGACGATTCGCGCTGTCCTGCGTCACTTCGTCGACGGTGGCGGCACGATCGTCATCTCCAGCCACGTCATGGAGCTCGTCGAATCCCTGTGCGACTCGGTAGCCGTCATCGCGAAGGGACAACTTCACGCCATTGGGAGCATCGACGACGTCCGTCAGGGCAAGTCCCTGCAGGACAGGTTCGTCGAGCTCGTCGGCGGGAACGCCAACACCGGGGAGGGACTCACGTGGTTGCACAAGTCCTGAAGTACCAGTGGCGAACCACCCTCGCTCCCTTCCGTGAAGGCGCCAAGACACAGGAGACGGTTGGGCTGCTCTTTCTCATCTTGATGGCCCTGTTCCTTGGTGGGAATTACGTGCTCTACGTGTCTGCGACCGGTCGACTTGGCGTCGACCTCCGCGGAGCCACCACCTCGGCCGCAGGGGCTTCGCTGATGATCTTCTGGATCGTGCTGCCGGTACTTTTCGGTGCTCAACCGATCTACACCGACCCCTCGCGATACGCCATCTTTCCCAAGCGTGCTCGGGAACTGATGCCTGCGTTCGTGACAGCTGGTCTGTTGGGCATGGGAGGAATCGTCACCCTGGTCGCGGCAGCGTCACATGTTTTCGCATGGTCCAGCGCGGGCGCTGCTTCGGTCGTTGCGGCCATGGTCGGTGTCCTCCTGGGATGGTCCGACGCCATGATCGCGTCGAATCTCTTGCTGGCCGCGATGTCGGCGGTGCTGGCCAAGCGTCGATTCCGCGAGGCCATGATGGTCCTGCTCGTGCTCCTGTGCTGCGGATTGAGCGTCGGGATGCAGTTCGTGACAAGGACTGGTGCGACGACCAATGTAATTCCGGGCAACGTCGGACGAATCGTCGGCTGGACCCCGTTGGGGTGGGCCTGGTCGATGCCGTGGGAGGCTGCCAGCGGCACGTGGCTGACACTCATGGCCAAGCTCGTCCTCAGCATCGCTGGTCTTGCGCTCATGGTGTGGGCTTGGCGAACCATCGTTGACCATCGCCTCGTCTCGCCAACCGGAGATGGTGGCGGCGCCGAGAAGGTCAAGGCCGAAAGCTGGATTGATCGCATGTTTCCAGCCACCCCGACCGGTGCGATTGCCGGACGCACCCTGCGCTACATGAAGCGCGATCCCCGGATGGTGTCCCTGCTGCTCAACACCTTCCTCATCCCGGTCCTCGGGCTGGTCCCGATGCTCATCAATGGCGGGGACGAGATGAGCGGCACGACGTCAGCCCTCGTCTTCACCGCGCTCCCCTTCATGATCATGCTGTGTGCAGTGCCGCTCTACGCGGGTTCACTCATCAGCTATGACGGGACGGCCTTGTGGCATCACATGGAGGCGTCGGTCACCGGTGCGCAGGATCGACGCGGTCGCGCGATTGCTTACCTCGTCGTCACGATGCCGGTTGGTTTGCTGCTGGCACTTGTCATGGTGTGGCGGTGCGGTCAGTGGGAGCTGCTGCCGGTGGTGGTCGCCGAAGCTTGGAGCGCCTTACTGCTCTCGACGGGGATCGGCTCGTGGATGGGTGTCGTCAATCCGGTGCAGGTGGCTGACAACCGCAAGGGGAGCGGGTTCAACTCCGGCTCCGGACCGTCGGCGGGTGCTGGCTGCCTGGGGTTGCTCATCGGCATGGTGGCAGGAGTCATCACCGCCATCCCGATCGTCCTGCTCGTGGCGCTGGTAGGGGTGACGGACAACTCGTGGTGGAGCATCCTCCTGACCTTCGTCCTCGGGCTGGGGTGGTCCCTCATGGTGCTGCACGTCGGGATCATCATGGGCGGGCGGCAACTTGACCGCGGCTGGGACGAGGTGCTGAGAAAGGTCACTCCGGTGGCGTGAGCTGTGGTGCCGATTCTGCCGAGGACTCGCCAAATTGGGCACGTCGGGAGGCTCGGCGCAGCACCCGTAGTATCGGACCGCCCAGCAGCGCCAAGCAGATGACGTTGGTGATCGCGCGTCCCAAGTTCCAGCCCATGGACGTTGCGACGTTGAACAGCACGAAGTGCCACAGGTTGGTCAACGCAGACGCGCGTGGGTCGAAGGAGAGTTGGGTGCTGGTCCCCAGGTTGAACGGCCAGAAGGCGAAATCCATCAGCCAGCCGTAGATGAAGGCGGAGATGAATCCCCAGCTGCACAGCCATGCTACTTCGGCTCTTCCCTTGGCGCGAGGGAGGATTCCTGCTCCCAGCCCGACGAAGCCCGAGGCGATCATCTGGTATGGCAGCCACGGTCCGAAGCCTGCCGTGAGCAGGGCGGACGCGAACATCGTCGTCGTACCGAGGACGAATCCAAATCCTGCGCCGAACACCCTCGCGCCGAGAATCATGAGGATGAAGACGAAGGAGATACCGGCCATAGATGGGCTGAGGGTTCGTAGTGCGGCCCCACAGGCGGTAAGGACGCCGATCATGGCGAGGGCCTTGACGTCGATACCGTCCGAACTGAGTTGGGACACCACTACCGCGAGAACCACCGGCAGGATGGCTGCGAAGAGAAAGGGGGTGCGCGTCTCGTAGTCGGCCGAGCTGCCGGGGTCGAGGAACAGCGGCCAGCAGAAGGCCAGCAACCCCATGAGCGCGGTGACGACGAGCAGCACCCGCGATGTCGTTGACGTGCGAACGGCGACGTTCTGCCTCTGTCGGTTGCTCATCGGCCCACACCTCCCGAGTTTTCCACGAGCCTCTTGACGTCGGCGATCGTCATGACGTCGGCCGGGTGGAAGACCTTGGCGATCTGTGGGCTGAAGGCCGGTGAGGAGATGCACACCGAGCGCGTGGATCCGTCGGCCACAATGTGGCCGGTTGCCATGACAATGGTGCGGTCAGTCGTTGCTGCCGCGAATTCCACGTCATGGGTGGCCAACAGGACGGCGGCAGGAGCTCCGGTGGCACCGGCGGCGATGTCCTTGACGATTCTCGCCAGCTCGTTCTTCATGGCGTAGTCGAGGCCACGGGTGGGCTCGTCAAGGAGGAGGACGTCAGGGCGGCTGGACAACTGGATCGCGAGCACGAGGGCCAGCCGCTGCCCCTCCGACATGTCACGAGGGTTGCGATCCTCCGGTAGTCCTGCACCCAACTGGGAGAGGATGGCCCGCGTGGTTCCCTCGGGAACCTCGGACTCCTTGTCGGCCTGGGCGCACTCCTCGGCCACCGTCGGCAGGTAGAGCAGGTCAGCGGCGGACTGGGGAACCAGGCTCACCATTGTCCGCGCAGTCTCGGCGTTGGCCTTGCGCGGGTCGGTCCAGGACCCGTCATGGTTGACGAGGACCTTTCCTGAGGACTTCGTCGCCCCCTGGATGGCCCACATCAGCGATGACTTGCCCGACCCGTTTCGCCCCATGAGGCAGGTGACGGTTCCGCGACCCAGAGTCGCGGTCATGGCGTCAACGGCATGAACGTGGCCGTAATCGACACCAACTTTCTCCAGCCACAGCACCTCGTCACCGTCGCCCTGCCACGTCATGGCCTCGGAAGGGTGTGGTGCTTTCGGGAGGTTGGGGTGCGTGCCGACGCGACGACGGGCATCGCGCACTGACAATGGGACGGTCGGCCATCCCAAGGTCCGTCCCAGCGCGGCCAGGGGCGGGACGACATCAGCGTGAGCCAGGACCTCTTCCGGATGACCCTGCACGACAGACCCGTCACCGGGGAGCCACCAGACGGTGTCGGCGGCATGCATGACGCGTTCCAGCCGGTGTTCGGCCAGCACCACCGTCAGCCCGACGTCATGGACGAGCGTGGTGATGGAGGCAAAAACGTCCTGGGCTGCGGTGGGATCCAGCGCGCTGGTGGGTTCGTCGAGGACGAGGATGCGAGGCTGGGCAGCAAGTACCGCGGCGATGGCCACCCGCTGCTGTTGACCGCCTGACAGGCCCAGCAAGGCCCGACGCCGCAGGTCGGCGATCCCCATGAGGTCCAGGGTCTCCTCGACCCTCTTGCGCATCACCGACGGGGAGATCCCCAGCTGTTCCATGCCGTAAGCGATCTCGTCCTCGACGGTGTCGGTGACGAATCCGTTGACCGGGTTCTGCCCAACGATCCCGATGACGTCAGCCAGGTCGCGGGGACGATGTATGCGGGTATCCCGTCCGGCCACCGTCACGGTGCCGTCGAGACGCCCACCGGTGAAATGGGGGACGATCCCGTTCAGCGCTCCCAACAGGGTTGACTTGCCGGTGCCAGTACGCCCGACGACCAGCGCCAGATCACCCTCCTGGACGGTGAGGTTGATGTTCCTGAGGGTCGCAGCCGTGGCACCGGCGTGGGTGATCGACACATCCGACAGGGTGATGACATCAGTCATGGCTTGCGCACCTGATCTTTCCGGGATTTCCACGCGACCGCCTGCTCCGGGTCGGTTGACGTGGATCGTTGAGGCGCCGGGGTGAACACCCCGGGAAGGGCAACCGCAACCACCACGATGAGCATGGCCGGTTCCAATGGCGGCCAGACCACCGGCGAGGTGGAGACGGTGATGGCCTTCGGGTTGGCCTGGGACAGCCAGATCATGGCGATCATCGCGACAGCCCCACACAGGCATGACGTAGTGGCCTGCCAGGTCCAGGGATCCGGGCGGTAGCGGCTCACACCGAGACGACGCCCGGAGATCCGTAAGCCGATGATCGACCCGACGGTCCCAACGACGATGAGCACGATGCCGATGTGTTGGCCCATCCGGTCGGCCAGGAACCACGAGCACAGGCTCCCGGGGGCACAGGTCGACGGGTCGGTGCCGAAAGATCCTGTCGGGTTGGCGAGAATCCCGTAGCAACCCAGGGTCAGCACCATCACCGACAGGACGAGCAGAGTCCGTGTGCCAGGGCGGACCCTCCGGTCGTCACGGGTGCGACCGTATCCACGTGACTCCATTCCACGGGCCAGGGACATCGAGGTCTCCACCGAGTCCTCGAGTACGGGGACGAGCACTGCGGCGAGGGCCCTCATTCCTTTCTTGGTGTCACCGCGCAGCCTTCGGGCCCGTCTGACTCGTTGCACCGACGCGATGAGTTGAGGAAAGACCGACAGGGCGATGACGATGGCCACCGAGACGTCATGGAGGGCGGCCGGGACCGATTTGAGGACTCGTCGTGGGTTGGCCAGGGAGTTTGCGGCACCGAAGCAGATCAGCATCCCGGCCAGGTGAAGGGCGTCGAAACTGGTGGCAGCCAGGCCCTCAGCGGTGACCGGTCCACCGAGCCGGATCCCGGCTGCCCAGTCGGGCAGGGAGACCTCGGGTAGCCGGAAGAGGACGGTTCCTGTCCCGTCTCCTCCTATCAGAACTTGGAAGAACACCCGGATGACGACGACCGTCAGGGCCATACCGGCGTAGACACCGGCAGAACGGGCCCAGGGTTCGTCGGTGCGACGCAGGGTGACGACGAGAGCCACGGCCGCCGTGACGAGTACGACGAGAAGGGGATTGTTGGTGAGGCTGATGGCGATTCCGCAGCCGGCCGCCCAGCCCCACCACGACCATGGGTGGACTGTCCGGGTGCTGCCGTGCGTCGTGGCAGAAGGATTCTCGACGACCGGGTCGGCCGTCCTCGTCACCAATCTCGACACAGCTCAGCGCCGGTCCCAGTCGTCGTGAGGCACGGCTACCCTTCCTATCATCACCACATCAGTCTACGACGAGCTCAGGCGTTGACGTCGATGACCCGGAAACCCTTTGCGGAGGCTACCCGGGCAGCGTCGAAACCTTGGTCGCACAGCCAGCGGGTGAGAGAGTCCGCACCGAGGTTCTTTCCGACGACGAGGTGCGCTACTCCCTCGTCGGTCAGCCGTGACAGCCAGGTCGTCAGCATCTCGTGCAGGATCGGCTTGCCGACGCGGATCGGCGGATTGGACCAGATCTCGTCGAAGCGCAGGCCCGGATCGACCTCCTCGGGACGGCAGGCGTGGACGCGGTCGCCGACCTCGAGGGCTTTTGCATTGCGGTTGGTGAGGTCGATGGCGAGGTCATTGACGTCGACCGCGACGACCTCTGACCCGCGGCAGGCCCGTGCCAAGGCGCAGGCGATGGGTCCGTACCCGCATCCCAGGTCGAGGAAGGTGCCGTCGGAGGGTGGGGGAGTGATCTCGCGCATGAGGACGGCGGTCCCCGGGTCGAGGCGTGTGCCGGAAAACACTCCACCGGCGGTCGTCATCGTCATGGAGCCGTCCCAGACGTTGACGGTGATGGTGCGGGTCTGCACCGGCTTCTCGGGGGTCGTGAAGTAATGACTGGGCGCGTGGCTATCGCGGTGGGATTGGCTCATCAGTCCTCCCAACAGGTGTCGCAGATTTCGTCGTGGCTTCGACGGGAACGGGCTTGGGCAGCACGCACTGCAAGGTCGCCCTCGGACGGGTAGCCAACCTCCTCCAGGGTGAGACCGCAGGCTGGCATGACGAGCACTGACGACGCCCGCGACGTGCTGGCGGCGACCTCGTCGAGCCAATGCTGGTCGCGGCGACCTGAGGCGACGGTTGTCAGAGCGCCAATGAGGGACCTGACCATGGAGTGGCAGAAGGCGTCGGCCCGGACGCTCACCTCAACGGTTCCGTACGGGCCGTTGACACGCTCGGCGCGACACTCCAGAAGGGTGCGGATGGTCGTGGCTCCCTCTCGGTACTTGCAGAAGGCGGCGAAGTCGCGAAGCCCGAGAAGGGATTCTCCGGCCGTGTTGAGACGGTCAAGATCGAGGTGCCCCCGTACGGACGCCACGTGGAATCGCGTCAGCGGATCGGGTCGGGAGCCCTCGTCCCACAGCCGGTAGACGTAACGGCGCCACAGGGCCGAGAAGCGGGCGTCGAACTCGTCTGGGACAGGACGGATGGACGTGACGACGACGTCAGAATCGAGGACCCGCGCCAACCGGCGCAGCATCGAGGAGGTGTCGACGTCGTCGGGGAGATCGACGTGGGCCACCTGGCCTCGGGCATGGACACCGGCGTCAGTCCGCCCAGCCACCGTCAGTGGGGTTGGCCCGTCGAGCCGGAGCACTCGGGGAATCCATGTCTCCAATTCCCCCTGCACGGTGCGACGATCCGGTTGTGCCGCCCATCCTGAGAAGTTCGCCCCGTCGTAGGCGATGTCCAGACGCCAGCGGGTCATGACTCGTCCACGCGACGCCAGGTGAGGTCGTGGACGGTTCGCCCGGCCGCCAGCCCCTTTTTCTCGTAGCGGGTCACCGGACGCTCCTCCCAACGCGGACTGAAGCCGTCAGGCCCCGCAGTGACTGATTCGAGCAGCGGTTCTGCCGACAGCACGTCGACCATCCAGGTGGCGTAGTCGTCCCAGTCGGTCGCCAGACGCCACAGACCGCCGGGGCGTAGTCGTGACGCGACCAGACGGGCCACGTCGGCGTTGACGATGCGACGTTTGTGGTGGCGCTTCTTGTGCCACGGATCAGCGAAGAAGGTCCAGATCTCGTCGACCTGACCGGGCTCGACGAGGTGGTCCAGGCCGGCCGTCGCGTCGGCGAGGACGAGGCGCGCGTTCGTTGCTCCGGCGGCATGGAGCTTGGTGAGAGCGCTGGCGGCTGAGGGCAGGTAGACCTCGAACCCGATGAAGTCACGCTCGGGGTGGGCTGCGGCGAGGGTGGCCAGGACGTCGCCGGATCCGGTCCCGATCTCGAGGGTGAGTGGGGCGACGCGTCCGAAAATCGTCGGCAGGTCGAGTCGGGCGTCAGGCGCGACGGACGTGCTGGTGGTGTCACGAGGAACGTCGATCATGTACGTGCTGGCCAGGGTGTCCATGGCGCGTTGCTGGGAGACGTTCATGCGGGGGGACCGGCGGACGAAGGAGACGACGCCGCGTCGTGCGCGGTCACCCGAACGATGTGCACCGGCTGAGTGGGCGTCGGAGTATTCCGCGGTAGTGGACTGCGGGTAGGAAGAGTCGCTCCCGGATGGGGAGTCGAGGTCGTCGGTCATGGGCACACATGCTAGGCGATTGCGCCGACAGCAGGTGCGGATGAATTTGCGAAGGTCTGTGTTTTGGAATTTCCAACGTTGTGGAAAGCATGAATATCTGAATGTTCAGCGCATCAAAAGATAAACAGTCAATTCGCTAATTCGAGACGTGTTCTTCCTTGTCAGATGCGACTCTGAGATGAGGCTTACCTTGCTTGTGAACGCTGTTTTGAGTGTCTAGCATTGGCAGTGTCAGACACGCGGTGGTCATTTATGAAAGGTTTCGACATGTCTACCGCAACTCCCGTTGTTTCCTGCAACCGCACCGCTTGTGCCTTCAATGATTCCGGCTGTACCGCCTTCGCGGTGACGGTCGGTGGAACCGCCGGAAAGCCCACCTGCGCAACCGTTGCTCACCTTGACGCTCGCGCCGGCCTTTCCTCGACTGACGGGCGCGTTGGTGCCTGCCATCGCATCGAGTGCATCCACAACGACAAGCTTCTGTGCACCGCCAAGGAGGTCACCATCAGTGACGCTGCGGCTTGCACGGCATACCAAGCGCGCTGAGTCAGGCGTAGGCGTCTTGCCTGTTGAAGGGATGATGCCCTGACGCAACTGACCGCCGTGGTTCAGGCGTGGGCCCCCTCGGGGGAGAGAGGGCCCACGCTGTCGCGGATCCGGCTGTCAGACACGCGTAGGGCGTACCGGACCCGAGTTCATCAGGGGGAGTCGCGCAACAGCGGCCCCGAGTTCATACAGCGACGTCACGTCCCGGTCCAGAGGAATGAACACCACCCCCGTTTGATCGGGGTTGACGTACATGAGAGTCAGCCCGGTGCGGTCAATGTCGGCGCAGAACACCCTTCCCACGGTGTGAGGGCATGCGTGGTGGGTGGCTCGCGACCAGCAGGTGCAGCCCGGCAGGGCTTGTTGTCTCACCGCATCGCACAGCTTCGACAGGTGGAAGTCGCCAATGGAGGCGACGACGTCAAGGGCTGACAACTCGTCATCAGTGGACGGGAATACCTCGTCATTGGGCATGTCGGCGATGAGGGTGGGGATGTCGATCTCGGCGCTTCCCGCGGCGTCGTGCAGGATGGCCTGGCGTGGGTCAATGATGCCGACGAGGCCATCGTCGAATCCGGTTATCAGTGACACCTCACTCGGCAACACGTCGGTGGCCAGCAAGTGATCGACCTGGTCGGTGCTCAACCAGGTGACGGTTCCGAGGATGTGGAGGGTGGCCGCCAGCAACCGGATTGCAGGTTCTGGGGCGTCCTTGGAAATCTCCAGGTGAACGTCGGTCGGTACGCCAGCAGGAATCTGGCAGAGCGACTGTGTTGGGTGGGACCGCATCGCGACGACGAATCGCCCCGACGCTGTGACTCCGTGAGCCTGCAGGTCGCACGTCCACTCGTCGGGGTGACCGTTGGCCGAGATCATCGTGTGGGCGACCATCGTGGTCATGCCCGCGCCGCCGAGTATGCGCCGCGCGAGAGAAGAGCTGCGTTGTGGCAAGATCGATGCGATGTGGGCCTCCAGATCTGAGGCCGCGCCGTCGTTGGTGTTGCCGGTGGCAGTCATCGTCACATCCCTTCGGTTTAGGCGAGCCTAATCTAACATGAAGGGACTATGGGGGGATGAGCCGGGGGTCAATTTGTTGGAAGGTCCCGTGGTGATGGCGAGAACTTGTGGGGTTCGTGCCATCTGGAGTGGCAGGGGACCTCAATCTTGTCGGGAATTCCACGAGCTGACCAGTATGAGTCATCGGTGGTAGTGGCGGGCCTGAGTCCAGTGGGTGTGGGTGAGAACGACCAGCATCAGGCGGGAACGATGCCAGCCATGATCTGGCGCAGGACGTGTTCGGGGAATACCGTCCGAGGGCGGTGCCGCCGGTGAAGGTGGGAGGCAAGCCAGTCCAGCACAAATTGTGGGTGTTGCCTGATCATGGTGGGAGTGGCGTGGAGGATCTTCCAGCCCGACCGGTCGAGGTTGGCTGAACGCATCATCGTGTTCTCGTAGCCGTCGATCGTTCCGTGTATCACCCGGCCGTCAATCTCCACGGCGACCTTTTCGGCTTCGAAGGCCTTGTCGAGGATGTATCGGCGATCCCCGGCTCGCACTGCATGATTTGGCTTCACGCCAGTGATGCCGACGGCTCGTATCAACCTTCCGAATTCCAGTTCGGGGATCGACCAGGACCTGAGGTTGATGTCGGCGAGGGCGGACGCGATCTGATGTCGGCTGAATCGCCAGGACAAGCTGGATCGCGAGGTTCGACACGACTCCGGGCTCACCAACCCCTGTCGGAGTGCCTCACAGACCCATGCCCAGTCCCCGCGGATTGCCAGGAGGAGCACTGACACCTCGGGCTCCACGACCCACATGCCATGTCTGTCTGTCACGTACCGACGGGGGACTCGCCACCGGTGGACACGGATGCCCTCCCGTTCAATTGAGCGGGTACGTGAGTAGGCCTCGACTTCCTTCACGGCATCGAGACCGTGAAGGTACTCGCCTGGTGGTTTCAACCCCTGCATGACGAGGGCGGCCTTGCCGATGAGTACGGCATCCCGGTGCCACAGGTGCACCCCTTTGATCCGTACTCTCGGGTCACGTGCAACTGTTGCCGGGGACACCACACCGGGGAGTATCCGCACCGCATTCCCGGCGGCTACCGCCCGGTCTGCTTGTCCTCGCAGGTGGCTAAATCGATGGATGCGGGCCACTCCGCCGTTTGCGCGCCATTCGAAGCCGAGTTCGTTCATACCCTCAGTTGTCGCCTGAGGTTCTGAAATCCGTCACCCTCGGTGAAATCTGTGGACAAGAGTGTGGGGGCACTCCAACATCTCTGTGGAAAACTTCTGAAGGGCGCTTCTGGCTGCTACCACTGGTGGCAACCAGGCCGCGACCTCACGGCATTACCTCGCGGTTTGGGGGTGAGGGGCATGGGCCGGGGGGTGGATGCGCCTCGGGGAATTGGGGTACCGGCGGGGCCTTGATGTCGGTGACCAGAGGAGCGCACGCCCTACCGCCTCCAGTTTGAACCTCGGTGTGCAACCCGTGTATGCTTCTGCCGTTGCCCTCGAGCAAACGGGAGTTGGCCGCCGCGGTCGCTCCGTCTGTCCGACACAGCGATGTCGTGATGCGGTTCCGATCTCCGGCGTGTCACGTCGTCGAGTGGAGGAATCGCCCGCAGAGCACCACCACGTTGCAAGATCCCTGTGCGTGATCTCACGCATGGGACCGAGTTCGAGAAGGTACCTGTGACCACCTACAGCCCCAAGGCCGGCGAGGTGCAGCGCAATTGGTACGTCATCGACGCCGAGGACATCGTCCTGGGCCGTCTGGCCACCACCGCTGCCACCCTCCTGCGCGGCAAGCACAAGCCGCAGTACGCCCCCCACATCGACACCGGTGACTTCGTCGTCGTCGTCAACGCCTCCAAGATTGCGCTGACCGGCAAGAAGGCCACTGACTCGCTGCGTTACGACCACTCCGGTCGTCCGGGTGGCCTGCGCGTCACCAGCATAGGCGAGATGCTCGAGAAGGACCCGCGCCGCGCTGTCGAGCGCGCGGTGTGGGGCATGATGCCCAAGAACAAGCTGTCGCGTCAGCAGCTCAAGAAGCTGAAGGTCTACGGCGGCCCTGAGCACCCGCACGCTGCGCAGAACCCGCAGCCCTACGAGATCACCCAGATCGCCCAGTGATCGTCCACGAAGGATTGTGACAGTGACTGACACCGCAACCGAGAACCTCGAGAACACCGAGGTCACCCCGTTCATCGAGGGCGACCGTGAGATCGCCTACCGCACCGACTCCACCCCGGCCGTGGCCGCTGGCGAGTCCAATCGCCCCGCCATGATCGCCGCTGGTGCTGCCACCGGTCGCCGCAAGGAGGCCATCGCCCGCGTCCGCATCATCCCCGGCTCCGGCCAGTGGAAGATCAACGGCCGCACTTTGGAGGACTACTTCCCGAACAAGGTCCACCAGCAGATCGTGACCGAGCCCTTCACCACCGCTGGTGTTGAGGGTGCCTACGACGTCATCGCCCGTATCGGCGGTGGCGGCATTACCGGCCAGGCTGGCGCACTGCGTCTGGGCATCGCCCGCGCGCTCAACAACGTTGACGCCGAGGCCTCCCGCCCCGCCCTCAAGAAGGCCGGCATGCTGACCCGTGACGCCCGCGTCAAGGAGCGTAAGAAGGCCGGACTCAAGAAGGCCCGTAAGGCTCCGCAGTACTCGAAGCGTTGATCTGGTCCTTTCCCAGAAACTCGGGGCGGCTCTCCCATGGTGGAGGGCCGCCCCGAGGCGTTTCTCGACCCACCCCCGGCTGTCGACGAGCGGAATGTTCCTGCGACGCGCGTGGATTTCCTGGGAAGTTGCCGACCCGCTGCCACGTCTCGTGGCAGCACCCCAGGTACCTGTCAGCATCTCCACGGGTGATCGGAGGAGGCTCGAGGACACCCCCCGACGCCAGTGTCGAATCCCCCGATCCTGGCAGGCTCGGCGGGTATTTCGTTCACTTGGCGTGAGCGGTGGGTAGAGTGGTACTTCGTGGCACGACTTTTTGGAACTGACGGAGTACGCGGCGTGGCCAACCAGGACCTCACCGCCGAACTGGCCCTCGACCTCTCGGTTGCGGCCGCCCACGTCCTGGGTGAGGCTGGCGCCTTCGGGCACCGCCAACCCACCGCGTTGGTAGCACGTGACCCTCGCGCCTCGGGCGAGTTCCTTGAGGCGGCCGTATGCGCCGGTTTGGCAAGTGCAGGTGTTGACGTCCTGCGCGTGGGCATCATCCCGACTCCGGCTGCGGCTTACCTCGTGAACGAGTACCGCACCGACCTCGGCGTCATGCTGTCAGCCTCCCACAACCCCATGCCTGACAACGGCATCAAGTTCTTCTCGCGCGGCGGTGTGAAGCTCCCCGACGACCTCGAGGACGCCATCGAGCAGCGTATGGGTGAGCCGTGGGCTCGACCCATCGGCGACAAGGTGGGACGCATCCGTTACACCCCACAGGCCGTCGACACCTACGTCGACCACCTGGTGCGTTCACTGCGCCAGCAGGACACCCTCAAGGGGCTCAAAATTGTCCTCGACACCGCCAACGGCGCCTCCTACTACACCGCCTCGGCGGCCTTCAGGGCCCAAGGGGCGGAGGTCATCGCGCTCCACGACCAGCCTGACGGTCTCAACATCAACGAGCGCTGCGGTTCCACTCACCCGGAGAAGTTGCAGGTCAAGGTCGTTGAGGTTGGGGCCGACATGGGCCTGGCCTTCGACGGCGATGCCGACCGCTGCCTGGCCGTCGACCACGAGGGCAACATCATCGACGGCGACCACATCATCGCCATCCTCGCCCTGGCCCTCCAGGAGGACCATCGTCTGGCCTCCAACACCGTCGTCGCGACGATCATGAGCAACCTCGGCCTCATTCTGGCGATGCGTGAGCACGACATTCACGTCGACCAGACCAAGGTTGGTGACCGCTACGTGCTCGAGTCGATGAACGCGAACGGGTTCTCGCTCGGCGGCGAGCAGTCCGGTCATGTCATCATGAGCGAGTTCGCCACCACCGGTGACGGCGTCCTCACCGGTCTGCATCTGTCGGCCCGTGTCGCCCGCACTGGCAAGACCCTCAAGGAGCTGGCGTCGGTGATGACCCGCCTGCCGCAGGCCCTCGTCAACGTACGCGGGGTCGACAAGCTTCGTGCCGGCATCGACCCGGACGTCAACAAGGCGGTCGCCGACGCCAACCAGAAGCTCGGTGACACCGGGCGCGTCGTGCTTCGCCCGTCGGGCACCGAGCCGGTCGTGCGGGTCATGGTCGAGGCTGTCACCCAGGAGGAGGCCGACCAGATCTGCTCCGAGCTGGCCAAGACCGTCAAGACCTGCCTGGCCCTGTGAAGCTCTGATCGTGGCATTGTTCCGTCGCCGCCCTGATGCCGACCTGCCCGGTCTGGACGTCGGGGCGGCGAATTGTCTGCGTGGCATGGTCGAGGAGTCCTTGGCAGCCATGGGGATCGACGCGAGGGTTGAGGGCGATCATGCGGTGACTTCCGTTGGTGACATCCCCTTGGCCCCCATGGTCGACGAGCTCGACGGTCATGATCGCAGGGACTGGCAGGTGGTCGTTGACGAACTCGTCACGCGCATGGTGCGCTCCCTTCTCGACGGGGCGACCCGCCTGACCGACGCCACCCTCGCTGACCACGTCGTCGTGAGGATCGTGGGAGATCGGGAGCGAGCCGGACGCAGTTTCGATTACGCGCGTCCTCTGGTGTCGCCCGCGACGGGGTCCCCGATTCCCGGACTCCTCGTCGCCCTGGCGTGGCTGAACGACGAGGTCGAGCTTCTCAATGACGCGGCTCTGGCCGAGATCGACGATCTGGACACCGCTTATCGTCTTGGCTCAAAGAGGCTGGCAACCGTATTGACCGACGATCTCGACGTCACCCGGCACGGAAACATCATGACCGTCGCGGGGTCGTCCTGGTTGGTGTCCTCCTGGCTCCTCGTGCCCGAGTTGGGACAGCCCGTCGCTGACGAATTGGGACATGACGTCCTCGTCGGGATCGAGTCCCCGGACAAGGTCCTCATCTCGGCGATCAGCGACGCACACGAGCTCGATTCGGCCGTGTCGCCGTCGCGAGTCGCTGACCCCTTCGCCTGGCACATCGGCTGAACAGTCACCCAGGCGGATCGGGGTGACCCGGTGTGGCTCAGACCTTCCGAATCCACACGTTGCGGACCTCGTGGTCGGGGCCCTTGTGAAGGATCGCGGTGGCGCGGCCGCGGGTGGGTAGCACGTTCTGAACCAGGTTTGGGCCGTTGATGGTGTCCCAGATCTCCCTGGCCACGCAGATGGCCTCGTCGTCGGGCATGCGCGCGTAGTCGCCGAAGAAGGAATCCGGATCGGTGAACGCGGTCTGGCGTAGGGTCAGGAATCTGTTGATGTACCACCGAATGATGTCGGTCTCCTCAGCGTCGACGTACACCGAGAAGTCGAAGAAGTCGCTCAGCGCCAGTCCCATCGTCCCGCTGCTGCGACGACGCGGTGGCTGCAGGACATTGAGGCCCTCGATGATGAGGACGTCAGGTTGACGGACGACGAGCTGTTGACCGGGGACGATGTCGTAGGTGACGTGGGAGTACACCGGGGCCGTGACCTCGGGCATCCCGGACTTCACGCCGACGACGAATTTCAGCAACGCCTTGCGGTCGTACGACTCCGGGAATCCCTTTCGCGACAGCAGGCCGCGCTCCTCGAGAACCTTGTTGGGGTAGAGGAATCCGTCGGTTGTCACCAGATCGACGATCGGACGACGGGGGGATCGTCCCATCAATTCCTGCAAGAGGCGGGCGACGGTTGACTTGCCGACCGCCACCGACCCAGCGATCCCGATGATGAACGGGGTACGCCGCATGCCATGGCGGGTGAGCTGCAGAAAGGTGTTGGAGGCGTCGAAAAGGGCGCCGGTGTGCATGCAGTACAGGTGGATGAGCTGAGTCAGCGGGCGGTACACCTCAACGACGTCGCGGTGGCTCGTGGGGTCGCCAAGACCGCGGATACGATCCAGGGTGGCCTCATCAATGTCGATCTCGGTGGACTCGGCAAGGGCGGCCCAGGACTCCCGCGACAACTCGATGAATGGACCTGGTTCGGTGTTGTCGTCGTCTGCGGGAGCAGGTGGGGTGAGATTCACGGTGGACACCTCATCGTGGCTGTGTATGACGTCGAACGACTGTACTCATCCGAGGGCACCGTGCACAGTCCAATGCGTGGACGGCGCAGCCCTGCAAGGCTGCGCCGTCAGTGGTGAGAACGAACAGGATCAGCCGAGGAAGGGCTGTGGGGCGCAGACCACGGGCTTGGCCTGGTCAGGGTCCAGGGCGTTGACGGCCATCTGGTACACGTTGGTGTCGTAGGTGAAGTTGACATGGCTGGCGTGGTCAGCGTGGCAGGTGTTCTGAACGAGGATGTTCTTGACGCCGGGCTCGTACAGGAAGGCGTTGGTGAACGGCACCACGACGTCGTCGTAGCGGCCTTCGATGACTGTGTACTTGACGCCGGGGCGGGTCACCGGGCCGTTGCCGTACAGTTCCTTGTTGAAGCGGGACGAGCCGAGCTGCTGTTCGTAGCTGGCGATGTTGGCCTTGGCGAAGGCGCTCTCGATCTGCTCGTGTGTGGCCTCGTCAACGGCCTCGTTGACGAACTTGGAGACGGCCTTCGGGCCGACGCCGTGGTTCGACGGGGCGAGGGCGATGAGCTTGTCGACCTTCTTGTCGCCGCCGAGCTTGGTGATGTAGTAGTTCGGCAGCGGGCCGCCACCCTGGGACCATCCGATGATGTCGACCTTCTTGGACCCGGTGGCCTCGAGAACGCGATCGACGAAACCGGCAACGGCCTTGGCGGAGACTCGGATGTCACCGGTGTAGGCGAAGTTCGGTAGCAGCTTCAGTCCGTTGAAGTTGGGGGAGAAGACGCAGTAGCCGAGTTTGGTGAGCTTCGGGGAGTACATCGACCAGGATGCGTAGGCGTCGGAGTTCGTGCCGGGCAGCAGGACGACGGGGTTCTGGCCCTCGCGCGGCTTGCAGCCGAAGTCGTTGGCTCCCTGGGGATTGGTACCAGGGTGGGCCAGGGCGTAGATGGAGGCCGGGTAGGTGAACAGCTTGCGGGGCCCGTCACCAGCCGACGGAACACCGTCCGGGCTGCCAGGCATGGTGATCTCGGGCGGAACCGAGGTGTCGGCTTCGGCGGCATGCGCCGGGGCAGTCGAGATGGCCGCGAAGGCGGTGGCCACGACGGTGGTCAGGGAGGTCAGGACTGCTGCGAACTTCTTTGATCTCATGCGTTGTTTCCTCAATCATGCGTCGGTGCAGGATGTGCAAGAACCTATGAGTCGGCAGGGTCATGGGAGATGGGTATCCGTGAACCAGGCTATTTGTGCAAATCGCGAGGTCATCACACGTTCAAATGTTCAGGCGTTGCGGTTCGCCACCCGCTCATGATTCATGTACGTTTCTTGCCATGTGCGGAATCGTTGGTTACTGCGGTCATCGACAGGCCGAGCGCGTCATCATCGACGGGCTCCGGCGTCTCGAATATCGAGGATATGACTCAGCTGGATTGGCGGTCGTGGCAGATGGGGGCCTGCATCGGGCCAAGAAGTCAGGCAAGTTGACCAATCTTGAGGCAGAGCTCGCTGCTCATCCGCTCCCGGAGTCCAATCAGGGCATCGGCCACACCCGCTGGGCGACCCACGGTGCCCCGACTGACGAGAACGCCCACCCTCACCTGTCCTTCGACGGTCGGGTCGCGGTCGTCCACAATGGCATCATTGAGAACTTCGCCTCGCTGCGTGCCGAGCTCCAGGGACAGGGCGTCACCTTCACCTCGGAGACGGATACCGAGACTGCAGCGCACATGCTCGCCCTGCACATGCAGCAGGGTTCCTCCCTGGCTGAGGCTATGGGCGCGGTGGCCTCCCGACTCGAGGGCGCCTTCACCCTCGTCGCCATCAGTGCCGACGCCCCGGACACCGTCGTGGCTGCTCGTCGCAACTCCCCGCTGGTCGTCGGGCTGGGACAGGGGGAGAACTTCCTGGCCTCCGACGTCGCCGCCTTCATCGAACACACCCGCGAGGCCCTCGAGCTGGGTCAGGATCAGGTCGTCGTGCTGACCTCCGAGGATGTCACTGTCACTGACTTCGACGGTCATCCCAGCCAGGCCCGCCCCTACCACGTCGACTGGGATCTGTCGGCGGCTGAGAAGCAGGGCCACGACTGGTTCATGCGCAAGGAGATCTTCGAGCAACCGCGCGCTGTCGCCGACACCTTGCTGGGTCGCTGGTCCGACCGAGGCGAACTGGTCCTCGACGAGATCCGCATCTCTCCGGAGGATCTGCGACGCATCACCAAGATCGTCGTGGTGGCATGCGGGTCCTCCTACTACGCCGGCATGGTCGCGAAGTACGCCATTGAGCACTGGACCCGCGTGGCCTGTGAGGTCGATCTGGCCAGCGAGTTCCGTTACCGCGACCCGATCATCGATCCGACGACCCTGGTCGTGACGATCTCCCAGTCCGGCGAGACCGCCGACACCCTCATGGCCATTCGGCACGCTCGTGAGCAGCATGCCAAGGTCATCGCCATCTGCAACACCAATGGTGCGACGATTCCGCGTGAGTCCGACGCCGTCATCTACACCCACGCCGGCCCGGAGATCGGCGTCGCGTCGACCAAGGGATTCCTCACCCAGGTGGTTGCCTGCTACTTGCTGGGCCTCTACCTGGCTCAGGTGCGTGGCATGAAGTACGGCGACGAGATTCGCGGCGTGATGTCCGAGCTCGATCAGATGCCGGGCAAGATTCAGGAGGTCCTCGACGAGATCGAGCCGGTCTACGAGCTGGCCCGGGTCATGGCCAAGGAGGAGGAAGCCGTCTTCTTCCTGGGCCGCCACGTCGGTTACCCGGTGGCCCTGGAAGGCGCGCTCAAGCTCAAGGAGATCGCCTACATGCACGCCGAGGGCTTCGCCGCTGGCGAGCTCAAGCACGGCCCGATCGCCGTCATCGAGGAGGACACCCCGGTCTTCGTCGTTGTGCCTCCGAAGGGTCGCGACCAGCTTCACGACAAGGTGGTGTCCAACATTCAGGAGATCCGTGCCCGCGGTGCCCGGACAATTGTGCTCGCCGAGCGTGGTGACGACGACGTCAAACCATTCGCGGATACCTTTGTCGAGCTGCCGGCGTGCTCGACCCTGCTGCAGCCCTTGGTGGCTGCCGTGCCGTTGCAGGCGTTTGCCTGTGAATTGGCAACGGCCAAGGGTCACGATGTTGATCAGCCACGGAACTTGGCGAAGTCGGTCACCGTGGAGTGATGTCTGCACGAGTTCGCCCCCGGAATCCGGGGATTCCGGGGGCGATGTGCGTTGTGCCTGAGACGTCAGCGGGACGGTTGCTCCTGGTGATCGGCCTCGTCGAAGTTGAAGATCTGCAGGAATGTCCTCGCGCGCTCGCTCGTCGGGTTGGTGAAGAACTGGTCCGGTTTCGAGATCTCGACGATCTGTCCGGCGTCCATGAAGACGATTCGGTCGGCAATGGCTCGCGCGAAATCCATCTCGTGAGTGACGAGAACCAGGGTCATGCCGTCTCGGGCAAGCTCGAGGACGACGTCGAGGACCTCGTGGACCATCTCGGGATCCAGGGATGCCGTCACCTCGTCAAGGAGGACGACCTCTGGCTCCATCATGAGTGCTCGCACGATCGCCACGCGCTGCTTCTGGCCACCCGAGAGCTGGCGGGGAAGGGCCGAGGCGCGGTCGAGCAGCCCGACGCGGTCGAGCAGTCGGCGGGCGCGTCCTCGCGAGACCTCCTTGGGCTCGTGCTTGACGAGTCGGGGGGCCAACAACAGGTTGTCCTCGACGCTCAGATGTGGGAACACCTCGTAATTCTGGAAGACCATGCCGACGCGTTCGCGTATCTGGCGCAGCCCCGACGGGGTGTACTCCAGGGCCTTGCCGTCGAAGGTCACGGTGCCCGAGTCGATCGTCTCGAGGCCGTTGATGGTGCGCAGCAGGGTCGACTTGCCGCAGCCGGAAGGGCCGACTATGACGACGACCTCGGACCGGGCGACGTCGAGGGAGACGTCACGCAGGGCCGTCACCCCATTGGCATAGGTCTTGGTGACCCCCTCGAGGGTCAGGTGGTGATCTGTCATGACAGCGCCATCTTCCTTTCGAGGTGACGGGAGTACATGGAAATGACGAAGCAGACGGCGAAGTACAGGAAGAAGACCGTCCCGTAGATCCACAGCGCGGCGTCCGGGTGATCGAAACGGTTGCGATCGATGATCGCCTGGGCCACCTTGAGGATCTCGACGACACCGATGAGGCAGACGAGGGCCGTCGTCTTGATCATGCGGGTGACGAGATTGACCGTCAGTGGCACGAGCTGGCGAAGTGCCAGCGGCATGACGATGTGTCGTCGTACCGCACGGTCAGACATGCCGAGGGCTTGGGCGCTGACGATCTGGTGATGGGGTACCGCCGCGATGGCTCCACGCACGAGGTCGCCCATCTCCGCAGTGCCCCACAGGGTGAAGACGATGATCGCAGCTGCCTCGCCACTGACGTCGAGGCCGGCCACTTGAGCCATGTCGAAGTAGACGACGAAGAGCAGCACGAGCTGGGGGAGCAGCCTCAACGCCTCGACGTAGCCACGAGTCAGGATTCGCACCCACAGATGCCGGGAGTCCATGACCAGCCCGAGTGGGAGGGCAAGCGCGATGGACAACACCATCGAGACGAGGGCGATCCGCACCGAGACCCACAGCCCCTGTAGCAGCAGGACCCAGGTCTGGGGATCAAGCAGTGGCTGCATGACGACGTGTCCTCCTCTCGAGGTAGCGGCCCAGCAGGGCGATCGGGATGAGGATGAGCAGGTAGAACACGACGAGGAGGAAGAGAGCCTCGGTCGTCGTGTAGGAGTTGCCGATCTGTTCCTTGGCCCGATAGACGAGGTCCGGCAGGGCGACGACGGACACCATCGAGGTCTCCTTGACGAGGAAGATGGTGTTGGCGGTGAGTGCCGGCATCGCGGTGGCCACCCCCTGGGGCGCCAGGACGTGGACGAAGGTCTGCCGGCGATTCAGTCCGAGGGCCGCGGCGCTCATGCGATGGATCTGGGGGATCTCGTCGAGGCCGGACCGCAGCGCCTCAGCCATGTAGGACCCGCCCAGGAACGTCAGTCCGACGATGGCGCAGGTCTCGCCG
Source organism: Cutibacterium nasicola (assembly GCF_051303185.1). Classification (GTDB taxonomy): domain Bacteria; phylum Actinomycetota; class Actinomycetes; order Propionibacteriales; family Propionibacteriaceae; genus Cutibacterium. Next base: position 205,811 of record NZ_JBPPGE010000004.1, on the reverse strand, counting down.
GACATGATGACGCCGACCTTCGGCAGGCCATAGAACAGAAAGAACAACTGGACCAACAGCGGGGTGTTGCGCGACAGCTCGACGTAGACGGCGACGATCTGGCGTACCACCGGGATGCGGAAGTACTGCACAGCCGCGCAGAGCGCGCCGAGGAGCAGTGACGCGAGGACACCGATGATGCCGATGCGAGCAGTGAGGGCGGCCGCCTCCGCATAGAGCGGGAGCGACCGTCCGATGACGTCGAAATCCATGTGATCTGACGTAGGGGGCGAGCCCTACTTCCTTCCACCTTCGATGACGAGCTGGTCGGGCTTGATGGTGTCGCCGTAGACCGGCTCCAGGGTCTTCTTGAAGTTCTGATGGAAGAACTTCTCCTTGCCGAGCGTGACGAGGTCGTCGTTGATCCACTTTCGCAGCGGGTCGTTGCCCTTGTGGACTGCCGGGGCGATGGTCGCCTTGTCGCCGAAGGAGGTGATACCGGTGACGAACTTGTCATTCTGGCGCGTGAATGCCACGGCCTCGGTGTTGTCGGTGATCCAGACGTCGCCGCGGCCATCGGCCAGGGCACTGGTGACCTCGGCGTATTGCTCGAACTTCGTCACCTTCCACTCCGGATGGTGTTCCTGGACCCAGGCATCCTGGCTGGTGCCCTTGACGACGAGGATCTTGGCGTGGTCGAGATCGGAGACCTTCGTGATCGGGTGGTCGGTCGGGGAGACGGCGCCGAAGGCCACCTGCATGTACGGATTGGCGAAGTCGACCTTCTTGGCGCGGTCTGTGGTGACGGTGAAGTTGGCAAGGATGATGTCAACCTTGCCCGACTCGAGGAACTCGACGCGGGATGCGGCGTCGACAGGGACCCATTCGAGCTTGACACCCATGTCCTTGGCGAGACGCTCGCCGTAGGTGATGTCGTAACCCTCGTAGGTGTTCTTGCCGGTGAGAGAGCCGAAGGGGGCCTTGTCAGCGAAGGTGCCGATGTGAATGGTGCCGTCCTTCCTGATCTGCTCGGGAGTGCGAGTACCGACGTTGCTTGCGGTCTCTGCGGAGTCTCCGGAGCTGCCTCCCACGTCAGGGGATCCACACCCGGCAGCGGCCACGACAGTCATCAGTCCGCACAACATGGCGACGACTGCGTGGGGGCGAGACCTGACAGTGGTGCGCGGGCTCGTGGCCTGGTTGTGACGCGTGATGCGGGACATGGGAATCTCCTGTTGCTGGTGACGTGTCCTCCAAGACTGGACTATCACATTGTCCTTGGGCTCTTCTGCCATTGTTGACGGTGTGAGATCGTCGTCCAACGGCGTCGTGAAGCCAAGAAAGTAGCTTGTTCATGGATCAAGAATTTTTTGAAAATGTCTTGTATTGAGAGATGTGCTCTCATCATGTAAGACTAGATGTCTGGTGAGCTCAGTTCAAGGTTGCTCGTTGCAATGATGTGCAGCGTCCAGCGCGTACCCTTGACGGGTGATCATGGCAATCGGGGTGGACGTCTGTGACGTCTCCAGGTGGGAGGCGGCTCTCAAGCGTCATCCGGGAATGGCCCGCAAGGTCCTCACCGACGCCGAGGTTGCGACGCCGTCACGCTCCCAGGCTGCCCGATTTGCCGCCAAAGAAGCTCTGTTCAAGGCGTTGGGTGGGGCAGACGGGCTGTCCTGGCAAGATTGCGAGGTGGTGTCCGACGGTGGCGTTCCGCAGTTCGAGTTGCGTGGATCCCTGGCACGACGGGCATCCGACCTGGGGGTGACGCGGGTGCATCTATCACTGAGTCATGACGCCGGCGTGGCTGTGGCCATGGTGGTGTGCGAGGGGTGACCCTCACGAGGGCCCACCCGGTGGCACCACGTCACCGAGCTGATGAGTGGTGAGGAGCAGGGGTGTTTGTCGACCCGCGAAGGACCGCACCCTGGGACAGGGTGTTCGGTGCGAGGAGCGTCATTCCGTGCAAGGTCCTTGATGACCTGCTGCGCCAAGGACCGTGCACCCGAGCTCAGTTGAGCCGGATGATCGGGGTCCCCAATGGCTCCATCACGAAGGCCGTCAATGTTCTGCTCGACTGCGGACTGGTGACGGCCGGGGAGATGACGACGTCTGCAGCGCGGTCCGGAATGGGGCGTCCGGGGGAGATCATCAATCCCAACAGCAGCCACGTGAGTCTCTTGGGGATGAAGATCCTGCCGACCTCGATCGTGGGATGTCGGACGAATCTCGCGGGCGATGTCGAACAATCGGAGACGATCGAGACGGGAGGTACCACTCGAGACCAGATTCTGACGGGATTGGTCCATGCGGCTCTTCGGCTCTCAAAGGAGAGCACCGTCATCGGGATCGGGGTTTCGATCGGAGGGATCGTCGGTACTGATCACGCCACCCTCCTGGTCAATGACTTGGTCGAGGCGGAGCCCGGGAGGATCCTTGACGGCCTTGCTGAGCGTGTGGGAGCCCCGGTGTACCTCGAGAATGATGTTCGATGTCTCGTTGCGATGGAACAACGAGTCGGGCTCGGTCGTCGAGCCTCCTCATTCAACGTCATCACCGTCGGAATGGGTGTCGCTGTCTGTGTCGTCGATCAGGGAGTCCAGGTGCGGGGAACGGGCGGCAAAGCTGGTCTGCAACAGCACCTCATGACGTATTCGCACACTCACGAGCGGTTGGTTCCTGCATCGCAGGTTCTCACGACCGACCCAATTCTGGCGCGAGCAGGGGAGCTCGGTCTGCCCACCGATGTCGATCAGTTGACGGCATTGGCCGAGACCGACGCGGATGCGGTGGCTGGACTGGGACGATACATGGCGGTCGGTTTGGCGCCGATTGTTGCGAATCTTCAGGCATTCACCGATCCACAAGCCTTGTTGGTCGGAGGTGAGCTCGGGCCAATTGTGGAGACCGGTATCCAAGATCTTGAGCGGGAGGTGGGACGCATCACCGGAGGATGCGTCCACCTTCCGCCTGTGCACTTCGCTGATTGGCATTTCGGTGACTGGGCCCGTGCAGCGGCGATGACCGCCTTGACATTGATACTGGCCCCCGAGCCCAGTTCGTGAGTGGGTCAATCAGCTATCGAATGGCTTTGTTCACGCGCTCATTCTGTGTGACGAAGACAGATGGCTCTTCCGTTCCCATCCACACCGAATCCAACGATGGCTGCAGGATGGAATCGACAGTGGCTGTGTTGTCGGCGATTGGATACAGCGCAGTTTCGCGACGTGTCACCCGATCGGTGAATGGCGTCACGTCGAGGCCATCCCTGTCGAAGGCCGCGATTGCTGCGTCGGTTCCCCGGGGCCGGGCCGGAAACACGATGGCGTCCTTTCCAATGACGACCTGGCACGCATCGGAGCCGAGATAGGACACGAGTTTTCCTGCTTCGGTCTTGTGCGTGGAACTCCGCGATATCGAGTCGCCGAGACCGTTGTACAACGAGACCGGATGGCCAGACGGTCCGCTCGGGAGGGGAGCGATGCCGAGTGTGATCCCCTCGAGATGGGCGTAGGTCTGAAGCATCCACGAGCCGGTGAGACTCATGGCGACCTTTCCGGACCCGAGCTGTTGATCACTGGTCACGCTCTTGCCGAACTGACCCATCTTGGGCATGTACCCCTTACGAGAGAGGCCGGTGTACCAACCGATGGACTTGATGAACCGGGGATCGTCGTATTGGAATCGAGTGCCCCACGTGGGCTTGTCCGTATGACGCCAACCGGTCGACAGGGCAAAGGGGGACCAGTTTGTCTGGCCGGCATAGTCGAAATACGGGTCAGTACCAAGCGCGTACTGCTTCACATGCGCCGGGTCGAACGTCGGGTCATCGCCTCGGCGTCCCTTGTCGTCGATGGTGAGCTTGGCCAAGATCTTCTCGAGGCTGCCCCCGTCATCTGGGTTCCAGGTCGCAGTTTCCAGTTCCTTCGTGGTCACTCCGGCGTCTTCGAGCTTCTTCTGGTCGTACATCAGGGCGATGGTGTCGTAATCCTTCGGCATCCCGTAGAGGTGTCCGTCGTCCCCGGTCCACAGGGATGTCAGACCGGGCATGAAGTCAGAGGGCTTGACCTTTCCAATGCTGTCCACCTCGTCCAGTGGTTGCAGGACGTTTCGGCGCATGAACTGCGGATAACGGCCGACATGGTCCGTGAAGACGTCGGGGGCGGTTCCGGCGACGAAGCTGGCGGTGAGCTTGGTCCAATAATCGCCCCATCCCATTTGGGTGATTCGAACCGAGATGTCAGGATTCTCTGCCTCAAAGTCGTGGATGCACTTCGCATAGGAGGGAAGCTGATTTGCGTCCCACAACCAGTAATCGATCTGGGCCTTGGCGGATGTCGTTTGGCTGCAGCCCGCACTCGCAGCAGTCATTGCGGCGGCGAGGGCAAGTGACGCGATTCGGGACCGAATCTTGCAAAAGTTCTTCTTGTGTTCCTTCATGATTGATGACTCACTTGATTCCGTTGAAGCCGATGGAGTTCACGATGCGCTTGGCAAAGCATGCGAACAGGATGAGCATCGGGAGGGCAGACACGAGAGTGGCGGACATGAGTCCTGACCAGTCGGTGCCAGACTGCGGGGACTGAGCCCTGAACACTCCGAGGGCGACGGTGAGGACGCGTGACTTGTCGGTGTAGGAGATCATCAGCGACCAGAAGTACTCGTTCCACGCCGTGATGTAGGTCAGGAGCGCGAGTGTGGCGATGGGGGCCGACGACATGGGAAGGACGAGCTGCCAGAACACCCGCGTCTTTGACGCGCCGTCAATGAGGGCGGCTTCCTCGACCTCGCGGGAAATGTTCATGAAGAACTGCCGGAGGAAGAACACTGCGAATGGGGAGATCAACAGGGTGGGAAGCATGATTCCCAGCAAGGTGTCGATGAGGTGCAGATGCTTCATGAGGACGAAGTTGGGCAGCAGGGTGAAGATCGATGGGATCATCATCGCTCCCAGGAAGATGGCGAAGACGGCGTCCCTGCCACGCCATTTCAGACGGGCGAAGGCATATGCAGCCATGGCACAACTCAATGTCTGCACGACAGTGATCACTGTTGCCACGATCACCGAGTTGAGGAGGTAGCGCCAGAAATTCATCGACGCTCCCGAACCGCCCTGTGCTACCGCGGTGGCGACATCCTGTGTGCCGAAGACACGCTCGAAGCCACCGAGATTCGTTCCCACTGGGAGAAGGGAATCGGGGTTGGTGGCGAGCATGTAATTGCTGGAGAGCGCAGTTCGAAGGATCCAGTAGAACGGGAAGAGCGTGATGAACAAGATGATGAGCATGAACGCCCAACCGATGATCCGTCCAATGGTCGGCCGCTTCTTGTGTGATCCTGAGGATGCGGCCTGAGCGGTCTTGGGTGATGCAATCGTGAGTGATGACATTGGTCCCTCAGTTCAGATCGGTCTGGCCGGCGCGGGTCAGTTTGTATTGGATGACGGTGATGATGACGAGAATGATCAACAGGGCCACGGACAGGGCCGAGGCATAACCGAAGTCGTACTCGCCGAAGGCCTTCTGATAGATGTACATCTGCAGCACGTTCGATGCGTCGGCCGGTCCGCCGGTCGTGGAAACCGCGACGGTGTCGAACACCTGGAACGATCCAATGATCGTCATGATCAGGACCAGGGCGAGGATGGGCCGCAGTAGAGGCATGGTGATGCGGAAGAACATCGACACCTCGGAGGCGCCGTCCGTTCGTCCGGCCTCGTAGAGGTTCTCGGGGATTCCCTGTAAGCCTGCGAAGATCAGCAATGCTGTGTAACCCATGTTTCGCCAGACATTGACTAACGCGATCGTCGGGATGACCCACTTTGGATCACTCCAGAAGCCGATGGCCTCCCCGCCCAGCTTGACGATGAGCTGGTTCACGATGCCGAACTGGATGTCGAGCATCCACAAGAAGGTCAGCGCCGTGACGACGTTTGACACAAGGTACGGGCTGAGGATGAGTGACCGGACCACTGTCGACGTCGTCAATCTGTGCATGAGAGCGGCGATGAGGACGGCGAGGATCGTCTGGACACCGATGTTGATGGCGACGTACTCGACGGTCACTTTCAGGGAATTCCAGAACCTGTCGTCTGCGATGAGGGCTCGGTAGTTGTCCAGGCCCGTCCATCGAGGCGGGGTGAGGACGTCATAGCTCGTGAAGCTGTAGTAGATGCCGGTCACGAGGGGCCAGATGAGGAACGCGATCAGGCCGATGCTGGCCGGGGCGATGAAACACAGTGCCAGGCTCAAGTCTGAGCCGTGTGCTGGACGTGATCGCCTCATCGTTGAGGCAGAGATGGACATGTGATCTTCCTTCTGTGATCTGTTGTCGTCAGTTCTTCGACATGCCGGAGATCTCGATAAGCAGTGCATGCTCGGAATTGAGTCCTGGAGCCTGGATGCCGACAGCCTCCAATGAAGCGCCGGTGAGGTCGACCCCGTCGAACCATGACGCATCGACCATTCCCTTGACCGGATGGCCCACCTGGACTGGTCGGACGTGATACGTCATCTCGGGGTCGAGTCCTGGGAAGCGGATGTTGCCGCGTGGGGACATGGGCGAGCGGTACCTGGCAACCAGGCTGAACAGAGCGTGGTGACGATCTTGAGAGACGACTCCGTGCAGCCACAGGGACTCGTCCGCGCGGTCGGCCCTGACGACCGTCCCGGTGTTGAGGAACTGACGGTTCTCCTTGTAGAAGTCGATCCATTCCTTGAGCTCAGCCAGCTCGTCGTCATCGATGGAAGTGATGTCCCACTCGATGCCAAGGTGTCCAAAGATGGCGGTCGCCGCACGGAAGGACAGGTCATGGGTACGACCGGAGCTGTGGGAGGTGGCCGAGGCGATGTGGCTTCCCAGGAACTCCGGAGGGAGGAGTTGCTTGGCCCAGCGCAGCATCACCTGGCGTTCCAGCGGATCGATGCAGTCGGACACCCAGATCCGAGAGCAGCGGCGTATCAGTTCGAGGTCGACGCGAGAACCACCTGACGAGCATGACTCGATCTCCAGACCGGGGTGTTCGGCCAACAAAGTCTCGATGAGTCGGTAAGTCGCCAGTGTCTGTTCGTGCACGGCGGGTACACCGGTCGCGCGGGTGCCCGACTCGAGAAGGTTTCGGTTGTGGTCCCACTTGATGTAGTCGAGCCCGTACTCCTCAATGATTGCCGCAATACTGTCGTGGATGTACTGCCACGCCTCTGGGATGGTGAGGTTGAGTACTTGCTGGTGGCGCCATTGGCGGGGGAGACGCTGCCCAGGAGCCATCAGCCAGTCCGGATGGTTGCGAGCCAAGTCGGAATCCTCGTTGACCATTTCGGGTTCAAACCACAGCCCGAACTGCATGCCGAGGGACTTCACGTGAGTGACCAGGGGATGGAGGCCTTCGGGCCACACGTCGGGAGAGACGGTCCAGTCTCCCAAGCCTGAGTAATCGTCACGACGAGAACCGAACCATCCGTCATCAACGACGTATCGCTCGACGCCGACAGCGGCAGCGCGGTCGGCAAGGGTCATGAGCTTGTCGAAGTTCTGGTCGAAGTAGACGGCCTCCCAGACGTTCAAGGAGACCGGGCGATCAGGGGACAGCGGATGAAGATTGTGACGGACGTGGTCGTGGAAGCGTGAGGCGATCCCGTCGAGGCCGACTGCATGGTTGAGGTAGAGGGTGGGCGAGGTGTGGCTCTCGTCGGGATGCAGAACAACCTCGCCCGGCAACAGGATCTCCCCAGCAGCCATCACCTGGAATCCCTGGACGAGCTTCTCGACGTAGTAGCGATTGTTTCCTGACCAAGCCAGATGGGTCGCCCAGATCTCACCATGACGGAATCCGAATCCGGGAGTGCCGACGTGCATGACCCATGCGGTGTCGGGGCCCGTGACGCCGCGGCGCACCTCTCGGCAGTGAGTTCCGTAGCTGACTGGGGTGCGTTGCGGAGTGTGTTCAAGTCCCCAACGTCCAGTGAAGTCAAGAATCTCGCTGGCTTCAAAGGGGACCGGAGCGCAGTGCTGGAGCGAGTTCAGGTGGTAGTCGTCGGGGCCGGTGTTGATGAGGCGGGAGCTGACCGTGACAAGGCCGGAGGACAGCATCGTCAGTGTCGAGGTGAGTGCAATGCCTGCGTCGGGGTCGACCGAGTCAACCTCCAAGGTGCCGGTGGTCGCCTCAGCGAACCCCTCGACCTCACGACCGTCAAGACGGATGGCTGTGGTGTGGAGATGCGGTGAGAAACCACTCCGGGACCCACGATGACCCTCGATTCCGGGCCGACCGAGCCAGCCGTCCCCGGACTGAGGCAGTAGCGCGACGTGGACAGGTTCGTCGATGGAGTTACCGACCTGGGTCTGGATGCACGAGGTCCGCAGGTCCTCGGCGAGGTGCTCGTCAAGGTGGCCGAGGTCACGGCCCCAGTGGGTGATTGATGCCTGCCGGTCATCGACCACGGATACGACGAATGAGACACCGGCAGTGTGCAAGTGAATGGTGGTGCTCTTCATGGCGGCCTCCTGTCATCGAGTGAACAACTTTGTTTCTCTAGAAAGTAAATCGCGTCAACGGTATCCCAGGCATGTGTGCATCGCAACGTGTGACGTTCGAGCTGCGCCTACCCAACCCGACCCTCCCACCGTGGTTGAATGAAACTCAGTCTGCAGCGAGAACCCTTAACGGGGTTGGAGGGAGCGTCATGGCAATTGTCTGCACCGCCGAGGCCACCCGAGCCGCTGAACAGAGGTGGTTCGACACCCACCCCGGACAGGACCTCATGGACGTCGCCGCCCATGCCGTCGCCCACCAGGCCCAGGAATTGCTCCTCGGCGGAGCCGTCAGCGACATGGTGCCGGACTGGGTGGCCACGCAGTGCGTTCTCGTTCTCGTCGGCGGCGGAAACAACGGCGGCGATGGGCTTTTTGCAGCCGCTGCACTGGCCCAGCGTGGTTGGCGGGTCGAGTTGGCCCAGATCATGGGCCAGCCTCACGAGGCTGGTATGGCGGCCGCCCTCGCTGCGGGATGCATCCGAGTCTCGCTCGGGGAGGTCACGAGCCACTCTTACGATCTCGCAATCGATGCAGTTCTCGGTATTGGGGGCCGTCCAGGTATTCCGCAGTCCTTGGAGCGAATCGACGCGTGGCTGCGTGATCGCCGAGTTCCGGTGCTTGCAGTCGATGTGCCTTCTGGGTTGGACGCGAATTCGGGGGAGGTGCAGTCGTGTGTTCATGCCGCTCATACCATGACATTTTCGAGTCTGAAGTGGTGCCACATCGCGCACCCCGCGGCCCGCTGTTGCGGGGAATTGGAGGTTCACGACATCGGTCTCGACCTCGTTGACGACCACGGCGAGACCCTCGAGGGTGTTGACGAGTATTGCGATCTCGCCGAGATGTCGTCACTGTGGCCAGTTCCCGGTATGCACGACGACAAATACTCCCGCGGCGTCGTCGGCGTCGACACCGGATCTGAACGGTTCCCGGGGGCAGCGGTCCTCAGCGTCCTGGGGGCATTGCGCACGGGCCCGGGGATGGTCCGGTTTGCCGGGCCAACCGCCATCATGGCCTTCATCCTCAGCCGAGCCCCCTCGGTCGTCATTGGGGAAGGGCGCGTCCAGGCATGGGTTCTGGGCTCCGGCTGGAGCGCCCACGACAGTAATGCCGATCGGTTCATCCGGCGAGCTGCTGACGGTGTCCCCATGGTCATTGACGCCGACGCCCTGAGTCTGTTACCCGCTGAATTGCCGGAAGGATGCCTGCTCACCCCACATGCCGGTGAGCTGGCCCGGATGCTGCGGATCGAGCGCAGTCAGGTGGAGGCCGACCCGCGGGCGGCAGCCGTCCGTGCGGCTCAGCGCTTCGATACCACGGTCTTGGTGAAGGGGGCGATCCAGTGGGTCGCGCGCCCCGACGGCACCGTTCGCGCCGCTCTGCCGGGCCCGGCATGGACAGCTCAGGCGGGTTCTGGTGATGTGCTTGCTGGAATGTGCGGCACTCTCATGGCAGCGGGTCTGGATGCTGCTGACGCGGCTCTGTGCGCTGCCAGTATGCAGGCTGCCACGGCGATTTCCATGCCCGGTCCCTACGCTCCCGACCAGATTGCCGAGTTGCTGCCCGGGGTCGTCACGACGGTCCTGGGCCGCTGATCGGGCAGGCCCTCTCAGAGGGCGGTGCGAATCCTCGTCGAGCGTCCCGCCAGTCGGATCGCATCCTCATAGTGCCCGACGAGCTCGCCACACAGGTTCTCCCAGGTGCGATTCTCGATCGAGGCGCGGGCGGCCACGCCCATGGCGTGACGCTTGTAATCGTCGCCAACGAGATCGATGACTCGGGAGCGGAAGTCGACCATGTCTCCGGGCTCGTACAACCATCCGGTGCGCGACGGGTCGATGAGATCGATCGGCCCGCCCTTGCGGGGGCTGATGACCGGGACGCCACAGGCCTTGGCCTCCTGGACGGCCTGGCAGAAGGTTTCGAGTTCGCCGGTGGAGCAGAAGACATCCATACTGGCGACCGCGCGGGGGAGTTCCTGCCCGCCCAGACCCCCGGTGAAGATGGCATTGGGGAGCTGTTTCTCCAACTCGGATCGAGCCGGTCCATTTCCGACGATGACGAGCCTGGTGTTGGGGATGTCTGCAAGGTTGGCCATGTCGGCGACGCGCTTCTCGGCGGCGAGCCGTCCCATGTATCCGACGACGACCTCGCCGTGGGGAGCCCATTCGTCGTGGAGTTCCTGGGAGCGCTTCGACGGGTTGAAACGGACCTTGTCGACGCCACGGCCCCAGATGCCGACTCGCGGCACTCTGTGGTTGACGAGCTGATCGCGGGAGAAGGTGGACGGCGCATAGGTCGCGACTGCCAGAGAATGGATCTGACGGACGCGGTACCAGCCGTAGAACTCCAACTTGCCGAGACCGTAGCGGCCGGCGTAGGAGGGGATGTCAGTCTGGTAGATCGCCACCACGGGGACGCCGAGGGATGCGGCTGCCAGTGCGCCTTTGTACCCGATCATGAAGGGTCCGGCCAGGTGAACGACATCAGGCTTGAACTCAGCGAGGTAACGTTCCATGGTCCACTGGGGGCTGGTGGAGACGCGGACGTCCTGGTAGCCCGGCCAGTGCAGGGAGGCCAACGGGATGACGGGGAATCCGGCGTACTCGCGGGGGGTCTGGGCATCGCCGGGTGCCAGCACGAGGGCCTCGTGGCCGTTGTCGCGCAGGTGCTCCAGCACTCGCAGGACCGAGTTCGTCACTCCATTGACCTGAGGAAGGAATGACTCCGTGATGATCGCAACACGCACGTGTCCATGGTAACCGGGGTGTGTGACGAGTCAGCAGGGTCGCGTTGTCGAGGTGGTGAACGTGAGGTGACGCCGTGGGCGGCCCGATTTTCGTCACCGTGGTGATCTCGGGTAGGGTGAACACGTTGGCAACGGCCCGACTTGCTCGGGTCCATGATGCGTTTCAGTTGCTCGATGTGCCCTCGGGGCATGACGGAGCCACCGGCTCCGGGATTGATTCACTGCATTCACCTGCACAGCAGCTATTCGCCCGGCCATCGAGACAGACAAACAATCCAGGATTCCATCACCGAGACCCGCTGGGTCTGGTGCGTCGTGGCCAGATTCCGCGACCCCGTGCAGTGACGCCGCGCCCTCATGCGCGGTGGCGTGGGCCGCCTGCGTCAAGGATTCCGCCCATCGTGAGGGATGACCCATTGAGCAACAAGAAACACAACCCGAAGTCCTTCAAGGCCGACGGCACCCCGAAGCGTCGCTGGACGGCCGCCGAGCGTGCTGCTCGCGGCCACAAGCCTCGCACCAGGGGAGGGGTCCGCAACGGCCACACCGATTCCCGTGGCCGCAACTTCGAGCCGTGGACTCCCTGGGAGGACGCGCGTCGCGATGACGGTGGTGCTGGCAAGGACCGTCGCTACTCACAGGATCGAAGCGGTCGTGGTGAGTGGTCCGACCGTCGTGACGACCGCCGCCGGGATGACCGATGGGGTCGTCGCGATGGACGCCGTGACGACCGTCGCTGGTCCGATGACAGCCAGTTCCGGTCCCGCAAGTCGCGTCGCCCCAACAACCACGCCAACCATGACTGGGATCGTGACGATCGGCGCGGGTCGAAGTGGGATCGTGACGACTGGCGCGATGACCGTCGCGGTCAGCGTCGCAATGACCGTTGGGATCGTCGTGGTGGCGGTCGTGATTTCGATCGCCACGGGTCCCGTGACTGGCGCGATCATCGCGGCTGGGATCGCCGTGACGACCGTGCGGATCGCGGAAACCGTGACGACCGTGACCGTCGGGGCTTCCAGGAGAACCACGACGTCCGTGAGGACCGTCGCCGCGATGACCGCAACGACTGGCACGCCGATCACGACGACGCCGACAACATGGACTGGAAGGCCACTGAGCTGACCGACCTGGACGTCTCCGGCGTCGACCACGAGGGTGGGTTCTCGGCCCTCGGTGTTCCCGATGAGATCGTCGCCGCCCTGGCGGCCACCGGCATCACCGAGCCCTTCCGCATCCAGATCGCCGCCATCCCGGACGCCATTGCCGGTCGTGACGTGCTGGGTCGTGCATCGACGGGTTCGGGCAAGACCCTGGCATTCGGTGTTCCGCTGTTGTCGCGTCTGTCGGCCGAGCCGCGCGAGGACAAGCGTCCCCGTGCCCTCATCCTCTCGCCCACCCGCGAGCTGGCCATGCAGATCGCCGACGTGTTGTCGCCGTTGGCCTCGTCAATGGGCCTGTCGACCATCCTCATCGCCGGTGGGATGAGCTACGGTCCGCAGACCAAGGCTTTCAAGAAGGGTGTTGACCTCGTCGTCGCCACCCCGGGACGCCTCGTCGATCTGCTGGAGACCGGTGACGCCGACCTGTCCGGCGTCACGGTGACCGTCCTCGACGAGGCCGATCACATGGCCGAGCTGGGTTTCATGGAGGCCGTTGGGTCGATCCTCGACGCCGTCCCCGCACAGGGTCAGCGTCTGCTCTTCTCGGCAACCCTCGACGGTGCCGTCAACAAGCTTGTCAAGCGCTACATGCACGACCCGGTCACCCACGAGATCGACTCCGGCAAGGGATCGGTCTCGACGATGACCCACCACGCCTTCCAGATCAAGCCACACCAGAAGGTCGGGCTGATGTGTGAGATCGCCAACCGCAGCGGTCACACCATCGTCTTCGCCCGTACTCAGCGTGGCGCCTCTCGGATGGCTGAACAGATGCGTGAAGCCGGAGTCATGGCCGGTGCCCTGCACGGTGGGCTCACCCAGGGTGCCCGCGCCCGCGTGCTGACGGCCTTCAAGGACGGCTCCTTGCCGGTTCTGGTTGCCACTGACGTCGCGGCCCGAGGGATCGACGTTGACGACGTCACCCTGGTGCTGCAGGTTGACCCGCCGATGAACTCCAAGGACTACCTGCACCGTTCCGGCCGTACCGCTCGCGCCGGGCACGACGGGGCCGTGGTCTCGCTCGTCCTGCCGCACCAGCGCCGCAGCATGTCGCGTCTCTACCGTCAGGCCGGGGTCAAGCCGGTCGAGGCCCAGGTCATGATTGGTGACGAGCATGTCGCCGAGGTCGCTGGTTGCAGCCCGACCCTGGGCGCACCGATCGACGAGAAGGACTACGAGGCCCTCGTCGCTCCCAAGCAGCAGCGCGGCAAGAAGTCTCGTGACGGCAAGCCTGGCCGCGGCAAGGGCCGACGTAATCGTGGTGGTCGCGGTTACGACCGGGATCGTCGTGGTGGGCACGGTCATGATCGTGGACGCGATTTCCGTGGTCACAACTCCCGTGGTCATGACGGACATCGTCACGACATCGAGGCCAGGTATGGCCGCTCCAGCAACGACACCTGGTGATCCGACTCGTGGCGAGGCGAGGCCGGGTCACCGCGCGGGCAACGGATGGTTCGGGCATGTCGACAGCACCCGAACCATCGCGTTGCGTTCCGCCGAGGTGACCCAGAGGTGGTACTTCTTCTTCACCGCGATCTGACGTGACACGTAGTCACAGCGGTAGGACTTGTTCGGCGGAAGCCAGGTCGCGGCATCCCCGGCCCCCTTTTGCTGGTTGGCCCGTCCTTCGACGGCCAGCAAGTTGAGGGGATCGTTCGCCAACGCCTGGCGTCGGTCCATCGGCAGCTGCTGGGCCCCGGTGACCCAGGCGTTTCCCATCGCGACGACATGGTCGATCTGGACGATGGCCGATGTCTCGCGCCCGCGTTTCCACGTGATCGTCCGGCCTGTGTAGGGATCGTGCAATTCCCCGGACACCACGCGACACCGGCTGTCGGACTTCAACGTCGCCCCGACGAGGTCGCGAGCCAGAGCGTCGTCACGGGTGCCACAACCGTTGTGTCCCCATGGGCTCGTCAGGACGGGGTCGGAGTTGTCGCTCCAGGCCTCGCCGAACTGTTCGCGGGAGTAGCCGGTCATGGGCGCCCGTCCCTTGACGGGAAGCTGTCCCAGGACTTCAGCTGCCTGTCCGTAGGCCGTCGATCCCTCATGTGGGACGGCCCGGCGGTAGACGCCGACCAGGGCCAATGATGCGGCGATGAGCAGCACCAGCCACGTCCACCGTCGACGTGTCCTCGTTGCCATGTCATCATCCTCACACTCTCGGCAATCTCCGTACTCTCACTGGAGAGACGAGGCCTGACGCTACTCCCGACCACTGACTCAGCAGAAGGGTTGGGGCGAACACGTCTGCCACACCTGGACAGCGGCGTCGCGATGACGAGGACCTGACAGGATTCGGGGACTATCCTGAACCCTTGTGGATGAACAGACGAGACCGCAGGACGTGACCCCGGAACTCGCGGTCGCAACCCACGAGGAAACCGCTGACCTGGCGCGCGCCTTCGACCTTGGCGAGACGACCGTGTCCACCTGGTTGACCCAGGGCATCGCAATCACGGCCCGCCGCGGTGCCACGACCGTCGGTCTGGCTCATCTCCTCGACGAGGGTGGTCATGCCGAGGTCGCCGATCTCGTCGTCAACCCCGACGACGTCGCCACCACCGCAGCCCTCATCCAGGGGGCCGAGCAGATCGCCACCGACCTGGGGTCGCGCATCCTCGTCGTCTCCTGCCTGCAGTCCGCACCCAGCACCGCCTACCAGTGTGACGGTGACGACTGGGTGCGTGTGTTGCCGACCCGGGTCGTCATCCCCACCACCGAAGCCATGCACTCCTTCGGAGCCGCCCTGGCCACCGAGCTTTGCGCAGGTGACATCGTGCTGGCTTCGGGAGACCTCGGGGCCGGCAAGACCACCCTGGCCCAGGGAATCGGCCTGGGCCTGGGAGTCGAGGGTCCGGTGATCTCCCCGACCTTCGTACTGGCCCGACGCCATGCCGGGGCCGAGGGTCGCCCGGGGCTCGTCCACGTCGACGCCTATCGACTCGGATCGGCTGCGGAACTGGTCGACCTGGACCTTGACGAGACCATGGACCAGGCCGTCACCTTGATCGAGTGGGGAGCCGGTATCGCCGAGGACCTCGGTGGCTCCCACCTGGACATCGACATTCGTCGCAGCGGGGATCCTGCCGACGAGACCCGCGTGGTCTATCTGGAAGGTTTCGGCCCGCGCTGGCAGGACGTCGACCTGTCGCCGCTGTCCGAACTGCCCCTTCACACCAGCTCTGACGAGACCGGAGGCAACAACTGATGAACACGATCGTTCTGGGAATCGACACCTCGACGGCCGTCAGCGTCGGTCTGGCACGCGGCTCCGAGGTGCTCGTCAGCCTGCACCACGATGACCCTCGTGCCCATGCCGAGCAGCTCATGCCGCTCATCCGTCAGGCCTGTGAGAAAACCGGGATTGCATTGGTCGACATCGGTGACGTGGCGATCGGGGTCGGCCCTGGCCCCTACACCGGACTACGCGTCGGCGTGGCCACCGGACGGGTGCTCGCCCATCTGGCCGACCTCACCCCGCACCCGGTCTGTTCCCTCGACATCCTGGCCCGCCAGTGGGTCGACCACGGTATCGACGGGGAGTTCGTGGTGTGCACCGACGCCCGTCGGCACGAGCTGTACTGGGCTCGCTACGACGCCTCCGGAAACCGTCTCGACGGCCCCAACGTCACCCGCCCCGAGGAGCTGCCAGAGGGCCTTCCGGTAGGCGGCCCGGGATGCCCGGTTCGCGGCTTGACCCCCGTCCCCGGATCCCCGGAGCGCCTGGACGCCGGGGTGCTCGCCGCGTCCTGGCAGACCATGCCCGACGTCGGTCTGGAACCGCTCTACCTGCGCGACCCTGACGCCACCGTCCCGACGACCCGCAAGGCCACCCTGACCCCGACCCGACTCACCTTGCCCGGTATCAAGCGATGACCAGAACCGCCAGCCTGGCCGATCTCGACGCCGTCATGGCCGTCGAGCAGGCCAGCTTCGACCCGTCCCAGCAGTGGTCACGGACCTCCTGGGCCGAGGAGATTTCGCCGGTCGACCACCGCCTCACACTCATCGCCGGGGATGACGAGGTCACTGCCGTCGCCACCTTCCACGGTTTTGACGTCGCCGACCTCGATCGGATCATGGTCACGCCCGCGGCACGAGGGCAAGGACTGGCCATTGACCTGCTTTCCCGTGGCATCGACTGGGCACTCTCCCGGAAATGCCGCACGATGATGCTTGAGGTGCGCCGCGGTAACGACCCGGCCATCTCCCTGTACCGACGCTTCGGGTTCGAGACGATTTCCCAGCGTCCCAACTACTACGGAGGCGGGGTTGACGCGCTCGTCATGTCCACCGACCTGCCCGCGACCACAACCGAGGAGAACCATGTCTGAACCGCTCATCCTGGGCATCGAGTCGTCCTGCGACGAGACCGGAGTCGGCATCGTCCGTGGCAACGATCTGCTCGCCAACGAGGTCGCCTCCTCGATGGAACAGCACGTGCGTTTCGGCGGGGTGGTCCCCGAGGTGGCCTCGCGCGCCCACCTGGAGGCGATCGTCCCGGTGCTGGAGAAGGCCACCGCCACCGCGGGGGTGGACCTCCTCGAGCTCGACGGCGTTGCTGTGACGGCCGGTCCCGGTCTGGCTGGTGCGCTCGTCGTTGGTCTGTCAGCCGCCAAGGCGCTGGCGAGCTGGCTCAACACACCGCTCTATGGCGTCAACCATCTGGCCGGGCACGTCGCCGTCGACCTGCTGGAGCACGGGGAACTGCCGATGCCCTGTGGTGCCCTGTTGGTCTCGGGAGGTCACACCAGCCTGCTGCGGGTCAATGGCATCGCGACCGATATCGTCGAGGTCGGTTCGACGATCGATGACGCCGCTGGCGAGGCCTACGACAAGGTCGCGCGAGTGCTCGGCCTGCCCTACCCGGGAGGCCCGGTCATCGACAACGCCGCTGCCGAGGGAGACCCCGAGGCCATCCGCTTCCCGCGTGGACTGACGGCTCGTCACGACATGGTCAAGCACCGCTTCGACTACTCCTTCTCCGGGCTCAAGACGGCGGTGAGCCGGTGGGTCGAGACCCAGCAGCGTGACGGGGTCGAGTTCCGGGTCGAAGATGTGGCTGCCAGCTTCCAGGAGGCCGTTGCCGACGTGCTGACCGCCAAGGCCGTCGACATGTGCCAGGAGTACGGCCTCAAGCACTTCCTCATCGGCGGCGGAGTGGCGGCCAACTCGCGGCTGCGCACCCTGCTCGCCGAGCGGCTGGAGGCCGCTGGGGTCGAGTTGCGACGCCCACGTCCGGGACTGTGCACCGACAATGGGGCGATGATCGCTGCTCTCGGTGTGCAGGTCGTCAAGGCTGGTCTGCCGCCGTCATCGATGGACATCTCCGCTGATTCCGGGCTGCCCATTGAGAAGGTGCTCGTCTGAGGTGGTCAACGTCGGCAGTCTTGTGGGGTGTGAACGTACAACGGCTTGAAACCTGCTGGTCAGACCCCGCTCGCAGGTTGTCCCGCTGTGCCATGGTGTGGGGCATCAGTATTCGACAGAAATGGATGAGGAATGAGTGAACCCTTCGTTCTCGATGCCAGTTTCAGCGCCTTTCGCGCCAAGTCCTTCGCCAATGACGCCACCGGGCGACTGGTTCAGAATGCGGTGACCGGCACCGGGGCCGACACCGTCAGCCTGGATCGCACCGTGACCAACAGCATCGACGAGACGACCTCCGAGCGGTTGGACTCCTGGGGAGTGACCGATCAGAAGCGTTCCGGACGGTGCTGGGAATTCGCAGGGCTCAACGTCCTGCGGGCCAAGGTCATCAGCGAGCTCAAGGTCGACAACCTCGAGTTCTCGC
Organism: Cutibacterium nasicola; assembly: GCF_051303185.1. Classification (GTDB taxonomy): domain Bacteria; phylum Actinomycetota; class Actinomycetes; order Propionibacteriales; family Propionibacteriaceae; genus Cutibacterium. Next base: position 187,588 of record NZ_JBPPGE010000004.1, on the reverse strand, counting down.
AGAATTACATCGCCTTCTTCGACAAGCTCGAGAAGGCCAACCACACCCTTGCTCGCGCCATCGCCACCGCATCGCGTGATGCTGACGAGGAAGAGGTGCGCGCCCTCATGGACTATCCGGCCGAGGACGGCGGATGGTGGATGGAGTTCACTGATCTTGTCGCCAAGTACGGTGTGGTGCCCTCCTGGGTCATGCCCGACACCGAGTCGGCCGGTAACACCGTGCAGATGAACCGTGCCCTGTCGACGGTGCTGCGCCGAGCCATTGGAAGGATCCGTGACGCCGCGACCAGTTCCGACGTGGCCGAGGGGGCCTCCCAGATGGAGGCAGCCCGAAGCGAGGCCCTGAACGCGGTGTGGCGGATCCTCGCGATCCACCTGGGTACCCCGCCCGCCAGCTTCACCTGGCAGTATCGCGACAAGGACAAGAACTTCCACCGTAAGGGCGCCTACACGCCGCTGGAGTTCGCCCACGAGATCGTGCCGCAGGCGTTCGAACCGTGGGTCAGCCTCGGCCATGACCCGCGTGAGGAACACCCCGTCGGTCGCACCTACGTCCACGAGCACACCCCGTACATGGAGGGTGGCACTCCCTACTGGCACCTGTCGGTGGAGCTGGACGTCATGAAGAAGGCCGTCATCGACTCCATCGCCGCCGGAGAGCCTGTCTGGTTCGCCTGCGACGTCAAGAAGCAGTTCGACAAGGACCTGGGCGTCTGGGATGCGAAGCTGCATGACTATGAGGCCCTCTACAGCATCGACATGGAGATGTCCAAGGCCGAGCGGTTGCGCTTGCGCGAGTCGGGTGGAACCCACGCCATGACCATTGTCGGTGTGGACCTCGTTGACGGTGTTCCGGTGCGCTGGCGGGTTGAGAACTCCTGGGGCGATGAGGTGGGCCGCAAAGGGTTCTTCACGATGAACGACTCGTGGTTCGACGAGTACGTCTACAACGTCATCGTGCCTCGCTCCCGGGTGTCCGAGGATGTCGCCAAGGCGTGTGACCAGGAGCCGATCGTCCTGCCGCAGTACGACATGATGTGAGTCCCCTCACGACACGAGCTGCCCGTCCGTGTCCCTGCGGGCGGGCAGCTCGTGGTCGTGCGTGCACAATCCGTTGAGCCAGGGAGCCTCTGCCAGCTGTCGTGGCTGCCAGTCGCTCGGCAGCCGTCTTCGTCGCCCTGAGAGGATGTCCCCCATGATGACCCCGATACTCACCACCCTTGGTTTCGTCATGCACCCTGACGGAGAGCGCGTCCTCATGGTGCATCGCATCGCACGCCCTGGCGACGAGCAGCTCGGCAAGTACAACGGGCTGGGAGGCAAGGTGGAACCGGGGGAGGATGTCGTCGTTGGCATGAAGCGCGAATTGCGCGAGGAGGCCGCGATCGAGGTTGACGCCATGCGCCTACGTGGCACCGTGTCGTGGCCGGGGTTCGGGCGTCACGGAGAGGACCATTTCGGTGTCATCTTCGTCGTCGATGCCTGGCATCCCATTGCCGACGCCATCCCTGACGAGAATGAGGAAGGACCCCTGGCCTGGGAGCGCGTCGACTCCCTCGACGACCTACCGATGTGGGAAGGAGACCGCCACTTCCTGCCGTTGGTCTTCGATCCTGAGGTCACGCAGTTTCACGGTTGCCTGCCGTACTCCGACGGTCGTCCCACGGGGTGGTCCTACTCGACCCTGTGATGACGCCGCCATGGCGAAAGAATCAGCCAGCCAACCCGACGATCCACAGGATGAGGCAGACGACCGGGGCGACCCAGCGGGAGCTCCACGCCCCGTAGTGGGTCTCGGCGAACATGCTGTCAGCACGTGGATTGCCGCCCGGCAGGCTGTATGGCGCAATGATCGTCAGCGCCAAGCTCACTGGCAACAGGACCGAGAAGGCGATCGGCGTCGTCACGATCGGTGTCGCCGCCAGAATGCCCATGGCGATGATGCCGCCGAGGCCCAGCATGAGGGTCACCGCAGTGACGACGTCCTGACCGCTCCCGTCGGGCTTCACGAAGGACTCCGCGAAGGTCAGCAGGCCGGGAATGACGATGAGTGCCACGAAGAGCAGTGCCCAGCTGACATGGGTGCGGGCGTCCATGGTGAGGGGCTCGGTGCGCGACCCGTAGTAGGTCGTTGCCATGGCTCCGAGCTGACAGGCTGAACCGATGAAGTGATGGACGTACCACCCTGCAGAACGGCGCGAAGGATCTTCCTCAGAGGTCATGTTCCTGGACCCCCGGGACTGCAGGCGTTGGGTAAATCGTGATCGATTCTCGTAAGTGGTGATGGCCACGACGGTACTGGTTGCTCCTCGTACGGAAAACAGTGCAAAGCGATGTCTCGCCCGAAGAGTGTACCCAAACTGTTCGAAAGTACCTCTATGGTGGCAGCGTGGATCGCACCGTGGCACGCCGTCTGGCCGGAGATGAAGGGATCGCCGCCCTAGACCTCGCCGGCGCTGAACCTGATCCGGATTCGCTGTCCGCCGCGAGCCGACTGCGGCGTCACATGAATGCCGATCTCGCTGCTGCGGCCCTCGACCAGATCAGCCTGAGGCGTCGATCCGTCAGCAAGGTTGGTCCGGTCGGAGAAGACATGCTGTGGACCCGCGATGGTCTCGAGCAGGCCACCCGCGGCGACGTCTCCCGATGGCGTGCACAATGCTTGGTCTCCGCAGGGTTCACGAACGTCATTGACCTGGGTTGCGCATGCGGCGCGGACTCCCGGGCATACCTCGAGGCTGGCTTGAGGGTGACCGCTGTCGAGATCGACCCTGCGACCGCCGAACTGGCCCGCCACAACCTCCCCGGAGCCACCGTGTTGTGTGCCGATGCCGCCGAGGTCGCCGGTGACCTGCTCAAGGATGCGTCCGACACCACGGTCGTCATGCTTGACCCCGCTCGGCGCACTGGGCGAGGCCGGACCTGGCGCTTGGAGGATGTGCAGCCGTCATGGTCCTTCGTGGAAAAGGTGATCGCCGTGGCGCCGACCGTGGTCAAGCTCGGGCCAGGAGTCGATCGCTCTCAACTGCCCGGCACACCCGTCACGTACGTGGGCCATCGCGGGGATCTGGTTGAGGCGACGCTGTGGTCCGGGCTCGGCGACTTGTGGTCGGGCGACCGTGCCATTCTCGTGAGCCCTGAGACGACCCTTGAGCTGCCCGGTGCGCTACCCGATCCGGACATTGGTGATGTGGGTCCCTTCGTGGCTGAGCCCCACCCGGCAGCCATTCGGGCTGGCAGTCTCTCGGCGATTGACGACTCGCTGCGCATGGTGTCTGACGGCATCGCCTACCTCACTGCGGACGCCCCGGTCAATTCTGCGTGGTTGACGTGGTTTGCCGTCAAGGACGTACTCCCTCTCGACGTCAGGACCCTGCGTTCCTGGGTACGTGACCATCGCGTCGGAACCATCGAGATCAAGAAGCGCGGTGTCGACGTCGATCCCGTTGCGTGGCGACGAAGGCTCAAGCCCTCTGGACCACGTTCTGTCACTCTCATATGCACTCCGACAGGTCAAAACGCCAAGGCCTTGGTGTGCGACCGACTTCACTTATCACCAAGCCGTATCCAGAATTGACCTGTCTGTGATGTCATGTGTTCGTGGTGACCACTCGGCGTTCAGCAAGATACCTCGTTGCATTGCTGTTGACTCCGCTCCTTGTGCTGTCAGGTTGCGGAAAGTTCAACGCTGGTTTCGTCATCAAGGACGAAAACCATGTTGATGTAACCATTACTGTCGGCGCTCTCAAGTCGACCCTCGACGAGCTCGCGGGAGGCGAGGCCGAGGACGTCACGAAAGAGCTTCGCGATTGCTCAGAACTCGCAAGATTGTATGAGTCGGATGGGAACGCTGCCGGCGCGATGACGGTCAGGCCCTTTGACAACGACAAATATGTGGGCTGCACGGTGACCAGCACGATGACGGTCGCTGAGCTGACGGGCCAGTCGTCCCCGTCTCCGCGTGGTGCAAAACCGTCGGCCACGCCCTCGCAAGACGTCAAGGGCGACGGCCCAATTTTCGTCGCCTTTGACGACGACAAGGTCCGGTTTCGTTGTGATGGTTCTGGTCTCTGGGATGCCCTTTCCCGATTTGACTCCTCGCAGTTGGGTAGTTCAGCCAAGATCTCTGACTTCAAGGTCTCTGTGACTTTCCCCGGCAAGGTCCTGAGCCACTCGGGATCGAGCAGGGTTGACGGCAGGACCGTGACCTGGACCGACATCAAGGACCTTGAGTCCCATTCGGGCTTGGAAGCCTCGGGCAAGCGCGGAGCTGGCTTCCCGGGCTGGGCATGGGTGGTCCTTGCGGTGGTCGTCGTCCCCATGGGTGGTGCCGTTGCAGCAGTGGTCATGAGCAAGAGGAAGAATGGCCAGTCGACCGGTGTCCCGTGTCAGCCAGGCATGCCCAATCCCGGGGGCGGGCCGCCGCAGGGTCGTCCCGGGCCGCTACCGGGACAGCCGTGTCTGCCGCGAGGACCGCAGAATCCGGATCATGGCCCTGCTCGAGGAGTCCATCGGTCGCCCCATGGTCCTGGCGGTGAGCCTGGTCCGGACTCACACTGATTCCGGGTACGTGAGGATCCTGGAATCACGTGGTTGCCAGGACCCGTGTCATGAGTCGCACATGGGGTGACGAGAAGAGGCTCAAAAGTGCACTGGAATGTCCACCGAGGGCCGTCATGGTACGTGCTTGTTGCCAGGTGGACCTACCGTCAGACCCCATGTCTGTGGTGTCATGGTGGCATGCAGAGTGTATCCCGCCATCTGAGACGCTGTCTTGCCGTGCTTCTTGCACCCCTGTTGTTGCTCGCCGGGTGCGTCAAATTCGACACGGCGATGGAGATCAAGGACGAGGATCACATCCACGTCAAGGCCACCGTTGGCATTTCCAAGTCCATGGCCGACATGTCGGGGGAGGACCTCACCTCCCAGTTCTCCGACTGTGACGACACGAAGGGTGTCGGCGGGGGAACCTCGAACGCCAAGGGCGAGAAATTCGAGGACGATCAATACATCGGCTGCACCTACTCGGGTGACGTCACCGCAGCCGAGTACAACAAGGGTAATGAAGGCAGCAAGGTCACCTTTGACAGGGACAAGGTGACCTTCAAGATGAACAACGGCTATTTCGATGGCGCAGGTGGTTCCACCGAGTCCCTTGACGCAAGCATGTTCAGCGATTTCAAGGTCTCCATCATCTTCCCCGGCAAGGTGCTGAACCACTCTGGATCGAGCAAGGTCGACGGGAATACCGTCACTTGGACCGATCCCAAGGACATGTTCTCGAGTGAGGGTCTCAGCGCCACCGGTGAGCGCAACAACGGTGTGCCGACGTGGGTCTGGATCGTCGTCGCGGTGTCAGTCTTGGCGATCATCGGGGTCGTCGTGGCTGTCCTGTTCAAGAAGAAGGGTCAGAGGGCGAGCAAGCCGGAGAACGGTGATACCCCGTGGGCGATGCAGTACCCCGGGCAGCCTCAGGGTAATCCCCAGGCACAGCAGCCGCCCTACCAGAGTCCGAGCCAGTCAGACCAGCCGTGGGGACATGTTCCGGGGAATGCGACGGGCGCTGCTCAACCTGATCAGCAGCCGCCGTCACATCCTGACGACTTCTGGAAGAACCACGGATCCAGCTGACGACTGCCGATATCGATATGCGGAGCGTCATTTCTGGCACTCCCTTTGCCTGAGTGCCAACCACGGGTGTACTTTCGTAATTGGCACTCTCGTGGTGAGTGTGCCAACGGACCTCAAGCACCCGCGACGCTGACGGTCCGTGGCGCTCGGGGCTCGCAACCCCTGGCGAGAGACAACGACACAATCCGTCTTCAGTAGAAAGGGGTCTTGACGTGGCAACCACGATCAAGCCGCTCGAGGACCGCGTCCTCGTCCAGCCTCTCGAGGCCGAGCAGACGACCGCTTCTGGTCTCGTCATTCCGGACACCGCCAAGGAGAAGCCGCAGGAGGGCAAGGTCATCTCCGCCGGCCCCGGTCGTGTCGACGACAAGGGCACCCGCGTTCCCATGGATGTCAAGGAGGGTGACGTCGTCATCTTCTCCAAGTACGGCGGCACCGAGGTCAAGTACGACGGCCAGGAGTACCTGCTCCTCAACGCTCGCGACATCCTCGCCGTCGTCGAGAAGTGAGGCGCTGATACATGGCAGCCAAGCAGCTTCAGTTTGACGAGGAGGCCCGTCGCGCCCTCGAGCGCGGCGTCGACACCCTCGCCGACACCGTCAAGGTGACCCTCGGCCCCAAGGGCCGCTATGTCGTTCTCGACAAGAAGTGGGGAGCCCCGACCATCACCAACGACGGCGTGACCGTCGCCAAGGAGGTCGACCTCACCGATCCTTACGAGAACCTCGGCGCCCAGCTCGCCAAGGAGGTCGCCACCAAGACCAACGACGTGGCCGGTGATGGAACCACCACCGCCACCGTGCTCGCCCAGGCCCTCGTCCACGAGGGATTGCGCGCCGTGGCCTCCGGGGCCAACCCGGTCGGCCTCAAGCGCGGTATCGAGAAGGCTGTCGACGCCGTCGTGGAGGAGCTTCGCTCCATCTCGCGCGCCATCGACACCACCTCGGACATGGCCAGCGTCGCCACCATCTCCAGCCGTGACGAGACCATCGGCTCCCTCATTGCCCAGGCTTTCGACAAGGTTGGCAAGGACGGCGTCATCACCGTCGACGAGTCCCAGACCTTCGGCACCGAGCTCGACTTCACCGAGGGCATGCAGTTCGACAAGGGCTATCTGTCGCCCTACATGGTCACCGACCAGGACCGCATGGAGGCCGTGATCGAGGATCCTTACATCCTCATCCACTCCGGCAAGATCTCGTCGATGAACGACCTGCTCCCGCTGTTGGAGAAGGTCATCGCAGCCCACGGCAGCTTGTTCATCGTGGCCGAGGACGTTGACGGGGAGGCCCTGAGCACCCTCGTCGTCAACAAGATCCGCGGCACCTTCAACTCGGTGGCCGTCAAGGCTCCGGCCTTCGGTGACCGCCGCAAGGCCATGCTGCAGGACATTGCCACCCTCACCGGTGGTCAGGTTGTCGCCCCCGAGGTCGGGCTCAAGCTTGACCAGGTGGGCCTTGAGGTCCTGGGTCGCGCCAAGAAGGTCGTCGTCACCAAGGACAACACCACGATCGTCGACGGTGCCGGCTCCAAGGCCGACGTCGAGGGACGCGTCGCCCAGCTGCGTGCTGAGTATGACAACTCCGACTCCGAGTGGGACCGCGAGAAGCTCCAGGAGCGTATCGCCAAGCTCGCCGGTGGCGTGTGTGTCATTCGCGTGGGTGCGGCCACTGAGGTCGAGCTCAACGAGAAGAAGCACCGCATCGAGGATGCTGTCTCCGCGACCCGTGCCGCGATCGAGGAGGGCATCGTCGCCGGTGGCGGCTCCGCCCTCATCCACGCCGCGCACGTACTCGACGAGAACCTTCACCTCGAGGGTGACGAGAAGGCCGGTGTCCAGATCGTCGCCAAGGCCGTTCGTGAGCCGCTGCGCTGGATTGCCGAGAACGGTGGCGAGCCCGGCTACGTCATCGTCTCCAAGGTCGCCGAGATGGAGCCCGGACACGGCTACAACGGCAAGACCGGTCAGTACGTGGACCTCATCGCCGACGGTGTCATCGACCCCGTCAAGGTGACCCGCTCCGCCCTGGCCAATGCCGCCTCCATCGCTGCTCTGCTGCTCACCACCGAGACCCTCGTGGTGGACAAGCCGGAGGACGAGGACGACGACAACTGAGTCACTGATCCTCTCTGATCGCAACGGGCCCCGGAACCACATGGTTCCGGGGCCCGTTGCTCGTGCTCGCCATGAATGGCCGGCTTCTCGTTCGGTCTGGTTGCCGCTCGCCCGAGCACGAGAGGGTCCGACGTGTGGTCTGTTCGATGACCCGACGTACGTGTGGAAATCTCGACAAGACAGGGGAGGGCTGCCACCTGGGATGGCACGGACCGGTCTTCCTTTCAGGAGTTCCACGGGCGTTGCGGGTACTGGCCCGGCGGGCATGGTGACAACTCCGTCACGTGACCAAGTGCTCTGGTGTCGAATGTCCCCACCAAGCAACTGGGCCCGGGGAACAGTCCCCGGGCCCATCACGACGCGTACGTGGTGTCAGTCCTCGAGCGGCTTGCCGTCACGGTCCATGGTGGTGAACAACTCATGGTTCTCGGGCAGGTGCTCCAGGTAGTCACGCTCGGTGTCGGGAGCCGTGTGCCCCAGATCGAGCTCCTTGCTGCGAGCGTCCATGGCTGCCGCACGCAGCGCGTACTCCTCGTCAGCAGTCTTGAGCTGTTCCGAGGTGGCCTCGTTGGCAATCATCATGCCGGCCTGAGCGTCCTCAGGCACCTGAGGAATGACGCCGGCGTCCACACGCTCCCGGTGACCCTTGATCTCGCGAGCCACGACCCGGGCGAGGAAGTACATGCCGAGCACGTTCGGGACAGCCATGAGGAAGAGCATGGCGTCGGCCAGGCCGAGGATCGAGGTCATGTTGGTGGCCGCACCGACAACCAGCAGGAGCAGGAAGATGCCGTTGTAGATGCGCTCGGCAGTGGCTGAGTTTCCGAACAGGAAACCAACAGCCTTCTTGCCGTAGAAGGAGTAGGACAGCATGGTCGAGAAGGCGAAGAGCACGACGGCCAGGGTCAGCAGGGAGCTGAACCACGGGGCAACCGTCTTGAGGGCGTGGGCGGTCATCTGAACACCATCGGCCTGGGAATCCTTGTAGACACCGGTAATGATGATGGTGATGGCCGTCATGGTGCAGACGACGACTGAGTCGATGAACGGCTCCCACATCGCGACGAAACCCTCCTGGGCCGGACGGCGGGTCTTCACGGCAGAGTGGGCGATGCCCGCGGTACCGACACCGGCTGCGTTCGAGAACGCGGCACGCTGCACTCCGACGATGAGTACGCCAAGTACCCCACCGGCGACGCCGTGGCCGGTAAAGGCGCCAGACCAAATGGACATGAAGGCGTCACCCACCTGAGAAATATTGGCGCCAATGACGGCGAGGCACATGATGACGTAGAGGATGCCCATGAAGGGGACGATCTTGGAGGTGGCAGCGCCAATCTTGGAGGCACCGCCGACGATGACGAGGCCGACGAGGATCGCGAACAGCAGGCCGACAACCCACATGTGGGTGCCGATCCAGGAGTCCTTGCCACCGGCGAACATCGCCAGCTGATAGGCGGCCTGGTTGGACTGGAACATGTTGCCCGCACCGATGACACCGAAGGCAGTACAGATGGCGAACAAGGTGGCGAGCACGCGACCGAGCTTGGGCTTGCCGATCGAGGCCAGGCCGTCACGCAGGTAGTACATCGGGCCTCCGGAGGTGGTCCCATCCTCATTGACGACGCGGAACTTCACACCGAGGGTCGCCTCGGACATCTTGACGCTCATGCCGACCAGACCGGCAGCAGCGATCCAGAAGGATGCGCCTGGTCCGCCAGTCGCGATCGCGATGGCAACACCGGCGATGTTTCCCAGGCCGACGGTACCTGACAACTCGGTTGCCAGTGCCTGGAAGCTGGTGACGTCACCAGGATCGGTGTGACGGGAGAAGTGGCCCCGCAGCACATGGCCGGAGTGACGAATTGACGCTGGACGCAGCTGTTGAAAACCCAGATAGATCGTGAAGAAGACGCCAGCCCCGAGTAGCCAGGCCAGGATGAGGGGGAACTCATTTCCTCCTGGCATGGGAACAACCCAGAACACCACGTCAGAAATGGCGGTAGCAATGGGGGAGACGAAGCTGTCGATGGCTTGGTCCAAGCTCAGGGGAGCTGGGACAAGTGCCTCGAGACTTGTGGAAACGGGTGATGACGTGATGCCAAGTGGCACGAATGGTCCTATCCGTCGACGACGTTCGACACCGAGTCTGGCAACACCGCAGTGCGGTACCGATCATTTCCCGACCGATCTCGACACGCAAAGATACCGGCGACCCGGTGGGCACGACCACACATCCCACGTCAGGGGGAGGGCCGCGCCTGTGGCGGAACACAACCGCCTCGCGCACACTAGCGGGTAGGTGTGACAATTGGCCGAAACGCCCGACATTGGTACTTTCTCGCGCCACCTGGTTGTGTGCCTCCCCTACGCTGAATGCTGATGACCTCAACGACCCACCCCCATGATCGTCAGCGTGTGCTGGCCCATTCCCATCCCGGTCGACGCCGCCTCATCGAGGTGCTCGTGATGGGATTCGTCGGCTCCGCCTTGATGACGGTGTGGGGATGGGGTTCCCCCAATGCCGGTATGCCGGAGCAGGTGCGTCCCAGCGGGGTGGCAGTGGTTGCCAGCAGCATCGTCGGTCTGAGCGCCATGATCATCGCGTGGTTGCGCTCCCGAAACCTTGTCGGCGCTCGTCTCCTCACCCTCGTCACGTCGTCGCTACCGCTGCTGTTCGGCCCGCCGCTGCTCAGCCGGGATGGTTGGGCCTATGCCGCTCAGGGATGGATCCTGGCTCAGGGTCTCGACCCCTACGTGGTTCCTCAGGGTTTGGCAGGTGTGCTCGGTCAGGCCGTCGACACCCCATGGCGTGGGACGACGGCGGTGTACCCGCCGGGATCACTGTGGATCCAGGCAGCAATGGTGACGATCGCTCACGCCGATCCGTTGTGGTCGGTCCTGCTCATGCGTGTGCCGGCCATCATTGGCGTCGCCCTGATGTTCTGGACGGTGCCGCAGCTGGCGCGATACGCCGGAACCGACCCTGATCACGCCCTCTGGCTGGCGGTCTGTTGCCCTCTGACGACGCTGAGCATCATCGGCGGCATGCACAATGACGGTCTCCAGGTCGGCCTGTCCCTTGCGGCGTTGGTCGTGGCGATTCACCTCGCCATGTCCGGACGCGGATGGCTGGGGCTCGTCGCTGGTGGGGTGATGGTCGGTCTGGCCGGCACCATCAAGCAGCCGGGCGTCCTGACCGGGGTGGGCGTCGTCGCCCTGGTCCACGTCGATGCGGTGCGTCATGGCGGCCACCGTTGGTCGACTCGAAATTGCTGGTCGGTCCTCCTTGCCCGCACCGCTGCGGGAGCCATTCCGGCCCTGGCGGTCTTCGCCGGGATCTCCGCCATCCGTGGCCTGGGGCTGGGATGGCTCAATCCGACGGCAGGCAGTCCCGTCTCCGTGACGAGCGACTCACCGATCGCCCTGGTGGTTCAGATTATGCGGGGAAGCGGTGGAATTGCGTTTGACAAGCTGGTCGGCCCGGTCACCGTCGTCAGTCTTGTCCTCACAGCGATCGCGATGGTGTGGTGCTGGGCACGGTGGGGCCCCGGCCCACCCATGCGACGCGGTGACGACTCCCTCGGCCATCTGGGTAGCCCGCTGCGACTGCAGGCTGGCGTCATGATCGCCTTCGCCGCCTTCGGGGCGTCCTTGCAACCCTGGTACCTCATCGGGCCGCTGGCCCTGGTCGCCTCGGTCCAATTGCGTCGCACCCACCGTGACATTGTCACTGCCGGGGTGGTGGCCGTCGTGATCCTGACCTATTTGCAGTGGTACTGGTCGCCATATGTGTGCCTGCCGCTGGTCATCGTCGGATATCTCATCGTCTGGAAGATCCCCAAGGCCTGGGCCTTGGTGACGGCCACGACCTGACGACAACCAGTGTTCCCGGCCAACTCACAGCGATCGGTTGGGCGCTCTTGACGCCTGCGGCGATAGGATGACGTGCATCCCGGCGAAAGGTGGCTCATGACCTCGGATTCCCGCCCGACCACGATTGAGGAGCTGGCACCGCTGGCCCTCACCTTCGACGACGTCTTGCTCCAGCCTGTCGAGAGCAACGTCATTCCCTCCCAGACCAACACGACGACCAAGGTCTCCCGCAACATCGACATCGCAATCCCGCTCGTCAGCGCAGCGATGGACACTGTCACGGAGACCCGGATGGCGGTGGCGATGGCCCGTGAGGGTGGACTTGGCATCCTGCACCGCAACCTGTCCATCGAGGATCAGGCCGCGATGGTCGATCAGGTGAAGCGTTCGGAGGCCGGCATGATCGACGAGCCCATCACGATCTCCCCGGACGCCACCCTGGCCGATGCCGAGGAGCTCTGCCACACCTATCGCATCTCCGGTGTTCCGGTCGTCGACGAGAACGAGAACCTCGTCGGCATCATCACCAACCGTGACATGCGCTTCGAGGAGAACCCGCGGCGCCTCATCCGGGAGGTCATGACCCCGACCCCGCTGGTCACCGCTGCCGTGGGCACCAGCCCCTCCGACGCGCTTTCCCTGCTGGCAGCACACAAGATCGAGAAGCTGCCACTGGTCGACGCCGACGGCAAGCTGCGCGGCCTGTTCACCCTCAAGGACTTCGTCAAGGCCAACAAGTACCCCAACGCCACCAAGGACCCGCAGGGGCGTCTGCGGGTAGGTGCTGCCATCGGCTTCTTCGGCAACTCGTGGGAGCGTGCCATGGCATTGGTGGAGGAGGGCGTCGACCTCATCGTCGTCGACACCGCTCACGGCCACACCCAGGGCGTTCTTGACATGATCGCCAAAATCAAGGCTGAGCCGGCCGCCAGGGGAGTCGACGTCGTCGGCGGCAACATCGCCACCCACGAGGCTGCCAAGGCGCTCTGCGAGGCCGGAGCCGACGGCATCAAGGTCGGTATCGGGCCGGGCTCGATCTGCACCACTCGCGTCGTCGCCGGCGTCGGTGTTCCCCAGGTGACTGCCATCTTCGAGGCATCCCGTGCCGCTCGTTCGTATGGTGTGCCAGTCATCGGTGACGGTGGCCTGCAGTATTCCGGTGACATCGCCAAGGCCATGGTTGCCGGCGCCGACTCCGTCATGCTCGGCTCCCTGCTCGCCGGCTGCGAGGAGTCCCCGGGAGAGCTTGCGTTCATCAACGGCAAGCAGTTCAAGACTTACCGGGGTATGGGGTCGATGGGTGCCATGTCGGCGCGCGGGGAGAAACTGTCCTACTCCAAGGACCGTTACTTCCAGGGTGACGTCACCACCAACGACAAGATCGTCCCGGAGGGCATCGAAGGTCAGGTGGCCTACCGTGGCCCGCTCGGCGCGGTGGCCTATCAGCTGGTTGGTGGTCTGCGGCAGTCGATGTTCTACACCGGCGCCCGCACCATCGACGAGTTGCACGAACGTGGTCGTTTGGTGCGCATCACCTCGGCTGGCCTGCGAGAGTCTCATCCGCACGACATCCAGATGACGGTCGAGGCCCCCAACTACTCCGCCCGCTGACGGGCGAGCCGGAGAATCCGGCAGGAAAGGAATCATGTACGACATCGGACGCAGCAAGCGTGCCACCCGGGCATACAGCTTGGATGACATTGCCCTCATCCCCTCCCGGCGCACCCGTGGCACCGAGATGGTGAACCTGGAGTGGCGCATTGACGCGCTCACCTTCGACTTCCCGATCATGGCCGCCCCGATGGACTCGGTGATGAGCCCGGCGACGGCCATCGGGTTCGGGCGTCTGGGAGGCCTCGGTGTGCTCAACCTCGAGGGGTTGTGGACCCGTTACGAGGACCCCACGCCGTACTTCGAGGAGCTGGCCGAGCTGGGCGACGACGTCGCCACCACCCGACGCATGCAGGAGATCTACTCCGAGCCGATCAAGGCCGAACTCATCACCGCCAGGATGGCCGAGATTCGGGCCGCCGGGGTGCCGGTGGCCGGGTCCTTGTCGCCGAAGAACGCGTCTCGGTTCTCCGAGACCGTCGTCAACACCGGGGCTGATTTCTTCGTCATTCGTGGTACGACGGTCTCTGCCGAGCATGTCGGCAGTAGCGATGACGTCCTTGACCTGCGCAAGTTCATCTACGAGCTCGACGTGCCGGTCATCGTCGGTGGATGCGCGACCTACCAGGCGGCCCTGCACCTCATGCGTACCGGTGCTGCCGGTGTGCTCGTCGGCTTCGGTGGGGGAGCGGCCCACACCACCCGTCAGGTCCTTGGCGTCGAGGTGTCGATGGCGTCGGCGATCGCTGATGTCGCCGAAGCCCGTCGTGACTACATGGATGAGTCGGGCGGACGATACGTCCACGTCATTGCCGATGGCTCAGTGGGACGCTCCGGCGACATTGCCAAAGCCATCGCCTGCGGTGCTGACGCCGTCATGGTCGGATCCCCGCTGGCCCGCGCCACCGAGGCTCCCGGCAAGGGATGGCACTGGGGGGCCGAGGCATGGCACGCCGACCTGCCGCGTGGTGCTCGGGTTCACTTCGAACCGGTGGGGACCCTCGCTGAAGTCCTCAACGGTCCTTCGCGCGTCCCTGACGGCACCATGAACCTCGTCGGTGGGCTGCGTCAGGCCATGGCCACCACCGGCTACTCGGAGGTCAAGGAATTCCAGCGGATCGAGCTGACGATTCGCTGATCGTCCCGTCAGTCAGGACACCGTCCGGGCGAGTGGGATGGGTGGCTAGCCTTCGGGCATGAGCGAAGTGCCCGAAGAATTGGTCGTGTTGCGCGGCGCGATTGACAACATGGACGCCGCCCTCATCCACCTGCTCGCCGAGAGGTTCCGGATCACCCGCGAGGTGGGTCGTCTCAAGGCTGAGCGCGGCCTGCCGCCGGCTGACCCGGCCCGTGAGGCCGAGCAGATCGCGCGGTTGCGGCGGCTTGCCGTCGAGTCGAACCTCGATCCCGAGTTCGCGCAGAAGGTCATTACCTTCATCGTTGCCGAGGTGGTCCGTCACCACGAGGCCATCGCAGACGAGTCCCAGGACGGCCCTGAGGGCACCCCTGAATCGGATGCGGCCACCTCGAACACCTCCGAGAACCGACAGGTCAAGCGATGACGTCGCCCCGGTGAACCTTCGACGAGATACCGACGACGACCGTTCCGGGGGCGACGTCCTTGATGACCAGCGCGTTGGCGCCAATCTTGCAGTCGTCACCGACGGTGATGTCTCCGATGATCTTGGCGCCGGCGCCGATGAGGACGCGGTTACCGATCGTGGGGTGACGCTTGAAGTGCCCACGCGCGCGTCCGCCGAGCGTGACCTGGTGATACATCAGTACGTCGTCGCCGACGACCGCTGTCTCGCCGATGACGACGCCCATGCCGTGGTCGATGAAGAACCGTCGCCCGATCGTTGCCCCCGGATGGATCTCGATCCCGGTGAGATGGCGAGAGAACTGGGACAGCAGGCGAGCCAGCGGGCGCAGCGCCGGGTGCTTCACCCAGATGGCATGGGCGAGGCGGTGCGCCCAGATTGCGTGGACGCCCTGGTACGTGATGGCGACCATGAATTTCGACGTGGCGGCGGGATCCTCGCGCATGGCGGCCTCGAGGTCCTCCATGACGCGTTCTTTCCATCGCTTGAGGACGTGGAGGAGTGCCGTCGTCTCAGTCGTCATGGCCAACCTCAGTTCTGCTGCAGTCAGTGGTACCGGTGGATGAACCATATCGAGCCCAGGCCCGTCGACCAATGGAAAGGGGGGGTTGAGCCCGGCTTCGTGATCATCTGACTGCATTACCACGCCCATCGATGGACGTTCGCACAGGCTGGGACCGGGCGAGTGGCGCGACATGGGGCTGTGGGCCATAGACTCGGCCTCATGGAACAACTCCACGACGTCGTTCTGGTGGTCGACTTCGGGGCGCAGTACGCCCAGCTCATTGCTCGCCGGGTGCGCGAGGCGAACGTCTACTCCGAAATCGTCCCGCACAACATGCCAGTGCGCGAGATCCTCGCCAAGGAACCTGCTGCGATCATCCTTTCCGGTGGTCCGGCCTCGGTCTACGCGGATGGTGCACCGAGTGTCGACCCGGCCCTGTTCAACGCCGGCGTTCCGGTGATGGGCATCTGTTACGGATTTCAGGCCATGGCTCAGGCCCTTGGTGGCCAGGTCGCCCATACCGGGGCCTCGGAGTACGGACGCACCAGCCTGTGCATCACCTCCTCGGGACAGCTGCTCTCCCGTATTCCGCACACCATCAGCGTGTGGATGAGTCACGGTGACTCCGTCTCCCGTGCTCCGGTGGGGTTCTCGACCCTCGCTCGTACCGCAGGTGCCCCGGTGGCAGCCTTCGAGGACGTCGAGCGCAAGCTCGTCGGTGTGCAATGGCACCCGGAGGTGCAGCATTCCGAATCCGGTCAGACGGTCCTGGAGCACTTCCTCTTCGACATCGCCGGATGCCGCCCGGACTGGAACGCCAGCTCCATCGTCGGCGATCAGATTGCCCAGATCCGTGGCCAGGTCGGTGATCGTCGTGTCATCTGTGGGCTGTCAGGCGGCGTCGACTCCGCAGTTGCCGCTGCTCTGGTGCAGCGTGCCGTCGGTGACCAGCTCACCTGCGTCTTCGTCGATCACGGTTTGCTGCGTCAGGGAGAGGCCGAGCAGGTCAAGCACGACTTCGTCGAGGCCACTGGCGCCGACCTGGTGGTGGCAGATGAGTCCCAGCGCTTCCTGGACGCCCTGGCCGGAGTCACCGATCCCGAGACCAAACGCAAGATCATCGGCCGCGAGTTCATTCGCACCTTCGAGGACGTCGCCAAGCGTCTCAACGCCGATCAGACGATCGACTTCCTGGTGCAGGGGACCCTTTACCCCGACGTCGTCGAGTCCGGCGGTGGCGAGGGGGCTGCCAACATCAAGAGCCACCACAACGTCGGGGGCCTTCCCGACGATCTGCAGTTCAGCCTCGTCGAGCCGCTGCGCATTCTTTTCAAGGACGAGGTACGAGCCGTCGGTCTGGAGCTGGGCCTGCCCGAGGAGATCGTGTGGCGTCAGCCCTTCCCGGGCCCAGGCCTGGGCATCCGCGTCATCGGCGAGGTGACCAGGGAGCGCCTCGAGGTGCTGCGTACCGCCGATGCGATCACTCGTGAGGAGATGAGCGCGGCTGGTCTGGACCGCAAGGTGTGGCAGTGCCCGGTGGTTCTGCTTGGTGACGTCCACTCGGTGGGTGTGCAGGGGGACGGACGGACCTACGGCTCGCCGATCGTGCTGCGGCCGGTGACCAGTGAGGACGCCATGACGGCTGACTGGGCACGCATTCCGTACGGCGTGCTGGAGAAGATCTCCACCCGAATCACCAACGCATGCCCGCAGATCAACCGAGTTGTGCTCGACATCACCTCGAAGCCACCGGCCACCATCGAGTGGGAGTAAGACGGCTCCATGACGTGACAGGGCCCGTACCGCGACTGATCGGTACGGGCCCTGTGTGTTGAAGGTCAGTCTTCCCTGTACGGGTCGAAGGTCTCGTCGGGACGATGTGGAGCCGTCGTCCGAGTGACGTTCCAGGTGTCTTCGGACCGGCGCGCTGACTGCTTGTCCCGTGCCTTCCTCGCGACATCACCAGCCACGCTCGCGCCGCTGCCCTCGTCCGGGATGATCATCCACAACACGAGATAGATGAGTGGTCCCGAACCGGCAGCGAGAATCAAGACTGCTGCGACGATGCGGACGAGGGTCGGGTCCAGATCGAAGGCGTTGGCAATGCCCTGGCAGACGCCGCCGATGATGCGGCCCTCCTCGGGCCGGGTGATCTTGGTGGCCATAGGTCGGTCCTCCTGAGTAGTGGCTTGCATCCATGGTGCCATGATGTCTCCACAAGTCCGTGTCCCTGTGACGGACCGGGGGAGCATCAATGAGCGCGGGTTGCCCCGGAGATGGCCACACATGCAACGGGCCCCGTCATATGACGGGGCCCGTTGCATGTGTGGGGTGACAGATCAGGAGGTCACTGGTTCTTCTTCTTGGTGATGGCGCCCCAGATCCACAACACGATGAGAGCGCCGACGATCGAGACGAGCCAGGTCCACAGGTTCCAGAAGGTGCCGAGGGGCTTGTCGAAGATGAGTGAGCCGAGCCAGCCACCGAGCACCGCGCCCACGACCCCGAGGAGGAGGGTGACGAGGATGCCGCCGCCCTGCTTGCCCGGCATGATGGCCTTGGCTATGGCGCCGGCGATGAGTCCGAGAATAATCCATGCAAAGAATCCCATGCATCCAGTGTCGTTGACGATGGGGCAAAACGTCCAGCAACGATGGCCGATCCCGGTGGAAAATTAGCCAAAAACACACATTGTTATCGACGTCAACAGCAATTTGACTAGGTAATACGATATTTTTACGCTGGCGACGGAATCTCAGAAAAATGGCCGCCACGGCAACAACAGTGTCTCGGTGAATTTCGCAATGCGCGATCGGGACTGCCATTCGTCGAGGGTGAGCTCCACGCAGTTCGCCATGTCAATCTCGAATATTTCAGCCATCCGCTCGGCGACGGTGGGATCCGTGATGGCGATGTTGACCTCATAGTTGCCCTGGAGGGACAACCTGTCGAGGTTGGCCGTGCCGATCGTCGACCAGATGCCGTCAATGGTGCAGGTCTTGGCGTGCACCATGGCGCCCTGGTAGAGGAACAACCGCACCCCCTTGTGGAGGAGCTGGTCGTAGTATCCACGGCTCAGCCAGTCGGCGATGACGTGGTTCGACTCGGCGGGAATGACGATGCGCACGTCGACCCCGCGGGAGGTCGCCTGGTGCAGGGCAGCGACGACGTCGTCGTCAGGGATGAGATAACCCTGGGTCATCCAGATTCGCTCGCTGGCACGGTCGATGGCCTCGAGGTACATGTTCCGAATGGGGTAGACAGCCATCCGCGGGGAGTTGCGGTGTACCGCGAACGGTGTGTCCCAGTAGCGCACCTCGGGGGAGGGCAACACCGGCTGAGTGTGCCGCAAGACCAGCGCCCCCTTGGGTCGCTGGTTCCACATGTCGACGAAAGTGTTCTCCAACTCTCCGACGGCCGGGCCGGTGAGACGGGCGTGGGTGTCACGCCACCGATCTGCATAGAGGGACCCGATGTTGTACCCACCGATGTAGGCGACGTCGGAGTCGACGACGAGGAGCTTGCGGTGGTCCCGGCCCATGTTGCGGATGGTCGGCACCCACGACGGGGTGACCAGCGGTTGGGCGCGCACATGGACACCGTGCAGGTTGCGGAAGAAGCGCGGATCGACGACCAGGTTGGCGAAGGTGTCCCACATCGCGTAGACCTCGACGCCTCGGGCGGCGGCATCGACGAGAGCTTGCCGGAACTGCCGACCGACCTCGTCATTCTTCCAGATGAAGGTTTCGAGATAAATGGTGTGCTGGGCAGCCTCGATGTCGGCGATCATCGCCGCGTAGAGATCACGGCCGAAGGTGAAGATCTCGACCTGGTGCTCACCCACCTCGAGGGACTTCACCGGTGCGGTGGGGAAACGGTAGGGACGGCGGCCTCGCCGCTTGACGCCGTTGAAGGCGACGAGCCCTGCCATTGTGGCCATCTGAGCGGCAATCGTTCCGCCTGCCACCCAGTGCAGGACTCGGCGGCATGTGATTTTCTGGCGAGGGCCCCGGATCATGTGCTCAGGGTACCGGGCCTCGAACACCGGCTGAGAGGTAGTCGGCGTCGAGAGCCCGGGATCGTGGTGCCGGGGGTCATCAGCGGCGCAGCGCCCGTCGCGCCAACCAGTTACCCAGGAACTGGGCCAGCTGGACGACGATGATGATCGTCACGACGGCAATGGCCGTCACCGTCCAGTCGTACCGCTGATAACCGTAAGTGATGGCGAACTGCCCCAGGCCACCACCGCCCAGAGCACCGGCGATGGCCGTCATGTCGACGATCGCGATGAGGATGTAGGTGTACCCGAGGATCAGCGGGCCCAGGGCCTCGCGGGCCACGACGTCGAAGAGGATCCGCCAAGGACCGGCACCCATGGCGCGCGCAGCCTCGATGACGCCCGGCTCGACGGTGACGAGGTTCTGCTCGACGATCCGGGAGATCGCGAAGGTGGCCGCGATGCACAGCGGGAAGGTGGCTGCACGAACGCCGATCGTCGTTCCGACGACCTTGAGGGTCAGTGGCGCAATCGCCGTCATGAAGATGATGAACGGAATCGGCCGGATGATGTTGACGATGACGTTGAGGACGGTGTGGACGACCTTGTTGGCGAGCAGCCCACCCCGACGGGTGGCATAGAGCAGGATGCCCAGCACCAGTCCACAGATACCGCCGATCACCAAGGTGATCAGGGCCATGAAGAGGGTTTCCCAGATGGACTGCAGATATATCGGACGCAGGTAGTCACTCATCAGTGATCCTCCTGACTGGTGGCCGTGGTGGACGCCGTGTGGGAGGCGTCAGCCAGGATCCTGGCAGCCTTCTCGACGGCCCTGGCGGGACCCGACAAGGCTACGGTGTAGTTCCCCAGTGAGCCGCCGTGGACCTTGATGACCCCACCGTGGATGATCCGGAAGGCCGCCTCGGTCTGGCCGATACGAGCTAGCGCGTCCCCGAAGGCGTCACTGGACACCGAGCTGACGTCGACCAGGCGAGCGTCAGGGTTCTCGGCGCGCAACCGGGCTTCTTCCTCCCCGCTGGGATGCTGACCGATGATCGTCGACAGGAAGCGCTCGGTGGTCTCAGACTTCGGATGGGCAAAAACCTGTTGGGTGCTCCCGGTCTCGACCAGGTGTCCAGCTTCCAGCACCGACACCTGCTGGGCGATGGAACGGACGACCTCCATCTCGTGGGTGATGACGACAACCGTCACCCCGAGAACCTCGTTGACACGCTTGAGCAGGGAGAGGACGTCAGCCGTCGTCTCCGGATCGAGGGCGGAGGTGGACTCGTCGGCCAGCAGGATGGACGGCTTGGTGGCCAGCGCCCTGGCGATTCCGACTCGCTGCTTCTGCCCGCCGGAGAGCTGGTCCGGATGGTCCCACGCCTTGCTCGTCAGTCCGACGAAGCTCAGCAACTCAGTGACGCGCTCCTTCTCCTGTGCCTTCTTCCAATGAGCCAGCTTGAGCGGATAGGCGACGTTGTCGTAGATGGTCCGTGACCCGAACAGGTTGAACTGCTGGAAGATCATCCCGATGTCGGCCCGCAGCGGGCGCATCGCCTTGTCGGAGAGCTGGGAGACATCGGTGCCGTCAACCAGGACCCGTCCGCTCGTCGGGGTCTCCAACCCGTTGATGAGGCGTACCAAGGTGGATTTTCCGGCGCCAGAGTGTCCGATGACCGCCGAGATGGATCCTCTCTTGATCGCCAGGCTGACGTCGTCAAGGGCTCTCACCGATCCGGTACGGGTATGGAAGTCCTTGGTGACGTGGTCGAAGACGATGTGATCGGGACACTGTGGCGCCGAAGCAGGCGTGACGTCTGTTGCCATGGTGGAGCCTCGCTGGAAAACGGATGAGTGTCAGGAATTCGACTTCTTGATCTCGGTGGTCAGATCGTCCAAGATCTTGTCGAGATCTGCCTGGGGACGATCAGCGACGATCTTCGCCGTTCCGCCGGACTGCCTGATGATCGACTTCTGGACATCAGGATCGGACCACAGCTTAGCGACCTTCTTGTAGGTCTCGTTGTTCTTGTCGGCGTCCTTGGCGGCGATGATGTTGATGTAGGGGTCGGCTGACTTGCCGGTGGCGTCGTCCTTGTAGACAACCGTGTCCAGGTCCAGTCCGGCATCGGTGGCGAAGTTGTTGTTGACGACCGCGGCGTCGACACCGCTGAGGGAGGCAGCCGTCTGGGCGGCGTCAATGGCCTTGACCTTCACCTTGGACTGGTTGGCGATGACGTCGGCAGGGGTCGACAGGGCAGACCCGCCGTCGCGCAGCGTGAGCAGCCCGGCCTTCTGCAGCACGAGGAGGGCGCGCCCCTGGTTGGTGGCGTCGTTCGGAATGGCGACGGTGGCCCCGGCTGGGAGCTGGGAGACCTGCTGGTACGTCTTGGAATAGATGTTCAGCGGCACCACGTAGGTCGCGGAGATCGCGGTGAGGTTGTCGTGATTCTTCACGTTGTAGTCGGCCAGGAAGAGCAGGTGCTGGAAGACGTTGAGGTCGACCTGGCCCTGGGAGAGAGCGACGTTGGGCTGGGTGTAGTCGTTGAAGCTGACGACATCGATGTTGATGCCCTCCGCGGAGGCCTTCTTCTTGAGGACCTTCCAGTAGTCGTTGGCGGCCTCGGTGGTACCAATCTTGACGGTTGTCGTCCCGCCAGCTGCCGAGTCATCCCCCTTGTTCTTGTTCACTGCGAAGATGATGCCGGCGATGAGTGCGACGACGATGACGATGATCGCGACGATGACACCCTTGGAGGGACGGTTGTGGGGCTTGTCGGGGAGTGCTTCGGCGGTGGTCATGGTGATGCTCCTGAAATCTGGTCTGGAAAGGACGACGAATGAGGCTGGGATGGGGCGAGATGGGGGTCGCAGGTCGGACGTGCCGACTCGGTGTCGTGCTCGCGGGCCCGATCATGCTCAATGCACAGAGCTTCTCGCAGGAAGGGTGTGTGGCGAGTATCAGGCCACTGTTCCCGTGGTCCCGCTGGGGTGAACGACGACGTATCCGTTCAGCGGGTGCCGGTCATTCGTGAGGTGCACATCATCATGGCGAACATCTCGACGGCGCACTGGTGGGCGTCCACGAGGTGGCGAAAGACCACTGCCATGATTCCTGCTCCTGTGTTGGGGTGCTTGGGGCACCGTCGCGCTTGTCGTGCCGTCTGGACACGACCAGGTCGTCACACGGGGCACCCTGCTCTCGCGATGGGTTGCCGTCCGGCAAGCCGTGGCTTGACACCGGATCTCAAGACCTTGTCGGCAGGCTATGGGCGTGGAGGTCGCGATGTCAACTCGTGGTGTTCATGTGGTAGGACGAGACGGGAAAGGTTGATGAGGACATTCCCGTCTCGTCCCCCTCGGACGGTGGTGAGGCCTGCTCACAGGTTGTCGGCAGCCTCCAGGAGATTGTGCGCCGAGATCCTCAGTCCCTCGACATCGCCGTACTCGGCGTCCTCATGTTCGATGCTGACGTTCATGGTGGCAGTGGCGGTGTGGACGGCTCGCAGGAACCTTGTCCAGTACTCGACATCGTGTCCGAGCCCGAATGCGACGAAACGCCATGCCGGGTCCTCGGGCCATGAGGTGCACCAGTAACCGGGTGCCACGGGGGTCTTGTTCGGCGCTTCGGCGGGGACGTGGCCGAAGTCGGTGTCCAACACACCACGGTATGCGGCTCCAGGCAGAATCGCCGTGTCCTTGGCGTGGACGTGACCGATGAGCTCACCCATGCGCTCCACGATGGCGATGGGATCCATCTGCTGCCAGAACAGGTGGGATGGATCCATGTTGACTCTCAGATTCGTCGCTCCAGTCTCCGAGATGAGCCGCTCGAAACTGGGCACATTGAAGACGAGATTGCGTGGGTGCAGCTCCAGACACACGTTGACGTCGTTGTCGCGAGCCAGCGCATCAATCTCCTTGAGGAACGGGACGACGACGCTCCACTGGTAGTCGAGGATCTCCATGTCGATCCCATTCCAAGGATTGACGATCCAGGTGGGGTAGTGGGCGTCGGGGTCGGTTCCAGGTGTGCCAGACATGGTGACGACGTCCTTGATGCCGAGCTTCCCGGCAAGACGGATCGCGTTCCTCAGGTCTTCGGCATGCTTGATTCCTTCCTCGGCAAGTGGGGAGGTCGGATTGCCATTGGCGTTGAGACCGATGATCTTCATCTCCTTTTCGGCGAACAGCCCCAGGTAGTCGTCACGCGCTGTCTGGGAGGAGAGAAGTGAGTCCACCGGGCAGTGGGGGGACGGGATGAATCCGCCCACATTCACCTCGGCACCAGTGAGACCAGTGCTCTTGAGGATGTCGAGTGCCTCCGAAAGGCTGTAGCTGGAGAGACAGGCTGTGTAGGCGCCGTATGTCATCGTCATGGGAGTTCTCCTGTCGTTGAGTGTGGCTGGTCAGTTGTTGAGGTGGGAGACGTCGACACGGGCCCCTCCGCGTGCAGCAGATTCGGCGACTGCCTGGGCTATGAGCATTTCTCGATATCCGTCGGCAAATGTTGCGCAACGAGGGAATGAGTCATCTTCTTCCATTCCTGCGACTTGTTGCAGGAACGCATATGCCTGGTATGTGAACTGCTCGATCTGGGTGCAGCCCACCCCTCCGAAGGCCATGGACGAGCCTCGCTCGAAATAGGGGAAGGTGGGGTTGACGAGCACTTGGCGTGGTCCGGACAACCCGGCCGGGGCGCTGGCGTCGTCGACCATGATCTCGCCGGTGCGCGCCAGGTCCCAGTAGGCGCGACCCCGTGATCCGTGGACGTCGATCATCATGGCGTTGGGCATTCCCCAGGCGATTCGGGACGCCGAGAAGGTGCCCACGGCACCATTGGAGAAGGTTGCGGTGAAGGATGCGACGTCGTCATTGGTCACCGAGGCCATCTCGGCCGAGGCATTGTCCAACGTGGTACCCCGAGTGACATGGCCACGGGCGACCGGACGCTCCTTGATGGCGGTGAGGAAGGTGCCACCTGCCACCGAGACGAGTGGTCCGCAGATGGTTTCGGCAGTGTCGATGAGGTGGGATCCGACGTCCCCCAGGGCCCCCGACCCCATGGGCCCGCTGTAGCGCCAGGCCATCGGAGTGGAGGGGTCGGCGCCGTAGTCGCACCAGTAGCGGGCGTTGATGTGGTGAATCGTGCCCAGATGCCCGGTCTCCACGAGTTTCCTGATTTGTGCCACGGATGCATTGCGACGGTAGGTGAACCCGGTGGAGGTGATGATTTCGGGATGATCCTCCTCGGCCTGGGCCATTGCCTTGGCATTTTCCAAGGTGTCGGCCAGAGGTTTCTCGCACAGGACGTGTTTTCCGGCCCGGATCATGGTTTCGGCGATCTCACGGTGCAGGGCATTGCCGACGACGACGGAGACCATGTCGATGTCGGGATCATCGGCTATCTCATGCCAGTCCGTCACGGCTCGCTGATAGCCGTAGCGTTGTGCTGCGTCCTGGGCGAAGGGTTCGTAGGCGTCGGCGATGGCAGCGAGCCTGACCTTGGGCAGGCCGAGATCGAAGACCGTGCCGACCTGTCGCCACGCATTGGCATGTGTTGTCCCGGCCATTCCGGCGCCGATGACGGCGACCGATAGTGTCTTGTCCACGATGTGTCCTCCTTGACATTGGTGGGGAGCCTCGGTGGAGGCGCTTGTGGGGGTGTCCGTGAGCGTCCATGGAGATCTCAGGATTTGTCCGGACTTATTGGCGGTTCAGTGAGTGTAGCGCTGGTGCCGGGGTTGAGGAAGGGGGATCAGAAACGTTTTTGTCATCAGGATGTGAGCGAAAGGAAGCAGAAATGCGCAGTGGGAAGGATGGTGTGACGATCGTCGCGGTGGCCAGAGCGGCCGGTCGATCCATCTCCACGGTGTCTGCTGCCCTCAATGGGGCACCTGGAGTGGCCCCGCAGACCCGCCAGGACATCTTGCGGGTAGCGGCAGAGCTGGGATACCGGCCAAACCCTCGTGCACGTCTCATGCGCGCGTCACACACTGGCCTCATCGGCGTGTCATACCGGCCCGGGCAGGCCTTTCAGGCTGAGCTCGTCGATGCGCTGTATCGGGCAGCTGAGTCCTGTGGGCACGGACTCGATCTCACGGCGTCCACCCCGCGTCATGGTGAGGTCGATGGCATCAGGGCTCTGGTGCGCAACCGCTGTGAGGCCATCATCGTCGTCGACTCTCGTGTGGCACCCGGTGAGCTCTTGGCTGCTGCTGAGGGGGTGCCTCTTCTGCTGATGTGTCGAGAGCCATGCGCGGGAGCTGATGCGGTGCGCTCCCAGGACGAGGTGGCACTGACTCGGCTGGTCGATGAGATCGTCATGACTGGGCGCCACGATGTGGTCTACGTCGACGGTGGGGAAGCACCGTCGACGCAGTTGCGGGCCAGAGCCTTTCGGGCAGCGATGAGAGCCCACGGGCTGAAGGCGCAGGTCATGAACGGCGGTGAGACCGAGGAAGCGGGTATTCGCGCGGTCTGTGACCTGGCTGAGGGGCCTGGTCTGCCGCAGGCCATGCTCTTCTACAACGATCACGCGGCACTGGGTGGGTTGCTGGAGCTTCGCCGACGCGGGGTACACATCCCCGAGAGGGTTGCCCTGGCTGGGTTCGACGGGATTGCGGCCTCGGCGTTGAGTGCAGTTGGGCTCACGACAGTGCGTCAGGATGTCGATGTCATCGCTGAGGTTTCGGTGCGTCATCTCATTGGTCGGCTGGGTTGCCAGGATGGTGGGGTGCAGATGCCCACGGGTCTCGACGTGCATCGCGCGCAGAGTGCCGGTGGTGGAGTGGTCTACACCGTTCCAGCTCGGGTGATTCGGAGAACGACGACGCAGGGGTGATGGACGTGTTCTCAAAAATGTAAGAACAAATATTGGCGAAAACTGGATCGGACATGTATCCTGAAGGTCATCCGAAACGATTCGGATGACCTTCGCGCTGAGTCATTGACCAGAGGAGTGACGATGATGTCCAAAGCGATCAACACTGTTGACCCGAAGTTTTCCCAACTCACCATCGGTGTGTGTCCAGACCAGTGGGGAGTGTGGTTCCCCGACGACCCCGCACAGATGGATCCGCGACAGGCGTGGCAGGAGATGGCCGAGGCCGGGTTCGATGTCGTCGAGACCGGTCCATTTGGTTACTTTCCCACCGATCCCGAGGAACTCCAGAAGTGGTGTGACGACTACGGGATGCGTGTCGTCGCCGGGACCGGCTGGGGAATCCTGCACAAGGAGGAGGCGTGGCCCCAGACGTTGAAGACGTTCCGCGCCATCGCACAGACCCATGCCGCGGTGGGTGCAGAGTACATCGTCCATCTTCCTCCGCTGTACCGTGACGACAAGACGTGGGAGTGGACGGATGAGCGTGTTCTGGACGGTGACACCTGGAAGCTGTACGTCGAACACGCCAATGCGCTGGGCCAGATGCTTCTTGACGAGTACGGCCTCAAGATGGTGCTGCATCCTCACGGAGACTCCCACATCGAGACCCCCGAGGAGATCGCGCGCATCCTCGAGGCGACCGATCCCACCTACGTGAACCTGTGCCTGGATTCCGGGCATGTCGTCTATGGCGGGGGAGACCCCGTCGAGCTGTGCCGGAAGTACCCCGAGCGAATCGGTTACGTGCACATCAAGGCCTTTGACGAGGCCATCACCAAGGAAGCCCACGAGAAGGACTGGCCATTCGGCGAGGCTGTCACCAAGGGGGCATCGGTGTGTCCGCCCGAAGGCCTGCCCGAGATGCATGAGTTCGTCAATGCTCTGGCCGACCTCGACAAGCCGATCTACGCCATCTGTGAGCAGGACTGCTACCCCTGTGACCCCTCCTTCCCCAAGCCCAACGCCATGAAGATGCGTTCGTACCTGGCTGAGTGTGGGCTCGGACTGGCCTGACCGGATTCGACACCTTCCATGTAACTGTTCAGACGGAGGACAAGGACAATGACAGTACGAATTGGACTCATCGGTGCCGGTGGGATGGGACGTGCCCATCTGGCTCGTATCCACGACGATCTCGCAGGTGCACAGGTCGTGGCAGTGACCGACGTGGTCAACGATGCCGCGCGCTGCGCAGCGGAACCCTATGGTGCCAAGGTGTGTGACAACTCCAGTGACCTCATCAATGATCCCGAGGTTGACGCCGTCGTCATCGCGACCTTCGGCAAGGTGCATGCCCCCGATGTCCTGAAATGCATCGAGGCTGGCAAGTACGTCCTGTGTGAGAAACCCCTGGCAACCACGGCACAGGACTGCCTCGACATCATGGCGGCGGAGGGGAAGGCCGGCAAGAAGCTCGTCACCGTGGGCTTCATGCGTCGGTTCGACTCCGCCTACAACGAGATGAAGACGATTCTGGACAGGGGAGCCAACGGAGAGGCGCTCTTGGTGCACAACCGGCACCGCAACCCCAGCGTCCCGGAATCGTACACCTCGCGAATGGCCATCGATGACACCGCGATCCATGAGATCGACACCATGCGGTGGTTGCTGGGTGAGGAGATCACCGAGGTCCGAATTGATCGACCGAAGCTCACCCAGCGTCGATTCGACCATCTCATCGATCCTGTGGTCGTCGTCATGCGCACCGAGTCCGGCGTGCTCATCGACGATGAGGTCAATGTCAACCTGGAGTACGGGTACTCCATCGAGTGTGAGCTCGTCATGGAGAACGCTGCGGTGCGACTGGGCGATCAGGAGAAGATCCACATTCGTGACATCCACGGCGATCGGAACGCCATGTGTCAGTCGCACATCGACCGGTTCCAGGGCGCATTCAATGCGGAAGTCCAGTCGTGGATCAATGCCGTTGCCGTTGATGAGCACACTGGCTCCACAACATGGGATGGATATGCGGCGACGGCCGTCGTCGAAGCTGCGGTGGAATCCTTGGACAATGGCGGTCGGACCGTGACCGTCGACCTCGTCGAACGTCCCAGTCTGTATCGCTGATTTGTATGTGACCCGTGGCCTTGACACATCCAGGAGGCGTGGCAGTCGCCTCGTGGTGACGAGGCCAGGGTCGGAGAGGAACACCCATGGTGGACATTGCCCTTGATCCCAACATGTACTACATGACGATGTCGACTCCGGACACGTTGCGAAAGGCACGTGAACTGGGCTTCGACTTCGTGGAACTGTCACCCAACAACGAGCTGCACCTGTGGCATCACTATCCCAAGGCCGATCGCGCATTCCTTGACGAGATTCTTCGTGCCGAGAATCAGACCGGGGTGAAGGTACGTACCCTCAACCCGGTGTTCAACTGGTCCTCCCCCGACGAGGCCGAGCGCCGGGCCCAGGTGCGCAACTGGCGTCGTCTTCTCGAGATCGCCGACTATCTCGACGTGCGCGACATCGTCTCGGAGTTCTCTGGTGATCGCAATCGGGCCAGCCGATCGGAACAGCAGTGGTACCGATCGATGGAGGAGTTGATCCCTGATTTCGAGAAGTACGGTGTCCGACTGGCCATGGAGGCCCATCCGTACGATTTCGTCGAGCTCCATGACCGGGCGTTGGAACTCGTCCGGTCCATCGACAAGGACTGGGTCGGCTACGAGTACTGCTGCCCGCACACCTTCCACCTGTCGGATGGGGCCGGAGACGTGTCCCGGATGATTCGTACTGCTGCTCAGGCCGGAAAGCTGCGTGAGGTCCACGTCGCAGATGGTTTCAACCACCGCGCCAATGATGGCAACAGGTACATCATCAATCCCCCCGGTGCCGACGTCACCGTGCACCAGCACAATGTCATCGGGCAGGGCGAGGTGCCGTGGGAACAGGTTTTCTCGACGCTGCGCGAGGTGAAGTTCGATGGCGTGCTGAGTGTGTGCGTCTTTGGCTGGCATGAGTACGCAGACGACTACAACCGCGCGGTCCTGAAACGGTTGAAGGACGAACTTGGCTGAGGGAGTTCGACAACTCTGCTGATGTGGTGCTTGTGGGGGAGGGCAACCTTCCTGCAAGCACCACACCCTTGCGGGGCGGTACGGGGAACGACGTGGTCCGGGTGTCGATCCCGGGCGCGCCGTGACGCTGTTGTTGAGTGTGATCGGTTCTGCGTCGGTGCGTTGCCTCGAGAGCCGCATGTCTCACATCAGCAGGTAGAGGGCAGAGATGATCGTCAGAACCGTGACGATCGGCGTGAAGACTTTGTCGGTCATCCTCCTGGCAAGAGCGCGTCCTGCACACCCGGAGCCGATGACGACGGGGGCCAGAATGGCATCGATCATCAGCGTCCCGGGCTGAATGATTCCCAGGCCGATGGAGAACGGCACCTTGATGACGTTGACCAGGAAGAAGAACCATGCCGTGGTGCCCAGAAAGGTGGACACGGGGAAGCGAGATGCCAGGAAGTACATGCTGGTGACCGGCCCACCGGCATTGGCAGCCATGGTTGTGAACCCAGCGAGAGTGCCGTACGTGGCTCTGCCAATCCGGCCCTGCACCTTGGGCGGGTGGGGGAGTCGCATGAGGACGAGCGTGGCGGCGATGAGGACGAGCAACAGACTGCCGATGAACACCTTCGTCGTGGAGTCCGAGGCGAATCTCAGGAAGACGGCGCCGAGGACGATCCCCATCAGCACTCCGGGGACGAGCCGGCGCAAGGTGTCCCAGTCCGCATCGTGACGGTACGTCCAGACGGCAAGGACGTCGCCGACGAGCAGCAGCACGAGCATAGTTCCGGTGGATGCCTTTGCGGGAAGCACGGCAGCGAACAGTGCGACGGCAAGGGTCGCTGCGCCTGGAAGAGCCGTCTTCGAGACGCCGATGCAGATCGCGGCTGTCGTGAGGAGGAACCAGTCAAGGAGAGACATCATTGTCAGCACGAATAAGGTCCATCTCTTGGTGTCGCACGGCAAGGTGCGATTGTCGATCGTGTGAGGTCTCAGGGGAACACAGGTGGGCCTACCGTGGGAACGTCACGGTAGGCCCACCTGTGCTCTGGTGATCAGTGGGGTCAGGGAGCTGCAATGAGTACGTCACGTACCAAGGCGTCGAGGTCGGCGTCAGCCTGGAGGAACTGGCGGAGGGTCTTGCGGGTGGCGCCGAAGTCGTCGAACTCCTCGATCGTCATTCCATCCGGGTCATAGGCACGCACGAACTCCGGCATCTGCATGAGGGCGTCAAGACGCTCTGCAGCAACCGGCTCGTCAATGCGGGCAACGGCCTTGTAGTCGGAGTCGTTGATGCGCTTCTGCCACTTGAACGGAGGGGAGACGACGAGGTCGCCGCCGACCAGCTCGGACCACTGGAGGACGTTGCGGAACGCGGCGCACAGCACCCGGGAGTGGAATCCGCGCTCGGTGAAGATGCGGTGGGCGCGCTTGATCGCTGCGATACCGGCCCACTCCAGGTGCCCGGGGTCGATGAAGAGGCGGTCGCGTTCGGCAACTGTCTTGAGCCAGTCGTCGAGTCGCCCGGCCATGATCGTGACGACCGGCCCCATCTCGTCAATGGGCTTGCCCTCGTCCACGCGACGCTGCAGCCCGCGCTCGATGGCCTCGGCGGAACGCACTGCCTGGGCAACGGTGAACGACACCGTCACGTTGACCGAGACGCCACGGTAAGTGGCCTCTTCGATAGCCTTGATGCCCACCGAGGTGCAGGGGATCTTCACGATGATGTTCGGTGCAAGGTTGCTGAACTCCTCGGCCTGGTCCGCCAGTGCCTCGGCATCACGGTGCAGGCGCGGATCGGTCTGGATGGAGAGGCGGCCATTGCGGCCCTTGTGCTCGATGAAGATGGGTTCCAAGAGTTGTGCGGCCTCGACCGACATGTCCTTGATGGCCTGCCACCCAATGTGGGACTCTCCCCAGGTGGGATTGTTCTCGGCGATGACGCGGATGCGGTCCTCCCAGACATCTGGGTGTTTCCTGATCGTCGTGTAACCGATGACGGGGTTGCAGGTGGCGCCGACGCCGCCATACGCGATGGATTGACGAAGTTCATCCAGGTCGGCCGAGTCGTTCCACAGCGCAGTGGGCGTCGTGCGGGAAGCGTCAAGGAGTGGGCCGGGGGTGTACTCGATGCTCATGGCAGCTCCTGTGCGAGATCTTGTCGGCGCGTCGTCGTCGCCGAGTCCATGAGTACAGTGAACACCCCAGGCATTGTCCTGTCAAATGAGCGTGCCGGTGGATCAAGCGTACACCGTGTTCTCGTAGGAGTAGATGGATGCGCGGTACACGTGCTGGCCAAACTCGATGACACGGTTGGAGTCGTCGCATGCCGTGCGCTGCATCGTCAGCAGCGCGGCGCCAGGTGGTTCGTTGAGCAGGCGTGCCTCATCGGATGTGGCGAGTCGGGCGCTGAACTTCTGGTGTCCCACGGCAACGACGACACCCCTGTTGCGCAGATGGTCATACAGGCCAGTGTCCGCGAGCTCGTCTGCGCTGGGGGCGAGGTCCACCGGCATCCAGTTCGTCAGGATCGCGAGAGGCTCGTCGCGTGACATGCGCAGTCGACGGAAATGGGCCACCTGGGAGTCGTTGGGCAGTCCGAGCGCTGCGGCTATGGCAGGTGGAGCTGCTTCCACGTTCCAGTCGAGCACGCTGGTACGTGGAGTCTGACCAGAGGCCTGCAGGTCGTCGTAAAGGCTTGTGAGGTTCATGGAGCGGTGCACCCGAGTGGGGGTCACCTGGGTGCCTACGCCGCGTCGGCGGATGACGAGTCCTCGTTGGGTGAGGGTCTCGAAGGCCCGCCGTGCCGTGGGGCGCGACACGTGCAGACGGGCAGCCATAGACACTTCGTCCTCGATGCGGGTGCCGGGGGCGAGTTCCCCGGATTCGATGAGCCTTGCCAAGGGTTCGGCGATCTGGCTGTGGAGCGGCTCCGAGCTTGACCTGTCAATGATGATGTCAGCGATGTAGGTCTCGTTCTCCACTGCCGTTCCTCGTTCATGGGTGTGTCGGTATGCGTTCAACTGGGGTAATGCGCCGGGTGGTGCTGTGAACGTTCGTCCTGGGCGATTCTACGGATGTGATGGTCCATGTGCTGCCCATCCTGCTGATGGCGTATCGGACGCCGATCTTATTTGTATTGACATAGTGCCTTCGGCTGGTAGGATACGAGACGTCCGGCATCCTCGATGAAGTGGAGTGGTCATGGTATCCAGTCGGCGTGATCTCGATGTGCTCACGATGGGGCGTATCGGTGTCGACATCTATCCCCTGCAGTACGGAGTGGGGTTGGAGGACGTTACCTCGTTCGGCAAGTTCCTTGGTGGCAGCCCGACCAACGTCGCCGTTGCTGCAGCCAGGCTTCGTCATTCCGCAGCTGTGGTCACAGCAGTGGGCAACGATCCATTCGGTCGATTCTGCCGACGCGAGATGGCTCGGCTCGGCGTCTACGACGACTACGTGCTCGTCGAT
Source organism: Cutibacterium nasicola (assembly GCF_051303185.1). Taxonomy (GTDB): domain Bacteria; phylum Actinomycetota; class Actinomycetes; order Propionibacteriales; family Propionibacteriaceae; genus Cutibacterium. The sequence goes on along the minus strand of NZ_JBPPGE010000004.1, from coordinate 154,869 downwards.
GACGACCTTCCCACCCCGGTGACATTTTGCGAGATCTTCCCGCCGGACGACTTCCCGCTGTACTTCTATCGACGCCCCACCGCTCCGGATCTGAGGATCACTCCAGATGACATACCCGAGGAGGCTGTGCAGAATGCTCGGGTCCTGTGGCTGTCGGTGACTGGTCTGTGCCAGCAGACTTCCCGGGATGCACATCGCCGTGCCCTGGAGATCAGGGGCAGGACGGAGCACACGATTCTCGACCTGGACTACCGTCCCATGTTCTGGGAGTCCAAGGAAGAGGCCCATGAAGCAGTCTCGGAGATCCTGCCGCAGGTGACGGTCGCGGTTGGCAATCGCGAGGAGTGCGAGGTGGCCGTGGGTGAGACGGACCCCGATCGAGCCGCCCGTGCACTGCTGGACGCTGGGGTTCAGCTCGCCGTCGTCAAGCAAGGGCCCAAGGGCACCTTGGCCATGACTCGTGATGAGCGGGTGGAGGTCGCCCCCACTCCGATCGATGTCACCAATGGGCTTGGAGCCGGGGATTCCTTCGGTGGCAGCCTGTGTCATGGTCTGCTGGAGGGATGGAGCCTGACCGAGACGATCCAGGCGGCGTCGGCTGCGGGTGCCTTGGTGGCCACTCGGTTGGAGTGCTCCACTGCCATGCCCTCGGAGCCGGAACTGTTTGCGATGATGGCGGACCATCCGGATGTCGCCGTCAAAGAGGAACATCTGTCATGACAGGTACACCACTCATCGACAAGCTGGTGGATCTTCGGCTCTCCGACGCGGTGGGATTTGCGGCTCGGATCAGGCAACGTCCGCGGGCCACGTGGTCTCCCACCGACCCGCTCATGATCGTCGCAGCTGATCATCCCGCCCGTGGTGCGCTCGCCGCCGGTGGTCAGCTTGATGCCATGGCAGATCGGGAGCAACTCCTCGAGCGGTGCGTCACCGCCCTGGGACGTCCCGGGGTCAATGGGTTCTTGGGAACCGCTGACATGGTCGCCGATCTGGCCAACCTTGGTGCGCTGGACGGCAAGGTCGTCTTTGGATCCATGAACCGAGGTGGATTCGCTGGTGCGTCCTTCGAACTCGATGACCGGATGACCGGCTACGACGTCAACGGCGTCGTCACTGATGACCTTGCCGGGGGCAAGATGTTGCTGAGGTTCGACCTGTCCGATCCGGGAACGGTCCAGACGGTGCAGACGTGCGCTGAGAACGTGACTGCCCTGGCCAGGGCGCGGCGAATCGCCATGGTGGAGCCATTCATCTGTCACCGTACTGCCGACGGTAGGGTCGTCAACGACCTCTCGACCGACGCAGTCGTCAAGTCGGTGGCCATGGCTTCAGGGCTTGGTGCAGATACGTCGTGGACCTGGCTCAAGCTGCCAGCGGTCGATGACATGGAGAAGGTGGCGTGTGCCACGTCGTTGCCCATCCTCCTGCTCGGGGGAGAGGTGAGTGAGGACCCCGAGTCGACTCGGCGTCGCTGGGCCAGGGCGCTCGCCCCACGCAACGTCCGCGGACTCGTCCTGGGACGTTCTGTCCTCTACCCGCCGGACTCAGACGTGGCAGCTGCCATTGACAACGCTGTTCAACTGTTGGGAGCACAAGCATGACTGAACTGGTTCTTCGATCTGGGAGCACGGGCTCGGGTTCCTGTGACGTTGACGTCACCCCTGAGCGAGCTGGATGGACATACTCCGGTCTCACCGTTGCGAAGCTCGCGGAGGGCGAGACCCTCGAGCTGGACACCAACGGCCATGAGTACCTGGTCCTGCCTCTGGAAGGGGCGTTCGCCGTGCAGGTCGGTGACGTGCACGCTGATCTTGCCGGGCGCAGCACCATCTGGGGTGAGGTGACTGACTACGTCTTCGTGCCCCGTCACAGCACAATCAGCATCACTGCGCTCGGCGATGGACGAGTGGCGCTGCCACATGCCCTTGCCGACGAGGACCTCGAGCCCAGGTACTGTCCGGCGGAAGAAGTACGTGTCGAGCTGCGTGGGGCAGGCAACTGCTCGCGACAGGTGGTGAACTATGCCGTTGCCAACCCGGTGCGCACGTCCCGGTTGCTGGCCTGTGAGGTTCTCACCCCAGGTGGCAACTGGTCGTCCTACCCTCCGCACAAACATGACGAGGAGTCGGAGGTCGAGCGCGAGCTCGAGGAGATCTACTATTTCGAGATCCGTGGCGACGAGCACGGTCCGGGAATGGCCTTCCATGGAACCTACGGGACGCCCGAGCGCCCGATCCATGTGGCAGAGATGATCGCCAATGGCGATGTGGCCCTGGTGCCGCACGGTTGGCACGGGCCGTGTGCGGCTGCTCCCGGGTACGACCTGTACTACCTCAACGTCATGGCTGGGCCCGGGAAGGCCGAGTGGAAGTCAGTCGACGACCCGCACTACGGGTGGATCCGCCAGACGTGGGAGAACCAGGGAATTGATCCCCGTCTGCCGATGGCAGTGGACGACACGAAGGAGCGATGATGATTGAACAGACTGTGAGGCTCAGCGTCGGGCAAGCCATCGTGCGGTACCTGACGCACCAGTACACGGAGCGTGACGGAGTCGAGCATCGCTTCATCCCTGGGGTCTTCGGGATCTTTGGTCATGGGAACGTCACTGGTCTGGGGCAGGCCCTCCTCCAGAACGAGGTGGATCCCGTTGATGAGGAAGGGCATCTTGACTACTGGATGGGCCGTAACGAACAAGGCATGGTTCACGCCTGCTCGGCCTTTGCCCGTGCCACCAACCGGTTGCAGGCATTGGCTGCCACGGCGTCCGTCGGTCCCGGCTCCCTCAACATGGTCACTGGTGCGGCCCTGGCCACCACCAACCGGGTGCCGGTTCTGCTCTTTCCGGCGGACATCTTCGCTAACCGTGCGCCCGATCCCGTGCTGCAACAGTTGGAGGACCCCACCAATCCCGACGTGTCATGCAATGATGCGTTCCGTTCCGTCTCGAAGTTCTGGGATCGGGTGAATCGCCCGGATCAGCTCATGGTGTCACTACCGCGCGCGATGCGGGTGCTCACCGACCCCGTGGACACCGGCGCCGCTGTCATCTGCCTGCCCGAGGACGTGCAGACCGAGGTCTACGACTGGCCGGTGTCCTTCTTCGCCAAGAAGGTCTGGCACATTGACCGGAGGGTCCCCGACCGTGCCGCCGTCGCCCGGGCGGTGGAGGCGATTCGTGGTGCACGACGTCCACTCATCATCTCTGGTGGAGGCACGATCTACTCCGAGGCATCCCAGGAACTGCGTGATTTCGCGTCGGCCACCGGTATTCCGGTCGCCGACACCCAGGCTGGAAAGGGTGCCATCAACTGGGATCATCCGTGTGCAGTGGGCGGTGTTGGGGCGACCGGTTCCGACTCGGCCAATGCGTTGGCTGCCCAGGCCGACCTCATCATCGGTATCGGCACCCGGTACTCCGATTTCACCACTGGTTCGCAGACAGCCTTCAGAAACCCGGACGTGAACTTCGTCAATGTCAATGTGGGATCCTTCGACGCAGCCAAACAAGGTGCCCAGATGCTGCTGGCAGACGCTCGAGAGGCTCTGATGGTGCTGTCGGATGAGCTCGCGGACTACCACGTTCCCCAGGAATGGAGCGATCTCGCCGTCAAGGAGGCCAATGCTTGGGCCAAGGTGACCGATCGGTGCTACCACCTGGACCACGGTCCATTGCCGGCGCAGACCGAGGTGTTCGGGGCTCTCAATGAACTCATGGGTGACGATGACGTGATCATCAATGCCGCAGGGTCGATGCCTGGTGACCTGCAGTGTCTGTGGCGCGCCAGCACTCCCGTGCAGTACCACGTCGAGTACGCGTTCTCATGTATGGGTTATGAGATTCCGGCGGCCTTGGGCGTCAAGATGGCACGGCCGGACTCCGAGGTCGTGGCCATCGTGGGTGACGGCACCTACCAGATGCTCCCGATGGAGTTGGCGACGATCGTCCAGGAGGGGGCGAAGGTCATCCTCGTGCTGCTCCAGAACCATGGTTTCGCATCGATCGGTGCGCTCTCCGAGTCCCACGGATCTCAGCGATTCGGCACGAAGTATCGGCAGCACGACGGTGGTCAGGGACACGTCGTCGGGGACGATGCCCTGCTGCCTCTCGACATTGCGGCCAATGCTCGTTCGTGGGGGGTGAACGTCTTGAAGGTCCACACCATTGACGAGTTCAAGGAGGCATATCGCCAGGCCGAGGCATCTGATCGTGCCACGATGATCCACATCGAGACCGACCTGTACGGACCCAACCCGCCTGCCTCGGGTTGGTGGGACGTCCCGGTGCCTGCGCAGTCGCGGTTGGAGTCGACGCAGCGAGCCCACGCCGAGTACGTCGAACAGGTTGCCGCACAGCGCAGGTTCTTCTGACTGGCTCGCAGGCCGGTGCCGCAACGACTGACGGCGTGAGACATGTGGAGGGGATCCCCGCTCAGGCGGGGGATCCCCTCAGTGTTGTGGTCCCTCACCGTCCGTGCACCACGTGTCACCTCGTGATCGTCACGACCTGGACTGGGGCCGAGTGCGTTCAGGCGTTGTCGAAGAAATGCATCAGGCTCAACGCGATTGACGCGGTGGCGGTCAAGAGGCCGGAGACGATGGTCAGGTATGGAGCATCGTTGACGAGCCCTGCGATTGCCAGGGCGAAGAGGACCAGTGCTGCCGGGATGAAACGGAGCAGAGTGACTGCGTGATGCTGCATGCCCGATCTCGCGCTGGCCAAGGGGTTCAGGGTGATTCCAGATTCGACATGGCTGTAGGTCATGTGCGGTGTCTTAACTTCCTCTCGGACGCCGAGACACGGCTGCACGGCCGCGCTCGGCACGGCCGTGTGCACGCCCGAAGAGTGCTTCGGGCGGGTGGGCTGGCACCCACCGGAGCCCATGTTAACACAATTGACCGTGAGCCTGCACCGATTGCGGTCGTGAGCTTGACGCAGTCCCATTGACTCCCGAGGGACTCCCTCGACGATGTGGAGCCAGCCGGAGGCCCCGGGTCGGGTCGAACTGTGGTCTCCCACCGGTCACACCTCCTGGTTTTGAAGGGTGCGTCAACGGCGACCTGTTGGAGGGTGTCGCAGGCCCAGCCCTTGTCCTGACTGGCGCACATGCCTCCGGACGGACAGCACAAGAGGTGAGATCTGTCTGAATGGTGATATTTGTTAGTACAAATAGCGCTTGATGGGCTATCCTGAAGATGTTGGTCACACAGCTGGCCAACATCGACGTCCATCGACAACGAAGGAGTTCTCGAGCATGAAGACCATCAAGCACTGGGTCGGCGGTGAATACTACGAGGGATCCCCGCTGGGTGTGATTCCCGTTGAGAACCCTGCGACTGGTGAGGTGACCGCAGAACTGCTGCAGGCGTCCAAGGAGGATCTGGGCCACACCGTCGAGGTGGCACGCGAGGCGCAGAAGGAGTGGGCGAGCTACTCGCTGGCGAAACGAGTGGCCATCATGTTCCGGATGCGTCAGCTCGTTCTCGATCATCAGGACGAGATGGCACGGCTCATCGTCAGGGAGCATGGCAAGAACTATTCCGACGCCATCGGTGAGATCCAGCGTGGCCGGGAAACCCTTGACTTCGCGACCGCCATCAACGTGGCTCTCAAGGGCGAGTACTCCCACGACGTGTCCACCGGGGTCGACATCCACACCACCCGCCAGCCGGTCGGTGTCGTCGCAGGTATCTGCCCGTTCAACTTTCCGGCCATGGTCCCGATGTGGATGCATCCGCTGGCCATTGCGACCGGAAACGCCTTCATCCTCAAGCCGGCCTCACCCACACCGTCGGCATCGCTTCTCACGGCAGAGCTGTACAAGGAGGCTGGACTTCCCGACGGTGTGTTCAACGTGCTCTCGGGCGATCGTCGCAGTGTCCAGGACATCTTGGTCCACCCGGGTATTGATGCCATCTCCTTCGTTGGTTCGACCCCAGTGGCTCACATCGTCCAAGACACCGGCGTGAGCCATGGCAAGCGCGTCCAGGCTCTCGGCGGTGCGAACAACCATGCCATCGTCATGCCCGACAGCGATCTTGACTTCGCTGCCCAGCACATCTCCGCATCTGCCTTCGGTGCCGCCGGTGAGCGTTGCATGGCTCTTCCCGTGGTCGTCGCCGTGGGAGGTTGTGGTCCGAAACTGGCTGAGAAGGTCAAGAAGCATGCCGAAGCCATCAAGGTCGGCGAAGGCATGGGTCACGGTGTTGAGATGGGGCCGGTCATCTCTGCCAAGGCCAAGAACCGTATCGTCGGCCTCATCGATGACGCGCAGGAGCGCGGCTCGAAGGTCGTCCTCGACGGTCGTGGCCTCACCGTCCCCGGTTACGAGAATGGTCACTTCCTTGGACCGACCATCCTTGACGATGTTCCCCTGGACGCCCCGGTCTACACCGAGGAGGTCTTCGGTCCGGTGCTCGCCATTGTTCACGCCGACACCTACGAAGAAGCCCTCAAGATCGTCAATGACCAGCCCTTCGGCAACGGTTCGGCAATCTTCACCAATGACGGAGGTGTGGCCCGTCGCTTCACCCTCGACGTGGAGGCGGGCATGGTCGGTGTCAATGTACCGATCCCGACCCCTGTCGCGTTCTACTCCTTCGGTGGGTGGAAGGAGTCGCTCCTGGGTGACACCCACATTCATGGTCCCGAGGGTGTCACCTTCTACACCCGTGCCAAGGCCATCACCGAGCGGTGGCCAACGGAGAAGACCTACGCGGCGACCATGTCGTTCCAACGTGACGAGTGAGGTCCGAGCACAACAGCCTCGGGCGCCGTTGATCGTGCAGTCGTGTCCGTGATGCTGATGGCAGTGGGGTGGAGTGCGCATGTCGTGCTCCACCCCACTGTGTTCACTCAGCTGTCGAGGTTCCCTGCTCATGGGTGTTTTCGAGGCAGTGGTCGTTCTTCGTGCGTGGCTGTCGGGAAGGGATGAATGGTGCGATGCAGGCCTGTTGCCGTATCGGAGTGATCATGACGGGAGCTTGCTCGAGATGAGTGACACTGAATGCCGGGGGCACTGGACATGTGTGTTCGGCGTGCTATCCTTTTGACAGGACATATGCACGGGGTGGTGCACATGTCATTCGGCTACCCAAGCCGATGGTGATTCATGGGGGTCATGATGAAACGTAACCGAACCCTTGGCGTGGGTCTTGTCTCGCTGGGTTGGATGGGCAGATTGCACACCCGCGCCTACAAGTCGCTCGCAGAGAAGTTCCCAGAAATCGATGCAGGCGTTCGACTCGTGTCATGTTGCGATCTGCTGGAGGAGAACAGACAACAGGCTGTGGATCGCCTGGGATTCTCCACCGCGGTCGATGACTATCATGACGTGATCGAGAACTCCGAGGTTGATGTCGTCTCGATCTGTGCACCGAATTTCCTGCACCGTGACATTGCTCTTGCGGCAGCAGAGGCGGGAAAACCATTCTGGATCGAGAAGCCGATGGGGATCAGCGCAGCACAGTCCCGACAGATCGCCGAGGCGGCTGAGGACAAGGAGCTGGTGACCTCGGTCGGGTTCAACTACCGCCACACCCCCGCGGTCGAGTTCGCGCGCCAGCTCATCGCCGACGGTCGACTCGGCACGGTGACGAACGCCAGGGTTTGGCTCATCGCCGACTATGCCTCGGACCCCCGCGGACCGCTCACATGGCGCTACGACAGGCAGAGAGCCGGTGCCGGTGTCATCCTCGACCTCATGGGTCACGGCGAGGACCTCGTCCAGTACCTGCTCAAGAAGCGGATCACCGAAGTCTCGGCCATCTCCGACACATTCATCCGGCAACGTCCCAAGCCACTCAAGGAAGGTGTCGGACATACCGGGTGGGTTGTCTCCGACGAACTCGGGCCGGTTGGCAACGAGGACTACTGCGCTGTCATGGCACGTATGGAGGATGGGGTGACGTGTACCTTGGAGTCCAGTCGAGTCAGTGTCGGACCGCGTGCGGAATACATCATTGAGGTCTACGGGACCGAGGGGTCGATCCGATGGAACTTCGAGGACCTCAATCACCTGCAGGTCTGTCTGGGACGCGACAATGGCGCTCTCCAGGGATACATCAACTGCATGGCAGGACCTGATTATCCTGAGTTCCTGCGCTTCCAGCCCGGAGCCGGGACATCCATGGGCTTTGACGACATGAAGGTCGTCGAAGCTGCGAAGTTCGTCCGAGGTGTTCTGGACGGACAGCAGTATGGTCCATCCGTTGCCGACGGTTGGGCCTCGGCGGAGATCAATGACGCGATCATCGCGTCCTGTGCCGACCGTGCCTGGCACGACGTGGAGCCGGTGTCGGGAAGAACCACATTCGACAAGTGACCGCGTCATCGCGTGTCTCCGAGAAGGCTTGGCATCGGAGCCGGGCCACCGGTGGGAATGGACCAACCGGTTGATATCGAGGGCCGAGAGCCGCCCCTGACCGAAAGGGTGACATGAGTACACCTTCACACATCAAAGAAGACATCAGTCAGATGGTTGAGGAAACCCCTCCATCTGGCAAGCATCGAGGAATCGGTGCGCTCGCTGCCGTGGCGACCTTGGGCTCGCTGCTCTTCGGCTACGACACGGGTGTCATTTCCGGAGCGCTCCCGTACATGTACATGCCCGACCTGGCCGGTGGTCTGGCACTCACCCCTGTCCAGGAGGGTGCCATTGGCGGCACGCTCCTCATAGGAGCCGCAATTGGAGCGGTGACCGGGGGCATCATGTCGGACCGATGGGGTCGCCGTCACAACATCACGATCCTTGCGATCATCTTCTTGCTGGGTGCCCTGGGAACGACATTCTCGCCAAACGTGGCAGTGATGTACATCTTCCGGTTCGTGCTGGGGTGTGCAGTGGGTGCTGCCTCGGCCACGGTTCCGGTGTACTTGGCCGAGACGGCGCCAAAACGGATTCGAGGGTCGATCGTGGCCATCGATCAGCTCATGATCGTCACCGGTCAGCTTCTGGCCTTCTCCATGAATGCCGCCATCAATGCCGCTCATGGTGGGCCGCAACTGACTGTCAAGGCCAACAACAACCCAGACAGTCTCGGGATCACGAACGGTAGCTACTCCTGGGATCAGATTCTCGCGCTCCAGGCGTCCAAGGGTGGTCCTCTGGACGAGTCCCAGTACCGCACATTCGTGGAGAACCTCGTCATCCAGTCCGGCAACGGTGCTGCGTGGCGTTGGATGCTCGTGCTGTGCTCCATTCCTGCCATCGCTCTGTGGATCGGTATCCGTCTCATGCCGGAGTCCGCTCGCTGGTACCTGGCCAAGGGACGTGTGGCTGACGCCATCGCGGCTCTCAAGCGAGTGCGGGATCCCGAGAAGGACGGGCCTCTGGACGCCGAGGTCGAGGAGATGTTGGTCTCCCAGCAGCGCGAGCTGGAGAACAAGTACCACGGCAATGCCTTCGCCCATGTGTGGAAGACGCCGTGGCTGCGAAAGCTCATGCTCGTGGGTATCTTCCTGGCGATTGTCAACCAGACGACGGGTGTGAACACCGTCATGTATTACGCGCCCAAGGTGTTGGAGTACGCGGGCATGACGACTTCGGCGTCGATCACGGCGCAGGTGGCCAATGGTGTCATGTCCGTCATTGGTTCGGCTGCTGGTCTGTGGCTCATCCTCAAGTTCAGTCGGCGCAGCCTGCTCATTTTCGACGTCACGGCCGTGGGCGTCACCCTTCTCGCCATTGCGGCAACATTCCAGTTCACCATTGCCCCACACATCGCCGACAAGACGGCTCCTCCAGCATGGGCCCCGTTCCTCATCCTCGGCCTCATGGCGGTGTTCATGCTCATCGTCCAGTCCACCAACGGCACGGTGGTGTGGACCATGATGGGTGAGATGTTCCCGGCAAATGTTCGTGGGATCATGAATGGCACGGCCATCTTCTTCATGTGGGTGGTCAATGCCATCATCACGTTCACCTTCCCGTCAATGATGGCTGGTCTGGGTGGCGGGTTGACCTACACCATCTACGGTGTTCTCAACCTCGTTATTGCCGTGGTCCTGTTCAAGGTCATGCCGGAGACCCACGATAAGTCCCTGGAACAGATCGAGACGTACATGGAGGAGCGCTACTCCTGATCGTTCCTCTCATTGAAATGGGGTGAGTGCATTCATGGATGCACTCACCCCATTCTTGTTTTCAGAATTGGGTGTGCCATCGCATCTCTTTTGGAGATGTGGGATTCATGTTCTTTCGCTCGTGAGATGTGGGATCCACTCATCGTCATGGGTTCGAGATTGTCGCGGGGGTCTTGTCGGGTCAGCAGGTTCGTGATTTAATGGAATTAAATGTAAGGACAAAGGAGTGTATGGTTATGGCCCCCCTACCAACAACCATGCGTGCCGCGGTGCTGCGGAAGCCCGGTGAGCCGCTCGTCATCGAAACCCTCAATGTTCCTCGACCCCGTCATGGCGAGGTTCTTCTCAAGGTCACTGCCTGTGGTCTGTGTCACTCGGACCTGCACGTCCTGGGTGGAGCGATCGATTTCCCGGTGCCAGCCGTCCTGGGGCATGAGGTCAGTGGTGTCATTGCCGAACTTGGTGATGGGTTGAGTCATTCCGGTCTCGACGTCGGACAGCCCGTCTCCGGCGGATTTCTCATGCCGTGCGGCGAGTGCGAGGCGTGTCGCCGGGGACGAGATGATCTGTGTGGCCCGTTCTTCGAGATGAATCGACTGCACGGCACCCTTTACGACGGGCAGACCCGTCTGTTCACTCCCGACGGTGAGCCGGTGTCGATGTACTCCATGGGTGCCCTGGCGCAGTACTGCGTCGTCCCGGCGACGGCTGTTGCGCCATTGGCCAGCGGCCTCGATCCTGTCAACTCCGCGATCCTCGGGTGTGCGGCCATGACTGCCTATGGTGCGGTCCGGCATGGCGCAGACCTGCGATACGGAGAGTCAGTGGCAGTCGTCGCCACAGGCGGAGTGGGATCGAACATCCTGCAGTTCGCCAGCGCGATGGGTGCCGATCCGGTCATCGCCATTGACGTCAAGGAGGAAAAGCTGGCGGAGGCCAGGGGGCTCGGCGCCACCCACACCGTCAATTCCACGACCGAAGACGTCAGGCAGAGAGTCCTCGAGATCACGGGTGGCCGAGGTGTCGAGGTGTCCTTCGAGGCACTGGGTATTCCTGCCACCTGGAAGACAGCTCTGGATGCCCTCGCAGATGGTGGACGTATGGTGCCAGTGGGGCTGGGCGCGGGTGTGCAGACTGCTGGTGTGGAGATCAATCGGACGGTGCGGCGTGGCCAGTCGATCCTGGGGTCTTATGGCGCACGTACCCGGGTGGATCTGCCAGCTGTTGTCTCCATGGCCGCTCGTGGCGTGATCGACGTCGACAGGGTGGTCCACAAGACATTCAGCCTTGATGAGGTGAATGAGGGTTACGCCATGCTCCATGACGGTTCGATGGTGGGCCGAGGGGTCATCGACATGGCGTTGTGAGATCTTGATCGTCCCAAGGCCGACACCTGCCTTGAGATGACGACAGCTTCGAGATGATGGTGGCCCGTCCCTGAAAGGGGCGGGCCACCATTCGGTAATTCAGGCTGAGCGAGCCAGCATCAGGAGCTCATCGTCCGAGCGATGCCAGAGCCTCGTGGGACTTCTTGGCATTGAGGACCGGACCACCGCCAGCAGGGGGTTCCCCGTCGATCATGATGTCCTGCTCCAGAACGTAGTAGCCGTCGAATCCGGCCTCGTCGAGAAGTGTCACGATCGCGGCGAAATCGATGTCTCCCTCGCCGATGGGGGCGAACATGCCGGCTCGGATGCCCTGGGACCAGGTGATCTCACCTGGCAAGAGCTTGTCGGTCATCTCCTTGTGGACATCCTTGGCGTGGACGATGTCGACACGATCTGCATACTTGCGAACCAACTCGACGACGTCGGTGCCACCGCAGGCCAGGTGGCCAGTGTCCAGGCACAGCCCGATCGAGGAGTTGTCGAGTACCCTGACCACCTCGTCGTAGTTCTGGACCATCGTCCCCCAGTGCGGGTGGAGGCAGGCGGTGACCTTGCGGCTGGCGCAGACCTCGCGGATGCGATCGAGATTGCTGAACAGGGTGTTCCAACCTGCTTCGTCAAGGACGGGGCGTGCGTCGTACCCGTCACGACCGGAATCGGCGGCGAGGATGAGATAGTCGCCGCCGGCGGCCTCGAAGGCGTCGAGCTCCTTGTTGACCATGGGGATCGGGTCGAAATCCGGATCGTGCATGATGGCGAGGAAGAAGGCTCCGACGGGTTTGAGGTTGTACTTCTTCACCTCTGCGGCGCGGGCTTCGGCCTCGATGGGCAGCCAGCCCTGGGGGCCGAACTCGGTGGCGGTGAGGCCGATCTGCCTCATCTCGGTGAGAACGCGCTCCGGTGTCATCTGATAGCCCCAGCCCGGGACCTCGCAGACACCCCAGCTGATGGGTGCTCCAGCAATCTTCATCGATGTGCTCCTTGTGTGTTGAGGGTCTGAGCTTCTGTGCGTCAGGCCAATGACAGTAGTATATGTCCGGTCAATAAGGGTGACAATGGCCTCTTTGCTCCGCGGGACATGCTGGTGTGATCGATATTTGTGCTAACATAGCAGTATCTTGTAGGTGCTGGCTGAGAGCCAGCTATGTCGAACACAGGGGTTCACAGCATGATCAGGATCGCCATCATTGGGGCTGGACGTATTGGCCACGTCCACGCTCGAGCCGTCGCCGGACGTACCGATGCCACTTTGGCACTTGTCTGCGACCCATTCGAGCAGAACGCACGTGCCCTCGCCGAGGAGTACGATGTGCGCTACTGCTTGGAGCCGGACGACGTGTTCTCGGACCCGATGATCGATGCAGTCGTCATCGGGTCGCCGACGAAGTTCCACGTCGACCACATCCTCAAGGCCGTCAGCGCTGGCAAGCGGGTGATGTGTGAGAAGCCGATTGCACTCGATCTCGAGTCGGCAAGGAGGTGCATCGAACAGCTGGGGGAGCGCGCCGATCAGGTGATGATGGGATTCAACCGTCGTTTCGACCCAACCTTCCACGCCTTGAAGAGTCGCCTTGATGAGGGGGAGATCGGTGACCTCCAGCAGCTCACCGTCATCTCACGAGATCCGGCTGCTCCGCCGGTCTCCTACATCGCCGGATCCGGGGGCATCTTCAAGGACATGACAATCCATGACTTCGACATGGTGCGGCACTTCCTCGGGGACATCGCTGAAGTCAATGCCGTGGGTACCAATGTGTCTGCACAGATCGCGGAACAGGGTGATCTCGACCAGGTGGTCATCACCCTCAAGTCCCGTGAGGGCAAGCTTGCCACCATCATCAACTCGCGGACCTGCGCTTTCGGCTACGACCAGCGAATCGAGGCATTCGGTGCCGATGGCATGCTCAGCGCAGACAATCTTACCGAGACCGCAGTACGCAAGGCCACCAGCACCCAGACCGATGCCAAGACCGCGATCATGGATTTCTTCTTGGAAAGGTACGAGGATGCCTACCGCATCGAGCTGGAGACCTTCCTTGACTCGATCGTCGATGGCGGTGTCATCTCGCCATCGGTACGCGATGGTTACGAGGCACTTGTCCTGGCCGATGCCGCGAGGCGCAGCGTGGAGGAGCATCGCGTCGTAACTCTCTGACGCGTCCTGGATGGGGACATGCGGCAGACGGTCCGCCCGATCCACGGTTGCGCTGCGGGAAGGTGTGGGGCATGAGGACAACGTCATGCCCCACACCAATTAGAGTTACTGACCATGACTGAGCCCGACCTGTCTGCCTTCTTCGCGTCTCGCCCGTCCCAGGGTTCAGCCGGGCCCGGGACGCTGCCAGCGGATGTGGCACGTACCGGGATGGGGCGGGCGGTCGACGTCCATGAGCTTCTGGACCATCTCAACCCGCCCCAGCGTGAGGCGGTGCTGCACACGGGGTCGCCGGTGCTCGTGGTGGCAGGAGCCGGGTCCGGCAAGACGAGGGTGCTCACCCGTCGGATCGCCCACCTGGTCACCCAGCGCGGGGTGCACCCGGGCTCGATCCTCGCCATCACCTTCACCAACAAGGCTGCGGCGGAGATGAAGGGGAGAGTGGTCGATCTCGTGGGGAATCGGGCTCGGTCGATGTGGGTGTCCACCTTCCATTCCAGCGCGGTGCGCATCCTGCGCTCGGATGCCGACAAGCTGGGATTGTCGAGGAACTTCTCCATCTACGACGACACCGATGCCAAACGTCTCATCTCCTTGGTGGCTCGGGACTCCAACGTTGATCCGAAGACATTCAAGCCGCGCGCCATCATGAACTGGATCTCACATCGGAAGAATGAGCTCATGGGTCCGTCCGAGGCGGCGCAGAAGGCGCAGACCGGAAATGACGAGCTCCATGTGTCGCTGTATGCGGAGTATCAGCGTCGTCTTCATGGCGCCAATGCCCTCGACTTCGACGACCTCATCATGAAGACAGTCGTTCTGCTTCGACAATTCCCTGAGGTTCGCGAGCAGTATCGTCGAAGGTTCCGACATGTTCTGGTTGACGAGTACCAGGACACCAACACTGCCCAGTACCAGATGATCCGAGCCCTGTGTGCCGACGAGTCCTCCCGTGTCGAGGAGGGAGTAGCGCTCCCGGGGCAGCGTCATGTCGATCCCCCTGAACTCATGGTGGTGGGAGACTCCGATCAGTCGATCTATGCCTTCCGGGGTGCCACGATCCGTAACATCCTTGATTTCGAGAAGGACTTCCCAGGGGCAAGGACGATCCTGCTGGAGCAGAACTACCGTTCCACCCAGAACATTCTCTCGGCTGCCAACTCCCTCATTCAGAAGAACACCGAGCGACCTGCGAAGAATTTGTGGACCGATCAGGGTGAGGGTGCCCCGATCACTGGTTACGTCGCCGACACCGAGCATGACGAGGCATCCTGGATCGTCGGCCGGATCGACGAGCTCGTCGACCAGGGGCGGACCACCTACGGTGAAGTTGCGGTGTTCTACCGCACCAATGCCCAGTCCCGAGCGTTGGAGGAGGTGTTCATCCGTACCGGCCTGCCCTACCGGGTGGTAGGCGGGGTGCGATTCTACGAGCGCAGGGAAGTGCGCGACGCCGTGTCGTACCTGCGCGCCATCGCCAACAAGGCCGATGACGTCTCGGTGCGTCGCATCCTCAACGTCCCCAAACGCGGTATCGGTGCTCGGGCCGAAGCGGCCCTGGAACTCTTCGCCACCGCCCGGCGCATCTCGTTCAGCGAGGCCATCGAACGAGTGGACGAGATTGACGGTCTGGCCACCAGATCCGCCAATCAGATCCGCGCTTTCGGTGAACTCATGGCCCAACATCGGGCAATGATGGAGCGAGGGGGCCGAGCCGACGAGATCACCGCGTCGATCCTCAAGGAGTCCGGCTACATCACCGAGTTGGAGAACTCCAAGGACCCCCAGGACGAGACCCGTCTGGAGAACCTCGTTGAGCTGGTCTCGGTGGCCGAGGAATTCGTGGCACGAGCGCACACTGCCGACGTACCCGACGACGAGACCGTTGTAGGTGAGGTGGACGACCTCGTCCTCGCCGGTGACGACTCCCTGCCTGCTTTCCTCGAGCAGATCGCCCTGGTCGCCGATGCGGACCAGATCCCGACCGAAGGGGACGGCGTCGTCACGCTCATGACCCTTCACACGGCCAAGGGGTTGGAGTTCGACACCGTGTTCCTCACCGGCTTCGAGGACGGTCTGTTCCCGCACGAGCAGTCCTTGGCCGATCCCGCGCAACTGCAGGAGGAACGACGGTTGGCCTACGTGGGCATCACCAGGGCCCGCAAACAGTTGTTCATCTCCCGCGCCGTGGTGCGCACCATGTGGGGGTCGCCACGGTACAACCCCGTAAGTCGATTCGTCGAGGAGATCCCGGACAGGCTCGTCGACTGGGAACGTGTGGTGGATTCCCTGGGCTGGCAGGCCCAGGCGCAGGAGACCACCAGAATTTCCCGAAACAGGGTCCTCAGCAGCCAGCGCCCGGGACGCTCGGGCCCGCACGGTGACGAGGGCCACGCGATTGGTTCGGGCAACGGATCGGTGCGTGGTCTGGGCACACCGGAGCTCTCACTGCAACCCGGCGACAAGGTGTTGCACACCACCTGGGGGCTCGGCACCGTGACGGCGACCTCGGGCCATGGCGCAGGGGCCAAGGCAGATGTCGACTTCGGTTCGGTGGGCGTCAAGCGATTGGCCCTGAGATTCGCCCCGATCGAGAAACTCTGAGTCTGCGACGGTGAGTTCAAGGCAGAGCACTGGTGCGATCGTCACCAGAGGCCTGCTGACGGCTGGGGAGTGGCGGTGGAGATGTGGACTACACGTCTGTCTGTGATTGGGTGAAAGGGAATGCACGTTTGTGCCTCATGGCTGTAAGCTACTCCTGAGGTCGGATGACGACCGTCCTGTACGGCGTCGGTCCTTCCGACAACGACCTGCCGGAGAGCGGTGGGCCACCTCGCAGAGTGGAGAGATTGTGGACCTGTACGAATACCAAGCCCGCGACCTGTTCGAGAAGCACGGTGTGCCAGTGCTTCGGGGCGTCGTCGCGGAGACTCCCGAGCAGGCGTCCGAGGCCGCAGCGAAGCTCGGCACCCCCGTCGTCGCCGTCAAGGCGCAGGTCAAGGTGGGTGGCCGTGGCAAGGCTGGCGGCGTCAAGATCGCCAAGTCCCCTCAGGAGGCGGCCGAGCGCGCCGATGCCATCCTGGGCATGGACATCAAGGGTCACACCGTTCACAAGGTGATGATCGCTGAGGGTGCTGACATTGCCGAGGAGTACTACTTCTCGATCCTGCTCGACCGCGGTGAGCGTCGCTACCTGGCGATGTGTTCTCGCGAGGGAGGCATGGACATCGAGACCCTTGCCAAGGAGCGTCCCGAGGCCCTGGCCAAGGTGCCGGTCGACCCGATCGACGGCATTGACGAGGCCAAGGCCCACGAGATCCTCACCGAGGCTGGCTTCCCCGAGGGTGAGCAGGACGCCATCGTCCCGGCCGTCATCAAGCTGTGGGAGACTTACCGTGACGAGGACGCCACCCTCGTTGAGGTCAACCCGATGATCAAGACCGGCGACGGGCGCATCCTCGCCATTGACGGCAAGATGACCGTCGACAACAACGCGTCGTTCCGTCAGCCCGAGCACGCGGCCTTGGTGGATCGCGCCACCACCGACCCGCTGGAGCTGCGCGCCGGTGAGCTCGGCCTCAACTACGTCAAGCTCGACGGCAACGTCGGCGTCATCGGAAACGGTGCCGGCCTCGTCATGAGCACCCTGGACTGCGTCGCCTACGCCGGCGAGGGATTCCCGGGCTCCCCGAGGCCCGCCAACTTCCTTGACATCGGCGGTGGCGCCTCGGCCGAGATCATGGCCAACGGCCTTGACCTCATCACGAGCGACGGGCAGGTTCGTTCCGTGTTCGTCAACGTTTTCGGCGGTATCACCGCCTGTGATCAGGTGGCGTTGGGAATCAAGGGTGCCCTCGAGAAGCTGGGCGAGAAGGCCTCCAAGCCGCTCGTCGTCCGTCTCGACGGTAACAACGTGGCCGAGGGCCGCAAGATTCTCGAGGAACTCAACCATCCGCTCGTGACCATGGTTGCGACCATGGACGAGGCCGCCAGCAAGGCCGCCGAGCTCGCATCCAAGGAGGCCTGAGACATGGCGATCATTCTTGACCAGAACTCCAAAATCATCGTCCAGGGCATGACCGGCTCGGAGGGCATGAAGCACACCCAGCGCATGCTCGACTCCGGCACCGCCGTCGTCGGCGGTGTCAACCCGCGCAAGGCTGGCACCACTGTGTCTTTCAATGGTGGCGCCACCGTCCCGGTCTACGGCAGCGTCAAGGAGGCCGTAGAGGCCACCGGTGCCAACGTGTCCGTGATCTTCGTCCCGGCCAAGTTCACCAAGTCGGCCGTCATGGAGGCCATCGACGCCGAGGTGCCGCTGGTTGTCTGCATCACCGAGGGTGTTGCCGTCAAGGACACCGCGGAGTTCTTCACCGCCGCCCAGCGCTCCGGCAAGACGCGCATCATCGGCCCGAACTGCCCCGGCATCATCAGCCCCGGGAAGTCCAACGCCGGTATCATCCCCGCCGACATCTCCGGTCCGGGGCGCGTCGGTCTGGTCTCCAAGTCGGGCACCCTGACCTACCAGCTCATGTACGAGGTGCGAGACCTGGGCATCTCGACGGCCATCGGCATCGGCGGTGACCCGATCATCGGCACCACCCACATTGATGCCCTGCAAGCCTTCGAGGACGACCCGGAGACCGACATCATCGTCATGATCGGTGAGATCGGTGGTGACGCCGAGGAGCGGGCCGCCAAGTACATCCGTGGGCACATCACCAAGCCGGTCGTGGCGTACGTGGCTGGTTTCACCGCTCCTGAGGGCAAGACGATGGGCCACGCCGGCGCCATCGTGTCCGGTTCCTCGGGTACTGCGGTCGCCAAGAAGGAGGCTCTCGAGGCTGTTGGCGTTCGCGTCGGCAAGACCCCGACCGAGACCGCCAAGCTGGCTCACGAGGCGATGGACTCGCTCAAGAAGTGACGCCCTGATCCTGCGTTCTCAAGGAACCCGGCCCCCTGTGGGGCCGGGTTCCTTGCGTTGTGCCGTGCTCACAGGTGTGGTGATTCAGCATCGTCGCTGGAGGACGGTAGGGTTCCGGATGACATCCTTCCCCGAACCGAACAGGATTTCCACATGGGCGCGACTGGCTCGACATCGACCTCGGCGAGGTTCGTCGTTGAGTCCTCCAAGGCCGACAAACCTCGTGAGCCTCGCGTCTCGTGGCCATGGCCGGTCGTCGTCGTGGTGGCCGCAGCCGTGGCCATCCTGGCCCAATGGCTCGCCTTGGCCGGGATCATCGTCGCGGAGTGGCTGGTCAGCAACGGTCAGTCGTTCCCGAGCATCCTCGCCGCGGCGTCGAGCTTCTGGCTGGGTGGCCACGGTGTGCCCATCGACATCGTCGGGATCCATGTCGGTCTCGTCCCGCTGGGGCTCACCTGCGTCAGTCTGCTGCTCGGTGAGGAGGCCTGTCGCTATGGCACCCGCGTCTTGTGGCATCGCCACGACGGACAGCCGCCACGCCGACATGTCGGTGAGGCGGTTGCCCTTCACACCACCATCGAGCTTCTCGCGGCAATCATCATGACGGCTGCCGCCGGTACGTCCCACTGGGTGACGGCCCTCGTTGGCGCCCTTCTCATCGGACTGTGCTCAGGCGTTGTCGGGGCCTGTCGCGGAGCACGCCTGAACCCCTTCAACGGTCTGCCCCACTGGGCGCGAGGGCTGCCGAAGGCCGTCGGATCAACCGTTGCCCTCTGCTTGGCAGGCGGATCAACCGCACTCGCGGTCACCCTGCTCGTGCACGCGAGCAACGTGGTCCATCTGCACCAGCAGATCGGGGCCACCGGGTGGGGAGGGATCTGCCTCATCCTGCTGCAACTGGCGTGGCTGCCCACCATGGCGCTGTGGGGAACCGCGTGGACAGTCGGTCCGGGGTTTGCCTTCGGAACTGAGACCTTCGTCTCACCGCTCGGAACACACCTCGGTATCGTTCCGGCGTTGCCAGTACTTGGCGCCCTGCCCTCCAGTGGTCCGTTGAGTCCGGCCGCCTGTGCCTGGTGCGCCGTCCCGGTGGCTTCCGGAATCATCGGCGGGATCCTGCTCATGAAGTCCTTGCCGGAGGCCGGGTTCGAGATCGGTGCGGGCATCGGTGCCCTTTCTGGTTTGTTGTCCGGGCTCGTGTTGGCCATCCTGGGCCTGCTGAGTCACGGCAGCCTCGGTGACGGACGCCTCAGTGAGGTCGGCACGATCATGCCGGCAACGGCAGGATGCGCGGTCGGCATCCTCACGCTGGTGACGATGCTGTGCGGATTCGCCATCGGGATCACTCGCCGTCTGCAATCCGAGGAGTCGCGGCGAAGGCGCGCAGAGCGTCGCGAGGCACGTAAGGAAAACCGCGCAGCCAAGTCCGAGCAGAGGGCTCAGGCTCGTGCCGTTCAGGCCGAGGACCTGGATGCGGATGAGGGTGCGACCTCGGTCGGGGACGAGTCGTCACGGAAGGACTCTGGGTCGAGGAGGATCACCCGCCCCGCGGCTGTGTCCAAGGACCCCAGACTGGTCAAGGAAGAGGCCATCGGTCACGACATCTACGACTCCATGTGCAACGATCGCGAGAGCCCCGAGAACGAGGACACCACTCACCATTCCTGAGCCGGTCGAGACCACCTTCAAGGGCGACATCGTGCCTCGAGACGACGAACCTCTGAGGGTGTCGCCACATGCCGTGGTAAAAAGGTGCATACTTGTCCGCAAGCACACGTGCTCCGGGGGTCGGTGAAAGTCCGAACCGGCGGTGACAGTCCGCGACCCGAACCGTCCTCGTGACGGTGAGGTTGAACCGGTGGAATTCCGGTGCCGACGGTGAAAGTCCGGATGGGAGGAGGCACGGTCGGTGGCTGGCGTCGTCGTCAGCCCCGTGCGACGTCCTTGCGCACCCCGGAGCCGCAACGGCCCGGGAGGACAGATGGACCAGCGGTGGGACGACGCCATGACGCTCGCCCTGAACTTGGCAGCCAACTCACCATGCCCCGACCCGAATCCGCGCGTCGGCTGCGTCATTGTCACCGACCGTCAGGTTGTCGGACAGGGATGGCATCACGGGGCAGGAACCCCACATGCCGAGGTGGAGGCACTGCGTCAGGCCGGCGACGCCGCCAGGGGAGCCACCGCCGTCGTCACCCTGGAACCGTGCAACCACACCGGACGTACCGGTCCGTGCAGCCGTGCCTTGTGTGAGGCCGGGGTTTCCCGCGTCGTCATCGCCCAGTCCGACCCCAACCCGGTGGCAACTGGGGGAGAACAGTTCCTGCGTGCCAACGGGGTCGAGGTCGTCACGGGTGTTCTTTCCGAGTCTGCCATGGCTCTCAACGCCGACTGGACCTTCAGCCAGACCCACCGACGCCCCCGGGTGTGCTGGAAGTACGCCGCCACCCTCGACGGACGAAGCGCCGCTCCTGACGGCACCAGCCAGTGGATCACCGGGGAGCAGGCGCGTCACCAGGTGCACATCGGTCGCTCCCGGTGCGGGGCCATCGTCGTCGGTGCCGGAACAGCTCTGGCGGATGATCCTCGGCTGACTGCCCGGCTACCCGAGGTCACCCGTCAGCCGCTGCGCGTCGTGGTGGGAATGAGAGATTTGCCCGCCGGTTGCCATCTCCACGACGATTCCGCCGAAACCTTGCAGATTCGAAGCCACGACCCCGCCGAGGTGCTTGACGTGTTGTGGCATCGCGGCATTCACCGGGTGTGGCTGGAGGGCGGCCCATGCCTGGCTGGAGCATTCCTGGCCGCCGATCTCGTTGATGAGGTCGTTGCCCACATCGCACCGACGGTATTGGGAGGCGGTCGGGCAGCCGTCACCGATCCCTCGGTCAACACCTTGGCCCTGGCCCACCACTTCGTCATCGACGACGTGTGTCGGCTGGGCCCGGACATCCAAATCAGCGCACATCACGAGTGAGGAGACCCATGTTCACCGGAATCATTGAGGAGATTGGCGAGGTCGTCGCCATTGACAAGGGACAGGAGTCGGCTCGACTGTCCATTCGCGGACCCTTGGTCTGCTCCGACGCCCGGATTGGATCGTCCATCGCCGTCAACGGCACCTGCCTGACAGTCACCGATCTCGACGAGGGGACCTTCGGTTGCGACGTCATGGCCGAAACCCTCAATCGCACTGCCCTGGGGCGGTTGGCCCCGGGGAACAGGGTCAATCTGGAGCGCCCGGTGGCCGTCGACGGACGCCTCGGCGGGCACGTCGTCCAGGGGCATGTCGATGGGGTTGCCGAACTCGTCTCTCGTACTCCCGGCGACCACTGGGAGGTCTTCCGATTCAGCCTTCCCACGACCCTGGCCAGGTACGTCGTCGAGAAAGGATCGATCGCCATCAGCGGCGCGTCCCTGACGGTCTGCGAGGTCAGTTCCCAGTGGTTCGAGGTGAGCCTCATCCCGACCACCCTCACTGACACGATTCTTGGGTCACTGGCACCTGGCGATCCCGTGAACATTGAGGTTGACGTCATCGCGAAGTACCTGGAGTCCCTCATGAACAAGGAGAGGCCATGCTGAACACCATCGAGGAGGCTCTGGCCGAGCTGCAGGCCGGACGTCCGGTGCTCGTCACCGACGACGCTGACCGGGAGAACGAGGGAGACGCCATCCTTGCCGCTGAACTGGCTGATCCACGTTGGGTCGGATGGATGGTCCGTCACACCTCCGGGTACCTGTGCGCACCCATGACCGACAAACACGCTGACCAACTCGGTCTGCCGCTGATGTGGCCCGCCAACCAGGACCCGCTGCGTACCCGCTACACCGTCGCCGTTGACGCGGCGTCCGGGATCACAACTGGTATTGATGCCGCTCAGCGAGCCCGGACCGCTCGAGTTCTCGCAAACGCCACGTCGACTCCCGCCGACCTGGTCCGCCCCGGCCATGTCCTGCCGCTGCGGTCCCGCGCCGGGGGAGTGCTGGAAAGGCGCGGTCACACCGAGGCTGCCGTCGACCTCGCCCGGCTGGCCGGCTTGGAACCCGTTGGTCTCATCGGTGAACTCGTCGGGGATGACGGTATGTGCCTGCGTGCTGACGCCATAGCTGAGTTGGCCCGCGCCGAGGGTCTCGTCTACATCACCATTGATCAGCTGGCGCAGTGGCGTCTCGTCCATGATTCGGCCGACACCGTCCCGGCCCCTCGCGTGACGGCCCTGGCCAGCGCGGAATTGCCAACCCGTCACGGCCGATTCACGATGACCGGCTATCGGGACAACCTCACCGGGGACGAGCACCTCCTACTCGCTTCTGACAAGGGGATTCACGCCGATGATGATGGTCCGGCCTGGGTGCGGGTGCACTCGGAGTGCCTCACCGGTGATGCTCTGGGATCCCTGCGATGCGACTGCGGTGACCAGCTGGCAGCCGCCCAGGCCCACGTTGACGAGCATGGTGGGGCCATCATCCTGCTGCGCGGCCACGAAGGCCGAGCAACTGGTCTGCTCAACAAGATCGCGGCCTACCGAGCCCAGGACGGAGGACTCGACACCGTCGACGCCCAGACCCACCTCGGTCTACCCATCGATGCTCGGGAGTACGGCGCGGCGGTGGCGATCCTGGCTGATGTCGGTGTGTCTGCCGTCCGTCTGTTGACGAACAACCCTGCCAAGGTGGATGCCCTGCGTGCAGGAGGACTCGAGGTGACGATGTCGCCCCTCGAGATCCCGGCCCGTCCTGAGGACGAGCGGTACCTACGTACGAAACGCGACCGGATGGGACATCTGTTGGCACTTGACCACGACATGTCCAAGATCACCACGCCCAACCCGACTCACCCCTGAGCACCCAAGGAGAATGATCATGAGCTCTTGTACCAATCTGGGGTCCGCTGCCCCTGACCTCAGCAATGTCGACGGCGGTGGCCTGCAGATCGCCATCGTCGCCTCGCAATGGCATGACAAGGTCATGACGGGTCTGCTCGACGGCGCCCTGCGTGGCCTGGCCGACGCCGGGGTGGTCGATCCTGTCGTCGTCAGGGTGCCAGGGTCCTTCGAACTCCCGGTGGCCTGTGCAGCCCTTGCAGACCACTTCGACGCCCTCGTCGCCCTGGGCGTGGTCATTCGGGGAGGAACCCCGCACTTTGACTACGTCTGCGACGCCGCCACCCAGGGCATCACCGACATCGCCGTGCGCACCAAGACCCCCATCGGTTTTGGCGTCCTGACCTGCGATGACGATGCCCAGGCCCTCGACCGTGCAGGTCTTGAAAGGTCCCACGAGGACAAGGGATATGAGGCCGCCCAAGCCGCCGTCGCCACCTTCACGACCCTGTCCGCGGTCATCGCCTCGCGCTCCACGCAGACTTTGAGGGCCTAGGGTGGAGTCGTGACCTTTCGTGTCGTCGTGCTCGTCTCGGGCACCGGAACCCTGTTGCAATCCCTCATAGACAACCTGCCCGAACAGGTGACCATTGTCGCCGTCGGCTCCGACCAGCCTGACGCCGTCGCCCTGCAACGAGCCGAGAAGGTCGGCATCCCCACTTTCGCCGAACCCCTTCCTCGGGCCGACGCCGACCAGCGGGCCTCCATGAGAGCGGTCTGGGACGCGCGGCTGACCGACGACGTGTCCCGGTTCGATCCTGATCTGGTCGTCTGTGCTGGCTTCATGAGGCTGCTCGGGGCGAGCTTCCTGGATCGTTTCGGGGGACGCACCATCAACTCTCATCCGGCCTTGCTGCCGTCCTTCCCCGGGATCCACGGCCCCCGCGACGCCCTCGACTACGGTGTCAAGATCACCGGTGCCACCGTCTTCATGGTCGACGCCGGGGTCGACACCGGCCGGATCCTCGCCCAGCGGGCCGTACCCGTCCTGACCGACGACACCGTCGGCTCCCTCCACGAACGTATCAAGGTGGAGGAGCGCGAGATGCTCGTCAAGGTCGTCACAGAACTTGCCGGGGCACGCCCCGGTACCCAAGAACTCGGCACCGAACCGTCCCGGAAGGATCCACAGTGAGCGAACGCCAACCCATCCGTCGCGCCCTCATCTCCGTCTACGACAAGTCCGGCCTTGACCAGCTGGCCGAGGCCCTCATCGACGCCAAGGTCGAGGTCGTCTCGACCGGCTCGACTGCCAAGGAGCTGGCCTCCCACGGGGTGAGGGTCATCGAGGTCAATGAGGTCACCGGGTTCCCGGAGTGCCTCGACGGTCGCGTCAAGACCCTCCACCCGAAGATCCACGCCGGCATCCTTGCCGATCGTCGCCTGGAGTCCCACCGCGACCAGCTGGCCGAGCTCGACGTCAAGCCGTTCGACCTCGTGGTGTGCAACCTCTACCCCTTCTCCGAGACCGTGGCCCGCGGGGGAGATTTCGACGAGTGCATCGAGAAGATCGACATCGGTGGCCCGGCGATGGTCCGCGCGGCTGCCAAGAATCACGCGAGTGTCGCCGTCGTCACCAACCCCGACCAGTACGGGGACCTCGCCGACGCCCTGTCCGAGGGCGGCTACACCGTCGAGGAGCGTCGGGTCCTGGCGGCCCGAGCCATCGCCCACACCGCTGCCTACGACGTCGCCGTGGCCACCTGGTTCTCCACCCGAAACGGGGTCGCCGTCGAAGGAGTGCCAGCCTTCGTCGGCATGACCGGTGAGCTCATTCGGCCGCTGCGCTACGGCGAGAACTCCCATCAGGCTGCTGCGGTCTACCAGAGCACCGGGGAACCCGGACTGGCCGGCGCCCGTCAGCTCCACGGCAAGGCCATGAGCTACAACAACTACGTCGACACCAACTCGGCCCGTCGCGCCGCCTTCGACTTCGAGGAGCCGTGCGTCGCCATCATCAAGCATTCCAATCCGTGCGGTATTGCCATCGGTTCCGACATTGCCGAGGCCCATCGCAAGGCCCACGCCTGTGACTCTCTGAGTGCTTTCGGCGGCGTCATCGCCACCAACCGCCCGGTCAGTGTCCAGATGGCCGAGCAGGTCGCCGAGATCTTCACCGAGGTCGTCGTCGCTCCCGGATACGAGGACGGGGCCGTGGAGATCCTGTCTCGTAAGAAGAACATCCGCCTGCTGGAGGCGCTCGCACCCAAGGTGGCCGGCTGGGAGTTGCGCCAGATCGACGGTGGCCTGCTGGCCATGGAGCCTGACGTCTTCCAGGCCGAGGGTGACGACCCGAGCCAGTGGACCCTCGCTGCTGGTGAGGCCGTTGACGATGCCACCCTGGCCGATCTGTTCTTCGCGTGGAAGGCCTGCCGCTCGGTGAAGTCCAATGCCATCCTGCTGGCCCATGACACAGCCTCGGTCGGCGTCGGCATGGGCCAGGTCAACCGCGTCGACTCCTGCCGTCTGGCCGTGGAGCGGGCCGGCGATCGCGCTGCCGGATCGGTGGCCGCATCCGACGCCTTCTTCCCCTTCGCCGACGGCCCCCAGGTGCTCCTCGATGCCAAGGTCGAGGCCATCGTCGAGCCGGGCGGATCGATTCGTGACGACGAGACCATCGAGGCCTGTCGCAAGGCTGGCGTCGCCCTCTACCTCACGGGAACGAGGCACTTCTTCCACTGATCTGGAACCTCGTGCCGAGACGGACATCTCGGCGTAAGGGTCAGCTCGAGACGACACGTGAAGGGGCCCGGACCATGATGGTCCGGGCCCCTCGTGGTTCTTCGGGGAGGTCAGTCGAGCTCAGCGATGTAATCCCACAGGGCGACGACGTGCTTGCCGTCAGGTGCCCAGCGAACCATCCCTTCGCCTGAGGAGGCGATGGTGTGGATCGTGAAGGTCACCTCCTGTCCCTTGTTGATCGTGGCGGGAATCGTCGATCCCTTGACCGGCTGTGCCCAGTGGTACTCGCCGGCTTCGTCCTGAACGTTGAACTGCTTGACCGACAGCGGAACTGTCCCGGTCGCTTCGCGGACTGTCACCGTCCACGTGAGGTCTGCTTCCTCCGCGCCAACCTTCGTTCCAGGTGGGGCGGTGGGACCGTTGACGTTCATGATCACCGAGTTGCCACAGTCAAGGTTCACCTTGACCTCAACTCCCTGGTAGGAGAGGGCCGGCTTCTGGGCGGTTCCGACGACGGTTCCCGGGGCGCTCTGCGAGGGCAACCAGGAAGGCATGGACTGGGCAGCCAGCTGCTCGGCGAGATCGTGAGCCTCGGCCGAGGTTGACGGCGCGGGCGAGGCGGCGTCGTGACCGGTCGCCGAGCATCCCGAGACAAGGGCGACACCTGTACACAGGCCGGCGACGACAGCCTTGCGAAGGCCCGTGGCGAGTGCGTGACGAGTACTCATCCCCCACCTCTCAGCGTCGTTTGCGACGGATGGTCCAGGCAGAGACGGCGGCACCGACGACGACCAGACCGGCAATTGCGGACTCCGCGGCAGCCGGGTCGGAAACCTCACTATTACCGGTGCGCGGCAGGCTGGGGTGCGAACCGTTGCCGTCGTCACCAGGAGCAGCGCCGGGGGCAGTGCTCCTGGTGGCGGTGGCAGTCGGGGTAGCGGAGGCGGTCGTGGATGCACTGGCTGAGGCGCTCGAGGTGGTGGTGGCCGACGGATTCGGGGTCACCGAGGTACTCGGAGTGGTCGAGGCGGACGGCTGTGGCTCAGCCGGCAGGTTGTTGAAGACGTCCTTGCCGAAGGTCCCCAGACCAGCCTGAGCAGCAAAACCGAGGTGGCCGGCTCCATCGAGCCCGGTGGAGACGGTGCCAGCTTCGAGCTCACGGGTGTCATTGCCTCGGGAGACCTCGAAGAGATCCTCCATGGTGCGCAACCATGAGAAATGGTTGTAGTAGGTGTTCGAGACGGTCCCCGGCTTGATGTACGGGGAGATGAGCACCGACCCGGTGGCACCGCCGCCAGGGGTGGCGTCCTGGGCGTTGAAGGTGGCCAGCGGGGACTGGTCGTCAGCCAGGTGTCCGGGGACACCAGTTGCCGACAGGGTCACCGAGGTGACGTCAGCGGTGGTCTTCAGAGGCTTGTCGTTGGCATCGACGATGACGAAGGAGGGGTTCGTCACCTCATCCTTGGGATCGGCGACCATGTTCGGGCCCTGGTTGGCGACCTTGCCGACGTAAGCACCGTCAGGGATGCCCTCGCCGGTGACCTTGCGACCCAGATCGGTGACGGTGACCTTGCCGGTCAACGTGGAGGTGCCAGCAGTGGTGGTGACGTCAATCGTCTTGGCCTTGGAGTAGCCCCAGTCGGCGCCGGTGTTCTTGGCGCCGTGCACGCAGTTGGACTTGTCGGCGTTCACCAGGTCGGTGTCCTGCTCACAGGACGGCGGCCGGGTGATGTAACCGTTGTCGCCCGGTCCTGGGAACAACTGGTTGCCGTGTTCGTCGGTCTCGAGGGTCGAATTCGGGCCGGTCGGCTCCCAGTCGACGTTCTCGCCGTTGATGTTCTGCCCGGCGAGGTCGGCCTTGACGTAGTTCTTCGACATCTTGGACGGTTTCGGGAAGGTGTTGGCCTCGTACTTCTTGTACCCCTCCGCGAGATCCTTGATGGTCTGAGGGGAGTAGGTGTACAGCTCTTCCTTGCGGGCGGTGTTCGCAATGGTGGTGTCATCGGTGGCGTTGTTGAACGACATGTTCGTGAAGGGTGGGTTGGCCTCGTCGAAGGTGATGTCGATGAGCCCACCGTCCTTGAAGGCATCCGACTTCTCGATGAGCGGGATGTAGTAGCGCAGCCACAGATCAGCGGCGTAGAGGCCACCGGTGTGGTTCTTCGGTGGGGTGGTCAGCGGCCTGGAGTAGTCCGGCTTGCCGTCGGCGTCGAAGAGGCCGGAAAGATTGTTGCCCTTACAGGTGGCGTCGTGGGCGTCCGAGCAGTTGTTCGGTGTGATCCAGCTGAAGGCCGGTACCTCGTCGGCGGGCTTCGCCAGGTCGGTGAGAAGTCCGTTGGACGGGTCGTCGGCGTTGGCAATGTGCTTGGAGTCCGACGGAATGCCACCGTCGGCGGGCTTGGTCAAGGAATCCTTGCCAGTGCCGTCATGACCGATGATGGAGTGGAACCACGGGAAGGGGAAGTGTTTTGCGACGTATTGGTCGTCGGGCTGAGCGCCGGTGAAAGACGTGATGCCCTTGGCCTTGTCCTCCTCGGTCGGCTTCATGGCCTTGGGGTTGTTGTCCGGGGTGTTCTCCAGGGTGCCGGGGGAGCCAGCCAGACCGTCCTCGCGGCCGGGATGGTTGCGCAGGTCCTGGGCGTATCCCTTCCAGGTGACGCCGGCAGCGTCGAACTGGTTGAAGAGGGTGGGGACGTCCTTGGGGTAGGTGCAGCCATTCTTGCCATCGGCTGCGTTCGGGCCGGCCAACGAGAGAACTTGGCCGTAGTTGTCGTCGCGCCCGAACTCCTTGCCGGTGTGACGGTCGATGATCGACGCGTTCGAGCCGAAACTGGTGTTGGCGACGTCGCAGTCGGACTGGAGGTCCATCTCGGCGGACTGTCCGGAGACCATCGAGGTGTAGTTGTCCTGCGAGTAGTGGCCGGTGCCGAAGTAGTGGGGGAGCAGCGCGCCCTGCTTCGGCAGGTCCTTCCACAGGTAGGAGTTCTGGTTGAGTCCGGAGAAGGTGGCGTCGTAGGACTTGTTCTCCAGGATAATGAGCCAGACGTGCTTGATCTTGCCGCTGGCAACGTTCGTCGAGGTGATGGCGGTGTGTTTCGTGGCGCTGCTGGATGCGCCGGGTGTGGGCTCGTTGCTGGGCTGGGCATGGCTTGCGATCGGCGCGACGAACCCGAAGGTAGCCATGCCGGCAGCGACGGAGGCGCTCACCAATCGGGTGAGGCGAGGATGCGATGTGTGCATGGCACCGGTCTACCCACGGCAGTCGGAAGGTGAGAGAGTAGCCGGTGAACAGCGAGGGAATTGCTGGTGAATGTGTGGTGGTGGCATGCAGGCGACGACGTGGGTGGCACTGGGGCGTCAAGCCTTTGCCGTGGTCGCCAGATGGCTTCGTGACGGGGTGTGTCGCGATCGCGCACCGTTCCGGTGTGTTCCTGCGAACACCCTTGTCGTGCCGTGGTTCTGCTGCCAGACGATGATCACTCCGTGGCAATTGGAGGGGTACCGGGTGCGACGGGTGGAGATCGGTGACGATTTCCTGGTGGACGCCGACTCCCTGGCCGCAACCATGACGTCATGTCGTCGACGAGGCGAACACCCGGTGGTGTTGAGCTGCGAGACCTTTGGGATCCAGCCTGGTTCGGCCCTGGCTGACGTCCTCGAAGAAACCCGACGACACCACATTCCCGTGGTCGTCGATCGGACCCACTCCTTCCTGGCGCCGTCGTCGTCACCGGCTGACGTCGAGGTCGTCAGTACCCGAAAGCTCCTGCCGGTGCCAGAGTTGGCGTGGGCCAGAGCCGCTCACGACCTGTCCGGTCTGCTGGGAGCACGCGACGAGGGGGACGAGCTTCTCACTGCGGCACGACGACGTTTCCTGGCTCGACGGGGACTGGCCACCTTCGAGGCGGCAGAGGATCTGGCTGACGAGTGCTGGGCGCCGGTGCCACCACATGACGACGCACGGCGTGAGTTCGAGGCGTGTGATCTGACTGGGTATGCCCGGCTCGTCGACCGGACGAGGGACGAGGTAGTGGCCGGGGTGTCCGGGGCAGGGGCGATCCGCGTGGTCAATCCGAGGGCCTCGTGCTCGGTCGTCCTTCAGCATCCGGATGCCGGGGAGATCGCTGACGGGTTGCGAAGGGTCGGTGTCGTCGGCCCGTTGTACTGGGACCGCCCGCGTCATCTGGACGTCGAGTGGCCGGACGATCTCGTCAGTCTGCCGCCGGTCATGGACGTGAACACCATTGATCGGGTCATTGACGTCGTCACCTCGGTCGTCGGTCGGTGAGGGACTGTGTCTCGTGACAAAATGGTGGCTTGTCGAGGCCGTGACACAAGGAGGATCCATGACAGCTCAGAAACTCGACGGCAAGGCCACCGCTGCCACCATCAAGTCCGAGCTTGCCGAACGTGTGGCAGTCCTACGCGACAAGGACGTTGTTCCGGGACTGGGAACGGTGCTCGTCGGGGATGATCCGGCGTCGCACCAGTACGTCGCGGGCAAGCATCGCGACTGCGCTCAGGTGGGAATCGAGTCGATCCGGGTCGACCTACCAGGTGACGTCACGGCGGAGGATCTTGCCCAGGAGATTCGTGGGCTCAATGCCAATCCGCGGTGCACGGGGTACATCGTCCAGCTGCCGCTGCCTCGCCACATCGACACCAACTGGGCCCTCAACCTCATTGATCCCGACAAGGACGCCGACGGCCTGACCCCCGCATCGCTGGGGCGTCTGGTGCTCAACGAGCCGGCGCCGCTGCCGTGCACCCCGCGCGGCATCGTCGAGCTGCTGACCCGTCACGGGATCGAGCTGCCGGGAGCCAACGTCTGTGTGGTGGGCCGTGGCACGACGGTTGGTCGGCCGCTGGGACTGCTACTGACTCGACGCAGTGAGAATTGCACTGTCACCTTGTGCCACACCGGTACTCGTAACCTCGCTGACCACACCCGTCAGGCCGACATCATCGTCGGCGCGGCTGGGGCCCTGGGGCTCATCGATGCGAGCATGATCCGCGAAGGAGCCGTGCTGGTCGACGTCGGTGTGTCGCGGTCGGCGGAGGGGAAGATCCAGGGTGACTTCGCTCCTGACGTGTGGGAGAAGGCCGCATGGGTCTCGCCCAACCCGGGCGGGGTCGGTCCGATGACCCGCGCCATGCTGCTGTCCAACGTCGTCGACAGGGCCGAGCGGCTCGCTGCGGATCCTTCATGAGTCGACAAACGGCTGAGGCACCCACCGGAGGTGCCACCCGGTCACCGCGACCTGATGACCGCCGTGTCGCCTCGACGGGGCACCTGGAGTCCTGGTGGGCGCTGACCGTGTGCCTGCTCGGAGTCGCCGCGTCCGCGATCGTCATGGCGACGGGGCACTGGCGGCGTGGGGCGATGGTCTTCGCTGCCTCGGCGCTGCTGGCAGGTGTGCTCAGAGCGGTGTTGCCTGACAATCTCGCCGGACTGTTGGCAGTAAGGGCACGGTGGGTGGATTCGGTGCTCTTGCTGGGGCTGGGAACCCTCATGGTCGTCGTCATCATGACGAGGTGACGGCCTCGACAACGTACATGCCACCAGAAAGACGCACGTGGCTGTTGGCTCAGTGTGCGTCCAAGACGCAACGACGCCGACGGGCGAAGCTACGGGCCGAGGTCAACCCCTCACCAGTCGGTCCGGCGATGGTGAAGGTCGCGAACCCCTCACCGTTGATGCCGATACCCGCGTAGGACGGTCCATTCTTGACGAAGATCGTCGTCTGGATGCGGCGGGCCATGAGGTCGAGTCGCGAGACATCCTTGGAGTGCATGATCGCGGTGTGGCGGTTGCCATGCTCCAACTCGACAGCCAGGTCAATGGCGGCGAGGTAATCGGCGGCAGGCACCACCGGGACGACCGGCATGAGCATCTCGACCTGGACGAAGGGGTCCAGCGGGTCGGTCACCATGGTGATGAGTCGGGTGTCCTGCTCGGGCTCGATACCGGCGGCACGTAGGATTTTCTGAGCGTCCTGGCCCACCCACTTGGTGTTGGGCTTGGCGCCTGAGGGATCGAGCAGCAAGGACCGCAGCCTGGCAAGGTCATCCTTGTCGCTGATGACCTGGGCGCCATTGGCCTGCAGCGCAGTCATGAACTCCGGCAGCACCGAGGCGACGACGATCATCTCCTTCTCGGCGGTGCACGGCAGGTTGTTGTCGAAGGCGGCACCCTGGACGATGTCCGTGGCGGCCTTGGCGATGTCGGCGGTCTCATCAACGACGACGGGCGGGTTGCCCGACCCTGCGCCGATGGCCTTCTTGCCACTCGAGAGCACCATGTTGACGATCTGCGGGCCTCCGGTGGCCACCAGCATCGTGATGTCCGGGTGGCCGATGAGCTGCTTGGTGGTGGACGGGGTCGGGTTCGCGATGAGGGTGATGAGGTTGGCGGGGGCGCCGGCCTCCATCATCGCGCGGTTGAGGATGTCGACCAGCCAGGCGCTGAGGTGACGGGCTCGCGGATGGGGGCTGAAGACGACGGTGTTACCTGCCGAGAGCATGCCGACGGTGTTGCAGATGATGGTCTCGGTGGGATTTGTCGTCGGGGTGATGGCGCCGATGACGCCGTAGGGGCTGTACTCGAGGGTGGTGAGCCCGTCGTCACCCTGATGGGCCTCAATGACGAGGTCCTCCACACCGGGGGTGCGAGTGGCAGCATAGAAGTTCTTGAGTACTTTGTGATGGGCGTTGCCCATCTTGGTTTCCTCGACGGCAGCGCTGGCCATGTACTCCAGACGGTCTTGCTGGGTCGCGGCCTCACGGACGGCATCAACGAAGGCGCGACGCTGGGCCAGGGAGCATTCCGAGAAGGCGACAAAGGCCCTACGAGCGGCGCCCACCGCAGAATTGACATCGTTGAAGACTCCGGCGAGGTCCTCGACGTTGGGTTCGGTGACGGGACGTTCGGCTGTGGTGGTCATGGCTGCTGGCTCCTTCGGATGTGGAGTCCTGGGAGATCCGCCTCCTTGCGGTGGACATCAGGACATCTGACGTTTCGACCATAAGAATGGCCACTCACGTTCGTCCAGAGCTAAGCCAAGAACAGGTCCGAGGTGCAGTTGAGGCAAACCTGGGCGTGCACTGATGTGCATTTTGGAGGAAGGGTCATTTGTGGCTTTTGCCACTGTGTATCGAGGGCTGAAGAACCGATGAAAACCCTGCAGCGACAGGGTGACAAGCATCATTGTGAGCGGACTTGGCGACCCGGACCCTTGCACGTTCGTGCAAGGGTGTGGTGCATCTCTCCAGACGGACGACAACCTGCTCAAAGTCCCGAAAATGGCGCCATGACGCGCAGAACGGGCCCGGGAACTGAAGTTCCCGGGCCCGTCCCTCAGTGATCGGTCGATCAGATGAGGCCGAGCTCCTTGACGGCGTCGCGCTCGTCGGCGAGCTCCTTGACGGAGGCGTCGATCTTGGCACGCGAGAAGTCATCGATCTCGAGACCCTGGACGATCTCGACCTTGCCGTCCTTGACGGTTACGGGGAAGGAGGAGATGAGTCCCTCAGGCACTCCGTAGGAGCCATCGGACGGGATGGCCATGGAGACCCAGTCACCCTCGGCGGTGGAACCCATCCAGTCGCGCATGCACTCGACGGTGGCGTTGGCGGCCGAAGCGGCCGAGGAAGCGCCACGGGCGTCAATGATGGCGGCGCCGCGCTTGGCGACGGTCGGGATGAACTCGTTCTCGATCCAGGCCTCGTCCACCAGATCGGTGGCCTTCTGGCCAGCGACCTCGGCGTGGAAGACGTCGGGGTACTGGGTGGAGGAGTGGTTGCCCCAGATGGTCATGTGACGCACGTCGTTGACGGTCTTGCCGGTCTTGCGGGCCAGCTGAGTCTTGGCGCGGTTGTGATCCAGACGGGTCAGGGCGGCGAAGTGATCGTTCGGGATGTCGGTGGCGTTGGTGGCGGCGATGAGGGCGTTGGTGTTGGCGGGATTGCCGGTGACGAGAACGCGGACGTCGTCGGCGGCGACCTCGCTCAGGGCCTTGCCCTGGGCGGTGAAGATGGCACCGTTCTTGGTGAGCAGGTCGGAACGCTCCATACCGGCCTTACGGGGCATGGCGCCGACAAGGAAGGCGGCGTTGACTCCGTCGAAGACCTTCTTCGGGTCGTCGCCGATCTCGATGTTTACGAGGTTGCCGAAGGCGCAGTCGTCAAGCTCCATGACGACA
The DNA here is from genome assembly GCF_051303185.1 of Cutibacterium nasicola. GTDB lineage: Bacteria > Actinomycetota > Actinomycetes > Propionibacteriales > Propionibacteriaceae > Cutibacterium. The sequence goes on along the minus strand of NZ_JBPPGE010000004.1, from coordinate 120,546 downwards.
CCTTCGAGGGCCTTGAGGGCCGGGGTGATCTCGAGAAGACGAAGCTCGATGGGAGTGTTGCCGAGCAGCGAACCGGAGGCGATGCGGAACAGCAGGCTGTAGCAAATCTGGCCGGCAGCACCGGTGACGGCAATCTTGACTGGGGTCTGGGTCATGGATCTCTCCTTGAAAGTCCTCGATGACACTTGGATACCTCCGAGCGTACTCGCGGCCCGAGCGTGAGGTGGGTCGGGGGAGAATACTCACCAGGACCAGCTCGACGCGGTGAGAAATCTCCCGTTGCACGCCCAGCGGCTGCATGGCCCCTCAGCTGAGGATGACGGTACGCATGCCGTCCAGGAAGGTGCGATGTTCGGCGAAGAGACGCACGGCCTCGTCAAGGGTCGCCGACTCGGTGTCCTGTCCAACGGCTGTCAGCTGGGCGACGCTCTGGGAATGATCCACGCGCTGGACCCGCTGTTCGATGATGGGTCCCTCGTCAAGGTCGACGGTGACGAAGTGGGCGGTCGCCCCGATGAGTTTGACCCCGCGGGAATGCGCCTGGCGGTAAGGGTTGGCCCCTTTGAACCCGGGCAGGAATGAATGGTGGATGTTGATGCAGCGGCCCGACAGCTGCTCACAGAGTTCGGGCGAGAGGATTTGCATGTAGCGGGCCAAGACCACCAACTCGACGTCGAGATCATCGACGGTGCGCAGCACGGCCCCCTCGAAGGCTGCCTTGGACTCCTTGTCGACCTTCTGCCACCGGAACGGCACCTTGTGGAACTGCGCCAGGTCCGCGAGGTCAGGGTGGTTGGCCATCACCTGCACGACGTCAATGGCCAGCCGACCGGTGTCGCGGTTGAACAACAGGTGAGACAGACAGTGGGGTGCCTTGGACGCAAGGATGAGGGTGCGGACCGGACGTCCCAGTTCGTCGATGTGGAATGTCGCGTTGTAGCGCTGTGCAAGTTCTGCCACGGCAGATTCCAGATCGGCCCGGCAGTTCACCGACTCGACCTGCAGTCGGATGAAGAAGTGTCCGGTGTCAGCGCTGGTGAACTGCTGGCATTCGGTGAGGTTGCCGCCAATCTGGGCGCATGCTCCGGTGACGGCATGGACGAGTCCGGGCTGATCGGGGCTGGTCCAGGTGACGACGAGCTCGTGGGGTTCCGACATGACCAGTACGGTAGTCGGCCCAGCGTCATGACGAGAGTGGTTTCGGGGAGCGGATTGACAGACGGCTGTGGCGTGAGGCGTGTCCCGCATGCTCCGTTTCTGCCCGGGCTGTGTTGTCCGCGTCCTCCACTATTGTGAGCAGCAGTGTCGCACCGGGCCTTCGACGGCCGCATCGCGGCGTTCCCTCGACCACAGGAGTTCGTGCATGCCCACCATCGTCTGGACCAAGATCGACGAGGCCCCCGCTCTCGCCTCGTCTTCCCTGCTGCCCATCGTGGAGGGATTCCTCAATGAGTCGGGCATCGACATCACGACCTCGGACATCTCCCTTGCCGGGCGTATCCTGGCTCAGTTCCCGGATCGTCTGGGCGAGGACCAGAAGGTGGCCGATCACCTCGCCGAGCTCGGTGAGCTCACCGGATCCCCGGATGCCAACATCATCAAGCTGCCGAACATCTCGGCATCAATCCCACAGCTGAAGGCCGCCATCGCCGAGTTGCAGTCCCAGGGCTATGACCTGCCGGACTTCCCGGACAAGCCTTCGACCGACGAGGAGAAGGAGATCGCTGCTCGCTACGCCACCGTGCTCGGCTCGGCTGTCAACCCGGTGCTGCGTCAGGGCAACTCCGACCGACGTGCCCCCTCAGCCGTCAAGGCTTACGCCAAGGCTCATCCGCACCGCATGGGCACGTGGTCCGATCAGGTCAAGGCTCGCGTCGCCCACATGGACCACGGCGACTTCTTCGACCATGAGGAGTCCTTCGTCTCCAAGGGCCAGGATCTCGACATCGTTCTCGTCGGGGGTGACGGCTCTGAGACCCCCCTCGCTGGTGGCATCAAGACTCTCGAGGGAGAGATCGTCGACGCCACCTACATGTCCGTCAATGCCCTTGACGAGTTCTACGCCGCCACCCTGGCCAAGGCCAAGGAGGAGGACCTGCTGTGGTCGGTTCACCTCAAGGCGACGATGATGAAGGTCTCCGACCCGGTCATCTTCGGACACGCGGTGCGTACCTTTCTGGCAGACGTCTTCGACAAGTATGGTGACGACTTCGACTCCGTCGGCGTCAACCCGGCTCTCGGTCTGGGGGATCTCTACGCGCGTGTGGACAAGCTCCCGGCAGACCGCGCTGCCAAGATCAAGGCCGCCATCGATTCTGCGTTCCGGGCTCGTCCGGCCCTGGCCATGGTCGATTCCGACAACGGCATCACCAACCTGCACGCCGGCAATCTCGTCATCATCGACGCCTCGATGCCGACCGTCGTCCGTGACTCCGGATGCATGTGGAACGCCGAGGGCAAGCGCCAGGAGACCCTGGCCTGCATCCCGGATCGCAGCTACGCGACGATGTACGCCGCGATCATGAACGACTGCCGTCAGAACGGTGCCCTCGATCCCGCCACCATGGGCGATGTCCCGAACGTCGGCCTGATGGCCCAGAAGGCCGAGGAGTACGGCTCCCACCCGACCACCTTCACCATCGCCCACGACGGCCGTGTCGAGGTGCGATCCGGTGACGAGGTGTTGACGAGCCAGCAGGTTGAGACTGGCGACATCTGGCGCATGAGCCGGGTGCGTGACATCGCGGTGCGTGACTGGGTGCGTCTGGCCGTCGACCGGGCTCGCATCACCCACACCCCGGCCATCTTCTGGCTGGACGAGAACCGTGCCCATGACGCCCGCGTCATCGAGAAGGTCAAGACCTACCTGGCCGAGCACGACACCGAGGGTCTGGACATCCACATCCTCGCCCCGGCCGAGGCCATGAAGTTCACCCTGGAGCGCATCCGTCGCGGTGAGGACACCATCTCGGTGACGGGCAACGTGCTGCGTGACTACCTGACCGACCTCTTCCCGATCCTTGAGATCGGCACCAGCGCCAAGATGCTCTCGGTCGTCCCACTGCTGGCCGGTGGTGGTCTTTTCGAGACCGGTGCCGGTGGCTCGGCCCCCAAGCACGTGGCCCAGTTCGTCGCCGAGGACTACCTGCGCTGGGACTCCCTGGGTGAGTTCTGCGCTCTGGGCGCCTGCCTGGAGCACATCGACCAGACCACCGAGGGTACCACGGCGGGAGTCCTCGCAGCCACCTTGGACAAGGCCATCGGCGCCTTCCTGGAGAACGACCGTTCACCGGCCCGCAAGCTCGGCCAGATCGACAACCGTGGTTCCCATTACTGGCTGGCCCGCTACTGGGCTGCAGAGCTGGCTGACCAGAAGGACGATCCCGAACTCGCTGACCGGTTCTGCGACGTCGCCACCGAGCTGGCTGCCCGCGAGGCCCAAATCCTCGAGGAACTCAACGGCGTCCAGGGCCATCCGGTCGACATGGGCGGTTACTACCACCCTGACGAGGAGCTCGTTGAGGACGCCATGCGTCCCAGCTCGACCCTCAATGCCATCATTGAATCCCTGTGAGTGTCGGCCGGACTTCGGTCGTGCCTGGTGACGTCGACCGACGTCGGTGGTTCATCGCCCTCGTCGGTCAGGTGGTGTTCGTCCTTGGAGTCGTGTTGGACCAAACCCGTATTCTTGGCCCCATGCACAATGACGACCGGGAGGGCGACAGTCCCGACACCTTCATCCTTGCCCCCATGGCCACAGGAATGGTGAAGGCCCGTGGCTGACGCCCTTGAGAACGCCGCCCTCATCCTTCTGTTTGTCCTCCTGGGAGGAGTGTTCTCAGCTGCCGAGATGGCGTTGGTGAGCCTTCGTGATTCTCAGGTCAAGCACTTGGCGGCCACCCGTGGATCGCGTGGCCGTTCGATCCAGAAGCTGCACTCAAATCCCAACCGCTTCCTGTCTGCGGTCCAGATTGGCGTCACCCTGTCGGGCTTCCTGGCCTCGGCATTCGGCGGTGCCACGCTGGCGAATCAACTTGCGCCGGTTCTTGAGTCCTGGGGAATGTCGGCTTCCGTTGCCCGCACCGTAGCCCTCGTCATCATCACGATCATCATTTCCTACTTCTCGATCGTGTTGGGAGAGCTGGTCGCCAAACGACTGGCCATGCAGCGAGCCGAAGGTTTCTCCTTGGCGCTGGGCCCGATGGTCAACGGCATCGCGACCCTGTTCCGCCCGATCATCTGGTTCTTGGGTGTCTCAACCAACTTCGTCGTCAAGATCCTCGGTGGTGACCCTGCTGCCGCTCGCGAGGAAGTCACCGACGAGGAACTCCGCTCGATGGTCGTCTCGTCGGCCACCTTGGGCGACGAGGAGCGCACCATTCTCGACGAGGTTTTCGCCGTGGGGGAGAAGTCTCTGCGTGAGGTCATGGTGCCGCGAACCGAGGTGGACTTCCTGCAAGGGTCGATGAAGGCTGTTCAGGCAGCCCAGGTGGTCCGGGAAGGATCTCACTCCCGTTACCCGGTCATTGACGGCTCTGCGGACCGAGTGCTCGGATTCGTTCACGTACGTGACCTGCTCGAGCTCGATCCCCAGATCCGTAACAGCCGGGTGTCACAGCTCGTGCGTACTGTCGTCTCCCTGCCCGACACTGTGAAGGTGCTCAAGGCCCTCACGGAGATGCGTCGCACCCATGCCCACCTGGCCATCGTCCTTGACGAGTACGGCGGCACGGCTGGCATCGTCACCCTGGAGGACCTCGTCGAGGAGATCGTCGGCGATATCACCGACGAGTACGACACTGTCGAGCCCTCGGACCTGGCCCACGTCCGGCAGCGTGACGTTGATGGCTTGACGACCATCGAGGAGTTCTCCGAGAAGGTCGGTCTGGTGCTGCCCGAAGGGCCTTACGACACCGTCGCCGGATATTTCATGGCCCAGACCGGACAGGTTCCTGTCAAGGGGGCCCAGGTTGACGTCCATCTCTACCCGGTCGGTGTCGTTGCCGAGGAGGATGAGGACGAGGACCCCGCTCCCAACATCGAGCTGACGGTGACCGAGGTGGACGGCCTTCGTGCTGCATGGCTGAGGATTCGCAGGCTCGACGCGCCTACGACTTCAAGTGTGCCAGCTGAAGCCGCTGCTGCCCCGCGGCCTGAGCGGGAGGCGGCGAGCACGTGAGACGACCAGCGTGGCTCGGTGGTCCTGGTAAGGACCCTGACGGGGCGGTTCTGCTCACCGGCCCGGAAGCCGGAGAACTGCTGAAGACAGCCGTCGAGCACGCCGACGGAACCCTGCTGGAATGGCATCTCGACCACGTCGACGCCAACCCCGGCCAGTCGACCACAGCGACCTACCAGGCGCGGGTGCACTGGCCGGCGGGGGAACGACAGGAGCTCTTCGGCATGAGCGCTCGTGCCAGTGGTCCGGCAATGACGGATTCTCGCGCGGACATCTACGTTGACGGGTCTCGGGAGGTCGCCGTGTGGCGATACCCCGAAGATCCCGACCTGCCGGGGTTGTCGCGGGCTGCCTACCCCGAGAAGATGGCGGACATCATCTCGGACCTGGGGCTGGTCAATGGCCGCGTCAGTGCCGACCAGATCAGTCTCCGAATGATCGGGTACCGGCCCAGACGTCGCGCGGTGTTGTGCGTGGAGGTTGCCAATCGACGCTTCTACGTCAAGGTGCTGCGCGACGGCATCTTCCAGGCGACCCTGGCCCGTCACGACCTCCTCACGCGTGCGTGCGTGCCAAGTCCTCGCGTCGCCGGGGCCACCGACGACAATCTGCTCTTCCTGACCGAATTGCCGGGGCGTCCCCTCAGCAATGCCCTCTTCGAGCCGGGAAACCCGTGTACCGCCGAGAGTCTTGTCGGGCTGCTCGACCAGCTCCCTCCGCAGGTGTGCGACCTGCCCCGACGCTCCCCGTGGAGTGACACGGTGGACCATTACTGCCGCATGGTCGCTGCCGCAATGCCCGATCAGCAGGCTCGCCTGGACCGGATGTCGCGCATCATCTGCCAGGGGTTGGCGGGTCTGCCACAAGGAGACGAACCCACCCACGGTGACTTCCACGAAGGCCAGATCCATGTCTGGAATGGTCAGGTGTGCGGGATTCTTGACGTCGACACCATCGGACCGGGCCGACGAGCCGACGATCTGGCATGCCTAGTTGCCCATCTGTCAACGGTGCGGCACATGACTTCCTCGCAGGCGGATCGGATGCGACAGATCCTGACGGCATGGGTACCAGTCTTCGATGCGCGAGTCGATCCGGTCGAGCTGAGGTTGCGCTCCGCGGCAGTCGTGATATCCCTTGCGACCGGGCCCTATCGCAGTCAGGAAACCAACTGGGGTGCTGAGACGATGTCGATCATCGACGCGGCTGAGGCCCTGGTCAATCAGGTCGCCTGAGGGCCAGATGCGATCCACGAAGTGGACGTGTCGGTGAAAGTCGTTGAGGGATCTTCCCCCTTGGTGGGCTGAGTTTGACCATCGAGGTGTCGATTCCGCCACGGAGGGGTTACAGTTTGATGGCCCGATCGGCGAAACCTGCCAAGTGGGCTCCCTGTTCGTTGGATCATCGTCTGCTCCAGGAGGCAGTCCGTGAAGAAGTCACACCTCGCTATTCCCGCTGTTTTTGCAGCCGCAGCACTGTCGCTGTCGGCATGCGCGCAGGCTCCGGATGCGTCCTCGGGATCCTCGTCAACGTCCACTGCCACCTCAGATGCCGACAAGGACAACTCGAACTCCGGTGAGTTCAAGGCCTGCATGGTCTCTGACTCCGCTGGCTTCAACGACAAGTCCTTCAACGAGACCTCTCTGCGAGGCCTCAACAAGGCTGCCAGCGATCTCGGCGTCAAGACCGCCAAGGTGGAGTCGAAGGACGACAAGGACTACGCCACCAACCTGCAGTCCATGGTCGACGCCAAGTGTTCGGTCGTGGTCTCCGTCGGGTTCCTGCTCGAGAAGCCCACCATGGCCGCTGCCAAGGTGAACCCGAACGTCAAGTTCGCCATCGTTGACGACAACCCCAAGGGTGCCCCGTCGAACCTCAAGCCGCTGATCTTCAATACCGCGCAGTCCTCCTTCGAGGCTGGCTACCTGGCCGCCTCGTTGACCAAGACCGGCAAGGTCGCCACCTTCGGCGGCATGAAGATCCCGACCGTGACCATCTTCATGGATGGCTTCGCCCAGGGCGTCGACTACTACAACAAGCAGAAGAACAAGTCGGTGCAGGTCATCGGCTGGAATGCCGAGAAGCAGGACGGGCAGTTCGTGCCGCAGCCGAACCCGTTCCAGAACGTCTCCGGTGGCAAGACGACTGCCCAGGCCCTGCTCAACCAGGGTGCGGACATCATCCTCCCTGTTGCCGGTAATGCCGGAAACGGCGCTCTGCAGGTCGTGAAGTCCTCCGGTGGCAAGGCCAACGCCATCTGGGTTGACGGCGATGGCTGCAAGACCCAGCCCTCCTACTGTTCCAACATCATCACCTCGGTGTACAAGGGCATGGATGTCGCCGTGTTCGACGCCATCAAGGCTGCCAAGGATGGTTCCTTCGACAACAAGCCGTACATCGGCTCTCTCGAAGATGGCGGCACCGGCCTGTCCCCGTACCACGAGTTCGACTCCAAGATCCCTGCTGAGGTCAAGGACGAGCTGAAGACGATCAAGGAGGACATCACCTCCGGCAAGATCAAGATCACCTCGAAGGCTCAGCCCAAGTGAGTGTGAGGCGCGAACTCGGTTCGCCCAGCTTGTGAGCCGCCAACCGTGTGAGCCGACGACGCGCCGACCTCCCCGGGGAGGTCGGCGCGTCGTCGGCTCACACGACATCAGGGATCAGACGTGGAAGGATCAGCCCCGTGATCACCAACACCGCCGCTGCCCCACCCGCAGACCGCGCTCCCGTCAAGGATGGACTGAGTCTGCGCGGAGTCACGAAGAGGTTCGGGACGCTTACGGCCAACGACCACATCGACCTCGACATCGTCCCCGGGCGCATCCATTGCCTGCTCGGCGAGAATGGTGCCGGCAAGTCGACCCTCATGAACATCCTGTACGGGTTACTGCCCTCGGATGAGGGGTCGGTTTACATCGACGGCGTGGAGCAGCACTTCGACAATCCCAAACAGGCCATGGCAGCCGGCATAGGGATGGTCCACCAGCACTTCATGCTCGTCAACGTCTTCACGGTGGCCGAGAACATCGTGCTGGGACGTGAGGAATCGACTGCCGGTGTGTTGTCGATGGGACGAGCCCGCGCGAAGGTGCGAGAGCTGTCCGATCGTTACCATTTCGACGTCAACCCGGACTCGGTCATCGAGAATCTACCAGTCGGTGTCCAGCAACGTGTCGAGATCCTCAAATCCTTGGCCAATGACGCCAAGTACCTCATCTTCGACGAGCCCACCGCCGTGCTCACCCCGCAGGAGATCGACGAGCTCATGGCTGTCATGAAGACCCTGCGAGATGAGGGACGAGCCATCGTCTTCATCACGCACAAGCTGCGCGAGGTCCGCGCCATTGCTGACGACATCACCGTGGTTCGCCGCGGCAGGATCGTCGGTGAGGCTTCCGCCGACCAGTCCGAGGCCGAGCTGGCGGAGATGATGGTGGGACGAGCCGTCAAGTTGATCGTCGACAAGGACGACGCCAGGCCGACCGGGCCGCGTCTCGAGGTCGAGAACCTCACCGTGGCCGATGACCTCGGATCGGTCGTTGTCGACGACGTCTCCCTGACCGTCGAGGGAGGAGAGATCCTTGGTGTTGCCGGTGTGCAGGGAAATGGCCAGACCGAGTTGGCGTCCTCCCTGCTCGGGCTCATCAAGCCGACCTCGGGATCCATCCGTGTTGACGGCAAGGACACCAGCGGCGCAGCCCCGATCAAGACGATCGAGGCGGGTCTGGGATTCGTGCCCGAGGATCGTCAGCGTGACGGTTTCGTCGGTGAGTTCTCCATTGCCGAGAACCTCATCCTCAACCAGGGCGGTGCCTACTCCAAGCACGGCAACCTACAGCTCAAGCGCATCGCCGACAACGCCCGCGACCGCGTCGCTGAGTTCGACATCCGTACCCCCTCGGCCTGCCTGCCGGTATCCTCCCTGTCGGGCGGCAACCAGCAGAAGGTCGTCCTGGCTCGCGAACTGTCGCGCCCGTTGAGCGTGCTCGTGGCATCCCAACCCACTCGTGGTGTGGACGTCGGTGCCATTGAGTTCCTGCACCAGCGCATCGTCGAGGAGCGGGACAACGGCACCGCTGTGCTCATCGTCTCCACCGAGCTCGACGAGATCGAGGCACTGTCGGATCGCATCGCAGTGATGTATCGCGGGCGCGTCGTCGGCATCGCCCCGGCCGGAACTCCCCGCGACGTCCTCGGCCTCATGATGGCCGGACTCAGTTATGACGAGGCGTGTGACAGCGTCGCCACGGGACACAAGGAGGTCTCGGAATGAGCACCGAATCCCCGAAGCCCACCCATTCGAAGGAGACCACTGCGTCGACGGTATCCGCTTCGACCAAGGCCAAGCCGCGTCGTTCCTTCCCGTGGAATGACCTGTGGGTGACTATCGCCGCCTTCGTGCTGGCCTTCATCGTCTCGGCCATCGTCATGGTCGCTGCTGATCCGAAGATCAACAAGGAGTGGAGCTACCTCTTCTCCCGTCCTGACGCCCTGTCCGACTCCTGGGCCCAGATCTCCTCGGCCTATGCCGCCCTGTTCCAGGGAGCATTTGGGTCCTGGCAAGCCCTCACTGCGACGACGGCCCAGTCCGCCCCGCTCATTTGCGGTGGTCTTGCCATCGGCCTGGGCTTCAAGGCTGGCCTGTTCAACATTGGTGGTCAGGGTCAGGCCATCGCCGGCGCGACGCTGGCCGTCTGGGTGGGATTCAGCTTTCACAGCCTGCCGCTGTCAGTTCACCTGCTCCTCGCCGTGATCGCCGGATTCGTCGGCGGAGCCATCTGGGGTGCCATCGCCGGCGTCCTCAAGGCCCGCGCTGGCGCCAACGAGGTCATCGTGACGATCATGCTCAACTACATCGCCAGCGGCCTGTTGGCGTGGTTGCTGACGACGAAGGCCTTCCAGATGCCCGGTCGCACCGACCCGATCGCCCCGATCGTCGACTGGAACGCCACCTTCCCGCGCCTGGCAGGGTCCCAGTTGCACCTGGGCTTCTTCCTGGCGTTGCTGTTGGCCGTGGGCACCTGGTGGTTGTTGGACCGCACCCATCTGGGCTTCCAGATCCGTGCTGTAGGCGCCAATCCGAATGCCTCGGCGACTGCCGGTATGAACACCAACTCGATCATCGCCTGGACCATGGTCATCTCAGGTGGCCTTGCCGGTATGGCCGGGGTCGAGGTTGCCCTGGGCCCGATCTCGGGCGCCACCCCGACCCAGCTGTCCATCGGCCTGGTCGGAACCATCGGCTTCGACGCCATCACGGTGGCCCTGTTGGGCCGCTCCAAGCCACTCGGCATCGTGCTGGCCGGTCTGTTCTGGGGAGCCATGAACCAGGGCGGTCTGCGCATGCAAGCCATGACCCAGACGTCTCTGGACCTCGTCCGAGTGATCCAGGCCGTCATCGTCATGTTCGTGGCCGCTCCGATACTGGTCAAGACCATCCTGCCCTTCCTCAAGACCCGCAAGGACAAGCGAAACAACAAACGCGACCGCGGTCCGGTCCCAGCCGACACCACCACGAAGGGAGCCCTGGCATGAGCCCGGCATCGCGCTTTCCTCGTCCCACCACGTCCGACATCACCAAGACCGGTGCTGAGTTGCCCACCGAGGCCAGTCAGGCCCTTGACAAGGAACTGGAGTTCGAGCGGGTTGAGTCCCGCGAGGCTCGTACCCACCGTCTGTCGACGGGTGCGCTCATCGCCATCATGGCCGTGATTCTGTTCTTCCTGCTGACCAGGACCTCCGGCAGGGCTCATTTCGCCTTCACCGATGCGTTGGCAGGCAAGGATCTGGGCACCCTGACCGTCCCCGGATTCCCGATCGTCCTCGTCAGTGCCATCGCATGTCTGCTCGCGGCTGCTGCCTTCTTCATGGGGCGTAGCCGTCACACCCTGACCGTCACCGCTGGCGTGGTGGCCGGTATCGCCATCATCATCGGTTTCCTGGGCTGGGCGGCTGCCGGACGCGAACTGCCCTTCCAAGTGGCTGGCCAGCTGCAGGGCACCCTGTCGGTGGCCACCCCGCTGGTCCTCGGCGCTCTCTGCGGTGTCATGTGCGAACGTGCCGGTGTCGTCAACGTCGCCATCGAGGGCCAGATGCTGACGGCGGCCTTCGCGGCGGCCCTGGTTGGCTCGATGACTCATTCGGTTGTCGCGGCCATCGTCGCGGCGATCATCGCCTCGGTGCTGACGGCCGCCCTGCTGGGTGTGTTCACCATCAAGTACTTCGTCGACCAGGTCGTCATGGGCGTGGTGGTGAACCTCTTCGCGTCCGGTCTGACAGGCTTCCTCTACACCCAGCTGCTCTCTCTCGAGGCCGAGAAGTACAACACCGCCCCGATCATGGAGGCGGTGGCGATCCCTGGGCTGTCCAGGATCCCGTTCTTCGGCCCGATCTTTTTCTACCAGACGATCCTGGTGTACATCGGCTTCCTCTGCATCCCGCTGGTGTGGTTCTTGCTGTGGCGTACCAAGTGGGGTCTGCGGGTGCGCTCCGTGGGTGAACACCCCGAGGCTGCCGACACCGTCGGTATCTCCGTTGCCGGTGTCCGGTGGTCGGCGGTGCTCGTCGGTGGCATCTTCGCCGGTCTGGGTGGAGCCTACTTCACCATCGGTACCGTCGGTTCCTTCTCGAAGGACATCACGGTCGGCAACGGCTTCATCGCCCTGGCAGCCCTCATCATGGGCCGTTGGCGCCCCGGCCTGGCTGCCGTCATGGCACTGTTCTTCAGCTTCGTGACTCAGTTGTCCACCGAGCTGTCGACGATCAGCGCCCCGATGCCCTCCCAGTTCCTGCTCATCCTGCCGTACATCGCGACCATCGTCGCCGTGGCTGGTCTGGTGGGCAAGGTGAGGTCGCCAGCTGCAGACGGCATCCCGTATATCAAGGAGTGACGTGGACGTCAACTGGGGAGCACTGCGCCGTCGTGCCCGTGAACTGACCACACGTGCTTATGCGCCGTACTCCCACTTCCCGGTGGGAGCGGCTGGGCTCGCCGAGGATGGTCGCGTCGTCGTCGGGTGCAATGTGGAGAACGCCGGATACGGCGTCACCCTGTGTGCCGAGTGCGGGCTGATCAGTGACCTGGTGGCCGGGGGAGGGGGACATCTCCTCGCCCTCTGTTGCGTGGATACGACCGGTACGACGATCATGCCGTGTGGGCGTTGTCGTCAGTTGCTGTGGGAACATGGCGGTCCGACGATGCTCATTGACACCCCAGCCGGGGTGCAGACGATGGCCGAGGTGCTGCCGCAAGCCTTCGGCATCGACGACCTTGATCGCGTAGCCAACCAGCAGGAGAAGTCATGATCGTGGCCGCAGCCGACGGGTCCTCCCTCGACAATCCAGGACCAGCCGGTTGGGCCTGGTACATTGATGACGACACGTGGGCTGCAGGCGGCTGGCCGCGCGGCACGAACAACATGGGCGAGCTCAAGGCCGTCCTCGACCTGCTGCGCGCCACCCGCGACGCCGACGAGCCGCTGACGATCCTGTGCGACTCCCAGTACGCCATCAACTGCTGCACCAAGTGGATGCCCGGCTGGAAGCGCAAGGGGTGGCGCAAGCGCGACGGCAAGCCGGTCCTCAACCGAGACCTGCTGGAGTGTCTTGACGAGGAGCTGGAAGGCCGTGACGTCACCTTCGAGTGGGTCAAGGGTCATGCCGGTCATGTCATGAACGAGGCGGCCGATCAGCGTGCCCGCGCTGCTGCCACCGCATTCCGGGACGGCACTCCGGTGAATCACGGCCCAGGATTCGGTGGGGTCGCTCGCGAGCCCGAGCCGCAGGAGGACGTCCCGACCCCTGGACGCAGCGTCGAGCAGGAGGAACTGTTCGACCTGCCCGAGCGTCCGGCCTCCCCAGACCAGGAGCTCATCGGTGTTCTGACGGACATGGAGCGTCGCCTCCTGCAGACCGACGCCGTCGCCCATCGGCGCGCCCTCGAGGAGCTCGCAGCCCCCGATTTCGTCGAGCACGATGCGAATGGTCGGCTCTGGACGAGGGGTCGTGCCCTGGCCGACATGCCTGCTCCGCAGGTGAGGGCAAGCGTCGAGATCCTCGGAATGGTGCGTACCGGTCCGCAGGACGTCCTGCTGCGCTGGCGAGCTCGGGCCGGATCTCGGGTGAGTCTGCGAGTGTCCTTGTGGCACCGCGACCCCGAGCGTGGTTGGCAGCTGAGATTCCACCAGGTCACTCCGGTGCGCTGACCTCCGGGATGGTCACAGTCGCTGGAGAGGCGACCGAAACCGGGTCATACCGATAGAGTTGGCCCCATGTGTGCCAACATTCTTGCCGCTGTCGCGTGGCCCTACGCCAATGGGCCTCGACATATCGGCCATGTGTCCGGATTCGGTGTCCCCTCTGACGTCTTTGCTCGGTACATGCGAATGTTGGGCCACCGAGTTCTCATGGTCTCCGGCTCGGACTGTCACGGCACCGCCATCTCGGTCAAGGCTGACCAGGAGGATCTGACGGCCCAGGAGTGTGCCGAGAAGTACCACCGCATCATCGCCTCTGACCTGCAGGGCCTTGGTCTGTCCTACGATCTGTACACCTCGACGATGACGGACAATCACGCTCACGTCACCCAGGAGATCTTCACCCGGCTCTACGAGAACGGCTACGTCGTCAAGAAGGCCGAGATGGGTGCTTTCGAGCCGTCGACTGGCCGCACCCTGCCAGACCGCTACATCGAGGGCACCTGCCCGATCTGTGGGTACGACGACGCCCGCGGTGATCAGTGTGACAATTGCGGTCGTCAGCTCGACCCGGCTGACCTGCTGAACCCACGCTCCAAGAACACGGGGGCCACTCCGCAGTTCCGCGAGACCGAGCACTTCTTCCTCGACCTTCCTGCCCTCGCCGAGTCCCTGACGGCGTGGATCGACACCCGCACCGATTGGCGTCCCAACGTCCTCAAGTTCTCCCACAACCTCCTCGAAGAGCTGCGCCCGCGCGCCATCACCCGCGACCTCGACTGGGGCGTCAAGATACCGGTCGAGGGCTGGGAGAACGAGCCCATGAAGCGCATCTACGTGTGGTTCGACGCCGTCATCGGTTACCTGTCGGCCTCCATCGAGTGGGCCCGGCGCATCGGCAAGCCGGATGCCTGGCGCGAGTTCTGGAACGACGAGGGCGCCCGCTCCTACTACTTCATGGGCAAGGACAACATCGTCTTCCACTCCGTCATCTGGCCCGGCATCCTGCTGGGTACCAATGGCCGTGGTGACAAGGGCGGAGAACCCTCCGAGGAGCTCGGCATCCTCGACCTGCCGACTGAGATCGTCTCCAGCGAGTTCCTCACCATGAGTGGCTCGAAGGTGTCGAACTCGCGTGGCGCAACCATCTTCGTCGGGGACTTCCTGCATGAGTTCGGACCCGACGCCCTGCGTTACTTCATCGCGGTGGCGGGCCCGGAGAATCAGGACACCGACTTCACCTGGGAGGAGTTCGTCCGCCGGGTGAACTTCGAGCTGGCCAACGAGTGGGGCAACCTCGTCAACCGTTCCATCTCGATGGCCTTCAAGAACTGTGGCGATATCCCGGCCGCCGGTGAGCTGACCGACGCTGATCGCGAGCTGCTGGACGCCTCGGCCGGCGGATTCGACACCGTGGGGGACTTGCTGGGCCACGCCAAGTTCAAGGCCGCCATCACCGAGGCGATGAGAATTGTCGGACTGACCAATGCGTACCTCTCCACCCAGGAGCCGTGGAAACTCAAGGACAACCCGGAGCGCCGCGACACTGTGCTGCACGTGGCCCTCCAGGTCGTCAGCGACGTCAACACCATGCTCACCCCGTTCATGCCGCACTCGGCGCAGAGGATCTACGAGGCCCTGGGCGGCGAGGGCGTGTGGGCTGCTCAGCCCGAACTCGTCGAGACCGATGGTGCTGCCCCCATCCTCATGGGTGACTACGCCTCCGAGAAGGCCTCGTGGGGACGTCGTGAGATTGCGGTGGGAACCCC
This sequence comes from Cutibacterium nasicola, assembly GCF_051303185.1. Taxonomy (GTDB): domain Bacteria; phylum Actinomycetota; class Actinomycetes; order Propionibacteriales; family Propionibacteriaceae; genus Cutibacterium. The sequence goes on along the minus strand of NZ_JBPPGE010000004.1, from coordinate 105,400 downwards.
GTTGGCCAAGCCCAGCCCGATCTTCCGCAAGTTGGACGCCAAGCTGGCGGAGACCGGCCCGCAGTGGGCCCCGGTCAATCCGCAGCCCTGACGCGCATTCGGAGTATGTAGGCTTCCGGGGAGCTGTCAAGAACTGCTCTGAACCGACGATGGCGACGTTGCCATCGTCGGTTCTGGCAGCTGCGTGTCGTGCCCGGCAGGTACAAGCCGGACGAGAGGTCAGAGTTGGCTGGCCAGTCGCTGCAACTGGCAGACGATGAGGGCGCACGCCTCCGCGTCGGAATCCGCCCGGTGGTGAGTGAGGTGGTAATTGGGCGCGCAGGCCTCAAGCACCGTCGGAAGCTTGTAATTGGGTAGGCCAGGGATGAGGCGCTGGGCGGTCCGGTAGGAGCAGAAGAACGGAGACGGCAGGGTGACGGTGCCGAAGTACTCGTCGAGCTGTCGCCACACCCGCGAGTCAAACATGGCGTTGTGGGCGTAGACGGGGGAGTTGGCGACGAACGTCGAGATGTCGTCGGCCAGCTCGGGCCACATGGGTGAGTTCTGGACATCTGCCGCGGAGATGCCGTGCAAATAGGTGAACTGAAAACTGTCCCATCCCCGGGGCGGACGGATGAGGGTGTTGAACCTGTCGACGACCTGACCGTCAAGTACCTTCACCATGGCCAACTGGCAGGCCGAGACGCCACCCATCCGATTCGCCGTCTCGAAGTCGACCGCCACGAACTCGCGACTGGTCATGTGGACGGGAGTAGGTATCAGGGCCGAGCGACTTCCGGAAGCCAGGGCATTCGACGCCGACCTGCCGGAGGACACCGTCCGGGAACCACCGACGCCGTGCACACCACGGGACGCGGCCTGAGCTGCCTTCTGTTTCTTGGCTACCTCGACGAGCCGTTTCCACTGCTCATGGTGAGCGGAGGGATCTCGTCCCTCCACCTTGGCCCATATCTCATTGGCCTTGGCCAGACGCTTCTGCAGGTCGAGGCGGTGGTCCTGGCGAGTTGGCTCCAGACCAAGGTTCAGCCACGACTCGATCGTGTGCACCTCGGCGGCATAGGCCTTGACCTTGTGTTGGATCTTTGCCACCTCGATGACGTAGAACTCCATGACGTTGGCCGGACGGTTTTTCGCCGTCTCGACCATGGCATCCATGCATCCGGTGGCTATGACGAGGGCTTGCTCGTAGTCACCATCACGCTTGAGGGCAGCGATCGTCGGCGTCCAGTCACAGATGGCGCGGCCACGGTACCTCGGCATCACCCAGTCATCAGTGGCGTCCGTGGAAGCCGCCGCCGGCGCAGTGTGCGCGATGTCATTGGACGACCTGTCGCCGAGAGCCAGGTCGAGCCACGTGCGTAACCCCATGCGGAGCCTCCTGTCCCGGAACGTCGGGGGTGGGCCGCCCCCCAAGATGCTCAGCCAGGATATTCCGGACCTCCGACAGCACTGGTGGCATGGGCCGGAGTACCAGAGGCACATTCCAGAGATCGCAGAAATCCTCGCGACTGTGCGGCACGTCACCGTTGTCGTGCGGGGACACGTCATGATGTGCAGATCATGACTGTGTCACGATTCCTCGGAACGTGACCAGGAGGACGATGCCGTGAACCCGACCGTCGTCAACAGCGTAAAGCCAGAACTCCTCCTTGACCAACGAGAGCGGCTTGACTGCATGGCATGACGCAAGGGGCAATCAACCAGGCGGAGACTGGAAAGGCCGCTGATACGTCCGTCGTGCTGGATGCTGCGTTTTTTTGGGGGGGAAAAAAGAACCGGAAGGATGACAGTTGACGGGTTGGGGGCCGATGTCGACCCCCAACCCCTCAGTGCTTCATCACTGCGGTGCCTGTTTGCGGGCCTGACGCATGACCATGAGCGATCCGAGCAGACCGAGCACCAGGAAGAGCGCAGAGAACCCGATCGACCATGCCGCCGCGTGTGCAAAGCCAGTCTCGAGGCCGTGGATGACGGCGTCGCGGGAATCACCCAAGGGGCGAATCAACGGACTGTCAGGGGAGGCATTGCGCAACCCCGAAATGGCGGATCCGGCAGAGTCCTCGGTGGCCTGGACCACCTTGTCGAGCACCTTGGCCGGGACACCGCTGATTGAGGACACCGCATCAGGAATGGAGTGGTTCATCGCAGAGCCAAGGGTGGACCCGGCAATCGCGGCACCGAAGGCCGAGCCGAGCTGACGCACCGTCGACTGGGTGGCCGACCCCGCTCCCGAGTGCTCCTTGGGGATGTCATGCAACACCGTTGAGGTGAGCTGAGCCGAGGCCAGGCCCAGACCAATGCCGTAGACCACCAGGGTCAGCACGACGAACCACGTCGATGCCTGGACGCCGACCACCCATGCCAGCAGTCCGACCCCGACAGCCTCCAGAGCCAGTCCGAGAACCACGACCCCAGGGGCACCCATGCGGGCAGCCAGGTGACGGGCAGAGGCCCCGGAGAAGAAAGCCCCCAGCGCCATTGCGGCCAGTACGACGCCGGTGCGCACCGTCGACAGACCGACCGAGTTCACCAGGAACAAGGGCAGCACAAACATCAGCGAGAACTCGCCAATGGCCACCGTTGCGGCGGTGAGGTTACCCCAGGAGAAGGTGCCGACACTGAACAGTTTCAGATCGAGCAGAGCGTCACGGCCGACCTTGGCACGGTGGTTCTCCCACACGATGAACAGCACGATGAAGACCAGACCGATGGCAATCGTCCACGGCACCGGGGACATCGACCAGCTCTCCGGCCATGACCAGCCAAAGACCTTGAGGGTCTCCTTCTTGGTCCACCAGCCGAGGGAGGTGGCCTCGATGAGGCCGAAGACCAGCAGGCCGAAGCCGATGGCCGAGGTGAGCAGGCCGTCGACGTCAACGCCTTTCTCGGCCTGTTTGCCACGAGTTTGCGGCACCCATGCGGCGATTCCCGCCAGGACGAGCAGACCCAACGGCAGGTTGACCCAGAAGATCCAGCGCCAGGAGACGTACTCAGTCAGGACACCGCCCAGAAGTGGGCCCAGAGCGGCCATACCACTCATGACGGCACCCCAGATGCCGAAAGCCGCGGCGCGGTCCTTTCCCTGGAACAGCGAGTTCACCGAGGACAGGGTGGAAGGCAGTACCAGCGCGCCACCAACACCCTGGACAGCGCGCGAGGCGATGAGTGAACCAGAACCTGACGCCGTCGCTGCGAGTAACGAGCCTCCGACGAAGAGCAGCACACCTGCGGCGAAGGTGGTACGACGGCCGACCCGGTCACCCAGACGCCCGGAACCCAGCAGCAGTGCGGCGAAGATCACGTTGTAGATGGCGTTGACCCACTGCGCGTCGGTGAGGCTCAGGTTGAGCGCCGAGATCATCGTCGGCAGGGCGACACCAACAATTGTCCCGTCCAGAATGATGAGTGAGAGCCCGGCGGCGAGGACGGCGAGGGCTTTCCAGCGCCCGGGGAACGGTTGGGCCGGGGTGGCGGTGGAGGCGGCGTCTGTCACGACATTCCTTTCGACCCCACCGACACTACGGAGCATGTGGCCTCGCAGCATCGGCCAAAAGGTTGAAAAACCCTCCGGCACTCAGTCATGGTGACTAGTTCATGAGGCCCGCGACGGTGGCACGTGCTCGTCTCATGCTCATTGGCTGGAATCCCATGACGATGGCCCGCGATCGCATCGCCGGTTCGCTCTGGCACAGGGCCAGGCCGCGGCGAATCAACACCTGTGGTGACTTGCGGTGCTGTCGTAGATCGCGGATGAGACGGCGGGCGAAGTTGAACCAGCGGGGACGGTCCAACCAGATGGGCAGCACCTCCATACCGGCTCGCAGACACGGGTCGAGCAGGTCGAGGGCGAAGATCCCCTCGGCGACGACAGCTGGCGCGTCTCCCACGTTGACGAGGTGAGTGCCGTCAGCCTCGGACTTCGAGATGTCATAGCACGGGGCCTCGACACGCCCCATGGCGGCGAGTTCACCGAGGGCTTCCACAGCCGCTGGAAGGTTCCAGGAGGCGACGTCGTCCCAGTCGACCATGCCGTGCACCCGGGGGAGACCGAGCTCATCATGATCGCGGTAGAAGTCATCAAGGCGCAGTTCGGGCAGCTCCGCCACATGGGTCAGACGGGACTTCCCGGATCCAGAGGGCCCTGCCAGCAGGATGATCGTGCGCGCCACGGCTGTCGATTCTATCGGGATTGCAGATCGGACGTCGGCCCGGCTACCCTTGACGACAACGTTGATCATGATGCGATCAGCGTGCCTTACCACGCAGCGTGCTTTACCACGATCCGCCGCCTCCACCGCCGAACCCGCTGTCACTGGAACTCGATGAGAATCCAGAGCTGGAGCTGGAAGTACTGCTGGGTGACGCCGACATGGAATTGCTCATCTCGTTGATGGTGGAGGCGAGGTCGTGAGTGAAACCGCCCGCCATGAGGGGAATCCACGTTGGCCCGGGATCCCAGTTGCCGGCTGTCTCGAGGCGTGCAGATGTCGAGGTCCACTTCTCAGTAATTCCGAATGCTGCAGCCCAGGGTAGATAGGCCGAAAAGATGTCGAAACCCTCTTCGATCCTGAGCTGGTCGACCTCAATAGTCGAGGCATTGACGGGAACGTCCAGATTGTCGAAAATACGCCAGTTGATCTCGTCAAGGTGGGATGTGGCATTGTTGCGTGTGATAAGCCCGTGGGCCGTATAGGTGATCCGGTACTTCTGCTCTCCGGTAAAGGTGTGTTCGTCCGATCCAATTCGAAGGCTGGCCACCCCGCCGCCGGCAAAGTTCATAGTGGGGTCAGCCCCTGACGGGCTTGACACATGAAAGTCCGTGTAATCGACGTGACGAATATGATCGGGATCGTCAGTGAGTCTTTGCGCAGACACAAAGGTCAGATATGGACCGTGTTTGGGCTGGGTGCCGAAGTCGTATGTGAGGTCGAGAACGACTCCAGCCTTGCCGTCAACCCGTTGTGCGGCCAATCCGAAAAGGTTGACGGTGAGTGGTACCGCAGGCTCAGATTCCGAGGACCTGTGACATCTCCTGACGAAGCGTCGTCATCTGCGCATCGAGGCGTGCTTTGGTGGCTGCCAGGTCAGTCTGGGACTCCTCCGGCGTAGCTCGTGCCTCGAGGTAGCACTTGAGCTTGGGCTCGGTGCCGGAGGGACGGGTTACGACGTGGACGCGAGGCCCATTCAGCTCTATGGCATTCTGCTGGGGAAGCCCGGAACCATTCCTGGGGTCGTTGAGGTCGCACACCTCAACGGCATCGCCGAGCAGGGTGGCTGGCGGCTGGCTGCGAAGACGGTCCATGGCGTCGGAAATGATCGACATGTCCGTGACGCGCACGGCCAGCTGGCTGGTGCGGTGCAGTCCGTGGGCGGCCCAGATCTCGTCGAGTCGCTCGGAGATCGTGGTGCCAGAGGCCTTGAGCTCACCCGCCAGACGCATGATCGTTGCGAGGGCGGTGATGCCGTCCTTGTCCGGCACATGGGAGGGGTCGCAGCAGTAGCCGATGGCCTCCTCGTAGCCGAAGACGAGGCCGGGTACGCGGCCAATCCACTTGAAACCAGTCAGGGTCATGCGGTGCTCGCGTCCTGCTGCCGTGGCCATCCGTCCCAGACAGGTCGACGAGACCACCGAATTGGCGTAGACCCCGTCCAGACCACGTCGCAAGGCGTCGTCACCCAGCAGGGTTCCGAGCTCGTCACCGGTGAGCATCCGCCAGTCACCGTCGATGACGGCGGCAACGGCGCAACGGTCGGCGTCAGGGTCGGAGGCGATGACGACGTCAGCGTCATGCGTGCGAGCTTGGGCGATGGCCAGGTCGATGGCGCCTGGCTCCTCGGGGTTCGGGAAGGCCACCGTGGGGAAGTCCGGGTCTGGGTCGAGCTGCTCGGCGACTCCGATGAACTCCGGCAGGCCGGCCTTCTCCACGAGGCGACGCACGACACGGGTCCCGACACCGTGCATGGCGGTGTAGACCCAGGTGACGTCCGGATTGGCCTTGGTCAGCTCGGCAGCACGGGCGACGTAGGCGTTGATGAGCTCGTCGCCGATGAGTTCGATGTCGTCACCACGTGGGATCGCCGCGACGGGATCGGTCGATACGACCTTGATCTCGTGGGCGATCTCGGTGTCGATGGGAGGCACGATCTGGGAGCCGTCACCCAGGTAGACCTTGTAGCCGTTGTCGGCCGGCGGGTTGTGGGAGGCAGTTACCATGACGCCGGCGACCGCGCCGTAATGCTTGATGGCGAAGGCGGTCACCGGGGTCGGGATGGGGGAGTCGGCCAGCAGAGCGTGGAATCCGGCCCCCGCCATGATCTCGGCGGTGTCGCGGGCGAAGACGTCGGAGTTGTGCCGGGCATCGAAACCGATGACCACCGACCCCTCCTTCTCGCCGTGGGCACGCAGCCAGGCCGCGAATCCAGCAGCGGCCCGCTGGACGACGACGCGATTCATCCGGGATGGGCCGGGGCCGAGAGCGGCACGCAGGCCAGCGGTACCGAAGGTCAACGGGCCGGAGAAGGCCGACTCAAGGGCCTTGACGGCTTCGCAATCACCGGACTGGGCGCGGGTGAGCAGGTCGGACAGTTCGGCGCGGGTGACCTCGTCAGGGTCCTGGTCGAGCCAGGACTGGACCTCGGCGACGAGTTCGGGGGACAGGCCCTCGGGTTGTGTGGTGATCATGGTTCCTCGACAGTGTGGGGTGGATCAGATGGCAGCCGTGATGTCAGCGAGCAGGTTTGCCAGACGGGGAGCGGCCTCCTTGCCGGCGGCAATGACCTCGGCGTGGTCGAGAGGAGCGTCGGTGACACCAGCGGCGTGGTTGGTGACCAGGGACAGACCCAGCAGGTCGATTCCTGCTTCCCGGGCGGCAATGGCCTCCAGGGCGGTCGACATGCCGACGAGGTCGGCACCGATGGTGCGAGCCATGTGGACCTCGGCGGGGGTCTCGTACTGGGGGCCGCGGAACTGCGCGTAAACGCCGGTTGGGGTGCCCGGAGCCACCTTTTCGACGACCTCGAGCAGGGTCGGGGTCCATGCCGTCGACATGTCGATGAAGGTGGCGCCACGCAGCGGGGTGGCACCGGTGAGGTTGATGTGGTCACGAATGGCGACGACGGTTCCAGGACCCCAGGCCGGGTCAAGGCCTCCGCAGCCATTGGTGAGGATCATCGTGCTGGCGCCCAGGGCCGCGACAGTGCGCACTCCATGGACAACCGGCTCGACTCCACGTCCCTCGTAGAAGTGGGTGCGTCCGGTCAGAACGACGGCGGTCTTTCCGGTGGGCAGTGTGACAGCAACGAGGTCGCCGCCGTGTCCGGCAACGACCGGTGCCGAGAATCCAGGCAGCTCGCCGAGAGGGATCCGTCCACGGGTCTCGCCGAGGTGATCAACTCCGGCAGACCAGCCCGAGCCGAGCACCAGGCCCATGTCGACGCTGGTGAGCGAGAGGCGGGAACAGATGGCATCGGCAGCATCGCGGGCGATGGCCTGGGGGTCGGTGAAATCCGGTGTCGTCATGGGGTCAACCCTAGAGGTTTTCACCGACTCGGGCGCGAATCCCCGGCCCATTGTCAGCTGGTGTCCGAGTCCGGAGGGGTGGCGTCGATACGTGTGCTGAATCAGTCGCGTGGTCGAGGTGAGCAGTTTCTCTCATGTCAGCAGAAAGTCCGCCACGGCTGAATGAATGCGGCCATGACCTCCATGATGGCCACATGGAAAGGGCCTGGGGATCAACCGCAGGATCAGAAGTCGTCGAAGAGGGCGGAGAACAGTCCCAGACCCACCAGGCCGAGACCACCGACGGCCAACCCGCTGATGACCGGGTCGGACTCGTAACGGCGGTAGTAGCCCTGGACCCACGGCGCATAATCCGGGCCAGCCTGCCAGTAGGGCAGCTGGGCGCCGTTGACGTCGACGGTACGGATCCACGGGGAGCGTCCCTGTTGGATGCGCTGGGCGTCGGCTGCGCAGGCCGGAACCTTGCGCGCAACTCCGCCGTCAGGGGAGTACATGACGTCAGTGGTCGACGGGCCGTGAGCCGGGTCGAAGAAGCACGGTGGACGCACCTCGGGAATTGGCTCTCCATTGGCGCGGGCCTGCACGCAGGCGATGGCGTGACGACCCTCCTCGAGGGTCTCGGTGACGAGCGGGATCGAGCGGGTGCCCTTGTCCTGGGCCATGAGCGTCTTGGCGCGGTCGTAGCAGTCCAAGGCCATGCTCCAGTCCTTGCGGCCCTCGACCGACACCTCCTTGCCGATCATCTCCATGTCAAGATCGCGCAGGGCCTCACCGAAGGTGGTGACGTCCTCCTCGGTCTCCTGACGCATCTGCGAGACCTTGGCCTCGATGGCCTTGGCACGCCGGGCCTCCACCTCGCGGGACTGACGCTGGGCGCGCATCAGGGACGCCATCGTTGCCACAAATCCCACGAAGAACAGCAGGAAGAGCAGGAGGTCACCGGACATGGTCACCAGAATGCCCTGTGAAACGGACACTCACAAGAAGAATCACGCTGCACATTTCACTCATCGACGATCTCACAGATGACCTCGCCCGAGGCGACCGTCGAGCCAACCGCGGCGTTGAGGTTACGGATGACGCCAGAGCGATGGGCAGCCAGGGGCTGTTCCATCTTCATGGCCTCCATGACGACGATCTGGTCGCCCTCGTTGACCTGCTCTCCCTCGACGACATTGACCTTGACGATGGTTCCCTGCATCGGGGAGGCCACCGAGTTGCCGGTTGCCGAGGTGTGGCGTCCGGCGCGGTTGCGACGGGTGGGGCGACGAGACTTCGTACTCGGTGCCTGACGGGCGCCGTGCAGGGAGGCCGGGATGCGTACCTCGACGCGCTTTCCGTTGACCTCCACGACGACCTCGCGAGGGGGCTCGGTGTCCGCGGACTCTCCCAAGGACCCGGTGTAGGGCTCGATCGTGTTGTCGAACTCGGTCTCGATCCAGTCGGTGAAGACGCCGAAGTGGCCGTCGACCGCGGTGAAGGCAGGATCCTTGACGACCGCGCGGTGGAAGGGGATGACCGTCGGCATGCCGTCGATGACGATCTCGTCGAGGGCTCGGGCAGCGCGGGCCAGGGCCTGCCCGCGGGAGTCTCCCGTGACGATGAGTTTTCCGATGAGGGAGTCGAAGGCTCCCGGAACAGTCATGCCGGAGTGGTAGCCCTCGTCAACCCGGACACCGGGGCCATACGGTGCCTGCCACGACGTCAGGGTGCCAGGCGCAGGCATGAACCCCATGCCGGGATCCTCGGCGTTGATGCGGAACTCGAAGGAGTGGCCGCGCAGTGTCGGATTCTCGGGCTCGAGGTGGCCACCCTGGGCCACGTGGAACATCATCTGCACCAGGTCGACCCCGGCGACTTCCTCAGAGACAGGATGCTCCACCTGTAGACGGGTGTTGACCTCGAGGAAGCTGATGGTCCCGTCCAGACCGACGAGGAACTCGCAGGTTCCGGCTCCGACGTACCCGGCCTCCTTGAGAATGGCTCGGGAGGACTCGTAGAGACGGCTCAGCTGCTCGTCACTGAGGAATGGCGCCGGGGCCTCCTCGACGAGCTTTTGGTGACGACGTTGCAGGGAGCAGTCACGGGTCGAGATGATCTGCACGGTGCCGTACTGGTCGGCGATGCACTGAGTCTCGACGTGACGCGGCTTGTCGAGGTAGCGCTCCACGAAGCACTCGCCGCGTCCGAAAGCAGTGACGGCCTCGCGTACGGCCGACTCGTAGAGGTAGGTGACCTCATCCATGGAACGGGCGACCTTGAGGCCGCGGCCACCACCACCGAAGGCGGCCTTGATGGCGATCGGCAGGCCGTGTTCCTTGGCGAACTCGACAACCTCCTCCGGGCCGTCGACCGGGTCGGCGGTGCCGGGAACGAGGGGAGCACCGACCTTCTGGGCGATGTGACGGGCCTGAACCTTGTCGCCGAGGACCCGAATGGCCTCCGGGGGAGGGCCGATCCAGATGAACCCGGCGTCGATGACGGCTTGGGCGAAGTCGGCGTTCTCGGAGAGGAATCCGTACCCGGGGTGGATCGCGTCGACCTCGGCGCGACGAGCGACGTCAAGGATCTTGTCGACGTCGAGGTAGGTCTGGGCAGGGGTCACGCCGTTGAGGGCGAAGGCCTCGTCGGCAAGCTTGACGAACAATCCCTCGGAGTCAGAGTCCGCATAGACAGCCACGCTCGTGATACCGGCGTCCTTGGCGGCACGGACGACGCGCACCGCGATCTCGCCACGGTTTGCGACGAGTACCCGCTTGATGGTCCTGTCCACGGTTCCTCCGATCGGCTCTCGGGGCGGGGTGCCCTCACGGCGAGTCTAAAGGGTCAGAGTTCGTCCTCTCGTCACTGTCCATGTGTTCTCGCCCTTGACAATGCTGCGTCGACCTCGCGTGGTACATCCGGAAGATCCGATGGCACCAACCCGATCTGGTGGCAACTCCTGCCCGCAGAACCGGGATCGCCATCACAAATGCGGCGCGAGCTCGTCGTGGATCCGTGAGGATGGCGCACCTGACCGCTACCCTGACAATCATGGCGACACCGCAGTTCATCGTGGACCTCAGACGGCACATCGGACATGACCCGTTGTGGCTGTCAGGCAGTAGCGCGGTGGTCGTGCGCCAAGGACCGCGCGGACCCCAGGTGCTGCTCGTCAAACGTGCTGACACCGGGGCATGGACCCCGGTCTGCGGAATCATCGAACCGGGGGAGAGGCCTGATGAGGCCATCCTTCGCGAGGTTCGGGAGGAGACCGGCGTGGAGGCGGAAGTCGTCCGGCTGGTACGGGTCAATGTCGCCTCCCCGATTACCTACCCCAATGGCGACCGCTGCCAGTTCCTCGATCATGACTTCCTGTGCCGGTGGGTCAGTGGCGAACCTCGAGTGGGTGACGACGAATCCAGCTGTACGGGTTTCTTCGGCGTCAATGACCTGCCCGAGATGTCCCCGCATCATCGTCGACGTATCGAGGCCGCACTACACCCCTCTGACGACGTGGTCTTCAGCTCGGATGCAGACATCGACGGCGCCGACCGTGACGAGACCCCATGAGCCTGCCCCAACTCTCCTCCCGCGTGTGGCGGCACGGGAAGGTCGTTGCCGAATCGGTGCCCCTGGACACTCTGAGTGACGAGCTCGCCAGTGACCAGACGCTGATCTGGTACGACCTCACCGCTCCCGATCGCGAGGACATCGACATCCTTGCCGACGAACTCGATCTGGAGTTCCACACCGTCGAGGATGCCGAGGCTCCCGGCGAGCGTCCGAAGGTCACCCGCTATCCCGATCATCTCTTCCTGACGACTTACGCCGCGACCATCGGCGAGACGAATGACCCCAACAGTCGCATCATCATCTCCCGGGTATCTGTGTGGGTGTTCGAACATGGCGTCGTCAGTGTCCATCGCGACGACCTGCCCGAGATCGAGGAGGTGCTCAATCGCCTTGACGCCAACCGCGATCTGGTCTCGAACGGGCCGATGGGTATCGTCCATGCCATTCTTGACGTCCTCGTCGACGGTCATTTCGACACCGTCCAGCACCTGGACGACGTCGTCGAACTCGTTGAGGATCAACTCTTCGACGACTCGATCGACACCCAGCGGGTGCAGTTGCGGGTCTACCGGCTGCGCAAGGAGCTGGTGCAGTTTCGTCGAGTCGTGCTCCCGATGCGCGAGATCGTCTCGACGATCAGCCGTCCGAGCAGGGAAGCCGTGGCTGTTCCCCGGGTCCTCGAACCGTACTTCAACGATCTGTACGACCACTCCATGCGCGTCTCGGAATGGTCCGATTCCCTGCGGGACCTCGTCGCGACGATCTTCGAGACGAATCTGTCCATCCAGGACGCCAAACTCAACACCGTCATGAAGAAGTTGGCCGGGTGGGCTGCCATCATCGCCGTCCCGACCCTCATCACGGGGTGGTTCGGACAGAACGTTCCCTTCCTGGGCGACGGCCGACCACTGGGGTTGTGGATCTCGGTCGGGCTCATCACCGTGTCGAGCCTCGTGCTGTACCTGGTTTTCCGTAAGGAAGACTGGATCTGAGGAGACCAATAGGCGTCTGACAGTGCAGAACTCTTGTCCTCAGATTGCATCAATTGGGTAAGGCCGCTTATCGTATCGGCACATGTGAGACGCCCCGCGGCCGGACAGATCGTGCTGGCCGCCGACGACAAGCTCGCGGCCTACGCGCAGAGTGCGGTGAACGACATCCTCGACGGCTTGATTCCCAGTCGGCTCGGTTCTGCCGCCCATGCCTGGCCAGCGGCCAGCGGGGGCTGCATGTGCCCTCCTGCAGGGTTTTCGACTTTGCCCGGTCGACACGTCGGCGTGGTCGACCGGGGCCCTCGCGCACCCGTGGTTGGCCGGGTCTCGGAGAATGAAGGGCTAATAGTGAGTATTCCCTCACCCGGTGTGCACTCAAAAGGGAGCCTGACCCGGTTCTCCGGACACTGATTCTGAGGTGATGGTGGCCTCAGGGAAGGAGCTCGTGATGCCTGTTGCGAAGTCGCCGGAGTTCCGGCGTCGTGCCTCGGAACTGGCCGACCAGGGCGAGCCGGTGCGAAGAACCTGGCCGGATCGGGTCCTGTAAGAAATTCTCTAACTAGCCGAGAAGCGCGCTTTCGCTGGGGCTGGTCTCAGGCGGCGATATGGATCGTAGCTCCTGCCACGCGGAAGGCTTCTAGGGCCGCGTCAGGTGCGTCTGGGGTGGTGACGAGATCGTCGATGTCGTCGATCTGCCCGAATCGGAAACTGGAAGTTCTGGACAGTTTGTCGCCTGTGACGGCCAGGATAGTGCGGCTCGTGGAATGAAGGATGGCTCGTTTCACTTGGGCGTCCTGGTGGGTGGTGACGGTGAGGCCATTGCCGGGTGCCGCGGAGCACGCGCCCACGACGGCGATGTCGGCGCGGAATCCGTCCAGGGCCTGCAGGCATGAGGCGGCTTCGTAACGGAGGCTCTCCGCCATGACTGTGCCACCTGGTGTGGCGACCGTAGCTGTCCCGGCAGCGGCGAGGGGCAGGGCTGCACGCAACGAGAGACACAGTGCCGTCACGGGTTGGCCTCGTAGGGCCTCGGCCACGGCCGCCATGGTCGAACCGTTGTCGATCACCACCGCCATATCGTCATCAACCAGATCTGCGACGGCACGGGCGATGGAAGCCTTGCCCCCGGCGTTCTCGGCAGCCCGCAGCGAGTACGGCATCGGTGCGCCCCGCAATGCCACCGCCACGGCCCCACCGTGGACCTTGCGGAGCTGCCCGTGGCCTTCCAGGTCGGTGAGGTCGCGCCGGATCGTCGCCGGGGACGCCCCTGTGAGCTCGACGAGTGAGTCCACGGAGATTGGGGACGGGCCCAGCGCCCTGATGATCATTCTCTGACGAAATACTCGTTGCACATGATTATTTCATCACAGATGCTGGAGTCATGACACATCTGTGGAACCGAATCTGGGCCGTACTCACCACACGTGGGATGACTGTCACGGCGAGCGTGTGCCGCCAGTTGAACGGCCAGGCAGGGGATGACCATGGCGCGTGACGCGCTGCTCATCGGGATCCGGGCGGTTCTACTCGTCATGGACGGAACGTTGGTGGATTCCACCGAAGCCGTGGAGTCCATCTGGACCGCATGGGCACGTCGCAACGGCATCGTTCCCGCTGATGTGTTGGCCTACTGCCATGGCAGGGACGTGGCCTCAACGGTCGCGCACTTCCTGCCCCAGCTGTGCCAGGAAGAGGTCCGGGCGATGGCCGCCGACCAGCTCGATGCCGAATGCACACAGCTGGGCACCGTGAGACCCGTCACCGGAGGCCACGAGCTTGTCGGTTGGCTCGAAGGCCGCTCGATGACATGGGGCGTCGTCCCCAACGCTCCCTGTCGGCTCGCCCTCGCCCGGTTCGGCGCAGCGGGCTTTGCTCCGTCCCTGTTGGTCACGTTCGAAGACGTCGAGCACGGTAAACCGGCCCCCGTCGGGTACATCCAGGGCAGCCAGCGTTGTGGGGGCCGTTCTTGCCCATACTCTGGCCGTCGAGGACTCCGAGCCGGGCCTTGCAGCAGCACGCGCTGCCGGGATGGTCGTCGCGGCCGTGGGAGGACGCACCGACGCCGACCTGGTGTGCCACGACCTCCACGACCTGCGCAACCGATTCGTTGGAGCCATCCAGTGACAGCACTGAGATTCCCCCGGCCGTGAACGTCCGCGTCTTGCAAGCTCTCGGCGAGGAGGCAGTGCTGAACAGGCACCACACCAGCGAGCCTTCGCCGCGGCAAGGGGCAGAACGATGGCCGCTGAGCATCGTGCTGATGCCACCACCTGAAGCCACTCAGGCACTGGACTCCCTGACCCAGACAGCGGTGGATCTAGCCGGCCCCACACACCTCCGCAGCGGCGCCCAAGGTTGCGCACACATCACAATCAGAGCCTTGGAAAACCGACGACCCGTACCACCTGGAGATCCCCTCGCTATGAGGTGCGCACGCGCGTTGGACCGAGCCTGTGCCCAGCACCCTCCCCTCACCATGAGACTCGAACAACTCGTGCTGACACCCGGTGGCGTCCTCGCCGTCCTTGATCCGACCGGCGGGGATGCAGACCAGTTCCGAACGCATACCCTCGGCCGCGAACTCGGCCCCGACGCCCACAGAGAAGGACCCATCAGTCAGCGAGACCTCTGGTACGCGTCACTGCTCCATTTCCGCGGACCAATTCTCCAACCCCACGAGCTGGTCACCTGGGTCCGATCGCATCCAACTTCCACCGCATGGACCTTCCCAAAGGCGACCCTGTGCACCTACCGAACTACCACAACCGCCATGCTCCCCAACACCATCCACACGGCAGCCTTCCGACAAGTTTTATGACCGCGCTGGTCGAGTTGGCGGCACAGCCGCCTTGGTGCGGTTATCAAGTGCCCCAACCCGTAGGTTTCAGAGTGTCCTACAAACGGTGTAAGTGGCTCCGGGCCTTGACCTCGGGTTGTGGGAATGTGGAATCCAGCATGGGCTGGAGGAAACGAGATGATCAGGACCATGGCCAGGAAGAATTACTCGATGAAGTTTTCGTCAGCCGGCCGTTGACTTGTAAGAGACCACCCCGGACGCGACGTTGAAGCAGGTCGCCGCTGACCTGCGTCGTCCGGGGAACGCTCGCGTTGTGGGTCGAGGACGTGGGCAACAGGGTGCGGACGAACAACGCGACGGCGCAGCCCCCGAGGCTAGGGTGGACCACAAGCGCGTCGCGCAGGTGATGCGTGCCCAGGGGATCCGGCGTCGCCGGGTTCGCACCACGGTCCCCCTCGCCCGAGAGGTGCCACTTCCTGACGAGAGTGAGGATGATGTCTTGACACGGTGGATGGTCGCCGAAGTCATAGAAGCCAGGGGGCGTCTCGAATTCATGGTGCTGGCTATGCGCGAACCGGAAGTAGCCTAACTTGTGAAGGTCTGGCAAGACCGATACGTAGCGCACTTCGAGGCGAGGGGGTACCGGCACTCCGGGGCGCAGGCCGCTATGCGACTCCTCACGGGGGCATCCCTTGAGGACCTTATGACACGTGTAGCCCCCAAGTAACTCAAAGGACCGTGGACGAACCGGAAGGGACCTACTGACGAGGTCATGTCGACGGTCAGGTCACTGTCGATCGAGCATCTGGCCGCTCCCCGCGACATGCGCATCCCGGTCAGCCAGATCGGACACGCTGATTGCCGCATACTACTTCATCCCACCTGAGGTGACGGGTCAATGACGAGTCCTGACGCCGCCATGGGCGGTTCCGTCAATTTCAAACGGTGTCGTGGTCACTCCCCGGCGGGCCTGGACGGGTAAAATAACCTCGGGGGCTTCGCCAACCTAACGGACGACTTGGAGTCCAAAATCTTCGCGGCCTTCCCCACTGTTACCGTAGTCTGGCCCAGCCACGGTGGCGCCACTACACGCGGGGCCGAGCGGCCCCGCCATGCCGAGTGGTCGGGCACGCAGCTGGTAACCATATCGTTACCCTCCAGCACCACCTCTGCGTAGAGTGGCGACTATGAGCGATTGGATAACCATCCTTGGGGGCGCAGTTGCGGGCGGGGCCACGTCCCTGGGCGTAGCGAGCTGGCAGCGGTTCTCCGGGCGACGCGACAGGCTCGCCGATCTGCGGCTCGATTTGGTGCGGCGACTCGCTCGCGACAAGGGAGGTCCGGAGCTGGCGTCCGCCCTGAATGAGGTACCCGTTGTCTTTGGCCACGACGAGCGTGCTCTACGACTCTATCGAGCTTCCGTGCCTGGCAAGGATGGACGAGCAGACACAGATCGGGTGGAGGATCTGATTGTCTACTTGGCCCAGGCCGTGGGGCTGGGCAAGGTCGATGCCGCTGACCTTCGCAGCGGGTTTGCCTCGCCCCGTAGGCCCGTTTGACAACCTGTCTGAGCGTCTGGATTTACTCTGGGCATGCAGCCCCGCTGAGCTTGCGTGGCAGCGGGAGCCAGTTGCTGTTGTGGTGCCTGCCGGGAGCTGGCCGGTCGGCCTAGGTGTCTTCACCCCGAAAGTTCGGCGTTGACTGGCCGATCGCGCCGGGCGGAACAGGTGTTCCGCGTTGATGCAATGAACAACGCGACCAGCCAGCAGGCGATCCGGTTGCGATCAGGTCCGACCAAGTCCCAGCAGGTGGATCAGGCGGTGAGCGTGACTTACTGACCTTGCTCGGGCGGGTGATGCCGTTGTCTTGATATTCCGCCACCACTTCCTACCCGTTGTGCTCGGCGTCCTTGAGCCCGACCTTCAACTGTTGCTGGACGTTCAGCGCTTGGCCGCTTAGGTATTGGGAGATACGAGTGTAAAGGGCAGCTCGGACAGCCATGCGCCCAATGTACTCTTTAAGCTCTTCCGATGTTCCCAACATGACCGGGCAAGACTCCTAGACTGGCCGACGTGACGAAGATTGCACTAGCCATTGCCGGGTCCGAGGCCTCCGGTGGCGCCGGAGCCCAGACCGACCTCAAGACCTTCCACCAGCTCGGGGTGTTCGGATGCACGTCCCTGACCTGCATCGTCTCCTTCGATCCCGACAACGACTGGGGACACCGATTCGTGCCGGTCGATCCGCAGGTCATTCATGATCAGATCGAGGCCGCCGTCGCCGTCCACGGCCAGATCGACGCCGTCAAGATCGGCATGCTCGGTACCCCGACGACCATCGGCGTCGTCGCCGAGGCCTTGGAGGCCTACAAGTTCCCCAAGGTTATCCTCGACCCCGTCCTCATCTGCAAGGGCCAGGAGACGGGTGCCGCCCTCGACACCGACAACGCCCTGCGCGAGCAGATCCTGCCGCATGCCGACGTCATCACGCCGAACCTCTTCGAGACGCAGACCCTCGCCGACGTGGACGAGATCACCTCGGTCGAGGCCCTCAAGGACGCTGCCAAGAAGATCGGTGACCAGGGAGTTCCGGTCGTCATCGCCAAGGCCGGCACCCTGTTGAACACCGGCACCGCCCTGGACGTCTACTACGACGGCCACGACTGCGAGGTCCTCGAGGTTCCCGCCGTCGGTCAGGAGCGTGTCTCCGGTGCTGGCTGCACGCTGGCTGCCGCGATCACCGCGGAGATCGCCAAGGGAGCCAGTCCGCTGGACGCCGCTCGCACCGCCAAGCAGGTCGTCGTCTCGGCCATCGAGAATCGGATGCACGGCAACGCCCCGTTCGACTGCGTCTACCAAGGTAATTACCGAGCCTGATCATTCATGACTTGACCCCGGCGGATATCCGCCGGGGTCAAGTCATGTCTCGATCCGTCATGATCACAGAAGTTGGGGGTCAGCGTCGGAAGACCGGACGCACTGACAGCTCCTCGATCATGGCCTCGGGGCTGGCCTCCAGGGCCGCGCGGACGGTGACGGCGACGGACTGTGGCCGCAGGTGCTCGGCGGCGTCGTAGGGACGTCCGGCTTGGGCCTGCAGTTCCACCTGCATGTCGGTGTCGACACGACCGGGGTGGATTGACGTCACCCGTACGACACCACGCTCCTCCTCACGCAGGGCATGTGTGAGGGCACGCAAGGCGTACTTCGAGGCCGCGTAGACGCCGCCGCCAGCCGGGGTCCGCAAGAAACCAGATCCTGAATTGATCATGACGATGTCGCCATGGCTGGCCCTCAGCAGGGGCAGCACGAGGTGAGTGAGGTCGGCGACGGCGACGACATTGATCTCCAGCACTCGACGCCACTCCTCACGGCTCTGAGCTGCGATCTCACCGGGAGACGCGGCACTCACCCCGGCGCTGTTGACGAGAACATCGAGACTGTCCAGCTGAGACACGGCCGCCGCAGTGGCCTCCTCGTCAGCCAGATCGACGACGAAGGGGGAGGCGTCAGGCAGTTCAGAGACCACCTTCTCGACGGCCTCGCGGTGGCGTCCTCCCACGATGATGTGGTGGTCTCGCCCTAGTTCCTCGGCGATCGCCCGTCCGATCCCGCGCGTCGCCCCGGTCACGAGGACTTTCTTGGTGTGCTGGTCGTTGTGTGAAGTTTCCGACGTCGTGGGGGGTTCCATGACGCAACCGTACTCGTCTTGCCAGCGAGCAATCCCGGGTTGTGGTTGGCTACCGTCATGGCAGAAGGCACGTGCGATGTCAGATCCGAAGTCGGGCGGTTGCGGACCGTCATCCTGCATCGCCCCGGCGACGAATTGCGCAGACTGACGCCGCGCAACAACGACAAGCTCCTGTTCGATGCGATGCCCTGGGTCGATCAGGCCCAGCGTGACCACGACGTTTTTGCGTCGATCCTCACAGACCGCGGCGTTGAGGTTCTCCTGCTCGGAGATCTGCTGCGCGAAACCCTCGACGACGACGTTGCCCGTCACCAGGCTGTTGACGATCTACTCGCTGATCTGCGGTACGGCGACGGGTTGCGAAGCTACCTGTGTCAACGCCTGTCGGAGCTGTCCAGTGACATGTTGGCGAAGGTGCTCATGGCCGGCCTGTCCAATGGTGAACTGGCCACCGTCGAATCCGTCGCGCCCCGCAGCCTGGTGACGAGCCTGCTGGCTCCCGAGGACTTCATCATCGACCCGCTCCCGAACCTGCTCTTCACCCGCGATTCCAGTGTCTGGGTGGGTAACCATCCGGCCGTGACATCCCTGACGATGCCGGCACGGCGCCGCGAAACCCAGCTGACCGACCTCATCTACCGTCACCATCCAAGATTCCTGGGACACAGCGACTGCTATGGCTGGCGGCTGGAGAACCTGGAAGGTGGGGATGTCATGCATCTGGGGGAGCAGGTCATGGCGATTGGTGTGGGGGAGCGAACCACCCCGTCGGGGGCTGAGCGTCTTGCCCGCACCGCCTTCGAGCTGGGAGTGGCTCACACCGTCCTGGCCGTGCCGATTCATCAGCAGCGCGCCACCATGCACCTGGACACGGTGTGCACCATGGTTGACGTCGACGCCGTCGTCATGTACCCCCAGATTGCTGACAGCTTGACGGCTGTTCCGCTCACTCCTGACGGAGACGACATTCGTATCGGCGAGCCTGCCCCGTTCCTGACGGCTGCTGCCGAGGCCATGGGGATCGACCGGATGCGTGTCATCGACACCGGCCTCGACCCCGTGACTGCCGAGCGCGAGCAGTGGGATGACGGTAACAACACCCTGGCGTTGGCACCGCGCGTGGTGGTGGCCTACGAACGTAACACGAACACCAACGCCCGTCTGGAGGCCGCCGGCATCGAGGTGCTGACGATTCCGAGTTCAGAGTTGGGATCGGGCCGCGGTGGTCCGCGCTGCATGTCGTGCCCAGTGCTGCGCGACAAGCTGTGAGGCGGGATCGCGATAGCATCACCGAAATGAGATCCGCAGCAGCGCTTGCAGTGACGGCACTGCTCGTCGTGACAGGGTGCGCTCCCTCACACGAGGGAGCCGTACCAAGCCCAGTTTCTGCATCCGCCACCCCGGTTCCTGCCGATGCGGACACCCTCGCGGACCTGGGGTGTGACCATGGTCCCCGAAACTTCCGGCTGCCCAAGGGCCTGGCTGTCACCTTGCGAGTTGATCACGTCAACAACGTCACCCTGCTCACGAAGCCAGATACGTCGGGCAGAGTCCACGACTTTCTGGCCGACAACCTGTCGGCGTCAGGGTTCACGGTGACGGGAAATGCCAACGGGTCCCTCACCTTCGTCTCAAATCGCGCTGATACGAAGGGATGGAGTGGAGCGTTCACCAGCTCCGACGAGGCCGCCGGGTTGACCCTGCGACACGGCTGAGCGTCACTCCCGCGCGCCAGTGACGCTCAGGTCGGCACGAGCTCAGGCCAGGTGGCCACCCTCCGGACCATTCCACAGCGACGACCATTCGACGTCGAGGTCCATGAGCATCTGGCGCAGCAAGGGTAGGGAGAG
The DNA here is from genome assembly GCF_051303185.1 of Cutibacterium nasicola. Classification (GTDB taxonomy): domain Bacteria; phylum Actinomycetota; class Actinomycetes; order Propionibacteriales; family Propionibacteriaceae; genus Cutibacterium. The sequence goes on along the minus strand of NZ_JBPPGE010000004.1, from coordinate 84,997 downwards.
TCCGGTGACATTGTGCGGGTCACCGTTGATCCGGGTGATGAAGGCACCGCCCAAACCGTCGATCGTGAACGCCCCGGCCACCTTGGCGGGTTCGCCACTATCCACGTAGGCGTCGATCTCGGCGTCAGTGAGATCTGCGAAGGTGACGACGGTTTGGCCGACGCGGGTCTGATCGCGGATCTGACCGTTCTCGATGACGGTGACATGGTGTCCGCTGACGAGGACGCCCTGGTGACCTCTCATCCGGCGCCACCACTGCCGGGCGCGCTCGGCAGTGTGTGGTTTGCCGAGAATGCGGCCGTCAAGGTTGAGAACGGAATCGCAGGCCACCACGATCATTCGGTCCGCGGAGTACTCCTCAAGGATTCCGGACTCGATGACGGAGTGGGCCTTGAGGCGGCACAGCCTCGCCGTCATCGTGACGGCGTCCTCCCCGCGAAGACGGCTCTCATCAGCCCCCGACGCAATGACGACGGGTTCGATACCCGCGGAACGCAGTATCTGCAGCCGGGCTGGGGATTTCGACGCAAGAACGAAACACGTGGCCATGTCAGTAGCGTCGCAGGGACCCTCGCCAGGCCGCTTGCCCGGGCATGAATGGCTCGCGGATGGTGCGCCAATAGGACTTCCAACCGAAAGCGATCGGTCGGTCGTCGGGCACATAGGCGTTCGGGCCCGGACGGGTGAGCTCGGTCAGCACTGCGACGAGGGCGCCGAGCTCCTCGTCGGTGAGATGCCCTTTCGTGACTTTGATCGGATCATCGTCCATGGCGTGCCCACTCACAGCGGGATGTTCCCGTGCTTCTTGGGAGGTAGCGCCTCGCGCTTCGTGCGCAGCAGACGCAGGGTGCGGATGACCGAGGCGCGGGTCTCGTGCGGGTGGATGACCTGGTCGATCCAGCCTCGCTCAGCCGCCTGGTACGGGTTCGACAGGGTCGTCTCGTACTCGTCGACGAGCTCCTTGCGCTTGGCCTCCGGATCGGGATCGGTGGCCAGGGTGCGGCGGTGCAGGATGCTGACGGCTCCCTCGGCACCCATGACAGCGATCTGGGCCGTGGGCCAGGCGAGGTTGACGTCGGCACCGAGGGTCTTTGACCCCATGACGATGTAGGCGCCGCCGTAGGCCTTGCGGGTGACGACGGTCAACAGCGGCACCGTGGCCTCAGCGTAGGCGTAGATGAGTTTCGCGCCGCGTCGAATAATGCCGTCATGCTCTTGCTCCACGCCGGGCAGGAATCCGGGGGTGTCGACGAAGGTGAGCACCGGGATGTTGAAGGAGTCGCAGGTCCGGACGAACCGGGCAGCCTTCTCGGAGGCGTCGATGTCGAGAGTGCCGGCGTTGACCATGGGCTGGTTGGCGACGATGCCGATGACGCGGCCCTCGATGCGTCCGAATCCACAGATGACGTTCGGGGCGAAGAGCTCGTGGATCTCCAGGAAGGTGTCCTCGTCGAGCACGGTCGTGATGATCTCGTGCATGTCGTAGGGATGGTTCGCGGAATCCGGGATGAGGACGTCCAGCTTGCGGTCATGATCGGTGATCGTCAGGTCAGCCTCGCCGTCATCGTAGAACGGCGGATCCTCCAGGTTGTTCTGCGGCAAGTAGCTGACGAGGTCGCGGACGAACTCGAGGGCGTCGTCCTCGTCATTGGCCAGATAATGGGAGTTGCCCGACTTCGTGGAATGGGTACGGGCCCCTCCCAATTCCTCGAGGGAGACGTCCTCGCCGGTGACCTGCTTGACGACAGCTGGGCCGGTGATGAACATCTGGGAGGTCTGATCGACCATGACGATGAAGTCGGTCAGGGCGGGGGAGTAGACGTGACCGCCAGCTGCGGCGCCCATGATGATGGAGATCTGGGGAATGACGCCCGAGGCCCTGGTGTTGCGACGGAAGATGTCGCCGAACCGGGCCAGCGAGGCCACGCCCTCCTGAATACGAGCACCGCCGCCCTCATTGATGCCGATGAGGGGACAGCCCGTCTTGACGGCGAAATCAATGATCTTGCAGATCTTCTCGCCGTAGACCTCGCCCAAGGATCCACCGAAGATCGTGACGTCCTGGCTGAACACACAGACCGGACGACCATGGATCGTACCGACACCGGTGATGACACCGTCGGTGTAGGGACGTTTGCGTTCCATGCCGAAGTTCGTCGAGCGGTGACGAGAGAACTCGTCGAGCTCGGTGAAGGAATCCTCGTCCAGCAGCCGCAGAATGCGCTCCCGGGCGGTCATCTTTCCGGCGGCGTGCTGCTTCTCGATGGCCGAGGGGGATGCGGCATTGACGGCCTCGTCGATCCTCCGACCAAGGTCGGCGATCTTTCCTGCCGTGGTGTGGATGTCGATCTCCATGGGCCGAGACTATCCATCACAGGCGACAAGCGTGGTGTCGGGCCGCTTCCCGGGACGGAGGGTGGATAGTCTGTGCGGGTGCCTTCCACACCTGCTGCCATTGCTGATCGCGTCGTCGAACTTGCCGGGAACACCATGTTCACCGGGCCGCGCGGGGGAGGGGTTGCGTGCGTCGACTCCACCGGCTCGACCAACGCTGACATGGCCGCCTTCGTCCGCGCCGGAGGGACCTCGTTTCGCCTCCTCGTTGCTGATCACCAGGATGGTGGCCGAGGACGTTTCTCACGCAGTTGGCACGATGTCCCGGGAACGAGTCTGGCGATCTCTGCCCTGGTGCCCAATGATCGTCCCGCCCAGGACTGGGGCTGGCTCTCGATGGTGGCCGGACTCGCCGTTGTTGAGGCCATCGAGGAGGTCGGCGGGGCCGATCGCTCCCGGGTGACGTTGAAGTGGCCCAATGACGTCCTGGTGGATCTTGGCGCCGATCATGGTGGCAAGGTGTGCGGGATCCTGTCGGAGTGTGTCGATGGACCGGCGGGTCCACACGCCGTCATCGGGATCGGGATCAACGTGTCGATGGGGATCGACGAGCTGCCCGTCCCGACGGCGACCTCCCTGGCGTTGTGCGGGTTGAACCACGACAAGAACGAGTTGTTGGCCAGCTTGCTGGTCCACCTCGACGAGTTGCTGACGGTGTGGCTGGGGACCGGAACCGTGCGGGATCAGTACGTGGCGCGATGCGACACCATCGGTGCCCCGGTGCGACTGACCTTTGACCCGGAGATCATCGGTGGAGGTGACGAGGCTGTCGACGGTGTCGGCGTCGACGTTGATGTCAACGGTGCCATCGTGGTGGAGACCTCGCAAGGACGTCGCAGCTTCAACGCGGGAGATGTCACCCATCTGCGCACCAGGTGAGTTCCACCACGGCCCCCTGAATGTCCCGACCACCTAGACTGCTGACCATGACGACCCACATCCTGGCTCTTGGTGGCGGCGGTTTCTCGATGTCGAACCGTGGTGAGCCCACCGCTCTCGACCGTCACATCCTTGACCTGTCCGGAAAGTCCTCGCCCCTGGTGTGTTTTGCCCCCACCGCGGCAGCCGATGACCCGGTCTACGTCAATCGTTTTCTGGCCGCTTACTCGGTGCTGGGTGTGCGGACCATGGTGCTGACCCTGTGGCAGGGGGCGGCGGAGTCGGTGGAACGCCTTTCCCGGGCCGACGTCATCGTGTCAGGCGCTGGTTCGGCTGCCAACCTCATGGCGCTGTGGCGGATGCACGGTGTCGACCACGTCATCCGCCGCATGACCTCGTCACAGGATGACGTCGTGCTCGCCGGGGTGGCCGCCGGTGCGGCGTGCTGGTTCTCCGGCTGTCTGACTGACGCCTTCGGTGACCTGCGTGCCTGGCGAGGTGGCATGGGTTTGCTCGACGGGTCGTTCTGTCCCCACTTCGACGGCGAGTCGGAACGTGCCCCGATCTATGCCCAGTCGGTTGCCAACGGAGTTCTTCCCGCCGGTTACGCGGTTGATGATGGAGCGGCGATCCACTTCGCCGACGGTGAGTTCTCCGGCGCGGTTGCCGAGCGTGAGGAGGCCACGGTCTCGAGGTTCTCCGCATCCGAGGAGCCGACGTCGTCGGGAGTTCTGCGCGAGGAGCTCGACGTCACCGTGCTATTATGACCTCCCACGGCTGCTGCTGGAAGCTGTCACCGTATTCGTCGCCGTCATAGCGCCCGTCGGTCAGGTCAGCGAGGAGGTCCGCCACCCGGCGGGCACCCGGGACGTCATTGAGGACCATCTGGTCCGACGGGGTGGTGAGGACGAGTTTCCCGCAACCCATGATCCGATCGAACACGCCCGCCTGCCAGGACACGTCAACAAGGCTGTCGATCATCACGTCGTGACCTCGCCTGACCACGACGCCATGACGCAGCATCACGCGTCGATCGGTGACCGTCATCGTCGTGGTGAACCACTTCAACCACGGGACGACGGTGCCGACGAGGATGAGTGCGGCTGCGATGGCCGCGACGATCGGCCAGTACTGGGCTCGCATCTCGACCGTCATGAGTCCGAGCAGGGCAGCAGCCCCGACGACTGCCACGAACCCGACGACGACGGGCCAGGACAGCGCCTTGGCGTGACGACGAGAGTGCACCAGCACCGTCTCGCCATGATTGCGCCGCAGCGGCTGTCCGACTCGCACCATGGTTCCAGTATGGACGACCTCGCACTGTGAACGAGTCACGTGCGGGCGGTCTGTGTCCCGGAAGTCCTGCTGGATGTCCACATCAACGTCGAGAGTGTCCACTTCCCCTCGCCGCACTGGCCTTCTCGCCTGCCGCGGCCCCGCTGGGAACGGACGTGTGTCTGCCGACCTTCGTCCAGATGACCCACGATCTGGACACCACCTCGGCGACGGTCCAGCTCACCTTGACGTCGTTCATGATCGGCATGGCTGTCGGTCAGCTCTTCGTCAGGTACACCCTGGTTTTCTCGATCGGGGTCGGAGCCCTCTTCGCCCACGTCTCGACATCCCCATACGTGTTGCAGCAGCTCGGGTTGTCGTCCAAGCTCCATGCCGTGGCGTTTGTGATCAATTCGATGATGATTGCCGTGTCGTCGTTGGTGGATGTGCGGTTGGTACGTCGTTTCCACGTCCGCAACATCCTGCATAGGGCCTGCGGCACCATCTGCGTCACGACGATTGTCCTGCTCCTCAGCGGTGTCTTGACCCTGGCCTGTCTGGCCCTGACACGTCGGTCCTGAAGGCCTTGCCCGGTCAGCTTCGGCCACCTGCCCCGCAACGCTCGTGGAGAATCCGGGAAAACAGGTGCACTCCGCCTGCTGGGGTGGCAGCAGCCTTGTATCCTTTCGGCTTGGCCACGGGCGATCGTTGTCAACGCCAGGTCGGCCTTCGACGTGACCCCGATACGTGAGCGATCCGGCGGGCACATCCACGGGTGGAAGATCCGGGAGGACAGCTCTCCCGCGGTTCTGTGTCCGGTGGCCGTTACGATGAGGGTCGTGACCTCCTACACCATTGGAATTATTGGCGGCGGGCAGCTTGCCCGCATGATGCACCAGGCTGCGATCGGGTTGGGGGTGCGCACCCGCCTGCTGGCCTCCGACCCTGACGAGTCCGCGGCCCAGGTGATGTCTGACGTCGCCGTCGGCTCCCATCTCGACCACGACGCCGTGATGGACTTCGCGGCGGGGTGTGACGTCGTCACCTTTGACCACGAACACGTGCCGACCGTCCTCGTCGAGGAGATGGAACAGGCCGGGTACGCCGTGCGCCCAGGGGCGGCTGCCATGGTCCACGCTCAGGACAAGGTCGTCATGCGTGAGTTCATGGAGAAGGAGGGATTCCCGAACCCGGCCTGGAAGGTCTGTGACGCCCCCGACGATCTCGTCGCCTTCGGTGAGAAGCACGGCTGGCCCGTCATCGCCAAGACGTCTCGCGGCGGTTACGACGGCAAGGGAGTATTCAAGATCGACGGTCCCGGCGATGCCGGGGAACCCTTTGAGGCTGCCGGCGGACTGGCCGACGGCAAGCAGCCAATTCGTATCCTCGCCGAGGAGTTCGTCGACTTCCGTCGTGAACTGTCTGCCGTCGTCGTTCGCTCCCCATCGGGCCAGGGAGCCGCCTACCCGGTCACACAGACCATCCAGCGTCACGGGGTTTGCGCCGAGACGATCAGCCCGGCACCGGACATGTCCTCGGACCGCCAGGTGGAGCTGCAGACCATGGCTCTGGACATTGCTGGGCGCCTCGATGTCGTCGGAGTCCTCGCCGTCGAGCTCATGGAGCGCGAGGATGGTTCCGTCGTCGTCAACGAGCTGGCCACCCGACCCCATAACACCGCCCATTGGACCATTGATGGCGCGCAGACGAGCCAGTTCGAGAACCACATGCGAGCCGTGCTCAACCTTCCTCTCGGTTCACCGGCCCTGACCACTCCCGTGGTTGTCATGGCCAATGTCCTCGGCGGGTCCGAGGAGGACCTGACCGGGGCTCTGCAACACTGTTTCGCTCGTGACCCGGAACTGCGCGTCGAGTTGTACGGGAAGTCCGTGCGACCCGGCCGCAAGGTCGGTCACGTCACCTGCCTCGGTGACGACGTCGAGACGACTCGTCGCCGAGCGCACCATGCTGCCGCCTACCTCATGGGAGAACACGATGCCTGAGACCACCGTCAACAGCCGCAAGCCGCGTTGCGACACCAAGGTTGGGACAGCGGCCGGGACCGCACACCGGATGGCGGGTGACACCATGGGCCCGCAGGTGTCGATCATCATGGGTTCGGACTCCGACTGGCCGACGATGGAGCCCGCCGCCCAGGTGCTCACCGACTTCACCGTGGGATTCGAGGCGGACGTCGTCTCGGCCCACCGCATGCCCGAGGACATGGTCGAGTTCGGCCGTGGCGCCCACGAGCGCGGTATCAAGGTCATCATCGCCGGTGCCGGTGGTGCTGCCCATCTGCCCGGTATGGTTGCCGCGCTGACCCCGCTGCCGGTCATCGGAGTGCCGGTTCCGCTGGCCCATCTCGACGGCATGGACTCCCTGCTGTCCATCGTCCAGATGCCTGGTGGTGTACCGGTGGCGACGGTCGGTGTCGGTAATGCCAAGAACGCCGGTCTGCTGGCCGTGAGGATTCTTGCCGCATCGAATCCCGAGCTGTGCGACGCCATGGTCAAGTACCAGACCGAGCTGCACGACATGGCGGCCGCCAAGGGGGAGAAGGTGCGCACCCACTCGCGCCCCTGAGCGAGTCATCGATACGCGGATGGCCCCGAACTGTTGCGGTCCGGGGCCAGTTCGCTGCTTCTAGACCCTTGGTCAGATCAGGGACAGGGTCAGCGACATATCAACCGGGCGGGCGTACAACCGGTGGGACATGATCGGCATCGGGCCGCAGGAGGTCGATCCCAGCGGGGCCGAGAGGGCGTCGAGGGTCAGCCAGGTGTGGCCGTCGGGCTCCAGATCCCACGTGTGGGCGGCGTTGAACAGGGCCTTCGATGTCCAGGGACGAACCGCGAAGGCTGGCCAGCTGCCATCAGCAGCGATACGCAGACCACCGCCGGGGCCGGTGATCGTCAGGTCGTGGGCTCCCTGGCGAAGACCGTTCTCCTGAGGCATGACGTAAGGCGTCTGAAGACCTGCCACCTCGGAATCCCAACGCCCCCAGGTGGCGGCACGCCGAGAGTCCGGGTAATTCTCGGTCGGACCAAGTCCGAACCAGGACACGGTGGTCCATTCCTCAGGCAGGCCCATCGTCACGCCGATGCGACCCAGCATTGTCGGCCAGTGCCCGTGAGGCTCGACGTGGAGATCGAGATGGATCCCTTCGGATCCCTCGTCGGCCTGGACGGCTCGCCAATTCCACGTCGTCGTCATGGAATCTCGAGCAGCTGCCGCGGCACTACGAGTGACGACGACCAGGTCATCTCCCTCCTCGCGCACCGAGACCGTGGTGTGGACGAGCCGGTCGAGACCGGCAGCCAGCGCGGAGCCACCAATGTTGTTACGAGCCAGGCTGCTGGCCCGGTCGTTGCCGATCAGGGCGCGGAAGAGATCGAGAACCGGTGCGACGATGCCGTTCCCGCCCAACTCCACGAGACGACCACGACGGTCGAAGCGAGCAGGTCCGAGAACCCAGCCGCTACCGTCGCGACGCGGGTGGGACGATGCCGGAGGACACGGACGGGGGAGAGGCTCAGGGATCAGCAGGCCCGACGCCCGTGCCACCACGTGGCCCGCCTGAGCCCAGACGGTATCCTTGACCAACCTGGCCTCGACGACGACGACCATCCGGTCGGAGATCTCGTCGGGAACCGGCACGGATCCGGTCCAGGACTGATGAGCGGGCAGTGCTCCGATGTCCAGAACACCTTCGTCGGTGACCTTGCCGTCGTCGACGAGTTGCCAGACGAATTCGAGATCGGACAGATCGGCGAAGTCGAGGCGGTTGATGACGGTGATGCCGTCGCCGGCGCGCAAACGTGACCCGTCGACCTCGATACGTACCGCACCCATCGTCGCCGTGAACTCCAGCAGGCCGGGTGAGGGGATGCGGTCGGGCATGATGAGTCCGTCGCAGACGAAGTTCGAGTCATGCAGCACCTCGCCGAAGTCGCCGCCATAGGCATGTCCGCGTTCGGTGTCGATGCCGTGGTCGATCCACTCCCAGATGAATCCGCCGTGCATACGGTCGCGGTGGAAATGCGGGTCGAAACAGCGTTCCTCGTAGTCAGCAAGCTCTCCCGGACCATTTCCCATGGCGTGGGCGAACTCGCACATGAAGAAGGGAAGCTCGAGCTCGCGGCCGGTCTGCGGGGCAGGCTCGGCACCCGGCATGACGGTGCGATCGCGGATGGCCTCGACCCACTCCATCCTCGGGTACATGATGGTCCACACGTCGGAGATGGCGTGGGCGTGGTCACCCTCGTAATGGGTGAACCGAGACGGGTCGCGATGCTTGACCCAGTCGTTCATGAGACGAATGCCCTCACCGCAGTGGGACTCGTTGCCCATTGACCATCCGATGATCGAGGGATGGTTCTTGTCCCGTTCCACGGTGCGTTGGATGCGGTTGAGCAGGCAGTCGTACCAGCGATCGTCGCCAGTGGGGTTGCCGTCCCAGCCACCCCACTCGAAACCGTGGGTCTCCAGGTCGCACTCCAGGAGTACCCAGACCCCGTACTCGTCGCACAGGTCGAGGAAGCGGGCATTCGGCGGGTAGTGCGAGGTGCGGACGGCATTGACGCCGTGGCGCTTCATGAGCTCGAGGTCAGCGCGCATGGTCGCCTCGTCGAGGGTGCGTCCGGTGTGCGGATCCCACTCGTGCCGGTTGACGCCTCGGAAGACGACCTTGTTCCCGTTGACGGTGATGACGTCCCCGTCGATGGCGACGGTGCGGAACCCGATCCGCAGGGAGACGGTCTCGGAGCCGGTCGATACGGTGGCGTCGTAAAGCTTCGGGGTTTCAGCAGTCCAAGGTCGCGCGTCGGGGATGGTCACCTCGGTGTTGCAGGTGGTGGTGACGTCGAGTTCCGGAATGGTGACGGTGGCGCCGCCGGGTCCGTCAATGGTGAGCTTGCCGGTCCCGTCGCGCCAGGATGCGTGGACGAAGAGGTCGTTGATGCCGCCGTGCGGGCGTGCCAGCAACGTGACCTCGCGGAAGATCCCCGACATCCGCCACATGTCCTGGTCCTCCAGGAAGGTGCCGTCGGACCACTGGCTGACGGCTGCCGCCAGCACATTGCGGCCGGGGCGCAGCTGCGCAGTGACGTCGAACTCACTGGTGAGACGCGAACCCTTGGTCCAACCCAGCTCGACTCCGTTGAGCCAGACGCGACAGAAGGAGTCGACTCCCTCGAAACGCAGCAACACCCGTTCAGCGTTGGTGAAGTTCTCACCGACTTCGAAGGTGTGGCGGTAGCACCCGGTCGGATTCTCATCGGGAACGACGATGTCCTCGTCGGGCGCCGGGACGGGGATCGGGTAGTTGACGTTGAGATATGTGGGGCGGCCGAAGGGTGCCTCGCCCGCCGGGTCGGTCATCTGCCACATCGAAGGAACGACGAGGTCGACGAAGTTGGTGTCGTTGAACTCTGGGTCGAAGAAACCCTCCGGTGCCTCAAGGGGGGAGCCAACGAGCTGGAAACGCCAGGTTCCCGACAGGTCGAGGGTGGGGGCGTCGGTGCGAAGGTGGGCTCGTGGGGCCACGGGTCCCTGCCACGGGACGAGGTTCGTCAGGGCGGCGTCGATCCCTGGGGCGGTGTCGGCATTGGCAACCATGAGCACCACCGTAGAGCTCGCCGGTGAAAACGTGTACATCTCGGTTTCAACGGATGAGCGCCACGAGTTTCCACGTGGGGTGTGACCGGTCAGCAGGCACGCCCGTGGTGATCCCGGAAGATGCGTGTCTCACGAGCAGGAGGGGTGGCAGTACCGGCATGGTTTCCCGGAGTTACCACGGTCTGCCCACACCATCACGGCTGTCACGGGTGTTTCAGACCGTGGTACGACTGGAAAAATCGACGCTGCCAGCCGATGGTCGATCGCGGCGTCGTGGTGTCAGGTCAGGACAGTTCGGTCACCCTCGAGGTGTCACCGTTCCTCAGTTCGCCCCACAGCTGGGCCGCCTTCTTGTCATTCCACAGCACCGAGGAGCCTGCCGAGGTGTAGGCCGAGACCGTCGACACCGGGACTGTCATCCTGATGCCGTCGTTGCCGGAAACCTTCATGAGTCCGCGAGCAGCCTTGAGGGTGGTCACGGTCGAGGTGTCGGTGCCGAGCTTCACCGCGTCCGAGGCCGCCATGTTGAGGTTCCAGTAACGCACCGGGTTGATGAAGGTCCACGGGCTGATGGCCTTCTGCGCGACCTGGGAAGCCACCTTCTGCTGTCTCTTGACGCGCCCCAGGTCACCCTCAGGATCGGCCTTGCGCATGCGGACGTATCCCAGGGCCTGAACCCCGTCGAGGGTCTGGGTACCGGCAGGAAGGTTGGTGTGGGAATCCTTGTCGACCATCGGCTTGTCGAGGGTCACCTCGACCCCCCCGACTGCGTCCACCACTTCCACGAAGCCGCTGAACCCGATCTCGACGTAGCCGTTGATACGCAGGTCAGTGGCCTTTTCAATGGTCTGGACCAGTAGCTTGGCACCACCGATCGAGTAGGCGGCGTTGAGCTTGTTGCGATTGTGCCCGGGGATGGGCAGGTACGAGTCGCGTGGCAGGGAGATGAGGACGTTCTTTCCCTGCGGCGGCATGTAGAGCAGCAGCATGGTGTCGGTGCGAACGCCGCCCTCGGTGCCGGTACCCAATTCCTTCTGTTGCTTCGTCGTGAGGTTCTGCCTCTCGTCGGTGCCGACGAGGAGCACGAGGGTGCCGGGATGACTCGCACCCCGCGGACCGTCCGGGGTGGCGTCGACGGTTCCGGTCCGGCTCAACGCATAGGACGGTACGGCGACAAGCCACACGAGCCACGCCAACAGCAGCACCATGATGGTCTTGAAGGGGTGCCGACGCTTGCGGGGGTGCGGTGCGGGACGACTCGCAGGCTGGCGCGGACGAGGAGGTGGAGGGGCTTGGCGCGGGGGCCGCCGGGCCGATTGGCCGCCAGATCGGTACGGGTCGGGGGCAGGACGCCGGGAGGTTCGCGGTTGTGGGGCTGGACGGGTGGATCGGTCGGTACCCTGCCGGGAGTGCGGGCGTTGACCACCCTGCGAGCGGCCCGCCCCACTGCGGGGTCGGCCCGATTCGCTGCGTGGTGCAGGTGTCGGATCGATACGGGTGGCGTCGTTGGCGTCGACTCCGTACAGCCAGTCCAGGTCGGACTGACGAGATCGCTTGTCGCGAGGACCGCGCCCGGTGTCTCGGTTAGGCATGAATTCCACGGTAGCCGCAGGTCAACGCAGATTCGTGAGCCTTGTCGGGCGAGTCCCGTGTGCCGCAGGATCCACAGTTTCTTCCGAACTGGCACAATGTCGTTCATGTCGTCATACCTCGCGCCCCCGGTCAGTGTTGTCATACCGGTGAGAAACGAGGAACGGTATCTCGAGGAATCGGTGGCTGGTGTCCTCAACCAGGGCTACCCGGGGCAGATGGAGATCATTCTCGCCATCGCTCCCAGCACTGATCGCACCGCTGAGATTGCCCGGCAGTTGGCTGCACGTGACGATCGCATTCGGGTCATCGACAATCCCGACGGAACGACCCCCAAGGCCCTCAATCTCGGTGTGGCCGCTTCCCAGCACGACATCATCGTGCGCGTCGATGCTCACGGTGAGCTCGGCCCGGAGTACATCGCGACGGCGGTCGAGCTGTTGGAGCGAACCGGGGCGGCCAATGTCGGTGGAATCATGGATGCCAAGGGCCGTACCCCCTTCGAGCAGGCCGTCGCTGTCGCCTACACCTCGAGGCTTGGCCTGGGCAGCAGCTCATTCCACCAGGGAAATGCCCCGGAAGGGCCAGCGGAGACGGTCTTCCTCGGGGTGTTCCGCAAGGCGGATCTGGAGGCTGTCGGCGGCTTCTGCCCCGAATTTGATCGCGCTCAGGACTGGGAGCTCAACTACCGCCTGCGTCAGTCGGGACGAGAAGTCTGGTTCAGCCCCAATCTCCGGGTGACCTACCGACCCCGCTCCACCGTCAAGGCGTTGGCCAAGCAGTTCTTCCGCACCGGCCAGTGGCGTCGCGAGGTCATGCGTCGCCATCACGACTCGGTGAGCTTGCGTTACCTGGCCGCTCCCATCGCCGTCACCGGGGTCGTGACGGGAACGGCCCTCGGAGTCGTCGGAATCGTCGAGGCGGCCAAGGGCAAGCCTTGGCTGAAGCGCTGGCCCCTCATTGGATGGGCGGCTCCGCTGGGCTACGGAAGCATCATCGGGGTTGGATCGGCCGCGATGAAACGCGACATGGAGCCGAGCGTCCGGGCCCGCCTGCCCATGGTGCTGGCGATCATGCACATGAGTTGGGGAGTCGGATTCCTCGTCGGTCTCGGTGAGCGTTCCGAGGACTGACCTCACACCTCGACGGCACCTTCCTGGGCGGAGATGGCCCCGAGATCGTCGCTCGATTCGACCAGGACGAGTGATCCGCCGCCGAGCAGGCAGCTGACAAGGATCGTGGCGACGAGTTCGCCACCACCGACGTGAATCCGTTCCGGGGAGAGCAGCACCGGTCGGTCCAGTGGCGCGACGCCACACAACTGTTCCCCGGTCCATTCCTGACATCCCTTGAGCCACACCGACCCGGCAGCGGCGGGTCGTGCAGCGACGAGGTCGTCAGGGCCAGCCAGCACGTCCGCGTTGTCAATGGCGCCCGGGATGGGGTTCTGGCACGGGGTTGCCAATGGCGTGAGGCTGCACTGGACGAGGACCTCGGGGGAGCCGACAGGGTCGGTGGCCAGGCCGGTCACTTCCACCGCGGCTTCGTCCTGCCCGGTGAGGTCGACCCGTAGACCGGCCCACCAGGAGGCCAACAGCCACACACAACTGGTCCAGTGGCCAGGGCGTTGCCCCAGGACCGACAACCTCGCGACGTCTCCTGCCGCGATCCCCTCGGAGTCGAGGAGGTGAACGGACTTGGTCACCCAGGTGAGCAGGGTGCGGGCGGACAATTCACCGCGATCTGTGCCGTCATACCAGGTCAGGATCGGCAGCGCACCCGCCTCCTCGCTGCGACGCCACAGGGCGGTGAGCGGGTCGGAGCTGCGGGAGGCGGTCGGTCGGGCCAGGGAAACCATGGCCACCATTGTGAAGGATGAAACGCCGCGGTGCGTCCAACACGGTTGCGTCGGTGTGGTCAGATACTCTGTCGACATGCAACACGTCCTCATCCTGGCAGGCGGGTCCGGTACGCGCCTGTGGCCACTGTCTCATCAGGGAGAGCCCAAACAGCTGCTGGAGCTCATTGACGGGATGAGCCTGCTGCGGATGGCCTACGAGCGGGTGGCCGGTCTCGTTCCGGACGCCAACATCTTGGTGTGCACCGGCGCCTCGTATGCCGATACCGTGGCCAAGCTGTTGCCGGAGCTCCCGGCTGAGAACATCCTCGGTGAACCGGTCGGACGGGACTCCCTCAATGCCGTGGCATGGCCGGCTGGCATCATCGCTGACCGCGATCCTGACGGCGTCATGGCTGTCGTCACGGCTGACCACATCATCCGTCCTGCTGACGACTTTCGCGCCGCCTTGCAACACGGATTCGATCTCGCCACGGACGACCCTGCCGCCTTGGTGACCTTCGGCGTCGTCCCCACCGAGCCAAACACCGGTTTCGGTTACCTTCACCGGGGTGGCCCGCTGGATTCGGATCCTCGTGGTTACAAGGTTCTCGAGTTCGTTGAGAAGCCCAGCCCGGAGCTTGCCCGCGAATACCTCGATTCAGGCGAGTATTGGTGGAACTCCGGCATGTTCGTCTGGCGGGCATCGACCCTGTTGAACTGTGTGTCCCAACTCAAGCCCCGGACCCGCCACCAGGTTGACGAGCTTGTCGCCGATCCGTCCCGGATCGCCGAGGTGTACCCGCTCATGGAGAAGGTCTCCGTCGACATCGCGGTGATGGAACCGGCCTCCCACGGCGGATGCGGAGTACATGTCGCTGCGATTCCGCTGGAGATCCAGTGGTACGACGTCGGCTCCTATGAGGCCTTGGCCCCTCACCTGCCTGAGGACGGTGGGGGTAACAACGTGACGGGTATGACCGTCACCGTCGACTCAGCCGGGAATCTGCTCATCAACGACCGTCCTGATACCGTGCTTGCCGTGGCAGGTTTGCACGGCATGGCCGTGGTGAGCACCGACCGTGCCACCCTGGTGGTGCCGCTCTCCCACTCCCAGCAGGTCAAGGCTCTGGTGGCTGAGGTGGCTGCCCAGGCGGGAGGACGATTCGCGTGAAGAACGCCCGGGAAATCCGCGAGCCCATTGCATGGACCGTCATCGTCGTCAGTATCGGATTTCTCGTGGCCTTCCTGGTGCGGGCCGTCACGATGATGATCCACGAGCACAGCGGCCTTTTCGGAATGGCTCGTAGCTTGTCGGGAAGTTCGCTGGGCATCGGCATGATCCTGTTGCTGCTGGCCGCGGTCCTGGTGTGCCGGTTCATTCGTCCGGCGACTCCTCATGCCGAATTGCTCGGCAAGGTGTCTGCTCTCATCGTGGCGAGTGCTGCCGGATTCGACCTCATCCTTGCTCTGCTCGCTCCCGTTCATGGTCCTGGGGGAGTTCTGGGGGCGTCCCTGGGGCTCTTCGGTGACCTTCTGGCCATTGCCATCAAGGTCCTGGCTGCGTGGGTACTGCTGGTGCTGACGCGGCCGGAGGCAGCCACTTCTGACGAAGCCGAGGGTTCCGACGTGGAATCTGAGGCGGAGGGTGTGAAGCTGGAACCTGCAGGTCAACTCGCGGTCACCCAGGAGGCTGACATCCCCGCTCAGGAGGAGTTCAGCTGGCCTGAGGGTGTCGGTGCGGTCTGGACGAGGGCCGGTGATGCGGCGAGTGGCGAAGGCGCATCCGCATGGGACCCTGGTCAGACCAGAAACGCTCAGAAGTGGTCGAGCGATTCGACATCTCAACAGGTCGGAGGCGACGCAGAGGGCCACCAGTGGTCGAACGACCGCGAATGGCGGTGAGAATCAACCACACCTCTGCCATGATCCCCGATGCGACACGCCGGTAGTTGCGGGGTTTTCCCGAGATGGAGTCGCGCGCTGAATCTCACACGTGTAGTTTGTGCATCGGCGCGGAACCCGCCGCGTCTGATCTCGAGGAGCTTCCCCCATGGACGAGATTCTGACTTTGGTTGCCGGAGGCGGTGACGACGAGCCGGAGTGGCATGACAAGGCCTTGTGTGCCCAGACCGATCCGGAGGCGTTCTTCCCTGAGAAGGGCGGATCCACCCGTGAGGCCAAGCGTATCTGTGAGTCCTGTGAGGTGCGTCGGGAGTGCCTGGAGTACGCCCTCGAAAACGACGAGAGGTTCGGAATCTGGGGCGGGTTGTCCGAGATGGAGAGGCGTCGACTGCGCAAGCGGGCGTGACCATTCTCGCGTCAGACTACGGTGATGAGAGCCCGGTAGTATTCCCTGTCTGCCCGGAGTTACCGTCGGCGCGATTGATGTGTGTGATGATCAATCGTGTACATGTGACGTGCACGCCGAGCTCCAAGACGTCAACGAACAGGTGGCCTACCAGGTGAGTGACGAGAAGTACTCTGCGCGGACCGAGCCCGACGAGGGCCGTCGGGCTGACCGCGGCGATGCTCCACGCACTGTGGAGGGGCTCACGGACTGGACGATTCCCGTCATCCCATCGGTGCGGGCCGATCCGGAGGACTGGGCATGGGCGCACGAGCGCCGCACGCCTGCCGTCCCTGACATCACCGCTGACGAGGTCGCCGTCATCCTGCTCGTCCACCAAGCGGCTGACTGGTTGCCGCGAACTCTCAACGCCCTGCGTCGCAGCGACGAGAGGGCCGCCGTCCAGATCGCGGTTGACCTGGGTTCCACCGACGGGTCCACGAAGATGCTCGAAGAGGCTGTCGGGGAGGGGCTGCTGGAGGAGTTCGTGACGGCCAGCGCTGACACCACGCCTGGCCAAGGCATCAACCTGGCCCTTGATCGTCTTCCTGACGACGTCACCCACATGTGGATCTTGCATGACGACGTCGAGGTACGTCGGGACTCGTTGAGTTCGCTGCTTCATGAGGCTTCACGCAAGCCTCACCCTGACGTCCTGTACCCGACCTTGCTCAAGCCGGCTCGTCACAACTACCCCGAGTTCATTGACGAGCAGGGCCAGAGCGTCAGTACTGGAGGTACTCGGGTTCTTCCCGTCGTTGACCGCGGTGACATCGACCAGAAGCAGGCCGATCCCAGCCCGATCCTGGGAGGATCGACGGCTGGCATGTTCGTTCGGCTCGGGGCGTGGCGCCGTCTGGGCGGGTGTGATCCCGCCCTTCCCCTCTTCCGTGACGGCGTCGACTTCGGGTGGCGTGCCAACGAGGCAGGCATGGTGGTGCGCACCGCCCCGACCTGTACCATCCATCACCGTCAGGCCGGTCGAGGGTGGCAACGCGAGTCGAACCTGGCCCCTCGTCCGGACGCCACCGACCGCCTCGCTGGCATGCGCATGGTCGCGGCCCGCACCGGTCATCCGACTCGCACCAGTGCCGCCCTGTTGCTGGCGAGCCTCTGGCGATTCATCGTCCTGCTGGTCGGCAAGGCTCCTTCCCGTGCTGTCGACGAGTGGCGAGCCGGCTGGCAGCTGTGGAAGACCCGTTCACTCACTCGCGAGATGTCGCAGCGGTTGGAGGAGTTCCACGCTCGGTGCGACCCCGACGATCTGGAGAACACCAATCGGCTGCTGCCCAGCCGGCGCAGTGTGTGGGCCCGCGCCGTCGACCGCTACGCCGGGGACCTCTCTGACCGGATGCATCCGTGGCGCAACGATGACACAACGACGATCGACGATCTCACCGGTGACGACTTCACCGCCCGTGACCATCACTTCGTCGTCAACCCGTACACCGTCATGGTCGGGCTCATGGTGCTGTGCGGGCTCATTGCCTGCCGTGGCCTGTATGGGCCGGGTAGTGTGACCTCGACATGGCTGGCTCCGGCCCCGCGCGATCTGTCCGACGCCTGGCACCGCTGGCTCACCGCTGTTCCGGGCGTGACGGGGGCGAATGCCCCGTGGCTTGCCTGGCCGGCCTTCGGGTCGGTCCTGACGATTGGCAAGCCAGAAGTCCTCGTCCGCATCCTGCTCGTCCTGACGCCGCTGTTCACCGCGATGTCCGCGCACCGCCTCTGCCGTCGCGTCATCGGCGTCGGCGTGACGGCGGTGCTTCTGTCCAGCTTCTGGGGACTGCTACCGATCCTCACCGGAGGCCTGGCGCGCGGTTCGGTGACGGCCCTGGTACTGGGAGTCATCCTTCCCCACATGGCATTGCACACCTGGCGCCTGGTGAACCCCGAAACGGTTGACGTCGCCGGACTGCGCGGTGCTGGCGTGGGTAACCGTCGTGTCGGGGGCGTCTCGTCGGCAGGTGGCCTGGCCCTGTGGTCGGCTCTGGCGATCAGCCTGGTCCCTGCGCTGTGGCTCTACCCGCTGGCGGTTGCTGTTGGCATCCTCATGACTCGGCCGCGTCGTCCGCTGCTGTCAGCCATCGTTGCGGTGGGACCGCTCGTGGTCATCTCGCCGTGGATTCCACGGTTGTTCAGTGAGCCCGGACGGATGGTGACTGGGGCCGAGCCGCTGTTGAGCCCTGTCGTCGAGACCCGGGCCGGGTTGTGGTTGTTGGTCGGACGATCCATCGTTCCGGGCGTTGCTCCGACCGCGTTCACCCTGATTGCGATGATCCCGGTGTGGATCGCCGCGTTGTGGGCAGTGTGGCGTCTGGTCATCGACCGGTCTGCCTCCGTCGGATCCCGCACCGGGCATCCGAGGGGCCGGGTGCTGGCCCTCATCCTCGTCTACCTGGTGTGCCTCGTCCTTGCCGGTGTTGGGTCACGCATCCTGGTTGACGTCTGGGGTGTGCAGGTTCATCCGGCCATTGAGCCGTGGCAGCTCATGGGTGTCGGCGTTCTGCTGGTGCTCATCGCAGCAGCATGTCAGTCGGACTCACTCACGCGGGCTGAGGTCGATCATGATCCCGCTGATGAGTCCCCCACCTTGGCAGAGCTTCTCGGCGGTCTCGGTAATCGTTTTCTGCCCTGGGTGATGGCGGTCTCCGTCGCCGCAGGTGGCGCCTGGTGGTTGGTAGGTGGCGCTCGGGGCCCGATGACCATCACTGACGAGATGCGTCCTGCCTATGTCGCTGCGGTGGAAGGCTCGCCGCGCCAGACTCGTACCCTCATGGTGAATGTGCATGGCAGCGATGCCCGCTGGAACCTCGTCGACGCCCAGAACCCGAGCTGGGGAAGTGGCGAGCGTCCCGTCATGTCCTCGGACAGCCGGATTGCCAATCCAGCTGCTGACCTTGCTCTGGCTGTGGCGACCGGTGCTGTCCCCGATGACCTTGCGAGTCGGCTCTCCTCGCTGGGAATTGGCCATCTGTGGCTGCGCGGGGCAGGAGCCGACGTCGTAGCCCAGGTTGGCAACGCGGCTGGTCTGACGGCTGCCAACACGGATCCGACGACGACCGTCTGGACGGTGTATGGGCAGCCGTCCAGGGCTGTCATCAGTGCAGTGGACGCAGACCAGGAGCCAGTCGCCGGAAAGGTCACCACGTCAGGAACCCTCACGATCCTCGAACCCCGTGACGACCGCTGGAAGGTCGAGGTGGGTGGTAGCCAGCTCGAACCGGCGCCCCAACACGGGATCGGGGAGTCTTACCAGGTCGGCTCGGCTCGTGGCGACCTGACCTGGTCGATGCCGACCCAGGGATGGGCCTGCGCAATCGAGTTGGTGGCTCTCGTTGTGTTGATGCTCGCCGCCGGCCCCCAGGCCCCCCAGCGCAGCCGTGCCGTCGCCCCGCGCCGTTCCGTCCGTGCTGGTGGCCGTAAGGCGCGCCGTCACCGTCGCCAGGAGGAGTCATGAGCGACCGTCCGCGCCGCGCCCTTGCCGATGACGAGGAGCCCGAGGACATCTTCGAGGCCGAACCAGTCGAGGCTGGTCGTGCCCGACGAGCTGTGGATGCTGAGGATGTCGGTGACCAGCCGGCGGTTCGCCGCCCTGCCCGAGCCATGGATCCTGACGATGTCGCCACTGCCGATGAGGATGACCTTGACAGGCACGACGACCCGTCGACAGCATCAGCAGCTGACAGGCCGACCACAGACGACAAGATGGGGCAGCACTGGAGGGGGCCGGTCTGGGCAGTGACCCTGGCCGTGGTGGCCGTGGCGCTCTCATTGTTGTCGACAGCGATTCCGCAGTCCCAACGCACGGCGCCGACGGCTCAGCTCGTCTCGTCCGGGCGCACCCTCGTGTGCCCGCCCTCCCAGGGGAAGGCCAGCCTCGCCGCTGGCTCCATGGGCGGCAGTCTGCAGGTCGGTACGTCCGCGGACAAGTTGTCCGAGAGCTCGGTTCCTGCTGTGACGAAGATCGACAACTCGGCTGGATTCGTTCGTTCCACGGCAGGGCAGCGTGCTCCGACGGGATCGGCCCTGGCCACCGAGAATGGCATGACGGCCTGGGTTCCTTGCGTGGGAGCGGCCACTGGTGGCGCGGTGAGCCTCACCAATCCGTCTGCCTCGGACCTCGTGGTCGTCAACGCGGACACGCGGACGGCGACTGTCGACGTCACCTTGTTGGGTCCCAAGGGAGAAATCGACACCGCCGGCATGCGTGGCATCCGGGTGTCGCCCGGGCAGACCAAGGTGCTGCCGCTGTCGGTGTGGGACAACGACACCGCCCCTGTCACCGCGCTGATCGACTCGAGGGAAGGACGAGTCGTCGTCGGAGCCCGTACCTGGGCTGCCAAGGGTCGCGAGACGATCGTGATGGCGCCCGCAGCCAAGACCGTCTACGTGCCAGCGGTCCCGGCGAAGGTACCCACGGCAACCCTCGTCGTCTCCAACCCCGGCACGACCCGGCTGAGCGTGTCCGTGACGGCACTGGCGGGACACGGATCGTTCATCCCTGACGGTGCTGACGAGATTGACATCGATCCGCGCTCGACGATTCAGGTCGATCTGTCGAAGGCGTTGGCAGGAGAGGCCGTCGGCCTCACGCTGTCGGCCCACGATCCACTGGTGGCCAGGTTGTTCGTGCAGGGAAAGCACGGTACCACCGACTTCGCCCTCGTCGGACCCGGCTCGCCCAGCGAGGTGCTCGAACAGACCCTCGGCGCCGGCGGCACCCTCCAGCTGTCGAATCCCAGTCAGGAAGCCGTGACGTTCACAGGAACCCTGACAACTGACGGCGGGAAGAAGACCACTGTCAACGGGACGGTTCCGGCCGGTTCCACGTGGTCAGGGAAGGTTCCAGCCGCAGGCCACCTGCACATCGCCGGGTCGGCCCCACTCGTCGGTGGTGTGGTGTCTGACAGCGGTCTGGCCGTCGTGCCCTTGGATGCCGTCGCCACCTCAACGAACGGACGCCGCGTCGACGTCGATCCACAGTTGCGCTGACAACCGATGGCCTCAGTTGTCGATACTGGGGTCGATCTTCTCCACCGGAAGGCCGGTCAGGGCTGACAACTGCTCGACCAAGGTGCGATGCACGAGGATGGCCAGGCCACTGCGGCTGGCGGTTCTCAGCTCGAGGGGTCGCCGATAGATGACGACCCGAGCAGAGGAGTCATCGCTGCCTTCGACTGCCGACGACAGTGGAACCCGTCCCTCGGTCCAGTCCGGCATGGTGGGAACGTCCTCCGCCCCTACGACGACGTTGTCGAGGATCCCAGGGCACGACCACTGCACCTGGTGGATGGCTTCGGCCAGGCATGCCGTGAAGAATTCAGCGTTGGTGGGGTCAATGCGGTCGATACGCCCACCATGGGCGCGCGGCAGGACGACTGGCCCGCGCTGGCCACGGCCATGACGGTTTCGACGCTTGGACATGGGACCACTGTATTGCGGATGCGCCGGTACCCGCGTGGCATCACGGGGAAAACAGGGCCGTGGCGTACCGTGCCCTGAGTGAGAGAGTGCATTCGACCCGGATGTTCCCGACCAGCAGTTGCGACGCTGACCTACGTGTATGCCGAGCGCACCGCGGTCCTCGGCCCCTTGGGACCCGGCCGTGAACCCGGCGCCTACGACATGTGTGCTGGGCACGCCGAAGTCCTCTCAGCCCCAGTGGGGTGGGAAGTCATCAGGCTCCCGGGCATCGACGATTCCGCCCCGACGCCTGCGGTGGACGACCTCATGGCCCTAGCTGCGGCGGTGCGCGAGGTGGGAATGCTGGAAGACGAGGTCCTCCCCGAGCCAGATCCGGCCTCGGTTCATGTTCTGGGCCGTCGTGGCCACCTGTCGGTGATCACGGACGCCAGCCACGACGTCTCAAGCCATTAGGATGACGGTTATGCCTGATCTACCGCTGGCCACTGAGGCACTCGACCTCTCACCGGCTTTCCTGGAGGTGGCGGCCTGCCCGGCATGCCACTCCCGGTTCGCGCTTGACTTCGACAGTGGGGAGCTCGTCTGTTCCTCACCGTCCTGTGGGCTGGCCTTCCTGGTGCGCGACGGTGTTCCCGATCTTCGCCTGGACGCCGCCCGCCAGCGCGGGGTGACGAGGACCGCTGACGCTCAGGACACCGAGGCCTTCGAACCTACTCGCCGTCATGAGATGAGACCTCAGTGACCTTCGACGACTCACGTCTCGACGCGCCGCTCGACCCTCTGACGGAGGGGGTTCTGCGACACCTGGCGAGCTCCGGTGCACGTATCCGTCGCGACGCGGCCGACCTCGACGAGGTGCGTCGAACCGTCGGTGAATGGGGACAACCCAGGGGAGTCCTCGTCGTCGGTCCGGAAGCCCGTCTGGTGCGCTCAGTTCTGGAACCGGTGTGTCCGGTGCCCCTCGTTGCATGGCCTTTCCGACGTCTACCGGCATGGGTGGGCCCGCTGGACCTCGTGGTCGTCCTCGATGCTGACCGACGATGCGCGGCCCAGGTGGCGGAGGCGCGGCGTCGCGGTAGCGCCATCATCCTCGCCTCCACCGAGAACACCGAGTCCTGGCATGTCGCCGGTAACCATGACACCGCCCGCATAAGGATGGCATCCGAGGACTCCATGTCAGCCGCAGTTGCTGCGCTGGCAGTGCTGGGTGATCTGGGGCTCGGCCCTGCCGTCGATCCGGGCCAGGTTGCTCGCGTGGCGGACATGGTGGCCGAATTGGCCTCACCGCATCGCGACCTGGCGGTCAACCAGGCCAAGGACCTGGCCTGTGCCCTCGCTGACGCCGACCCCCTGACCTGGGGCGGATCGGTACTGGCTGCCCGAGCTTCTCGTCGCCTGGCCGAGTTGATGCGTCGGGCAACGGGCCGAATCGCGCTGTCGGCTGACGCCGCCGCCCTGCGCCCCATCATTGAATCCGCTCCCAGACGAGATCCGTTTGCCGATCCCGATGTCGATGGCGAATCGCGTCGACCGGTCCTTGTCGTCATGGATGACGCCGAGGCCGAGCACGAGGCCGTTCGTCGAGAGTTGGAGCAGCTTTGTGGCGTCCACGACGTGACGGTGCGCAGCGTCACTCTGCCGCTGGGTATTGATGAGAGGTCCTCCTCGATGGACCGCTACGTTGCCCTCTTGCTGCAGGGAAGTTTCGCTGCCGTCTACCTGTCCCTTGGACTGAACCGTCTGGAAAAGATTCATGAGTCAGTCTTGCGTGGTTGACATGTCGGACGAGGCAGAGAAGCCGAGGAAGGAGGGCGAGGGTCGCAAGGCGATCGTCGCCGCTGCCTCTGCCAACCTCGCGATTGCGGCGACGAAGGCCCTGGCATGGGCGCTGTCGGGCGCGTCCTCGATGCTTGCGGAGGCCATTCACTCGGTGGCCGACACCACCAACCAGGTCGTCCTCATGGTCGGAGGCAAGGCCTCGCACAAGAAGGCCGACGAGGACCATCCCTTCGGCTACGAGCGGGCCCGTTACCTGTCCGGCTTCATCGTTGCCGTGGTCATCTTCAGCGTCGGTGGACTGTTCGCCCTGGGCTCGTCGTACCAGAAGATCCGCGACACCCTCGCCGGCAAGCCTGACGAGCTGCTCGACTCCCAGTGGTGGTGGGTACCGCTGGTCGTGACGGTCATCTCGGCATGTGCCGAGGGAGCCAGCCTGCACACCGCTCTCAAGGAGAGCAAGCCATATCGCGAAGGCATGACGATCCTGCAATACATCCGCAAGACCAAGGCCCCGGAGTTGCCAGTGGTCATGATGGAGGACTCGGCTGCCGTTCTCGGTCTGCTTTTCGCCTTCCTCGGTGTCGGTCTCACCGTCCTGACGCACAATCCGATCTTCGACGGCATCGGATCGGCCTGTATTGGCGTCCTGCTGGTTGCCGTCGCAGCCATTCTCTCCCGAGAGATGAAGTCCTTGTTGGAGGGGGAGTCAGCGACTCCGGAGTCGCGCAAGGCCATCCACGACGCGCTCGTGAGCACTGACGGCGTCGACTCGGTCATCTACATGAAGACGGTTCATCTGGGTCCCGACACCATCCTGCTGGCTGCCAAGATCGCCGTCGACCCGGGCGACTCCGCAATCGAGGTGGCACGCATCATCGACAATGCGGAAGTGGCCGTCCGTGTTGCGGAACCGCTTGTCGGCCCGCTCTTCCTCGAACCTGACATCCGGTATGGTGATCGTCGCATCAAGGAAGACGAGAAGCGTCCGGAGGATCAGGTATGAGCAAGCCAGTCCTGGTGCTCAACGGCCCGAACTTGGGACGACTGGGCCGTCGCGAACCACAGATCTATGGGATGACGACCCACGATGACCTGACGGCTCGGCTGATCGAGTACGGTCGCGAGTTCGGGCTCGACGTCGAGGTGCGTCAGACCGACTCCGAGGAGCGGATGATCGGGTGGATACATCAAGCTGCTGACGATCGGATCCCGGTCGTCATCAATCCGGCTGCCTGGAGCCACTACAACATCGCGATTGCTGATGCCTTGGCCCAGGTGGAGGCACCCTGCATCGAGGTGCACATCTCCAACATCGCCACCCGGGAGGAGTTTCGTCACCACAGTGTGGTCTCGGCGCACGTCACCGGGACGATTGCCGGCCTCGGCTTGAAGGGTTACGAGTTGGCCCTCGCCTGGTTGGCGGCGTCCTGACGCCGACGCGCGCTGCTCCGAAGTGACGGAAACGGCGGGACGCCGGGTCGGGTGACTCAGCGCGTCATCGACTCGAAGATGTCCTTGCACTCCGGGCAGACGGGGAACTTGTCCGGATTGCGGGAGGGAATCCACACCTTGCCGCACAGGGCGACGACAGGGGTGCCGTTGACCATGGCGTCGGTGAGCTTGGCCTTCGGAACGTAGTGGGAGAAGCGTTCGGCGTCACCGTCATCGAAGGATGGGCGAGCCTTCTCCTCGACCGCCGTGCTGGAACCTGGTGCCACCTGTGTGCTCATGGTGGACCAGTGTACGTGGCCGGCAACATACCTGACCACGGATGACGGCGAGTCCAGCTGCCAGCGGACGTGATTAGCATCATGGGCCCATCGTGGGAGAATGGACCGGTGACGAATGCGACTCCTCCCCCCATGGGCTGGTATCCCGACCCTGCCGGAAGTGAGCAGGAGCGGTATTGGGACGGCGAACGCTGGACCCGCAATCTGCGAAACCCGCCCGAACCCGAACCGCGTCATGCCACCGGTCATGTGCCTGAGACACTGGCCCCGGTCTCGCGGGTGCCGTCGTCCCCGCGCCAGATGACGACTGCGCCGCGCAACGCAGACGTGGCGGCGCCGCGCAACAAGTGGGGCACCACCGCTGACGGTGTGCCCTTGGCCGGGTGGTGGTGGCGGGCTTTGTCGACCGTCATCGATTTCGTCCTGGTGTGGACCGTTGTCGGCATCACCATGCACGAGAAGATCGCCAGCATCATGGCGAGTTACCAGGCGTTCCTCAACGAATCGATGCGCAAGATCAGCGCAGGGGCGAGCCCATCGGATGTCATCACCACCCAGTCGCTGAGCGATGCAGGGTTCGTCAATGACATGACGAGTCTTGTGGGTGCCGTCATCATTGCCCAGGCGATCTACCAGTTCATCATGCTGGCGACCTGCGCTGGGTCGGTTGGTCAGCTCGTCTGCGGGCTGCGCGTGGTGATCATCAACCAGGGTAAGGACCATCGCCGACTGGTGTGGTGGCGTGCCCTTGTCCGTGCCACGGCCTGGGCCTTCGTGGAGGTTGGTAACCAGGTCCTCGTGTTGTTGACCCCGTTCAGTTATCTCATGCCGCTGTGGCAGCGATCCCGCCAGACCATCCACGACGCCATTGCAGGTACCCAGGTGGTTCGTCCGGTCCGCCAGCTCGACGCCGAGTAGATGCCGAGTAGATTTCGTCCAGACGGGGCGACGACGTCGTCCCCACAACCCGTCCGCATCGATCCCGCCCCGACGTTGGAGGGCACCGAAAGGCCGTCATGTCCTTGACAGATCCCCACCTGACGACCCTGGCCGACCATTTCGGCATCGCTCGTGACTATCACGACTGGAAGGGTCAGTACACCGAGGTTGAGGAGGCGACCGTCATCGCCGTCCTTGCCGGGCTCGGGATCGATGCGTCGACCCCGGAACTGGCCGAGCAGGCGTGCCGAGAGGTCGCCAACCACACCTGGCGTCGTGTCCTGCCCGGAATCGTCATGCTGCGCGAGGGCCAGGAGGGACGTGTTGATGTCCACGTCAATGCCGGGGAGTGGGTCGAGGTCCACATCATCTGTGAGGACGGTCACCGTCGCGAGTGCTGGCAGGTCGACAACTGGAACTCAGATCGCCAGGTCGAGGAACGCTGGATCGGCGAAGCCACCTTCGGCATCCCGGCTGACCTTCCGCTGGGTTACCACACCATCGTCGCGACGTCGGCTGATCATCGCACCACGTCGACCCTGGTGGTGTCCCCGAACTGGCTCGGCCTGCCGAGATCGATGGGCTCGTCCCGGGTCTGGGGACACGCGGTGCAGCTGTACTCGACACGGTCCCATGGCTCATGGGGAATGGGTGATCTCTCCGACCTGGCCGACCTGTCGACCTGGGCGGCGACCCAGGGCGCGGATTACGTGCTCGTTAATCCATTGCATGCCAGCCAGGTCGTCTCGCCGATCGAGCCCTCACCGTACCTACCCTGCAGCCGACTCTTCCTCAATCCGCTGTATGTGCGCCCTGAGACCATTCCTGAGTTCGCAGATCTCGACTCCTCCGAGCGTTCCAAGGCTCGGTTCGCCCAGGCTCGCGCAGCTGCGGTCACTGAGACGATCGACCGTGACTCCTCCTGGATGGCCAAGATGCCGGTTCTCGAGGCCATCCACGCCCTTGGTCTGGCAGGGTCGCGAAAGCTGTCCTACCAGGCCTTCCGCAGGTTGCGCGGCACCCGTCTGGTCGATCTGGCCACCTGGTGTGCGCTGACTGAGGTGTACGGCAATGACTGGCATGACTGGCCGGAGGAGTTCCAGCGCCCCAGCAATCGCGCCGTCTCGGAGTTCGTGCGCGCACATGAGGACCGCGTCGACTTCTTCATGTGGCTGCAGTGGATCGCTGATCAGCAACTTTCGGCCGCCCAGTCGGCCGGGCGCGATGCCGGGATGTCCCTGGGCCTCATCTGTGACATGGCCGTCGGCGTGTCCGGAACCGGTGCTGATGCGTGGATGCTCGGGGACCTCTTTGCTGACGGTGTCTGCGTCGGTTCCCCGCCTGACGCCTTCAACCAGGCCGGCCAGGAATGGGGTCAGCCGCCGATGCGCCCGGACATGCTGGCCGACATGGCCTACCAGCCGTTCCGGGACATGGTGAGGGCTGCCCTGCGTCACGCCGGAGGTATTCGTATCGACCACATCCTCGGCCTGTTCCGGCTGTGGTGGGTTCCCGCCGGTCTCGGCCCGCGCATGGGTACCTACATCCGGTACGACCACGAGGCCATGGTCGGCATCCTGGCTTTGGAGGCCTGTCGTGCCGGCGCGCTCGTCGTGGGTGAGGACTTGGGCACCGTCGAGCCGTGGGTGCGTACGTACCTGCGTGAGCGCGGGATCATGGGCACCTCGGTGCTGTGGTTCGAAAACGGCGAGGACGGTCACCCGCTGGCACCTGAGCAGTGGCGTGAGTACGCCATGGGTTCCGTGACGACCCATGACCTGCCTCCGACGACCGGCTATCTGGCTGGTGACCACGTCGAGGTGCGCAATGAACTCGGACTGCTCACCGAATCCTTGGAGCATGAGCGGGCCGAGGCAGCCCGTCAGACGCACACCTGGATCGGTATCCTGCAGGCGCGAGGCGTGCTGGAGGGCGGCGATCCGTCCGAGGAGGCGGTCGTGCTGGCCATGCACCGCATGCTCACCCAGACACCGTCGAAGGTCCTCAACGTCACCCTCACCGACGCCGTGGGGGACCGACGGACCCAGAACCTGCCCGGTACGACCAACGAGTACCCGAACTGGCGAGTGCCGCTCAGCCATCCGGACGGCTCACCGATGTGGCTCGAGGAGATCTTCACTGATGAGAGGGCCGCGCGACTGTCTGCGGTCATGAACGAGAAGTGATCGGCCGACGTTGGCCGTAGAACATACCAAACCGGGGTCCGACGCCTGATGGCATCGGACCCCGAATGTGTGGTCACGGGTCAACGACCCGTGTCAGTCGCTCAGTCGGCAACGGCCTTCTTGAGGGTGCTGGAGGCCGAGATCTTGACGGCCTTGTGAGCGGGGATGGTCATGGACTCGCCGGTGCGGGGGTTGCGGCCATTGCGGGCGGGGCGCTCAACGGCCTCGGCAGTGAACAGACCGGGAAGCTGCACCTTCTCTCCCCTGGCCAGGGCGCTGGTGATGACGTCGGTGAGAGCCTTGACGGCCTCGTTGGTCTGGGTCTCGGTGAGCGAGGCCTGCTTGGCAACGGCCTTGATGAGCTCGGACTTGGTCATGGGGTCTCCTCAGATGGACTGTGTTCGGTTATCGGCTTCATGCCGTTTCCCTCACCAAGGACATTAGCGGGTGTGGGGTCTCAGTCAAGCCCGAACGTGCGTCAACAGTGCGTTTGGTGCTCGTTTGTGACCATTGTTGACCGATTTGTCACATGCCGAGTGGTCAGGACGGCAGGTCGTGTCGCACTGTGGATCGGTCACGAGAGCGAAGCGCCGAGGACGGTGTCGGCGCCGTCGTCGCCCTGTCTCACCATGATGGTCGGAATGGCCTGGTCACCGCGGGATATACGTCGTCCGGAGATCGGCAGCTCGGCAATCGCGGCCTGGTGGCGCTTGCGTGCCGACTCGAGGGGCTCACGGCCCACGACCTCACCGTCGACGATGAGGGGAACGATGAGGTTACGGTCGTCAGCGTCGGCCGTGGGCTGTCGGCCCACCCCGACGACCTCGGCGGTGGCTGTTCCACCTGAACCGATGCGTCGCACCGCGTATTTGCGTCCGCCCACGGTGTTTTTGTGGGAGGACTTCTTGGCCACCGGCAACAGCTCGGCGTCCGGGTCGTTCGAGGTTGCGCGGGCGACCAGCTTGTAGACGAAGGAGCAGGTCGGCGCTCCCGAGCCTGTCACGAGGGAGGTTCCGACTCCGAAGCCATCGACGGGAGCGCCACGCAAGGCGGCAATTTGCCACTCGTCGAGGTCGCTGGTGACGATGACGCGGGTGTTCGTGGCACCGAGGTCATCGAGCAGGTCGCGGACTTGCCGGGCGACGATGGACAGGTCGCCGGAGTCGATACGGACTGCGCCGAGGCGTCCCTGGGTGAGGCGGATGGCCGTCCGCACGGCGTTGTCGATGTCATAGGTGTCCACCAGCAGGGTGGTCTTCTCCCCATAGGCGGCGAGCTGGGCACGGAAGGCATCCTCCTCGGTGTCGTGGAGGAGGGTGAAGGCGTGGGCAGCGGTGCCGGAGGTGGGGACGCCGTAGCGGATGCCGGCAGCGAGGTTCGATGTCGGACCGAACCCGGCGATCCAGGCAGCGCGAGCAGCGGCGACAGCGGATTCCTCATGGGTACGACGAGAGCCCATCTCGATGATGGAGCGGCCCTCGGCCATCATGACCATGCGGGAGGCTGCTGAAGCGATTGCGGAATCATGATTGTAGGTGCTCAGCAACAAGGTCTCGAGGACGCACGCCTCGGCAAAGGTGCCCTCGACAGTGAGGAGGGGTGATCCCGGGAAGTAAAGATCGCCCTCAGCGTAACCATGGATGGATCCGGTGAAACGGTAGTTCGACAGCCACTCAGCCATGTGCGGGCCGACGACCCCGGTCTTCTCCAGGAAGGAGACCTCCTCGTCGGTGAAATGAAAGCCCTCCACCGCATCGAGGACACGTCCAGTGCCGGCGACAACGCCGTAACGGCGGCCTTCGGGGAGACGACGTGGGAACAACTCGAAGACGCAGCGGCGGTCGGCGGTTCCTGACGCCATGGCAGCCTCGATCATGGTCAGCTCGTAATGGTCGGTGAACAGTGCGGTCGACATGGGCCACAGTTTAGGGGGATGGGGCGTCCCCGTTGGCGGGGTTCAGGTGCCCCCGGTGGTGACAGAATGGGCACATGTCTGCAACCACCGTGGAACCCATGGCACGGACCGACCGTCTCACCGATGAGGAATCGACGTGGACGACCGTCGTCTGGGACGACCCGGTGAATCTCATGGACTACGTGACGATGGTGTTCATGAGGTATTTCGGCTACCCGCGCGAGAAAGCCGTGCAGCTCATGATCCAGGTCCACAACCAGGGCCGGGCGACGGTGGCCGAGGGGTCCAAGGAGGAGATGGAGATCGCGGCGCACGCCATGCATGGCTACGGATTGCAGGCCTCGGTCGAAAAGGGCGGGCAGGAATGAGGATTGAGGGTACCCGGAATCAGTGGGTCTGGTACCTGGAGCGCCGCGAGACCATCGGCATCGAGATCGCCCTGGGGCACTACGTCGAGGCCTTGTCGCGGTTGCGCACCACCACCGCTCGTGACAGTTCGGGGGCAGACCCGTTCGCCTTCTGGGAGAGCCAGTTTTGCGGCCCTCAGGAGGACGACGAGGTGCGTCGCGCCATCCTGCCGAGCGCCTACCGCGACGACGACGCTGCCGACGCTCAGTTCCATGCCAGTCATGACGCCGAGGAGGTCGCCGCGCGCTGTGAGGATGCCGAGGCCTTGCGAACTGATCTGGAGGCATTGCACCGAACTGGCCGTGTCCCCATGAATCCGGTGACGACTCAGCGGTGGCTTCGTACCGTCAATGCGCTGCGGGGAATGATGGCGGCCAGGTTGGGTGTCACTGACCAGATCACCGCTGACGAGGTCGCCCGGGTCGCCCAGGAGGAGCTGGAGGCCGAGGAGGAGTGTGTCTACGAGTGGCTCGGTTTTGTCGTCGAGGTGCTCGTCGAGGTGGAGTTGTCGGAGTAGGGCTCAGATCTCGTGGACAGTCACCGGCTCGCGCAGCCTCAGGCTGAGCTGGTGTTCCAGCCGCTGGTGCAAGGTGATGAGAGCTGCCGGACACCCCCGGCAGGCACCTTTCATGGCCACGGCGACGGTGCGTTGCCCGTTGTCGACCGTGACGTCGACCAGTTCGATCGACCCACCATGCATGGCAGCCACGGCACCGACAGGGCCAGCGATGAGTTCGTCGGCGCACCATCTCAGGGTCTCGGCTTCGTCGAGGATCTGGGCATCGGGTCCACCGCTCCAGTCGTCGGTCCTTTCGAGAGCCATCGTCAGAGCGGTCCGGAAGTCGCCACCGATACGCTCCCAGCTGTCCTCGAGGACGGTGGCGATGACGGCACCAACCGTCACCTCGACGTGCACCCGTCCCAGGAACTCGTCGAGACCAGGCGCGCTCACCAATTCACCGGCGAAGGGTAGGCTCACCCCCGACACCACCCAACGCAGGGTCGCGGGGTCAGCCGTCGCCTCCGGGTGAATGGCCGTGGAAGGACGCGAGGCAAGCTTCATCAGATCACCAGATTCGTCACGAGACGACCGATGAGGGCCATGATCCACGCCAGCGCGAACATGTAGCCGAAGGCGACCGCCGGCCACTTCCACCCGCCGGTCTCTCGTTTCATGATGGCAATGGTGGACATGCACTGCAGGGCATAGGCGAAGAAGAGGATGAGGGCAACGATGGTTGCCGGGGTGAAGATCTTCTCGCCCTCGTGGTCGCCGTGCGTCCACGTCCAACGGTCCAGCTGTTGGGCCACCTCGGCATCGTCCTCTGGGTCGGTGGCTGAAGCCATCTGGCCCAGGGTGGAGACGGCCACCTCTCGAGCAGCCAGTGATCCGATGAGGGAGACGTCAATGCGCCAGTCGAATCCCAGCGGTTCGAAGACCGGCTCGACGGCCTTGCCGACACCAGCAGCGATGGAGTGATCCATGGTGTAGGCCGCCACGGCGACGTCATCGCGCGGATCGACACCCGCTTTTGACAGCTCGGAGTCAGACTGCATCGGGAAGGTCGTCAGGGCCCAAATGACGATGGTCGTCAGCATGATGATGGTGCCAGCCTTGTGCAGGAAGGCCTTGGTGGGCTCCCACATCGCGATGCCCACCGAGCGCAGTGTGGGAATCCGATATGGCGGCATTTCCATGTAGAAGGGCAGGAGTATGCCGGAGCGATCGGTGATCTTCTTGACGACCCAGGCCGCCGTCATCGCCGACACCGCGCCGAGCAGGTAGAGCAGGAACATCGCCACACCTCGCCCGGAGAACGGGCCGATGCGGGTGGCGTCGGGGATGAGCATGCCGACCAGCAGCACGTAAACGGGCAGTCGGGCCGAGCAGGTAGCCAGCGGGACGCCGAGCATCGTCGCGATGCGGTCCTTGGCCGAGGGGATGGTTCTCGTGGCCATGACCCCGGGGATGGCGCAGGCGAAGGAGGACAGCATGGCCACGAATGCTCGTCCCTCCAGCCCGGCACGGCTCATCACCTTGTCCATGAGGAATGCTGCCCGTGACATGTAGCCCACGGCGTCCAGCAGGGCCAGCAGTAGGTACATCAGCAGGATCTGTGGGACGAAGACGAGTACGGCTCCGACGCCGCCGATGATGCCATCGCCCAGCAGACCGGCGAGGATCGGGTTGGAGACGTGGTCGTCAACCCAGCCGCCGAGCCAACCGAAGAAGCCATCGATGGCGTCCTGGAAGGGCGCTGCCCACGTGAACAGTGCCTGGAAGAATAGGAACATCACGAGGAAGAAGACGATCGTTCCCCACACCGGGTGCAACAGGACCTTGTCAATGCGCTCGGTGCGAGAGTCGGGCTGGGGATCCTGGTACCCCGCGCTGGCAAGGGTCGAGTCGACCCATCCGGTCAGCTCCTCTGCTGCGGTGGGCGGCGGAATGGGGGGACGGCTCCAGGTCTGCCACTCGCTGATGAGGTGACGTAGTTCCCCGATGCCGATGCCACGGTTGGCGACCACGGAGACCACTGGTACGCCCAGTGCCTGGGACAAGGCTGCGGTGTCGAGGCTGCCGCCGCGTCGTCCCAACTCGTCAGCCATGGTGACGACGACCGCTGTGGGGAGGTCTCGCTCCAGGGTTTCTGCGAGTAGCAGCAGGGATCGGCGCAGGGCCGTCGCATCGGCGACCACCAGAACGGCGTCAGGTGCCTGGACGCCCTTGATCGTCCCATCCAGAGCCTCGGCGACAATGGCCTCGTCGGGGGAGATGGGGGTCAGTGAATACGTCCCGGGAAGATCCTCGATGCCGTACTCGTCACCGCCGATGTGGCACACACCGGTGCTGCGGGAGACGGTGACGCCGGGGTAGTTGCCGGTCTTGGCGTGCAGACCCGTGAGGTGGTTGAAGATCGACGTCTTGCCACCGTTGGGAGAGCCGACCAGAGTCAGTTTGGGTGATCCCGTCGACAGCTCGACGGTGGGATCGGTGTGGCACGTGACGGTTGCGGGCATGGGCAGTCCTCGAATGGGCGCGTGTCATCGCGCAGGAAGGGTTGGGAAGGAAAGTGGACTGTCAGGCGGCTGCGACGGACAGCTGAGCCTCGACAACAGGGCGCGATGCGGTCTGTGGAACAGGGCGGACCATGATCATGTCAGCTTGGGCTCGACGCAGACACATCTGGACGTCGCAGACGTGGAAGACCATCGGGCCACCGAAGGGTGCCTGGCGAATCTTGGTGATGTCGCGGCCCTGTCCGAACCCGAGCATGTGGAGCCGGTGACAAATGTGGTCAACACACTCGGGTGCAATGGACTCGATGGTCGCGCTCTGGCCAGCGGCCAGGCGGCTGAGCGGCACGATGGTCTCCTCATCTGCGGTGCCGCGGTGTATCTGCTTCCTCATCTCGTCTCCTTCGTGATTCCATGACGGCGTCGGAACTCCCGGTGCAGCCCAAAGGATAGTCAAGCCTTACCTCATTGTCATTACCGGGGGTGTTTTTCGGCATGTGGACGTCGTGAAAACCCTGTGGATGGCCGGTTGGCGGCGAGGGCGGGGTAGTCTTGCCAGCCGTGACCGAACCTGATTTCGACGTTGTCGACTCACCGATCGGCATCTTCGACTCTGGATTCGGAGGGCTGACGGTGGCCCGATCCGTCGTCGACCTCATGCCCAACGAGGACATCATCTATCTGGGTGACACGGGTCGGGCGCCCTATGGTGAGAAGACGATTGCCGAGGTGCGCCGCTACGCCCTGCAATGCCTCGATCGACTCGTCGCTCACGGCGTGAAAGCCCTGCTCATCGCCTGCAACACGGCGTCATCGGCAGTGCTGCGGGATGCTCGGGAGCGTTATGACGTCCCGGTCATCGACGTCATCATGCCGGCTGCTCGGCGAGCCAGTTTGGCCACCCGGAACGGTCACATCGGCGTTATCTGCACCGAGGCCACGGCTCGCTCCTTGTCCTACCAGGACGCACTGGCAGCGGTGCCTGGAATCACCCTGACGACCCAGGCCTGCCCGCACTTCGTCCCCTACGTCGAGGAGGGAATCACCAGCGGCCCGGGGTTGGAAGCTATTGCTCGGGACTACCTGAAACCGATCCAGGAGGCCGGCTGCGACACTCTCATCCTGGGCTGTACCCACTACCCGCTGCTCGCCGGGCTCATCTCCTACGTCCTCGACGACGACGTCACGATCATCTCTTCCTCCCACCAGTGCGCGCGGGCCTCGTACTCCTTGATGGCTGAGTCGGGACTACTGCACTCCGAACCTCGTGAATCCAGCCGCTACTTCCTGACGACTGGTAACGCCGAACGTTTCGAGAGGCTGGGGCGACGACTCATGGAGGGTTTCGTCCACGACGTGCAGTCGGTGCACGCCGACCGCCATCCCTTCGGGGATCGTGCGGTCGTGCGCGACTGAGTGACGCAGGTGAGTGACACGGTGGCGGTGCCGCGTCATCGTCATGATTCGTGTCAGTCCCTCCGGCTACCCTTGGCGGCGTGAGTGAGACTTCTCGAATTGATGGACGGTCACTTGACCAGTTGCGTGAGGTCACCATCAAGCGCAACTGGCTCTGTCAGGCCGAGGGATCGGTGCTGGTGAGTTTCGGTCGCACCACCGTGCTGTGCAATGCCTCGGTCACCGAGGGGGTGCCGCGCTGGCGCAAGGGATCGGGCCTGGGCTGGGTGACGGCGGAGTACGAGATGCTGCCGCGCGCCACCAACGAGCGCTCCGCTCGGGAGTCCCGCAAGGGCAAGGTCGGCGGGCGCACCCACGAGATCTCCCGGCTGGTCGGACGATCCCTGCGCGCCGTCGTCGACGACAAGGCGCTGGGTGAGAACACCATCATCCTCGACTGCGACGTGTTGCAGGCCGATGGCGGCACCCGCACCGCCTCGATCACCGGCGCCTACGTCGCCCTGGTCGATGCCGTGAACTGGCTGCGGGAGCGCGGCAGTCTGGCCGGGGAACCCATCACCGGATCGGTGCAGGCCATCTCGGTGGGAGTCGTCGGTGGCACCCCGATGCTCGATCTCGCCTACGAGGAGGACTCCCGAGCCGACACCGACATGAATGTCGTCATGAGCGGTACCGGCGACTTCGTCGAGATCCAGGGCACCGCCGAGGGAGCTCCGTTCAACCGTGATCTGCTCAACCAACTGCTCGACCTCGCCGCTGGTGGTTGTGCCACCCTCAAACAGGTCCAGTCCGAGGCCCTGGGGGTGAGCCTGTGAGCCGCATCGTGTTGGCCTCCAACAACCCCAGGAAGCTGGTCGAGCTGCGTCGCACCTTCGAGTCGACCGGCACCCCGGTCGAGGTCGTCGGTCTGTCGGAGGTGAGCGACGTCCCGGCTCCCGCCGAGACCGGCACCACCTTCGTCGAGAACGCCCTCATCAAGGCGCGCGCCGCCGCCCGTGACACCGGTCTGCCGGCCCTGGCCGACGACTCCGGCCTCGAGGTCGACGCCCTCAACCGGATGCCGGGCATCCGTTCGGCACGCTGGTCGGGGCCGCAGGCCACCGACGAGCGCAACCTTCGACTGCTGCTCGAGCAGACCTTCGACCTTGCCCCCGAGCGCCGTCGTGGCCGTTTCGTGTGTGCGATGGCCTTCGTCGACCCCGACGGCACGCAGATCACCAAGGTCGCCACCATGGAGGGTCGGGTCATCCCCGAGGCCAGAGGAGCCAACGGGTTCGGCTACGACCCGATGTTCGTTCCCGACGCGCAGCCCGGCAACCTCACCAGTGCCGAGATGACCGCCGAGGACAAGGACGCCATCAGTCATCGCGGCCAGGCGGTGCGAGCCATCGTCCCGGCCGTCGTCGCCCACCTGGAAGGCCACTGAGATGCAGGTGTACCTCGACCTCCTGCAGCGCATCCTCACCGAGGGGGTGCGTCGCCCCGACCGTACCGGCACCGGTACCCTCAGCGTCTTCGGCCACCAGATGACCTTCGACCTGCGCGAGGGTTTCCCGTTGGTGACGACGAAGAAGATCTACACCCGCAGCGTCTTCGGGGAACTGCTGTGGTTCCTGCGCGGGGACACCAACATCGGCTGGCTGCACGAGAACAACATCCACATCTGGGACGAGTGGGCCGACGAGGATGGTGACCTCGGCCCGGTCTACGGCCACCAGTGGCGTTCCTGGCCCGACACCGATGGCGAGGCGATCGACCAGATCGCCCGGGTCATCGAGCAGATCCGCACCAACCCGTGGTCGCGTCGGCACATCGTCTCGGCGTGGAACGTGGCCGAGGTCGACCAGATGGCCCTGCCACCGTGTCACACCCTGTTCCAGTTCTACGTCACCCCAGACGAGCAGGGGGAGCCCACCTGGCTGAGCTGCCAGCTCTACCAGCGCTCCGGCGACACCTTCCTGGGGGTGCCCTTCAACATCGCCTCCTATGCCCTGCTCACCCACCTGGTCGCCTCGGTGACCGGTCTCAAGCCGCTGCGGTTCGTCCACACCCTGGGCGACGCCCACCTCTACCTCAACCACCTCGACCAGGTTCACGAGCAGTTGCAGCACCAGCCTCGCAGTTCACCGCAGCTCACCGTCAACCCACAGGTGCGTGAGATCGACGGGTTCGAGCTCTCCGACATCAAGCTCACGGGGTACGACCCCTACCCGGCCATTCCCGCACCGATCGCCGTCTGACCGGCTCGTCAGGAGGATTCCATGAAGGTCGTCGCCATCGCTGCCGTCGCCGACAACGGCGTCATCGGCTCCGGACAGGACATGCTCTGGCACATCAGCGCGGACTTCCGCCGTTTCAAGAAGGTGACGATGGGCCACACCCTGGTGTTCGGCAGGCGCACCTTCGAGCAGGTCGGGAGGCTGCCGGGGCGTCGCCACATCATCTGCACCCACGACCGGCAGTGGTCGGCCGACGGGGTGGACGCCGCCGCCAGCCCGCGTGAGGCCGTCGAGATGGCCCGGGACGCCGGTGAGACGATCTGCTACATCGCCGGTGGCGGCCAGATCTACGCCGATGCCCTCGACCTGTGCGACGAGCTCGACATCACCGAGGTGCATCGCAGCCCTGAGGGGTCGGCGCGGTTCCCGACCATCGATCCCGCGGTGTGGGCCGAGATCCGGCGTGAACCCCGTGACGGATTCGACTTCGTCGGTTACCGCCGCGTGACGTCGTGAGGCCGACGGCGTCGATCCTCCATCTGGACATGGACGCCTTCTTCGCCTCGGTGGAGCAGCGCGACAAGCCCTCACTGCGCGGCAAACCGGTCATCGTCGGCGGGGTCGGCGGCCGGGGAGTGGTGGCGACGGCCTCCTACGAGGCCCGGGTGTTTGGGGTCCACTCCGCGATGGCGGGGGCACAGGCCCGCCGGCTGGCACCGCATGCCGCGTTCCTGTCCGGGCGCTTCGAGGCCTACCGGGAGTCGAGCAGGGTCGTCATGGCAACCCTGCGGGAGCTCTCCCCGCTGGTCGAGCCTCTCAGCCTGGACGAGGCCTTCGTCGATCTGGAAGCAAGGGCAGTGCCCGTTGACGACCTCGACGCCCTGCGCCAGATGGCTACCGAGCTGCGGGCCAGGGTGGCCGAGCGCACCGAGGGGCTGAGCTGCTCGGTGGGGATCGGATCGAGCAAGTTCATGGCCAAGGTGGCCTCCGAGATGGCCAAACCGTCGCGAGGCCATGCCGATCAGGTCGTCCTGGTCGCTCCCGGAACCGAGGCCGAGACCATCGCACCCCTACCGGCACGGGCCATTCCCGGCGTCGGACCGGTGACCGCAGAACGTTTGGAGACACTCGGGTTTCGCACCATCGGTGACGTCCGGGCCGCCCGTCGGGCGGAGCTGGTGCACGAGTTGGGGCAGGCCGCCGGGGCGAGCCTGTTCGCCCTGGCACGGGCTCAGGACGATCGCCCGGTGAGCGTCAGCCGGATCGCCAAATCCATCTCGGTGGAGGACACCTTCGAACACGACCTCACCGATCGCCGGGAGTGCCGGGAAATCGTCGAGCGGCACGCCGGGCTGGTGTGTGGCCGGTTGAAGCGATCCGGCCATTTCGCCCGCACCGTGACGCTCAAGGCGAAGATGGCCGACTTCACGGTGTGGTCGCGGTCGGTGACGTTGAGCGGGTCCACCGACTCACCGGAGCGGATCGCCCGCCTGGCGGTGCGCATGCTCGACTCCCTCGACCTGCGCGAGGGAGTGCGACTGCTGGGCGTCGGGGTGTCGAACTTCACCACCTCGGCCCAGGAGGAGCTGTTCGACCTGGACGGTGAGGGCCAGCTGCGTGACGACCCCGTGGTCAGCGAGGGCGTCCCACTGATCCAGCCAGGGCCGTTCGGGCGGCGGCGATCCTTCGACGGCAGGCGTTGGCCGCCGGGCGCCGACGTGGTTCACGACGAGTACGGCCGGGGCTGGGTGTGGGGATCGGGACACGGCGTCGTCACGTGCCGGTTCGAGCACCGCGGCAGCCCGATCGGCAGGGTGCGGTCGATTCCCGAGGACGACGCGGCCCTGCACCCGGCGCACCCCCTGGGCCTGGCATGGCAGCCGCCGGAGGAGGGGGAGAGGACTTCATCGGGGGACGAGCCCTCCCACTGATCTCGCGAGGCGGATGCTCACAAGCCCGACTCCCGTGGTGGATGCCTGTGTCGATGAGCGTTTGGTGAGCGTTTTTGGGGGGGTGGGTATGGCATCTGTCGGGACGGGTGTATCTTTTTCTCTGTCAGCCCAATGGGTGGGTTGATACCCGGGTGATGTGGGGAAGTCGGTGGGAATCCGGCGCTGTCCCGCAACCGTGACCACATCTTGTGTGGAAGTCGGAGTACCAGATCACCGCGGGGATTGGTTTCCTGTTCCGTCGAGGGTTACGGATCGACACCGACGCATGCCACGCCTGTGCTGTCATGGACCCCTCTCGGAACGTGCTTCCGAGGAGGAGCGACATGGCAGTAGAAGCAACGACGACGTGCAAGCGTGTGGTGGGCCCGGTGATGGCTGCCGCACTGATGATAGGCGCAGTGGGGGTGACGGCGGCCCCTGCCCAGGCAGCTCAGGCGTCTGGGCCTGCCGATTATGCCTCCCAGGCCGGCAGGGCGGCTGGTTACATCGATAAGCACAGTGCCGATCTGACCAAGGACAAGTTGGGGCCGCAGTTGGATGGGGCTTTGGCGTTGGTGGCTGCTGGCAGGAAGGATTCGCCTACCGTCGCCAAGGTCAAGGACAACATCAAGACCCAGGGGCAGAGTTACTGCACTGAGACGAATGTGGGTGGATGTGCGAAGGTGACGATCACCCTGCTGGCTCTTGGTGAGTCGACCACCTATGACGGGTTCGACTACTCCCAACGAGTGACGTCACTGCCGGCCTCGGCACTCAAGGAGTATGCGACGAATCAGGCGTTGGACATGATTGCCCTGGAGCGGTTGGGCAAACCGATCCCGCAGAACCTGCTCAAGTCGGTCACCGAGTATGCGTCCACGACTCCCAAGTGGGATGACCCGGACACTGACGGTCTCATGCTTACGGCTTTGTCGCATGTGACGGCCCCGGACAAGCAGAAGGCTGTCACGAGTCTTGTCAAGCGTCTTGACGCCGACAAGCAGGATGGTGCCTGGGGTTCCAAGGGCAAGGGCCCGAATGTGAACACCACTGCGTGGGTGGCACCAGGACTGTACCGTGCTGGCGATGCTGACCACAAGGCGCAGGCTGTGGCCGGTCAGAAGTGGCTCGTGAGTCAGCAGCAGGCTGACGGGTCTTTCAGCACACCGTATTCGCCGTTGATGGCGACGACGCAGGCGGTTCCCGCGCTGCGTGGTCTGCAGTCCTATGACAATGTGGGTGCCAATCAGGCCCACGAGGAGCCGGTTGTTGGCTGACGAGGTGGCGTTTTAGTCATCGTCAAGGTCGCGTTGGGGCGGCTTTTGTGGCTGCCCCAGCGCGATTGTTGTGGTCAATTTGGGTCATTGCGGCAGTGCGTCGTGTCGGTGCGTGGGGTGTGTCAAGTATGTGTGGGCGCCGGTGGGCGTGTGTGATAGCGGCTGTTGTCATGGTTGCGATGTGTGGTGGCGTGGTGCCACGTCAGGCGGTCGCAGACGCGGCATCTGATGATCTTGATACGTGGTCGACGGGCAGCCATCGCTACCCCGATAGCGGCGAAGGCTTTTATAGTAAGGGGGATAAATGGCATGATGGGTGGTGTCGGCAGGGCGAGGGATTTGCGGTTGTTATTGATTTTTCGGGTGCGCCGAAACCGTTGCGTGGCCTGTTGACGGAAAAGTACGTTGGCAATTTTGGTCTGACAGCCAGTGATGGCTGGATCGTCCGCTGTCATATAGGGAAACCAAGTTCTGGCCGCAGGTGGGATAATTACGTTTCCTCGGTGGGCTTCTCGATAGACAAGTACGTGTATCAGCGGCCGTCGCGGACTGTTGAAGCCGGAGGGGGTTTCGATGCGTATTTACTCAATACTACTGGCGTGTGGTATCCCGCAACTTCGCCTCCAGCGGATACCAGCAAGAATCTATATGATTTTACTCCAGGTGTGTGGATTCATGCGGATGCGCACGGTGAGTTGCCGAAATTGCCGGGTCAAGGCACGTCGCTGGATGGGTCATGGCCAGGAAAAATACCGTACGTCGATGACGATCCTTCCCTCACGTTAGTTCATAACTATTACGTCGATCACAATAATGTTCCGTTAGATTCTGTGATGTATGTGTCGTATGGGGGGCCGGCGTGCCGCGGTAATATCAAAGCCGAGCTTATGCTGAATTCGTCGGAGCCCCACCCGGCTAAGCAGGTGTGTTTGGGGGATGCGGCGGCGCATCCGGAGAAATACAAACGCATGGATCCTAAGACGGGTCAGCCGTGTCCGGGGTGGACGTTGACGCCGCAGTTCTCGGATGGGACTGTGAATGGGTGTGTGCCGAAGAATCCTCGGCCGCGGCCTTCTACTCCCACGGGTGGCCCCACGCGGGATCCGGGGTCGGGGAACGGGCCGCATCCGCACAGGCCGCGGCATACTCGTAGGCCGACTCCTCCTGTCAGGCCGCATCCTGGCCAGCACCGTGCAGGTGTGGGCGGGGCCACTGGTCGCGATGGCACTCCTCATCATGGAGTCTTCCATCGGAACGCTCACAAGGATGTTCATGCGGGTGATCGGGTGAGCTCGCAGGTGCGCAAGGCTGCGCGCACGCCTTCCCCATCGGCTCCTCCGTCTACGTCTGCCACACCGTCGGTGTCCGCGTCTCCGTCGCCCTCGGTGTCTCCATCCGCCACACCGTCTCCGTCTGTTTCGGCTGGGGTGGTGGTGTCGCCGTCTCCTGGTGATGGTCGGGTGTGGGGTTCTGAGCAGCAGGGGCCTGCCGCCTCGGATGGTGCTCGTCGTCGGGTACCTGGTTGGGTATGGGGTGCCGGTGCAGGTGTGCTGGTGGCTGCCGGTGTCGTGGCGTGGTGGATGACGCGGGGTAGGCGTCGTGACCGCGAGGACGACGAGGTGGGTACCGACCTGTTCGAGTGAGGCGTCCGCACGGCGGGACGCATGTTTGTTGTTCGATGAAGACTGCCACACGTGAAGGACATGTGTGGATGAGAAAGGCGAAGGATCAATGGGCAAGACGATGATGAGGTGGGTGACGGGGGGTCTGGCTGCCGTGATGGCGGTCGGCGGTCTCGTCGTGCCTGCATGGGCCGATGACGATGATGTGAAGCAGATTCCGACGGCGTCGGCGGATCAGTGGCATCCGGGCTGGTGTGCCAAGGGTGAGGAGGGGTACTCGGTTCTCATCGATTTCGCAGCGCTGGATCCGAAGGATCGCGGTGATCTCGCCCCGACCGCATCGAAGCTCACCGACGCCCATGCCAAGGACGGCTGGCTGGTGCGCTGCCACAAGGGCCTGGAGCCGATCAAGACTGTCGAGCGTGACAATCCAGAGAGATGGGTTAACGCGGAATACTGGGCTGCGGCGGTGGGTATTCCCGGGAAGGTGAATACCCAGCGGTATGCCGAGTGGGAATATCGTTTTTTGGGGATTACTCCTTGGTATGGTATGACCTCGAATGGCGAGCGGATTCAAACGGCGACAATGTCGGTAGTTCCTGACAAGAACGGTACCCTGCCGCCATGGCCGAAAAACGTTAAAGAGGGTCATGACTATCCCGGTAGGCCGAACTCGAATTATTATGGGAATTATTCTGGGATGATCCAGAAGCCGGTGAAGGGAATGGCCGTGGCCGTCACTGCTTTCCCTTTTGGATACAAAAATACCGTTAATGAATATTTCGCTGGTGACAACCCGAATCGGCCCGAGCACCGGCCCCAGTACGGCGAGGCCCCCGCACCGACTCCGGAGCCGACGGTGAGCCCCACGGCGACGTCCGAGCCGACAGCGGATCCGACTCTGACGCCACTCCCGACTCCGGACCCGGAACCCAGCGAGACCACCGATCCAACCCCCGAGCCGGAGCAGATTCCGACGGCGTCGGCGGATCAGTGGCATCCGGGCTGGTGCGCCAAGGATGAGGAGGGGTACTCGGTTCTCATCGACATGGCGGCGTTGGATCCGAAGGACCGGGGTGATTTGAATCCGGCCACGACCACGTACACCGACGCCCACGTCAAGGACGGCTGGCTGGTGCGTTGCCACAAGGGCCTGGAGCCGCTCAAGTACGCTCCAAGTGGCGAGTGGGGCGCAAAGTTCAAGGCGGCGAACTGGGCTGCGAGTGTGGGTATCCCCGGGACACGGGACCTCAATGGGTGGTACCACTTCCTGGGGATCACTCCCAACGGGGATGAGACCTCGGACGGTGACTGGATCTTGGCGGGTGCGTTGACGGTGGTGCCCGACAAGGACGGCATCCTGCCGCCGTGGCCGGAAAAGGTTGTGGAGGGGGAGCCCTATCCGGGTGCACCGATCAATGATCCTGACGTGTTCCCGTCGATGACGGACAAGCCGGTGAAGGGGATGGCCGTGGTCATTGGCTTCGAGCCTGATGGGCACACGGACGATCCGAATGATCCTGACAAGAAGTTCTATTTCGCCGGCGACAACCCGAACCGACCCGAGCACCGGCCCCAGTACGCCGACGCTCCCGCACCGACTCCAGAGCCGACTCCGACTGTGGTGCCGACCCCGACGGTGAGTCCCACGCCGACGGTGTCCCCGACCGGCACCCCGGCCCCGACCGGTACCGTCACGCCGACCCTGACGCCATTGCCCACCCCGGACACGAACCCCAGTGGGACCACCACCCCTGCTCCGAATGCGTCTGTGAATCCTCCCGATTCGACGGTGCGGCCGGTGGATGGCCGAGATGGTCGCGGTGACGCGGAGATACCTGCAGTCCCGGGGCCAGATGGCGGGTCACTGGCTGCTCCCGCACTGCCCGCCACCGGAGCCTGACCAGGCGATGGTGGGGGGACACCCGTAAACGTGTCATCTGTTGTGAAAGGAAGAGATGCAATGATGACAGAGAAGAAGATGGGAATGTCGACGATGAGCCGACGGATCGCCGGCCCGCTGGTTGCTGTGCTGCTGGCCGCTGGTGCCGTGACCGGGACGGGGGCGGCCCAGGCGGCTGGGCCAGCCTCCGGACCGGGATGGCATGATGGGGCCTGCGCTGCCAATGAGGGGCAGACGGTCGTCGTGGACTTCAAGGATGATCCGAGCCACCAGAAGCCGGCTGTGGAGGGCAACTGGCCAGCTGGTGCGAAGGACTCGCGGATTTTGGTGCGGTGCAATGTGGGTGGCACCTGGGCTAATCCCAAGGGTGATGCCCGGACCGAGCCGCTCAAGGCGGTGGGAATCACCTATTCCCCGGAGGGGGGTTTCATCGACACGGTCAATGGTGTTCACGACGATCAGGGCAAGAATGCCTACTGGATGTTCTCTTGGGCCAGTGAGTCCAACAAGAACTGGGATCTGTGGGCCCCGCCGAAGCAAGGCGTTGGCACGTGGGTGGGCGTGACCTTGGGCGGAAACAGGATTCCGTCGATCAATCCCCCCGTCAAGAAGTAAGTGAGTAGTGAAGGGGATCGGCGAGGTCTGGGGGTCTCGCCGATCCCCTTCCGTCATGCCAAAGGTTGCACGGTTGGGGTTGCAGAGGGGATGGATTGTGAAGGCCCGTAGAACGGTATCGTGGGTGGCTGCTGTGGTGACTGCTGGTGTGGCAACTTGGTGGCCGGTTGCGGCACATGCGGATGCTGGTGTCTCGGGCCGGCTATGTGCTGATCCCAATTATGAGTGCACCGTGAGCGTGTATGGAGGTGATGCACGGGAGGTGTCCTATTCGGGGGTCGACGTGACTGGAAAGCCGGGCACCCGGGTGCGGTTGGCGGCCTATTACGTGCGCACCGACGATCACGGCAAGCTGACCAAGCTGGAACGCTTCGTCGTGGGAGACAAGCCGGTGGTCGTCGGGGACACCGGGATCGTGGGCACC
Source organism: Cutibacterium nasicola (assembly GCF_051303185.1). GTDB lineage: Bacteria > Actinomycetota > Actinomycetes > Propionibacteriales > Propionibacteriaceae > Cutibacterium. The sequence goes on along the minus strand of NZ_JBPPGE010000004.1, from coordinate 40,244 downwards.
AGACTCGGGTTCCCCACCGTTCAGGATGATCCGGCGAAGATTCCCAGCGCATGGGTTTTCGTAGGCCCCGATGATGTGACCTTGGACAACCTCGACAGGGCGGCAGGCAGCTTCGTGCCCTACGGAACGTTGAAACCGACTGTGTTGGGGGACGGCTGGGGACTGGAGAAACCCGTGGGGCAGACGATCGGGGTACGCACCGTCGGGTCGATGCTGACAGGGACGTACCAGATCGAGTACCAGGACGATGCGGGACACTGGGTGAACGTGACCAAGGCCCGGAAAACTAATCCTGATGAGCCTTTTTGCAGTGGCAGCCTTGGGGCGGAGGCGCGTTTCGATAGCCCCGACACGGCCCAGGTGTGTATGGACGACCCCTCCAAGCCGGTCGACATCGGCTACCAGCTGCCACGCGGGATGAGGCATCACCGCTACAAGATGCGGATGACCTCCTATGGCGGTGACGGGTTGATCGTGGTCCACAGCTGGGACGTCGTTCCCTCGGACCACCCCGTGCAGGCCCCCTACAAGGGCACGTTCCGTGAACCGCGCCACAGGGGCGCGTCGAGTCTGGCAGGAGCCGAGGAGAGGCATCCGAGCAACCGAATCGTGCAGGGGGCCGTTGGTGCAGGAGCCGTGGTGGCCGCAGCGGCGATGGCCGGTGCCGGATGGCGAGGACGCCGAATCATGAGAGGACGAGCATGAAACGCGTGCATCCCCTGACGGCCCTGCTGTGGGTCGTCTCGCTGGTGGCCGTGGCGTGGATGGCAGATCAACTCGTGGTGTCACTGACGGCTCTGGTGGCGCTGTGCGTGGTCGCGACGGTGGCAGGTGGTCCCCGACGAGCCGTGTGGCGGCCTGTCCGCGAGATCTGCGTGGTGCTGGTCGTCATCTGGGCACTGCTCCTGGCCGGTGTGCTAGGTCATGTGACGACCACCGGCGGCATCGTGGTGACGTTGCCGTCCATCCTGATCGGCAGCCAGCAGATCGGAGGTGTCGTCCACGTCGGCCCGACGCTGAACGCCGCCAATCATGCCGTGCAGGCGTGTGTGGCAGTGGTTGCCGGGGCGGTGCTGGTGCAGTTGCGCCCCGCCCACGACTGGCTCGACCTGGCCATGTGCTGGCTGGGCCGGGGGGCGCGGGTGATGGCTCCGGGGATGTGCATGGCAGAGGGCGTCTCGGTGGCGGTGGCCGATCGGGTCCGGCTGCGCCGCGGCGGCCTGCGCACCTCGCGTCTGCAGGCTCTGGTCGACGGCATCGATCGTGGCCGCGAGATCGAGGATCGATGGGAGGAGGCCCGGCTTGTGAGATCGCCCCGGTCCTGGTGTCGGGTGCTGGGGGTGGCCGGCACACTCGTCGTGCTGCTGGCGTGCGTCCGTCAGACCATGACGGGCTGGACGCTGTGGCACGGTGCCGCCGTGGACCCCTACTGGGACCGTGCCCTGATGACTGTTGCCGGTCTGTGGGCGCTGGCTGGTCTGGTGGTGCTCATGGTGCACGGGCTGCCCGGGGTGGGGCGGCTGCGACTGGTGGACGTTGCCCTCGTCCTTGCGGTCATCGCAACGGTCGTGGCATGGCTGGTTCGGGGGTGGACGGGGGATGCTGCTGCGTTGGCGACGCCCAGCGGGATGCCCGTCGTGCTGTGTGTCGCCGTGGTGCTCGGTGCGGTCGCCGTGACGGTCACGTTCAACGCTGGAGGTCGACGTGCTCGAGGTTGAGTCGATGTGTGTGGATGTCTCGCGGGTCGGCCGGATCCTGGACGACGTCAGTGTGTGGGCAGGGCAGGGAGTCACCCTTGTCGCGGGCCGCAGTGGCTGCGGATCGACGACCCTGTTGCGTCTCGTCGCAGGGTACCGGGATCGGCAGGTGGTGCGCCGACGGGGCGTGGTCCGACTGTCTGGGCGGCGGATCGACCAGATGAGTCGTGCCGAGCTGCGTCCCCTCCTGACGATGGTGGGGCACCGTCCGCTGGGAGGCGTGATCGACCTCGAGGGTCTCGGAGCCCATGACGTCGAGCTGCGCAGCGTCATCGAGGAGTTGGGGCTCACCCGGTGGTGCGGCACACCAGCGGCACGGATGCCGGCCTGCGTGGCGGCCCGCATGGCACTGGTCGAGGGCATCGCCTCCGAGGCGCCGGTGCTGCTGCTGGACCAGGTGTTGGCACCCATGACGTCGATGTGGCGGTCTCGTGCCGCCTCCTGCATCGCCCGTGTGGCCCGGGCGGGTCGGATCGTCGTATGGGCCGAACATGCCCTGGAACACGCCCTGGGAGTGGCCGACAGCGTCGTGGAGATCGTCGACGGGCACGTCCAGCAGACGGCTGCCCCGTCGTGGTCGTCCAGCCAGCTGCCCCCGACGCCCCTGCAGCAGATTGCTGCCCGATCGGGTGAGCAGTTCTTCACCGATCCGGCCCAGGCCCGCGATCTTCTCGCCGCGGAGGCGGTCACCGCGATGTCTTGTGCCCACCCGCAACAGTCCGAGGGGCCGATACTCGCCCGCGTGGACCCGGCGGGTCTGCGGCTGTCCGGCAGATTGGTTGACGTGCGTGCCGGTCAGGTGCTGGGGGTCGTGTCCCACGACCCGGTTCAGGCGCATCGGGTGGCACGTCGTCTGGCTGCCACGGTGAACCCGTCTGGTCCCGGCGATCGTCTGTTGCGCACCCTGCTGCGTCAGACGAGTGTGCGGCGGGCCTGCGAGCTGGTCGATCGCCGATCCGATCGCTCGGTCGGGGCGAGCATGGAGCTGGCCGACGAGGTGCTGGGGCCGGTGGGTGCGCGTCGCGGTGTCGAGCACGCCGAGGGCCAGCAACGTCTGCTGGCCGACGTGCTGGCGTGCGCAGGCGGTGAGGTCGTGCTGTGGATCGACCCGGGATGGGCGGTCGACGCCGCCAGCGGTGATCGTCTGGTGAAGGCGGTGCGGCAGCGGGGGGCGGCCGTGATCATGGCGTGTCGGGACGTCGACCTGGTGGCCCGATGGTGCGATCGGGTGCTGGTCGTCGATGAGCACGAGGTCGTCGCCGACGGACGCCCCGGCTCCGTGGTGGACGATCTTCCGTGCCCACCCCAGGTGGCCCAGGTGTTCCCCGGCTGTCACGTCGTCAGGGCGACCGATCTGACCCTGGTCCCGGGGGCCGATGCCGTTGCGGAGGGAGGCTGGGCCCATGCGCAACTGGTGTAGTGGAATCGTCACGGCGATACTGGCCGTGGTGACCGGGATGTGGCTCGCCATCCCGCTCATCGACTCGATGCGAGCGGGGACCCGACAGCAGGCCACCGTCGAGGCCCAGGCGATGACCGTGTTCCTCACGGCCGGTCTCGTGCTGCTGGCGGTGTGTCGATGGATCGATGACGGCCGTCGGGTCTGGCGGGTCGGGCTGCTGGTGTGCCTCGTCGTGGTGAATTCGCTGGTGCGGGTGACGATGTCGCCGCGGGTGTTCGGTGTGGAGCCGGTGTTCATCCTGCCCTTCCTGGTCGGGGTGTCGGCAGGGCCGTCGGCAGGATTCCTCGTGGGAGCCGGATCATGTCTGGTCTCCAGCATGCTGGTGGGCACGGTTGACGCGCCGCTGCCCGGACAGATGCTGGCGTGGGGGCTCACCGGGCTCATCGGCTCGGTGCTGGTGCGGGTGCCGGCCAGACCGGCATGGCTGGTCTCGTGGCCACTCGCCGTGCTGTGCGGCCCCGTGCTGGGCGTGATGCTCAACCTCATCGGCTGGCCCACCGACGAGGCCGGTACCGTCGGGCAGGACGGGTCCGACGCCTTCGTGACCGGCCTGTCGAGCACGCAGACGATCCAACGGCTCGTGCGCTACTCGGTGCGCACCTCAATGGGGATCGACCTCACCCGTGGCGTGTGCACCCTGCTCGGCGTCATCATCATCGGCCTGCCGACGATCCGGGCGCTGCGCACCGCCTGGGGCAGTCCCGACCGGCGCACCGACGAGGCCCCGACAAGCCGCAGCACACCGATCAGTTCCGAGGCACTCGAGCGACGAGAACAGGCAAGGACAAGGACGAAGGCATGGTTCACGGACCAGGAGGACACAGCGTGAGCGCAGAGACGACCATGAACATGGGCTGGATGGCAAGGAACCGTCCCCGCCGCGGCGAACCCGACGGACGTGGCGAGTTCGGCAGGCACGGTGGGCCCGGAGGAAACGGCACGCCCGTCGCGAGGGGTAAGTCCAGCACGACGGGGTCGAGGATCGACCCTGCAGAGGTGGACCGGGCACGTCGTCTCGTCGAGACGATCTCGCGAGCCTTCGACTCCAAGGTCGTGGGTCAGGAGGCATTGCGCACGGCACTGCTCGTCGGACTCATCGGCGGGGGTCACGTGCTGCTGGAATCGGTGCCGGGCCTGGCCAAGACGCTGGCGGCCTCCACCCTGGCCTCCACCGTCGATGCCAGTTTCTCGCGCGTGCAGTGCACCCCCGACCTGCTGCCCAGCGACATCATCGGCACCCAGGTGTTCAACCCCGGCAGCAGCACGTTCACCACCGAGCTGGGCCCGGTGCATGCCAACGTCGTGCTGCTGGACGAGATCAACAGGTCCAGCGCCAAGACGCAGGCCGCCATGCTCGAGGCCATGCAGGAGAGGCAGGCGACGATCGGGGGCAAGACGTACCCCATGCCCAACCCGTTCCTCGTGCTGGCGACCCAGAACCCCATCGACGAGGAGGGCACCTACGTGCTGCCCCAGGCGCAGATGGACCGTTTCCTGCTCAAGGTGATCGTCGACTATCCCTCGCCGGCCGACGAGGTGGAGATGTTGCGCCGCCTCAAGTCCGGCGCGCTCGAGTCACGCACCGTGTCTGCGGTGGTGAGCCGCAACGACGTGCTGTGGCTGCAGGGCCTGTCGCGCCGTGTCCACGTGGACGAGTCCCTGCTGCACTACATCGTCCAGATCGTCCATGCGACCCGGCACGCCGGCGACTACCTTCCCCAGGAGCAGGCCCGCTACCTGGAGTACGGCGCCAGCCCACGTGCCACCATCGCATTCGTCGAGGCAGCCTGTGCCCACGCACTCATGCACGGACGTGACCACGTGATCCCCGACGACGTGCGGGCGATGCGCCACATGATCCTTCGTCATCGGCTCATCCTCACCTTCGAGGCCGTCGCCACCCAGGTACCCGTCGAGGAGATCATCGACGGCATCTTCGGCGCCGTGCCCACTCCCTGACCATGGCGTACCTCACAGCTGTCCAAGGACGCCTGGGGCTGTACCCGAGACGTCTGGTCATGGGTCTGCTCGACGGCCAGTACGCGTCGATGACCACGGGGCGCAGCATGGACTTCGACGATCTGCGCTCCTACGTGCCCGGCGACGACGTCAAGGACATCGACTGGAAGTCCTCGGCACGTGCCGGGGAGCTGCTCATCAAGAGCTATCGGGCCGAGCGCAGGCACACCCTCGCGTTCGTCGTGCCGACCGGTGGATCGCTGGCCAGTGCCGCCACGCTCACCCACTCCAAGATCGACGTGGTGCTTGCCACGATCGGGGTGCTGGCATGGGTGGCGTGCCACCAGGGCGACTACGTCACCGTCGTGGCCCCCGGTCAGGACGGTCCGAGCGTGGCGCGACCGTCGTACCGGGACACACAGATCGAGCACATGCTCGCCGGGCTCGACGCCGGATGTCGTCTGGAGGCACCCGATCCCGATCTGGTGGAGCTGCTCGACCTGACCGCCTCGGGGCTGCGTCGTCGCTGCATCGTCGTTGTCGTACTGGACGACTGGGATCCCCGTCCTGCAGACGTGGATGCCCTGGCGAGTCTGTGCGCCCGCCACGAGGTGCTCGCCATCGAGGTGTCCGATCTCGACCTCACCGATCCGGCCCTGGCCGCCGTGCCGACCCGTGACCAGGCAAGTGGCCAGCCCGTACCGGGATTCGTGGCCCGGGACCGGCAGGTGCGTGAGCAGGCCGTGGCCGCCCGACAGGAGCGAGCCAGGCGCCGCGGCCACACCCTGGACCGGCTCGGCATCGTCCACGAGTCCGTTGCCGACGTGGACGACTCGATTGCCGCGATCGTCCGACTCCTCGAGAGGATGCGTCATGCCTCCCGTCACTAGTGCCTCACCAGGGCTGCTGCCCGTGCTGGACCTGTACCCGCCCGTCTCACACGACTCGAGATGGTGGTGGGTGGTCCTTGGCTGCCTGGTCGCGGTCGCAGCCGTGCTGTGGGGGTGTCGTCGCGTCCTGACGAGAATCGACGTCGCAGCCACGGCAGAGGGGCCGGCAACGCTGGAGACGATCCGTGCCACGGCACTACGAGATCTCGATGCCGCCGCCGACGCCTGTCGACGTGGTGAGCCAGACCGTGCCGTGTGCCGAGACATCAGCATGGCCCTGCGCAGGTTCGCCGCGCTCGCCTGCGACAGCGACCTGGACTACGAGGGGTTGGACGAACTCTCTCGCCATGCCGAGGAGGACCCGCGGCTCGATCCGGTCGTCGCGGTCGTCGGACGGTGCTATGCGGTGGAGTTCGACCCGAAGGGCCACGGCGTCGATACCGACGAGCTGCTGGCCGATGCCGTGAGGACGGTGCGCTCATGGACCTGATGTGGTGGTGGATGTGGCCGATCGTCGTCGTCGCGGTCGCCATGACGGTTCTCATCGGGCTGGTGCTGCGCCGTCACGAGAGCATCGAGCGACTTGCAGTGGCACATGTCGACCGACTGCGTGCCCTTCCCGCCTACCGGGATCACGCCCGGCGACGCGTTCGCTGTCTGGTGGTCGAGGTGGTGTGCTGGGCGGTGGCGGCCTGTGGAGTCGGTCTGGTGGCCGCCAGATTGCAGGGGATCGACGATGACGATCGTCAGATACGTACCCGTGATGTCATGCTGTGCCTCGACGTGTCCGGCTCGATGGAGGGGGTGGATCGTCAGGTCATCAACACCTACATCCAGCTGGCCGATCGCATCACCGACGACCGGATCGGATTCGTCATGTTCGACTCCTCGTCGGTGACGGTGTTTCCCCTCACCCACGACCGGGACATCGTCAAGACTGGGTTGAAACAGGCCAGGGACCAGCTCGACCGGGCCGACCTCCCCTCCGGGGTACGCTACGGTCCGGGCGGGTCGCTGGTCGGTGATGGCCTGGCCTCCTGTCTCAGCAGGTTCGACCAGCTCGATCAGCCCCGGTCTCGAAGCATCGTACTCGCCACCGACAACATGAACGCCGGCCCCTCGGTCTACACCCTGCCCCAGGCCATCGACTTGGCTGTGAAACGCCACATCATGGTCTTCGGCATCGTCCCCGAGAACACCGATCTCGATGCCCGGGCGGCCGGTGACGAGTTGCACCAGCAGGTACTGCGTACCCACGGCCAGACCCTGACGATCCCCTCCGACGGGCAGGCCGATACGGCAGACATCGCCCACCGCATCCAGTCACAGGCCAAGAAGGCGGTCATGGCCATGGCCACCCACCGCTCCTACGACAGGCCCTGGCCGGGGGCGCTCATGGTCGGCATCGGGACGCTCGGTGCCATGGTTGCTCGGCGACGGGAGGAACGATGAGTTTTCACCCACACCCCCTCACCGTGGGGTTTGCCGTTCTCCTGCTCGTCGTCGCCGTGTGGTTCGGGGTGCGCAGTCGTCACACCCGCGGCAGGATCGCCACGATGGTGCTGGACATCGTGCTGGCCGTGCTCGTCGGACTCATCGGGATGCACCCCGTGATCGGTGAGTCCGGACGGGAGAACTCCACCGTGGACGCCGACATCGTTCTCATGGTCGACACGACCACCTCGATGGCAGCCCGCGACCACGGGAGCAAGACGCGTCTTTCCGGGGCGATTCGCGACATCGCGCAGCTCGCCTCGGCCTTCAGCGGTGCCCGGTTCACGCTCGTCACCTTCGACAACGAGGCCCGCGTGGCGGTGGCCTCGACCACCGACACCGGCACGATCGTCTCCGCAGCGAACTCCCTCACCTGGCGTGAGGACACCAAGGGCACCGGCACCGACATCGGCGTGGGGGTACCTGCCGCCGTCGAAGCCCTGCAGAAGGCCCGAGAATCGGCACCCCAGGCCACTAGGATGGTCTTCTACCTGGGCGACGGGGAGCAGACGGCCACCAGGGCACCCGGCTCCTTTGCGGCGCTCAAACCCCTGGTGACCAGCGGTACCATCTACGCTTACGGCACCGCCAAGGGGGCACCGATGGCCCGCTCGGCCTTCGACTCCAGCGACGTCACCTACCACGGTCGCAAGGCCATCTCCCACGCCGACCACGCCACGCTGACCACCGCCGCTCGTCAGGCGGGTCTGTCGTTCGCTGCCCGGTCACCGGGCAGGACGCTCACCCCGCCCCAGGTGTCGCTGAACCGCACCAGCCATGAGGAGCAGATGAGCGCGGGCACGGACCTGGCGTGGATCCTCGGCCTCGTCGCTGCCGCCGACGTCGCCGCCCAACTGACCATGAGCGCTCGCCGACTGCGCCGGGCACGAAAGGACGTCCCATGAGAGGCTCCCGCCGCACCCGTCAGACCGATCCGCGACGCTCCCGGCGGGACGTGATGAGCCACGGGCAGGCTCGTCGGGCACGCCGGGCCACCATCGGGATGACGGCGCTGCTCGTCGCCGTTCTCGTGCTCACCGCATGTCGACTCGCCGCCACCTTGGTGTGTGACCGGCTCGGCAGCGGAGCCTTCACCTCCCAACAGTACGACCAGGCCGAGCGCTACTTCGGGGCGAACATGAGGCTCAACGTCACCGAGCCGTGGATCGCCAGCTACGACCGCGGCACTGCCCGAGCAGCCGAGAGCAACTACGCCGACGCCGAGGATGACCTTCGCATCGCACTCGACAAGGCACCGCAGGAGTACAGGTGCCGGGTGGGCATGAACCTGGTGTGGACGATGGAGGAATCGGCGACGATGCAGAACCTCAACCGTGGCACGGCCAAGGCCGGCACGTTGAGGGAGGCCAAGGACATTGCGCAACGGCTCAGGTGCCAGGGCAGAACCACTGCACCCCAGTCCCACACCCGGCAGACCTCGGACGACCAGAGGACCGAACAGTCCACGACGATGAAACGCCTCGATGAGGAGATGAAACAGGACATGCAGGGTTCTCAGTCGCAGGACAAGGAATCGTCGCGTAGGAATGATTCCGAGCAGCAGCGGGAGAAGGACCTGTCGACGAAAAACCAGCAGGCCCTCAATGAGCAGAAGCGGGACACCCAGAACGACGGGTCATCCCAGAAGACGTCAAGTGGCCCCACGGCACCGCCGCCGTCCGGGGGAGTTCCGGACCGGAAGGGCTGGTGAGATCCTGGCGGTGAGGGGAGCTTTCCCAATACATGTGGGGTATTGTGTTCGCTGTCAGCCTGATGGGGGTTGATGCCCGGGTGGTGTGGGGAAGTCGGTGGGAGTCCGGCGCTGTCCCGCAACCGTGACCACATTTCGTGTGGAAGTCGGAGTACCAGGCCACCGGTGGGGAGTGGTTTCTGGTTCCGTCGAGGGTTACGGATCGGCACCGACGCATGTCACGCCTGTGCTGCCCCGTGGCTCCCCTCGGAACGCTCCACGATCAAGGAGTGGCCATGGCAGTAGAAGCAACGACGACGTGCAAGCGTGTGGTGGGCCCGGTGGTGGCTGCCGCACTGATGGTAGGCGCAGTGGGGGCGGTTCCTGCCCAGGCATCTCAGACGTCTGGGCCTGCCGACTATGCCGCCCAGGCCGGCAGGGCGGCCGACTACATCGATGGTCACAGTGCCGACCTGATGAAGGGCAAGTTGGGGCCGCAGTTGGATGGGGCTCTGGCGTTGGTGGCGGCGGGCAAGAAGGATTCGCCTACCGTCGCCAAGGTCAAGGACACCATCAAGGCTCAGGGGCCGAGTTACTGCACTAAGACGAATGTGGGTGGATGTGCGAAGGTGACGATCACCCTGTTGGCTCTTGGTGAGTCGACCACCTATGACGGGCTCGACTATGCCAAACCGGTGACTTCGGAGTCCCAGTTCAAGGAGTATCCAATGAGTCAGGCGTTGGACATGATTGCCCTGGAGCGGTTGGGCAAACCCATCCCGCAGAAGCTGCTCGACTCGGTGACCAAGTATGCGACGACAACCCCAATGCTGCCGGCGGGGATGTGGGGACTGGTCAGTACCGATGGGGTTATGCTCACCGCCTTGTCTCATGTGGAGTTTCCGGACAAGCAGAAGGCTGTCACGAGTCTTGTCAAGCGTCTCGACGACGACCGGCAAGGTGACGGGTGGGGCATAAAGGATCACGGTGCGAATGTGCGTGCGACCACGCGGGTGGCACCGGGACTGTACCGGGCCGGGGATGCCGCCCACAGGGCGCAGGCCGTGGCCGGCCAGAAGTGGCTTGCCGCCCAGCAGCGGCCTGACGGATCATTCCCGGCATACTACTCCCCGATGCTGGCGACGATACAGGCGGTACCGGTGCTGCGTGGTCTGCAGTCCTTCGACACCATCGGGACCCATCAGCCCCGCAGGCTGGTGACAATGACCGTCCTGGGCGACTCGTACTCGGCAGGCAACGGAACCCTGAAAGATGGGTATCCGGCCGATGGATCGTATCGCAGCCCCAAGAACTACGGTTCGGTACTCACCGGCATGCTCAACCAGAAAAGCACGGACACAACCTACCAACTCGACGTGAAAGCCTGGAGTGGCGCCCAGATCGCCACCGGAGACCACAACATCATCAGCCAAGCCGATACCATGGATCCCCACACCGGCGTGGTCCTCATGACCGCCGGAGGCAACGACCTCAACTTCGCCAACGTCGCCGACATGTGTCTTGCTGAGAGACAGAAGCTGGGCGGGTGCCCCGGGATGGTTGATACAGCTCGTAAGAAACTTGGTGCCACGATGACGAACACGGTGACATTGCTGTCACATATCCAGCACCGACTGGCGGATCCGGCTCACACCCGTGTCATCCTGATCGGCTACCCCTACCTCGTCCCCGCCAGATACGATGCCCCCTTCACGGATGTGCCTGCGACTCAGGTACGGGCCGCCGAGGACGAGTTCCGCACCAAGCAGGCCGCCACCATCAAGGCTTGGAACCAGACCCATGCCCTCAAAGTGGCCTACGCCCCCACCACCAGCCTGTTCAACACCCACGAACCTTACCCATTTGTCGTACGGCCTCAAAACCAGTATCGGTGGATCAACGGCATTCTCGAAACGGCAGGAGAACGCGGAGACGACGGGAAAACCCATGCAGATGTAGTATCGCCTTTCGGCGGGTATAACCCAAATTTTTTTCATCCGAATGTGATTGGCCATGAAAAGATTGCCGGGATGGTGCGTCCCTTGGTCAAATCGCCGAGGATGTATGGCCTGTCTTCCGGTGTCTCGCAGGTGGCATCGGTGCCGGGGGTGCGGATGCGTGCCGACGTCATCGGGCAAAACCTGGTACGTGCAGGTGAACCCCTCGAATTGGACGCCTCCTCGTCCTACACCTCCACCGGACACATCCGACGTTGGCAATGGGACCTGGACGGGGACGGCCACTACGAAATCGACAGTGCCACCCCCGAAATCAGCCGAACCCTGACCCGACTGGGGAAAAACCAGGCACACCTACGCATCACCGACACCACCGGAACCAGTGACACCCTCACCTTCCCCATCCACGTCACCCGAGACGGCGACGGCGTGCCCGACAACCAGGACAACTGCCCCACCATCGCCAACCAAGACCAGACCGACACCGACCACAACGGTGTAGGAGACGCCTGCGACCCCCACACCAAGGCACCACGATGACCACCCACAAAGACACAACCAAACAACAGCACCATCACGCACCACTCAACGGCCTCATCATCGGCACCATCGTCGGTGTGGCTTGGCCCACGGTATTCGGGATACTTCATGTACGAGAAACGCTAGTTCTCGTTCCCAAGGCGTACCCCCCCGTATTTACCATGTCGTTTATTTTCCCTCTGGTTGGGTGGCTCACAGGATTGTGGGAACGGAAGGTGTACGCGTGCGACGACCCGAAGAACCGGAGACTCAAAACCAAAATCATAGGTGCCGTCATGGCAACTTTCACTGGCGTGCTCATGTTCTCGACTCACTTTGCTCTTGTAAATGATGAGCTTCTCCTCAACATGGAAGCAGCAGTGCACCCGCTTCCGTTGGCAGTGTTTCCTTGTGCCGGGCTAATCCTCAGTGATATCGGAATCAGACTCAAGAAAAGTGAAATCCCTTTTACTTTTAGCATGAGCATTGCTTCAACGGTCATACTTTTCATAACAGTGGCAGTGTGGTTTTACGTTTTCGGCATTACGAAACTATCCTTGTCCTCTCATTCTTGACGCCCCACACTGTCCCAGTGAGACGTGCCGATGGATGCGGCCAAGTGTGCACAATTCTTAACGGTGACACGAGTTTCAGGGAGCTCCCCTTGCCACAGAGACCACGATGTTCCCATTACCAGACAACCGCTCAGCTGCCAGCAAGAACCAAACTAAGAATTAAGAGCGGAAGGCACCACGATGACCACCCACGACAACACAACCGACCAGCAATACCATCGCGCCCCCTCAACGGCCTCATCATCGGCACCATCGTCGGAGCCGTCTGGGCGATTGTATTCGTCGTGTTTTCCAAGGTGAGGTGGTTCACCTCCCCGAGATTCGCGTGGATGACCTTCATGGGAGCGACGTAAAACAAAAATACTTTACGCTGCAACGCTAAGCATGATCGGAATCGCCACCGCAGCAATCTTCTTCTCTGACTTCTTTCAGGACCCACAATCTCTTGGGTCACAGCTCGACACAGCCCCAAAAATCGGGGCACTTATCCTATATCTGCTGGCACTGATTCCATTCCCATGTGGTGGATGGGCGCTCGGCGCTATTCGAATGAACAACGGCATGGATTTCCGTGGAATTTTCGCATCGATGACGCTCATGTCGATCATTGTTCTGTTGTTGTGCTTCATATGTTGGTTCGCCATAATGGTAGTTTTCTGGTTCTGGATATGGATAATTTTCTGACCGCACTCCAAAATATGACTACACAATCACTGACAGCCAAGGCACCTAGGCAGCCCTGTCACCCCGATGATGAAACCGTGAGGCGCGGATGACAGCAACACCTGACCAGCAGTACCACCGCGCACCCCTCAACGGCCTCATCATCGGCACCATCGTCGGAGCCGTCTGCGCGGCCGTGTTCCTCTTGGCTTCCGAGGGAACGGAGTTCAATCTCGCAATATTGGCGGTCGCCTTGGGATTGGTGTTGTCGTTTTCTCTACTCGGATGGATTGACGGTCTGTGCGAAAGAAGCATCATTTCGCACAGACCCTTGTCCGCGCAGCGGCGTGACATCAAGATGCTCCATGCTGTTACCACGACCTTGATCGGGGTCATCCCGGCCATTGCCTTCTATTCCATCAGCACGGATCGGGATCCGATGAGCGTACCCCGTAACGCAGCTTTCAGTTGGAAGGCGTTGGTTCTGTACGTGCTGCCGCTGATCCCATTCCCCCTCGCTGGTTGGACCCTTGGTGTCATCCGGGTGAGCAACGATAGCCGCAGAGTCATTCCAACGATGACTCTCATGGTGCTTGTGCTGCTGTCCCTGTGTGTGGGGTTTTGGCTTTTTTTCAGCTTGTACCTTCATATATTATTCTTTTTCGCACCCTGAATGGTCTCTCTGTATGACGACAAGCGTCATGATCGTTTAGCTCGGCTGTGAGCATATGTGTTATCATGACAATATCTGGTTAAACTGCGTCCCACCGAACTGGATAGCTGCTGCGTATCCTCCAGTAACACAGCTCCTCCTTAACAGGTCTGAAATTGGCGTGCAAGCGCCTCAGAAAATCGAACCTAAACCCTCGGAAAGAATCTGATGAGATGTTTCTGATAACCACAGCTGCCGTAGCGAGAATCGCTGCGGCACTGGCCCTGGCACCCTCGCCATCGACCTTCAGCCTCGCCAGCGCAACCGAGACACAGCGATGACGACATGTGAGAACGCAGCGCAGCAGCAGTACCGTCGCGCGCCCCTCAACGGCCTCATCATCGGCATCATCGTCGGAGCCGTCTGGGCAGTTGAGTTTTTATTACCTTTCTTATTTCCGATGGGCGGGTATTCACGGAACATCAAAATGGCTTTTATTGCCTTGGCCTTACCTGTGCTTGGATGGATAACTGGTTTGTGGGGCAGAACAGCCTACGGTTGCGCAACCCCGGCGAAAAAGAAACGTAGAGTCAAGATGGTTGGCATCGTCATGACAACCACCACTGGGATACTTGTGTCCATCACTTTTTACAGTCTTGTTGCGGGTATGGAAACTTTTGAGGTACCAGATGATTCCACTTTCAGTTGCAAAGCTTTTGTTATGTTCCTGGCTCCCTTGCTCGTGTTTCCCATTACCGGGTGGGGGCTCAGTATTGCTAAAGTTAATACTCCGAGTGATCGCCACTCGGTAATCTCAAAGATGAGCGCCTGGGTTGCTCTTGGTCTATATCTGTCTACAGCGGCTTGGTTCGCAATTAGCTTATTTTTAAATACATTATTCTTTTTTGAGTTCTAAATACATTCCCACGACGCGCTACTCGTCTGACGTTAAGGCACCACGATGACCATCCACAACAACACACCCAAGGATCAGTACCGTCGCGAACCCCTCAACGGCCTCATCATCGGAGTCATCGCTGGAGTCTGCTGGGTTGTCGTGCTGCGGATTCCCGATGTTCTTCCGGTGAGTGATGGTTCGGGGAACGTGAGGTTGGATCTTGTCGCAATTGCGTTTCCCGTACTGGGATGGGTTTCTGGTTTGTGGGGGAGGAAGGTTCGTCCCTGTGGGAACCCGGCTGACAGGGGGCGCAGGGCTCTGATGATCGGTGTTGTCATGTCCACCCTCCTCGGGATTCTGCTGACGATCGTCTACCACGGTTTCGTACCGAAGCCGAAATACATGGAGATGCCAGCTGGCACCGCCCTCAGCGGCAGGGCCTTCGTCGTCTATTTGATTCCCTTGGCGGTATTCATCCTTGCAGGATGGGTTCTGGGGAAAACGCGAGAACATATTTACACGAATGGTGGATCAGTAATCCTGCGAATGGGTTTCATGGCTGTTCTTGTTCTGACGTGCTCCGTGATTCTCTGGAGCCAACTTGTCTGGTTGCTGATACTCCTCATCTTCCCTTGGACCCTGTGAGCTGTCTCAGTCCGTGGATCCGTTGTGCCTCGTCACCTCAGAACATCGGGATGTACGCCACCGATCCGCCCAGTGCCATGAGGGTGAAAATCGTCGTCGTGACGATCGGGCCCAGCCAGGCCCGTCCGGTGGCGTGGTAGAACGCGCGGTTGAACAACGGCAGCACGATCATCATGGGCAGCAGCGACTGCAGCATGTTGACGTAGAGCCAGTTCGTCGTCCAGTACACGGTTCCGGTGCTGAAGAAGGTGACGTACTGGATGACGAAGATCGCAGCCAGACCGATGGAGTTGGCCAAGGCGATGATGAGCCAGTTGACCCAGCGACGTTGGTTGCCGAACCGCATCGAGGCGTTGACGCGCAACGAGTTCGAGAAGAAGAACAGGAACAGTGCGGGCACATATGTCAGGCCGATGAGTAACCAGCGTTTCGTCAGTGGACGAGCAGCCACGACGAACAGACGGTAGTCGACGTGGAAGAACCCGTACACGATGGCCAGGATCGTGTAGAAGATGGTGATGACGAGCAGTGCCAGGGCCAGGGTGCGTCCGGTCTGGGCCCAAGTCATCCGAACCCCCCAGCTCCGGGGCTCGTCCGCACCACGATGTTTCGACATGCTGTGGCCGATCCACAGCAGGATCAGGCCGAACAGACCATTGACCAGTGACCACAGCACGACGGCGTTGACCATACGGCCGGGGAAGAACCAGCCGTTCTGCTTGTTCGCCGCGGCCGAGAAGACCTGCTGGCTGGCCGCTGACAACGGTATGAAGGTCACGCATGCCACAGCGGCCGAGATGACGAAGATCGTCCAGAAAATCACCGCGCCTCGGCCTCGCGGCTTCGCCGGTGCCGGGCAGACTTCGGTGCGCGCCGGGGAGAACCACGGGATGGTCAGCAGGAGCTTCGTAAGGGGTACCAGCATCACCAGGGCTGCGACGAGGGAAAGACCGTTGCACAGCTCCTTGAGCCACCATGTCTGATTGGTGGTGCTCATGGCGTGTGGTGCGCCCAGGGTGTCGTCGAAGAACTGGATCATCGATCCGATGGCGCTGGGTGTCAGAGGTTGGAAGGGGTGAATGGTGCGGTCATTGTAGGCGACGCGATAGGTACGGTCGCTGGTCGATCCGTACCCCTTGCCGATGACGACATGGTCGACGTGCTGGGATTCCGGCAGTCCGGAGTTGATGACGGCCAACGCCTCTGGTGCGGTGCGCAGATCTCCATTGCCGTTCTTGTTGCGGTAGCCGCCCTCGTCGTAGAACGCGTAGCCGATGCCGACATTGGAGTGGACCTTCTTGAACTTCTTCGCGTCGAGTTTCTGCAGCCATCCGGAGATGAACACTGATCGGATGGGGTTGAGGGCCTCGGCCTTCTCTCGTTCCTCCTTGGTGATCGTGGTGCCGCCGGGGGAGTTGGGGCTCTTGGCCTTCTTGAGGGCCTTGGATTCCTTGGCGCCATACTCTGCTGCCATGCGGCGTACCTGTGATCCGCCGGCGGAATGGCCGGTGATGCCGATCCGGGACTTGTCCACGTAGTTCAACGTGGTGGTGCGTGAGACGTAGTCGATGGCTGGCTTGATGCTCGGATCGTCATTGGTCGGTGGTTGGGAGGTCGACTCGCCCTGGTTGTACGGGTCGACGACCAGGGTGACGTATCCCCGGCGAGCAAGCTCCATGGAGTACGAGATCTGGGTCTCCTTGGTGCGTTGGAAACCGGGGCTCACGATGACCATCGGAGCCTTGTTCTTCTCGGTGGCCGTGTCGGGGCGGAACAGATCAGCACTGACAAGGGCGCCGTCCTTGCCCGGAATCACCAGTCCTTGGACGTTGACCTTTCCACCGTCACGCTGTGCGAGGCTCGAACCCACTGCACCAATGATGATGAGCAGTAGACAGATCAACACGTGCAGTGATGATCGTGCTCGGTGATTCAGTGACGTTGGACGCATCGGTGCTCCTTGGACAGTGGCCTTCAGGGCGCAGAAAATCTTCCCGACAAGAATATGTCAGTTATTCATCGCGCAGATGCAAAGATGTATATTTACTTTCATCGTGATGGGTCACATGACGAGGAGGTCATCATGACGACGGTGCTGGCGCTGTGCGCGCTTGTCGTGACCGTTCTGGCCGGCTGGTTGCTGGTCAAGAGGTACAAGCCTGTGCTGGTGCTGTTGGGGGCCGGTCTGTTGCTGGTCCTCATCCGCGTCATTCTCAGACCGTCGGTCCCGTTGTTGGAAGGCGATGAGAGCTCCGGGAGCGTCTGGTTCGACATCATCGGGCTCATCGAGTCGATTGCGAAGAGCCAGCTCACCGGGGTTGGCCTCATCATCATGGCCGCTGGTGGATTCTCGGCCTACATGAACCGTATTGGGGCCACCGAGGCGCTGGTACGTATCGTCATTGGGCCTGTCACCAGGCTCAAGCAGCCCTATCTCATCCTGGTGTTCACCTACGTCCTGGGGCAGCTGCTCTTCATGGTCATCCCGAGCGCCGCGGGCCTGGCCATGCTGCTCGTCGTCATCATGATGCCGATCATCACCGCTTCGGGGGCCAGCGCCGCAGCTGGTGCCGCAGTCATCGCCACGACGAGTGCCCTGCCCATCGGGCCTGCCACTGGCACGGAGATCCTGGCCGCCCACACTGTGGGACTCTCCCCGGCGGTGTACTTCGTCCGCGATCAGCTTCCGGTTGCGATCCCCACGGTTGTTGCAGTGGCCATCACTCATTTCTTCGTCCAGCGTCGCCTGGATCGCAGGGGTGGCGACGACAGTGCCGAGCATCGCGACGAGGATCCTGCGGCAGCTCGCCAGGCTCCCACGTGGTATGCCATCTTCTTGTTGCTGCCGATCATCCTGCTCATCGTCTTCAGCCCGTTGGCTGTGAAATCCGTGCAGCTGTCGACCGTGTCGGCATTCCTGCTGGTGTGGCTGGTGACCATCCTCGTCGAGCTGATACGCAACCACGATCGCTCGGAGGTTCTGGGTGACGCCAACGCCATGTTCGTCGGAATGGGCAATATGTTCGCCAAGGTCGTCCCCCTCATCATCGGTGCCCAGCTGTTCGCCGAAGGTCTCAAGCAGGCTGGAGTCATCAAACTCCTGGTGAATGGTGCCGAGGGCGTTGGTCTCCCACTGTGGGGCATGGCAGTCCTGTTCAGTGTGGTCGTCGGTGTGGTGACCTTCCTCACCGGATCCGGGGTGGGGTCCTTCACGGCATTCGCCTCCCTGGCCCCAGGCATTGCCAAGGGGCTCGGTGGTAGCGCGGCAAGTATCGTCAACCCGATGCAGTTCTGTGGTGGGCTGTTTCGCTCGGTCTCACCAATCTCCGGGGTGGTCATCACGGTGGCTGGTGCCGCGGGCATCTCGCCGATGGCGGTGGTGCGTCGCACGGCACTTCCGATGCTGGTGGGTTTCATCGTCATGATGATCTCGAGTCTGGTGCTCATCTGAGCACCGGTAGGGTGAAGCCCGCCACGAGATTTCGTGGTGACGGACGCGTGTACAGGGGGCGCCACGATGGCGGAGGAATCCGGGGATCTGTATGGACGACTTGCAGCCTTGCAGGAGCTGACTCCGACAGAGAGTGTGATTGCCCAGTACTTCGAGGACGACTTTCCCCATCTGGCTCTGGAGAACCTTGACGAGATCAGTGCGGCCACCGACGTCTCGACGGCATCGGTGACGCGGTTCGTTCGCAAACTGGGATATGCCAGTTTCCGCGATTTCTCACGATGCCTGCGTGAGGAGGTGGCAGCAAACTTTGATCTGCCCAGTGACCGCGCCACCAGGAGTCCTGAATCTGACGCGCCGGGTGCGATGTGGCGCTCGAAGATGGAGGCTGCTCGACGCAGTATCGACGTTGGCCTGGGGGCGTTGGACGGCGAAGCCTTCGATCGTGTCGTTGAGGTGTTGAAGGATGACTCGCGGCCGGTGTACCTCGTGGCAGCCGCCACCGGGCACACGCTGCTGGATTACTTCAGCCTGCTGGTGCGCTACTACCGGCCCCATGTCATTCTGCTGGAATCGACCGACCGCATGGCGCACCAGCTCATTGATCTGCCCAGCAACGCAATCCTGTTGGCGTCCGTCTTCGACCGGCACTCCCGGATGGTCGAATCCGTGCTACGGATGTTCCACGAGCGCGACATGACCACCATCCTGCTCACGAATCGTTCCTCGACCCCGATGCGTCGATACGCCGAGCACGTCCTGCTGGTGGCCTCGGAGTCGTCGACCGCCTTCCGGTCGCGCGTCTGCTGTCTCATCCTGCTGGAATCCCTGGTGGCGGCCCTGGCCCCGACCGATCCAGACGTCGAGCGGGGCAGGGTCAGAGCCATGCAAGGTTTGTTCGACGACCTCGGGGTGTTCATCACCCCATGACGTCGTTGCCGGTGTGGGGCCGGTCCTCGGCAATGAGGTGGGAGAGCTTGGCGGACAGACCGGTGTAGCGAGACGGGTCGGACAGCTCGTCAAGATCGAGACCTGACAGTTTCTCGGCAACGTGCGGATGCGCGTCGATGAAGTCGTGCAGGCTGATTCCATTGGCTCGATGGGCAGCGGAGAATTCCTGCAGCAGGTCGTGAGCCTCCTCGTGGCCGAGGCGTGGGGCAAGCTCCATCATGATGCCTTCGCTGACGAGCAGGATTCCTTCTCGATGAGCGTTGGCGGCAAGCTGGTCGACGTTGAAGTCCAGTGCGTTCAACAGTGTCAACAGCTTCTGTCCGGCCCCGTCGACTGCCGCCAGGATTCGGGGAACTGCGTCGCGCTCGACCTCGAGTTGTCGGTGGTCCCGCTCGAAGTCACCGGGCGGGTTGGTGAGCACGGTGGCTGCCGCACCGGCAGCCATACGAGCTGCGGCAGTGATTTTCATGGTGGAGAACGGATTGCGTTTCTGAGGCATGGTGCTCGATCCGGAGAGATGCGGATCAAGGGCCTCGGCCGCTTCCCGAAGATCGGTGCGCTGCATGTTGTAGAGGTCCTCGGCGATCTTGGCCAGAACCTGTGCATGGATGGCCAGGTTGCAGGAGAGCTCCGTGAGGGCGTCCCGTGAGGCATGCCAGGCGATGAGTTCGCAGGTGAGTCCGAGTTCTCTGGCGATCTCGACGGCAATTGTTGCGCCATGCGATCCCATCGAGGCGTATGTGCCTGCTGCACCGGAGAACTGCACGAGAAGGCAACGGTGCCGGGTCTGCGTCATGCGCTCACGGGATCGCTCGAGATCGGCGGTCCATCTGGCGAATCTCATGCCGAGAGTGGTGGGAACAGCATGTTGACCATTGGTGCGTGCCACCATGATGGTCTCCGCATGCCTGTCGGCCAGCAGTCGCGTGATTTTCAGAAGGTCATTGGTGCAGGAATCGATGAGATCGAGCGAGTCACGGATCTGCAGGTTTCGAGCGGTGTCGAGAATGTCCTGGGTCGTGGCCCCGAAATGGACCCATCGGCGGGTCGTCTCGTCAAGGGTCTGCCGAAGGCAGTCAAGTCCCAGGGCAAAGGGATTTCCTGCCGTCCCAGAAAAAATACGTTCCATGACGGCATCCGTGGCCTTCGCCTGCTGGGTGATTCGGGTTCCGGTGCCCTCGGGGATCATTCCCAGCTTCGTCTGCACGCGAGCCAGTGCTGCCTCGACGTCGTACCAGCTCTGTACCGTTGATCGTTCGGACCAGATGGTGTCCATTGCCTCGGTCACGTAGCCACGGCGGGTGATCTGACTGTCGAAGGCCCCGAACGCCATTGTTTTCAACCTTTCGTTTAAAGCATCTTGTGTAAAGAATCTAACATCTCCTCAGGGACCACGCCATGATGACAGCCGAGGGCAGTGACTCAGCTCAGCTGCTGTGGCAATCCTGGGTTGAACTGGATCCCATACCACGGCACGTGGCACGGGGGAGCGTCTAGCACAGGATGACCACGGATGCCCTGGTGTCGGTAAATGCCTAGGCGTGGTGGGGGATGCCCTGGCGTGACGATCCGGCAAGGGGGTGGGGCACTGCCCTGCTCGTGCCTTTGTGGCAATCGTGTGTGGGAGTGGGGGTTGTGCCACGCCACGTGGCAGGTGAGGTCGTTCGGTGCAGGATTGCCACGGTGGCTCCCCTGTTCCCTGCTCCCGATTCGGTGAGTGTGGGTCCGGTGCGGCGGGTGTGGGGTGCGCGCTCGAGCGCTGGGTCAGTTTTTGACTGTGCGGGGTTCGTGCATGGCACCTCATCGAGTGACGTGTGGCAAGCATGGTGCTGAACGGTGTGGCTGCTACGCCATGTGGCAGGTGGGGTTGTTCGGTGCAGGATCGCCACGGCGAACCGAGGACCAATGATCTGGCAGACGCGCAGGAGACGCGGTTCCGGGAAAACGGCGTGTGGCAATCGTGTTCGGGATCCCGGCGGTTGCCACGTCTCGTGGCAACCGTCACCCGCTCGCGCCGGAAATCCACACGCGGAACGGCCCACTGGCCCGGGGTTGTCGTGCGGCGTCGTGTACAACCGCTCCTGCCGCGGGATCGGTCACACATCCGATCGTGCTTTGCTCTTGGGCGGCGTTCCACTGAGGCGTGGAAAGTATGGTTTGGCAGCCCGGACAGCCTCAGTGCATGTCTGCCACGAGGAAGCTTGTGAAAAATGCTCGGTACAAGATCATGTCGCCGGGCTGATCGTGCTGGTGCCGGAGAAGGGACTTGAACCCTCACGCCTTGCGGCACAGGAACCTAAATCCTGCGTGTCTGCCAATTCCACCACTCCGGCAACGGGACATCGCGGTCCCGGAACCAAGGAACACTCGATCCAACGGTGCGGGTCAGTCGCTGATACCCAGCTCCCGGCGCAGCTTGTCGACGTGACCCTTGGCGCGAACATTGTACTGTGCCTCGGCAATGGTGCAATTGCCGTCCGCATCGACGTCCACGACGAAGGTGGAACGGATGACACCGACGATCTCCTTGCCGTAGACGTTCTTGGGTCCGTAGGAACCGTATGCCTTCATGACCTCCTTGGACTCGTCGGAGAGCAGGGTTAGCGTCAACGATTCCTTGGTGACGAACTCCTGCAGCTTGTCAACGGGATCGGGGGAGATGCCCAGCACGTCGTAGCCTGCGGTGGTGAAGTCGTCCAGGTGGGCGGTGAAGTCAACTGCCTGTGTGGTACACCCGGGCGTCATGGCCGCGGGGTAGAAGTACACGATGACCTGCTTGCCAGCGAAGTCGGAAAGGGTGATCTGATTGCCGTCAGCGGCGGACAAAGTGAAATCAGGGGCCGCATTACCGGGCTGAAGACGGGTGCTCATGACCTCAACGATATAGGCTATTGCCAGACCAGCGCCGCGCCTACGCCGGCGCAAAGCGCAGACACGGCACCAGGAGGGGTCACATGGCTGATAGCAAGTCGAAGGCGAAGGACGAGCGCTCCGCTGATGAGATCAGGCGGGACATTGCAGCGACTCGTGCTCGTCTGGCGGCCGGGGTGGAGAGCCTCGTGGAAGAGGTGCATCCGGCCACACTCAAGCGCGAAGCCACCGATCGCGCCCGTGACTACGTGCAGGGTGAGTTCGATCAGGTCAAGGGCCAGGTCAAGGACGAGCACGGCTGGCGGATGGATCGCATCGGCATCGCCGCAGGTGCGCTCGCTGCCGGCATTGCTGGCATCATCGTGCTGCGTGCGATCGTCGGTCGCGCCACCGGAGCCACTGCTCGCCGTAAGCTCGAGAAGCTGCAGCTCTCCGAGGCCAAGCGGGTTCGCAAGGAGGCCAAACAGCGTCGCAAGGGTGATGCCAAGGCTGCCAAGATGAACGCCAAGCTCGGTAAGAAGAATGCCAAGAAGTACGGCAAGCTCGACACCGATGACTCGTCGGTGAGCAACCTTGCGGAGAAGATGTTGAAGCAGGCCGCCCTGCTGCGTGCACAGGCTGCAGCTGAGCGCGAGGAGGGTGCTGCCTGAGTATCGGCTCGGCATGAGCTGATCGACACGTACAGATCCAGCATCAATTCGGCCCCGGTCCATTGCAGACCGGGGCCGAACTACGTCGTCAGGCGGGTATCACTTGAGACCACCGGCAGCCAGACCAGCGACGATCCGACGCTGGAAGACCAGCACCATGATGACCAGTGGCACCGTCATGACGACGCCGGCAGCCATCTGGGAGCCGAAGGGAGTGTTGAACTGCGAAGCACCGGTGAACTTCGACAGCAGCACCGTGGCAGGCTCCATCTTCGGATCGTTGATCATCGTGACGGCGACGAGGAACTCGTTCCACGCACCGATGAAAACGATGATCGCCGTGGTGAAGATGCCGGGGGCGGCCAGCGGCAGGATGATCTTGCGGAAAGCCTGGGCGGGGGAGCAGCCATCAATCATGGCGGCCTGCTCGAGCTCGTCGGGCATCTGTTTGAAGAAGGTCGTCAGGTTCCACACTGCCAAGGGCAGTGAGAATGACAGGTCTGGGATGATCATGGCCTGGTAAGTGTTGATCCAGTGCCATGCCGAGAAATTCTTCAGCAGTGGGACGATGATGGCCACCAGCGGGAACATCGACGTCGCGATGATGAGGATGAGGAATCCGCTCTTGCCATGGAAGTCCAGACGCGCGAGGGCGTAGGAGGCGAAGGTGGCGATGAGCAGGGCAATGATCGTCACCGAGATCGAGACGACGAGGGAGTTCATCAGGCCGCGCAGGAAATTGTTGTCCGGCTGGAAGACGGCTTGGTAGTTCTCCAACGACGGGTGAGCGGGCCACCACGTGTTGTCGAAGATCTCGTTGTCAGGACGCAGTGAGGACACGACCATCCAGTAGAAGGGTGCCAGGCAGTAGATGACGATGAGGATGATGCCGATGACCGGAAGCACCTTGGCCCAAGCGTTGTTCTTGTGGTGGGTTTCCTGATCGATGGCTCCCGGGGCGGTTACGGTTGCGGCGCTCATGACAACACCTCCTTGCCATTCGTAGCCGCGGCTTGTGCGGCGTTGGCCTTCTCCCGAGCCCGACGTCCGCCCGGACGTCCGCCGTTGACGAAGGTGCTGGCCTTCATCGGCTTGCGCTTGTGCCCGTCACCGATGAGATCGGCGCCGAGGATCTTGATGAAGGCGAAGGCAATGATGAACACGTAGAGGAACAGGATGATTGCGTACGCGGCAGCCGCGCCGTACCTCAGGTTCGAGGCCTCGTCCTGGACCAGCATCGACAGCGTCTCGACCGAGTTCCTGCGCGGGCCGACGAGGATGAACGGCAGGTCGAACATGCGCAGGGCGTCAAGGGTCCTGAACAGTACGGCGACGACCAGAGCTGGTTTGACCAGTGGCAAGGTGATCGAGACGAATCTCCTCCACGCATTGGCCCCATCCACCTTGGCTGCCTCGTAGACCTCGGTGGGAATCACCTGCAGACCTGCCAGTGTCAGCAGACCGATGTACGGGGCGGTCTTCCAGACGTCGGCGATGATGATTGACCACTTGGCCGTCCAGTTGCCCGAGGCCCACATGATGTGCTGGCCGAGGATGGCGTTGGCGACGCCGTTCTGGTTGAAGATCCAGCCCCACAAGATGGCGGAGACGGCAGTCGGGATCGCCCAGGGGACGAGGATGGCGGCTCGGACGACGCCGCGTCCAGCCATCGCCCGATGCATGATCAGCGCCATGATGACGCCCAGGATGGTCTCGAGGACGACCGTGACGACACCGAAGAGGGTGGTGTTCCAGAACGCGTTCCAGAATCGATCCCCGGAGCCGGTGAAGATGTCGGCGAAGTTCTTCATCCCGACGAACGGCTCGTTGTCGTTGACGAATCCGGTTTCGGGATCCAATCCCGGTTGTCCGTACAGGGCTTGTCTCACCGACTGGATGACTGGGATGACGATGACGATCGTCAGGACGATGAGGGTGGGCGTGATGAGCGCCAGGGCGAGGCGTTCCTGAGCTCTTGCCCGTGAAGACCGCTTGTGGGTCTTCTCCACTGTTGCAGTGGTCATGATGAGGCTCCTTGTTCCCGGTGCTGTCTGCCGGTTAGTGCGAGCGGTGTCATGGATACGGCGGGGTGGGTGACCCGTCCCCGCCGTATCCATGCGGTCTGCGTGACGATCAGGCCTTGATGATCGTCTTCAGCTTGTCGGCCAGCTGCTTTGCGGCGCTCTCGGCGTCCGTCTTGCCCTGAAGGGCCGGGTAGATGGCGTCCTGGATGGCTGCGGTGACGTCACCGTAGGCGACGGCATGTGGACGGCCCTTGGCGCTGTCCAAGGAGGCCTTCAGGGGCGGCAGGTACGGGATCTTCTTGACGTTCTCGTCCTTGGTGTACAACTCGCCGTAGATCGGTGCGTTGGACTGCTTCTCGAGGTTGTACTGCTGGGACTCCTTGTTGGTCCACCACTTGATGAACTTGAGGGCCGTGGCCTTGTTCTTGCAGTTGGAGGTGATGGCGCAGTTGTGGCCGCCCAGGGTCGGCATGTAGTCCTTGCCGTCGATGGAGGGCAGCGGGGCGACGCCGAACTTGTCGGGTCCGAGTTCCTTCATGTCGTTGCCGTACTGGTAAGGCCAGTTGCGCAGGAAGAGGACCTTGCCGGACTCGAAGCCGTTACGGCTGTCCTCTTCCTTCCACTCCAGGGCTGCGGTCGGGATGAGCTTGGACTTGAAAGCGTCGATAGCGGTCTGGATGCCCTTGATGGACTCGGGGGAGTCGACGGTCACCTTTCCGGAGTCGTCGACGATCGCACCACCACAGGTGTTGATGAACTCGGCGATGTTGCAGGTGAGGCCCTCGTACTTGGCCCACTGGCCACCGAACCCACCGATGTCCTGCATGCCTGGTAACTTGCGGACGGCCTCGGTGGCCTTCTTGACGTCTTCCCAGGTCTTGGGAACCTCGACCTTGGCCTTGTCGAGGAAGTCCTTGCGGTAGTACATAATCGGGGCGTCAGTGACGTACGGAGCGGCGTACTGCCTGCCGCGGTATGAACCGGCCTCCCACACCGAGTCAATGACGTCAGCGGGCTTCATGTCCTGCGGGAGCTCCATGATCCAGCGGTTGGCCGCGAACTCGGCAACCCACACCAGGTCAAGGCTGACGACGTCGTATGCGGCAGAGTTCGTCTGAGCGGCGTTGATGAGTGACTGGCGCTGCTGGTCGGCCTCCGAGGACAATTCGATGAGAGTGACCTTCTCCTTGGGGTACTTCTTGTTCCACTCATCAACGTGTTTTTGGACCATTCCACCGGAGAAGTCCTTGCCCTGCACCCAGCTGATGGGGCCTTCGCCAGTGAAGTCTGCGCCCTTGGCTGCGGGCTTGTTGGAATCGGAGCCCTTCGAATCTCCGTTGGAACAAGCTGCCAAGGCACCGAGCGCCAGGGCTCCGACGGAGCCCTGGATGAAGGCGCGGCGAGAGTGTGTGTAGTGCGTCATGCGACTTCTTCCTCCTTGAACTGAGCGATGTCGACAGCGACATCACGTACGCATCAGCGATTTCTTGCAGGTGCGACAGGTCACAACCTCAGGCAGGATAGTACACCGACTCCCTGGCATGTGTGCACATAGGTTCGCGATGAACCTGAATAATTGTGCACGACAAGTGGGATTGGGGGGCTTTCCCCCACATGAATGGTCAGAACGGTGTTGGTATCTGGCTGGATCAGTCTGATTCATTGTGGAAAGTGGGTACCGCTCCGAGCGTCGTCGCTGGGATTGCCGTCTTGGCGACTGGACAACCTCTGACATCGGGGGAGGAGGCAGACTGGGGCGTTTTGTGTCCGAACAGGAGGCGAACATTGAACAAGCCGTTCCATCCTGCTGCCAGGATGGAACGGCTTCTGCTCCGGTGCGCCGCCAGGGACTCGAACCCTGAACCCGCTGATTAAGAGTCAGCTGCTCTGCCAATTGAGCTAGCAGCGCCGGCGAGAAAAAACAGTAGCGGACTTCGGCCAGGATGCAAAATCGAGGTGGCAAGGTCATGGTCGACCGGTGCGTGCGGCATCGATTCGACGCTGCCGCAACGCTGTGATCTCGTGCAGGTCGAGGGGCTCCAAATGGCTTCCTAGAGCCATTTCAAGCACATGGTCGGCGAGTTGGGGGTTGCGTGCGAGAACCGGTCCGTGCGGATAGGTGCCGACGACATGCCCCTGCACGGCTCCTTCGTCGCGACGGTTGCCGTTGCCCCAGCCAACCTCGACAGCGGCCAGCGGTTTGGCATCAGAACCAAGTTCTGTCCAGCCGCCGTGATTCTCGAAACCGGTGATCGGGCAGGTGCTCCCGTCTGGCTGGGTCCAGATGTGCAGAACCTCCCCGACAGCACGCTCCAGACCGCGTCGGGTCTCGATGTCGAGAAGCCCGAGTCCTTCAATGACCTCGTCACGGTCTCCGATGGTGAAGGATTTGCCGCAGATCTGGTAGCCGGCGCACACGGCGAAGAGCATGGCACCCTTGTCAAGGGCGGTGAACAGTCCGCCATCGGCCTTGAGCTCCCGGGCAGCGGTGATCTGGGCGGTGTCCTCGCCGCCTCCCAACAGATAGACGGCCCCGTCCGTGGGCACCTTCTGACCGGGCTCGACGGTGACGAGCTCGGCGCCAATGCCGCGCCATTGCAGCCTCTTGGTGAGGACGACAGCATTGCCGTGGTCGCCGTAGATGCCCAACAGGGACTGGTACAGCAGAACGATCTTGGGACGGTCGGTGTTCATGCCAGTCCTCCGAGTCGGCGCAGTTTCTGGAAGGGGGTGTAGGTCGACAGCACGTCAATGGGATGGTCAGGGTCCCATTTGCCGGCCAGTAACGGGGAGCTGAGGGCCTGGGAGAGGTCCTCGATGACGACGTGCTCCACGCCGGCATAGTGCAGCCTCACGGCCAGGTCAAGGGCACGCGGGCCGGTGCAGATGACGGTCCGTCCGACCAGCTGCTCGTAATTGACGTCCCACAGCCAGGAGACGTCCTTGCCGTCCGCAGCCACCGCATCGATGGCGAGTACCAGCGGATCGGAGGTCGTCAGCGGCAGGGACTCGGTCCAGCCAGCAGGATTCTTCGACAGCAGAAGACGGCAATGGGTGCCGCTGATGGTGCAGGTGGCATAGCGACCAGCAGGGGACTCCACCGTGGCGATCCCGCGCAGCGCGTCTTCGGGCTGGATGCCCATGTGGACGGCTGCGGCAAGGGCGCAGGTGGCGTTGGTGAGGTTGAAGGAACCGGGCACCTGGACGTTGAGGTGGAATCGTTTCCCGGAAGCCTCGACAGCGTCGTGACCCTCCACCCACCAGTCGGCAACAGGCTGACGCAGTTCACATCCGGGGCAATCCCAACCGTCCTCGCCATGGGTGAGGACGGCGCCGCAGTTGGGGCACAGCGTCGAGTCAGCGGTCCAACGGGGTTTAGTGTCCACCCAGATGACGTGACGAGCCTTCTGACACACCCACACGATGAGCGGATCGCAGGCATTGGCGACCACCGTCGGGCCATGTTCGGCGGCCATCTCCAGGGCGGTGCGCCAGTCGCGTCCCAGGAAGGTCAGTTCGTGGTTGCGGTCCAGCTGGTCACGGCTGAAGTTGAGCAGGACCAGTATTTCCGGGCTGCCCATCGCGACGAGGTCGGCGACGACTCTCTCGTCGGTCTCCAACACGGCGATGGTGGCGTTAGGGGCCTCTCCCAGGGCCGAGACGATGCCATGATGCAGGTTGGCCCCATCGGCGTTGGTGACGACGTCTCGGTGGCCCTCAGGAGTCCCAGCCTTCACCGCGGCGGTGAGGAAATGGGTTGTTGTGGTCTTGCCGTTGGTGCCGGTGACGCTGGCGATGCGACGGTCTGCCAGCAGCTCGGGCAAGGCGTTGGGGGCCAACTTCATCGTCACCCGGCCACGGATTGATGCTCCCGAGCCCTTACCCGCCAGGCGGGAGGCTGTTGCAGCTGTCCGCCCGGCCAGCAGGGCCAGTTGCAGCCGCGGGGAGGTGCGGTGTCTTCCAGGTGACGAGGTCATGGCCCCAATCATGACAGGAAGGGATGACGGCCCTGGTGCGCCCCGCCGATGACGAGGAGGCCTCTGTGGTCTCCAAATGTTTGTTGACAAGGTTGTTCGCTGGTGTTTTGGCTGGGTGTCGGAAAACCTGTCGGGCACGCGTGTCACGGTAATTCCCGTCAGCTGCGAGGGGCTGACGAGTGCCGGACAAGGGGGTGCGTGATGATCAACGTCGAAGAGTTGGTGAGCCGTGGTGTCGACGGATTGGAGGCTCCCAGTGGGCATGCCATTCACCCGTTGCTCCAACCCCTTTTCCCCGGTGGACTCATGCCCGCGGTGTACCGGCTGGATGGTGCGTCCTCAGTCGGGCTGGGACTTCTGACCCATGGCTGGTGTGGGGCGGTCGGACTCCCTGAGCTCAGTGTCGAGGCGGCTCGGCAGTGAGGAGTGGAATTGTCGCGGTTGGTGCTCGTGCCCCATCCAGGGAACTGGCTTGAGACGGTTGCCACTCTCATCGAGGGCCTAGACGTCGTTATCGCCGCAGCTCCACCACCGCTGCCGATGACGGCCAGCAGACGATTGATGGCCAGGCTGCGTTCTCGCGGCTCGGTCTTGGTGGTACTGGGGCCGTGGCCCAACCCTGCCGCCCGAATCGACGTCCGCACCATGAGGTGGCGAGGGCTCGGCCAGGGGTACGGCTGTTTGTCTGCTCAGGAGCTTGAGGTGACGGTGGTGAGACATCACCACAACCGTTCCGTGCGGCTCGTTCGTACCGGTACCGGGGTACATCCTGCCGAGGAGGGGACTGATGCCTGCTGAACGGCTCAGTGCAACCCCGATTCGTGCCCTCATGGCAGTGATTCCCGGGTGGCGAATCGTGGCGGCTTCTCGCCGTCAGCGTGGGAATGACCCTCTTCTGGTCGTTGATCGCGGGATCGTCGTCGACTGCTGTTCCCGGGCGGTCGAGGAAGGGGTGGTCCCTGGGCTGCGAGTGAGAGCTGCCCAGCTGCGTTGCCCCGACGCCGTTGTCGTGCCTCACGATCCTGACTCTGAGGGGATTCTCTTCGACGAGGTGGTTCGTGAGATCGAGAAGTCAGTGGCACCTTCGGCCCACGTGGTGCGACCAGGGGTTGCCGCGGTAGCTGCTCGCGGAGTTGCGCGTTTCCATGGTGGCGAACGCGCCGCTGCGCAGCACATGTCCGAGGTGCTGGCTCGGATCGGGTACCCGGATGCAGGGATTTCGGTGGCGGACGGACTGTTCGCAGCAGAGGTGGCTGCCACCGAGGTGGCCGGTCCCGAGAATCATGACCCGAGGATCCTCAATCCCGGGATGTCCACGGCCTTTCTGGCTCCCCACGACGTCTCGGTTCTGGCACGTACCGGACGAGCCGATGAAGCATTGGTCCGAACCTTGCGCCACCTCGGTCTGACGACTGTTGGCTCCTTCGCCGGTCTGGATCGTCAGCATGTCGTCCAGCGGTTCGCGGAGGTCGGTCAGCGCGCCCACGACTGGGCACGTGGCATGGACGTCACGGTGCTGTCATCCCACCGGCCCGAGGACGACGACGCCCTGGAAGTCGTCCTTGACGATCCGGAACCTTCCGGTGCCCAGGTGGTGGCCGTGGTGCGTCCTGTGGTGGAGGAGTTCATGGCAGGTCTGGCAGCCAACGGTCGGGTGTGTTCTCACGCTCGCATTCTCATCCGGGCCACCACGGGGTTGTCTGAGCGCACCTGGCGTCAACCCTGGCAATTCAGCAGTGACGATCTGTTGGCTCGGCTGTCCCGCCAGTCTCGACGACCTTCCGCGTGGCATCGACGAGTTTGGCGCTGATGAGTTCTGCCAGTCCGGTGTCGAGGCGGTGCGGATCGTCCCCACCGTTCATCGTGCGGGTGAGACAGCTGAGGGGCTGTTCGGAGCCAGACCCACCGAGCATCTCGTCCACGTCATCTCCCAGTTGCAGGAGAGGCTGGGGCCCGAAGGAATCCTGGTGGGGGAGGTCGCCGGTGGCCGGATGCTCAAGGACCGACGCCGACTGATTCCCTTCGGGACGGTTGCCGAGGATGCGCGTCCAGTGGATCGTCCCTGGCCGGGCCATGGCCGGTGTACCAGAGGTGGTGGAGTATCCCGGCTGTCTCCGTGAAGCGAGTGCAGTTGGTCACCGAGGACCAACAGGCGTGGGTGTTGGCGGGTCAGCTGACCGGTGGTGGGTCGAGGCTCGTTACGACGAGGCGTGATCAGGGTGAGCTATCACGATCCTCCGATTCCGTGGCGGGAGCTGGAGAGACGTATCTCGGGGTGGTGTCTCCCCAATGACCATCAGGACAGTTACGTCGACCAGGCTGGATATCGCCGCGTCCGCAAGCCCCTTGACAGCCGTCCTGCCCGCCCCAAGGGGCCGGCGGTGCCCTATGCCGAGCTGCACTGTCACTCGTCCTACAGTTTTCTTGACGGTGTCTCCAGCCCGGAGGACCTCGTCGCCCGGGTGGTGGAGTTGGGGTTGTCGGGGGCTTGCCCTGACCGATCATGACGGCCTCTACGGAGTCGTCAGGATGGCTGAAGCGGCTGAAGCCTGTGGTCTTCCCACCATCATCGGGTCGGAGTTGTCCATCGGGGTGCCGGAGCCTCAGAACGGGGTTGCCGATCCGGTGGGCAGCCATCTGCTCGTGGTGGCCAATGGCCCGGAAGGGTATCGCCGCTTGGCAGGAGCCCTCACCGACGCTTATCTGGCCGAGGTGGCCGATGGGCACTGGACCGTCCTCACCGGGTGTCGCAAAGGAGCGGTGAGACAGAGGCTGGCCAAGGGAGTGCCGCAGGCCGAGGTCGAGCTTCGCCACCTGGTTGACCTCTTCGGTGTTGACAACGTCCTGGTCGAGCTGACCGATCATCGTGCTCCTACCGATTCCCGTGACAACGACATCCTCGCTGAGTTGGCGGGTCGTCATGGTCTGACAACAGTGGCGACGACAGCCGCCCACTACGCTGGTGTTGAGCAGCTCGAGCTGGCTTGTGCTTTGCCAGCGGTGCGAGCCCGACGCAGTCTTGACGAGATGGACGGCTGGCTTCCTCCCGGCCCGGTGGCGAGGTTGCGTAGCGGGGTGGAGATGGCAGACCTGTTCAGCCGTCATCGAGACGCGGTGGACAACACCGTGGCTGTGGCTGAGAGAACGGCTTTCCAGTTGAGGTCGGTGCGTCCGCGTCTGCCCGACCAGAAGGCGCCTGAAGGTCACACTCCCATCAGTTGGCTGCGACATCTGGTGGAGGAAGGTCGTCAGGGATGTTACGGGGACGATCCGGTGGCCAAGGACCGACTGGCCACGGAACTTGACCTCATCGAAGCCCGAGATTTTGCCGGCTACTTCCTCATCGTTTCCGACATCGTGGAGTTCGCCCGGTCCCAGGGGATCTTGTGTCAAGGACGTGGATCAGCGGCGGCCTCGGCGGTGTGTTACGTGTTGGGCATCACCGTCGTCGACCCAGTGTTCTACGGACTGTCTTTCGAGCGGTTCCTGTCGGTGCTGCGCGAGGAGGAGCCGGACATCGACGTCGACTTCGTGAGGAGGTGATCCAGTACGTCTACGCCAAGTACCGACGGCGCAATGCTGCCCAGGTGGCTGACGTCATCACCTATTGGCCGCGCAGCGCCATCCGTGACATGGCCAAAGTCCTCGGCTATTCCCAAGGGCAGCAGGACGCGTGGTCCCGTCAGGTGGAGAGACGATCGGTACCGCTGAACTCCCAGAACTCCGATGTCTCCGAGATCCCAGACGACGTCATCGCCCTGGCCCAGCAGGTGGTAGGTCTGCCACGTCACCTGGGCATTCACTCAGCCGGGATGGTGATGACCCGAGAACCAGTGGGACGCATCTGTCCGATCGAGCCGGCCCGGATGCCTGGTCGCACGGTGGTGCAGTGGGGCAAGGAGGACTGTGCCTCGATGGGGTTGGTGAAATTCGACCTGCTGGGGCTGGGAATGCTCTCGGCGCTGAGCATTTCATTTGATCTCATCTCCCGGCACTGCGGACGCTCCCGGACCCTGGCTTCGATCCCGCGCAACGAGCCGGGGGTCTACGACATGTTGTGTCGTGGTGACAGCATCGGTGTCTTCCAGGTCGGGAGTCGAGCCCAGATCGGCACCTTGCCCCGACTCAAACCACGGTGTTTCTATGACCTGGCCGTGGAGACTGGGCTCATTCGTCCAGGTCCGGTGCAGGGAGGCGCGGTGCATCCCTACATCAGACGACGCATGGGTGCTGAACCGATCACTTATCCTCATCCTCTGCTCGAACCAGTGCTCGAGCGCACCCTGGGGATCCCGCTCTTCCAGGAGCAGCTCATGCAGATGGCCACGATGGTCGGCAATTGTACGGCTGCCGACGCTGACCTGTTGCGCCGAGCGATGGGGTCCAAACGCGGGGGTGGAGCGCATTGGCTCCCTGCGCGCCAGGCTCTTCGAGGGGATGGCAGCCAATGGGATCGACGACGACACCGCCCAGGACATCTATTCCCGCATCGAGTCCTTCGCGAATTTTGGATTTGCCGAGTCCCATGCCTTGAGTTTCGCCGGACTGGTG
Organism: Cutibacterium nasicola; assembly: GCF_051303185.1. Taxonomy (GTDB): domain Bacteria; phylum Actinomycetota; class Actinomycetes; order Propionibacteriales; family Propionibacteriaceae; genus Cutibacterium. The sequence goes on along the minus strand of NZ_JBPPGE010000004.1, from coordinate 6,607 downwards.
TACACCTCAGCCTGGGTCAAGCTGCACTACCCGGCGGCTTTTCTTGCTGCCCTGCTGCGAAGTCAACCGGTGGGGTTCTGCTCCCCGGCGATCCTGGTGGCTGATGCCCGACGGCATGGTGTGGTGACGCGACGTCCAGATCTGAGGAAGTCGTCGGTGGGGGCTGACCTGGAACCACTGGATCTTGAGGATGGTAATCTCGAGACCGGGAAGGGCGACTGTCTCCATGATCACGACGAGTCCGAGATCGGCTCCTTCGATCCCAGTTGTGATGACGGTGGTCATCGTCGGGATACCCACCTCGCGGTCAGACTGGGGCTCTCTGACGTCTCGGGTATCAGTACCGAGACGGCCACCCGGATCGTTGAGGAGCGGGACCGTGAACCGTTCACCAATCTTGACGATCTCGCTCGGCGGGTTGAACTGAGCAAGGAAGAGGTGGAGGCCCTTGCCCTGGCAGGTGCCTTCGACGACCTTGTGGGTTCCAGACGCGGTGCTCTGTGGCAGATCGGCCAGATTGACGGTGTGGCCGGGCCAGCTGGATGTTCAAAGGTTACCCAACCGCTTTTGCTCGCCGAACCCAGTCAACTGGAGCTACTGGATGACGACCTCCGTGCCACCGGAATCAGCACGGCAGACCATCCTGTTCGCCACGTCCGGAGCGTCCTCGATCGGCGAGGTGTGGTCCGCATTGATCGGTTGGGTGCCGTCGAGGCTGGACGGCGTACAGAAGTTGCTGGAATCGTCACCCACAGGCAGAGACCCGAGACAGCTGGGGGAGTGACCTTCCTCAACGTGGAGGACGAAACCGGCCTGCTCAACGTCATCGTCACTCCGGGTGCATGGAAGCATCACCGACGTGTGGCCCGGACGTCGCGAGCTTTGGTGGTGCGGGGGATTTTGGAAAGAAGCGACGAGGGAGTGACGAGTTTGCAAGCAGATCGGTTGGAAGCCCTCGATTTATCAGTACCCACGAGATCCCGTGACTTCCGCTGAACAGCCTTTGACAAGGGGATATGGTGACAGCGGCACCCTAATTTGCATCATCGTTCATTCATGTGTAATGTCTTCCGAGCTGTCAGGGACTGCTTGAAGCGGCTCCCAGATAGCAGCCGAACTGGATCTCAGCCCGATGGCTTTGATGAGTCGGGGTTGATCTGGTAAGGTTGATTGGGTTGCTGCCTTTAGGGGTGGTGAGCTGATTGTGGCTGGTTCTGCTGGTTGGTCTCGGTTTTGTGTGTCGGGGCTTGGTGTGGTAGGGTTGGTCGGGTCGCCTTGGGGTGGTCCTGCTTGTTGGTGGGGTTGTTCTGTGGGTGTGATGTTTGAGAACTCAACAGTGTGTCTTTGATAGTCAATGATTTTTTGATGCATCTTTTTGGTGTGTCGGATTTGTTTATGGATTCCTTTGTGATTCTGGACATGGACTGGATTTTTTGGTCAGTGTTTGGGGTTAGTGTTTTGGATTCTTCATGTTGACACCGTTGCCCTGTGCCTGTGTGGTGTGGGGTGGGTGATATTTTTTCATTGGAGAGTTTGATCCTGGCTCAGGACGAACGCTGGCGGCGTGCTTAACACATGCAAGTCGTACGGAAAGGCCTCTTTTTGGGGTACTCGAGTGGCGAACGGGTGAGTAACACGTGAGTAACCTGCCCACAACTTTGGGATAACGCTGGGAAACTGGTGCTAATACTGGATATGTGCTCCTGCTGCATGGTGGGGGTTGGAAAGCTTCGGTGGTTGTGGATGGGCTCGCGGCCTATCAGTTTGTTGGTGGGGTAGTGGCCTACCAAGGCGGTGACGGGTAGCCGGCCTGAGAGGGTGACCGGCCACATTGGGACTGAGATACGGCCCAGACTCCTACGGGAGGCAGCAGTGGGGAATATTGCACAATGGGCGCAAGCCTGATGCAGCAACGCCGCGTGCGGGATGACGGCCTTCGGGTTGTAAACCGCTTTCAGCAGGGACGAAGCTTGTGTGACGGTACCTGTAGAAGAAGCACCGGCTAACTACGTGCCAGCAGCCGCGGTGATACGTAGGGTGCGAGCGTTGTCCGGATTTATTGGGCGTAAAGGGCTCGTAGGTGGTTGATCGCGTCGGAAGTGGAAACTTGGGGCTTAACCCTGAGCGTGCTTTCGATACGGGTTGACTTGAGGAAGGTAGGGGAGAATGGAATTCCTGGTGGAGCGGTGGAATGCGCAGATATCAGGAGGAACACCAGTGGCGAAGGCGGTTCTCTGGACCTTTCCTGACGCTGAGGAGCGAAAGCGTGGGGAGCGAACAGGCTTAGATACCCTGGTAGTCCACGCTGTAAACGGTGGGTACTAGGTGTGGGGTCCATTCCACGGATTCCGTGCCGTAGCTAACGCATTAAGTACCCCGCCTGGGGAGTACGGCCGCAAGGCTAAAACTCAAAGGAATTGACGGGGCCCCGCACAAGCGGCGGAGCATGCGGATTAATTCGATGCAACGCGAAGAACCTTACCTGGGTTTGACATGGACTGGGAGTGCTCAGAGATGGGTGCGCCTCCTTGTGGGGCTGGTTCACAGGTGGTGCATGGCTGTCGTCAGCTCGTGTCGTGAGATGTTGGGTTAAGTCCCGCAACGAGCGCAACCCTCGTTCACTGTTGCCAGCACGTTATGGTGGGGACTCAGTGGAGACCGCCGGGGTCAACTCGGAGGAAGGTGGGGATGACGTCAAGTCATCATGCCCCTTATGTCCAGGGCTTCACGCATGCTACAATGGCCGGTACAAAGAGTTGCGAGCCTGTGAGGGTGAGCGGATCTCGGAAAGCCGGTCTCAGTTCGGATTGGGGTCTGCAACTCGACCTCATGAAGTCGGAGTCGCTAGTAATCGCAGATCAGCAACGCTGCGGTGAATACGTTCCCGGGGCTTGTACACACCGCCCGTCAAGTCATGAAAGTCGGTAACACCCGAAGCCGGTGGCCTAACACGTTGTGTGGGGGAGTCGTCGAAGGTGGGACTGGTGATTAGGACTAAGTCGTAACAAGGTAGCCGTACCGGAAGGTGCGGCTGGATCACCTCCTTTCTAAGGAGCGTTTTGTAAGGGCTCATTCAGTGCGTCTCGTGTGGGGCGTTGGTGGATGGGTTGGCTTCTTGTGGAGTATTGGCGTCCTGTGTGTTGTGGCAGGGTCTTAGGCATGCTGTTGGGGTTCTGGGGTATCACACTGTGTGTGGTGGCCTGGTGCGGTGATGCTGCGTCTGCTGTGTGGTGGGTGTGGTGTTGATTCGTGTGGTGGTTGAGAACTGTATAGTGGATGCGAGCATCTTATTATTTTTGTGTTTTGTGTTGTGTAAGTTGTGTAGTGCGATCGGTGGATGCCTTGGCACCAAGAGCCGATGAAGGACGTTGTAACCTGCGATAAGCCCTGGGGAGTTGGTAAACGAGCTGTGATCCGGGGGTGTCCGAATGGGGAAACCTGGAATGTCCGGAGTAGTGTCCGGTGGCCCTGCCCTGAATGTATAGGGGTGTGGGAGGTAACGCGGGGAAGTGAAACATCTTAGTACCCGTAGGAAGAGAAAACAATTGTGATTCCGTGAGTAGTGGCGAGCGAAAGCGGAGGAGGCCAAACCGTGTGTGTGTTCAAGCCGGCAGGTGTTGCATGTGCGGGGTTGTGGGGGCCTTTGGGTTCTGCTGCCGCAGGATCGGCCAGTGATAAATGTTGCGTGAAGGTGAAGCGTCTGGGAAGGCGTACCGGAGTGGGTGAGAGTCCCGTAACTGTAAGCGTGGCACTGGTGAGGGTTGCCCCAAGTAGCGTGGAACTCGTGGAATTTTGCGTGAATCTGGCGGGACCACTCGTCAAGCCTAAATACTCCTTGGTGACCGATAGTGGATGAGTACCGTGAGGGAATGGTGAAAAGTACCCCGGGAGGGGAGTGAAATAGTACCTGAAACCGGTCGCATACAAGCCGTCAGAGCCTTGTGGGGTGATGGCGTGCCTTTTGAAGAATGAGCCTGCGAGTTAGTGATGCGTGGCGAGGTTAACCTGTGTGGGGGAGTCGTAGCGAAAGCGAGTCCGATAAGGGCGCTAGTCGCGTGTTCTAGACCCGAAGCGGTGTGATCTATCCATGGCCAGGATGAAGCGTCGGTAAGACGTCGTGGAGGTCCGAACCCACTTCAGTTGAAAATGGAGGGGATGAGTTGTGGATAGGGGTGAAAGGCCAATCAAACACCGTGATAGCTGGTTCTCCCCGAAATGCATTTAGGTGCAGCGTTGCGTGGTTCTTGTCGGAGGTAGAGCACTGGATGGTCTAGGGGGCCTATCAGCTTACCGAAATCAGCCAAACTCCGAATGCCGGCAAGTGTGAGCGTGGCAGTGAGACGGCGGGGGATAAGCTTCGTCGTCGAGAGGGAAACAGCCCAGATCATCAGCTAAGGCCCCTAAGTGGTGACTCAGTGGAAAAGGATGTGGAGTTGCGTAGACAGCCAGGAGGTTGGCTTGGAAGCAGCCATCCTTGAAAGAGTGCGTAATAGCTCACTGGTCAAGTGATTCCGCGCCGACAATGTAGCGGGGCTTAAGTTATCCGCCGAAGCTGTGGCAGACCCTGTGTGGGTTTGGGTAGGGGAGCGTCCTGTGTGAGGTGAAGCTGCCGGGTGACCGTGTGGTGGATTGTGCGGGAGTGAGAATGCAGGCATGAGTAGCGAATGACGGGTGGGAAACCCGTCCGCCGATTATCCAAGGGTTCCAGGGTCAAGTTAATCTGCCCTGGGTGAGTCGGGACCTAAGGCGAGGCCGACAGGCGTAGTCGATGGATAACCAGTTGATATTCTGGTACCGGCTTGTCACCGTTCGTGTCGAGGTGTGTGATGCTAAGCGTGCGAGCCTGCCATTGTGGCATCGTTGATGTTGTGGTGGTGTGGTGAGTGTGTGAACCGATCATGTAGTAGGCAAGCTGCGGAGGGACGCAGGGAGGTAGCTCATCCCCGGCGATGGTTGTCCGGGGCTAAATGTGTGGACCGTCTGGTAGGTAAATCCGCCGGGTGTGTGGTTGAGGCATGATGGCGAGCCCATGTGTGTGGGTGAGTGAGTGATCCTGTACTGTCGAGAAAAGCTTCGTGAGCGAGGTGGCTGGTCCGCCCGTACCCTAAACCGACACTGGTGGATAGGTAGAGTATACCGAGGCGATCGAGATCATCATGGTGAAGGAACTCGGCAAAATGCCCTCGTAACTTCGGGATAAGGGGGACCTGAGCTGTTGCTGCCACGTGCTGGTGGTTGCGGTGAGGGGCGCAGAGACCAGGGGGAAACGACTGTTTACCAAAAACACAGGTCCGTGCGAAGTCGTAAGACGATGTATACGGACTGACTCCTGCCCGGTGCTGGAAGGTTAAGGGGAACTGTTAGCGTGTGCGAAGCGGTGAACTTAAGCCCCAGTAAACGGCGGTGGTAACTATAACCATCCTAAGGTAGCGAAATTCCTTGTCGGGTAAGTTCCGACCTGCACGAATGGAGTAACGATTTCCCTACTGTCTCCACCATGAACTCGGTGAAATTGCATTACGAGTAAAGATGCTCGTTACGCGCAGCAGGACGGAAAGACCCCGGGACCTTTACTATAGTTTGGTATTGGTGATTGGGACGACTTGTGTAGGATAGGTGGGAGACTGTGAAGTGGCCACGCCAGTGGTTGTGGAGTCATTGTTGAAATACCACTCTGGTCGTTCTGGTTATCTCACTTTGGGCCGTGATCCGGTTCAGGGACAGTGCCTGATGGGTAGTTTGACTGGGGCGGTCGCCTCCTAAAAGGTAACGGAGGCGCCCAAAGGTTCCCTCATCCTGGTTGGTAATCAGGTGGTGAGTGTAAGTGCACAAGGGGGCTTGACTGTGAGACTGACAGGTCGAGCAGGGACGAAAGTCGGGACTAGTGATCTGACGGTGGCTTGTGGACGCGCCGTCACTCAACGGATAAAAGGTACCCCGGGGATAACAGGCTGATCTTGCCCGAGCGCTCATAGCGACGGCATGGTTTGGCACCTCGATGTCGGCTCGTCGCATCCTGGGGCTGGAGTCGGTCCCAAGGGTTGGGCTGTTCGCCCATTAAAGCGGCACGCGAGCTGGGTTCAGAACGTCGTGAGACAGTTCGGTCCCTATCCGCTGCGCGCGGAGGAATCTTGAGAAGGGCTGTCCTTAGTACGAGAGGACCGGGACGGACTGACCTCTGGTGTGCCAGTTGTTCTGCCAAGAGCATGGCTGGTTGGCTACGTCGGGTCGTGATAACCGCTGAAAGCATCTAAGCGGGAAGCATGCTTCAAGATGAGGGTTCCTACAGGTTTCTGGTAAGGTCTCCGGTAGACGACCGGGTTGATAGGCCAGGCGTGGACGCATCGTAAGGTGTGGAGCTGACTGGTACTAATAGACCGAGGACTTACACATTCTGTTTTGAGACGTCAAGAATGGTGTTGTGTCGCATCCACTGTACGGCTCCCAGCCCCCACGCGGGGTTGCGCCAAGCCTGACTGGCCCCATAGTTTTCCGGTGGTCATGGCGGAAGGGAAACACCCGGTCCCATACCGAACCCGGTAGTTAAGCCTTCCAGCGCTGATGGTACTGCATGAGGGATCATGTGGGAGAGTAAGACACTGCCGGA
>NZ_JBPPGE010000003.1:0-382189 GCF_051303185.1 Cutibacterium nasicola | reverse complement strand
CCTGACTTGATGCAGTTTTTCGGGGTTCGGTCGGGTGTGTTGGTCTGGCTAGGGGTTTCGTGTTCGATCGTGGCTGTTTTGGGGCACTAAGACGGTCCTGGGGGCCCGTATTGTGGGGGTCATGACCTATGTCCGGACGGTCCGCACGGGTTCGGGTGCGGTGGCGGTCCAGATCGCTGAGAAGCGACGGGGCAGGCGCATCATCGTGGAGTATGTGGGCTCGGCTCACAGTGACGAGGAACTGGCGGTACTCAAGACCACTGCCTGGGCCAGGATCGAGCAGTTGAGCGGCCAGGAGCCCTTGGACCTGGGCGTGGAGATCCCGGTTGCGGTCGAGGAGTCGTTCACCGAGCCCGTGGTCCAGGACAGGTTGACCGGTGAGGACTCTGGACGCCATGAGAGTTCAGCGCTTGCCAGGCCTGCGCAGGTCGTCTCGACGGCCTCGGACCTGTTGTGGTCTGTGCTGGACAGGGCCTATCGCCGCCTGGGATTCGACGCGGTTGCCGATCAGGTGTTCGAGCAGGTCGTTGTGGCCCGGATCGTCGAACCCACCTCGAAACTGGCTGTCGGGCGGGTCCTGACCGGTTTGGGTCAGGACCTGCCGCATCACACCACGATCTACCGGCACCTGGCTCGTGCCCAGGACCGCGACTACCGTGCCGTGATCACTGATGCCTGCCACCGGTACTCGGCCGGTGGCGGGGAGGTGACTCTGGTGCTCTATGACGTGACCACCCTGTACTTCGAGGCTGAGAACGAGGACAGTCTGCGCAAGGTCGGCTATTCGAAGGAACGCCGGGTTGATCCCCAGATCGTGGTCGGGCTCCTCGTGGACCGCTGGGGCTTTCCCCTCCAGATTGGCTGTTTTCCCGGCAACAAGGCCGAGACCACGACCCTGATCCCGATTGTTGAGGCCTACCGGTCGGCCCACGAGATCGCCGACATGGTGGTGGTCGCAGACGCCGGCATGCTGTCGGCCTCCAATCTGGAGGCCCTGGACGGTGCGGGTCTGCGGTTCATCGTGGGATCCCGGTCGGTAAAGGCCCCCAGCGACCTGGCCGGCCATTTCCACTGGAACGGCACGGCCTTCGATGACGGGCAGATCATCGACACGATCACACCCCGCACAGTGAGGAGGAAGACCTGCCACCCTCGCAGCAGACGGGCCGAGCCGGTCTGGGATCCAGCCGGGTCCACCGATAGCTGGCGGGCGGTCTGGCAGTACTCCCGCAAACGGGCCGTGCGGGACTCGGCCACATTGACGGCTCAGGAGAACCGCGCCAAAGCCGTGGTCGACGGTGACAGACCGGCCCGCAAGCCACGGTTCGTCAGCGCATCGGCGAACGGCTTGTCCTTGGATCACAAGGCGATCGACCGGGCCCGCCAACTGGTCGGGTTGAAGGGATACGTGACCAATATTCCAGTATCGGTGATGACTCCGGTCCAGGTGATCGGGGCCTACCACGACCTCTGGCACGTCGAGGACTCCTTCCGCATGGCCAAGTCCGACCTGCGGGCCCGGCCCATCTTCCACCGGCTCTCTGACTCCATCGAGGCCCACCTGACCACGGCATTCGCCGCCCTGGCAGTCTCGCGTTACCTACGACAGGTCACCGGCCTGTCGGTCAAACGGATCGTCCATACCCTCGCCCCACTACGCTCAGCGACCCTGGAGATCAACGGCTCGCTTCACACCATCAAGCCCCAGACCACACCCGAGGCCCGCGCCATCATCAACGCGATCGAGTCCGATGCGGGGCACTAAGCCAATGCAACAAGTCAGGTGCCACGGAGCGCACCTGCCCGGGAAGGCGCGCCTTTGCCCATTCCAACGGCTGATCAGGCGAGCTCGTGGTGGTGCAATTCTTGCCTTTCGTCTCGGGTAGGGTGTCCCGCAGGATGACGTCGCGCAGCAGGCCGAGGGACATGCCGGCGGTACCGGTGATGGTGGGGTCGGTGCCGGCCGGACGTGATGACCGGAACGAAGGCGACGGCCCCGGAGACCTCACATGGATATTTGCTTGTCGAGAAATTTCATGAATTCATGATACGACGAAATTGACCGTAATTCTGTGAACAATTCCTGATCGTAGAGGACACGAATCAACGGCTGATAGAACCTCACGAAATCATCATAGTCCCCCTCATTGATGGCAAGCAGGAGAACCAAGCTAACATCTGACGTTTCCCAGTCGATCGGAGTTGACGGTATGAGGATCGCAATCTTGGTCTCATACGCCAAGAAGTCCATCGCGTGTGGGACCGCGAACCTCCGGAAGAAGACCGTGGATGAGTACCCTTCCCTCAGAAAAACACTTTCCCTGAAGGTGTCGGGAACAATACCATTCCCCTCCATCGCCTCACACATGAAGTCGAGAGTTTCACGCCATGAGTCGAAGGATCTTCCAGTGAAGAACAATGTAGGATCGAGAAAACGTTTCATCGCGCTTGCAGTGGCAATCCGCGACTTCTTCTCACTAGCCCTCAAGAGTGCAGAATCAATCGCCGACAGATCGAGATCCGACATCAACGCACTGATGGGAACACAGGTATGACGGTGCGATGGTTCCTCAGTCGTCGATATCACGATGTCGCAATCGCAGGTATCTGCTTCCGCGACAGATGAGACGATGTCCACAATTCTCATCCGATCCGCGAAATGGTCGACCAGTCCGGTCAATAGAAGATCACGGAGTGCCCGGTAACGAGGACAGACCACCACTGCTGTAACCAAACTCGGATTCGGCGCAGGTTCAGAATACAGTCCTATGTAGACGGCCAAAAGCCCGATCTCGTCATCGGTGAAGAAAATTCCCAACAGCCTCGAAAGCTTGTCAGCCAAGTACACGGCGGCGTCATAAAGGAATGGTGACCGTGATCTCAATGACTCACGCAGAGTATTGCGAAAATAGGGCATTGAAGGAGCGTGAGCCATGAGTCGTTCAACATGTTTCGAAACACTGCCGTACAGCTCTTCCTTCGCGATGACCAACCCGAAGTGTTCAACCGTGTCATCCAGGCACCTGCTCACTGTCGAGCAAATGTCACAGGAATCAGAGTGATGATCGGGTTCGCCATGCCCAAGTCCGAGGGTCGCTCCAATGATTGACCTCAAGTAGGCGTCATCAGCGGATGACAGTGGGCGATCAGGGTACAACTTCCGCAATCCAACCAGAAACTGATCGCACAACATCTCAGATTGGTTACTCATCACCAGATCCGTCGCCGCGTCGTCCTCGATCGGAAAACTGTACCGTTGTACGCATATTGCGATGTTCACGACCATGTTGCTGAGTCGTATGTCATCAATTTCCAGGTAGTGATCACACAACGTTTCGACGACCAAGTTCTCGATATCACCCAGTCTGACATCTGGCAGATACCTGGCCACCTTGTCATTCTGGCCGACAACAGCGTCCATGGCCGTATTCACGAGGCTTCCCAAGAAATTTCGGAAATGAACTTCGTCGCCATCCAGCTGAATCTCTGAACCCTTCACCGACAGGTGCAACGAATGATCTTCGAACTGTGGCTTCAAACGTTTCAGCGATGCTTTTATGACAGACTCGCTGAGATAGCAATCACGCATGACGTCATAGATCGTGGTGTCGGGAGTGTCGAGCAGATACAGGAGTATCCGTTCGTGATGCTCGAGCTGAGTTGAAAACTCTGAATTCCTTGCAACGACCTCGGTGTACACGGATTGCTCCACCGAATATCCGTTCGTCGTTGATTCAATAATATTTTCCCGACTGATCCCATTGATCCGCGCAATATCGTATCTGAGCGTCCTCGTACTGACACCAAGGAGCCCCGCGAGGTCGGTCCCTTTGATGGAGTGATCGACCTCGCTGAGCAGCTGCAGCAACAGAGCCTGCCGCTGTGAAAAACGAATCAACAGAACACACCTGACATCGACGTATCATCACTGGAACGACACATCATGTCATAGATCCTTGTGCGGTGGAATTCGGGTTTTGCCTCGGCACTGGCAACGAAGCGTTTCCCCCTGGACGGCAACGAATCTGATCCGCACTCCTGGAACCGATGGGGCATGAAATGCTCGTCGGCCTCAACCATCATTGTCGTCCAGGAAGGGTCATCGCTGACCCAGTGCCGAGGACAAAACGGCAACCACATCGCACCGCGGCGAAGACAGGAGGTTACTCAATGGCCGAGATGATGAACGCTGCACTAATGTATGGACCTGGCGACATTCGTGTCGAAGAGGTACCGAAGCCCACGTGCCCTCCCGGAGGATTCATTCTGAGGGTCGATGCCGTGGGACTGTGTGGTTCAGACGTTCGCAATCTCACGACGGATTCCCGGAAGGGCGACTATCCCTTCATCTACGGACACGAGGTCGTGGGGACGGTGTGCGAGACGGCCGATGACGTGGCCGGGTACAAGACTGGCGACAGGATCTACGTCTACCCCGAAGCACACTGTCTGAAATGCGAGTACTGCCGTTCGGGACACAGCAACCTGTGCACTGACGTCGAACACTACGTGGACCGCCCCGGCGGTTTCGCAGAGTACGTTTCGTACACGAGTAAGCGTGTCGAGCGCGGTGCAACGTTCCGGGTACCCGAGGGAATCTCACCGGTTCGTGCCAGCCTGGCCGAGCCCCTGTCGTCGGCGTATTCGTGTGTTGAGAACATCAACGTCAAGCTCGGGGACACCGTCGCGATCCTCGGAGCTGGCCCCGTTGGCATTTTCCTGTCCATCCTGAGCAAGCTGCGCGGGGCATCGCGGATCATCCTGATCGACATCAACAAGAACCGTCTGACGCGCGGGCTGGATTTCGGAGTCGACGAGATCATTGACTCCAGCGATGTTGATCCGATCGGCGCTGTCCGTGAGCTCACGCACGGATTGGGCGCAGACAAGGCCATCTCAGCAAACCCGACCGCTCTTGGCCAGCAACAAGCCGTCGAGATGACTCGCCCCGGAGGAACCGCTGTCTTCTTCGGTGGTGTCCCCAAGGGGACCTGTGTCAGCCTTGATTCCAATTCCGTCCATTACAAGGGCATGTGGATCTACGGCCACTATGGGGCAACCAGTGTTCAGGTCCAAAAGGCATTCGAACTCGCCATTGACGACAAGTTCCCCGCCGAACAGGTCATCAGCAACGTTGTGCCACTGAGTCAGATCAACGAAGCTATCGAACTCACCCGTACCGGCGAGGCCCTGAAGGTGGTCCTCGTACCCCATGAAAAGGAAGGTGAACACCATGACAAGTGAAGTCAAAGTTCTCATCGCATGTGGCTCAGGAATCGCCACGTCTACGGTCGCTCAGGAAAAGGTCAAGGAAATCCTGCGAGACGCCAAAATACCCGCAAAGATCACCAAAGGGACTGTGGGACAGCTGCCGACTCTCCAGGACGGAGTCGATGTCATCATGTTGACGACCCGCTACGGCAAGCCGTTGAACAAGCCCGTCATTCAAGTGTTCGGTCTCATTTCCGGTATCAACCAAGACGCGGTGGCAGAAGAAATCATCTCCACGTGTCGAGATGTCTTGAACCAGAAATGATCTTCTAGGAGCATTTTATCATGTCAATCATCAAGGATATTCTTGACATCGGCGCCGTGGTCATCCTGCCGATCGTCATGCTGATCCTCTGCCTGATCTTCAGGATGCCTTTCGGTAAGTCCCTCAAGGCCGGTCTGATGATCGGTATCGGATTCTCCGGCCTGTCCCTGGTCATCGGATTCCTGATGACGTCCGTGCAGCCGGCAGTGGATTACTACCGGCACATGGGCGGTGGATTCACGACGGTTGATGTCGGCTGGGCAGCAGTTGGTGCGGCATCATTCGGAGTACCGTTTGCCGCTCCCGCCATCCTCCTTGTCGTCCTCATAAACGTTGTCATGATCCTCGCGAAGATGACGAACGTACTCAACGTCGACATCTGGAACTTCATTCATTTCCTGGTCCCCGGGACGCTGGCCTATGCACTGACGAACAACGCCTGGATAGGACTGGGTGTCGTCTTGGTGCTTTCGGTCATTGATCTCATCGTGGCTCAGCATGTCGCACCAAAGTGGCAGGAATACTATGGTCTCACAGGAACAACATGTTCGACTCTTTCCTACATCACATCGGCATGGCCCATCGCAATCGCATTGAACTGGGTCATCGACAAAATTCCCGGAGTTCGTAAGATCGACATCTCCATGGAGAATGTCGGCGACAAGCTCGGATTCTTCGGCGACACCGCCTTCATCGGTCTCATCGTTGGTGTATTCCTAGGACTCATGACCCGTCAGCCCTGGCAGGGCGTCCTCATCATGGGTATGGGAATCGCCGCCGTTCTGGTGCTCCTGCCTCGAATGGTCTCGGTCATGATGGAGGGTCTGTCGACGGTCGGTGAAGGTGCGAAGGCCTTCATGAAGCACCACCTCGGGAAGAACAAGGATGGCAGTGAACGCGAGCTCAACATCGGCATGGATGTCGCTCTGGCACTCGGTGACCCGGCAGCCATCACCATCACCGTTCTCATGATCCCGCTGTGCATTGCCTTCGCATTCATCATTCCTGGAATGAACTACTTCCCGGTCGGGATGCTCACCGTGATCGTCTACATGATGCCGATGATCTGTCTGGCATGCAACGGAAACATGTTCCGCTCTCTCGTCATTGGAACGATCTACATGTTCTTTGTTGAGTGGGGTGCCAGTTTCTTCGCGCCAGAGGCTACTGCGATGATGCACGCCACCGGCGTTCAGGTTTCCGGCTCTGTGACTGATGCATTCTTCGGTTACAACCTTCCCAACGTCATCATCTCGCTCATCCACCGGATGTTCTGATCTGACGGAGCACAGTATCCCCGCGGCTATTTCCGAGCCTGTGAAAGCAGTAACAATATGAGTGTACTTCTGAACACCAAGCTCACAAGCATAAATATCGACGCCACCGACCGTGATCACGTCCTGACAACCATGGCTGACCAGCTGGATGAGTCCGGGGTAACCAGGCCAGGATTCTTGGAAGCCCTCTTGAAACGAGAGAAGGACTACCCAACCGGCCTGCCTGTCAGTGGCGGCGTAGCCATCCCGCATACAGATCCTCTGTATGTCACGAGAGATGCCCTGGCTGTCACGACCTTGCGTACACCGGTTCTCTTCGGTCAGATGGGAGGATCAGAAGAGGATGAGGTTCCAGTGTCCGTCGTCATTCTCATGGCTTTGTCGAATGCGGACGATCATCTGAGCATGCTTCAGAACATCGTTAAATCCATTCAGGATGGCGATCTCATGAAAACGATCAGGAGCGCTACCGAACCAGAAGAGATCGTTTCCCTCGTCAGGGCGATGATACCTTCTGATGCCGAAGCTGCCTGACGACAGCTGGCGCTGAATCTCATACCAGATTGTGCAGCGCGACATCATGCCACGACAAAAGAATGAGCTTGTGTCGCTCATGACGTCGCGCTGTATTCACATTCGATCCTGATTGTTTCGGCATGTGATCGGGATCACCAAGACGACTTCGTCGTTGCAGTTGTTTTTGGAAAGGCTGAAGAATGAACAACAAGAGCACTGACGGGCCCCTTGTCGTCGCCATCGATTCATCAACGACCTCCACGAAGGCCATCGTCGTCGATGTCGACGGAAATGTGCTGGACACCGCCAAGCGTCCCATCCAGTTGCACACCCCTGCAATGGATCAGTACGAGCACAATCCCATCCGCTGGTGGGAAACCTCGCGCGACACGATCAGCGAGGTCATTTCTGGTCTCAGTCCTGCAGATCGATCCCGTGTCCGCGCTATTGGCGTGACACAGCAGCGAGAGTCCTTCGCCCCGTTCAAGGCAGACGGCACACCACTGCGCAACGGCATTCTGTGGTTGGATGGCCGCGCCACCGAGCAAATTCGCACCTACGGCACTGATCGCGTCCACCAGTTGTCCGGAAAACCGGCAGGCGTCACACCTGCCATCTACAAGATGGCATGGCTCAAGCAATACGAACCGGACGCCTTCGCCCCGGCCGACAAGGTCATCGACGTCGGCGGCTACATCTGCTTCAACCTCACCGGGAGGTGGGCCACGTCGGAGGCGTCCGCCGACTCCCTTGGTCTGTTCGACATCGAATCGCGCACGTGGGCCGACGAACTCCTCGAGGTCGCCGGTGTCCGTCGCGACCAGATGGCCGAACTCGTCCCACCTGCTGATGTCATTGGCAATCTACGCCCCGAGCTTGTCGCGGACTGGGGACTTGACGGTACGATCCCGGTCATAGCGGGGCTTGGCGACGGTCAGGCAGCCGGCATCGGCGCCGCCGCAATCACTCCCGACATCGCCTACCTCAACCTCGGCACCGCCGTGAACGCTGGCGTCGAATCCCCCACCTACAGGTACGACTCCGCGGTACGGACCCTGGTGTCCGGAATTCCTGGTGAGTACGTCTTCGAGGTTCTGCAGTCGTCCGGCTCCTACCTGGCCGGGTGGTTCCGCGAGGCGCTCGGTGATCCACGTCTCCTGGGTGAGCCAGATCCCGAGCTCGAGGCGGCTGCCAGCACCATCCCTCCTGGCTGTGAGGGCCTCATCACCCTCCCCTACTGGAATGCCGTGCAGTCTCCGTACTGGGATCCGGTCGCCCGTGGAGCCGTGGTAGGTTGGCGCGGGACTCATTCCCGTGCACACATGTATCGCTCCATCCTCGAATCCATCGGATTCGAGATGCGCTTCAACCTGGACTGCATCGAGAAACAGACGGGCGTCCGCATCACGACCTTGCGTGCCATGGGAGGCGGAACTCGTTCCACGCTGTGGCGTCAGATCATGGCCGACACCGCCGGTGTGCCCATCACGACATGCGTCGAGGACGAGATTTCTGCGCTGGGTGCCGCTGTGCTCGCCATGGCCGGTATCGAGGCACATGGCAGCCATGACGTCGCCGTCTCCGCCACGGCGATGGCTCACTTCGGCGACACCACCGAGCCCGACATGTCCCTGCACGAGCAGTACGAGGACATCGCCGAACTCCAGCATCGTCTCTACCCGCAGCTTCAGGAGGTCTTCGAGGACCTCCACACCTTGGCCAACAGATACCCCAGCACCAAGCCCGAGTCACCCAAGCTGTCGTGCTGAGGAGGGGCAAGACTACGGTGGGGTTGAAGGTGCCAGATCTGACATCCTTCGCGACACCGTCCGCCTCGTGATCGACAGCGAACACAGGAAGGATGCAACATGTCAATTTTCACCGTTCTGGGCGCAGGAGCCATGGGCACCGCGCTGTGCAAACCCCTCATCGAATCGGGTTGGGAGGTGCATCTGTGGGGGACATGGTTGGACGACCACCTGCTCGACTGCATCGAGAAGGGTGAGTCCCATCCCCGCATCAAGGTCGAGGCAGCACCGGGAATCAAGACATATCGCTGCGACGAGCTCGCGGCGGCCCTCGCGGACTCTGAGGTCATCGACATCGCCGTGACGTCTGACGGCCTGCCGCATGTCACCGAGATGGTGCTGGAACACCTCGGAGATCTGCGGGCTCTGTGCCTGACGGCCAAGGGCTTCTGGACCAATCCCGAAGGACGCATCACACTGCTGCCCGACGCCATTCGTGCCATCGCAGCTGACAAGGGGGTCTCCCTTCCCCCGATCGTCGCCATCGGTGGACCTGTCAAGGCCAATGAGTGCGCTGCCGGAGAGGTGACGGCGACGACCTTCGCCTGCACCGACTTCGACATCGCCAAGGGACTGGCAGCTGATGCGTCCACCGCCACCTACGGCATTCGTCCCAGTGACGACGAGGTCGGCGTCGAGCTGTGTGCTGCCCTCAAGAACGTCTATGCCATTGCCCTGGGCATCGCTGACGGTCTGGGGGAGGCGAGCGGCATCCCGCGTCACAACCTCAAGGCAGCGACCTTTGCCCAGGCCGTCCGGGAGATGTCCATCCTCGTCGACCATGCCGGTGGTCATGCTGAGACTCCCTACGGCCTCGCCGGGGTGGGAGACCTCGAGGTCACCGGTCTGTCCGGCCGAAACAAGCTGTACGGCGTTCGCCTCGGCAAGGGGGAACACCCCGATGACGCCTTGGCGACCATGAATGAGCTCGAACAGACCGTCGAGGGGTACCCGGCAGCTCCGCTGGCCGTTCGATTCGCCGATCAACTTGGTGCGGACGAGAAGACGGTCCCACTGCTGCACACCGTGGCCCGCATCCTTTCCGGGGAGGCAAACGACGTCCACAAGGCTGTAGCTGCCGCCGTCAAGCCCTGACGATGTGACAGGAACAGTGCGGTGCGGAGTCATCGATCCGCACCGCACTACTTGTCTCGTGCGTGGGCGACAACATGGACACCTACGTCACTCCACGAGCGTGAGACCAATGACGCACCCGACGATCCCGCCCAGCAGCAGAACCCTGACCACCCAGCCCGGCTCAACGCCGATGATCATCGCGTACACGACCGTGACAACGGCCTCGTTCCAACCCACACGGCACAGGCCGTCCCTACACGTACGGACTTCAGTGCCATCGCCACGCCGAGCATGCTCACGGCACACCCGACAACGACGCTCGGGACGGGTTTGGTGAATCCTTCGGATCGACCCATTACCGTCATTCAGACGGCCCCAAGGAACCGAGCACCACAAGACTCAGCCATGCCATGACAACAACCACCTTTTCCAGGCCGCCTTGTCGCTGCCCGGGTACGGCTCCCTCGTCCGGATCCCACTGGTCAGGGGCATGGCCCCTCCTCACACACAGCGAGCTACCGACCCAAAAGGCCTCCACTGCGGACAAGCATGGCGCACAGCGCCAGTGAGACGCCATCTAGACGCAACAAAACCCCTTGTCATCAAGGGGTTTTGTGTCGTGGGCCTAACTGGACTTGAACCAGTGACCTCCGCCTTATCAGGGCGGCGCTCTAACCGACTGAGCTATAGGCCCGAACCTCGACCGGTTTACCGGCCGCGAATAAGGACCCTAATGGATACTTACCGTTCAGGGCAAATCGGCATCCGATCGAGGTGTCATGCTCCACTCAGAACGCCACTCCACAATGAACGATGACGTTGGAGTACGGAGTCGTCTCACCGGTTCGCACCACGAAGGAGACACTCGGAAGTGCCTTCTTCAGGTCTTCGTGACTGACGGCTCTGACCTCGTCGATCCGATTCCTCACCCACTCCTCCGGCTCGTGGCCGACAGCTTCGGTGGCGATCGTGGCCCCCTCGACGGCGACCTCATCCAGGATGGCGTCGAAAACCTCCTGGAACCTCGGAGTTCCCAGCACCAGGGCCAGATCAATCACCGGAACGTCCGCAGGAATCGGTAACCCGGCATCCGCGACGACGAAGGTCTGGGTATGCCCCAACCTGGCCACCGCCGCACACAACTGAGGGTTGAGCAATCCGCTCTTCCTCATGCTTGATCCCCCTGACGAAGGCTCTCGATCTCCCCAACGCTGGGGTAGGAGGTCTGTGCCCCTCGTCTGGTCACCGTCGCCGTCGCCACCGCAGTGGCAAAACGGCAACCTTCGAGAAGGCTATGGCCGCGAGCCAGCTCAGCGGCCAAGGCACCGACGGAGGCGTCACCCGCACCGACCGTATCGACAGCAACAGTGCTCGTTGCCGGCACGGAGTCGAAGCCTTCCGGTCCGCCGACAATGCATCCGGCCGATCCCAGGGTGATGACGACGCTGCGACACCCAAGGTTCAACAACTCACGCAGGGCGGCATCAGGATCCTCCTCGAGGCGAGGTGTCGTCGACCCCAGCGCGGCAGCGACAAGGGCAGCCTCGTGCTCATTGACCACCAGTGGATCGGACATCCGGATGACCTCTGGGTCCACGTCAATGACCGGAGCCAGGTTGAACACGAACCTCTTGGCGCAGCGGGCCGCCGCGGCGATCCCGTCGCGCGGGATCTCGCCCTGGCAGACCACGACGTCAGCGCCCTCCACCCTCTCGGCCTGAGCACGCACGCTCTGGCCATCAACCGTCCCATTGGCAGCCGCGATGACGATGATCGAGTTCTCCCCGGAATCAGCCACCATGACGACGGCGGTCCCCGTCAGGATGTCTCGATGCTCCACACCGTCAAGGCCGACGCACTCCGAGAGCAGGGAGAGGGCCGTCCGTGCGGTCGGATCATTCCCGACGGCACCGACCATCTCCACCTGGGCTCCGCAACGCGCCGCCGCGAGGGCCTGGTTGGCCCCCTTGCCGCCGGGGGTCAGGGTGGCCTCTCCCCCGGCCAGGGTCTCCCCAGGTCCTGGGAACCTCTCCACACCGACCCTCATGTCGGTGTTGATCGACCCCACGACGGCAACCTTGCCGGAAGATGTCACACACTCATCGCTCATTCGTAGTCCTTCGCGTTGTCCTTGGTCACCAGCACAACCTTGATCGGGGTGGTCTTGGAAACCGTCTTGCCGGCCAGAATGTCGGCGGCCTGGTCCACCGCGGCCTTGCCAAGCAGAGCGGGCTGCTGGGCGATCGTCGCTCCCAGGGTTCCAGTCTTGACGGCCTTGATGCCGTCAGCAGTGCCGTCGAAGCCGACGATCT
The DNA here is from genome assembly GCF_051303185.1 of Cutibacterium nasicola. GTDB lineage: Bacteria > Actinomycetota > Actinomycetes > Propionibacteriales > Propionibacteriaceae > Cutibacterium. Next base: position 369,663 of record NZ_JBPPGE010000003.1, on the reverse strand, counting down.
TGACGCCCTTGCCAGCCTTCGATCCCAGAGCGGAGATGGCGCCGATGGCCATCTCGTCATTCTCGGCGAAGATGCCAGCCGCCTTCGGGTGTGCCTGCATGAGATTGGTCGTCACGTCGAGGGCCTTGGAGCGGTCGAAGTTGGCGGTCTGCTTGGCGACCACCTTGATGGACGGGTGTTTGGCGATCTCCTCGGTGAATCCCTTGCCACGGTCGCGGGATGCCGAGGCTCCCGGGGTCCCCTGCAGGTGGATGATCTCGCCCTTGTCGCCCATGATCTTGGCGAGCTCCTTGGCAGCCTCGGCACCACCAGCCACGTTGTCAGAGGCGATGAAAGAGGCGACGTCACCGCTGGAGGAGCTGCGGTCGACAGTGATGACCGGAATCCTGGCCTTGTTGAGGGCCTTGACTGAGGGGGCGACGGCGTCGGAGTCGGTCGGGTTGACGATGACGACCTTGGCCGCAGTGGACACCGCATTGGCGAGCTGGTTGGCCTGGGTGGCGGCGTCGTCGGAGGCATCCTGGACCTGGAGGTTGACCCCCTTGGCCTTGGCCTCCTTCTCGGCGCCGTCAACCAGCTGGACGAAGAAGGGGTTGGTCTGGGTGGAGACGGCCAGCACGACCGTCCCGGTGGCGGCCGATCCGGATCCGCCGTCGCGGTTGCAGCCCGCCAAACCGGTGGCAGCCATCGACGCGACGACCGCCGTCGCGAGGACCTTGTGAGCAGTCTTGAACTTCATCGTTCCACCTTTCATCTTTCAACAGTGTTTTTCAGTTGCCAATATTGTGCTCAGGACTCTTTCTTGGACCTGAGGACGTCGAATCCGACAGCCAGGGCAATGACGCAGCCAATGACGACCTGCTGCCAGAAGGAGGACACATTGAGAATGTTGAGGCCATTACGAATGACAGCCAGAAGGACAGCACCAATGAAGGTACCGCTGGCCTTTCCAGAACCGCCCGACAGGGAGGCGCCACCAATGACGACGGCGGCGATGGCATCCAGCTCATATCCCATACCCGCTTGGGGCTGAGCCGAGGACAGGCGACCGGCCAGCACCAGGCCGGCCAAGCCTGCGAACAGACCGGCGAGGGCGTAGACGGCGACGAGGATGCGACGCACCGGAATTCCGGAAAGGCGAGCAGCCTCCTCGTTGCCACCGATGGCGTACAGGGACCGGCCGAGCACTGTGCGCGACAGGATGAACCAGCACACCACGCCAGCCAGAGCCAACATGATGACGGGGACGGGGATCGGACCGAGGTCCGCACCCAGGTGGTCCACCGCATCCGACGTGGCAACCGGTGTTCCACCGGATATGACGAGAGTCAGGCCACGAGCGACGCTCATCATGGCCAGCGTCGCGATGAAGGCCGGCAGCTTTCCGTAGGCGATGGCCAGACCGGAGGCGGCCCCGGCGAGGAGACCGATGAGCAGGCCGATGATGAGGGTGAGCCATCCCGGCAGACCGACGTTGGAGAACATCCACGCCGAGACCATGGCCGACAGCGCGGCGACGGAACCGACCGACAGGTCGATGCCGGAGGTGACGATGACGAAGGTCATACCGAAGGCCATGATGGCCACCACGGCTGCCTGAATGCCGATATTGATGATGTTCGGCACGGTGAGGAACACCGGGGTGGCAATGAACAGGGCAATACACAGAATGATAAGACCGACAAGGGCACCATGATTGAGGGCCCAGGAACCAATTCTCCTACCGACTGACGGTTTTTGAGTGGTGGCTGTTGTTGCGGTGGTCACGATGATATTTCCTTTCCCGATCATCGCCGATCGAGACAAGACGACATTGTTTCAATACTTTTCGGATTCAGAAATGGTCATTCTGGTTTTTCATCGACGGGATCGACGGAGGCCACTGCCAACTCCATGACGGCATCCTCGGTGGCCGTCCTGGCATCCAGGGTCCCCATCGCCCGTCCGTGGGCCATGACGAGGATTCGATCGCTCATCCCGATCACCTCGGGCAATTCGCTGGACACCATGAGGACGGCTCCCCCGGCTTCGGTGACGGAGTTGATGAGCTGGTAGATCTCGACCTTCGCACCGACGTCGACCCCTCGGGTCGGTTCGTCGAGCAGCAGGATTGACGAGTCCGCGAGGATCCAGCGACCGATGACGACCTTCTGCTGGTTGCCACCGGACAGGTTGCGCACCGGCTGATCCAGACCGGCCATCCGCACCCGCAGTTTCCCGGCGACGTCCTGGGCTCGTCGTCGCTGGCCGGATCGATCAACCAGACCGGCGTGGGAAGTCGACTTCATGGTCGCGTAACCGAGATTCTCGTTGACCGAGGCGTCCAGGACCAGTCCCTGGGACTTGCGCTCCTCGGGCACGTGGCCGATGCCATGGGCAATCGCGCGGGATACCTTTCCGCCCGGAAGCTCCTTGCCATGAACGCGGACGGTGCCGGAGTCGTACTTGTCAGCCCCGGCAACGGCTCGCAGGACTTCGGTACGTCCGGCTCCCACCAGGCCGGCCAGACCCAACACCTCGCCGGCATGCAGCTCGAATTCGACGTCCTGGAATGCCCCTTCACGACTGAGTCCCTTGACTGACAGCAGCACCTCTCCGACCTCGCCGCGGTGGCGCGGGAACTGGTCGTCAATGTCACGGCCGACCATCATCTTGACCAGCTCGCGCTCGGTGGTGGAGGCGGGAACCTCACCGACGAGGGTGCCGTCGCGCAGCACGGACACATCGTCACCAACGCGCGAAATCTCGTCGAGGTGGTGGGAGATGAACACCATCGCCACGCCCTTGGCCTTGAGGTCGTCCATCACCTCGAAGAGCTGACCGGATTCCTTGCGAGTCAGGGCAGCGGTGGGCTCGTCGAGGATGAGCACCCTGGCATCCATCGAGAGAGCTCTCGCGATCTCCACAAGCTGCTGGTGCGCAGTACTCAGCGACCCGACGAGCCGATCCGGGGAGACGTCCAGGCCAATCCGCTCCAGAGCGGCACGGGCCTGGGCTCGCATCGGACCCCAACTGACGAGTCCACCACGGCTGGGAGTACGTCCCAGCATGATGTTCTCGGCCACCGACATCTGTGGAACGAGGTTGAGCTCCTGGTGGATCGTCGCGATGCCCTCGGCCTCAGCAGCCTTGACGGTGGGAAGGTCAACAGGGTTGCCATCGATGACGATGGATCCCGAGTCTGGGTGGTAGATACCGCTCATCATCTTGATGAGGGTGGACTTTCCGGCTCCGTTCTCACCGAGGAGGACGCGCACCCTGCCCGGGATGACGTCCACGGAAATGTCCTCAATGACCTTGACGGGCCCAAAAGCCTTACTGACGTGGTCCAGTCGAAGTACTGGCGATGTTGTCACTGGTCCTCCTTGACCATTCGGGTTGATGCCCTGACGATGAGATGGGTGTCCAGTCGAGCGGAGCTGGTCGGTTCACCAGCCATGGCATGGTCCAGCAGATCAACGGCCACCTTTCCCATGGCGTCGATGTCCTGGGCAACGACGGTGAGGGCCGGATTGGTGAGACTGAACACCGGAAGGTCGTCGAAACCGACCAGGTCGATGTCTTCACCGATGCGAACTCCCCTGTCGAGGCAGGTTCGCAGGGCTCCCATCGACATCAGCGAGTCGGAGGCGAAGACGGCGGTGGCACCGCGATCGAGTAGTTGTCCGGCACCGACGCGTCCCGATTCCTCCTGGTAGTCACCTTCCACCACGAGGTCATCGACGACGTCGACATCATGCTCGGCCAACAGCTGGCAGTAGGCCTGGTAACGCTCCAAACCAGTCGACGTCTGTTGGGGGCCGGTGATGAAACCGATCCTGCGGTGCCCACGTTCCAACAGGTGATCGACGGCCTCCCCCATTCCGTTCCACGGATCAGAGGTGACGGAGGGCAGTGACGACCCCGCGACCTCACGGTCCACGCAGACCACCTGGACCCCGTCGTCGACCAGGTCCTTGACGGCAAGTTCTCCCAAGCCGGTCGGGGTGACGATCGCACCGTCGACTCGCTGACGACGAAGGGTGTCGACGTATCGGTTGAACTGGTCAGGGGACTCATCGGCGTTGCACAGCAAGGTGGCCCAGCCATGGGCCAGGCAGGCGTTCTCCACAACTGATGCCAGCTCGGCAAAGTACGGGTTTCGAATGTCCGGGACGACCAGACCAATGACGCCGGTGTGGGCCGAACGCAGCGACCTGGCATGAGCGTTCGACAGATAACCGAGCTCCTTGGCCGCCTTGCGCACTGCAGTACGCGACGCTTCCGAGGTCGCGGAACTGCCATTGAGAACGCGAGATGCTGTCCCGAGGGACACACCGGCCAGCTTGGCGACGTCCTTGATCGTCGATTTGCGATCCACCTTTCCCTCCTCTCGTCATCGAGTCCGAGGTCGCCGGGGCCTGTCCCCGACCTCACCCGTGGAAACGTTTCCACAGATGTATGGCATAAATGAAAGCAAACGAGGAACCCCGTGTCAAGGGAATTGGCAGCGGTCCTCGTCAGACCAGTGGGATTGGTATGTGACGTCGCGTCGGACAACACAAAACGTCCCCGAATGCTCACGCATCCGGGGACGTTTCCGCACTTTCAAAGTCCTCAGTCCTCCGCGAGGGTCACCTCCAAGCCACCCATGATCTGAGCGGCCAGGTTGTACAGGAAGCTGAACAGGGTCGAGATGGCTGTGAACAGCACCGCGTTGATGGCACCGATGAGGGCGGTCAGACCCAGCACTCGGCCAGTGTTGACGTAATCGGACAACTGGAACTTCGAGTTCGAGCTCGGGGAGCTGATGAGGTCGTTGGCGACCTTGTTCATAGAGTCGAAGGCACCCGAGGCACCGATGATGCCCCAGATGATCCAGGTCGCGATGAAGAAGATGATGGCACCGGCGACACCGAAGAGCAGGGAGGTCTTCATGACCGACCACGGGTCTACCCGCGTCAGACGCAGCCGGGCCTTACGGGTACGCCTGGCAGCGCGGGCGGGTTGATGCGCCTGGGCGGGACGGGAATCCGGCTGATTGGGCGCCTTCTCCCACGTCGTCGCTCTCGCGTCGGCGCGCTTCACCGCAGGGGTCGACGCCGTCGTCCGCTTGCGATCAGACTCTTGACGCGGGTCGCGGCGCTGCTGGCCCTTCTGCTGGAAGGTACGACGAGCTTCACCGGCAGTCCAGTGCGTCGCCTCTGGGTCGTCGGGACCCGGATGCGTCACCTTCTTCTCGTCACTCACCGTTGTCCTCCGGCTTCATGTCGCTTTCCGCCGTATCGACGGTACGGTCGTCGTCCACAGTATCGCCTTGCGGAAGCACATCCCCGGATTCGGTCTGCGTGGCACCACCTTCGGCGGTTTCCACAGCCTTTTCCTCGACGTCCTCCTCGACCTCGTGCTCGGGATTCACCGCGATGATCGAGACGGCGTCGTCACCGTGCACGGAGACGAACTTCACCCCCATCGTCGAGCGTCCCTTGGCGGGAACCTCGGAGACGGCCGACCGTGTGATCTGACCCGAGGTCTTGATGGCGATAATCTCGTCAGCCTCGCTGACCACCAGGCCACCGACGAGGGAACCACGCTCCTCGTTCAGGGCCATGGCCTTGATGCCAAGGCCACCACGTCCCTGCTGACGGTACTCCGAGACGGCGGTGCGCTTGGCGTAGCCACCGTCGGTCGCAGTGAAGATGAAGCGGTCGTCCTCAGGCATGTCGGAGTGAATGATCGACATCGACAGCAGCTCGTCGTCACCACGGAACTTCATGCCGGTCACGCCGGAGGTGGCACGACCCATCGGCCGCAACTGGTCATCACCGGCGGAGAACCGGATCGCCTGACCTTTGCGGCTGATGAGCAGGACGTCGTCCTCGGCCGAGCACTGCTCGGCACCGATGAGTTCGTCGTCCTCGGTACGGAAGTTGATGGCGATGACGCCGGCCTGACGGGAGGAGTCGTAGGCCTTGAGGGCAGTCTTCTTGACCAGGCCCCTACGGGTTGCCAGCAGCAGGTACTCGGCGTCCTCGTAGGAGCGCAGGGTCATGACCTGGGCGATCTTCTCATCGGGCAGGAAGCTCAGCAGTCCGGCGACGTGACCACCCTTGGCGTCACGGCCGGCCTCCGGCAGCTGCCACACCTTGGTGCGGTAGACACGGCCCATGTTCGTGAAGAAAAGGATCCACTGGTGGTTGGTGGTCGTGAACAGCTGGGCCACCTCGTCGTCAGCACGCAGGCTGGCACCGCGAACACCCTTGCCACCGCGCTTCTGCACGCGGTAGAGGTCGGTGCGCGTGCGCTTAGCGTAACCACCACGGGTGATGGTGACGACGACATCGTCGTCGGGGATGAAGTCCTCCTCGGAGAAGTCCCCGTCAGCCGCGATGATGCGGGTGCGACGCTCGTCACCGTACTTCTCGACGATCTCGGCGAGCTCGGTCGAGATGATCTCGCGCTGACGATCCTCGCTGGCCAGGATGGCCTTGTACCCGGCGATGAGACGCTCGAGTTCCTCGAGACGGTCGATGATCTTCTGGCGCTCCAAGGCGGCCAGACGACGCAGCTGCATGTCGAGGATGGCGCGAGCCTGGATCTCGTCGATGTCGAGCAGCTCCTGCAGGCCGGTGCTGGCGGCCTCGGTGTTCGGGGAGCGACGGATGAGGGCGATGACCTCGTCGAGCATGTCGAGGGCTTTGACGAGGGCTCGCTGGATGTGAGCGTCCTTCTCGGCCTGGGCCAGACGGTACTCGGTACGCCTGCGGATGACCTCCATCTGATGATCGATCCAGTAACTGATGAACTGATCCAGACGCAGGGTGCGCGGCACGTTGTCCACCAGGGCCAGCATGTTGCAGCCGAAGGTGTCCTGCAGCGCGGTGTGCTTGTACAGGTTGTTCATGACGACGCGCGGCTGGGCGTCCCTCTTGAGGACGATGACCAGACGCTGACCGGTACGGGCCGAGGAGTCGTCACGAATGTCCGCGATGCCGTTGATGCGACCGGAGTTCACCAGGTCGGCGATCTTGGTGGCGAGGTTGTCGGGGTTGCACATGTAGGGCAATTCGGTGACGACCAGGCACTGGCGTCCCTTCTTGTCCTCCTCCATGTCGATGACGGCGCGCATCGTCACCGAGCCACGACCTGTGCGGTAGGCGTCCTCGATCCCCTGACGACCCACGATGAGGGCTCCACCGGGGAAGTCCGGGCCCTTGATCCGCTCCATGCACGCCTCGAGCAGTTCCTCCTGGGAGGCCTCAGGGTGTGCCAGGGACCACTGCACAGCCTCGTTGACCTCGCGCAGATTGTGGGTCGGGATGTTGGTGGCCATACCGACGGCAATGCCCGAGGAACCGTTGACGAGCAGGTTCGGGAACCTGGCCGGCAGGACGACCGGCTCGGTCTCCTTGTTGTCGTAGTTGGGCTGGAAGTCGACGGTGTCCTGGTCGATGTCGCGGACCATCTCCATGGCCAGCGGAGCCATCTTGCATTCGGTGTACCGCATGGCCGCGGCACCGTCGTTGCCCTGGGAACCGAAGTTGCCCTGGCCTTGTACCAGCTTGTAGCGCATCGCCCAGGGCTGAGCCAGTCGCACCAAGGTGTCGTAAATGGCCGAGTCGCCGTGGGGATGATACTTACCCATGACGTCGCCGACGACGCGGGAGCACTTGTTCCACCCGCGATCGGGACGATATCCGCCGTCGTACATCGCGTAAATGACGCGACGGTGCACCGGCTTGAGGCCGTCGCGCACATCGGGCAGGGCTCGCCCGACGATGACGCTCATCGCGTAGTCGAGGTAAGCGCTCTGAATCTCGTTGCGAATCTCGACCGGCTGGATTCCGACGTGACGGCCGGTCACCAATCCTTGACGGTCCGCCTGGTTCTGTTCGTCGGGCTTCTCGTCGTCAGCCATGGAGTGTCCTTTGAATGATCAGTGGATGAAGGGAGGTTCGAGGGGATGTTCAGATGTCGAGGAAACGAACGTCCTTGGCATTACGCTGAATGAACGATCGGCGCTGCTCGACGTCCTCACCCATGAGGATGGAGAACATCTGGTCGGCCAGGGCGGCGTCGTCAAGGGTCACCTGGAGCAGCAGGCGCTTGTCGGGGTCCATGGTGGTGTCCCACAGATCCTCGGCGTCCATCTCGCCCAGACCCTTGTAGCGCTGGATCGGGTTGACCTGAGGCAGCTTCTTGCCATGGGCCAGACCGTCGGTGCGCAGCAGGTCGCGCTCCTCGTCGGAGTAGGCCAGCTCATGGGGGGAGTTCGTCCAGCGCAGCCGGAACAGCGGTGGTTGGGCCAGGTAGACGTGCCCGGCGTCAATGACCGGACGCATGAACCGGAACAACAGGGTCAACAGCAGGGTGCGGATGTGCGCGCCGTCGACGTCAGCGTCAGCCATGAGGATGATCTTGTGGTAGCGCAACTTATCCAGATCGAAGTCCTCGTGGACGCCGGTTCCCAGCGCGTTGATGATCGACTCGATGGTCTCTGAGCTCAGCGCGCGGTCGAGACGGGCCTTCTCGACGTTGAGGATCTTTCCTCGCAGCGGCAAGATCGCCTGGATTCGCGGGTCGCGGCCCTGGGAAGCTGATCCACCGGCGGAGTCACCCTCCACGATGAAGATCTCGCACTCCTCTGGGTTGGTCGAGGAGCAGTCCTTGAGCTTGCCGGGCAGAGAGGTCGAGCCCAGCAGACCCTTGCGGTTACGAGCCAGGTCGCGGGCCTTGCGGGCTGCCACTCGGGCCTGGGCAGCGGCCTGGGACTTGCGGACGATGTTCTTGCCCTCATTGGGGTTCTCCTCGAACCAGTCGGAGAGCTTCTCGTTGAGGGCCTTCTGGACGAAGGACTTGGCCTCGGCGTTGCCGAGCTTGGTCTTCGTCTGGCCCTCGAACTGCGGTTCGGTGAGCTTGATGGAGACGACGGCGGTCAGTCCCTCGCGGATGTCGTCACCGGAGACGCGGTCCTCACGCTTCTTGATGAGTCCCCAGGTCTCGCCCCACCGGTTGACGGTGTTGGTGAGGGCAGCACGGAAGCCCTCCTCGTGGGCGCCACCCTCGATGGTGTTGATGGCGTTGGCGAAGGTGTGGACGCTGGTGGTGTACGAGGTGTTCCACTGCATCGCAATCTCCAGACCCATGCCCTCCTCGGGACGGTGGGACTCCAACGAGATGATGGTGGGGTTGATGACGTCGCGGGTGCCGGTGAGGAAACGGACGTAATCCTTGAGGCCCTCCTTGTAGAGGAAGTCCTCGTGGACCGGGTTTCCCTCGTCATCGGCGTGGTCGGCACGACGGTCCGTGAGTGTGATCCGCAAACCCTTGTTGAGGAAGGCCATCTCGCGGAACCGGTTTGACAGCGTTTCGTAGTCAAAGACGATGGCATCGAAAATCTCGTCAGACGGCTGGAAACGCACCGTGGTGCCCTCATGGTCGTCGGGGCCGAGGGCCTCGCACTGCTCCAATGAGCCGTCCGGTTCTCCCAGACTGAAGGACTGACGCCAGTGGTAGCCATCGCGTCTCACCTCAACGACGAAGTGGGAGGCCAGGGCGTTGACGACCGAGGAACCGACCCCGTGCAAACCGCCGGAGACCTTGTAGCCGCCATTGCCGAACTTGCCACCGGCGTGGAGCTTGGTCAGCACCAAGGTGACGGTGGGGATGTGTTCGATGGGGTGTTCCTTGACAGGAATACCACGTCCGTTGTCGGTGACCTGGCACCAGTTGTCATCGAGTAGCTCGACCCGAATGGTGTCGCAGTAACCGGCCATCGCCTCGTCAACGGAGTTGTCGACGATCTCGTAGACGCAGTGGTGCAGGCCGCGCTCACCGGTGGAACCGATGTACATGCCAGGACGCTTCCGAACGGCTTCCAGACCTTCCAGGACGGTGATTTGACCGGCGTCATAGGACCCGTCGACGGTCGTCGGGGGAAGATCCGAGTTGAGAACGTCAGGATGATCAGTGGCGTCGATGAGAAGGTCCTCGGGGGTGTCCCCGTTGGTCACGGACTCGGGCATCTCGGGCTGGCTCACGGGCAATGCGCTCCTGTGTCTCTACAGAGGTCACGGTGACCTCCGGGCCTGGCGTCACCGTCGGATGTCGTGAGCCGACGGAGAGCTCAACGCCCTAATGCTACCGCAATCCTGCGCGGTACCGGACAGTGGAATCCGCGAGACGGACTTTGAAAGGCCCTGAGAGCGATTCGACCCCCTACCCCGACCACCGGGTCCGGAGTCGGGGGTCACCGCTTCAGCAGCGTTTCGCGGCCCGTCATGGACGAGACGCCGTGACCCTGACGATCCGGGCCCCGGGCGAGGTCATTTCACGGCACCCTCGGTGATGCCCGCGATGAAGTACTTCTGCAGGATGACGTAAGCAATGACGACGGGCAGGGAGATGATCACCGAGCCGGCGGCCAACAACGTGAATCCCTGGGTGTACTGCCCCTGGAAGAACGCCAGCCCGAGAGGCACGGTTCGCAGGGAGTCCTTGGTCGTCATGACCAGCGGGATGAGGAACTCGTTCCACGTCCACATGAACTCCAGCACCAGCAGGGTGAGGATCGAGGAACGCCCGAGCGGGGCGACGATCCGCCACAGCGTCTGCCAGGAATTGAGGCCGTCGATCCGGGCAGCCTCGACGACGGAGCGGTCGGCCGATTGGAAGTAGGTCCGCAGCCAGAAGGTGCCGAAGGCGATCGACTGAGCGGTCTGCGGTGCCACCACCGACCAGATCGTGTCGGTCAGACCCACCGTCCTCATGTCGAAGTACAGGGGCACGATGATGGCCTCACTGGGCATCATCATCCCCAGGATGAACACATAGAACATCACCGTCGAGCCGCGGAAACGCATCGTCCCGAAGGCATAACCGGTCATGATCGACGCCACCGTGGCGATGATGACCACGAGCAGGGACACCGTGATGCTGGCCAGCATCGAGCGCCCGAAATGTCCTTGGGTCCAGGCCTGGCCGAAGTTCACCAGACCTCCCGGAGCCCCGGCGTCATGGCCCATCGCGGCCTGCACGAGGATCACCAAGGGCAGCAGGGCAAACAGACAGAACAGGACGAGGATGACGTAGTTGACGACCGTCTCACTGGTACGGGTTCGCATGTCAGCCCTCCTTCCCGATGCGCTGGACTCCGACCGAGATGACGAAGATGATGAGGGTCAGGAAGACGCCCACGGCCGCGGCCTGTCCGACGCGGCCCAGCTCGAAGGCCTGGTGGTAGACCTGATACGACGGCACGGTCGTGCTGTACCCCGGCCCGCCCTTCGTCATGACGTAGACGAGGTCGAAGGTCTTGAGCGCGGCGATGACGGTCATCGTCAGGGACACCGCTATCTGCGGACGCACCGACGGCAGCGTGACGCTCAGGAATTCCTGGATCGGTCCGGCACCGTCGAGGCGGGCGGCCTCGTACTGTTCGCGCGGAATGCTGCTCATCCCGGCCAGCATAAGGACGGTCACCAGACCGATCTCCACCCACATCCCGACGATGCCGACACTCGGCAACGCCCAGCCCCTGTCCCCCAACCACGCCTTGGTGGCCACTCCCAGTCCGATGGCGCGCAGCGCTACGTTGAGCGGACCGTCGGGCTCGAAGATGTGGCGCCATGCCACACCGATGGCAACCATGGCGACGACCTGGGGCACGAAGATCACCGTCCGGAAGAAGGGAATTCCCCGGATCCTGCCCCGGTCGATGATGGCCGCCACGACGAGCCCGATGACCAGCGGTATCAGGGCGAAGAAGATGATGAGAACAGCCGAGTGCACGAAGGCGACGCCGAGCTTCTCGTCGGAGAAGATCGCCCGGTAGTTTCCCAGTCCCGCCCACGTACCCAGGGTGATCCCGTCCCAGTCGTACAGGGAGATCTGGACCGACCGGATGAGGGGGTAGAGCAAGAAGGCGGCGTAGATGAGGAAGCCGGGCAGCAGGTACAGCCATGCCACCCGCCTCGGCTCACCCGGCGCTCCTCGGCTGGGGGTTGTGTTCCTTCTCATCACGAATTCTGGTTCCCCACGAAGTCCTCGTAGTCCTTCTCCAGGGTCTTGAGGGTGTCCTCCGGGGAGGCCTCACCTGCCAACAGACTCTGCAACGCCGCCCCGAGGGTGTCGCTCATCGTCGGGGTCGCCCAGTCGAGGTAGGGCAGCAGGGAGTTGTCCTGCGAGGCCTTGCCGAAGGCGTCGAGGAGATCCTCGGTCATGTCGTCGGAAGCCTTCTGGTCGGTCGTCTCGACCACCGGCAGGTTTCCGGTCTCGGCAATGACCTCCATGGCGTCGGCACTGGTGATGTGGTTGATGAAGGCAGCAGCGGCATCGGGGGTCTTGCACTTGCTGGTGACGGCGAAGGGCAGACCGGTGGCACCGGTGGTGTACGAGACCCCGTCGGCCTTGGCGGGCGGGGGAAGGATGAACTCGACGTCACCTCCCATAGCCTTGGCCAGGTCGGCACCCAACCAGGTGCCGCCGATGAGGAAGATGCCCTTGCCCTTGGAGAACTGCTGCCAGGCCGGGTCGTAGCCCAGTCCGTTGACCCCGGAGTTGAAGTAACCCTTCTTGACCCATTCCTGGATTCTCTCCATGACCTTCCGGTTGCCGTCACTCTGCCAGGTGGCTCCCTTGTTGCCGTATCCGAGCTTGCGAACGGCCTCGGGGTCCTCGAAATGCCCTTGGACGGCACCCAGGACGTGGATGGCAGGCCACTTGTCGAGGTTTCCGAGCATGAGTGGGACCTCGTTGGCGCCCTTCGCCTTGCCCAGGGCGGACTCGAAGTCGTCCCAGGTCTTCGGCAGCTCGAGGCCGACCTTCTTGAGCTTGGCCTTGTTGACGTAGACGCCGACGACCTCGCCGACCTGGGGCAGACCGTAGAGCTTGCCGGCTCCGAAGGTCTTGGCGTCGTCGGAGTAGGACGCGGTGGCACGCACCGACTCGGGGTAGCGCTTGTCCCATCCGTAGGCCTTGGCGTACTGGTCCAATGGGATGAGCTGACGGGCCTTGACGAACTGGCCGAGCTGGGATCGGGTGTTGTTGGCCTGGACGACGTCGGGGGCGTCATTGCCGGACAGCGCCAGGCGCAGGGTCTTGGTGAGGTCGTCGAAGGACCTCGACACCCGCTTGATCCTGATGTTCGGGTATTTCTTCTCGAAATCCGCAATGAGACGGGTCATCTGAGCGTTGCCACCACCACGGACCTCCTGGTCCCAGACCGTCAGGGTGACGTCGCCCATCGCCTTGGCGTCGGTCTTGACCGAGGAGGGCTCGACCTTCGGACTCGAGATGGATCCGCTGTTGGAACCCGGAGCACATCCAGCGGCGAGGACGGCGACCGCCAACCCCTCGATGACCGTCCTTCTGCTGACCTGGTTGTTCCTCATGGTGTGCCCTCCTTGGCGTGGTGTGCCTGCGATGGTGAAGACGATGTGATCAGGGTGTGGCCACCGTGGGGTTCGGTCGACGGGCTGGTCCGGTGCCCTCCGGGCAGTCGGCGAGGAAGGCGAATCGCGTCGCCAACTCCTCGTCGGAGCGACCGATGGTCCACCACCACTGATGGATCTCGGTCCAGCCGGGGGTCGAGAGGGAACCGGTGAGTCCCTCGACGGTCAGGGCCGAGCACAGACTCGCGAGGTCAAGGGTGCGTGCCAGTGGCCAGCCGTTCAGGGTTCCCCACAGCACTGCGGCGTCGAACTCGTCGCCAGCCCCGGTGGCGTCGACCATGGACGCCTCAACGGGACGCACCGGGAATCCCTCGGGATTGTCCGGATCAACCGCCCAGGCACCGTTGGCGCCGTCGGTGACGATGACCGTCGGCACCCGGGACGCGAGAACTGCGGCCGCATTTTGAACGGTCCACACCCCGGTGAGGGCACGGGCCTCCAGGGAATTGGGAACGATGATGTCGCAACGGTCCAGCAGGGACAGCGCGTCAAGGTCCCACCTGCCCGACTCGTCGAAACCGAGATCCCCCACGACGATCGCCCCCTCGGGAATGTCGACGTGCTGGTCACGTCGCGGGTCGAGGTCGACGAACACGGCACGAGGGTGCCCGACGATTCTCCGGTCGTGGGAATCAGGCGTGGGGGTCTGGTAGGTGATCATTCGGCGATCGTCCGCCTGTGCCAGAGAGACGGTCACGGGTGTGACCCAGCCGGGATGTGTCGCGACGTTCTGCAGGCCGACACCCTCGTCATCGAGGATCGCCAGCATCCGGTGGCCCAGCAGGTCGTCCCCGGCGTCGGTGGACAGATCCACGCGGGCTCCCAGTCGGGCCAGGCCGACCGCCAGATTCGCGACGCCACCGGGAGCCATGGCCATCGTCGTGGTGAAGATCTCCTCACCGCCCTCGGGCAGGCGTGCCAGATCAGCGAACACCATGTCGACGAAGAGTTGGCCGCACAGCGCGACATCAGTCCAGCCGTGTCGGCCAGTGGGACAGGCGATTGGTCGCGTCATCGGAGTCCTCCGTTGGATAGTCCATCTGACCTCATGATGCAACGACGATATCCGGATCGCAACCATTTGCGCCGAAATTCCATCATGTTTGGAACAACATGAGCGTTTTTGAGTGTTAGGGTGATCACCATGAAGGAGATGCGACAGGACCAACTGGCAACCCTTCTCGCCGGCCGCGACACCTGCACCGTCACAGAACTGGCCGCTGCCGTGGACGCCAGTGTGTCCACGGTACGCAGGGATCTCGACGAGATGGCCCGCAGTGGACGTATTCGCAGGGTTCGTGGTGGCGCGATGGCCGCCCACGACCGGTCCGACTCCGACGAGAACAACCCCTTCCAGGTCGTGCTGAGCCACAACCGCCCCAGCAAGGACGCCATCGCCCGGAGAGCCGCCGAACTCGTTAAGGACGGCGACTCGGTCATCATCGACATCGGGACGACGACCTGCCGGCTCGCCCACTACCTCGTCGGTCGACCACTGACCGTCTTCACCTCGAGCCTGCCCGTCCTCGACGAGTTCCGTCATGACAGCACGACCGAGGTCATCGTCATCGGTGGGAAGCTCCGGCGGTCCTACCAGAGTCTCGTCGGCGTCATCACCGAGGACGTCCTGGCGAGGATCTCGGCGAACTGGGCCTTCCTGGGAACCAGCGGTGTCTCACGGGGCCGGGTTCTCGACACCAGTTACGTCGAGGTGGGAATCAAACGCTCGATCCTCACCCATGCGGACAGGACGGTCCTGCTGGCCGATCACGACAAGTTCCCCGGGAGCGGGAATCTCGAGGTCGCACCCGTGGGCGACTTCTCCGTACTCGTCACCGACTCCGCCACTCCGGACGGCGTCATCAATGAAATTCGTGAAGCTGATGTGGAGGTATTGTTGGCATGAAACTCACAATTCTGGGCGGCGGCGGATTTCGCGTCCCACTCGTGCACAATGCAGTGCTGAGTGACCCCGAGTGTGCCATTGACGACATCTGCCTGTACGACACCTCGCAGCCCCGTCTGGAGATCATGAGGTCGGTACTCGTGGCTCAGGCCGAGGAGATGGGAACCTCCCGACATCCCTCGATCACAACGGATCTGGACCGGGCACTAGAGGGGGCCGACTTCGTCTTCTCGGCGATCCGCGTGGGAGGACTCGAGGGTCGTTGCTGCGACGAGCGAGTGGCCCTCGGTCATGGCCTGCTGGGTCAGGAGACAACGGGGGCCGGAGGTCTGGTCTACGGCCTGCGAACCCTTCCGGAGGCCATGCGCATCGCCCATGCCGTGGCCCGGACGGCTCCGAACGCCTGGGTCATCAACTTCACCAATCCGGCCGGGATGATCACCCAGGCCATGCAGTCGGTGCTGGGCAACCGTGTCATCGGCATCTGTGACTCACCGATCGGACTGGGTCGACGGGCCGCACGCGCACTGGGCCTGGATCCGGCACGAACCCAGTTCCGCTACTCGGGCCTGAATCACCTCGGTTGGCTCCACGAGCTGCGTCACGAGGGACGCGACGTCCTCCCCGAGCTGTTGGCCGACCCCGACCGGTTGCGCACCACGGAGGAGGGTCGTCTCTTCGGTTCGGAATGGCTACAGATCCTCGGCTCCATTCCCAATGAATATCTCTATTACTACTACTTCAATCGTGACGCCATTGAATCCATCACCCGGGCTGACGAAACACGCGGCGAATACCTGCGCCGGACCCAGCACGATTTCTATCAGGAGGCATCTGCGGAACAGCGAAATTCCCTCGACATCTGGAATGACGTGCATCGTTCCCGCGACGCGACGTACATGAAGGAGTCCCGCGGGAACGGGGAGGAGCGCGACGAGGAGGACATCACCGGTGGTGGGTACGAGAGGGTGGCCGTCGCCATCATGAAGGCGATCTCCCGGGACGTCCGGACCTCCATCATCCTCAACACACGCAACGACGGCGCCCTCGCCGGTCTCCCTGACGACGCCGTGGTCGAGATCCCGTGCACCGTCGACGCAGCAGGTCCAGCAGCACTGCACCCTCATCAGTTGAGTGGTCACCAGCTCGGGTTGGTGGCCACCGTCAAGGAGTGCGAGATGCTCATCATCGAAGCCGCACGTGACAAGGACCGTCGGGCAGCGGTCAAGGCTCTTGCCATTCACCCGCTGGTCGACTCGGTCACGGTTGCCGAACAGATGCTCCGAGAGCACACCGAGAGATCACCCTGGATTGCCGCCGTTCTTCCCCACTGACTCGCAAACCTGGTGCGGTTGCCCACCGCACCGGGTTCGGTCCGCGGTGCGTGCCACGTCTCACTCAGGAGTGGTCGGTGTCCACTCCGGCACTCGCCAAGAATCCATGCCCTTGACCTGTCAGCGTGACCTGTTCACCAGCGGCCAGCCACGCCGCTTGGCCACGGTGTAGCTCAAGGTCGTCACTATTGGATTGGGCCACCACCGTGCCCTCAGTAATAAGAACAATCCGCCCCAGCTCGACAGCAGGAAGGGTGATCGGATCGTCGCCGCCCTGTACCGACCAGAGCCTGAATTCCGGGAACTCAGTGCGGTACAAATCCACTCCAGGGGAGATCTGCTGTGGATACTCACCAACGCACGGCACAGGACTCATGATGGCGTGGTCACGCAAGGCCTTGACATCGATGTACTTGCTGGTCAGGCCACCGCGCAGGACGTTGTCGGAGTTGGCCATGATCTCCACACCAGTGCCCCGCAGATACGCGTGCAGGGTCCCAGCACCAAGATGGATGTGCTGGCCGGGTGCCAGTCTGACCCGGTTCATGAGCAAGGCGACAAGAATCGACGGGTCGCCGGGATGGTCTCGCCACAGGTCGACGGCAGTGTGAGCCAGACTACGGACGTCCTCGTCCGTTCCATCGCTGAGATATGCGCGCGAAGCCGTCACAACTCTCTCAACGACCGAGGTCACCGCGTCGCCACCTGACAACGCCGTCGCCACGAACTCAGCCAGGCCATCGTCCCTGCTCAGCAGTGTCAGCAAGTGGTCGAGGCCGTCAACCTTGCCCAGGCCTGATAGCAGCGCCAGGGATGACGAAGACTCGCGGAATCCACACAGGGCGTCGAAATCGGTGAGGGCGACGATCATCTCCGGTTTGGGCCAATCGTCACGAAAGATGCGATTGGGGGCATCGACGGGCACGCCAGCCTCGTTCTCGGCGGCGAATCCTTCCTCGGCCTGCTCACGCGACGGATGAGCCTGGATGCTCAGGGCATGGGAGGCCGACAAGATCTTGAGCAGGAAGGGCAGACGATCACCGAAAGCCTCACGGCTTTCTGCGCCCAACTCGTTGGGGTGCTGCACGAGCCACTGGTCTAACGCTGAATCGTCAGGCAGGGTTGACGGCGCTTTAGGGTGGGCACCTAGCCAATATTCGGCCCACGGGGTGCCATCGGGTGTGACACCGAGGATGGTGGGGATGGCGTCGGCTGAACCCCAGTCGTAGTGTTGAATCCGGCCTGTCAGTGCACGCATGACCCAATTTCATCACGCCTATCGTGGTCGAGTCATCTGGACAAGAATGGTCCCGACGATCATGAGGATCACCCCGCCGATGACGCCCGAGAATCCGAAAACGTTGATGGTCGTCGGTTCATCGTGCACAAGGAAGGAACCGACCGCAACCGCAAGGACCACGCACCCGATGCCGTGAACCCACCGTGATGCACGAGACCCTGGTCCCTTGACGGCTGCCAACACACCCAGTACACACGCGATTGTGAAAATAATCCCAAATACACAAGCATAACCTAACGAGCCATCGATTCTCTTGTCAGCTGACACCATAATCATAACGACGAGCGTCACGATGTCCGCGATGACAATTCCGCTTGACCACATGGAAAGATTGCTTTTCATCATCCACACCTCGAGAACACGATCACAATGACTGGACTTCCGCCTCATCCGTAGGTATCTCGCGGCCCACGTCCTGGCACTGACCGTGGCCCATGCCTCCAACTCGGTGTATTCGGTCCCTCAATCACAACACGAGTGACGGTCCCCTCCCCCAGCCGGCGATTGAGTTCGGCGACCAGCTGTGGGGCGATGGTGCGCAAGGAGGTGGCCCACACCGTCGCCTCGGTACGCACCGTGAGAACCGTGCCCTGGTACTTGACCGGCCGGGAGTGCTCGGCGTTGGTCGGGCCGACGAGTTCTGGCCAGCGTGAGAGGACCAGGTGCAGGTTGACCTGACGTCCCCATCCCTTGGACTTCACAAGGTTGGTGAAGGCATCTCCCAGGGCCATCGGGTCGCGGGCGTCCTTTCCCGGGCCTGACCATGTCGGGGTACCGGGGGGACGATGACGTCTCCTCGCCGTGGCGCGCCGAGGGGGTGGTAGCAGAACCTCACCGTCATCGTCACGACGCGGGGTTCCTGCTGGTTCGCCACGGGCAGCCCGGGCGATGGTCAGGGCGACGTCGACCCCTTCGTCATCATGATCGGCGGCCAGACGACGGTCCTCGTCGGAAGGGACGACCCGGTCTCGCGGATCAACTCCGTCAGTCATCGTCACTCCCCTCATGAGCCAACACCTGACCACCACCGACGTCGAACCTCTCCCCTCGCAGAATCTTGGGGACGTCCGAGGCCACCGCAGCCGTCACAAGCACCTGATCGGCCTGCACCACTGACGATGCCAGTCGATCCCGGCGCGTTGCGTCCAGCTCGGCGAAAACGTCGTCAAGGACCAAAACGGGCTCAACCCCATCGTCACGCAGTAGCTGGAACGACCCCAGTCGTAAGGCCAACGCCAGCGACCACGATTCACCATGTGAGGCATATCCTTTGGCCGGCATCTCACCAATATGCAAGACGATGTCGTCGCGCTGTGGTCCAACGAGGGTGACGCCACGACTGAGCTCATCACCTCGGCGCCTCGCCAGGGCGTTCAGAAACCGATTCGCAAGCTCACCACGGTCAATGGGGGCACCAGTGTGACCCTCCTGCGGAGGCGACCACAACCCGTCGAGATCAATCGTCGACTTGTATGACGCTGTGGCCAAGTCGTTCACCGGAGCAATCTCGCGGTAGGCAACTGAGGTCAACGGCATCACAGTCGACAAGGTGTCCAAGCGCGCAGAAAGCAACTCGGCACCGATCGTGGCCAGCTCATCGTCCCAAATCTCCATTGTGGCGCCGATCTCAGCCCCAGCCGATGGTCCCTTGCCAGCAAGTGATTTGAGCAGGGCATTGCGCTGTTTGAGGACGCGTTCGTAGTCCGCCTTCACCCCAGCCATCCGCGGCCATCGCGTCACCACCAGGCCATCGAGGAACGCTCGACGATCCGACGGATCACCGCGCACCACTGCCAGGTCATTGGGTGAGAACACCACCGTTCTCAGCACCCCGAGGATCTCGCGAGGACGCGTCAGCGGAGCACGATTGATGCGTGCCCGATTCGCGCGACGAGCATTGACCTCCACCTCCAACAACAAGCTGCGAGCATCGTCGACTCCGGCACGAACCCGGCCTCGCACGACTGCCTGATCGGCTCCCAGCCTCACCAATGGGGTGTCGTTGCTGACGCGATGCGACGACAACGTTGAAAGGTATTCCACCGCTTCTACGAGGTTCGTTTTCCCCTGACCGTTGGATCCGATGAAGGTCGTGGCCCCTGCGGTCATCGGAACGTCGGCACGAACGTACGAGCGGAAATCAACTAGTTCGAGGCGCTCAACAAACATCCGAACCTCCCCCGATGCTCAACCTGTCAGGTTACCGGACAGGCATGGTCACAGCCACGGCCTACCGTGCAGGATGACGCAACCCTCGGGCAGGAGAGGATCATCACCGCTGCGGATCGCGTCGACGACGGCTTCCGGTTCCGACAGCGGAGCAGGACCGTCCCCTCCCCAGTCCAACGCGCAGCGTCGGCTGGTGGCCACCAGTCGGAACGCCGACCGATCCGAGTCCGACGGGGCGACGATGGAGACCAGACTGCCGTCGACGAGGGCCGTCATGTCGTCGTCGAGGACGGCCAGCAGGTCCGCAGACCCGGAGTCACAGGCATCACAGGCACAATCGGGGACGATGTCGAAGGGGTCGGCGTCGGAGGTGACCGACAGCCCGAGGAAGGGGACCTGGTCGAAGGTGACGACGGAGACGTACAGCGGCAGAGTGTCTCCGTGCGGGCTCGACCAGCGCTGCTGCAACCGGTCCTCCCCCTTGGTCATGGTGTCGACGTCGACGTCGCACAGGATGGAAAGAGCCTGTTGCCAGGCTTGCAGACGAAGCACGAGAGCCCGATACCGCTGTGGATCGGTGACCCTGCTGTACTCCTCCTCGGCCGCAATCGGGTTGTCAGCGTGGGGATCGGGCCAGGAAGGCGCATTGAGGGCATCGAAGACGCGGTTAACCTCAGTCCTGACGTCAGCGATGGTTGTCATGGAACCAGTGTGGCAATCCGTCCAGGACAGTTACCTGGCACCCCATAACACATGGGAACAAGGGACAGTGCTATGGCCCGACACGACTAGGCTGAGATCAGCGTTCTCGTGACTCGCCGCGACGTCAGGACGGCAACCTCATCAGCATGATGACGTGACGGTAATCCGTCTCCGGCTTGCCGTCGAGATCATTGAGACCGGTGACCAGGCACGGCTTACCGGGAGCGGTGAAGGAGAAATGCACGTAGGGGGTGTCCAGGGCACTGAGGGCGTCAGACAGGTAGTGCGGGTTGAATCCAGCCGCCGTGATGGTGGGCTCTCCGTCGACGTGGTCAGTGACAATGGCCTCGATGGCCTCGGAGGCCTGGGCCTGGTCGCCGGTGGCAGCCGACAGGGCGACCGAGTCGTCATTGATGACCATGCGTAGGGGGGTGTTGCGCTCGGCCACCAGGGAGACACGACGCACCGAGTTGATGAGCTCGTCGGTACGAGCGCGCACCGATCGGGTGGCCTTGATGTCCATGAGGTGGCGAACCTTGGGGAACTCCCCACTCAGCAGACGGGTGGTCATCCGACGCATGCCGTTGGCACCATCACCCTCGAAACCAACCAGGCCCTCGCCGTTCTCGCCTGAGGAGAGGTTCACAGTGACGTGCTCACCGGAGGTCATGGAGCGGGCGGTCTCATTCATGACCTTGGCCGGCACCAGCGCGGTGGCCTCGGCGTCGGTGGTGGCCGGGTTCCAGGTGATCTCCTTGAGGGCCATGCGGTAACGGTCGGTGGCCAGGAGGGAGAGGACCTCGCCATTGATCTCGACGCGCACGCCGGTGAAGACCGGCAGCAACTCGTCGCGGCCAGCAGCCACAACGACCTGGGCGACAGCCCGGGAGAAGACATCGGCCTCAACGGTGCCGGTGGCAGCCGGCATCTGCGGCAGGTCAGGGTACTCGTCAACCGGCAGAGCCTGCAAGGTGAAGCGGGCAGATCCACAGACAAGATCCATCTTGGCGGGATCCGTGGTGATCTGGATCGGCTTGTTGGGCAAGCTGCGCGCAATGTCGGCCAGCAGCTTGCCGGAAACCAAGGATTCGCCAGGCTCGTCGACCTGGCCGGGAAGGGTGATCTGAGCACTGGTCTCGTTGTCGGAGGCAGACATCACGACGGAGCCGTTCTCGGCGCGCACGAGTAGTCCAGCCAGGATCGGCACTGTCGGCCGGTTCGGCAGGCTGCGGGCAGCCCAGGCGACAGCTTCGGCCATGACATCACGTTCCAGACGGATTTTCACTGCGTCCCCTTGACTTAGCGTCTTGCACCCCACGGTGCTTGCAGGTCGATCATATCCATGCCACAGGGCGAATCGCACCCAGGTGATGTCAATGTTGAGGGTGTGGTCGACGATCTGGGGGAACTTACCGTCAGTAGATCTTGTGGGGTTGAGCAACAGCGAAGGAGGCCTTGTCCCCAAATCCACACCCACAGACTTTCAAGGGATGGAGATGTATGTCTTTTCTTCATACTCATAACCCCTGTGGATCTTGTGGATAACCCGTGAAGACCCTTGTCGCAGAGTCTTTGAGGGTGTGGATGACGACGTGGATCGGATGTGTGTGCCGAAGAGGTGTCTGTGGACGGTCGACGTTGTCCCCCGAGTGTCCACCGGTTTTCCACACACGGGTGTGGGAATGGGCGTATGGATGCGTGGGTAAGGCATCCGCAGAAGCAGGAATGGGTCTTGGAACGCGCACGTGCTTCGGCTGGATGCGGACAGGCATCAGCATGGCAGGGTTGGAGGGGCGACCGATGACGGTTCCTCAGAAACGCCGGGATCGTGGAGAGACGGTCAGTACTGCTTGATGCGGTTGGTGATCTCGGAGACCTGGTTGAAGATCTGCCGCTGTTCCCCCATGAGAGCGCGGATCTTGCGGTCGGCGTGCATCACCGTGGTGTGGTCCTTGCCACCGAACTCAGCACCGATCTTGGGCAACGAGAGATCGGTGAGTTCCCGACACAGGTACATCGCGATTTGTCGGGCTGTGACAAGGGTCTGAGTGCGTGAAGTGCCCAGCAGGTCATCGGTGGAAATGTCGAAATAGTCGGCGGTCTCGGCAATGATTCGTTCGGGAGTCACTGGGGTCTCCCGGCCTTCTGGCATGAGGTCCTTGAGGACGACTTCCGCCAAGGAGATGTCCACCGGTTGTTGGTTGAGGCTGGCAAAGGCCGTCACCCGGATAAGGGCGCCCTCGAGTTCACGGATGTTGGTCTGGATGCGGCTAGCGATGAACTCCAGTACTTCAGGCTCAACGGTGATCTTCTCCGCTGCGACCTTACGCCGCAGGATGGCGATGCGTGTCTCGAGATCGGGGGGCTGGATGTCGGTGAGCAGGCCCCACTCAAACCGGCTGCGCAGACGTGGCTCCAAGGCCTCCAGCAGCTTTGGCGGCCGGTCGGAAGTCATGACGATCTGCTTCTGGGCGTTGTGGAGGGTGTTGAAGGTGTGGAAGAACTCCTCCTGGGTCTGGATCTTCGACTCCAAGAATTGGATGTCGTCGACCAGCAGGACGTCGACGTCGCGGTAGGAGCGACGGAATTCCCTGGTGCGGTTGGTGCCGATGGCGTTGATGAAGTCGTTGGTGAGTTCCTCGGTGGAGACGTATTTCACCTTGACGTTGTCGTAGTAGGACATCACGTAGCGACCGATGGCGTGCAGCAGGTGGGTCTTGCCCAGTCCGGAGCCGCCATAGATGAGTAGCGGGTTGTACGACTTGCCGGGCGCCTCCGCGACGGCGACAGCAGCCGCGTGGGCGAACCGGTTGGAAGCGCCGATGACGAAGGAGTCGAAGGTGTACTTGGGGTTGAGTCGGTTGCCCTCGTCATCATCAACGCCTGGGGTTGGCTGGGTGGAGGGTTCAGCCGCTCCGACGGTGACCTTGGGAACGAATTGGGCCGGTGGGACGGGAGTCTCTTCCTCCTCGTCGTCATGCTCGGGGGCACCGAGGGCCAACTCCAGATCGGAATCGATCGTGATGGCGAGTCGGATGCCCTTGTGGAACTGGTCGGAGAGGAGCTCTTCGAGTTCATGACGCATCTTGGACTCGACGCGTTCACGGGCAAATTCGTTGGGGACGGCGATTATGACGGTCGACCCGTGCATCGTCACTGGTGTGGTGTTGGACAACCACGCGCGGTTGGGTTTGGAAACCTTCTTGAGGATTTCGTCCCAAGCCGTGTTGAGGGCCTTGATGGGATCACTGTCGCTCGGCTGCGAACTCATCGGTGGGGGCAGCACGGCGTCCGGATGAATCGGCGCGGGACGAGGGTGGTCGGCGTCGCCGAACGGGGTGTCGGACATTCCACCACCTGTTCCCTTAGAAAGTCGTCGAGAGTTGTCCACACAGTTTTCCACAACCCGTGTGACAGGGCACCGGAAGGGCGCCGTACTGTCGAACGCTAGTGAGTCACGGGTCCATCCGCAACCGGTTTGAATGGCTTGTCAGGCGGGTCAGAGCACTACATCACTGTGGTTTCATGGATGTTGTTCAGTAGCTGTTCGTGGCGAGATTGCCAGTTTGCCGACAACGGGTTTGACAACGTAGAGTTGTCCGGTCGCTGTCCTCAGCGTCCACTTCCCCTGCGCCCATCCGGGCGCCCCGGAGGCACCGGCTCGTGTCGATCCCCCGGGTGATCCCCGAGACACAAGGGAGAACATCCCCGTGAAGCGCACCTTTCAGCCCAGCAACCGTCGTCGTGCCCGTAACCACGGCTTCCGTTCCCGCATGCGCACCCGTGCCGGCCGCGACATCCTCGCCGCTCGTCGTCGCAAGGGTCGCGCCAAGCTGTCGGCCTGAGTCTCCATGCTGCCCGCCCGGTTGCGGATGCACCGTCCTGGTGACTTCCGCGCCGCGGTTCGCGAGGGCGTTAGATCAGGCCGTCCCACTCTCGTCGTCCACGCTGGACGATGTGCATACGGTCAGCCTGAACCGACCGATATCACCGAGTTGTCCACAGCTGTTGTGGACAACTGTGGTACCGGTGGGCCACCAGCGTCCGACGGACCGACAACTTCCCGACCCGAGCTCGCGCCACGGGTCGGTTTTGTCGTCTCCAAAGCCGTCGGCAATGCCGTCACCCGCAATCGGGTGAAGCGTCGTCTGCGGCACCTGTGTCGTCCCTTCGTTGACGAACTCGAGGATGGCACCGTCGTCGTCGTGCGAGCCCTGCCAGCTGCCGCAACCCAACCTGATCGGGTTGCCAAGGATCTCGACGGGGCATGGCACCAAGCATTGCGGAAACTTCGATGATGACTGCAACGGTACCGGCACGGCGTCCGGCTCACAGCAGTGGTCTGTGGGGCACGCCGCGACGTTTTCGCCCCTTCACATGGCTGGCCATTGGCTTCGTCAAAGGCTGGCGGGCCTTGATCTCGCCACTCTACGGTGATGTCTGCAAGTACGAACCGAGCTGTTCCTCCTATGGTCTGCGAGCCCTGCAGGTGCACGGAGTGTTCCGGGCGACGCCGATGATCATCTGGCGGATCCTGCGATGCAATCCATGGTCCAACGGTGGGTACGACCCTGTGCCGGGCACCCGCGAGGCGAGACAATGGTGTGACCTGCACCCCGAGCTGGCGCGCTCCACAAAGAAATCGACCGATGACCTGACGGGTGATGACCCGAGGGATCACGGATCGGCCCCACGAACCATCCCCGGACACACCGATCCGGGGAGTACCCACATGGGTACCCCTTCCCACACCCGAGGTGAGAACTGATGCTCAACCCGATGGTCATACTTGGCCTGGGCGGCGCCCTACATGCGATGGGTCACGCCATCATGGTGCCGCTGTACTGGGCGGTGTCCGGCCTACTTGTCCTCTTCCACTACCTGTGGTCGCCGCTGTTCGGTCGCGACTCTGGCGTGTCGTGGACGTTGGCCATCGTCTGTCTGACGATCTTCATCCGTCTGCTGTTGGTGCCGCTGTTCGTCAAGCAGATCAACTCTGCGCGATCGATGCAGCTGATTCAGCCGAAGATGAAGGCCATTCAGGAGAAGTACGGCGATGACCGGGAACGTGCCGGTCAGGAAATGATGAACCTTTACCGCGAGGAAGGGGTCAACCCGGCGGCGTCCTGTCTTCCCGTGTTGCTGCAGATGCCAATCTTCCTGGCCCTGTTCCGCGTGCTCGACGGTGCCTCCCGCGGTATCGCCCGCGGTCACTTCTTCACCGAGAACCCGGGACTCATGGAGTCCCTGCAACATGCCAAGTTCTTCGGCGCTGAGCTGGCCGGCCGCTTCCTGCCGATGAACAACGGCTTCGGTGGCACCCAGATCGTCGCCCTGGTCCTCATCATCATCATGGTGGCGACGTTGTTCTACACCCAGCTTCAGCTGATGCGCAAGAACATGCCGCCGGAGTCCCTGACCGGCCCGATGGCACAGCAGCAGAAGATGATGATCTACCTCTTCCCTGCGATGTACCTGTTCTCCGGTGTGAGCTTCCCGATCGGCGTCATGCTCTACTGGTGCACCTCGAACCTATGGACCCTCGGTCAGCAGGAGATCCTCATTCGTAACAACCCGACGCCGAACACCCCGGCCTACATCGACTGGCGTGAACGCATGATTGCCAAGGGCAAGGACCCTGACGAGATCGAGCGTGCCCGTCGCGAGAAGCGTCGCCGCAAGGTCGTCGCCCCCACTGCGGTGGCAACCGCCGAGGATGGCGAGAAACCGATGGTTGCTCGTCAGGGTGTCACCCGTCAGACGGTGCGCAAGGACGTCAGTGGTGGTCGTCAGGTCGTCCGTCGTCAACAGCCTGCCAAGCAGACGCGAGCCCAACGCAAGAAGTGAGGTCGGGCCCCGGTCCGCCACGAACCATTCCACGGACCAGCATGACTGGTTGATCTTGAGAGGTAACGAACAACGATGAGCGAGAGCAGCGAGCGTATTGAGGAGCTCGACGTCGATCAAGTTGAGGATCGCGGCAGTCTTGATGTCGAGGATATTGAGGACGACGACGTCGACCTCGAGTCGGAGGATGACGTCGACGACGATGAGGAGGGCGGCGAGGAGTCTGGTGACCCCCTCGATGAGGAGGGTGACGTCGCCGCTGACTATCTCGAGGAGCTCCTCGACATCGCCGACCTGGATGGTGACATCGACACCTATGTGGAGAGCGGGCGAGCCCACATCTCCATCGTCACGGATTCCCAGATCCTCGTCGGCAAGGACGGCAAGGTCCTGGAGGCCCTGCAGGAGTTGTCCCGCCTGGCCGTCATGACTGAGGTCGGGCATCGCTCCCGCCTCATGCTTGATGTCGCCGGATACCGGGAGTCGCGTCGCAAGGAGCTAGTGGTCCTGGCAACCGAGGCAATTCAGTCGGTCAAGGAGACCGGTGAGCCAGCCCATCTGGCTCCCATGAACCCCTTTGAGCGCAAGATCGTGCACGACGCGGTTGCGGCCGCGGGACTCGTCAGCGAGTCCGAGGGTGTTGAGCCCAAGCGTCACGTGGTCATCACGCAGGAACAGTGACCCATACTCAGTCGAGTCATGAGCGTGGGACCCGGCGGGTGTGACACCCGCCGGGTCCCTTTTTGTGCATGAGTCGTGCCCGAAGTGAGCAGGTCAAGCCGACAGACATGGCTGTCATCTTTGATGAAGGGATTATTCCGACGTTGTGGTCAGAAGACAATTCCGTTCGCCTCATTCCCGTCCCTACGATGCTCGAGTTCATTGCGGCACGAAGGTCACGTTCTTTTTGCAAACCCCGGCTCGGGTGCAGGTGAAGGGGCAGTAGCGAGGTGAATGGATCGGGTCTTACGACGGTGACGAACTCACCTTGTTACCTGGCCTATTTTCCAGGAGGACCGGTCCTCAACGAGTACCGCAACGACATTGCCGAGCACCGTATCTGGGGTACCAAGACGATCAGGGACGCCATCACCAATCACAACGGCATCTCGCTAACCGAGGTGGAACTGGACGTCACGGCCCCTGAAGGCCAGCGCGTGACGTCGGTACTCAAACAGGGGACTCAGAGTGGCCACGGACTTGCCGCCGGAAAGCCACAGTTCAACGTCCAGCTTGCGTTGCGCCACGAGGACGGGACCCTCAAGACCGAGGACGAGCTTCGAGGGCTTGAACCAGCTGCTGAGGTGACCTGCAGGGCCCCGGTTGTAGAACCTTTGTGCGAGCCGCCCTGACGTGCTGAGGGTGAGTCGGTGGTGGCGCCACTCTCCTGCTGTCATCGCCAACCTGTGGGGACCGCCGAGCTGTATGGATGGCCGCGGTGCCAAAATCCTGCGTGCTGTTTGGTCATGGACGTCTGGCTGGGGGAGAGGTCGGAACTTGCAGGTCTCGCTCGGGCACATGGATCACCGACCCAGCGCGGATAGGATATTTATCGATAAACAGCTATATAGCTGGAGTCTGTCCCACGCGACACGTTCGAGTTCTTGAAGGGTGTCGTTGGTAGCCGATGCCTGGATATTGCCGGTCTTGTCGATGGGATACCAGAAGCGATACGTGAAGATGCGATGGTCCGTCCGCCGGCTGACCGTACGAAACCGAGCTCCATGGTGTGCCGATCGTATAAATCAGAGGACGATGTGTTCACAACTTGAGTCCTGAGGACTCTACAATTCGGGCATCACTGAGTCATGCTGGAGCCGAATGTTCGAAGCGCCACTCAATGGGTGACTGAAACATATGGCTGAAATTCTGTCGTGCACAAGTTATTGAATACCAGTGGTATCTTGAATTTGAGTAGAAGTATGGGTGACGAATTGGATGGGCCTCACTGGGTGGGTCTTACGAGCTAGGACGTCCAGTCCTCGCGTGAGCCGCGGCCTCACCGCGACGAGTCTGTGTTGAGGCAGCGCGCCACACTTGTTGGCACAACTGGGGCAGACCCTGAGATGGTCGGCCTTCACGGGAGGACAGTTCAAGGGCGTCGGTGACTACTCCCCCGGTGTGGGGCAACCAGTGTCGACACGTGGTCATGGTACCGCCTTGAGGCTTGTGGAGGTGATCATGGGCTTGGTTGGGTCTAATGGGGATGCCCGGTACTACCGGTGGCTGGGCCCGCGTCCGTGGAACAAGGAGCTCGCGGTGTGATGGAATCGCGACGATGGGAAGGTCGAGAAACCCAGGGTCCTCGGGGGAACGTGATGTGGCTGATACCCTCGAGGCGACCTGAGAGTCGCGATGAGCTCTGTCGGGGGTGGGCGGAACGAGTGGTGTCGGCGGATCGCGAGGACGCTGGAACTTGCCACCGTGGTATCGAAGTGCTGGAAGAGAGCGATCATGCTCACTGTATGCAGGCATGGCAGGATGTCTGCCATGACCCAGGTGACAGACGATGCGATAGCCGAGCGGCTTTACGGCGCCAGATATGAGACAATTAAACGATATGTCGATATATTGTCTAATCGCGGAGTTGAGTGGGGATTGATTGGACCCCGTGAGGTCGACAGGTTGTGGGAGCGCCATGTCCTCAACAGTGCGGCGCTGGAAAGCCTGATTCCGCAAGGATCTCACGTTGCCGACGTGGGAAGTGGCGCAGGCTTGCCTGGCATTCCACTAGCGGTTTTGCGACCAGACCTGGAGATGACCCTCGTTGAGCCGATGCTGCGACGCTACAACTTCTTGACTGACGCCGTTGATGAACTTGAGCTGAGCGATCGGGTGACGGTTGTGCGGGACCGTGCCGAAGACGCAGGCATTTCGGTCGACGTTGTCGTGTCCCGAGCGGTTGCGAAGCTGGTCACCCTTATTGCGTGGACGGCTGATTTGTTCGGACGGACTGGTTGTCTTCTGGCATTGAAAGGGCAGTCTGCCGATGAAGAAGTGGCCAAAGCGAAGAAGGAACTTTCCAAGCGTCATCTTTCTGCGGAGGTACTTCTCGTTCGCGCTGATAGATCGTCGGAAGTGACGCGCGCAGTGCGTGTCCGTCGATCTGAATCTGCCTGAAACGGTGTGATTGTCCAATAGCGAGATTCAAAGTCGAGATCCCCGACGAAAGTCTGCGTGATCGCTGTCTGACTAGGTTGGATTCGTAACCTCGATAGCGGGAGATCTGCTATGAGAGCTGGGTCGAGGTTGGGCGTCCTTCGTTGAGGTCAGGATGCCAGTTGGTTCACGAGGCGGTGTGGTGGGGTGCCTCAGTGGTGGGGTGGCCCATTGCCAGAGTGGCACCGTCGTGCGGTGTGGTTGACATAATGGTCTGTGGGGGCGAGGGCAAGACCTGGGTTCACAGCCATGCTCCGTGCGCGGAAGAAACTGACGCCACGGAGTGATTGGCGCAGCGAGCGTCGTTGGGATTTGTAGCGTGTATGGCCGAAAGTTGAAGTGACCGAGCTTGGTCGGTGCAGTGCGATCCTGGTTGCATCGCCGAGCGATCAGACAGTTCGACCGCGACCCGACTGAGATGGACCGGTCCTGTTTCACGTGAAACACGACTCCACATGCGTTGTTGGTGATCTCACGGTACCGATCGACATGACGCTGGCGAATCGTGCCGACCACCTCGTACTGGTCGACTTGGAGTAACCCCTGGTGCCGTCCCCATCAACATGGCCAGTAACGTAAAGTCCTCCGTTGGTGCGTGCATGACTCTGTACTGCGCAACAAAGATCGTTGGTGATGTTGCCCACAGGTGACCCCCACGTGGCTGCCAACTGTATTGGTGCAGCGTTGAGGGGCAACACCAACACCGAGTCGAAGGAGGAAGCGAAACTTTCTGAGGACTTATGTAGTCAGAAAGGTTACTGTCGACCGCGTGGCGGTATGAGGCACTGGAGGTAGTTCTCCAAGGCGGCGCATGAGGGGTGATCTGGTCACGTGGCGGGCCGGTCGGATCGACTGAGTCAACAGTTGGAAAGGCAGGTTCATCGGACAATTCAAGTGTCAACCGGGCTCGACGGAAGATTGCTACTGGGCGAGTTCTTGACCAACCAGGGGAAAGTGATCATGCGACATAGACCACGGTGCGACTGGGATCCTGGACCCGGTGGGTGATCTCGAGTGACTCTAGGTGTGAGGCACGCATCATGGAAGTTCGACCGAAAGACTTGGTATAACGGGATGGTTCTTGAGGCCGGAACGCGATGCATTTCCACGACCCGGATCACACAGGGGCAGTCTGTCTTGGGGACTCGTGAATTGATGTAGTCTTCAGCCAACATGAGTCGAGACAATTCCTGGCCTGGGGGTTCGTGGCGGAAGAGGCCGAAGAGAATCTTGAGTCGGCATGTTCTCAGTTCAATTATCTAAGTCACCGTTATCCACCTGCGCTATGAGGTTATCCACAGGATCTCGTGGTTGGGGTGTGTAGTTATCCACAGGCGAAGAGATGTCTCTAAGTCTGCGGGAGGTGCCCGGTAGAGTGACCAGACGACGGTGTCTCACGTGAAACATCACTCTCGCTCGCAACTGAAAGGATGCGCATGATCGACGAGGTCCCCATCTATGACGGAGCACCTAAGCGGGCGGCCTTTGATGGGCCCGAGGTGCCTGAGGCACCGGATCCAGCGGCCGATCGCGTCGACGATTCGAGGGCGTCTGCTGTACCATTGACACTCCCCCGTCCCACCAGAGCCACGACGATCGCTGTGGCCAATCAGAAGGGCGGAGTGGGTAAGACAACCACAGCGATCAACATTGCCGTCGCCCTGGCCATGAGCGGGCTAAAAGTGCTCATCATCGATACCGACCCTCAGGGTAACGCATCGACGGCCCTTGGAGTTGAGCATGAGGCAGGGACACCTGGAACGTACGAGGTCCTCATTGATGAGGAGGACATTGCCCTCGTCACCATGGAGAGCCCGGAGGCGCCCGGACTCGAAGTCGTACCTGCGACGATTGATCTTTCCGGAGCAGAGCTTCAACTTGTCGATGTGAAGGGACGAGAGCGTCGCCTTCGGAAGGCGCTGCGCAAGTACCTCAAGACTCACGACGTCGACTATGTCATTCTTGACTGCCCGCCGTCTCTTGGCTTGCTGACCCTTAATGCGCTTGTCGCCGCTGATGAAGTCTTTGTGCCCATCCAGTGTGAGTATTACGCCCTTGAAGGTGTCACTCAGCTCATGAGAACTATTGACGCCGTCCGTCGTGCGATGAACAAGGATCTCCGCCTGGGTTCGATTCTCATGACGATGTTTGACGGCAGGACCAGGCTGTCCACACAGGTGGATGAGGAAGTACGCACCCATTTCGCACGTGAGACGATGAAGACACGGATTCCGAGGTCTGTTCGGGTTTCAGAAGCACCTAGCTACGGTCGGAGTGTCCTCACATACGAGCCAAACTCTGCCGGCGCCGTCGCGTACCGAGAGGCGACCGCGGAGTTCGCCAAACGGCACGCACCTGCCCCATATTCCAGCGAGCATGGCGGTGACTCGCCAGTTGATACCTCCGATGCGAAGGAGAAGTGACGATGCCAGCAAAGCACAGCGGTTTGGGCCGTGGTTTCGGCGAGTTCTTCCAGAGGACTGATCTCGATGACGATGATGAGGAGATCCTTGACACGGACGGCGACTCCGCGGATGCATCTGCGGAAGATGGCATCCAAGGTTCACGATTCAGGCTCATTGAGGTCGACAAAGTCCGGCCGAATAGCAAACAGCCACGCAAGGTCTTCGACGATGATGAGCTGACGGAGCTGGCTGAGTCGATCAAGACGGTGGGCGTCTTGCAGCCTGTGATCGTCACGCCAGTTGACGATGGGTACGAACTCGTCATGGGCGAGCGACGGTGGCGTGCAGCCCGGAAAGCTGGTCTAGCGACGATTCCTGCGATCGTGCGAACGACGGCGAGCGAGGACATGCTGCGAGATGCCCTTCTCGAGAATCTCCATCGTGTCCAACTTAATCCATTGGAAGAGGCCGCCGCGTACGAGCAGATGCTCAGCGATTTTGGTTGCACCCAGGATGAATTGTCGGAACGTATTCGGCGGTCTCGGTCGCAGATTGCCAATACGATACGACTGTTGAAGCTCAGCGCAGGTGTTCAAAAGCATCTCCTCGAGGGTGACATCACTGCCGGACACGCTCGTCCACTGTTGTCGTTGGAC
Source organism: Cutibacterium nasicola (assembly GCF_051303185.1). Lineage (GTDB taxonomy): Bacteria > Actinomycetota > Actinomycetes > Propionibacteriales > Propionibacteriaceae > Cutibacterium. Next base: position 336,755 of record NZ_JBPPGE010000003.1, on the reverse strand, counting down.
GATTCGGAGCTCCAGAACAGGATTGCCGATCGTATTGTGGATGAGGGTCTGTCAGTGCGAGCGACGGAGGAACTCGTTCGGCAGACCCTGGATGACACGACGGAGGTCAAGCCCCATCAGCGCAAGAAGCCGCATAGGGACGCCGAGGCCGTGAAGTGGGGGGATGAGCTGTCCCAACGTTTCCAGACCGCGGTGAAGGTGAAGCGGCGCAACGGTCGGGGCACGGTCACCATGGCCTTCAATAGCAATGAAGAGTTAGAACGACTTATCGATAAATTGTCACAGTGACACGGTATCTGCGACAGCCGTGCCGGCGGTGGCTTCAGGTGCTGGAGAAGCGTGTATGGATGGTGACATACGCAGGCTCGGTCGTCAATGTCATCGGGTAGTCGGGCGTGGGTGATCAATCGTCGACACCGCTGTGACCGGTCAGTGCGAACGTCAGTGGCATCCCTGCCAGTGCCACGCACGTTTTTTGGCGCGCCTGTAAAGGGCCAGCCAAGAGTCTCGCCGGTCACGTCGTCGCCGTGTTGCACGTGAAACAGAGTACTGAGGCCGGCCAACCAACACTTCCAGTCGAAGTCAGGAGTACAACGGTCGAGATCACGGAGTCGTGATGACCGTCGTCAGCACCTTCTGCCAAGGTGACCGTGCGCTGGGTGGAATGGGCACTCTCTTACCCTTGCATACCTGATCAACCCCGGCCAAGAGAATGCCGACCAGCATGATGGGTGCCTGCCCGATGCGAGTGGTAAGGACGGTCCGTGAAATCTGGTCGATCTCAGCCATGGCTATGAGCGACATCGTCAACGAGCTCCGAACACACCTCGCCAAGATCCAAACCAGCAGCTTCCATGGCCACAGGGACAAGGGATGTTGCCGTCATGCCTGGAACAGCTCCGGCTTCCAGGAAGACTGGACGACCCGACTCGTCCACGATGGCGTCCACTCGTGAAATACCTGAGAAGTCGAGTTCACGTTGAACGATCCTGGCCATCTCGGTCGCAGCTTCTGCCGCGTCATCGCTGATGTCGGCGGGAGCGGTCAGACGAGCCTCGCCACCGGTATACATCGTCGAGTAGTCATAAAACCCGCCGACCGGGCGGATTTCCACAGCAGGCAGCACCTGCGTCCCTTGAGAGGTCGTGATCATGCCGATTGCCAGCTCCGTGCCAGTGATGAATTCCTCGACGACTGCCATGTCATCGTAGGAATATGCGTTGGCAATGGCTTGGGGGAGATCTACGGCATCGTCAACCTTCGTGACTCCCAAGCTCGAGCCGCCGCAAGCTGGTTTCACGACGACTGGGAGTCCGAACCGTTCCGCGATGGACTGGATGACGCTCCGAGCTCCGAGCTCTCGGAAGATGCCGTGGGGAAGAGCAACCTGCTGCGGTGTGGTGACACCCGCGGCAGCAACAGTTCGTGACGTGATGGACTTGTCGAAGGAAATGCGGCAGGTCGCCGGTCCCGACCCCACATAGGGAACACCCATGAGCGTGAGCACATCAAGAAGGGCACCATTCTCTCCCAGGCCGCCATGCAAAAGGGGGAAGACAACAGCTCCATCGTTGGCACGCAGGGTCTCAATGAGGGAGGAGTCGACGTCGGCCTCGACGACCTCATGCCCGACTCGGCGCAACGCCTGTGCAACGGTGCGACCTGACTTCAAGGAAATGTCGCGCTGGTGGCTGAGTCCCCCTGCAAGGACGACGACTGTCTGCAACATGGAACCATTCAACCAGCGTCGAGACGAGGACAGGGATACCGACCCCCCATGTCAGCCAGACAGGGCACACAGCCCTAAACAGACGCGGCTCACATACATCGATTCACAGATAAATCGACAAATCGTTGTTTTCTGGTCGACGACCACGTCACTCTCGCGGCCCATGAATCATTGCCCAGTCAGCCAGACGTGGCGTCGCGCCCACGGGCAAGGTTCTCACAGACTTCGCGCCCGTAGGGGGATTAGGTGAGGTTCGGTCCTGGGCCAAGATCGCGAGTATAACGTTGGCCGTCAGCCAATTCGAAGGTCTCGGCGATCTCGAGCTCCTCGCGCATCACACCGGCAAGTCTCTCGACGCCGACCTTGATCCGCTCAGGCGTCGGGTAACAGAACGACAGTCGAATATTTCGCTGTCCTCGTCCGTCGGAGTAAAAAGCCGTTCCGGGAGTGTAGGTGATGAGCTTGGTGACGGCCCGGGGGAGCATTGCCGCTGAGTCAAGCGCTCCCGGCATCGTCAACCAGACGAAGAACCCACCAGATGGACGAGTCCACGTCGTCCCTTCAGGCATGTGCTCGGCCAGACAGGTCAGCATGGTGTCGCGACGGACGCGATACATGTCGATGAAGCTGCGGATCTGCCCGCGCCAGTCCCAATGTGTCAGGTAGCTGGAGATGGCGAACTGAGAGAAGACCGGCGGGCACAAGGTTGCCGACTCCTGGGCGAGGACCAGCTTGTCGCGCACGAAGGACGGGGCGAGCACCCAGCCGACGCGGAACCCCGGCGCAAAGGTCTTGGAGAATGATCCCAGGTAGACGACGTTCTCGGGATCCATCGATTTCAGGGTCGGCAAGGGATCCCCGTCAAGATTGAGCAGACCGTACGGATTGTCCTCGACCACGAGCAGGTTGAGCTCGTCCGCCACGGCCAGGACCCCACGTCGCCTGTCGGCAGACTGGGAGATTCCCGACGGATTCGAGTGGTTGGGAATCGTGTAGAGGAACTTGACCGACTTGCCCTTGCGACGGGCGTCCGTAACCTTCTCGCGCAGCGACTCCGGCACCAGGCCGTCGTCGTCCATGTCAACGTGGATGACCTCAGCTTGGTAGGAGGCGAAGGTGTTGAGAGCCCCGACGTAGGACGGCGATTCCGCCATGATGACGTCGCCCGGATCGCAGAAGACTCGAGTCACGAGGTCGAGTCCCTGCTGGGACCCGCAGGTGACGGTGACATCGTCGGGGTCAGCGACGAGACCTTCGACGGCCATGACCTCACAGATGTGCTCGCGGATTTCCGGCTCGCCCTGGCCTGATCCGTACTGCATGACGATAGCGCCGCGGGTGTCGACGAGTTCCTTCAACGATTCGCCGACGACGTCGAGGGGTAGGTCGGCGATGTTCGGCATGCCACCGGCCAGAGAGACAACCTCGGGCCGATTCGCCACCGCGAAGAGGGCTCGAACCGGAGAGGTCTTGAGACCGAGGGTGCGGACGGAGTAGCGATCATGGAACTTGTCGAAGGTGGTGTCGACGCGACGGGTTGCGGTGGCCCCAGCGGCCTTGGGAGCGGCAGTGGCGGCATTGATGCGCACGTCATCGGTCGAAGGGGCGGGCTGCCTGATGATGTGGTCTGTGCTGCTCACCCCCTCACTGTGCCCCACCAATGCTTCGGAAATCTAGAATGACACTCATACGGATGTGGTCTATGTCACCCACCGCGACGTGACAAAAGGCCCTGTCGGTAGTGTTCATCGCCACCGGCCATGCATGGGGCTCATTGGAGGAGGCATCGTGCGAGTCAGACACCTGACGACCCTGGAAAGGGAGGATGTCGCATCCCTTGGTAGGTCCGGAAATCTTCGTCCCTGGGGGATCGACGCCGATTCGCCCTTTCCTGACTGGGCTGACGCCGCGTGCCGAGCCTGGGGATTCCTCGGGGTCGCAAGTCGGCACGGGGACGAGTTCGACGGGATCATTCTGGTGGCCCCCGAATCCTGTCTTCCCCTCGAACACCCGATTTCGAAAATTCCCCGTACACCGGGGGGAGCGGTTCTGGTGGGCTTCCTGCCCCATCGAAATGACGTTTCTTGGGGACGAGTGCGTACCTCTTTCCTGGCAGCACGCCTGTACGGGTCAGTTCCGGTCATCGAAGCCGGTGGTGTCGTCGGACCGTGTGGTGATCGACGGCTCGCGCCGGTGACCTGGTTGGAGTCGTGGGGATTTCAGGAGACCGACCCCATGTGCGCGGGGCCCGTTCGACGGATGAGGCTGGATCTGCGCAGGTCAGTCAAGGCTGAGGAGAGCTGGGCGGAACGCTGGTTCGGGTGGCTGCGCGGTAACGGGCTCGCCCCGGCGGACGTCGGACGGTTGCGATGGCCGACGGGTTCAGCGCGCCAGGATCATGAACCGACGGCGACCGTTGAGACCAGGACGCAGTCCTTGCAGCAGGCGATTCGCGAGCCGCTCACCTGATAGTAGAGGCAGCAACTGCGTCGCTGAAACCTTGGACCGGCAGTGACATCAGGGCGAGGGTCGACCATGACCAACAATTCGGTTGCAGCATTGATGGCCGCCTGCCGTAGATCGGGACGGCAGCGGGAAATCATGACGACCGACGTGCTCACCGCTGAGGCCAGGTTGTCGAGAGCGACAGCTTTGCTCAGCCCGGCGTCGATGAAGGCATCGGTGATTCGTCTCACCGCCGAGTCGGTGATGTTGGCTGGTCCAGGTTTCCAGGACACCGAGATCGGAACGGGGGCTGCAAGCACATCCTGGAACCAGAGATCCTCCAATCGGGGGAAATCGACGTCATGGCCGAGCGTGCGAGCCGCGACCACGGATACGACGAGCCTGGCGACAATCCCCAATTGGGTGGCGGACAAGGCGACTCGACGGGCAACCGGGCCTGAGGCTGCCGCGACGTCGTGACCGTGACCGGCCTTTCCCTCGTGACGCTGGGCCAGCAGGGCCTCATGGGTGTGGTTGATGCGACGTCCCATGACCTCCGGGGTGACGAGGAGAGTGCCGGGAAAGGGCTGGTTCTTCGCAGTGAGGGGCCATTTGGTAGTCACGGGCCTGTTTTTGGGCAGCAGTGGGTCTCAGGTGCGAAAACCCCCGCCCCGGACAGGGCTGATGCACTCGTCTGCGTCGGGCCCTGCTGAGGCGGGGATTTTTGTCACCAAGAGGGCAGAGGGTGGTTGTGAATGACCCCGGGGAGAGAAATCGGCTCCCGGTGACATCACCTGGAGCCGTCAATCTCAGCGGAAGTTGACCTGTCGGCCGAGAGTTCCCACCAACTGCTGGCGATATTCCACGCTGACGGCCCGGTCGTGGAACCTGCGGACGTGGTTCAGGCGAGCCTGGACGTCGATCTCCTCGCAGGCAGCGGCGTTGCGCGGGTCAGCCATGAACTCCTCGAGTTGTGCAATGCCCTTCTCGGAGCGCCGGACGTCCTCGGCCTGCTTGGCGTCGAGGCGCTCGGCATACCAGTCAGAGGCCAGCACGGACTCGTGGGTGAACATTTCTCGCAACTCGGGATCGTCCAGGGTCCAGCCCTCCGAACAGGTCCCGTTGGCCATGACCTCGAGCAGGGCCCGAATCGGTGGCACGGCCAGTGAGATCGTCCCGTCGTCGAAGTAGGCCTTGGCCACCCGGGCGTGAGTCATCGAGATCGTCCGCACCGAATCAGCGAAGATCTCGGCATCCTGCAGCTCCGGACGCAGCATCTCCGGGGTGAAGACCGTGTCGGGGTGCAGGAAAATGCGGCCGAAGTAGGCGCGCATGAACTTCTCGGTCATGCGGTAGCCCAGACGGGAAGCAAGAATGACCTCCCCGTCCTTCTCGAAGTCCTCCATCTTCTCCAGGTACCCGCCCTCGATGAGGGTCTTGGCATCCCTCTCCTCCGGCGACATCCGGGAGAAGATTTCCGGAACGAGCAGGGAGATGTCGTGGGCCACCTCGACGTTGGGTCCGATGAACCCGGCCGAGGACAGCCAGCCGTCGTAACCCGACAGCACGAAGGACAGGAAGGAGGAGTTGAGGTCGAAGACCGCCGGCAGGGCATTGAACGGAGCTTTCGTCAGCGCCCCCTCCGAACCGGCACCCGTCGTCGAGGGGCTCTTGCCGGTCATGGAGGAGATGAACTCCATGAACAGCTCCGGCAGCTCCATGTAGTGCAGCGGGTTGTAGGCGCACAGAGCCGGAATCTTGTCCTCCGGCGGGTTGTTGCGGCGTCCAGCGGCCACGACGTCGACCGGGAGCGGCAGCGGCTCGTTGACCCGACGGTCGTAGTACAAGTGGCTGGCCAGGTTCGCGATGGCCGTCTCGCGCGGCTTCGCGATGTCGGGACGAACCTGCAGGTAACGCGGGTTACGCGACCGCACCCCGTCGATGAGACGCGGGTCCGCACTGGAGACGACGTACTTCGGCGCCTCGGAAGGATCGGAGTCGGCGAAATTCGACAGGAAGGTGCGCATCGGCTTGGTGAACTTCGAGAACGCGACCACATCGTCGCGCATCGCCGTGACGTCCTCGCGAGTCAGCGGCTGATAATTCGAGATGAACAGGCCACGCTCACTCATGTCGCGCTCGGTCTGGGTGTCATAGCCACGGTGAATGGCGTCGTCAGGACGCTGGAAGAGGAGAGCCTCACAGTTGGCGACGACCTTGCGCGACAGGCCCTCCGGACCGGTGACCATGCCGGGGGAGGTGACGATGGAGGCCGTCATGTCGTCCTCCGTCTGCACCTTGATGGCCGGGGCGTAGTCGTGGCGCAGGGTGAACAGACGCCAGGAACCGTCGGGCTGGAAACCGACGCGAGCCATGCTCACTAGGATCTTCTGCCCGTCGAGTCGCACCATGTTGCCGTGCCGACCATTCGTCGGCGCGACGGTGAAGTGGGAGCGCCAGTCGTCACCCCATTCCGGCTTGTAGTAGCGCTTGATGGTGAAGACGAGCTCCTTGCGGAACGACGGAATGGAGTTGATCCAGTCGTTGTACCAATCGGTGAAGTCCGAGGACGGAGTCAGCAGCTTGATGACCGACCCGACAGAACGCTCCGCCGACAGGATCGGACGGTGATCCTTGCCGTTGAGCTCGGGATCGGCGAATCGGGTCGAGAAGTCGCGATGCAGGATGTCCTCGACGGCATCCATGTCGGCCTCGAAGTCCGGGACGTAGGCGTTGCCCTGCAGGAAGGTGTCCGAGATCGCCTTGGAGATCTCCGACTTGCCTCCACCGGAGACGGTGCAGCACTTGTGCAGGGTCGTCGACTCACCGTAGGTGCCCTTGAGGTACCACTGGTCGTCGGCCTCGTTGTGGATCATCGTCATGCGGTAGCCGTCAGGGGAGAGGTACTCGGTGTCGGCCCGCATCGGGATGGACTGTGCACCGTCATCCCAGGAAACGGTGCCATCCCGCAGGCTGAACTTAGTCCCGCCGGGCACCAGCAGGACGTTGTCGATGCCGAGGACCTTCGCATGGCCCTTGTCGAGCATCTCGAAGTCATCCGGGTTGTCCGCGACGACGTCGGCGACCGTCTGCTGGCAGCTCGGGGTGGCGTACTCCTGGCCCTGGTTGTGGGAACGGTAGGCGCGGGCACCGCCGGAGTGCTCCTCCTCGGCCAGTCCGAAGAGGTTCGCGGAGTAGGAGATCTGGGTCTTGACCTCCTTCTTGCAGTAGCCGAAGTAGTTGTCGGCGACAATGGTGAGGATGACTCCGGACTCGTCACGGGCGCACAGCTTGAACGGCTTGCCCTCGTTGTAGAGCTCGGACTCATCGGACCAGCACATTCCGTCGCGACGCTGCCGGTCGGTGGCCTGGTCGATGTGAGGCAGACCGACGTCGACCTTGCGGACGAGGTTGAGGTGCGGGGCCAGGATGACACTGCCGCTGTGGCCGGTCCATCCAGCGGGGGCGAGGGCGGAGTCGTTGCCCGGCAGCAGCGGATCGCCGGCATTGCCGAAGATCCCCTCGACGAAATCGAGGTTGGAGACCAGACCACCGGGGGCGAAGAAGCGGATCTCCATCCGACGCTCGGAGACGAAGTCGGGAATCTCGGGAACCACGAGCGGGCGGAGCAGCAGGGACACCCAGGTGTGAGCCTGACGCTCCACGGGCTGGGTGGAGGTGTAGGGGAGCAGGGTGTGTTCCGGTGGGGCCTGGAAGGCGAGGTCGAGGAGGCGAGCGACGACCTCGATCGGAACGGCCTTCTTGTCGTCGGGGATTGCCAGCCCGCCCTCTGCGACGTGGAAGACGCCGGCCGTGGTGCGGCGGTCATTGCGCGGGTTGTGCAGCACGCCGTTGGCAACCCGGTAACTCGCGACCAGGTCGGAGGTGAACTCGTCACCATCGACGGGGAGGGAAAGGGCTCGGGCCAGACCGGGCTCATCGAGAGTCAGGGTGGTTTCGGGCAGGTGGGGATGGACGGGAGAGTCCTCACCGAGGTAACGGTCGATGAATGCTTGGATGCGTCGGTCAGCCGGGCAGAGGAGCTCGGGGACCTCTCGCCTGAGCTCCCGTTGACGAGCAAGTACTGGGGCGACGACGTCGATGTCGGAGGCGCGCGCGGCTGTCGGCAGTGGCAGGCCGTTGAGCGCCAATCTGAGGTTCACGGAGTCGGTGTGAGCTTGGGTGGCCATGGATCCATTGTCCCCTGAGTTCGTGAGCTTTCCATGAAGAATGGTCAGAAGGGCAATGGGCCTGAGCGGGGGTGGGCGTAAGGGCAGTCGTCCTTCACTCCCACCCCAGCGGCTGCCCAGGCTCACCATCGACGAGGCCATCGAGCTTGGCACGCCGTCACCACGCTGAACTCAGCAACCTTCGTGATGTGTGGGGTGGCGGCGGACAATGGTGCCGGGTTCTGGCATCACTCGTGGTCAACCGCCGATCTCTGCTCTTGTCAACAGCGTGCGACCATCTTGTCGATAGAATTCTTGCGAATTGGACGTGTTGGGAGGCGATGAGTGATGGCCGGCAGTGGGACCACGGCTCCCAAGGGTCAGGACGGGCCGCGGGCGCGTCAGCTTGCGATTGCAGAGGCGGTCGTTCGAGCGGGGTCGGTCACCGTCGAGGATCTCGTTGAGGCCACCGGCGTGTCTGCCATGACGGTTTATCGCGACCTTGCGATCCTCGAAGCCAGTGGAGTGCTGCAGCGCCACCGTGGCCGGGTCGTTGCGGTGGCCAACGGTTTGCACGAGGCGGACGCCACATTTCGACTGGAGCAGAGTTCGACGGACAAGCAGGCGGTGGCCGACCTTGCTGGTGATCTCATTGGCCCAGGATGCTCGATCATGCTTGACGACTCGACGTCGGGAGTGTGGCTGCTGCGCTCCCTCGGAGACCATTCGCCACTGACGGTTGTCACCAATTCCCTCTTGGTGGCCGACGAGGTCATTGCCAATGGTTCGGACAAGCTCGTCGTCTCAGGTGGCGAGTACCAGTCGTGGGCAAAGTCGTTGATGGGCCCCGCGGCGGTTCGGATGATCCGTTCCATGCACGCGGATCTGTGCGTCCTGTCCGCCTCAGGGATTTTCGACGCCGGCTGTTATCACCCGTACCAGGAGGTCGTTGAGGTCAAGCGGGCCATGCTCGAGTCCGCCGAGAAACGGGTCCTGCTGCTCGACCACACCAAGTTCGGGCGACGCGCGCTGTTCAAATTTGCCGATCTGACAGAGTTTGATCACGTCGTCGTCGACGCCCACACCCCGCACGGGATTCTTGACCAGCTGCGCGATCTCGGGGTTCACCTCATGGTGGCAGAAAGTCCTACGAAGAAGTCGTGACTACTGGCGGGGCATTGTTCTCCAATCCCCTTGATCTGGAACGTATGGGGTGACACGATGGGGTGACACCCGCTGATGGCGGGCAACCCTCTCGCCTTGGTTTTGGGTTTGCGAAGGGTGATCGGTGGAGTGCGTCCGCGTGGACGCCGAGCCGAGAAACCACGTGGTCACAGATGTCGATCGGATGTATTCCGGCGACAAGGACCAGCAAACACACTCACGAGGAAGTGGCCATGGCTGAAATCGTCATTGGTGTCGATGGGGGAACGACCGCAGTCAAGGCGGTCGCATTCAGTCTTTCGGGCGACGTCGTCTCGACCCGTCATGAATCGGTCCCAGTCAGGTACGGCGATCATGGCGAGGCTGAGCAGGACATGAATCAGATCTGGGAGGCTGTCGCAACCTGTATCCACGGTGTCGCGGATGCCTTGGGCCCAGAGGACGACGTCGTGGCGGTCGGTCTGACCGGTCAGGGCGACGGAGCGTGGCTGATAGACGAGGATGGGACTCCTGTCCGGCCTGCGGCAACGTGGCTGGACGGTCGGGCCAGCGAACGAGTCGAGCAGTGGAATGACGATGGCCGAGCGTCCCGGGTCTTTGACGTGACAGGGACGAAGATCTTCGGCGGGCTCTTCCCCGTCCTCATGGAGGAGCTGTTGGAGACTGATGGATCTCGTGTCCGCCGTGCAGCGACTCATCTCAACTGCAAGGACTGGATACGATTCAAACTCACGGGGAATCGTCTCACGGATTACACCGAGGCCTCCCGATCATATTTGGATGCGACGACTGCTCAGGGATTCTCGCGCGGATTGGCGGAGGACTTGGGGCAATCGGAATTACTTGACCTTCTTCCGGACATTCGACGTTGCGAGGACATCGGGGGTTATCTCACGGAAGAGGCATCCCATGAGGTAGGGCTTCCGGTCGGTACTCCGGTCGGAGTGGGCATGCTCGACATCGCTGTCACTGGCGTTGGTCTGGGCGCGGCTCATGACGGGGATGGCTGGCTGATTCTGGGAACCACTGGATTCGTCGGGACCCTGCTGCCGTCCATCGAGGACCGTAGGTCCAAGGAGTCCATGCTGGTGGCGACCGGTCGTGGCACCCAGGTGCTGGAATTCATGGCGCCCATGACGGGCACGCCAAACCTTGACTGGATCCGACGGACCCTGGGGTTGGCCGATGAGAGCTGGCAGAGCATCGAGGCCCGCGCTCGCCGGTCCACCCCTGGGGCGAATGGCGTCGTGTACCTGCCCTATGCCTCCCCTGGGGGCGAGCGCGCGCCCTTCGTCGACACCAACGCCAGCGCATCGTGGATGGGGATGTCGCTCACCACGACCCCCGAGGACGTGTTGCGCAGCGTCTATGAGGGCGTTGCATTGTCCCTGGCCGACTGCGTCTCACACTTGGCGATGAGTGGCGATCTCGTCGTGTCCGGCGGTGGGTTCAGGTCCGACCTGGTCTGCGAGATTCTCGCTGACATTACGGGCAAGTGTGTGGTGCGACAGAGCGCGCCGGAGGCCGGAGCTCGCGGAGCAGCTGTTCTTGCCCTGGTCGCGGCCGGCCGTTACGAGACGATCGGGGACGCCTCTGCAGCCATGGCATGTTCCTTCGAGACCTTCGACCCGCATCCGGAGCGCGGTGAGATTTACCAGGCCGTCGCGGATGTGTATTCCGAATCCCGTAATGCCATCAGGCCGGTGTGGCCCCAGATGAGAGCCCTTCGACAGATCAAGGAGGCTGACAATGAGCGTTGAGTGTCCGGTGAAGGTCCTTGTGGCAGGAGATCAGTTCGAGACCGTCGAGGTGCTTGAAGACGCCTTGCGCAAGGCTGTTCCCGATGCCGAGATCACTGAGCTGTCATCGCAGTGGCCCATCACGCCAATGGGTGACGTCGACGAAGTGCACGAGGCAGCCGGTGACGTGGGTGAACTCATTCAGGCGCTTCAAGGGATCGACGTGTGCGTCAGCCACACCTATCCATTCACTGACGAGGTGTTCGACGCCTGCCCTGAACTCAAACAGGTGACCATCACCCGGGGTGGTCCGGTCAACGTCAACATCGAGTCGGCCACCCGTCATGGGGTCCTGGTGACCTACGCACCGGGTCGCAATGCGACGGCAACCGCGGAACACACCGTGGCCATGATCATGGCCGCGGTGAGGCAGATCCCTGCTCACCACGTCACCCTGACCTCAGGCACCTGGGAGGGCGACGCATACCGGTACGACCGTGTGGGCATGGAGATCAGCGGAAATGACGTAGGAGTCGTCGGCTATGGTGCGGTCGGTTCGCGGGTTGCCAGGGTCATGGCAGCCATGGGAGCCACGGTGCGGGTGTTCGATCCCTGGGTCGATCCCGACGCGATGCCAGATGGCATCACGGTCTGCGAGGATTTCGACGAGATGCTCAAGGTGAGTCGCATCCTCACGCTTCATGCCCGCGCCAACGAGAGCAACCATCACATGATTGCGGCTGGGCAGCTTGCGGAAATGCCTGAGGGTTCCGTGCTCGTCAATTGTGCTCGCGGTTCGCTCGTCGACTACGACGCAGTGTGTGATGCCATCGACAGTGGCCATCTTCACGCTGCCGCCTTTGACTGTCTACCCCACGAACCGTTGCCGCCGGATTCCAGGCTGCTGCACACCCCGCGTGTGGTCCTCACCCCGCACATCGCCGGAGCATCCAAGCAGGCCGCAGAACTTGCGGCGCGTATTGCAGCTGACGACGTCGCCGCTCTGGTGCAGGGACACACTCCCACATATCTTGCCAACCCCGACGTCATTGAGTGAGTTAGGAGAACATCATGCTCTTGGAACAACAACGACAGGCTGTCGTGGACACATGCCGAACGATGCAAGCCCAGGGTCTGGTCGTGGGAACTGCAGGAAATGTGTCGATTCGCGTCGACGACATGGTGGTCGTGTCACCGTCTGCGGTGCCTTACGAGAACCTGACTGCGGCTGACATCGGTGTCCATGACATGGAGGGCAAGGCCATCGAGGCGAAGTACAAGCCCTCTTCTGAGCTTCCGTTGCACCTGAGTGTTTACCGAGCCAGCGACGCAGGGGCGATCACGCACAACCATGCCCCGGCATCAACAGCTCTGGGCCTCGTCGTCGACGAGATTCCGTGGTCCCACTACTACTCCGGAATGTTTGGCGGTACCGTCCGAGTTGCACCGTACGCCGAGTTCGGAACCGATGAGCTGGCACGTAACGTCACGAAGGCGCTCGAGGGACGGTGCGCAGCTCTGATGGCCAACCACGGTGCGATCACGACGGGGCCGACGGTTGACAAGGCTCTCTGCCTGCTTCCCTACCTCGAGTACATTTGTGAGGTACACCTCCGCGCGATGTCCACTGGTCGTCCCATCAAGGTACTTGATGACGAGCACATCGCCGATGCCACGCAGGGGATTGCCGGTTACAAGCCGAAAGCTGTCGATGAAGGCTGAGAATCCCGAATGACGTTGCTCTGCCTCAGCCCCTGAAACGTCCGGAACAGAAGGAGAACGCAGATGCCGAAGCTCGGACGCGGCATGGTTATACCATCTGCCACGAGCCAGACGTTGCAGGCTGCCCTTGCGGCTCCCTCGCCGAATGTCCTGCTGACTGATGTGGCTCTTGACGAGCTCCCAGAACTGGCGAAACACGTGCTGGGAGCCGGTAAGCACGCGATTGTTCACGCTGATATGACATCAGGCTTGCACCCAAACGCAGCGGGGCTGGCGTTCCTGAAGGACCATTGCGGAGTTGAGACGATCATCAGTACCAATGCCAGGGTCATCGAGGCAGCTCGCCGCCAGCACCTACAGACAGTATTCAGAGTGTTCCTGCTTGACTCAATTGCGCTGCGGAGCGCGGTACGCACGCTGGGAAACATTCACGTCGATGCCGTGGAGATCCTGCCGGGGCCAATGGCAAGGTCCGTCATTGAACACATCCGGGCCACCGGTCCTGATCGCACATTGCTTGCGGGTGGTTTTGTCCGGGCGTCGCAGCTTGTCGAGGATCTGTTTCGCGTCGGGTTCGACGGGGTGACGACGTCCTACCCTCCACTGTGGTCGAGAACGTCACTGAGGGAAGATGCCTGCTGAGCACAGCGTGTCGGATCACCTGTCGTCATCGGCCGACACAGGGCGCACAACCTGTCCAGAGAAGGAGAACAGTCATGTTGGAGCATCTCAAGGCCGAGGTCTGCGATGGTAACCTCGAGCTCCCACGCCACGGCCTTGTGACATGGACATCGGGGAATTTGTCAGCCCGTGATCCTGAGACCGGGTTGGTGGTCATCAAGCCATCTGGCATGTCGTATGAAGGGATGACGCCCGACGACATGGTCGTCGTCGATCTTGATGGCAAGGTCGTCGAAGGGGTGCACGGACCCTCGTCCGACACGGCGTCGCACCTGTACGTGTACCGCCGGCGTGCTGACATTCGCAGCATCATTCACACTCACTCGACCTTCGCGACGGCGTGGGCCGCGACCGGCCAGGACATCCCGTGTTGCTTGACAGCCATTGCCGATGAGTTCGGTGGGCCGGTGCCGTGCGGTGACTATGCCCAGATCGGTAGTGAGCAGATTGGTGAGCAGATCATGAGGTTCGTTGATCAGTGCCCTGCAGTCCTGCTGAAGAAGCACGGTGTCTTCACGGTGGGCACGTCGATGGAGAAGGCCGTCAAGGCTGCCGTCATGGTGGAGGATGTCGCCCGGACGGTGACCTACGCGAAGCTCATCGGGGAGATCTCGTCGTTGCCACAGTCCGAGATCGATGCGAACCATGACCGATACACCAATCGGTACGGAACCGCGGAGGCATCGTCAGGTGTGACGCTCTGACCCGATGCGTTCTCGCAATGCCCCTGCCATCCCTCGAGCCAGACCTGGTAGCAGGGGCATGTGACGTCTTGACATCGCGCGGCTGGGGCCTGCGCCCGAGCGCGGTACCCAACTGTGGCGAAATCCACACGCTGAACCCTTCCTTTTCACATGAATGGTGTTAATATCAACACCATGAGTTGTTGCTTCTCGCATTTGCGAGTGAGACTCCCCAACGCACGGCAACGAAGCATGGAGGGATCATGGGACTGAGAATCGTCGTCGCTGCGGATCCGGCGGCAGTGCAGTACAAGGACGCCATCAAGGCCGACCTTGAGGCCGACTCGCGAGTCGACGAGGTCATCGACGTCGGCGTCCAGGAGGGTGATGACACCCTGTACCCGCACATCGGCGTCAAGGGAGCCCACGTCATCAAGGACGGCAAGGCCGATCGAGGCATCTTCCTCTGCGGCACCGGAATGGGCATGGCCATCACCGCCAACAAGGTGCCGGGCATCCGGGCCTGCACCGCCCACGATTCCTTCTCCGTGGAGCGCCTCATCATGTCCAACGACGCTCACGTCCTGTGCCTGGGACAGCGCGTCATCGGACTCGAGCTGGCTCGTCGTCTGGTACACGAGTTCATCGGGTACACCTTCGACCCGAGCTCTCACTCCAAGACCAACGTCGACCTCATCACCGCCTACGAGTCAGGCGCCAGCGACGGGCAGACCGCCCCGGGCGGCTGCTGACACAGTGTGGCGCGGGCGCCCGAGCCACACTCACATCTGAGCCATCCCACCCCTGGGGACAACCTCCAGGACACCCAGAAACAACGTGTGCGGCACCGTCGTCGCCCACGGACATCCGATCGCGGGTTCACCTCGCCCTCATGAAGGAACACCGATGTTCACCACCTCTGTCGGAGTCTTCATCTTCGGACTCCTTGCCGCCATCGCCGGCGGCGCTGTCGGGGCTGCCATTGGCGGCAACTACGCCTTCGTCCTCACCGGCTTCTGCGTGCTGGCCTCCTGGGGAGTCTTCGCCGCAACCGGAAACACCTTTGGCCTGGACTACCTGGCCTTCGGCCCCTTCATGGGCCCGCACATCGCCTTTGCAGGCGGCGTCGCGGGAGCCATTTACGCCCGCTACCACGGCCGTCTCGATGACGGCAAGGACGTCAACACCCCGCTGGCCGGCATCGGTCGCCCCGACATCCTCCTGGTTGGTGCCCTCTTCGGCGTGTTTGGATACCTGTGCCAGATTGGCATCTCCAACATTCCGTGGTTCGGCAAACACACTGACTCAGTTGCCCTGACGGTGCTGATCTCCGGTCTGCTCGCCCGCCTCGTCTTCGGCGGTGTCCCCGGAGAGGGTCTGTTCCGCGGCTCCCTGCACAACCCGGAGCTCTTCCACGAAGACGCCACCACCTTCCCCGCAAAGATCAAGCCAGGCCCCAATGGACGCTGGCTGGAATGGCAGGAGAAGCCCAGCCAGTTGCTGACCATCGGCTCTCTCTTCGGCATCTTCGCCGGTGGCGCGTCGCTCTTCCTGGCCGCCAACGTCGGTGCACGCCTCACCACGATGGGCTTCGACAACAACCTGGCTGCTTTCAACGCCAACAGCTTCTGCTTCGGTATCTCGGCCGTCATCATCCTGTTCCTCATCACCAACCGGAACATGCCGGTCCAGCACCACGTGACGAACATCGCCGGTCTGGCCGCAGTGCAGTTCTTCCCGCTGCTGATGGGCGAGAACATCGGTACTTACACCTGGACGGCCACCTCGACGTGGGATTCCCACACCTGGGCAATGGCAGCGGTCGCCCTGCTCATCGCCGCGATCTTCGGCATCTTTGTTGCTGGCCTCGGCGAGTTCTGCGCACGGCTGTGGTACGACCGCGGCACCAGCCACATCGACCCGCCTGCTGCTGCCATCTGGCTGAGCAACACCGTGGTCGTCACGTTGGCTGCCCTGTTCGCCTGATCTGATCCAAGGAAATAGCAACCATGAATGACGTCATCGACGCACCAACCGAATTCGCCAAGGCCTATGTCTTCGACATGGACGGCACCATCTACCTCGGTGACCACCTGTTGCCCGGTGCCCGCCGCATGATCGAGGAACTGCGTCGCCGTGAGATCCCGGTGAGGTTCCTCTCGAACAACCCGACGAAGGATCCGAGTCAGTACGTTGAGAAGCTCGAGAAGCTGGGGCTGCCGACCGCCATCGAGGACATCTCCAATACCGTCGTGACGACGACCCGCTGGCTGGTCAACAACCACCCTGGCGCCAAGGTCTTCGCGATTGCGGAGGAGCCCCTCAAGCGGAGCCTGCAGAAGGCCGGTATCGAACTGTGTGAGGACCCCGAGAAGATCGACATCGTCATCGCCTCGTATGACCGCACCTTCGATTATCGCAAGCTGCAGATTGCCTTCGACGCCATCTGGTTCCACAAGCGCGCCTTCCTCGTCCAGACCAACCCGGACCGGTTCTGCCCCTTCCCGGGCGGCCGCGGCGAGCCCGATTGCGCTGCCGTCACAGCGGCCATCGAGGCGTGCACCGGACAACAGTGCAAAGTCAGCCTGGGCAAGCCGTCCCCGGTCATGCTCACCGAGGCGCTGGCCGGGCTGGACGTCGATCCGTCGGAGTGCGTCATGGTCGGCGACCGACTGCAGACCGATATCCAGATGGCCCTCGACACCGGCATGAGGTCAGCCTGCGTGCTGACCGGTGAGGCCACCGCGGATGACGTCGCAGCCCTGGACGCCGAGCACCGTCCGACCTGGACCCTGGATCGCATTGACCGGCTCATTCCTGCCGCGGTATGGCAGGAACTCGGCTGGACCGAAGACAACGATTGACACGACGGTGGGGCTGCAAGCATCGCGGCCGCAGCCCCCTCAAGACACTCTCGTAGGAGACAACGATGTTGAACAACGGCCCCTACCTCTTGGGCATTGACTACGGCACCGAATCGTGCCGGGTGGCAATTTTCGACCTTGAAGGACGTCCGCTGACCTTCGCGGCGACACCGTACAAGACCACCCACCCCCGTCCGGGCTGGGCTGAGCAGGATCCTGAGGAATGGTGGAAGGCCCTCCAGGCTTCCTGCCACCGTGCCATCGCGGCTGCCGGAGTCTCCCCGGCCGCCATCGCCGGTATTTCCTACGACGCCACGACCCTGACGATGGTTGCCATGGACGAGCGCGGCAACGAGCTGCGTCCGGCCATCATGTGGATGGACGTCCGCGCCACCGAGCAGGCCGCTCGTGCAGAGGGATCTGACTCGGTCGCCCGCCTCTACAACGGCGCCGGAACCTCCCCGGCCACCGCCGAGTGGTACCCCTTCAAGGCCGCTTGGCTGCGCGAGCACGAGCCGGAGACGTACCGTAAGGCCGCTCACCTCGTTGACGCACCGGACTGGGTGACCTACAAGCTCACCGGCGAGTGGACGACCAACATCAACTCTGCCGCCATCCGGATGTACTACAACCGTGACAAGGGCGGCTGGCCGGAGGACTTCTACGACACCATCGGCTGTGGTGACGTTTTTGACAAGATCCCGGAGCGAGTCCTTGATCTCGGCACCCCGGTCGGCACCCTCGGCACGATTCCTGCCCAGCTGCTCGGGCTGCGTCCGGGAATCCCGGTTGCCCAGGGTCCGGCCGACGCATGGGCCGGTCAGATTGGCCTGGGCGTGCTGTCCCCGGGTTCGATGGCCCTCATCACCGGTTCCTCGCACGTGTTGACCGGCCAGTCCGACACCGAGATCCACGGCCAGGGATTCTTCGGTGCGTACACCGACGGCGTCATGCCCGGCCAGTACACCGTCGAGGGCAGCCAGGTCTCGACCGGTTCGGTGCTCAAGTGGTTCAAGGACAGCTTTGCCGCCGACTACACCGCTGCCGCGGAGAAGATCGGTCTCAATCCCTACGACGTCCTCAATGAGCAGTCCCGGAACATTCGTCCCGGATCCGACGGCCTCATCATCAACGAGTACTTCCAGGGCAACCGCACCCCCTACACCGACTCGAAGGCCCGCGGCATCATCTGGGGACTGTCCCTCATGCACACCCCGGCGCACTTCTACCACGCCATTCAGGAGTCGGTCTGCTACGGCACGGCCCACAACCTGCGGGCCATGAAGGCTGCCGGTTTCGAGGTTGACCGCATGGTCGCCTGCGGCGGTGCCACCAAGAGCCGCGACTGGATGCAGATGCACGCCGACGTCGCAGGTGTCCCGATCGCTCTGACCGAGGTTGGCGACGCCGTCGTGCTCGGTACCTGCATGGTCGCCGCCGTCGGTGCCGGTCTGTTCAAGGATCTGCCCGAGGCCGCCAGGCAGATGGTTCACGAGATCGACCTCATCGAGCCCAACCAGGAACGTCACGAGGAGTACCAGTACTACGTGGACAAGTACTGCGACACCTACCCGCAACTGCGTCCCATGATTCATGACATGGTCGACCACGAGACCGACAAGAACTGACGATCACACCGATCAGAGGAGAAGCAATGTCCGAATTGATTGACAAGGCATTGGCCGATTGCGATGACACCGACGTCGTGATCATGGGTCATGACGTGCTTGGTGAGACCGGGCGCGTGTTCAAGGAACTGTTCGGTGACGCCAAGGCAATCCTCATCTCCGACGAGAGCACCTGGGCCGTTGCCGGTGAGCAGACCAAGGCGTCCTTCGAGGCTCACGGGGTCGAGATCGTCGAGTCGATGATCCTCCCGGGACGTCCCACCGTCTACGCCTGCTACGAGAACGTCGAGAAGATCCGCGACCACATCCGTGATCTTGACGGGATGATTGCCTGTTCCATCGGTTCGGGCACCCTCAATGACCTCACCAAGCGAGCCAGTGACGAGCTGGGGCGGCGCTACATGAACGTCTGCACGGCTGCATCGATGGATGGATATGCCGCCTTCGGCGCTTCCATCACCGAGAACGGCTTCAAGCACACCATGAGCTGCCGCGCCCCCCAGGCCCTCATTGCCGATCTGCCGACGATGGCTGGTGCACCCCAGCGCTGCACCGCCACCGGACTCGGTGATCTCATCGAGAAGGTCCCGGCCGGAGCCGACTGGATCCTCGCTGACGAGCTGGGTGTTGAGCCGATTGACCGCGAGGTGTGGGACCTGGTCCAGGGTCCGCTGACGAGCGCGATCAGTGACCCGGAGGGCCTTGCGAACGGAAAGCCGGAGGCATTCAACGGCCTCATCGAGGGTCTTGTGATGTCCGGTTTGGCGATGCAGAAGTACCGCATCTCGTCTCGTCCCGCATCGGGTGCCGGCCACCAGTTCTCCCATCTGTGGGAGATGGAGCATCTCGGTATGGATCACGAGCCCCCGTTGACCCACGGGTTCAAGGTGGGCCTGGGAACCATCTCGGTGCTTGCCCTGTGGGAGAAGGTGCTGGAGCATGACTTCACGACTCTTGACGTCGACGCCGCCGTCGCCACATGGCCCACGGCGGAGGACATGGAGGCCAAGGTTCGCGCGAATTTCTCCGGTGACATGCTGGAGCCGGCGGTCAAGCAGACGATGGACAAGTACCTCGACGCCGATGCCCTGCGTGAGCGTCTGGAGGTCGTGAAGTCGAAGTGGTCGACCATCCAGGAGCGCTGCCGCGCTCAGGTGATGCCTGCGGCCCGTGTGGAGGAGATCATTGAGGCCGTTGGTGGCATCTACCATCCGGCCCAGATCGGCCTGACCCGGGAGCGTTTCCACGACACCTACTACCGGTGCCAGATGATCAGGTCGCGTTACACCCTCCTTGACCTGCTGGTCGAGACGGGGACCATCAGCGACTTCGTCGAGCCGCTGTTCGCGCCTGACGGATTCTGGGGCCAGCGCCCTTGGCCGCAGGACTGACGAGGTCCGTCAGGACTGACACATAGACCGTCGTGGGGGTGCAGGTCGGCTTACTCGCCCCGGCCCACCCCACGACTGCATCGAGGAGAGGATCATGACCGACAAGTTCGTGGTGGGACTGGACTTTGGCACGCTGTCGGGCCGGGCAGTCGTCGTCAGGGTGAGCGACGGCACCGAAATGGGCACTGCCGTCCACGAATACCCACATGGCGTTATGGATCGGGTACTCAGTGCGGCGGACGGACAACAATTGCCGCCTGATTTTGCGCTTCAGGACCCTGCTGACTACATGGAGACACTCGAGGTCATAGTTCGCAAGAGCATCGAGGATGCCAGGATCGATCCCGCGCACGTGGTTGGGATTGGTCTGGATGTCACCTCGGCGACGGTCGTGGCCGCGAAGGCGGATGGCACACCGATGTGCCAGCTGTCTGAATTCCGTAATGAGCCTCACGCATGGGTGAAGCTGTGGAAGCATCATGGCGCGCAGGACCAGGCGGATCGCATCGTGAAGCTCGCACAAGTGCGCCGGGAGCCGTGGCTCGCCCGCTACGGAGGGATACTCTCCTCCGAGATGCTCATGCCCAAGGTTCTTGAGACCTTGGAGTGGGCGCCGGACGTTTACCACGCCACCGATGTCTTCTGCAATGCATTGGACTGGTTGACGTGGAGACTGACCGGAGTCCTCGCCTTCTCGGCGGGGGATTCGGGATACAAGCGTATGTATCAAGACGGCCAGTACCCGTCCCAGGAATACCTGGCCAACCTGAACCCTGAATTCGCTGATGTCTTCGTCGAGAAGATGAATGCACCCGTGCTGCCGTTGGGGGCGCGGGTCGGTGGATTGACACCTGAATTTGCGGAGCGTCTTGGCATGTCGGCAGGAATCGCCGTCGCGACCGGGAATATCGATGCCCACGTCACAGCAGCAGCTGTTCAGGCAGTTGAGGATGGCCAGATGACGGCCATCATGGGAACTTCTGCCTGTTACGTCGTCCCGGGGCCGCAGTTGAAGGAAGTCCCAGGGATGTTCGGCGTCGTCGACGGAGGCATAGTCGACGGCTCATGGGGTTTCGAAGCTGGTCAGACGGCTGTCGGGGACATCTTCGCCTGGTTCGTCAACAACTGTGTCCCAGGATCCTACTATGACGAGGCCAGGCGTCGCGGTATGGGCATCCACGACTTGTTGACCGAGAAGTGCGCGGGCCAGGAGGTTGGAGCCCACGGACTCATTGCACTGGACTGGCACAACGGCAACCGATCAGTCCTGGCAGATGCCAATCTGTCTGGAATGATCCTTGGTCAAACCCTCGCGACAACCCCGGAGGATCAGTACCGGGCCCTGCTGGAATCAACAGCGTTTGGTGCCCGCACCATCATTGAGTCGTTCCGCAATTCGGGTGTTGACATCAATGAGCTCGTCGTCGCTGGTGGACTGACCAAGAACGCTTTCCTCATGCAGCTGTTCTGTGACATTTGTAGGGTGCCTCTGAGCGTCGGGACCGCGCAGCAACCGGGTTCGCACGGATCTGCAGTCTTTGCGGCAGTCGCAGCCGGTCTCTATCCAGATGTCAAAACGGCCTCTGCTGCCATGGGAGCGAAAGAGGATGGTGTCTACCAGATCAATGAGGACAGAGCTGCTCAATACGACGCCTTGTACGCCGAATACGCCCACCTTCACGACTACTTCGGTCGTGGCGGAAATCAGGTCATGCACCGGCTCAAGGAGATCCGACGCAAAGCCCATGTGCGGGACCGGGAAGTCACGATGGGTGACGAGTGACGGCATCGCTGCACAGTTGTGACATCAGTATCCGCACAAGTGCATGACAATGAGGTTGTGAATAGGATTCTCATGAGGACCTGAACCCCCACCCCTCATCGCCGTGACGAGCGACAACACATCACACAGATCAGGCCAACAAGCCGATACGAGAGGAACATCGTGGCTACCGAACTGACGTGGACCGACACCGACAAGCTGGCTGTCGACACCGCACGAGTGCTTGCGGCCGACGCCGTCGAGAAGACCGGTAACGGACACCCCGGCACCGCCATCTCCCTGGCCCCGCTGAGCTACCTGCTCTACCACAAGATCATGGCCATCGACCCGTCCGACCCGAACTGGCTCGGTCGCGATCGCTTCATCATGTCCGCAGGACACTCCTCGCTGACCCAGTACACCCAGCTCTACCTGGCCGGTCTGGGCCTCGAGCTGTCCGATCTGGAGTCTCTGCGTACCTGGGGATCCCTGACTCCCGGCCACCCGGAGTATGGCGTGACGAAATTCGTCGAGACCACCACCGGCCCGCTCGGTGCCGGCGTTGCCAACGCCGTCGGCATGGCGATGGCAGCTCGTCGTGAGCGTGGCCTTCTCGACCCGGACGCCGCTGCCGGAACCAGCCCCTTCGACCACTACGTGTACGCCATTGCCGGTGACGGCTGCATGCAGGAGGGCGTCGCGTCCGAGGCGTCGTCCTTGGCCGGAACCCAGGAACTGGGCAACCTCATCCTGTTCTACGACGACAACCGGATCACCATCGAGGGCGACACCACCATCGCCTTCTCCGAGGACGTCGAGGCTCGGTACGAGGCTTACGGCTGGCATGTTCAGCACGTCGACTTCACCAACGGTGGCACCACCTACGAGGAGAATGTCGAGGCCCTCATGGCGGCCATCGACAACGCCAAGGCCGTCACTGACAAGCCGTCCTTCATCCGTCTGACCACCGTCATCGGTTGGCCGATCCCGGTGCTTGCCGGTCTGGCCCAGGTGCATGGCGCGAAGATCGGCACCGAGGGCATCAGCGCCCTCAAGGAGAAGCTCGGTTTCGAGGACAAGCCCTTCGCCGTCGACGTCGAGATGGTCCAGAAGGTGCGTTCCGCCTTCGCCGAGCGCGGCAAGGGCCTGCGCGAGGCCTGGGACAAGAAGTTCGCCGCCTGGCACGACGCGAACCCTGAGGGAGCCGCCCTTCTCGAACGGATGCGTGCCCACAAGCTGCCCGAGGATCTCGAGATCCCGACCTTCGAGCCCGGCAAGATGAGCACCCGTAAGGCATCCGGAGCGGTCCTGAGCGCCCTCGGCCCTCAGATCCCCGAGCTGTGGGGTGGATCGGCAGATCTTGCCGGTTCCAACAACACCACCATCAAGGGGGCCGACTCCTTCCTGCCCGAGGACCGCTGCTCCGAGGAGAATCCGGGTGGCCCTTACGGTCGCACCATCCACTTCGGAGTGCGCGAACACGCCATGGGCGGCATCCTCAACGGCATCACCCTGTCGGGTCTGACCCGCTGTTACGGCGGAACCTTCTTCGTGTTCTCCGACTACATGCGTCCCTCGGCCCGTCTTGCGGCTCTCATGAAGGTCCCGTCGATCTTCGTGTGGACCCACGACTCCATCGGTGTCGGCGAGGATGGCCCCACCCATCAGCCGATCGAGCACCTGGCCTCATACCGTGCCATCCCCGGCCTTGACATCGTCCGTCCGGCCGATGCCAACGAGACTGCGGTGGCGTGGCGCACTATCCTGGAGCACATCGACCGCCCTGCCGGACTGGTGCTGTCGCGCCAGGACCTGCCGACGATCGACCGCAGCGAGTATGGCTGTGCCGAGGGTGTTGCCAAGGGCGCCTACGTGGTGTCCGAGGCCAGCGCCGATCCCAGGCTCATCCTCATCGGGACCGGATCCGAGCTGTCAGTGGCCCTCGAAGCGCAGAAGAAGCTGGAGGCTGACGGGGTCCCGACCCGCGTCGTCTCGATGCCGTGCCAGGAGTGGTTCGACGAGCAGGACGAGGAGTACCGCGAGTCGGTCCTGCCCAGCTCGGTGACGGCTCGTGTCAGCGTCGAGGCCGGTATCGCCATGGGATGGTCGAAGTATGTCGGCTGCAAGGGTGCGTCGGTCTCGCTGGAGCACTTCGGTGCTTCTGCTGCCGGAACCCTGCTGTTCGAGAAGTTCGGCTTCACCGCCGACCACGTCGCAGAGGTCGCCAAGTCCGTGCTGTGACGCGGACTGAGGCATGACGATGTCGAACCGACGCCGGGCGGGTCAGGACGAGGAGATGCTCCACGTCGCGGAGATGTACTACTTCGAGCAGATGACCCATGCCGCGATCGCCCAACGGCTCTCCATGAGCCGTTGGACGGTTGGCAGGATCCTGGAGGAAGCTCGCCGCACCGGGATGGTCAAGATCACCATCGACCACCCACTGGCCCGGCATCACCGACTCGAAACCGAGTTGGTGGAAACCTACGGGTTGCACTCAGCCGTCGTCGTGCCCGTCCAGGCCAGTGATGAACTGACCCTGGACCTCGTCACTCGGATGGCAGCTCAGCGGCTGTCCGAGTGGCGACCCCAGCCGCGGGTGGTCGCGGTGAGTTGGGGTCGGACGACGGCTCATCTCGCTCAGCACCTGGGGTCCGGTTGGGATCCCGATGTCGTCGTCGCCCAGACCAACGGCGGTGTTGCGGTCACGAGGAACGACCTGGTGGGACGCTCCGTCGTGCGGATGGCCGAGCTCGGTCCGGGCAGATCTCTCGCCTTGCAGGCCCCGACGATCGTCGAATCGACAGATCTGGGAGAGATGCTCCGCAAGGACGCGTCGGTCTCACGCCCGCTGGAGGCTGCCCACAAGGCTGATCTCGTCGTCTATTCGCCCGGAGCTGTCAGTACCGATTCGATCCTGGTGACGGCCGGCCACGTCACGAAGGACGGTATTGAGGAGCTGCGTCGCAAGGGGGCCAGCGCAGACATCATGAGCCACTACGTCGACGTCCACGGCGAGGTCGTTGATGAGGAACTGGATTCGCGCACGATTTCAGTGGATGTGGACTGCGTCAGGGTGACTGACGACGACCACGACAACTCGCGTCCGCGACGAGTCCTGGCTGTCGCATCGGGAGCCGAAAAGGTTGAGGCCGTGGGGACGGTTTTGCGGGGAGGACTGTGTACGGACCTCGTTGTCGATGCCGAGGCCGCGGAGCAGGCTCTGCAGTGATCCTTGGTGTGGTCGGAAGGCCCGGATCGTCATTTCTGCACGCAAGTGCAGATTGCTGACGAATGCGGTACTCGCGTGTGAGTGGCGGTTAGCGTGCATGGTGTCGGGCCCGTCGCTGGGTCATAACCCACCTTCGGAGGTACGAAGATGCTCAAGATTGCAGTGCTCGGTGCGGGCGTCATGGCCACCGCACTGACCTTCCCCGCTGTCGAGAACGGCAATGAAGTCCGTCTCATCGGCACCCACCTCGATGACGAGATCATTGATTCCATCCAGGCCACCCGGCAGCATCCTGTTCTCGAGCTCAAGGTCGACGAACGCGTCAAGGCCTACCACTTTGCTGACGCAGCCGAAGCCATCGAGGGAGCCGACATCATCATGAGCGGCGTCAACTCATTCGGCGTGGACTGGGCCGGTGAGCAGCTGGCCAAGCTGGCGAAGCCGGGCCAGACCATCCTGTGCGTCACCAAGGGTATGCAGGCTGATGAGGACGGTACCCTTCACATCCTCCCAGACGTGTTGAAGAAGCACATGGGCGACCTTGCCAACGAGGTTCACTGGGCAGCGATCGTTGGACCATCGATTGCCGGTGAGCTGGCTGTGCACCGCGACACCTGTGTGGTGTTCTGCGGCGAGGAACAGGAGGTGCTGGACAGACTTGCTGCGGCATATCGCACCAATTACTACCACGTCTGGACGTCCACCGATTTCATCGGACACGAGGTCGGCGCCTGCATGAAGAACATTTTCGCCTTTGGGGGGGGATTTGCGGCTGGCATGCTCGAGAAGGCCGGCCAGACTGACGCAAAGTACGTCATGTACGACTACACGGCGGCCCTGTTCGGTGAGGGCGCCCGCGAACTCAAACAGATGGTTTCCTTCATGGGCGGTGATCCCGAGGTGGCCACCGGTCTGGGTGGGGTTGGCGACATGTTCGTGACGACGATGGGCGGGCGCAATGTGCGCGCCGGGACCTATGTCGGGGCTGGGGTGCCGTTCTCGGAGGTCCGCAACGTCAAGATGAAGGGCATCACCCTCGAGGGGGTTGCCGCCATCGGCGTCGTCGGCGAGGCGATCGGAAGGATGACCGAGCGCGGGATCATTGCCGAGACCGATTTCCCGCTGGTGCGGGCGCTGTACGAGATCATCGCCCATGATGCGCCGCTTGACCTGCCTTGGGAGAAGTTCTTCGGTGGGGAAAGGTGATCACTGGCCCGCCTCGGTAGGGGGTGGGAACCCAGTGCGGGCGTGACGGTGCCCGAGAGCCGTGAGGCTCTGCACACCTTCCCACGGCCATGAGCACCCACCGTCACTGGTATCTGCCGTCGGCACCCACCGCAGCGGGTGCAAAAACTGCCGACTCGAGAGGGTCTTGAGCACTCTGGTGTTTCACGACCCCGCGGGTCGGTGTTTTTGTGCACCGGGACTGGATTGCTGGGTGCTTCCAGTGGTTTTGCCTGGATGGGCCGGGTAACCGCTCGGTGGTTGTGAACCGGAGGTGCCCTTCGAGCCACCACGACCTAGACTCATCTGGTCGAACTAGAAAGGCTGTCATGAACAACGTCATCGAGGTCACCGACGCGACCTTCGCCTCCGAGGTTCTCGGGGCTGCCAAGCCCGTCCTCGTCGACTACTGGGCTGACTGGTGCGCCCCCTGCAAACAGCTCTCCCCGATCATCGAGGAGCTGGCTGGGGTCTATGGCGACCGGATGGTTTTCGCCAAGGTCGACACCAACGCCAATACCCGGATTGCGGCCGAGCAGGGAATCATGTCCCTGCCCACGATTCAGGTCTGGCAGAGCGGCCAGCTCGTCAAGTCGCTGCAGGGCGGTAAGACGAAGAAGGCGCTCGTCAAGGTCATCGAAGAGTTCGTGCGCTGAGGAGGAATCATGCCGTCCGCCACCAAGAAGGTTTCCCTGGTCCGTCGTAGCGAGGGCCACTACACCGCCACCAACGCGCGTGGCGGTCAGATCCGTTTCGGCTCCGGTCAGGATGCCGAGTTCACCCCCGTTGAGTTGCTGCTGGCAGCCATCGGTGGATGCTCGTCCATCGACGTCGACACCGTGACGAGCCGTCGCGGCGGGCCGACCCAGTTCACTGTGTCCGTCATGGGCACCAAGGTGAGCGACGAGGAGGGCCGAGCATCCCTGGGGGACGTCTCGGTCGACTTCCAGCTCACCTTCCCCGACACCGACGAGGGGCGCGAGGCTGCCGGGCTGGTCAACCGCGTCGTTGCCATGTCGCGCGACAAGAACTGCACCGTCTCGCGCACGGTCGAGGCTCAGACCCCGGTGACCTTCAGCGTCGCCGGCGAACCGCTCGGCTGAGGCTTTTCTCGTAGGGGTCTTCAGGCCTCTGTCTTGGACATGACGACGGTCAGGCCCGGTGACGAAAAATCCCGGGCCCGGCCGTCGTATGTCATCAGGAGATGAGATCGCGCAGCCAGGCGACCATGGTGTCTTCAGCTTCCTTCGCCTGGGGGAAGGCGAGGGTGAAGCTCTGGGTGGCGTGTGCCATCCCCGGGACAGTCGTCAGCTGCACGGGTACACCGGCCGCTTCCAGCTTGCGCTGCCACGCGAAGGAGTCGTCGCGTAGTGGGTCCACCTCGCAGTTGAGCAAAAACGTCGGCGGAAGGCCAGTGGCATCCTCCAGGCAGATCGGGTTGCTGCACGGGTCGTCAAGGCTTGCCCCATGGGACAGGTAACGAACGTGACTGTGGTGCAGCGCGGCCGCGAGATCGGGGGCGTCGCGCTTGGCCTCCGCCATCGCCTCAGAAGTGTCTGAAAGGTCGAGAACTGGCATCTCGAGGATCTGCCCGAGAGTCTTTGGGCCGCCCTCGTCGCGGCAGGTGATTCCTGTCGCGGCCGCTAGATTTCCGCCGCCTGAGTCACCACCCACGACAATTCTGGACGCGTCGAACCCCTCGGCCTCGGCGTCTTCGGCAACCCACCGCACGACATCAACGACGTCGTGCAGATTCTCGGGGTAGTTGTGCTCGGGCAGCAATCGGTAGTCGACACTGACGACGCACATGCCGACGCGCTGGGCAATACTGGCCGTGCGGGAGAGCACGGTGCGCGGGGAGCCGTGAACGAAGGCCCCGCCATGGGCCCACACCAGGACTGGCGTGGGATCAGGGAGGCTCTCCGGCCGCTGGATCAGGACCGGGATGGGATGATCGCGGCCTGGCACCATGCGATCCTCGAGCTCGAGGGAGTCAGGGATCTCGGGTGTCAGTTTTCCCCGCAGACTTGCTGCGAAGTCATTTTGCTGCGCCCGCTGCTCGGCGAGCGTCTGTTCCTTCTGGGGCTGACGCTCCAGGATCTCTGCCAGTCGTGGATCGAGTTTCATTTACTTCACCCTTGTCACTCGTGTGATGCACAACGATCCGAGGATGACCAGGATGATCGTTGCGATGAAGAGTCCGGGGTAGCCCGTCGTCTTCACCAGGGTCGCGCCAATACCGGGGGCGAAGACGATCGGCAGGGAGTTGGCGGCGTTGAGGAAGCCCAGGTCACGAGCCGAGTCGTCGCGGTTGGGCAGAACCTCCACCATGAGTGCTCCATCGACGGCCATGTACGTACCGAAAGCGGCGCCGCCCATGGCTGCGAAAACGGTGAGAGTCCAGGGCTCGTTGACGAGGAGGAGGGGGATGACACCTGCACCTGCGACGAGCGGGGCGATCATCGTGAAGGGCTTGCGACGCTTGATCTTGTCGGACCAAGGCCCGGTGATGACGTCGAGGACGACTGCAGTGACTGCGAGCACTGCCGAGTTCATGGCAATGAGTTTTCCAGCGGCTGCCCGCGTCATTCCCATCTCGTCAGTGGCGATGTAGAGCTGGAACTGCATCACCATGAACAGGGAGATGACGAAAAGGAACCGACCAACCAGAATCCACCAGAATTGTCCGTCCGTGGGCGGCTTCATCTGGGACGCGAACTGACGCCAGGTGACCGGTGGCCGTGGGGATTGATTGCGCAGCGGGTGGGGTGGCAGAAGGATGACGACGATGACGCTCGAGATCAACAGCATCCATGCCGCGACGAGGAATCCGTGGGATGGTCGGGTGACCAGCGCTCCAGCGATGACCGCGCCAATGATCTGGGCCAGAAGATAGCCCGCGCCGCCAAAGGCGGACACCTTGCCGAGGACGGAGTCCGGCACGTAGTCCGGCGGAATGGCGTTGAAGGCGCCGAGCATGCAGTTGAGTCCGCCCTGGTAGATCATGTGCGCGATGACGAGAAGGGCGGGACTCCTGGTCAGGCCGATGGCCGCGAAGGCCAGGGTTGCGACGATTGCGCCGCCGATGATCCAGGGATTGCGCGGGCCGAACCTTGACCTCGTGCAGTCTGACAGGGTGCCCGCCGTGATCATGCAGATGACAGCTGCGATGGCTCCCGTGGTGGTGAGCAGGGCGAGGAAGTCGACCTTGTTCTCAGGCTTCACCTCGGCTGCCAGCGCCGCCAGCAATGTTCCGCAGGCTGCGCCGACGGCGGCCCAGCCCAACTGTCCGATGAACATGATTGCACCAAGACGGCCGGTACTCGCGTACTGCTCCTGTTGAGGCTGAGCAGCTTCGGTCGAGGTTGTCGTCATGGGTTCGCTCCTTTGCCGGGGAGGTGCGGGGCCGACCTCCACAAAACCCTAGTGGTACTAGGTATTGTAGGGCATGGTTACCTCCGTGGTCGACATCTGGGGTGGCTCGAGCACGTTGGAGAACCCAAATCCCGCCTCGCGCGCGGTTGAAGCACTGCCTTGAGCTGTGAGCCCGCGAGACGGGGTTCTTGTGAACCGGAACTGGAGGAGTGGTGGGCCGCGTCGGCGACCCGTAGGCTGACACGGTGCCCCGATCGCCTCTTCCACAACGTCACGGCCTGGAATCGGCATGGGTCCACACTCCCGATCACGGGGAGTGCCGCAGGTTGGCGAGCGCACGAGGGAGCGACGGCTGGCCCTGGCCAACGATGCGTGACTATCTGGTTGAAAAACTCGTCAAAGTGGGCGAGCAGCGGGTTGACGAGATGCTCGACGGCGAGAGGTTCGTCGACGAATCCGGAGGTGCGTTCACGAGGAGCTCCCCGTTCGCTCCGCAGACATTTGTTTTCTTCCACCGCGATCTTCCCGAGGAGGCCCCTGTCCCGGCGGGTATCGGGATCCTGTACGCCGACGATCGGATTCTGGTCGTCGACAAACCGCACTTCCTGTCGTCAATTCCGCGAGGTCAGCACGTTCTCGAGTCGGT
The DNA here is from genome assembly GCF_051303185.1 of Cutibacterium nasicola. Classification (GTDB taxonomy): domain Bacteria; phylum Actinomycetota; class Actinomycetes; order Propionibacteriales; family Propionibacteriaceae; genus Cutibacterium. The sequence continues at coordinate 306,301 of NZ_JBPPGE010000003.1, read as the reverse complement.
GGTTGTCCGGCTGCGGACCCAGCTGGGGTTGCCAGAACTGACCGTGGCTCATCGCCTCGACCGGGTCACTGCTGGAGTCCTGCTGCTGACCAGGGAGAGGCAGTGGCGTCGGCCCTACCAGGAGATGTTCGAGCGCCGGGAGGTGTTCAAAAAGTACCGGTTGGTTGCCCCCGTGGTGCGCCACCGTGCTGGGGACGTGGTCGTGGTGACGAAACACCGCTGGCAGGTGAGGTCGAGAATCATCAAGGAGCGGGGCATCCTGCAAGCTCGTGAGATCCCGGGGGAGCCGAATGCCGTGACTGACGTCACTTTGCTGGACCAGCATGATGGGCTGGGTCTCTACGAGGCCAGACCGAGGACAGGTCGCACCCACCAGATTCGTCTCCACATGCAGAGGCTGGGCGCTCCCATCGTCAATGACCCCTTTTACCCGGTACTTCTGGACACCCCTGTCGACGACTTCAGCCATCCGCTGCAGTTGCAGGCCTGGCAGATGGGATTCACCGACCCCATCTCCGGGGAGCCAAAGGTCTTCACATCAAGGTTGGGGTTGGCCGCCTGGCGATGAGCGGCGTGAGTCTGCCCAAGGATGAGATGACGAAAACTGTCATCGCGCCGGGGTCCGGTTCACAGGAGTGCTTCATGCCCGTGCTGAGGCGTTATTTTTCGACACCCGGGCACGCGCCGGCATTCACCCCGGAGCAGTAGTTCGCCGCATCGCCTCGTACCTTCACGAAGTGATGCGGCGACAACAGTCGAGAGACTCAGCGTCCCAGCTCGGCGAGGAACCTCTCCGCATCGAGGGCCGCACGACATCCGGACCCGGCCGCAGTGATGGCCTGCTGGTAATGGGAGTCGACCAGGTCACCGCAGGCGAAAACCCCCGGCAGATTGGTGCGGGTGGACGGCTCGGCGCACACGACGTACCCGGCGTCGTCGAGGTCGACCTGGCCGCGGACCAACTCGGAGCGCGGGTCGTGTCCGATCGCCTCGAAGACTCCCGCCACCTCGAGCTGACGCTTCTCACCGGTCTTGGTGTCACGCAGGGTCACCGACTCCAGCTTGGACTCGCCCTGCATGGAGACGATCTCGCTGTTCCAGGCGAAGGTGATTTTGGGGTCGGCCTTGGCACGGTCGGCCATAATCTGGGAGGCGCGCAGCGCGTCACGACGGTGAACGAGGGTCACAGAGTTGGCGAAGCGGGTGAGGAAGGTGGCCTCCTCGACAGCGGAGTCGCCTCCGCCGACGACAGCGATGTCCTTGCCGGTGAAGAAGAACCCGTCACAGGTGGCGCACCAGGACACGCCTCGACCTGACAGACGGGCCTCGTCCTCGAGCCCGAGCTTGCGGTAGGCCGATCCTGTGGCGAGGATGACGACGCGAGCCTGGTGAGTCGTTCCGTTGGTGTCGATGACCTTCTTGATCTCACCGGTGAGGTCGACCTCGGTGACGTCGTCAGCGACGAGCTCGGCCCCGAATCGCTCGGCCTGGGCTCGCATCCGAGCCATGAGGTCGGGGCCCATGATGCCCTCGGAGAAGCCCGGGTAGTTCTCGACCTCGGTGGTTTGCATGAGGGCGCCACCGGCATCCATGGACCCTTCGAGGACAAGGGGCTTCAGCCCCGCGCGCGCGGTGTAGACGGCCGCGGTGTACCCGGCCGGGCCGGAACCGACGATGATGACCTCACGGGGGTCGTCGCCTTGGGTGTCGGTGTCGACCTTCTCGGTGGAGGGCTGGACGGTGTCGGTCTGCGAGGAATCGGACAGCGAGATGTTGCCGAGGATGGTGTTGGACACAAAGGGCTGAGTGGTCATGGCGTCTCCTGGTCGGTTGGCTGGTTCAAGGATCAACCTATCCAGCGCACAAAGGATTCAGGGCATTCCCGGAGGGGCTGAGGGGCGTACGGTAGGCCCTCCGGTGCTCTCACGAATGATGAGGTGCCAGGGTACAGGGACGTCGGTTCCGGGCTGGTGCGCGTCACTGGTGGATTGACCGATACGTCGGGTGAGGATCGTCAGGGTCTTGTCAGCGAGCGCGTTCAGGTCAGGAGCGATGGTGGTCAGGGTCGGGGTTGAGTAGGCGCCCTCTTCAGTGTTGTCGAATCCCGCGATTGCAATGTCTTGGGGGACTCGCACCCCCGCTTCGTGGCAGGCGCGAACCGCACCGATAGCCATTGTGTCGTTGAAGCAGAAGACGGCGTCAGGCTTCTCCGGGAGGCCGAGTAGGCGGTTCATGGCATCAAACCCAGCTGATCGCGAGTACGTGGGTACGCCCACGACGAGGTCGTCGTCGAAGGGAAGGGCTGCTGTTTCGAGCGCCTGACGATATCCGGTGAGCCGCGTCGATGCAGTGCCCTGATTTGGGACATGACCTATGGCGGCGATTCGTTGGCGTCCAACTTCAATGAGATGCGCGGTCATCCGGCGTGCAGCGTCGACAGATCTCACTGCGACATGGTCATGATCGGGCGGAGTTGCCCGCTCACCGAGTAACACCATGGGGACACTGGTGGGATGGTCGGAAATCTCCTCCGAGGTCAGGGACAGGGGTGAGAAGACAACTCCATCAACGACACCCCGGCCGAACCGAGTGAGTACTCGACTTTCCATGACGGGATCCGCGCCAGTCAGTTCCATCAGAGCGACGAGGCCCTCCTCCTTGGCCCGCTCTGAAATACGAGAGGCGAGCTCTGCGAAGTAGGGGGTCTCAATTTCTGGGAGGGCCAGAGCGATGAATCCAGTTCGTCCGGCTTTCAATTGGCGCGCTGCACGATTGGGTTGGTAGCCGAGTTCCTTGATGGCCTGCTCGACCCGAGCCCGAGTGCCGGGGCGGACGTGGGGGCTCTCGTGTACAACGTTGGAAACAGTCTTGACGGACACTCCTGCAGCTTCGGCGACATCCACGAGACGCGCTGTCATAGTCATGATTTTAGATCCTCATGATGATTCGAGCAATGCCACCGGACTGGCAGTGCAGGCGTGTACCTTGCATGTTCCGTTACATCGTTGTAAGAATGGATTACAACGTTGTACAGGAGCTACGGAGACGGCACCGACGTCGTCGCATAGAGGAGACATCCATGAGGACAACGACTGTCCACGTCCATCCCGCCTATCAGGTGGGAGAAGTAAACCGGAGGATCTTCGGCAGTTTCGTCGAGCACATGGGTCGCTGTGTCTACACCGGCATCTTTGAACCGAATCATGCCGATGCTGATTCCCGCGGATTTCGGCGTGACGTGGCAGCACTCGTCAAGGAACTAGGAATTACAGTTCTGCGCTATCCCGGCGGAAATTTCGTCTCGAACTACCGTTGGGAGGATGGCGTCGGACCGCTCGAGGAGCGACCGAGGAACCTTGATTTTGCGTGGCGGTCGGTTGAACCCAACACTGTTGGGGCCAATGAGTTTCTCGCATGGTGTCGACGCATGGGTATTGAGCCGATGCTCGCAGTCAATCTTGGGACACGTGGGCTCAACGAGGCCATGGAATTCCTCCAGTACGTGAACGGAGATACCGACACCCGTCTTCCCCAGTTGCGTAGGAGCCATGGGTGGGAAGATCCGTGGAACGTCGAGACCTGGTGTCTGGGAAACGAGATGGACGGACCTTGGCAGATGGGCCACAAGACGCCCGACGAATATGCCCGGACGGTGACCGAGGTGGCCAATGCCTTCCACCGCTTCGACGACAAGCTGTCCCTCATTGCGTGCGGTTCGTCATCGCGGTCTATGCCGACGTTCGGACGCTGGGAGCGCGTCGCCGTCGATGCAGCGTTCGACAACCTCGACATGGTGTCAGCCCACGCCTACTACGAGCCCATGGATGATGATGTCGCCTCCTTCGCCTGCTGCGCAGAGGACATGGAGAGGTACATCCGTGATGTCGTCGCCACCCTCGACCACGTCGCGGCCATGCATCACAGCGACCGTCGACTCAAGATCTCCTTCGACGAGTGGAATGTCTGGTATCAGAGCCGGTTTGGTGGGGAGAATTCTATCGGCATGGAGCATGCGCCACACCTCATCGAGGACACTTACTCGGTCTTGGACGCGATGGTCGTGGGCTCCCTCCTCATTACCCTGCTACGTCATACGGACAGGATTGGTGTCGCATGTCAGGCGCAGCTTGTCAATGTCATCGCTCCGATTCGTACTGAAGAGGGTGGTCGCGCCTGGCGGCAGACGATCTTCCACCCATTCGCGTTGATGTCACGACACGCTCGCGGGGTGGTTCTTGATACTCGCTGCGAGGGACCGGCAATCTCCACACAACGGTGGGGAGGGGCCGATCAGGTGTGGACCGTGGCGACGTGGGATGCCGAGAACCATGATCTCGTGGTCTTCCTCGTAAACCGTGACCTTCACGAGAGAGCTCGGGTGCGGATCGATCTGCGGGCCTTCGGCGACTGCAAGGTTGTCGAGTGCCTCGCTCTCGACGATGAGGACATTGCAGCTGTCAACACTGCAGACCGACCAAACCGCGTTGAACCGCGCAACGCTACCTGCGACATCACGTCAGGAATTCTCACTTTCGATGCCAATCCGGCGAGCTGGAATTGCCTGCGGCTGAAGACCTCGTCCAATGAGGACAACTGATTTTCGGAATGGGTGGATCGATGTCGATCTGACCAACAGGAAAGGAAGAACACAGCATGATTGAAAATCTGACACGACGGGGTTTCCTCTCTGGCGCGGTGGTGGCCGGTGCGGTAGTCGGCCTGACTGGTTGCGGTGGCGGTAAGTCTGCCGGTGGCACGACGAGCGACCAGGTATCGGGCAATGGCGGAAAGACCTACGACGGTCCCAAGGTTGAGCTCACCTTCTGGAATGGCTTCACTGGTGGTGACGGCACCTTCATGAAGGAACTCGTCAACAGATTCAACTCCAGCCACGACAACATCAAGGTCACCATGCAGTCCATGCAGTGGGCCGACCTTTACAAGAAACTTCCGACCGCTGTCACAGCGGGCAAGGCCCCTGACGTGGCTGTCATCCACCTTGACTCGGTGGCGACCATGGCGGCCCGAAAGTCCATCCAACCTCTCGACGACGTGGCCAAGGCACTTGATCTGAAAGGCTCCGACTTTGCGAAGGTGCCGTGGGCAGCTGGAATCTATCGCGATGTGCGGTACTCGATTCCGCTCGACGTCCATCCCATGGGCCTGTTCTTCAACAAGACCGTCATGGACAAGGCTGGGCTGGATCCCAACAAGCCGCCGCAGACCCAGGACGATTACATGTCTGCGTTGGAGACACTCAAGTCCAAAGGGGTTGCTGGGCACTGGGCATCGCCGTTCCAGTTCACCGGAGGAATGAGCGTCTTCAGCTTGGTGTCCCAGTTCGGTGGAGGACTCTTCTCGGAGGATGCCTCCCATGCGACGTGGCACGAAGAGCCGGGTATCAAGGCCATGACGTGGTGGATGGATTTGGTCAAGAAGGGGTATTCCCCAGCCAAGGTTGCCCAGGATGCGGACTTCGTCGCCCTTCAGAACGGGAAGACCGCTTTCAACTGGAATGGCATCTGGTCGCTTAACACCTTGGCTGAGAACAAGGCTCTGGAGTGGGGGGTCGCCCCGTTGCCACAGATCGGTGCGCGTGAGGCCGCCTGGGCCAACTCTCACCAGTTTACGATCCCGACACAGCGCAATGGGAACTCAAACCGTGCGGATGCTGCCAAGGTGTTCGTCAACTGGGTTTCCCAGCAGTCGCTGGAGTGGGCCAAGGGCGGCCAGATCCCGGCACGTAACTCGGTCCGCGAAAGTGATGGTTTCGCCAAGCTGACTGGCCAGTCAACCTTGGCCAAGCAGATCAACGATGTGGTGTTTCCCCCAACCGTCCCTGGCATCAGTGATGTCATCGGTGAGTTCTATCGCGCTGTCAACGAAATCATGCTTGGTGGCAAGGCAATTGAGTCGACGTTGAAGGAATCCGCCAGCAGAGCCGACAAGATTCTCGAGGAGAACCGAAAGAAGTATCAGTGATGTCGGTCTCAAGGGAAGGAACTACAAGGAGGAAACGTAAGAGCGTCGAGGGCTCTGCGGGTGTTGCGTTAGTCTTCCTCGCTCCCTACCTCGTCGTGTTCACGGTCTTCGTCGCCGTTCCTGCAGTGTACGGCATCTGGATCAGTTTGCATGACTGGGACTTCACCCTCCCGGCGCGTCCTTGGGTGGGGTTGCAGAACTATGCGGACCTGTTTGACCCACAATCGGTGCAGTACGAGCAGTTCTGGCGAGGCATGGCGAACACCGGTATCTTCACGGTGGCGAGTGTGCCTTTCCTTGTAAGCCTTCCGTTGGGGCTCGCAATCCTGCTGAACATGAAGTTCCCGGGGCGGACGTTCTTCCGGGCAGTGTTTTTCGCTCCCTACGTGCTCGGCGTCGCTGTCATCGGTGTCATGTGGAGATACCTGCTGGACGGCAACTTCGGTCTGGTGAACGCCATCTTCCACACAAACATCCAGTGGACCACCTCCCAACCCTGGGCCTGGATTGGTCTGGTCGGTGTCACGGTCTGGTGGACGATCGGGTTCAACGCAGTGATCTACATGGCCGGCCTGGCCAATATCCCTCAGGAACAGTATGAAGCTGCGGCCATCGACGGTGCTGGACGGTGGCAGCAGTTCAAGTACGTGACCATGCCAGGGCTGCGTCCCGTGTTGATCTTCGTCCTTGTCACAACGGTGTTGGCCAGTGCCAACATGTTCGGCCAGTCTTACACCATCACCCAGGGTGGCCCGGCTGAGTCGACACGGACCGCGATCATGGTCATCACCGACCTGGGGTTCAGCCAGAACCGTGCCGGTCAGGCCGCCGCTGAGAGCTACATCCTTGCAGCCATCCTCGTGGTGATCTCAATCACACAGTACTACGCCACACGCGATCACAAAGAGGCGAAGGACCGACGCCGGTTCCGTCATGCTGCCCGGTCCAGGAAGGGCGAACCGTCATGAGGAAAACATGGAGAAATCCGCTGTTCTGGGTGATGATGGTCATTCTTGCCGTCATCTTCCTCGGGCCTCTCGTGGTCATGATCCTCACCTCGTTCAAGACGAACATCGAGGCAAAGCAAGTTCCGGCCACATTCTTTCCGCGCACCTGGACGTTGCGTGCCTACCGGCAGTTGTTGTTCGTAGATGATGCGAGTCCGGTTCTTTGATGGGTACTGAACTCATGTGCGGCTGCGACGGCCAATTCGGTACTGACCTGCTTGTTTGCCGCGATGGCTGCCTACGCCTTTGCCCGGCTGCGGTTGCCCGGGAAGAACGTCCTGTTCGTAATCGTCCTGTCGACGATGTTCGTGCCAGGGTTCATCTTCCTCATGCCGAACTTCGAGTTGATGTCAAGGCTTCAGTGGTTGGACTCGCTTCCCGCGATCATCTTCCCGGGAACCGCAGGAGCCTTCGGAGTGTTCTTCCTCAGACAATTCTTCGTGGCGCTGCCGAAGGAGTTCGAGGAGAGCGCGAGGATCGACGGAGCTGGACCGTTCAGGACCTTCTTCACGATCGTGCTTCCCAACGTCAAGGGAGCCTTGGCGACTCTGCTTGTGCTGTCTTTCCTGGGTAACTGGAATGACTTCGTCTGGCCAATTTATGTGTTGTTCAGCGACACGAGTCTCACGCTTCCAGTCGGTCTGACCCGCCTGCAAGGAAGTTACACAATTGACTACCCGGTCATCATGGCTGGTGCGACGATGGCAGCCGTTCCGGTCCTCATCATTTACGTAGTCTTGCAGCGGTACATCATCGAAGGCGTTGCCAGTTCCGGCCTCAAGGGGTGAGGAAATGATGGCGAAGCGGCGTTTCGCAGCGCTTGTGCGGGGGTTCTGTCTGATCGTGGCGGGTTGTGAGCCAGTAACCGGTCGAAACTGACCTCTCATGCGACTCCGGGATTGCTGCCGGTCAGATCGTCAACCCAGTGTCGCGCAGCTTTGTCGGCACCCGGGCCGATCCGTCAGTCATCAGAGGTGTGGACGGCGGGCTCCCTGACTGGGGACTGACGCGATCTACGTGGCGCCTGACCACGGTCGGATCCGATTTGTTGGAGGGTGGGACTGTGGCCTTGAACTTTCTCCGCTGACGGCAAAACGCTGCTGGACAGGGCATCGACCACTTGGAGCGGTCGTGAACACTTGGAGCCATGAGTGAGTCGACGAATGGTCCCCGTGAGCCGCGTGAACCCAATCCCTCCCAGCATGGCGGGGAGGGGGGTTACCCCGCTTGCCCTGACGACAATCACCAGAGCTCGGCGCAGGATTCATATTGGTCGCGCAGTAACGATTCCTGGGCGACCCAGGGGAATCCGTCAACTACCCAACGCCCTGCGTGGGAGGTGTCTGAGCAGCCGGCCTCGAGTGCGAGTGACAAAACTCCCGACCCATCGAAGGGCTCGTCGCGATCGGGCCGTAAGGGCTTTCGTGGCGGGACCGTTGTCCTGGTCGCCGTAGTGGCGGCAGCTGTTGGTGGCGTTTCCGGGGGTTTTGTCGATCACTCCCTGACAAGGAACGACGCTTCAGCTGTGACGTCGAGCTCGGCGTCACCCAGCAGCGTCACCAAGGTGGTTCAGGGTTCGTCCTCCGCCCCGGACTGGACCGCCACCGCCTCCGCCGTGTCGAATTCGGTGGTCGCCATTACCGTGAGAACGGGTCATGGTGGAGGCGAGGGATCGGGAGTCGTCGTCGATACGAGTGGCAACATCGTCACCAACAATCACGTCGTTGCCGACGCCGCTTCGGGCGGCGAGCTGACGGTTTCCATGGGTAACAAGACCTATGAGGCCAAGGTTGTCGGTACGGATCCATCGACGGACCTTGCCGTCATCCGAGTGACGAACCCGCCGAAGTCCATGAAGCCGATCAGCTTTGCTGATTCCAGCAAGTTGACCGTCGGGTCCCCGGTGATGGCCGTCGGCAATCCGCTCGGCCTGTCAGGTTCGGTGACGACCGGAATCATCAGCGCCCTCAATCGCCCGGTCGCCACCACGAATCGCAGTAATTCAGGGGATTTACTGAGCTCGCGGGATTCGTCGTCGGGTGTGGTCGTCACGAATGCCATACAGACCAGTGCAGCCATCAATCCGGGAAACTCAGGTGGTGCTCTTGTCAATTCCGACGGTGAACTCATCGGGATTAATTCGTCGATTGCCAGCCTCTCGTCAAGCCGATCTGAGTCGTCGGGAAATATCGGAATCGGCTTTGCCATCCCGTCGAATCTTGTCAAATCTATTGCTGATCAGATCATTGCCACCGGAAAGGCAACTCACGCCTTCCTCGGAATGTCGGTGCGTGACGCTGCTGCAAGCAAGGATGGCGTCCAAATCCTCGGGGCCGGGATCGCCGCGGTCTCGCCGAATTCGCCCGCTGGCAAGAGCGGTCTGCAGCGCAGTGACGTCATCACGAAGATTGACGACACCGATATCGCCTCCGGGGAGTCACTGGTCGGACTCGTGAGGTCGTTCAAGCCTGGCCAGAAAGTCAAGATCAGCTACATCCGCGGGTCGCATCAGGCCACCGCAAACGTTACCTTGGGGACGGCGAAGTCCTGACACCACGTGTCACATGGCAGGAAAGAGTCCCGCAGCTGCAGTAGCTGCGGGACTCTTGTGACGGGCACGGGACTGGCGAGTCACATCAGATCGAGGACCGCACGAGCAGTTGCATCGTCGACGACGAGGTCCGTCGCCACCCTGGCGCGCAGCGCTGCCAACAGTCCGACAGCTTTGGCGCGGCCAGCGACGACACAGAGCCGCCGCGGTACGCGTTGCAACTGGAAGGGGGCCAGTCCGGTCGCTCTCTTGTTGAACTCGACGTCATAGGCGCCGTCGGCCTTGAGGAAGACGGTGTTGACGTCACCAACAACTCCAGCACGCACCAAACTTGCCTTTTCCTCATCGGTCACATAACCCGAGGAATAGACGTGAGAGGGGACCGGGCTGTTGAGGGCTCCAACGCCGAAAACGGTGAAGTCGAGCTCACGGTGTGCCTTGAGTACAGCCTGAACTGATCGCTCTTGCCACATCGCAGCTTTCGTTGATGCATTGTCGAAGAATGCTGGCACTGGGAAGTGAATGACTTCGCCGCCGAATGCGGAAGCCATTCTGGAAAGAATGGATCCAACGTAAGGGATCCCCGAACTTGCTGGGTTGGCCGACCCATTCATCTGGACGACGCGCACCCCTTTGACGTCCTTGGGGACGACGTAATGGGTGACGGCGTCGAGGGTTGTCCCCCAAGCGACTCCGACCGCGGAATTGTCCTCGACCATGTCCGTGACCATCTGCCCAGCGATCCTGGCGACCTGGTCAAGACGGTGAATCTCGGTGGTTCCTGATTTCACTGGTACGACAGTGGTGTTGACCCCGAACATCCTCGTCAGGGTGGAATCCAGGCCACTGCGTAATCCAGCCGGCTCTGACAAGGTGATACGCACGACCCCGGATTGACGTGCCTGTTTGAGAAGGCGAGACACGGTCGAGCGGGATGTGCCGAGATGGCTGGCGATGGCATCCATTGTCTCACCCTGCATGTAATACATGGACGCTGCTGTCCACACATCATTGGACAATTTGTTCATGCCTCCCCCCTTGCCATGCACATAAGTGCAGAATCGCGATTCTTCGGCGCCGTTGATGTTTGACTGAGCCACGTCCAGCCCCCACAGGGTCGGGACGACGGTCCCCGTTTGCTGAATCCTACGGGATTGACCGCCACCGGCGAGTAAATCGGTGTCAATGGATGACACCACGACGAAGGAGTCCTCATGCTTCTCGAAACCGCGGTGCCCGCCGCGACGATCTTCGGATCTGAGTTCTTGGGCACCATGATCCTCATTGTGCTGGGTTGTGGCGTCGTCGCCAACAACCTCCTTCCCAAGTGTAAGGGTCACGCCAATGCCCCCGGTTCCCTCCAGATCAACTGGGGATGGGGCTTCGGCGTGATGTTCGGTGTTTACGCCGCCTACAAGACCGGTGGTCACCTCAACCCTGCCGTGACCGTGGGCCTGGCCCTGGCCGGCAAGGACCTGGCGGTCGGTATCCCGGCCACCCCCGCCAACATCATCCTCTACATCCTCGGCCAGTTCGCCGGTGCCTTCGTCGGTGCCATCCTCTGCTGGCTGGCTTACAAGCAGCACTACGACGAGGACTGCGACCCGGCCCTCAAGCTCGGTACCTTTGCCACCGCCCCTGAGATTCGCAACCCGCTGTGGAACACCATCACTGAGATCATCGGCACCTGGGTCCTGGTCCTGTGGGTCATCATCTCCAACTACACCGCCGCTGCCTCGGTCGACCTGAAGACCGGCGTATTCTCCGGCACGGCCATCGGTCCGCTGGCCGTGGCCCTGCTCATCGTCTCGATCGGCGCCTCCCTTGGTGGCCCCACCGGTTACGCCATCAACCCGGCTCGTGACCTCTCCCCACGTATCGCCCACGCCGTCCTCCCCATTAAGGGCAAGGGCGGGTCGGACTGGGGCTACTCCTGGGTCCCGGTCGTCGGCCCGATGATCGGTGCTGTCCTGGCCTCCGTCACCTACCTCATCTTCTGGTGAGTCCGGGCCCCGGCCCGTCCACATTGATTCAACGTCATAGTCGACACTGAAAGGCATCATCATGAGCGACGAGAAGTTTGTACTTGCCATCGACGAGGGCACCACCTCGACCCGGGCCATCGTCTTCAACCACTCGGGCCAGATCGTGGCCGTCGGCCAGCAGGAATTCGAGCAGATCTTCCCGCGTGCCGGATGGGTTGAGCACGACCCGATCGAGATCTGGGAAGCTGTTCGCGATGTCGTCGGACTCGCGCTGACCAAGGCCAACATCAACCGCCACCAGCTGGCTGCCGTTGGAATCACCAACCAGCGCGAGACCGCCGTGGTGTGGGACAAGAACACCGGCGACCCGATCTATAACGCCATTGTGTGGCAGGACACCCGTACCCAGAAGATCTGTGACGAACTGGCTGGCGACGAGGGTGCTGACCGCTTCAAGCACATCTGTGGCCTGGGTCTCGCCTCGTACTTCTCTGGCCCGAAGGTCAAGTGGATCCTCGACAACGTCGAGGGTGCTCGTGAGAAGGCTGAGGCTGGCGACCTGTACTTCGGCAACATGGACACCTGGGTGCTGTGGAACCTGACCGGAGGCACCGACGGCGGCGTGCACGTCACCGATCCGACCAACGCTTCCCGCACCATGCTCATGAATGTCAAGACCCTCGAGTGGGACGACTCGATGTGCGAGGTCATGGGCATTCCGAAGTCGATGCTCCCCGAGATCAAGTCCTCCTCCGAGGTCTACGGCTACGGCCGCAAGAACGGCCTGCTGATCGACACCCCGATCGCTGGCATTCTCGGCGACCAGCAGGCTGCCACCTTCGGCCAGGCCTGCTTCGAGAAGGGCATGGCGAAGAACACCTACGGCACCGGCTGCTTCATGCTGATGAACACTGGCGAAGAGGCCATCTTCTCCGAGAACGGCTTGCTGACCACCGTCTGCTACAAGATCGGCGACCATGCCACCGTTTACGCCCTTGAGGGCTCGATCGCCGTTGCTGGATCCCTGGTCCAGTGGCTGCGTGACAACGTCAAGATGATCGAGACCGCCCCGGAGATCGAGGCTCTCGCCAACACCGTCGAGGACAACGGCGGCGCTTACTTCGTGCCGGCCTTCTCCGGCCTGTTCGCCCCGTACTGGCGTCCGGACGCCCGTGGCGCCCTCGTCGGCCTGACCCGTTACGTCAACCGTGGACACGTCGCCCGCGCCGTACTCGAGTCAACCGCCTACCAGACCCGTGAGGTCCTCGAGGCCATGAACGCCGACTCCGGTGTGCCGCTCACGGAGCTGCGCGTCGACGGTGGCATGACTGCAAACGAGACCCTCATGCAGTTCCAGGCCGACCAGGTCAACGTTCCGGTGGTTCGCCCGGTGGTTGCTGAGACCACCGCTCTGGGTGCCGCCTACGCCGCTGGCATCGCCGTCGGCTTCTGGGAAGGCGAGAAGGACGTCACCGCTAACTGGGCCGAGGACAAGCGTTGGGAGCCCAAGATGGACGAGGACGAGCGTGAGCGTCTGTTCCGCAACTGGAAGAAGGCCGTCACCAAGACCTTCGACTGGATGGACGACGACGTCAAGGAGTGATTCTGAGTTGATCCTGATGGACTGATGACACTTGGTGCCCCGTGCTTGCGAGCACGGGGCACCACTGCGTTTGGGGCCCTCGCCTTCGTGGATGGTCCGGTAGTTTCCCGTTGCGGGATTGTCGCGACGAGCCCCTGCCGCACAATCTTTCTCCACATGCCCCTCATGCCAGCCCCAACAACGACCAGACTCCATGACGAAAAGTGTCAGCTCGGGCGTAGGTTGGTGAATCCTGGTCTCGGGAGCGCGACGAGTTGGGAGTTTTCGTCATCGAGGTGGCGGACATCGGTAGACAAGGATGCCTCACTCGACGACGGCTCGGTCGGAAAGCCTTCGGTCAGCAGCTGGTGCCGCCACTGGGACGCACCCGCCGGAGAGTGGATGGCCGCCGGAGCGTGGCGTCGAAAAACGTCGTCAGGACCCGGTGACGGTGATGTCTGCGATCCCACCCTGGAACCGCGCGGTTGATTTCGGAGGAAGCTCCGTCAGATAGATCAGGAGATGACGGGTCCTCGTCTTGCCGGATGGTTTCAACATGACCGTCGATCCGGCCCCCGGTACCGCCGCCACCTGGGTCCACTCCTTGATCGTCGTCATAGGAGCTTCATCGGAGGAGACATCGCTGGTCGGCTGCCACAAGGAAATGTCCGTACCGGACCCAACCAGTCGCACCTTCACCGACGTGACCTCGGTGACGCGTCCCAAATCAATGACCAGGCCGACTCCGGGCTTGAGGTTCCCGAGTTTCGCAGAGTTGTGATAAATGAGTGTGTGCCAGGCCGTTGACGGGTCGCCGTCGATCGCGAGTCTGACCTCGTCGTGGTTTTCCTGGGCGTCGCCACCATCCCTTTCGGGATCAAAATCCTGGACGTGGGCCATCCTGACGGTCGTTGGCTCGCTGGATGCTTCCGGAGCGCTGCCGCCTGAATGGCGCACCCCTGCGACAATGAGACACACGATCATGACCACGCCAACGGCAGTCATGAGTATTGGTGGCCATCGACGGTTGTGAGGGCGTGGTTTCGCCAAGGCCGACTCGTCGTTGTCGTCCTCCGGCCATTCCTGCCCAGCGGGGGAGATCTGTGTGGTGTGGGGGTCGTTGTTGCTCGTCCACGGCACCGGACCTGCCTGACGACTCCACTCCCCGGCGGCAGCGTCCGGGGACCAATACCCCTCATCGTCAGGTCCGTACTCCTCTGCCCGTTCTGGCTGATCCTGGCCTGGCGCGAGAGTGGCGGATTCGTCGGATCGCCGTGGCTCCTCCCCGGCGCGGGAAGCCGGTCCCAGTGGGAACCGGATACGACGCTCGAGGTCAGCGGCGGCATCAGCTGAGCCGAGGGTCCGGCGCAGGGAACGTGCAATCTCATTCGCGGTGCGCAATGGCACTTCGTCGTAACGCGGAACCTGCGAGAGGATCTGGTCGCAGAGGACATCGAGGGCTGGGGAGACTCCGGAGCGCACTTCACGTGGGGTGAGCCAGCCGTGGGAGTCAGTAGGGGCGGGCGGCAGCCCCCAAGACATTGTCGAGGTCGGCTCGACGGATGGGCGGTGGCCACGTCCGACTGGCCAACGTGAGACCAGGCAGGCGTAAAGAACCCGTCCTATGTCCGTCACGTCGGCGACCTCGCGGTCCGGCCACGGACGAGAATTGTCGCCCGGTTGAGGATGCAACGCGGCTTCGATGAGCAAGCCGCTGATCTTGAGATTTCCAGTCGAAGTGACGAGCACTGTTCCGGGGTTGATGCGCTCGTGGAAGACCCCTTGGGCATGCAAGGGTGCCATCGCATCGGCGATTTCATGGGCAATCCAAGCCGCCTCCAACGCCGAGAGGGGCCCGGTCTCGAGCAGCTCCTCGACCGACTTCCCGGGAGCGTATTCGCTGACGACCCAGGATGCGGAGTCGCCCGGTCCGACGACGGCGTCGAGGACCCGCAAGAAGCGTGAATCGGTGGCGACGGCGGCCCGTCGGGCTGCATCCAGGACAGCGGGTGTGCGACGACCGTGCGGGGCCAGAGCGTGGATCAGGACCGGGCGATGCAGCTTGGTGTCGAAGGCTCGCCACGTCAGTGAGGACTCGGGATGGGAGAGCTCCTGGTCGAGGCGGTAACGCCCGCCCAGAAAGGACCTGGGGAGAAGATCGGGGAGGTCATCCTCGGCATGGAGATCCGAGTCGTGCTCACCGCCGTAGCGATCGGCGGGGTCCTCGAGAGACACTGCCACCTCCTGCCCGATCGATCCGAATGTGCATCGTCAACGATACCGATCCGTCTCGCGAACCTCGGGATTGTCACTCGGCGGGGTTGTCCTTACCGGTGGGGAGGCGATGTCCAGAATCGTCGTTCGGCGCGGTGTCAGTACTCTCTACCGCCAAAAGGGAGGGCGTGGTGTCAGAAATGTCATCGGGGGTCGAGTCAGTGGTGGGGTCGCTGGTCTGGGACTCACCGTCGGATTCGGCCTGACGTCGGGAATTTGCGGTCACCTGACGAATGCGCAGCACGGTGACGATGATGAGTACCAAGGCCGACACGACAATGATGATCCAGCCGACATCGTCCATCTGAGTCGCCTTGACGACGAAACTGGTCTGAGCTTCCAGGGAGCGTCCCGATGGTGTCGACAGGTGTGCCTGCATCTCGACGACGCCATTCGAGCTCGCCTTGGGAGCGAACTTGATGGTTTGTGTCTCCTTGGGCTGGATCGTGACGACCTGGGTGTCCGGGATGTCGATGCGCTGCGGGTTTTCCGAAGAGACGACGACCTTGACGTGAACCGTCTGCGCGAGCGAGTTCGTGACCGTCAGCGGAAAGTCATTGGTCGAGGAGGACATCACGAACTGCGGGGCCGAATGCAGGACCAGTCCGTTGCCGGCCATGGCGGCTGTCGCCGGGCGCATGACGTCAGTAGCCCATGCCCCGCGATCCTGGAGCGACGATGACAACGACCTGCTGACAAATTTCGCCGAGGTCAAGGACGTCATCTCTGGCGAGGCTCCCACGAGGTCAGACCAATCGTCCGAGTCGATCCCGACGTCATGTTGGACGCGCCACCAAGGGTCTTTCAGGATGGTGTCACCAGCGCGTGTTCCCGGCAGCCGCAGGCCCGGCTTGGCTCCAGTGAGAACTGCCGAGAGGCTCTGTAGATGCAACCACCCGACTGGTGCGGTGGCCTGGACATCATCTGCGGTGGTGACGAGGGTGACCGCCGGAATCGACTCGTGAGTCATGAGGAGGGCCTGGGACAGCAACATTCCCCGCCGCTGGGGGTCGCTGTTGGACTGTGGATGGCCGTCGGTTCGAGCGGTGTCGGCCAGACCGATCACCTTGACTCCGGCCTCTTCGCGGACGCCGCCACGAGCCGATGCCGCACACGTCAGGACCAGCGCGGGTGAGAGCTCCTTGGTGAGGGTCTTGAACGATGACTTGTCGAGTTCAGCTGCTGGGTCGACGATCGCCAATGGCAGCTTCGCGGCTGGATTCAATGGGTCCAGGGCGTGTTTCACCGTCAACAGGACATCGGGGCGGCCCTGTCGAACCGCTCCAATGACATCGGCATTTCCGTACGGTAGGCGATATGCCTGGCCGGTGGTCAGTAATGGTTCGACGAGGTCGAGCCATTCCCTGGCAGTTTGCTGGCCCCTGCCCTCGATGGTGGCCGAACCCTTGCCAGCGACGCGATATCCCGAGGCCATCGCGCGGACCTCATCGATGAGACTTGGATCAACGAGAACTGTCGCGTTACGGGTGCGTGCCGCCTCGGCCAGAGGTTTCAGTCGATGGGTGATGTCATTTGCGAGTGACTCATCAGTGAAGGTCCCGTCGATCCTGTGGGTGGGTACGGTTGAGAGCACGATGACGGGAGCAAGGTTCGCGCTGGTGTGTGCGTCTGAGAGCACCGTGAGGACTCGTGCTCGACCGACAGTTCTGCGCGACTGGTTTTCGGGGGACGCCTGCACGTGGACACCGACCGCGTAGACGGCGTTGGGTGACGTCAACCCCATCTGGGCTGGCGTTCCAGTCACGGTGAATGACCCGCTGTCACCTGGTTTGAAGGTCTGGTTGGCCTCAGGGTCGGTGATGTTGAAAATTGACGCTTCGTTGGGCTCCCGGTACCACCGCATGCCGACCGGCACGGTGGCGGGGGATGCCAGCAGGTCGGAAAGGTCCCGGGTGTCGTTGATCTGGTCCTGGGAGCGCCAGAACGACGCTTGGACCCATGTCATCGACACCGCGGAGGTATTTGTCACCGTCCCCTTGATGGTGATGGGAGTTTTGGGATCCCCTGTGGGTGGGCTGACGGAAGTAATCGCAACCTTGACCAACTCCGGTGCGGTACGTGCTTGGGCAGGAGAGGATCCTGCGGTGACGGTCGCAAGGACCATCAACAATCCCAGCAGCCAAGCGGCTGGGCGAAGGCGGGAAGCAGGTGACACGGTTGTCATGGTAGTTGGCTGGGTCGGGTGAACCCGCGGTCCGCGGGAGGATCAGTGCTCTTGCTCGGCCCACCACGCCAGCAGCGCAGCCTTTGCCTCGTCAGGAGTGTGCGGGCCTTCGTCGAGACGGAGGTTGAGGAGGAACGTGTAGGCCCTGCCCACCGCTGGTCCGGGTTTGATGCCCAGGGTGGCCATGATCTCCTCGCCGTCGAGGTCGGGACGAATCGCAGCCAGCTCTTCCTTGGCGGTGAGTTCGGCGATACGCCTCTCGAGGTCGTCGTAGGCGAATTCCAGCCGCTCAGCCTTGCGACGATTCCGGGTGGTGCAGTCGGAGCGGGTCAGGATGTGCAGACGCTCCAGCTGGTCGCCGGCATCACGGACGTAACGACGCACTGCCGAGTCCGTCCACCCCTGGTCACCGTAGCCATGGAAGCGCAAGTGCAGTTCGATGAGTTTTGACACGTCCTTGACGATCTGGCTGGGGTAGGTGAGGGCCTTGAGACGTTTTCGGGCCATTTTGGCTCCGACGACGTCGTGGTGGTGGAAGCTCACCTTGCCACCGGACTCGAATTTACGAGTCGGCGGTTTGCCGATGTCATGCAGCAGAGCAGCCAGACGACCGGTGAGGTCTGGCTCGTGATTGCGGTGCTTCTCGAGATCGATGGACTGGTCCAGGACTGTCAGGGAATGCTCGTAGACGTCCTTGTGACGATGATGCTCGTCACGTTCCAGACGCAGGGCCGGCAGCTCGGGGAGCACATGGTCAGCGATGCCAGTGGTGACCAAGAGGTCGAGGCCGTCGCGCGGGTGGTCGGTGAGGAGAGTCTTGGAAAGCTCGTCACGGACGCGTTCGGCGGAGATTATCTCGATGCGCGAGGCCATGTCAGTCATGGCGGCACGAACGTCATCGGTGACGGTGAAGCCGAGCTGGGACGTGAAGCGAGCAGCCCGCATCATGCGTAGCGGGTCGTCGCTGAACGACCGCTCCGGTGGGAAAGGAGTGCGCAAAATTCCCGCCACGATGTCGGCGAGTCCGGCGTAGGGATCGGAGAATGCTCGAGTTGCGGCATGCAGCGCCATCGCGTTGACCGTGAAGTCGCGACGAATGAGATCATCCTCGAGGGTGTCTCCGTAGACGATCTCGGGCTTGCGGGAGTCAGGGTGGTAGGCGTCGGCTCTGTAGGTGGTGACCTCCACCACCCATTCGCCGATGTGGGCACCGATCGTCCCGAAGGCTCGGCCGATGTCCCACGTCGCATGGGTGCGTTTGCGAAGAATTGCCTCCGTCTCGTCGGGGTGAGCGTCGGTGGTGAAGTCAAGGTCGTGTCCCAGACGGCCCATGAGGGCGTCACGTACTGACCCGCCGACGAGACAAAGATCATGGCCCGCCTGGGCAAAGACCTCGCCTAGTTCAGCGACCAGCGGCACCTGCTCAAAAAGCACATCGATGCGGTGTTGGAGCAACTGGGGCACGGTCATCCCCGACTCGTCGGGGGCTGGGCGCAGGGTGGTGGACAGCGTCGAGGGGCTGTTGACGTTTTTCTCAGGCATGGCGGCAGACAGCCTACGCGACAGTGGCCACCTCGCCGGCCACGGAGGTGTCAGGTGAGAGAGGAAGCGCCGGAACCGGGGCAGAAGAGGCCTGCGCTGTCGCGCTGACCGATGTCTTGGTCACGACAACTTACGACCGCGCGAGCTCTGGCGGGCGGTACCGCGGGACTTACCAATGCGGGCCAAGGTTCGCACGCGGGACCACTCGCAGAACAGGGAGAACAGCACAACGCACGCCAGCGTCACTCCAGCTGCCCAGCCGGGTAGATGACGGTACGCGGCCACCCACAACACGAGGGCAAGAACACTCAGGGACAGGTAGGCGCGATTCACCATGCCTCCAAGTTTACGGGTTGTGACGAAAACTGCCGACATCGTGGATGTCGGGGACGTCCCGTGACGGAGACAGACCTGAGATGGGGAAATGGTCATTGAAGTTGAGGGGGAGCCAGCTTCGGGTACGTCATGTTCGCGTGTCATGCTGAGAGCATGCGTTCTGATCCGAATGCGCCCGTGGTTGTGGCCGTTGACTCGTTCAAGGGGTCGCTGAGCTCCGGCAAGGCATGTCGGGCGGTACAGCGGGGATTTTCCGCAGCTGACCCGGATCGCGATGTACTGACGATCCCTGTTGCGGATGGCGGCGAGGGGACTGTGGAGGCCGTCCTGGCAGCCGGATTTCACGCCGTCACTGTCAAGTGCCACGGTGCCACTGGAGACCTCGCCGAAGTCGATTACGCCTTGCGCGGCGACGAGGCCGTCATCGAGATGGCCACGTGTTGCGGTCTGGAGCGAGCGGACAGGGTTTCCGGACCGCCGACTTCACGACGGGGATTGGTGGCGTCCAGCCAGGGGCTCGGGGAGGTCATCGCTGCTGCGTTGCGCAGTGGCGCGACTGACATCACCGTTGGTGTTGGGGGATCGGCATCCACTGATGGCGGTGCGGGCATGTTGGAAGCCCTTGGGGTGCGCTTGCTCGACAAGAACTTGGCGCCCATTTCTCCCGGTGCAGCGGGGTTGACGGACCTTTCACGCGTCGACCTGTCCGGGCTGAACCGAAAACTGGCAGGAGTGAAACTGACGGTGGCGTGTGACGTCACCTCTCCGCTGCTGGGGCTGAACGGCGCAGCGGCAGTCTTCGGCCCGCAAAAGGGATTGGACGAGGAAGGGGTTGAGGTTGCTGAAGCCGGTCTTACCGAGCTCGCTGATCTCGTGGAGGCGACCATTGGTAGCGCATACCGGGACTGCCCTGGCTCCGGTGCTGCCGGTGGAGTTGGTTGGGCGCTTCGTTGTCTGGGCGCGGAGTATCGCCCGGGAGCAGCCACAGTGCTCGGATGGGCCAAGGCGGTGTCAAAAATCTCGAGGGCGGGGTTGGTCATCACAGGCGAGGGCAGACTCGACCAGCAGACCCTTCTCGGGAAGCTACCCGACACCATCCGCAAGATTGCTCTCGATGCCGGGGTTCCCGTCTGGGCAGTGTGCGGCAAGTGCGACCTACCAGAGGACAAGCGCGGTGCCTTCCAACGGATCATCAGCCTGTCCGACATCGAGCCGGATCCTCACGAGTCGATGGTCCACGCAGGGTCATTGCTCAGTCGGGCGGTCGAGGCGGCCGTGCGGGAACAGTCGGCGGGCTGAGAGGTGAGAGGCCTTTGCGCATGGCGACTGCGGCGATTTCGGGTCGATGCCGGACTGGCCGTTGAGCACCGCACGAATGGCGTTCATGAGGGAGGCGCCAGTGATGGATTTGAGGAGGCAACCGTCTGCCCCGGCAGCCATGCGGCGTGCAGGTGATCGCTGCTTGGCAGCGCCGTCAGAAGAATGATGCTGCCTTTGTACCCCCATGCCTCACAGGATTTTGGCGGCCTCGATACCAGTACGCCCCGGGCAGGTCGATGTCGGCGAGGACGAGATCGGACATGAGCCCAGTGGCTGCCGTGACCAAGCCGTCACCACGTGCGACGCGATGAATGATCTCGAATTCGGGCTCGGTCGGCAGCAGTGCCTCAGCTACGAGCTCAGAGTCTTCGGTGACGAGAATTCTTGACGTCATGGGCATCCTCCGTCACCACGATGCCCGTCCTGGGCTGCTGGTGGGGAAAATCTCACCGGGGACCCGAGACGATGAGCATCTTCGCGGAGCCGTTGGAGGGAGAACGTGTTCGTGTCCCCGGCGACAGCGTAGTCAGTATGGTGGCGCGCTCAGGCAGTCCGCCACCCATCAATGGGCTGTGGGGCTTCTGGGCCTGAGGATGACCGGAACCGCCTGACAACCGGAACACTTGGGCCGGGCTGGGTGCGAAGCATTCACGCCCTATGACGAGTTTCGTCAGTTCGCGGCACGGAATGACACGTGGGTGCACAGAGGTGTCGAGAAATGGGAGAAGCCCGCGAAGACGCGGGAGTTTAACGGTTGGTCAGTTCATGGGGCCAATGGGACAGCTGCCGTTCGGTGCTCTTGGTGAAGCGTTGGGAGGCCCAGAACACAAAATCGGTGAACCAGCACAAGGTGCCGAGGAAGGCGAGCCGGGTGCTCACTAGGGCAGGAACGTGCATGACGACATCCGGTCGAAAAGACAGACCGATGGCCAATCGAAAGCGGAGAAAACTACCGAGCTGAACCAAGCACCGTCAATCTTATGGCCCAGACTCACGGGACGCCGTGGGCCCAGCCGTTGGCTTCGTCGACAGAAACCGACGCCGCACAGTTGGCACTGGAGGTTGCCGCATCGTGAACGGCGATGCCGATCGCCATCCACATGGCGAAGTTGCCTCCCGGAAGATCAGCGGAGTGGGTGGTGCGGAAAAGCGGGAGATACAGCATCGTTGGCAGGGCGGGGTTGAAGATCAACGTCGAGCGTCGGAAAGGATGGCCCAATTCGCGCCAGAGGCGCTTCAGGGAGATGGAGAAGTGGCGGTGCGCCTCCCGAGCTGCGACTGTGGTGAGGGTCCCGCGGCCATGTCGGGTGTCCTTGTGGATCTCGTCCCAGACGTCGCGGCGGGCCTCGACGTCTATACCCGCGGTCGGCTCATTGAGGATCAGGAAGTCCGGACCGGGCAGCCTGGAGGGGATCAGTTCCGAAGACGTCCGTGCGACCGGCGTCGGGGCGGGTGGGGCCCAGAGATATGTCGATAGTGTGTCGATGGTCCTGGATTTCTCGGTGCCGTTCGGGCCGATGAGAGCAACCACTTCGCCGCGTCCAACCGTGAAGGAGATGCCCGTCACCGCGTGAACAGTTTTCCCGGCTGGGCCACGTGTGGTTTTTCATCATGAGCCGTTTCTGTCCAGTGGAGTTCCGTTGGGAGCGACCCTTCTCAATGAGAAGATCCAGAACCCATCCAAGGACCTATCGAGGCGCGGTATCACACGACGGTGATGACAGGTGTCATGTTTTGTCGAAAACGACCCGTCAGATCAGAACGCCCCGCGAATCCGCGCCGCGTCGAAGGCGTCCTTGCATTCGCGACGCAGCGCCCGAAGTACAGCGGGGTGCTCATTCGCGATGCACTTCGTCATCACTTGGAACGTCATAGTGTCGCCGGTAATGTCCCCGACTCCGAGCACTACAGGCTTGTCGAGAAGAATATTTTCGAATTCGGCTTCGAGATCGTTGAGGACCTTCCGGATAACGCGAATTACCTGATGTGGATCTTCCAAGGCGTGGACTTTGATATCGGTGCAAGAGGTGGTCCACCCCTGGGTAATGTTGCCGACCTTGATGATCTCACCATTGCGCAAATACCAGGCTGCCCCATTCCAATCTCGAATTCGAGTAACTCGAAGGCCGACATCCTCAACGAGTCCTTCCACCTCATTGATCTTCACCGCGTCCCCGACGCCATACTGGTCCTCGAAGATGATGAAAAGTCCCGCCAGGACGTCCTTGACGAGGGTTTGTGCGCCGAAGGCCAGCGCCACGCCGACGATTCCGGCAGAGGTGAGGATCGGAGTGATTTTGATGCCGATCGTGCTGAATCCCGATAGCAGGGCGACGATGATGATGACCGCGACGCCGACGTTCGACAGCAGCCCGCCGACTGTTGTGGTGCGTTGATTCTGCCTGTCGAGGCTCGCACCGGTCGCCCCCGCAAGGATACGACGGGTGCGCCCGGGCATAGTGGCCTCGCGCTTCTCTGAGCGCGACACCATGAGGCGAATGGTCCAGTCGACGCCTTTACGCAGCAGCCAGCGGGCGACAATCGCAAGAGCGAGGATGATGAGGATGTGGATAAGAGTGTCCCATGTCCACACGTCGGATTTCAGCGGAGGCATGCTCTCCCTTCACGGTCGGGGTCAGGTGACAAAAGTGTTCTTGGCAACACCTCCACCTTCCCACTGCGGGCAAAAATCCCCCTTCGCGGACACGCTCGAGTCGTCAACGTGACAGGATCGAGGTATGAGTGACGACAATGTCTCCCCTGCAGCACGCCTTCCTGGCGGTGACCAGTCGGCGGCAGAACGACCGCTTGACCCACAAGACCTGCCTGAGCATTTGGCCGAACCGACGCAGATGCCTTCGACCGGTCCTCAAGTCGCCCAGGCGGTGGTCGAGGCAGTCGGTGGCACTCCTCGCGCTGATGGCATGGTCGATGCCTCTGAGGAGGTTCGCATTGACGTGCTGTCCTTCGCGGACGCACCGGCGCCGGGGTGGTCAACCTGGTCGACCGTGAGCTTGCACGTCGAGCCGAACGCCATTGCCCTCGCCGACGGCACCAGCAGTGACATTCGTGCCGAGCTCATGGTGGTCGGAGCTCCCGGTTCTGACGTCATGGGCAAGGTTCTCGGATCCTGTGCCTTTGCGGTGCTGCGTGACCATTGGCCGATGGCCCCCGGCATCGTCTTCGGTGACGTCGTGTCGATGTACGCGCCGAATTCCACCACCCCACACCTGATGTGGTGTCATCCATTCACCACCCCCCAGCTCGACCGGGTGGAAATCGGCGACCTCAAGGTGCACTGGTTGCTGGGAATGCCGATCACCGAGGCTGAACGTCAGTGGTTGGAGACCAACGGATTCGACGCGTTCGTTGAGCTGCTTGACGCGAAGGCGGTCAATTACACCGACCTGCAACGTCCGTCGGCGGTCTGATCTCTCAGGCTGACTCGCGCCAGACTATGTCGTTGGGTAGAACGAGGTGGCGCTGGAGGAGTTTCTGACCGCGAATCTGCGCAACGGCCATGTCTGCCAGGGCAGCTCCTGTTGCCTTGGCATCGCTGCGCACTGTTGACAGCGGGGGATCGTTGAGTGCTGCGACGGGTGCGTCATCAAAACCGACCATGCCCACGTCCTGCGGCACTCGTCGACCCGCCTCGCTGAGGGCCCGGATCGCGCCGGTGGCGTGCAAATCGGACGCCGTGACCACTCCGTCGAGGTCCGGACAGCGCTCGAGGAGTTCGGACATTGCCCGCTCGCCTGCAGCGGGGGTCCATCCGTTGACCGTGGTGTGCCCGATGGCGGCATTTTTCGCACCTTGGTGAAAACCGTCGAGGCGCATCTGGGTGACGGGCCCCTCCAACGTGTCGGTGTCCGCCGATGGGATGTCAGATCCAGGGAATGGCAGGGACGCCGTAACGAGAGGGATGGTCGTCGTCATGAGACGCCGGATCAATGGATCTTCGTTGGTCATGGCGACGAGAATTGCCGCGTCGAAGGATCCTCCGGCAATCAATGTCCGACGCGTTCTGCCGAGTGGGGGGAATCGACGAGCGCGAGCAGCATCTGGTAGCCGTGTTCCGACAGGCGAAGACTCGCTCTGGATGCCATCTGAGAAAGGGTCGGCTCGGTATAGAAGACGTTGACGTTTTCTCGCGCCACCAGCACCACGGTGCCAGTCGATTGAATCCGCAGCGACCGTACTGCCCGATTTGGCACGTAGCCGGTGGCGATGATTGCGTCAGCAACAGCTCGGGCTGCAGAACTTCCACGAGGTGTGCACGAATACGGCCTTTCGGAGCCGTCCAGATCCCGATCATGATCCTGGCCGTCCTGTTCCTGGCCCTGGTTATCGACTCCCATTTGGTGCGCCATGTCGAGTTCTGCCGACTCTCCTACTTCCTGCCCTACGCGGTTCCGGGCCTTGCCCGCGCAATCATGTGGACCTACCTCTACCTGCCTGAAATTTCGCCGTTCGTCGGGCATCTCAGCTTCAGCTTGCTGAGCTCTCACGTCATTCTGGGCTCAATGGCCAACATGACGACGTGGACGTTCACCAGCTACGACATGCTCATCTTCTTGGCCGCTTTGCAGGCGATGGTGCTTCCGGATGGCAGATCGTGACGAAGATCAAGATCTCGATGGTTCGCGGTGCTGCACTGCTGGCTGTCCTGTTGTCGATTATCGACGCCGTCCAGCTCTTCAGCGTGGCCACCCAGGCGACCTGGATCCCGCGTGACTACACCCCGATGATGATGGCCTACAACGCCATGAATGGAAACAGCAGCCCGAGTGGTGCCGGACCGGCCTCGGCGGTGTCCATCATGATGGCGTTGGTCGCTGGAATGCCCACAATGATCTATGCCCTCGTCCAGAGGAAGGCGGACTGACATGGTTCACGCCGAGACTGCCGTCACCAAGAACGGCATTCGCTACCGTTCGTCGCCGGCAGGGCTGCCGCCGCGCTCCATCGCTCCCTCAAGGACGGCTAGGGGGATCACTTTCGTGATCTTGGTCTTTGTGGCCTGCTGCTTCTTCCTATCATCTGGTTGATTATCGCATCGACCAAGAACAACACTCACTTCGTGAGTACCCCTGAATTCGCCCTCGGCGACTTCAGCCGGGTCACCAACTGGCGTTCCCTGATGGTTTGGACCAAGGGGCTGTTCCCGCGTTGGGTCCTCACTCGTTGGTCTACTCGACCGTGGCAGGTGCCGCTGGGACGATCATTACCATGGTGTTGCGCCTGCTTGCCCATGCCATGGTGACGATCTTCTTGTTCATTTTCGTCGCCACGTGGAACAAACTCCTGTTGCCGTTGATGATCACCAACGAGAGCGTGCCGCCGGTGGCCCAAGGGCTCTACGGCATGAGGGCCCGGGCAAGGGCGCGGTGATGCTGGCCACTGTCATTGACGTCATCCCGCTGGTGATTTTGCTCCTGGTGCTTCAACGTTACTGACAGTCTGGGCTCGCCGCCGACGCCGTCAAGAGCTGATGCCAGATGGAGTCCAACTGGACCCCGGCCGCATAGATTCCTATGTCTGGGTGGGTTTTCCTGTCTTAGGATCCACCAGACGTGCGACGGATCATCTCGTATTTGAAACGGCCTGCTTTCCCTGATCCTGTTCTCGTGTGTCCAAAAACATCGGACCGGTCACTGTCAATGCAGTGACCGGTCCGATGCGTCGTCGGGACGACGAAAATCACTCGGCAGCGCTGGGGTGAGTCATGTCAGCGGGGACGACCCACCTGTCGAAGTCCTCTTCGCTCATGTCACCGACCGTCAGGGCAGACTCGCGCAGGCTGATGTCCTTGTGGTGGGCATTCTTGGCGATCTTCGAGGCCAGGTCGTAACCGATGTGACGGTTGAGAGCCGTGACCTGCATGAGGTTCTTGTCAAGGTTCTCCTTGATCTTGTCCGGGTTCGGCTCGATGCCGTATGCGCAGTGCTTGTCGAAGCTCCTGCACGAGTCGGCAATGAGGCGAATCGACTCCAGGCAGGCGTGGGCCATCACGGGCTTGAACACGTTGAGCTGGAAGTTGCCCTGTGACCCGGCGAAACCGACCGTCGCGTCGTTGCCGAAGACGCGAGTGACGACCATCGTCATGGCTTCACACTGGGTCGGGTTGACCTTGCCAGGCATGATCGAGGAGCCGGGCTCGTTCTCAGGGATGAGGATCTCGCCGATACCATTACGCGGTCCGGAGGCGTACCAGCGGACGTCATTGGCGATCTTCATTAGGGCGTCGGCGAGGACTCGCAGCGACCCGGATATCTGCACTAGGGCGTCGTGGGCGCTCAGGGCAGCAAAAAGATTGTCGGCCTGCCTGAACTCGATGCCGGTCTCCTCGGTCGCATGCTTAGCGACGGTCGGACCGAAATCAGGGTGGGCGTTGAGGCCGGTGCCGACGGCGGTGCCGCCGATGGCCAGCTCACGAGCGCGGGAGTCGGCGTAACGGATCCCGTCCAGGGCGAAGTCAATCTGGGCGACCCAGCCGCTGATGACCTGGCCAAGACGGATCGGGGTGGCGTCTTGCAGGTGGGTGCGACCGACCATCACGACGTCGTCGTACTTCTTGGCCTTCTCGTCGAAGGTGTCGCGAAGTTGCTGGACGGCGGGGTACAGGCGCTCGTTGATGGCGCACACGACGGCGATGTGCATGGCCGTCGGGAAGGTGTCGTTGGAGGACTGGCCGCGGTTGACGTGGTCGTTCGGGTGGACAGGTTCCTTTGAACCGCGCTCGCCACCGGCCAGTTCAATGGCGCGGTTGCTGATGACCTCATTGGTGTTCATGTTGGACTGGGTGCCCGAACCGGTCTGGAAGACCACCAGCGGGAACTCGTCGTCGAGTTTTCCGGCGATGACCTCGTCAGCGGCCTTCACGATGAGGTCGGCGATATCGCCCGGCAGCTCCCCCAGTTCCTTGTTGGCCAGTGCCGCGGACTTCTTGAGAGTTCCGAGAGCACGGATCATGTCCCGGCCCCAGACGAAGGTGTCACGGCCGATTTCGAAGTTGTGAAGGGAACGCTGTGTCTGGGCGCCCCAGTAGTGCTCGGCGGGTACTTCGACCTCGCCCATGCTGTCTTTCTCAGTGCGCATCTCTGCCATGCCGCAAGCCTACTTTGCAGGTTCATGATGGGACCGGGTGGGGTGTCGGGATTTTTCGTCAGCGAGTGCAAGTGGCGGGAACAACACAGGGCGTCCCTTCCTGGCAGGTGATTTACCGGAAAGTAGCGGTCCTGGTGGGGGACTCGGATGACAACTGTCATCTCGCTGGTGCCACAGGCATTGGGGCGCAGGTGACACGTCTGGACCGACGGTTTTCGACGGGAAGAGACGAGGCTCGGATGTCGACTCATGAAGATGCTTGTGGATAACGCCGAATCCACATCCACGATTTATCCACAGATTTCACATTGGATGGCGGAAACGCCCACCCCGAGACGACAACTGAAGACATGGAGCTAGTCGACATCCTTGAGGCCAGCGGTGGCGTGGCGAGAATCAGTTCGGTGGGCCGGATTGCGCGACAGGCGCGCAAAGCCGCGCGAGAAGGTCGGGTCATCAGACCCTTGCCCCGCATCGTGATGACGATGGAGGCGGCGCGGCGACCTGACGCCTGGATGCGGGCTGTCATGCTGTGGCGGCCGAATGCAATCTTCACCGGGCGTGCCGCGCTCTACTTAGCAGGAATGACGGACATTGACGTCACGGAGATCGACGTCATAATCCCGCATGTGATGCCCCGGTTGCCAAGGAGGAGCTGGCTACGTTTTCACCGAGCCGGATGCGAGTCAATCACTGACGACCGTGATGGATTCAGGACGACTCACGCCTACACGTGCTTCTGGTTGGCTCTTCGAGGGGACTGGGAAGCAGCCACGGCATCCCTTCGCGCAGGATGGGTGAGTCCTGAGGAGCTCCGACACGCCCGACATCGCTTGGCCCGTAAGGCGTCACCTCGAACCACCAAAGAGGTGCTGCGGCAACTCCTCGATCGACCATGGTCGGTAGCCGAACGGGAGCTTCATGCGCTCTTGCACGAGTACCGAATCAGCGGGTGGAAGGCGAATGAGAGGTTGTGGATCAATGGACGCGTGCTCTTCCCCGATCTCTGGTTCAAGCAGGAGAGGGTGATCGTCGAGGTTGATGGCTACGCCTTTCACGGGAAGTCCCGGGATTACGAGATGACTGCTCGGCGTCATGCCCTCCTGGCAGGGGCTGGGTGGCGCGTCATCCGCGTGCGCCGACGATGATCCGCGAGGCTCCAGAGCTGGTTCTTGACACCATCAGGTCAGCATTGTGGCGTCGACATCGAGGGACATTCGTCCCGGTATGAGGCGCGGCTGCCAATGCCTCGATCCGGAGCGTTGGAGCGGCCCTGGATGGGGCGACGCGAGTGCGAAAACTGTCACCTCAAGAAGGGGCGCAGCAAATTCGCGTAGATCCCGTTGTGCAACGGAGGTTCTTCACGCCTCACAGTGAGAGGTCGGCCGCATGTCGAAGGTTGTCAGTGTTGCGAGAAGATGGACGACGTCAACAGACATGAGCCGTGGTCCTCCGAAGCGTCATGGAGGCGCATGGTCGATGGCTCCTGGGTCATGGAGATGGCAGCCGAACCGCAATGGATGTCGTCGAAGCGATAATCGGCGACGACCTTTGCCGTGCCGGTGCTGGTGGGAGACTTTACGGCTACAGCAGAGAGGTGTTTCCCTTGAGTAGTGGGAGTTTCCGGGGATGCCGATGAATGCGCGCTGCACAAGGGGAGTGGGGGCGCTTCGGGAACTGAGAGACTCGCCGTATCAAACCGGGGGGCAGGGATCTCGGATGGAAGGGGTTCGTAACTGTAAATCCCCACGGGTTCGGGGACGTTCCCATCGGGGTCTGGGGTAGTAGACGGCGAAGGCTGCGCATACGTCGGTGTTGGGAGGGTCTGATGATGAGGACGTACAGGTTCATCGTGCTTCTCGGGGTCGTCAAGAATGCCCGGGAGCGCACCAGTCAGGGCGGTGAAGGAATCGCTGAGCAACTTGTCATCTGAGAGGTCTGACGACGTATCAGCAGCATCCGCCGATGGGTGGGGTCGACGTTCGATGACGTTCTTCTGCTCCAAGGAGTCGGGGCTCGGGCTCAGCGGTTCATCGTTGTCCGCGTCAGATTTGTGCTCGTAGTCCCAACCAGTGCTGCGTTTCTTCTTGTCCTTCTGCGCCTGAACGATCCACATGATGACAGTCACGAGTAGCGCCAGCCCAATGGCCCCGTCGAAGCCTGTGTCCTTCATGACGAAAAGGAGGATGGTGAAAAAGACTACTGCCGATGAGTATTTGCTAGCCGACGAGCCTTTGCCCGGGGTGCCCTTGCTACTGATGGCCATGTCATGAGGATACGTGATTGCTGGCGCCAACGGTCTGCCGGCAAAAATGGAAAGGGATCACCTGAAGTGACCGTGTGCCGTCCTCGCTGCGTGCGAGAACGAGACGATTCCTAGGATTACTCACATGACACACGATCCCGTGACACAACGAGCTCCTCACAAGGCCGTCATCATGGCTCGAGGCCTGGGAACCCGCATGCGCAAGGCCGCTGTGGGTGTCTCCCTCACTGCAGAGCAGGCAAGCGCCGCACAAGCGGGCGTCAAGGCAATGATCAGTCTGGATGGCCGTCCTTTCCTCGATTATGTGATTTCTTCCCTCGCAGATGCCGGGTTTGACCAATTCTGTCTGGTGATCGGTCCGGAGCATGATCTGATTCGCGATTACTACGACTCTTGCGAGAAGTCACGAGGCGAGATCACATACGCGATTCAGGAACAGCCGCTAGGTACTGCTGATGCAGTTGCAGCTGCCGAGGACTTCGCCGGTGACGACAGAGTCCTTGTTGTGAACTCGGACAATTTCTACCCCGAGGACGCTGTTGCCAGGCTTCGCGAAGTACCCGCATCGGCGACGCTCGGCTTCACGAAGCGTGCCATGATCGATCAGTCCAATATCGACCCGGAGCGTATTCGTGCCTTCGCTCTGCTGGATTCTGACGATTCTGGTCAGCTCACCGACATCATCGAGAAGCCGGCCCCCGAAGTTGTTGACGCTGCTGGGGAGACCGCGTTGGTCTCGATGAACTGTTTCCTGCTTACCCCGAGGATTTTCGAAGCCTGTCGTTCCATCGAGAAATCTGCGCGTGGTGAGTACGAGATCGTCGATGCGGTGCGGTGGATGGTCGAGCAAGGCGAGCGGTTTGCCGTTGTTCCCGTCGAAGCGGGCGTTCTTGACATGTCGAACCGTGGGGACATCGCCTCGGTGGTTGACGCGCTCGGTGGTCGCGAGGTGAAACTATGACGCGTTGGTTCGTTCCAGGGCGTATCGAGGTCCTCGGGAAGCACACCGATTACGCCGGTGGGTCGACGTTGGTGGCCGCAGTGGATCGCGGCGTGACAATTTCGGTGGAGCCAGGGGACAGGGGGCTCACAGCATCGACCGACGCAGCTCCCGGTGAGTTGTCGTTGAAGGCTGGCTACGATCCAAAATTGCCGGCAGGGCACTGGGGCAGGTACGCCCAGGCCGTACTCGATCGCCTGACGGCCAATTTTGGCGACCTGGCCCCGGCGAGGATCCGGTTGACCTCCGACCTGCCGCTTGCCAGCGGGATGAGCTCCTCGTCAGCTCTGGTCAGCGCGATTGTGCTTGGTCTGGCCGATTTCAACGGGCTGTCGGATACCACTGCTTGGCAAGACAACATCACCGATGACGTTGACCTGGCAGGATACCTGGCCTGCCACGAGAACGGCATGACCTTCAAGAACCTTGCTGGTGCCGCTGGCGTGGGAACTTTTGGCGGCTCAGAGGACCACACGGCGATGGTGTGCAGCGAGGACGGTCGACTCGGGCAATTCCGCTTCTGCCCGATCCGACTGGAGAGACGAGTCCCGTTCCCCGAGGACATGTCGTTCGTCGTCATTGTTTCTGGGGTGGCGGCTGAGAAGACCGGAGCTGCGCGGGATCTCTACAACGCAGCGTCCCTGGCAACTCGGGAGATCGTCAGTCGGTGGAATTCGAACACTGGTCGTCATGACGCGGTCATCGGCGATGTCCTTGCCGTTGACCCTGACGCCGAGAAGCTTTACGAGGTGGTGCGGGATCGAGAGGACCTCACCCGACGCCTGGATCATTTCCTGACCGAGTCCGAAAAGATCATCCCGGAGGCGTCCAAGGCGCTATCGGGTGGCGACCTCGAGGAGTTCGGTCGAATGGCCCAGGAATCTCAGCGAGCGGCCGAGGATCTTCTTGGCAACCAGGTTCCGCAGACCGCCGCCTTGGCGCGCATCGCGCATGATCTCGGAGCGGTTGGTTCAACCTCCTTTGGTGCTGGTTTTGGCGGCTCGGTGTGGGCGTTGGTTCCGTCCGCGGAGTCGAAGGAGTTCGCCGAAAAATGGATCGCCTCGTATCGCGACGAGTACCCGGAAGAAGCGTCCCAAGCGATGACTGTCGTTGCCCGTCCGGGACCCTCTGCTCGGCGCCTGGACTGAAAAGCCGGGAGTCCGCTCATCGCCATCTCGCCATCGCGCAGGGGTGGTGAGCGGATCTTCGCGACCGCGGTCGTCCTGGAACCTGAAAGGGTTTTCCAGCTTATTCTTGAGTCGTGGCGGACGAGATCGAATTTGGCACTGGCGGCTGGCGAGCGATCATCGCGGATACCTTCACTCGTTTCAATGTTGAGCGAGTCGCTCAGGCGTTATCAGACCGTATACATGACGAGAATCAACAGCAGCGCCCGGTTGTCATTGGGTACGACCAACGCTTCCTCTCCCCAGAATTCGCATGGTGGGCGGCAGAAGTGCTCGCGGCTAATGGGCTCACCGTTCGGATCATTGACCGGCCTGCCCCGACCCCGATGATCATGTGGACTGTCCGCGATCTGGACTGTGCCTATGGCATGGCGGTCACGGCCTCCCACAACCCCGCGACGTACAACGGACTCAAGGTGTTCACGGAGGGCGGTCGTGACGCCAAGGTGGAGATCACTGAACCCATCCAGCGTCGTGCCAATTCCATCGGCCCATCCGACATCAAGCGCGTACACCGCGCTGACGCCCTTCGCGACGGGCTGGTCGAGGTGCAAACCTCGATGAACTGGTACATCGATGCGATCCTCGACAACGTTGACCTTGACACGATCCGGCACGCCCACCTCAAGGTTGTCCTCGACCCGATGTTCGGAGTCTCTCGCACCTGCCTCCAGACCATCCTCATGACGGCTCGTTGCGACGTCGACACCATTCACGAGCGCCGCGACACCCTCTTTGGTGGGCGTCTTCCTTCCCCGAACTCCAAGACTCTGCAAGCGTTGACCCAGGAGGTCGTCGAGCGGGGAGCCGACATCGGCATCGCCACCGATGGTGACGCTGACCGACTTGGTATCATTGATGATCAGGGACATTTCCTGCACCCCAACCAGATCTTGGTCCTGCTGTACACGTACCTGTTGGAGGACAAGGGCTGGAAGGGCGGGTGCGTGCGCAACCTCGCGACGACACACCTGCTCGATCGCGTTGCCGAGGCCCACGGGCAGACGTGCTACGAAGTTCCGGTCGGTTTCAAGTGGGTGTCGTCCAAGATGGCTGAGACCGGCGCTGTGATCGGCGGTGAGTCCTCGGGAGGTTTGACCGTCAAGGGACACATTGCGGGCAAGGACGGCGTCTACGCGGGCACCCTGCTGGTGGAAATGATCGCCAAACGGGGCAAGAAGCTCTCCCAGATCTACGCTGACATCGAGGAGCGTTACGGTCGCCTCGAGATGGTGGAGGATGACTTCTCCTTCGCGTCCGAGGACAAGGAGGCGCTCAAGAAGCGCATCTACGAGGAGAAAGATCTTCCCGACTTTGGCCTCGAGATTGACCACATCAGCGACATGGACGGAGTCAAGGTGTACTTCGCCAACGGTGGGTGGATCATTGTTCGCTTCTCCGGTACCGAGCCCCTGCTACGAGTGTTCTGCGAGATGCCGGCCGTTGGGACAGCCCGCGCGTGCATCGACAAGGTCGTCAAGCACTATCACTTCGAGTGACTGGTTGGCCAAGGGGTTTGGTCCGGCGAGCCGAGCCGTTGGCCCAGCGATGGATTTACCCGTTTGGTGTGTGGTTGCGGCAAAGGTGTGACGTGACCACACATGAGGCGGGGATTCTTGCGTTGTGGGCCCAGGGCAGGGAGCCATAGGGCTGAATCGGGATGAGGTCGTCCTTGCCCAGCAGTCCAATGAGATCGGCCCGTCAGCCCGCGGTCCAACGACGATCCACCCGCTTCGAAATGTCACAGGTGACCTCGTAACTGATTGTTCCGAGCTGCTCAGCCATGTCGTCGGCGGTCAGAACCTCGTCCCCCTGGGTTCCGATGAGAACTACCTCATCGCCCACGGCGACGGTCGAATCAGGGCCGAGATCGACCATGAACTGATCCATGCATACCCGACCGACGATAGGATGAGCAGCGCCTCCGATGAGTACCCGCCCCTTGTTTGACAATGCCCTGGACAGGCCATCTGCGTATCCGACAGGCACGGTGGCGATCTTTGTCGTCTCGCTTGCGGTCCAGGTCCTTCCGTAGCCGATGGTGTCGCCCGAACCGACGGTTTTGACGAAGGTGATGTGACTCACCCAGGACAACGCAGGGTGCAGCTCGACGCGATCGGCGTGTGGGTCAGGGTCGTATCCGTAACCAACGATGCCAGCGCGCACCATTGACGTTCTTCCCAGGTCATGACCAAGGATGGCACCGGAATTCGCAAGATGCACCAGCGGGAAAGGCCCGGTCCTTGTCTCGACCCGGGAGACAGCGTCCATGAAGGTCACGATCTCGTGACGGGTGAAGTCCTCACCTTCGGGAACGTCACTGATGGGTAGGTGAGTGAAAACTCCCTCGACTTCGACGTTCTCGGCACGATTCGCGGCGGCTGTGAGTTCGCCAAGTTGTTCAGGCCGCAACCCGATACGCCCCATACCGCTGTCGACGGCAATGTGAACCTTGACGGTAGCTCCCCGTTTTCCAGCGGCAGAGTTCACAGCATCCAAGGTGTCGAAATCCACCACCGTGAGTCGCATGCCGGATTCGACAGCGGCGTCAAGGTCCCAGGGGTCAACGGGGGACAGCTTGAGGATGGGGAGGGTGATGCCGGCTTCCACCAGTTCTTGACCTTCCGCGACAGTGGCGACGGCGAGCCAGTCAGCGTAGTGATGCTTTTCGACATAGCGGGAAACTTCGACGGCGCCGTGTCCGTAGGCATCGGCCTTGACGGCAAAGAGGACTTTCCGATCACCAGCCCGTTTTCTGACGACGGCGAGGTTCGCAGCGATGGCAGACAGGTCAATGGTGGCATGTGAGGGCGACGGGCATCTTGACATGTGTCATAACTCCTTTGAGCTGTCAGAAATTGCGATGCGGTCAACGAACTGGGGAGGGCAGCACAGGCAAGCGCGACGAAATAGTGGAGCTAGCCACGTCCGCGTGGATGGCGGACGGTTCATCCTGGGCACGTCATTGCTGAACGGTTGCCCACCCGGTGTGTCATCGGGCTTTGTGCTCGGGTCGGGATCCCTACCAGCCAAGGTCTGGTGCGACCCCGATAGGACATGCTGATCATCATCGTCGCTCAGCTGTCCCTTTCGAATCGGCGTCATCCGTGCCAGTATCGTCCCGAACGGCGTGGTGGCGGTCGAAGAACCAGCCGATTCCGAGAAGGACGAACCAAAAAGGCGTGAGTGCGAGAGCACGGGCGGTGTCAGGTTCTTGGGCCAACAGCACGAGGATGAAGACGAAAAACGCCAGGATTGCCCAGCACATGCCGCGCCCCCCAGGCATAGGGTATTTGGATGCTGAATGGGCGTCCGGAACAATCTTTCGATACTTCATGTAGCTGATGACGATCATGCTCCAGACAAAGATGAACAGTACTGAGGAAATCGTCGTCACAAGAGTGAAGGCCTCGACGAAGGATTCCGATGCCGCCAAGACAAGCGCAGTGCTGAGAACCAAGACGGTGACGACGAGCCCCCATCGCGGGACACCACTTTTGCTGAGTCGCCCAAACTGTCTCGGTGCCATCTTCTTGTGTGCGAGGCCAAAGAGCATCCGTGAGATGGAGTAGATTCCGGAGTTCGATGACGACGCGGCGGACGTGAGTACGACAAAATTCATCACGCTGGCGGCTCCAGCGAACCCGACGAGCCCCAAAACCTGCACGAATGGTGATGAATCCGGGCGGACCTCGTTCCAGGGCACGACCGTCATGATTGCGGCCAGAGAGCCGATGTAGAAGATGAGGATTCGTGCCGGGACGGCGCTGATGGCTCGGGGAAGCGTCTTTTCAGGATCTTGGGTCTCGGCAGCGGTGGTGCCGACGAGCTCAATTCCTACGAATGCGAATGCCGCCATCTGGAATCCTGCGAAGAACCCACTCCATCCTCGAGGCATGAATCCTCCGTGATCCCACATGTTGGCGAACGATGCGGCGCTCCCGGAGTGGGGTTTGAACGCAATGATTGCCAGAACGATGGCAAGAATGATAAGTGAGATGATCGCGATAATCTTGATTAGTGAGAACCAGAATTCCAGCTCACCGAACATTTTAACGGTCATGAGATTCAAGCAGAGAAGTAGGGAAAGCGTCGCTGCCGCTAATAAGGTAGCGTGACCATGGCTTTTGACCCAGAAATTCCAGTAATTAGCGATTCCAATGAGCTCGGCCATTCCTGTGACAATCCAGCAGAGCCAATACGTCCAGCCCAGAAAGAACCCTGCCCAGGGGCCGATCAGGTCGGCCGCGAAATCCTGGAAGCTCTTGTACTCGAGGTTGTACATCAGCAACTCACCCATGGCTCGCATGACGAAGTAGAGCATGGTGCCGATGATGAGGTAGGACACGATAATGCTTGGTCCGGCAGCGTGGATGGCTTTGCCGGATCCGAGGAACAGGCCGGTTCCGATGGCGCCACCGATCGCGATGAGCTGGATGTGGCGATTGCTCAGATTGCGATGAAGGTGTGTCTCACTGTGTCCCTCGGAATGTGGTGAATCCGCAGTCCGGGAAGCCTCGCTCGTTGGCGTTTGAGAGCGCCCCCAACCGTCTGGATTTTCGCCAAAACCAGCCATACTCGCCTCCATGAAATGAGCGTCAGAGTCGCACAGTGAAGCACGATAAGGGTGAATCTATGACGATCAACCTATATCAACAACCATTGAACCATCCGACCAACTACCGCGTCCGTGGTGCCGACAGCTTCGGTCGGATGGCCACTTCCAGAGGTCGACGACGATCAACCCAGTGTCTCCTTGAGCTGCTTGCGGTGGCGATGGAAGAAGCTCATCGAACCGCTGAAGATGAACCAGATCGGCGTGACGAATCATTGCGATTCGCGTCGTCGGGTCCAAGGCGCGGGTGCTGAGGCTGATCGCAAAGAATGCCAGCACAACTCAGCACTTCGGGACGCCGTCAGGCATCGTGTACACCGATTTCTCGTCCAGGGGGGCGATTCTTCGTTGATCCGCCTGGGCACGACCTTGTCACTGGAAGTACGCAGCGGCTCGTGCTGCAGATGTGCGCAGAACCAGGAGGGTTGCCGCATATTACTTCCAACCGAGGTGTGAAACGTTTGGGAATCTTCCCAGTGGCGGCGGAGGAGACACATGCACGAAGAGCAAGACCAACGGCTCGTCAACGTCGTGCACATCGACCTGCGTGTCACCTGGGCCAGAGGGGCAAAATTTTAGGTGTCTCTCCGATATGGTCATCGACTGGATCGGTGGGCTGTGCGGTGTTCATGGGTCACGCAGTGCGCTGTGACGTCGGTCGTCATTGGGCGGACGCCTGGCGCAGCTATGCCCTCAACACGTTGGAGAAAACTGTTGCCAAGAGCTCGCAGTCGGGAGAGTTGTGGATGGTGCCGTCAGACGATCTTGATCGTGAGCTGGCACAGCTGCTTGCGGCTGACGGACGTGCCAGTGGGACCTCTTTGGCCAGGATCCTGGACATTTCGGCGAACACGTTGCGTCGCTGGTTGCAACAATTGCTCACCAACCGGCAGTTCCAGCTCAGGTGTGACGTCTCCCGGGAGCTGGGCGGGTGGAATCTGGGGTGTACCTGGACGGCCACCATCCCCCAATCACAAGACGAGGGTGCTGGAGTTGGGTCAGCAGTTGTCGCTGCGGTCGTGCCACCGGGGAGTTCATCTGTCCTCCACCGATCGGAGATCATGAGAGAGGCGATCACGAACAGCGCCAGCTCCGGATGAACGGCTCTCGAGGTTGCCGCACGATTTTGAAAAAAGTCAGGAATCTGCCTTGCTGAGTGCTGCCGCTGGACCGTGTAAGTGCCTATCCTCTAGGTGTTACCTGCAGCTGGTTGACGATGATGTCGACGAGCACACTGCAAAGGAGAAGGTGAAATGCGTGTTGGTATCCCCACAGAGATCAAGAACAACGAGTTTCGTGTGGCTGTCACGCCCGACGGGGTTAACTCGTTGGTCAGTCACGGTCACGAAGTGATGGTTCAGGCCGGCGCGGGAGAGGGGTCAAGGATCCCGGACGTTGAGTACAAAGACGCTGGCGCGAAGATCATTGATGACGTCGACAAGGTGTGGGATGACGCCGAGCTCATCCTGAAGGTCAAGGAGCCCATCGAGGATGAGTACCATCGCATGCATGAGGGGTTGACCCTCTGCACCTATCTGCACTTGGCCGCGGATCGTCCGCTCACCGAGGAGCTCCTGAAGCGCAAGGTTACCTCGATCGCCTACGAGACCGTCGAGATGAATGACCACTCCCTGCCGTTGCTGTCTCCGATGTCGGAAATTGCCGGTCGACTCGCAGCCCAGGTCGGGGCGAACTGCCTCATGCAGCCTGCTGGTGGAAATGGCGTGCTCATTGGTGGCGGCTCCGGTGTCCGCAACGGTCGAGTGACGGTGCTCGGCGGCGGCGTCGCCGGATTCTGCGCCGCCCGCGTCGCTGACGGTATGGGCGCCGACGTCACCATTTTTGACGTCAACGTCGCTCGGATGCGCTACATCGGCGAGGTGACCGGAGGACGTATCCGCACTCAGTTCTCCAGCCTGCTGGCCGTCAAGGAAGCTTGCAAGGAGTCGGATTTGGTCATCGGATCCGTGCTGGTTCCGGGCGCTCGTACCCCGCACTTGGTCGACAACGAGACCGTCGCGCAGATGATGCCCGGTTCGGTGCTCGTCGACATCGCCATCGATCAGGGCGGCTGTTTTGAGGATTCCCACCCGACGACGCACGCCGAGCCAACCTTCAAGGTCCACGATTCAGTGTTCTATTGCGTCGCCAACATGCCGGGCGCCGTCCCGCACACCTCGACCTACGCGCTGACCAATGCCACCATGCGTTACGCGGTCCTCATTGCCGACGAAGGATGGAAGGGCGCTTGCAAGAACCGCACGGAGCTGGCTCGTGGCCTGACGACTCACGACGGCAGGCTCTACACCGCTGGCGTGGGAGAGGCCCTCGACATGGACGTCTCCTGCGTCTCCGAACTCTTCTGAGGTGTTGAATGATCATGGCGCGGTGTCTCAGAGTACCGCCCCATGATCACGTCAGGGGCTGGGTTCACACCAGCAGGGGTGCCAGGGACTCCTTGTCGGTCGAGGTGCAGAAAGCGGCCTGTAGGGCATTGCACTGGACCGAGAGGGCGTCGTCGCGACTCCAGGCGAGTGCCTGGGACACCAGGGATACCTCCCGGGACGTCGTCGTGCGGCTCATGAGGCGGTTGTCACAGCTCAGCATGATGTTGAACCCCGCTGGCCACAGCACCGACAGCGGA
Source organism: Cutibacterium nasicola (assembly GCF_051303185.1). Taxonomy (GTDB): domain Bacteria; phylum Actinomycetota; class Actinomycetes; order Propionibacteriales; family Propionibacteriaceae; genus Cutibacterium. The sequence continues at coordinate 266,718 of NZ_JBPPGE010000003.1, read as the reverse complement.
TGATCGTCAATCCTGTGACAAATGCCGGTCTGGGTGTTCGAGGACGGACAGACCTCCAGTGGCACCCTGTGTGACAGCACTCGCTGGGCCGTCGGCCCCCATCCGGATACGTCGCGGTCCTCGATGATGCGCACCCCGTGGCCGAGGCGCTCCGCCCCATGGTCGAGGGCGTCGAGAACCGACTCCGGGCCAGCGGCCTCGCCAGCGTGGACGGTCAGGTGGATTCCGGCAGCTTGAATGCGCTTCAGGGCATCGCTGAAGGGAGCCAGGGGGAAACCGTCCTCAGGACCAGCAATGTCGACGCCAACGACTCCCGGAGCATGGTTGACGGCGAGGTCGACGACATCTTCGGGGACGTCGAGATGTCTCATGAGGCACAGGACCTGTCGCGCGACGATGATTTTGCCCGCGCTGGAGGCGGACTCCATCCCCTCCTGGAGACCGATCTGGACTGCCTCGGTGGCCTCGACGGCGGTCAGACCACCCTCGAGATGCTGCTGGGGAGCCCATCGAGTCTCGGCGTACACGACACCATCGGTCGCCATGTCCTCGACGAATTCCCGCGCTATGCGACGCAAGGAGTCAGCATCCTGCATGAGGGCGACAGTCTCGGTGAAAGTGTCGAGGTATCTGGCCAGGGAACCGGAATCAGCTGCCTCGAAGAACCAGCTGGCAAGACCCCCAGGCGTGTTGGCCGGGGCGGGTCGACCGTGTTCGGCGGCGAGGTCCAAAATCGTCGCCGGACGCACCCCTCCGTCAAGATGATCGTGCAGCACAACCTTGGGAAGACTCATCGCTTCTGCCAAATCCATGCGCCGGAGTTTATCGACGAGGCCTCCGTTGCGAAGCCGCGTGCGGCGATCCCCAGCGCTGATGGGCGAAATTTCCCGGTCCAGGAGTGGCCCCGGCTCTGGAGTGACGTGTCGCTCGGGGAACCGACGGAAATCGTCATGGGGGTGGGGAATGGTGTCAGCCTCGCGGCGGAAACTGGAGGTCCGGTGAGTGCCGGTGCCTGGCAACACGCCAAAGAGTTGCCGCGTGCCGGAGCATCGGGCATGAAAAGGCCCGGGAGTCGAAGCCCCAGGGCCCTTTGCACACTCAGGCGCGCTGATCCAGGGGCACGTAGTCGCGCAGGTCAGCTCCGGTGAAGATCTGACGCGGACGCCAGATCTTGTTTCCGCCAGTGGCTACCTGCTCGCGGTAGTGGGCGATCCAGCCGGGCAGACGCCCCAAGGCGAACAGCACGGTGAACATGTTCATCGGGAAGCCCATGGCCTCGTAGATGAGACCGGTGTAGAAGTCGACGTTTGGGTAGAGTTTGCGCTCCTTGAAGTAGTCGTCGCTCAGCGCGGTCTCCTCGAGTTCCTTGGCGATCTCGAGAAGGTCCTCGCGACCGGTGTGGAGCTCCAAGATGCGATCGGCGTGCTCCTTGATGATGGCGGCACGCGGATCGTAGTTCTTGTAAATGCGGTGACCGAAGCCCATCAGCTTGATGTCGGACTGCTTGTCCTTGACCTTGCGGACGAACTCCTTCGTCGTCATGTCGGAGTCGCGGATGTACTGCAGCATCTCGAGGACAGCCTGGTTCGCTCCACCGTGTTTCGGACCGGACAGCGCATTGACGCCGGCGGCAATTGCGGCATACATGTTCGCACCCGACGACGCGACCATGCGGACCGTCGAGGTTGAACAGTTCTGCTCGTGGTCGACGTGCAGGATGAGGAGGGTCTCCAGGGCCTTGGTGATCTGGTCGTTGAACTCGTAAGGCTCGGTCGGGAAGCCGAAGCTCATCCGGATGAAGTTCTGGACGTAGCTCAGCGAGTTGTCGGGGTACAGGGTGGGCTGGCCCATCGAGTTCTTGTAACCGAAGGCGGCCAAGGTTGGGACCTTGGCGATCAGACGGGTGGTGGCAGCCTCGACCTGCTCCGGATCGGTTCCCGACGATTTCTGGGAGAAGGTCGACAGGGCCATGATGCCTGCGGCGAGCACTGGCATGGGGTGGGAATGACGGGGGAAGCAACGGAACAGGTCGCGCATGCGCTCGTCAATGAGGGTGGTGCGGCGGATTCGCTCCTCGAATCCCTCCAGCTGTGCCCTGCTCGGTAGCTCACCGTAAAGAACGAGGTAAGCGGTCTCGAGGAAGGTGGACTGTTTGGCGAGCTGCTCAATGGGGTAGCCGCGATAGCGCAGAATGCCCTTCTCACCGTCGATGTAGGTGATCTGAGACTCGCAGGATGCCGTGTTGACGAATCCCGGGTCGATCATGACGTTACCGGTCTCGTTGAGCAGACCCTCAACGTCGTAACCCACCTGGCCGTCCGTGGCGACGACCTTGTTGAAGGCGAGTTGGGTGTCTTCGTCGACGAACCTTGCACTCAAACCCATCGTGCGATCCTTCCTGGCGGCCTCGTCCGGACATCACGGGTGGCCGAGCATACGTGGACGGGCGGCACTGCGGGGTCGTTCCCGAGCGTCACCGCGGTGTGAACAATGGCACATCCAGGCTACGGCTCGCCGACGCGAATAACCAAGAAACCGACGTATTGTCCGGCATGGTTGAGGGTTCCTCGAATGTCGGGTGACAGTTTTCGACACCCGCCCGGCGGACGAACGGTAGGCGCCTGAGGAGACGCGGGTGGGGGCGGCCCGCCCATCGGCGAACCGCCCCCACGGGGAAGGTGTGCTCAGTCCCTCGTCATCAGTCGAGGACGGTGTAGGTGATCGGTGTCGTTCCCTGGCCGAGATCGGCGATCCGGGCGAAGGAGGCGCGCGACAGGTCGACGCAACGACCGGCGACGTACGGGCCACGGTCGTTGATCCGAACGACCACCGAGCGACCGTTGCGGACGTTGGTGACACGGATGTGAGTACCCAGAGGCAGGGACTTGTGGGCAGCGGTGATGGCGCTCGGGTCGAACTGCTCGCCCGAGGCGGTCGACTGCGGTTCGTCGTAGAACGAGGCGATGCAGCGTCCGCCAACGCCACTGGAGCCCTTGGAGGGACGGGCCTTCTCGCGGCTGGTGTTGTTGTGGTGTTTGGCGGGGGTTTGTGTCTTGGGTGTGGGGATTTTGCCGGTGAGGTAGGTGCGGTAGAGCCAGCCGGTTTTGCCGTTGGCGTGGACTTGGATCCAGTTGCCGTTGGTTTTGCCGGTGACGGTGACGCCTTGGTTCTTGGTTAGGTGGTCGATGATGGCTGATGTTGATGATGCTGAGGCGCGTAGGTTTAGGCCGTCGGTGGTGTGGGTGGCGGCGTTGTCGCGGCTGGTGTTGTTGTGGTGTTTGGTTGGGGTTTGTGTCTTGGGTGTGGGGATTTTGCCGGTGAGGTAGGTGCGGTAGAGCCAGCCGGTTTTGCCGTTGGCGTGGACTTGGATCCAGTTGCCGTTGGTTTTGCCGGTGACGGTGACGCCTTGGTTCTTGGTTAGGTGGTCGATGATGGCTGATGTTGATGATGCTGAGGCGCGTAGGTTGAGGCCGTCGGTGGTGTGGGTGGCGGCGTTGTCGAGAGCCGGACGGGCCTTCTCGCGGCTGGTCGAGGAGTCGCCCTTGGCGTCGGTGCTCGGCTTGGCGGGAGCAGGGGCTGCCTTGCCGGTGGTGAGGTAACGACCGTAGATCCAACCCGACTTGCCATTGACGGAAACAGGGACCCAGCTGCCGTCAGGACGACCGGTGACCTGGACCTCCTGACCGCGCTCGGCGGCGGTGAGAACGTTGCCGGCATTGCGGGAGTCGTCACGCACGTTGACCGGGACGGTCGCGATCATGGTGTCAGGAAGCGGATCGGACCCGAAGTGCACCGGGAGGGTGTTCTCCTCGGTGAGGAAGCGCTGGTAGATCCAGCCGGTGGTCCCGTTCACGGTGACGGGGACCCACCCGCGCACCTTCTTGCCGGTGACCTGCACCGACTGGCCACGGGCCGCGATGGTGAGGACCTTGCCGGAATTGGAGGAGGCAGACCGTACGTTGACATCCGTTGTCGCGTACATCGTCTGCGTGTTCGCTGCGTGTGCGACCGCACCAATGACGGCGGGCGCAACGACGCTGATCCCAGAGGTGAGGGCGATGGTGGCGGCAGCACCTCGGACAGAGCGCTTGGGGCGGATCACGGTGTGACTTCCTCTCGCCGTTGAAGGCATCGGAGCTTTCGATCCCGGCGTTTCCGGGACGAGTGGGACACTAGGAATCCACAGCTGTTCAACCCAAGGACGTTGAGGGTTTGAGCGTGTCGTGGCAACTGTCATGAGGGGTGGACGATGACCGGGAAAACCGCGTCATGAGGCGAGAAACACGTTGCGATGGGGTGAGGCACCCCGACACGGCAAAACCCTCTACCTTGCATCGAGGTAGAGGGTTTCATGGCACATCGGATGAGAGTTGTTCAGAGTGCGCTCAGCTTCTGCCAGCCCTCCCAGTCATAGCACCAGCAACCGATGCCTTCGTCGGGCTTGAACTGTCGGTTCGACCCGGTGTTCATGACGGGGTCACCAGCCGAGCACAGGTTGTACAGCCACTTGGCATTCGCGGTGGACATGCCGATGCAGCCGTGGGAGACGTTCGCAGAGCCCTGCGAGCCCGCAGACCAGGGCGCGGCGTGGATGAACTCTCCGGTGTTCGTCACTCGCATGGCGTACTTCACTTTGACGTTGTAGTACCCACTGCTCCCCTTGGGGACGCCGACGGTCGACGAGTCCATCACCTTGACAGCGTTGCGTTCGATGATGACCTTGGTCCCCGATCGGGTCGTGGTTCTCGCACCGGGCTTTCCGGTCGTCACCGGGATGGTGCGGACGGTCTTGCCGTTGACGACGACGTCCATCTTGTGCTTGGCGATGTACACCTTGAGAATCCGCGAATCACCGACACGGAGGGACCCGGTGACGTTGTTCGTGATCCAGCGGTGGCTCGACGTCGGTAATCCGGTGAGGTCAGCCTTGACGCTGACCTTGGTGCCGGCTTCCCAGAACTTCTTGGGACGCCACGCGAGCTGGGACTGGTCGAGCCATCCCCACGCCCCCTCTTGGTTGGGCGAGACGTCGATCTCCATCGCCTCCTGGATCTTGGCGCGCATGTCAGCGTCGATGACGTCCTTGCGGAACTTGATGATGACAGGCATGCCGACGCCGACGGCGGCATCCTTGTAGAGCATCTCGGCGACGTTGACGTCACCGTCAAGGCTCTTGACCTTCGTGGTCACAGTGGTCGTCGCCCCGGCATGGGGATCCGTGTTCGTCAGGGTCGCCGTCACGGTGTAGCGGGTGTTGAGGCTCCACGGTTCCTCCGGGGTCCAGGTACTCTCCTTGAGAGTTCCCTTGACCTCCCCGTCATCCTTGTCGGTGACCTTGACGTCCTTGAGAGCACCATTGACGACGGCGAACTTCAGGGCGTCGCCAGGCTGCAGCTCGGTGATCGGGTGGTCCGAGGTGATCGTCAGAGCTGCTGGGGTTGGGGTCGGAGTGGGCGTCGGGGTCGCGGACGATTTACCGGCGTTGTCTCCGGGGCCAAAGCCGTCCCCGCCCAGGGACGTCTTGGCACAAGCAGCAACAGTCATTGGCAGAGCCACGGCACTTGTGGCCATAACCGAACGCCGGGTCAGTCTCGACGGCACAGTACCTCCATGCTTTGTGTGCGAGATGAGAACTCTGGTCCATTTCGCGGGAAGGATGAACGGGATACATGGTACAGCGCTGAACCGGCGACTTCCCAAACGTCAGCTGGGCCTTGGGTGGGCACTTTCACTGCCCGCTGATCGGCCTCGGACGGTCCTTCCATGGGGGTAGGCAGTCATGATTTCCAGCTACTCTTTCATGGACATCACCGCGTGAAAACTGGCCTGGAGGTATCTCATGTCTGAAGGCGACCCGACCCCGCCCCGCCAACATCCTGACTGGCTGACGTGGGTGATCGTCGTCATCGTGACGATCATCGGCGTGACGATTCTCGGGCTGTGGGCGTGGGCCATGGTTCGGTAATCCCGTGAAGGCCACTGGTGTCACGATGAACATGACCCCGTCGAAGTTCGGGGCCCTCAGTATTCTCACGGCGTCGTGAACAACCAAGGTTTTGGGTCGCCTCATCGTCAGGGGTGGGACGACCCAGGCGCGCCGGGAAGCGCCTAGCATCGGAGGTGGAAAGGCCGGCACATCCCCAGCCGGAACATGTATGCGAGTGTTTTCACGTACCCCGTTGAAGGTTGCTGCCGTGGCGCTGGTCGCGACGACGAGTTTGTCTCTGGCTGCGTGTGATGGCGGATCGAAGGCGGGTGACAGCCATTCCAACTCCGCAGCAGCTAATCCACTGTTCAAGAAGGGGAAGGTCGACAAGACGAGGTTCTCCAAGGAGGTCAAGACCTCCATGGGAAAGGTGAAGACTTACCGTATGGAGGCCACCCTGGACGGCTCGATGAATGGTCAGAAGACGAATATGAAGGCCATCACGGACTACGACGGTACGAATTCGTCCAAGCCCAAGGTTCACATGGTCACGACGGACCCTGGGGTGAACGGAACCCTCGATCAGGTGATCATCGGCGATGAGAAATACACCAAGCAGGGGTCGCAGTGGCAGAAGACTCCGTCTCAGACCAAGAGTGATGAAACCGCTCCCGGCGCCATGGCAGCCGGATTCACTCAGGGTATCGACAACCTGACCTATGTCGGCAAGGAGCCCCGGGGTCATCGCTACGACGCCACGGTCTCGGCAGATTCCAACAGTGTGACCCCGAGCGCCTCGCCGAGTGCGGGCGAGAAGAAGACCACCGGCAAGGTCACTTATTGGCTTGACGATTCCAAGCGGTTCAAGGGCGTCAAGATGTCGATGCCCGCCGGTCAGGGCGGGGACATGGCTATTGACATCACCTTCTCCAAGTACGACGAGAAGGTGGAGATCCCGAAGGTCGCCTGAGTACTGCTTCCTGGCCTCCCCTGACGAAAACCGTCAGCTCACCGGTCCGATCAGACGAGGGTCGACCGGGGTGGTCCCGCCCACCGAGTTGGCGCGGTGACCGACCTGGTTGACCCTCGGCACGTTGGCAGTCAAGTCACGTGCCTTGCCGATGTGGGTGGCCAGCCCCCGCGCATGGGCGACGTTGAGGTGGGCCGGATCGCGCCATTCGCCGAGGTCGTCGGACTCTCAGAGCTGTCGTCGATTTTTCGCATCCTGGCGGTGGCCGCTGCACTCAGGAGCCCGGACCCACATGTGCAGTGGGGAGTTTTGTCACCGCGCTCTCCGGTCCATTCGAAGTAGCCGTCATGGGTACGACGCAGCGTTGGGAAGCCATCGCGGTACGAAGCATCCCATTGGTGACGATGAAGTACCGCGGCTGCCAGGAAGTGCCGAGGTGTCTGAACTCAGCGCACCTCGTCGGACACCATTCGTCCCACCTGCGACATCGTCAGCCACCACTGCTCGCGGGGACGACGGTGAGCGGAATCGACCAGAGACGGCATCATCTCCATCTGGCTGGGACACATACCCGACTCGTTGACACCGATGAACCACGACCCGTCCTGGCGGGCAGCCAGCTCGTCGTCAATGAGATTGAGAGCGCGGTAGGCGAGGCGGTTGGCCAACAACCGGTCGAAGGGGGAAGGAGATCCGCCTTGTTGCATGTGACCCAGCACGACCTGGCGCACGTCGTACATGCCGTGGGACTCCTCCTCCAGTAGTCGAGCGATGAAGTCGGTGGTGTAGTTGCGAGAGGCGTTCTCGTTGCGGACGGCCAGGAAGAGGCGTCGTCCGTGGGCGAAGGACTCGCGCAACCAGTGGACGTCATTGGCCAGATCGTCCAGGGAGATGCCGTCCTCGTTGGTGTAGATCCGCTCGGCGCCAGCGGCGATTCCGGACATCAGGGCGAGGTATCCGCAGTCACGGCCCATCGTCTCGACGACAAAACACCGCCGCGACGCGATGCCGGACTCCTTGATCCTGTCCACCGCCTCGACGATGACATTGAGGGCGGTGTCGGCGCCGATGGACAGCTCGGAACCGGGGAGATTGTTGTCGATCGAAGCAGGGATGCACACCGTCGGGATGCGCAAGGCCGGGTAGCGGTCCCGTTCCGTCGTCATGGTGTGGATGCCCTCGTAGGCCGAGTAACCGCCGATGACGAGCAGGGCATCGATGTGATTGTCCTCCAGTGCGCGGCTGACGGCGTAGAGGTCACGGGGGCTCGGGCTCTCGCGGCGGGTGCCCAGCTCGGCACCGCCCTCCCCGGCCCAGCCCTCGACGTCGCCCCAAGCCAGTTCCGACATGTCCCCGGCAGCCAGACCGACGAATCCGTTGTGGATTCCGATGACGGTATGACCGCGAGAAATGGCCAGCCGGACGGCCGCGCGCGCAGCAGTGTTCATGCCTGGGGCAGGACCGCCGGCGTGCATGATCGCAATCCGCCTCTGATCGGCGTCCCCTACCCCCTCGGTCGTGGTGCGGGCTGGCTCGCTGAGTTCGGTGAAGATGGCGTCCATCTCGACGAAGGAACGCCCCCTCATCCTCATGGCCTCGTTGAAATCACCCCGCTCAATGAGGCCCGGCACCGACTTGGTGTCGGCCACGGCCTTGACCAGGGGCAAGCGGTGGATGCGGTTCGCACTGGTCCCGATGACGCGTCCCTCGGCCTCCGGGGTCGTCGAGAGCACCTCGTGAACGGCGTGATAGCCGAGCCAGGTAGAGGCCCAGCGGTCATAGGCAGAGGGGCGTCCACCGCGCTGGACGTGGCCCAGAATGGTGACGCGGGCGTCCTCCCCGAGCTTGTCCTCGAGGACCTGGCGGACGTACTCGGAGGTGATGCGGTTACCGACGCGATCGGTGGCTCCTTCGGCGACGATGACAATCGAGTCGCGGCGACCTGCCTGTCGGCCTCGCTTGAGCTCGGCGCACATCCGATCCTCCCAGCCGTCCTCCGGTGGGCGCTCGGGGATAAGTACGTAGTCGGCACCACCGGCGACCGCTGCCATGAGGGCGAGATAGCCACAGTGACGACCCATCACCTCGACGACGAAGGATCGTTGGTGGCTGGCCGCGGTGGAGGTGAGGTCGTCGATGGCATCGACGATGCGATGCAGGGCCGTGTCCGCGCCGATGGTCATGTCGGATCCGACGAGGTCGTTGTCGATGGAGCCCACCAGGCCCGCGATCATGAGGCATGGGTGCTCGCGGGCCACTTCGGGGCTCACCCGACCCGTATCGACGAGCTCGGCGACGAGGTCGGTCCACTCGGTGCGCAACACGTCCAAACCGCTGAGTGAACCATCGCCACCAATGACCACGAGACGATCGATTCCGTGCTCCAAGAGGTTCTGGACAGCCTTCAACCGACCTGAGCGTTCGCGCATCGCTTTGCAGCGAAAAGTCCCGATCACGGTGCCACCGCGGTTGAGGATCGAACCGACGTCATCCCATCCGAACTTCCGGATACCGTTGCCTCCGTCGATCATGCCTTGATAGCCCTCGTAGATCGCATAGACCTCGGCGCCCACGCTCAACGCAGAGCGCACCACGGCGCGGACAGCGGCATTCATGCCCTGGGCGTCGCCACCGCTGGTCAGGATGCCGATGCGCAGCCCATGGCCGTCGGGGAGGGTGGGGGTAAGCCTCAATTCGTCATCAACATGCACGGTTCAATACTGCCGCGTCGGAGTGGCCGCGGGGTGAACTGTGACTATGAGGTTTTTCGGTCGGGAGTTTTCGTCACTGGTGTGGTGACACGGCGGAGGGTCGAATGGACCCGCGTGAGCATTTTTTCCCCCCGGGGCGTAGGCCATACGAGCCTCAGGAGCGCCCGTCGGGAACCGTCTCGAGGTCGTCCATCCAGGCCCGAGCCACGGCGTCGGAGGGCATCCGCCAGTCACCACGCGGACTCAAGGACCCACCGGCGACCACCTTGGGTCCGTTGGGCAGGGTGGAGCGCTTGAACTGGTTTCCGACGAACCGCCACAGGAACAGCCGCGTCCAGTCCTTGATGGCCGGAAGGTCGTAGGAGTGACGGTCCTCGTCGTGGAACCCGGGTGGCCAGGACCCCACGGAGGAGTCACGCCAGGCGTGATGGGAAAGGAAGACGATCCGGCTGGGACGCATGCCGTGGCGCAGCAGGTGGTAGAGGGTGAAGTCCTGCAACTCGTAGGGGCCGATCTTCGCCTGGGTGGACTGGATCTTCTCCCCGGGGCGAGCCGGGACGAGCTCGGGGGAGATTTCCGTCCCCAGCACCGACTCGAGGACGACATTCGTGGCTTCGTCGAACTGACCCGACGAAATGCACCACCGGATGAGGTGCTGGATGAGGGTCTTCGGCACACCGGTGTTGACCCCGTAGTGGCTCATCTGGTCACCGACGCCAAAGGTGCACCATCCCAGGGCCAGCTCGGACAGGTCTCCGGTGCCCATCACGATGCCGCCACGCTGATTGGCGATGCGGAAGAGATAGTCGTAACGCAGGCCAGCCTGGACGTTCTCGAAAGTGATGTCGTAAACCTCGGCCCCGTCACCGGCTGGGTGTCCCATCTCCTTGAGCATCTCGGTGGCTGCTGGGCGGATGTCCAACACCTCGCAGGGAATGCCGAGTGCTCGGCACAGGTCCAGGGCGTTGTTCTTGGTGTGGTCAGTCGTGGCGAATCCGGGCATCGTGAAGGCGAGGATGTCGGTGCGCGGGCGGCCCATCTGGTCCATCGCCTTGGCAGCGACGAGCAGGGCATGGGTGGAGTCCAGGCCACCCGAGACACCGATGACGACCTTGGGCGACCCAATTGACTCGACGCGACGACGCAGCCCATAGACCTGGATGTTGTAGGCCTCGTAGCAGTCCTGGGCGAGCTGGCCGGCCTCATTGGGAACGAAGGGGAAGCGGTCGACAGGCCGCTCGAGACCGATGTCTTCGTGAGTCGGGTCAAGGATGAAGGTGTTGGTGCGCCAGCCCTTGCCGTTGGGCTGGGCCAGGGCATTGTCGTCGAAGGAACCTTGACGCATCCTCTCCTGGCGCAGCAGGTCAAGGTCGATGTCAGTCAGACAGTACCCCGGTTCAGGGGAGAACCGATCAGTCTCGGCCAGCAGGGACCCGTTCTCGTAGATCATCGTCTGACCGTCCCAGGACAGGTCGGTGCTCGACTCCCCAGGGCCAGCGGCTGCATAGACGTAGGCCTGCAGATTGCGCGAGGACGTCACCTTGCACAATTCGTGACGTTGGCGGGATTTTCCGACCGTGATGGGAGACCCGGAAAGGTTGACCTCGAGGACAGCCCCTGCGAGTGCGGCCTGGGAGGAGGGGGCGACCGGAACCCACACGTCCTCGCAGACCTCCACGTGAAAGGTGAGGTCGGGCAGGTCGGATGCCTGGAAGAGCTGGTCGGGGCCGAAGGGGACTTCGGTCGAGGTCACGCGAGATTTCTGTCGGCCCGACAGGTCGATGGTTCCGCTGGTGCCTGCACCGGCGGCGAAGTGACGTTTTTCGTAGAACTCCCGGTAATTGGGGAGGTAGCTCTTGGGCACCACGCCGAGCACCTGGCCGCGGTGCACGACGACCGCACAGTTGTACAGCCGGTTCCCTCGCTGCAGCGGCGCACCGACAATGATGACGGGGAAGAGGTCACGAGAGGCCTGGCGCAGGGTTTCGATGGCGTCGAGGACCGCGTCCAGGACGACGCCCTGGAGCAACAGGTCGTCGATGGCGTAGCCGGTCAGGCATAGTTCGGGGAAGACGGCGATGGCCACGTCACGGGAACTGAGTTCCCGGCAGGTGTCGAGAATTCCCGCCACGTTCGAGGCTGGGTCACCGATGTGCACCGTCGTGGTGCATGCTGCGACTCGTGCGAAGCCTTGGTCATATGCCGAGTGGAAATTCCCCTTCATGGAGCCAGTCTCGCAGAAGCCGGGGTGGGGAGCCCCGTTCACCCCAGTTCGTTGCTACGCGGGGGGTTTGCGCCGGCCCGGGAGACGGTGATGGCGGCGACGTGGGCGGCCCTGTGCATCACCTGACGAAGGATGTCAGGCTGGATGCGACCGAGATCCGCGCGATGTTCGGCCCCCAACAACCCGGCAGCCCACAATCCGTCAATGGTCGCCGACATGAAGGAATCCCCAGCACCGACAGTGTCGACGACCTCTGTTTGTTCCCCGGGGACGCGAATTTCAACACCTGCGGACGTCATGGCCACCACGCCGTGTTCCCCCATCGTCAGGATGCCGATTTTTGGCCCCATTCCCATCCAGCCGGCGAGCATCTCGACCGGATCAGCGCCTTCTCCCAGCCACGTCAAGTCCTCGTCGGAGGCCTTGACGACGTCAGCCAGCCGCACGAACTGCTCGACGCCATGGCGCGCGGTACCCGGATCCCCGAGCAGGCTGGGCCGACAATTCGGATCGAAGGTGATCGTCGCCGAGTCCCGGGCAGCGGCCACCGTCTCGGCCACCACTTGGCGTCCCGGAGCGATCCCACACGCCAAAGATCCGGTGTGGACGACCACGCAGTCAGCGGGAATCTGGACCGACGGCAGCGCCCACTCGAGATCGAACTCGTAGCTCGCCTGGCCTCCTGTCAGGGTGGCGGTGGCCGTGGACGTACGATCGGCGTCTCGAGAAGAGCTACTGAGACGGACGTTGTCAGCCCCGACGTGGGCCTCGATTTCTCGACCGTGATCGTCATGACCGATCCAGGTCGCCAACTCGACGTCGCGTCCCAGGCGTGCCAGCCCGATCGCGACGTTCATGGGTGAGCCGCCTGGATGCTCGCTCACTCGTCCAGCATCGTTGACGACGTCGATCAGTGACTCCCCGATGACAAGTGCGGTGGACATGGTCTCTCCTCCCGGTGCTGCCTCCAGTCTCTCGTACGGCTCTCGACGTACTGGCGGAGGGGTCAACCATCGTTCTACTACCAACATTGCATTCGAATAGCCCCGATGTGGTCTCTAGACTGGATGCAATGATCGCCTCCGGAAATACCCCGACCTCGGAACCGTGCGCCGGCTCTGGCCTCTGGCGTGGCGGTGGCCTTCTCGCTGCCCTGGTGGCAATGGTGTGCCTGGTCGCCGGCTGCGGATCACCCATGCCCGCCGCGACGGCGTGCATCGATTCGGTTCCTGGTGCGGGCGATCATCGCGCGCGTCACCGCCATACCGTGACATGCCCGACGGCATCCCCCGAGCAGACGGCCAAGGCGTCCTCGAGTGAGAAAACCCAGGACAGACCGAGTGTCAAGAGCGGTGCCGACGAGCCCGAGGACTCCGCCAGCCCTCAGTCGGGCGACCCAGGGCCCTCGATTCCCGGCTTGACGCCACCTTCGGCATCTCTGGCAGTGGGTGAGGAGTCCTCGGCGGGTGCTGGAACCTATGTGTTGTGGATCAAGGCGGAGAATCACGTCTACCTTGTTGACGATGGTGTGGTGAAGCGCGCGATGCTCACCACCGCGGAGCCGTGGAAGACCCCGGTCGGGGATTACCAGATCGAGTACAAGGCTCGACACGCTGCATCGACCGAGGACGGCATTCGCTGGTACATCCCCAATTTCCTGGCTTTCTATCAACGCCCGGGCGCGGTCGGCCGCATTGGCTTCCACCAGATTCCGTGGGACGAGAAGACCAAGAAACCTGCTCAGCCCGTCTACGCCCTGGGCCTTCCGGGGTACTCGAGTCACGGCTGCGCGAGGTTGGCGCCGAACGATTCGGAGGCCCTCTACTCCTTCGCTCACAAAGGCACGAAGGTGAAGGTGCGGTGAGTCGTCGACGCGACGAGGAGAACTCCTCCGGTCTGAGAATGTTGCTGGGTCACAACGTTGACCAGGGCAATCCAGACACCTTGGGGGCGACGACCGAATCTGCCCGGGTCGGTAGGTCTGCCGGCGCCTTTGTCGCGGTAATGGTCATCACCGGAGTGGTGTGGGGTCTCAGTCTGGCGATCTGGGCCGTCACGCCTGGGGCCAATGGCACCAGCGGAACAATGCCGGTGCGTGGCTGGGTCGGCAGTCTCCTCGTCGGTCTGCTTTATGCGATGGGCGTGACGGTGATCCTCATCATCCCAGTCGTCGTGCTGGCAGCTTTGCTGGGTGCGCGACTGGAGCAGCGGAGGAGTCAGTGTCTTGCCGGTGGGATCGTCGGGGGAGTGACGGTGCTCCTCGGAGCAGCTGGTCTTTATGCTTTGATGCCAGTGCTCTCAGCGGTGGCCGAGGTCACGTGGCCTGCCCTCCTGGCAGCCATCGGACTGGGGGTCTGGTGGGGGCCGTGGGTCATGGAAGGACGCCGTTCACGACAAGGCCGGGACGGCCATGGTGACCTACAGTGTGAGTCATGACACAGAACAACCCTGTCGTTCCCACCCCTCCCAAGGCCCTGACGATCTCTGCTTGGGTCGCGGTCGCCTCCGTGATCCTTCAGACTGTGTTGGCCTGGTTCATGCTCTCTGGTGTTCACGGTCTCGGCGACGTGCACATGGGATTCGGAATTGTGACCCTGGTGGCCGCCATTGTGACTGCCGTCCTGGCTGTCATGTGGAAGCGCCGCGGTGGACCCTCGGCGATCGTCGGACACGCCATTGGCATGGCGGTACTGGTCCTTGTCCAGTTCGGCCTCGGCGAGATGAGCAGCAGCGGTGCAACCAAGTGGATCCACGTGATCCTGGGCGTGGTCATCGTCGTCGGGTTGCTCGTTCTGCCCCAGTCGATCGCCAAGTCTTCCCGGGAGTGATGCAGGCTGGCGTCAGCTGGCAATTTTTGCCGTCGAGGCCTCGGTGACAGCCACCAGGTCTGATGGTGACAATTCCACTGACAGCCCGCGACGCCCGCCTGAAACCAGCACCCGCGGCTGCCCCAGCACCGGTTCGTCGATGCACGTGGGCAGCCGCTTTTTCTGTCCAAGTGGCGAAATTCCCCCGACGATGTAGCCCGTCGCGCGCTCGGCTGCCGCGGAGTCGGCCATGGCGGCTTTTTTCGCACCCATCACGGATGCGAAGGCCTTGAGGTTGAGCTGGCCACTGACGGGGACGACGGCAACGGCGAGTTTTCCTGAGGAGGCGAGCTCGACGACCAAGGTCTTGAGCATGATGGCCGGGTCGAAGCCGAGTTTTGCGGCTCCCTCGTCACCGAAGTGGTGGTTCGCGGGGTCATGGTCGTAGCTGTGCAGAACATGAGCCACCTTGGCCTGGACAAGGGCTTTGGTCGCGGGGGAAGCAGAGTCCGAGGCTGGCATCAGTCCTCGAATCCGGCCCACATCCGCAGTCGGTGGGTCATCTCGTCGTCCTGGGGAGCTGGGAGGCCGTCAATGCTCAGAATGGGGACGATGCCACGAATGGATGACAGCAGCCAGGCCCCTTGAGCACGCAACACCTCGTCGCGCTTCATGAGGCGGGTGGAAGTCTTGAGCCCGTTGTCGTCAGCGGCTTCGAAGACGGTATCGACGGTGATCGAGCTGAGGATCCCCGTTGCGCCGGTCGGGGTTGTCCACAACCCGTCGGCAGCTTCGACGACCAACCCAGAGGTGGGGCCTTCAAGCAGATAACCCTCGGTCGAGGTGAAGATGACGTCGTCAGCGCCCTGGGACTTGGCATGACGCAGTGCCGCGACGTTGACGGCATAGGACAAGGTCTTGACGCCGCCGAGAAGCCACGGCGCATCAGCGAAGGATTCGCTGGTGACCCCACGCGACAGGCACAGCACATCGATTCCTTCTCGCTCTTCCTTGTGGGTCTCGGAGAGGGGAGCGATGGTGAGGAACCCTCGCGGAGGTCCTGGGACGACTTCGCGACCGTTGGTGTAAACGAGTTTGAGAGTGGCCTCTCCGGGGATGCGCCAGTTACGCGCAGCATCCTCGATGAGGTGAGTCCACGAGTCCATGTCGGGCGTGGGTCCGTCCACGCCGGCGATTGATCGCGCGAAGCGGGAGAGATGATCCTCGAGATGATCGATTCGGGACGTTCCATCTTGGGCGGTCACGATACGAGTCGCGTCGAAAACTCCGTCGCCACGCAGCAGCCCGAGATCGTCTCCATGGCACACGGTGGTCGAGGACGGCACAACCCCTTCGCCAAGTATCGCTAGTAGGTATGGAACACTTGAACGCATGCGTTCAGCCTAGTTGAGTGCAAGTTGGATGGACACAGAGGTTGTCATCCGAGACCACAGCAATGTCACGTATGGTTGGGCGTCGATGTTCAGCCACTCACGCTGACGTCATAGTACTAACGGACCGGGAGATCATTGATGACGGAGTCGTATCGCTCGTCGCAGACACGTCAGACCTACCACCATGGCCATCTGCATGAAGCCCTTGTGGAAGAGGGTTTGGAGATGGCTCGCAGTGGTGGCGCCGAGGCGGTCGTGCTTCGTGAAGCGACTCGCCGAGCTGGCGTGTCACCCAACGCGGCGTACCGTCACTTCACGAACCGTGAAGCCCTTCTCGATGAGGTGGGTTTGGCGGCTGCCGAGCAGATCGGTCGTAAGATGTGTGACGCCATGGCTGAGGTTCAGCCTGGAGACGATGAAGCTGAACCAGTTGCCAAGCTGGTGGCTGCTTGCCGCGCGTATCTTGACTTCGCTCTGGCCGAGCCGGGGCTTTTCGACGTCGCATACCGCATCTCGGATGCCGGTTTCGACATGATCAAGACAGAGCGGCCGACGGCACCGAACTTGCCCGACTCGGTCATCGGGAATGTTCTCACCGGCCCTGACATCAAGCTCTCGGAGCGAGTCGATGTGCGCGGTCTCGGCATCCTGCTGTGGTCGTTGCTCCACGGGTTTGCCTCGTTGTCGACCTTCGGTCCGCTGCGCGGCGAGAAGACCTCCGAGCGAGTCGAGAACATCCTCAACGTCATTCGCGCTTCCCTGCGTGGTGCGATTGCTCGAGCCTGATGGCTCGAGCAGATCACAATACGGACTCCACAGCTGAGGCCGGGTACCGCCAGATCCTGAATCTGGCGGTACCCGCTTTCTTGTCCTTGGTGGCGGAGCCGTTGTTCCTCGTCGCTGATTCCGCCGTCGTCGGCCACTTGGGCACCGACCAGTTGGCCGGTCTCGGTGTTGCCTCGGCGGCCCTGACGACGTTCACGGGCCTCTTCGTCTTCCTCGCTTATGCGACGACGGCCACGTCCTCGCGCCGGATGGGGGCGGGGGATCGGCACGGTGCGGCTCAGGCTGGTGTTGACGGACTCTGGCTGTCCGTCATCATCGGAGTCCTCGTCGCGATCATGCTGGTCGTCATACCGACGACGGTTGCCGGGTGGTTCGGTGCCAGCGGGGTGGTCGCTGAACAGGCCGGACGATATCTGCGCATCACTGGGTTTGGTGTGCCCGCCATGCTCGCAACGATGGCCGTCACCGGCGTACTGCGAGGATTCCAGGACACCCGGACGCCCTTGGTCGTCACCGTCATCACCTTCAGCCTCAACCTGGTGCTCAACCTGTGGTTCGTGCTCGGAATGGGCTGGGGGATCGAGGGATCAGCAGTGGGCACCCTGATGTGCCAGATCGCCATGGCGGTGGCCCTGGTATGGGTGTTGCGAATACGTACCCATGGTCTGGAGTTGAGCCTGGTGCCCCACCTGGGTGGTATCGCCTCGAGCCTGCGCGATGGTGTTCCGCTACTCATTCGTACCCTCGCGCTGCGGGCTGCCCTCTACGTGACGACATGGGTGGCAGCACGAGCGGGAGCCGTCACCATGGCTTCCTACCAAGTGACGATGACGATCTGGAACCTGCTCCTCATGACGATGGACGCCCTCGGCATCGCTGGCCAGGCCCTGACGGGAGCGAGCTTGGGAGCTGGCGACACTCGCCGTACCCGGTCCTTGACCGGCACCATGACCCGGTGGGGAGTGTGGGCCGGAGTTGTCATCGGGGCTCTTCTGGCAGCATTCCACCAGTGGGTTCCTGCCATCTACACGAATGATCCGGCAGTTCACCGGGCGGTGGCGGTTGGTCTACTCGTCATGGCTGTTGAGCAGGTCATCGCTGGGCCAGCCTTCGTTCTCGACGGAGTACTCATCGGAGCTGGTGACGGGCGCTGGTTGTCGGGGGCCCAGGTGATCATGTTCGTGGTGTATCTGCCGATGGCATTGGCGGTTCATCTTTGGGCTCCGGCAGACCCGGTGGCCGCGGTCGTCTGGTTGTGGATCGCCTTCGGTGGATTCATGGCCGTGCGCTGCGCAATTCTGGCCTGGCGGGCTCACGGGGATGCCTGGATGCGGACCGGGGCCTGAGCGAGCTCCGGCTGGTTCGCTGGTCCGAGGCCGATCGGCCTCGGACCAGCTCCCTCGAATGACGGATCGGTTCAGTCGAACCGGACCTGGTGGGCCCCAGGAACCGAGTCGTACCTCTCAGGCGCACTGGTGAGCACGACGATCTGACTCGTCCGAGCTCCTTGGGCGACCTCGGTGAGGATGTGCCTGACCCTCACCGGGTCTGAGTAGACCAAGGCATCGTCAAGAATCACGGGCACTCCGTCATCGGGGTCAATGAGGCGAGCCGCTGCCAGTCGGACCACCAGTCCCAGCTGTTCTCGGGCCCCTGATGACAGCTGATCCCATTCCAGGCGTGCGCCCTTGAGCTGGCGAGCCACCACCGTCAGCGTGGAGTCGATCTCGACGTGGAGATCTTGACCAAACACCGCCCTACCGATCCGGTCGATCTCGCTGGTGAACGGGGCCACGTAGGACTGGCGCACCTGGTCGAGGTGACGGCTGAGGGTGTCGTACAGCAGCTTCGTCGATCGTGCCCGGCTTTCCAGCCCGGCAACGCGTCGGGAGAGCTGGTGCTTCCTGCTGGTCAAGGCATCGACGTCGGCCTGGCGTTCCTGGCGACCCAGGCCCAGCAGCTGCCCCTTGAGCTCCAACTGACGATCGGTGTCCTCCTTGAGGCGAGCGGTTGCCTTGCTGAGAGCCAGCTGGCTCCCCTCGGCCTCGGCGTGGACCTGGTCAGGGTTACGTTCGGCGAGGGTGGCTGCGGCGCGGTCGGCGTCGGCCTTTGCGACGCGGTCCTTCTCCTCGGCGGTCGTGAGGGCGTCGAGGAGGGCGTCGTCCGGGATGGTTTCCCGTGCGGCGGCAAGTTCCTCGGCGAGTCGGGCAACGGTCTCAGCCGCATTGTCGAGGTCGATATTGGCGCGGAATGCCTTGTCGTGGGCTTCCGCGCCACGTTTGTCCACCGCTTTGACGCGGGCCTGGGCCTGGCGTTCGGCATTACGAGCGTCGTTGGCCGTGGCGACGGCGTCATCCTCCAGCTTCTGGGCTTCCGAGGCCGGGAGGGAAACCTCCTCACTGGCCTGGTCGGCCAGCGCCTCGAGTTCCTGAATGGTGCTCTCGCCCTGCTCACGCTCCAGCTGTTCTTGCCAGGAGGCGAGGTTTGACTGGAGAACCTTGCGCTCGGCCATGCGGGCCTCGGCCTGTTCCAGACTGGCCACGCCGAGCTCCGCGAGGAGGGACACGACCGCGTGGTGCGCCTTCTCCGCGTCACGTCCCAGGTTCATGACCTCGGAGGTGGGGGAGATTCTCAGCCGCCAGGCATCGCCCATCTCCATGACGAGCTCGCCGTCGACGCTGCGCTGGCTCGTCTGGCCGACGGGCAGGTCAAGCTCGGTGCCGTCGATCCGTAGTGGATCTTTCCCGTCCAGGTGCTCGATGATGAGCTGGGTGCTCGCCAGCGCCGCTGCTTCCCGGGCGAGGTCGTCGGCCTTGACGGCTTTCTTGAGCTTGGTCAGCAGCTGGTTCGTCACCTTCTCGGATTCGAGACGGTGCTGTCCTGCGGAGATGCGCTCCTTGAGCTCGGTGACCCGGTCCAGTTTCTTGCGTGCCTTGGTGGCCTCCTCCCTGGCTCGCACGGCGGCGAGGGTACGTCGTGCTTCCTCCTGCGCAGTCTCGGCCTCAGCGACCTTGGACGTGGCGTCGTCGAGGGCGCCCTGGGCCTGCGCGAGTTCAGTGGCGAGGGCCCGGCCCCTCTCGGTGTTCTCGGTGGCCAGCTGCTTGCACTGCTCGTGTCTGTCGCGAGCTGCGGTGAGGCTGGCAACGAGTGTGACTCGCACCTCGTGAGCGGATGTGGCCTCGGCGTGATGCTGCGCCGCGTCCTTGGCGGCGCGACTGGTGGCCTCAACCTCCGCCTCCAACTCGGTGAGACTGTCGAGAGCAGCCTTGGCCTGTTGACACTCGATCGTCTTCGATGCCACCACGTCGTGGTCGTGACGGATCTGCTCATTGATCCTGCTCAGGGCCTCGACGACCTCGTCGACCTCCTTGAGACGCGCAGCGGCCTCCTCGAGTTCCTCACTGACCGCATTCAGTTGCTCCCGCTCCTGGAAAGCTCCCTTGCGTTCCTTGCCGGTGGTGGGTTGGTAGTACACCTCGTACTCGGCACGGACTCGGTCCATGAGACCACCGATCGAGCCTTCGTCGGGTTTCTGACCGCCCGTCTGTTCGAGCGCTGCTGTCAGGGCCGTGGAGGAGTCCAACCGCAGTGGCGACAGGCCGCTGGCCTGCATGAGCCGCAGGGCATTCCACAGCGTCATGTCCGCACCAGCGAGCAGGGTCTCCATCGTCTTGACGGCCTCGTCGCCGGTGATGATCTGCCCGGCCCGCGGACCGGAGATGAACCTCAACGAGGACTCCTTGTCCGTGAGGAAGCTCTTGCGGTGGACGAAGCGATGCTCACCGATGGTCATCTCGGCCTCGACGACGACCGGGAGCGACGTGCCGTAGGGCTGGGCCTGTCGGACTTCCTGCGCCTTCGAGGAGGCCTTGTACTTGGTGCCGAGAACCAGGTCCAGCGCCTCGACCATTGAGGTCTTTCCCACCTCATTGGGGCCGGTCGCCACGACGATTCCCGCATCGGGCAACTCCAAGGTGCGCTCATCAATGGCCTTGAAGTTCTCGACATGGATGCGATGCAGCTTCATCGGGACACCTCCGCAGGGTGGGTCGCGGTCGCGGGATTCTCTGCGTTCACGAGACGGTGCAGGAGGGTCAGGGCTGCGACGGCGTCCTCGTTGGTGGCACACATGTCTGACAATTCCTCAGCAGCATCCCTCACCCAGTTCGGCAGATCGGCGCCGGCCAGGCTGGCGTCATCCCCGACGACGGTGAGATCGTGGCGGTTCTCACTGGGCTCCAAGCTCGCGAAGACCGTCTCGTGGTCGGCAATGATCTCGTCGAGCTCGGCCTTCTGGGAGATGGTGAGCTGGCCGTGCAGGTCATAGCGGATGATGGTGCGGTCCCGGTGGTCGAAGGACTTGAACCGGTCCGTCAAGGCCTCCAGGTCTGCCTCGCCGGCGACCTCCTGGCTGATCCGGGCGTGCAACCAGGTGCCAACCTCGATCGTCGTGCAGGTGAGAGGGTCGGTGAGATCGACGACGACTGCTGTGCCGACGGTGTCCTCGTCGAAGCTCGTCGTCTCCTGGGTGCCGCTGTAGCGAATTGCAGCGTGGTCGTCGCCGACCGGCCATGCGATGTGGCGGTCTCCCAGAGCGACGTACGTCAACGCGCCACGGGCAATGGCGTTGTCCAGAGGAGCCCGCGAGATGAGGGCTTCCCGGGTGTCACCCGACAACCCCTCCAACTGGCCGTGACCAACCAGGATGCGAGGGGCCTGGGTGGGCTCCAGACTGGTGGCGAGTTCTGCCAGTGGATCCGTCGATGGGTGCCGGGTCGTCAGGGGAGCGGCGACGATCGTCGCGATGACGGAGCCATTGGCATCAGTGACGTCGACTTCCGTCTGATCGCGCAGGACGTGGACATTGTCGGGGCAGCGACGGGTGAACTCCGTTCCATCCCACAAGCATCCGGGCTCCAGGCTGTCGTGGTTTCCCGGGAGGAGATACACGGGCAGACCGATGGAGGCCATCGCCTCGCAGCTACGGGCGATGATTTGAGCAGAAACGTTCTGGGTCTCGAAGACGTCGCCGGCCACGACGACGAAGTCGCATTCTTCCTGCCGGGCGACCTCGCCCAGTCGGCGCACCGTCTCTATGCGATCGGCAGTGAATCGTGCCTGCGGGTCGTCGTCGCCCCGCTTGGACAGATAGTGCCGAGTCATCCCCAGTTGCCAGTCCGAGGTATGGAGGAATCTCGTCATGGCTACACGGTAGGAGACGACGCGGACACTTCTGCGCAACGGATGTTCCGTCAGTGTTCTGGCTTGTCACGTCAAGGTTTTGGTGGAGTTGTGGCAATCAGTTCTGCTTGATGGCGCTGATCTCGAGTTCCAGGGCAACCTCGTCGGACACCAGCATGCCGCCGGTCTCCAGAGCGGCGTTCCAGGTCAGGCCGAAGTCCTTGCGGGAGATCTTGGTGCGTCCCTCGAAACCGATGCGGGTGTTGCCGAACGGGTCGAGAGCCTCGCCACCGAACTCGAACGGGATCGTCAGGGACTTCGTCACTCCCTTGATGGTGAGGTCGCCGGTCAGCTCGAGGATGTCGTCGGTGATGGCAGCCGAGGTGGAGCGGAACGTCATGGTGGGGTGGTTCTCGGCGTCGAGGAAGTCGGCGGACGTCACGTGAGTGTCCCGGTCGGCGTTGCCCGTCGTCAACGATGCCGTCTGGGCGGTGACCTCGACGGACACGCTGGAGGTGTCGGAACCGTTGCCCGAAGCGGTACCGGCGAACTCGTCGAAGGATCCACGTACCTTGGTGATCATCGCGTGGCGGGTGATGAAGCCCAGACGGGAGTGGGCAGGGTCGATGGTGAAGGTGCCGTTGACAGCGGTGACGTCAGTCATGTGATTCTCCTCGTTCTCCGGATGTTCTGATTGATGTGTCAACTATGATGGCAGAAGAAAGGTGACACGTCAATAACAGGAAGTTTCCAGGGCTCTGGCGTGCCTACTGGGCCCCTATACTCAGTGACAAAGGAGGCACAGTGACAGAGGATCGCACCGTGTGGCTGGATGATCACCAACAGCGCGTCTGGCGCCTGTGGTTGGAAGTGACGACGACCCTGCCAGCCGTGCTCAATCGTCAGCTGTCGCGCGACTCGCAGCTGTCCGTGCAGGATTTCGAGGTCCTCGTCCGGCTCTCGGAGGCCGACGACGCTGAGATGAGGGTCGTCGCGCTGTCGGAGCACATGGGATGGGAACGGTCGAGGCTGTCCCATCACCTCACCCGTATGGAGAAACGCGGTCTCGTCGAGCGTCGTGTCTGTTGCTCCGATGGCCGCGGAGCCATCATTCACCTCACCGATCAGGGGATGACGGCGTTGCAGCAGGCTGCCCCGGGTCATGCGGCCTTGGTGCGGCGGGTTGTCTTCGGTGGTTTGGACCACGGTCATCTCGACGACCTGGAGACCATTCTCAGCCGCATGTGCGACGGCCTCGTCAAGGAGGAGAGGAGCCAGCTGGCCGATCCTGAATGACCCTCGAAGGTCGGTCGTGTCAGTTGTGGTCCGTCCCACCTACGGAAACAGCAGTCTCCAGTCAGTGGACTCGGCCCTAACATCAACCTCACCCACACGCAGGTGAGGAGCGACCATGGCCACACAGACGACGGACGTCACGCGGGCGTCCACGGGCCCTGCCGGAGGCAAGCCCCGGATGAAGGGCCGTCATCTCGTGATGATGAGCCTTGGCTCGGCTATCGGAACCGGGCTTTTCGTCGGCTCTGGCAAAGGGGTTGCGGCGGCTGGTCCGGCCACCCTGGTGGCATACGACGTCGCCGGTCTGCTCGTGATCGTCATCATGTACATGCTCGGCGAGATGGTTGCGGCCGATCCCGATTCCGGCGCCTTCTCGGTCTACACCTCGCGTGCCATGGGCCCGGCTGCCGGGTTCGCAATGGGCTGGGTCTGGTGGATCGAGTTGGTCATCGTCGTCGCGGCCGAGGCAATCGCAGCGGCGGCAACCCTCGTCGCGATGTGGCCGATAGCGCCGGTGTGGCTGCTCACACTCATCTTCCTGGTCGTCCTGACGGCCATCAACTTGCTGGGGGTCGACCGCTTCGGGGAGTTCGAGTTCTGGTTCGCCCTGCTCAAGGTGGCCGCCGTCCTCGTCTTCCTCGTCATCGGCGTGCTGCTCATCTGTGGCGTATTGGCAGCTCCCGCAGCCGGAGCGTCCAACCTCGTCGAGCACGGTGGGTTCATGCCCAACGGGTGGTCCGGTGTCGCAGCCGCCCTCCTCATGGTGACCTTCAGTTTCGGTGGCATCGAGATCATGGCCGTGGCCGCTGCCGAGACCGAGGACCCGGCTCACAACGTCTCCCGCGCGGTCCGGACCATCGTCTGGCGAATCCTGCTGTTCTACATGGGTTCGGTGGCCATCATGGTCATCGCGGTTCCCTGGGACGACCCCAAGCTCGGTACCTCCCCCTTCGTCGCCGTGCTTGACCGCGCCGGTATCCCGGCCGCTTCCGAGATCATGACCCTGGTCATCGTCCTCGCCCTGCTCAGTTCCCTCAACGCCAACCTCTACGGCGCAGCCCGAATGTTCGGCTCCCTGGCCGAGCGTGGCATGGCTCCCCGCGCCGCGACGCGGACGAGGGGACGGTCGGTGCCTGCAGTAGCCGTCCTCGCCAGTGTGCTCTTCGGATTCTGCTGCGTGCTGGCGACCTTCAAGTGGGGTGACGCCGTGCTCGGGACCCTGCTCAACATCGTCGGCTCGACGATCATCGTCACCTACTTCTTCACGATCTGTTCCCAGTACGTGCTGCGTCGTCGGGTTGAGAGCGAGGGCACTGAGCTGCCGATGCGCATCAAGGGATTCCCAGTGGTGTCCTGGGCCTCGATGATCCTGTTGATGGGCATCATCGTGCTGGGGATGTTCGCGCCCGATGTGCGCGCCCAGTTGCTGTCAACCGGTGGTCTCGTCGTCGTGCTGTACCTCGTCGGGGTCGCATGGTCGCTCCACGATGGACGCAGCCCGTTCCGCCCGACGACTGACTGAGGGCGGGCTGACCCGGACGGGACCGGTCGAGATCAGGCGGGCGAGGGGCCCGGGTCCTCCGGCGGCTCGGGCGACCGGGCGAGGAGTTCCCGCTTGCGGTCCCCAGCCCGAATGACCTCCGGGACGATCTTGGTCGACGCCGCGGCACGCACCCGGTCGGAGGCCGTTGCCGTCGCCTGGGGTGTCGTGGACGCGGATTCAGGGGATTCCACGACGACGGGCCGGGCCTCTGTCCTGCCCAGGATCGGCTTGCCGAGAACTGGTTTCTTCGGCAGGGCGGTCTTCGTGCCGTCGGTGTTCTTGGTTGCCGGTTCATCGGTGAACGGCTTCGGGCTGGCCACCTCGTTCTCGGGCTTGGCCTCGGCTGGCTTCGTGACGCGACCCATGGCGTGGACGCGACGACCTTCCAGGCGGTCCTTGAGCTGGGAGGTGTAGATCGAGGTGTCTGCGACCACTCGTCCAGCCACGGCGACGGCAATCATGCCGGGAGCCAGCATCGACAGGTTCCCGGTCATCTCGCCGACCATGAGCAGCATGCCGAGCGGGGCGTGGGCCACCGATCCGAAGCAGGCGATCATGCCGACGATGACGAAGCTCATCGGTGAGGACGGGATACCCGGCAGGCCTTCGAGGAGCCGCCACAGCGCAGCTCCGGTGGCGCCGCCGATGACCATGCCGGGGCCGAAGACGCCACCCGAACCACCCGAGCCGATCGACAGGGTCGTCGAGAGGATCTTGGCGAACGGGATCGCCAGCACCATGAGAAGGGGCATACGCATGAGGTTGTCGGCGAACATCTCCTGCTGCACCGATCCGTAACCGGTTCCCAGGGCGGCCGGAATGACCAGGCCGAGCAGGCCGACGCCGAGGCCGCCGATGGCGGGGACGAGCCAGCCAGGAACCTTCTCGAGCCGGCCGAACAACGTGGTACCGCCGTAGAAGACGCCGACGTAGAGCTTGCCCATGAGGCCGGCAGCCAGGCCGAGCAGAACGTACCAGATGAGCTGTAGGGGCTGGGAGAACTGCACCCCACTCAGCGATCCGAAGATCGGCTCGAAACCGTAGACCGATCCGAAGACGGCGAAGGCGACGATCGAGGACACCAGGGACGGCATGATCGCGTCGGATTCCATGTCGTCGCGATAGAGCAGTTCAGCACCCAGCAGGGCGCCACCCAGCGGAGCACGGAAGATTGCGCCGATGCCCGACGCGGTCGCTGCCGAGACGGCGATGCGGGCGTCCGGTGTGGTGATCTTGAGCTTTTTGCACAGCGAGGAGATGACGGTGGCGCTGATCTGGGCGGTGGGGCCCTCACGACCACCTGAGCCTCCGGAACCGATCATGAGCGACGAGGCGATGATCTTGACGGCCGCGACCTTGCCCTTGAGTGCCGTCGGGTCGTGGTGGACGGCGTGAATGGCGTTGTCAGTGCCGTGACCCTTGGCAGTGGGGGCGACGAAGTGCACCAGGATGCCTGAGACCAGCGCGCCACCGGTGACGATCAGTGGGATGGCCCAGGGCCGGGTGAGGCCGGTTCCCGGCTTGCCGCCTCCTTCACCAAGGGTGCCCGGCGGGGTGTACCCACCCAAGGTCTCCAACAGGTAGTGGGTACCGGTTTCCAGACAGAAGAAGAAGATGATGGCGCCGATACCCGAGACGATCCCGATGACCGTGCCCATGAGCAGCCATCGGTTGAGGGAGTCTCGGAAGGCTTTCGGGCGGTGCGGGACGAGGGCGCGGCGCAGACGTCTCAAACGTTTGGCCCACGCGGCTCGGGCCTCGGGATGGACGGCGGTCTCGGTCATTGCTGGCTGGGGTCCTCTGGGCAGGAGCGATCGGAAGTGGGAGTGCCGTGGCCACTGGCCTCGGCGGCGCGGGTGAACAGGGTGAACCCGGTGACGACGGTCTCGATCTGTCCTGGTTCCAGATGGTTGAGCAGGTCGATGAGCTGACGTCGACGATGCTCGTTGACGTCCTGGACGAGCTCTGAGCCACGCGGGGTGAGGGAGAGGACGTTGGCGCGACGGTCGTGGGGGTCGGGGGAGCGGTCGATGAGTTTCTTGGTGACGAGGCGCTCGACCATCCGCGCGATGGTTGAGGAGTGAACCTCCAGGTCTTGGGCCAGGTCGACCCCGCGCGTCACCCCTGCGTCGATGAGAACGAGAAGTCGGTACTGGGGGGCACTGACGTCCTCGGCAAGTTCGACGAGGGATCGGGCCGCGACGTCGACGAGGGCCCATGACGCCTGCAGCGCCGTCTCGACATCGGCATGGTTGGGATTCAATCCCTCCGATGTCGTTGCGCCCTGCGATATCTGCACAGCGCAAGTGTTGCACACTGCATCAATGTGTGCGACCTCCTGTGGCGGCGGGTCGTGCTCACCTACAGTGATGCCATGGCTCGCATCATCGTCACCACGCCGCAGCTCATGTCCGTTGTCAACGAGGAACTTCCCGGTCACGAGACGGTGGGAGGCGACCATTTCATGGATCGCCAAGAACTCGCCGACCGGATCCCCACCGCCGACGCACTCCTGACGAGCTTGTCCGACCCTCTCGACGCCGAGATGATCGGGAAGGGCGAGAAGCTCAAGGTCATCGGACAGTGCGCCGCTGGGTTCAACAACATTGACCTTGACGCAGCAAGGCGAGCCGGAGTCGTCGTCACCTCGACCCCGGGCGTCCTTCATGAGGCCACAGCGGATCTTGCCTTCACCCTGCTGCTCGAGGTCACCCGTCGCACCGGCGAGGCGGAGCGCTGGGTGCGCGCCGGCAAGCCTTGGCGTTACGACCACACCTTCATGCTGGGTGCCGGGGTGCAGGGAGCCACCCTCGGCATCATCGGCCTGGGGCAGATTGGCGAGGCCATGGCCCGACGCGGTGCTGCGTTCGGCATGAACGTCATCTACAACGCCCGCCACGAGAAGGATGTCGCAGCGATCGACGCGGTCAACCCGAACACCCAGCCGACTCGTCGCGTCGAGCTGGACGAGCTCTTCGCCACCTCTGACGTCGTCTCCCTGCACTGCCCGCTCACCGACCAGACCCGCCATGTCGTCAATGCTGACGCCTTGGCTGCCATGAAGGAGACCGCCTACCTCGTCAACACCGCTCGTGGTGCATGTGTTGATGAAGCTGCTCTCGTTCAAGCCCTCAAGGCTGGGTCGATCGCCGGTGCCGGACTGGACGTCTTCGAGGACGAACCGACGATCACCGCGGACCTGCTGACGATGGACAACGTCGTGTTGCTGCCACACATCGGATCAGCTGCCCTGCCGACCCGCGAGGCCATGAGTCGGCTGGCTGCTCGCAACATCGCCAAGGTGCTGTCCGGGGAGCCAGCTGAGACTCCGGTGGAGTGACCCGTTCGCTCACAGCGTTGCGACCGCGAGCCCGGCTCCTGTCGGCAGGGCTGTGTTGTCGGGGCCTGGCTCAGCTGTGTCGGGCGGTACCGACGAGATCACGTGATGACGCGGCGGAAGTTACTCCAGAGCGGGGTTGAGTGGCTATTCCCGCAATTGTCGTTCCATTATTTAAACAAGCTATTTTTTGCCTATATTCCGACGTCGGAAACGCGCTACGGGCGAGCGAAAACCGCGCCATGAGGCCGTTTGCACGTCTGTTCCCAGGGGTCTGCACGAACATGCACAAAAGCCGGTTCAAGTGGTTGTGACCCATTGTTTTCCCTAACCTTGACGAGTACCTGGCAACGGTGGCGGGGCAGCGATAACCCCTTACGTCACACCCCACATGCCGGATGTTTTCGAAGGGAGCATTCAATGAGGACCATGGACGCAGACGTCGTCGTCATCGGTGGCGGTGCCACCGGTGCGGGCGTCGTGCGGGACGTCGCGATGCGTGGATACCGCGCCGTTCTGTTGGACAAGGCCGACCTCGGCCAAGGAACCACCGGTCGTTACCACGGCCTGCTCCACTCCGGTGGGCGATATGTCGTCTCGGATTCCGGGTCGGCAACGGAGTGCGCCGAGGAAAACGAGATCGTCACCCGGATCCACGCTGATGCCGTTGAGAAGACTGGCGGCCTCTTCGTGGTGACCCCCGAGGATGACTTGGAGTTCTCCGATCAGTGGGTCGAGGGCGCCAAGAAGTCCAAGGTGCCCTTCGAGGAGATTTCCACTACGGAGGCACTGCGCCGCGAGCCCCGCCTCAACCCTGGCATCAAGCGTGCCTTTGCTGTTCGCGACGGCTCGGTGGATGGCTGGCAGATGGTGTGGGGTGCTGCGCACTCCGCCATTGAGTACGGCGCCAAGGTGATGACCTACACCGCTGTCACCGAGATCATCCGCGAGGGTGACCAGATCAGCGCTGTCGTCGCCCACGACCTGAAGCACGACGAGCAGATCCGCATCGACTGCAAGTTCGTCATCAACACCGCCGGTCCGTGGGCCGGACGTATTGCCGAGCTCGTCGGCTGCCACGACGTCGACGTCGTCCCGGGTCGCGGCATCATGATCGCCATGAACCACCGCTTGGTGAACACGGTTGTCAACCGCTGTATCTACCCGGCTGACGGCGACATCCTCGTGCCGGTGCACACCGTGTCAATCATCGGCACCACCGACGTCAAGGCCGATGATCCGGAGCGTCTGTCCATCCCGCGCAACGAGGTGCAGCAGATGCTCGACTCCGGCGAGGCCCTGGTCCCCGGATTCCGCGACGCCCGAGCCGTGCACGCCTGGGCCGGTGCCCGCCCGCTGTTCAAGGACAAGCGGGTCTCCGCCACCGACACTCGTCACATGTCTCGCGGCATGAGCATTCTTGACCACGGTTCCCGCGATGGCGTCAACGGCATCGTGACGATCATCGGCGGCAAGCTCACCACCTACCGTCTGATGGCCAAGAACGTCGTCGACGTCATGTGTGAGCAGTTGGGTGACGATCGTCCCTGCCGCACCGCCGAGGAAGTCGTGCCCGGTTCGACCGCCGGCAAGAACTACCTCATCACCCATCGTCTGGGCGAGAACGAGGAGCGTCGCGCGAGCACCGGTCTGGTTCGCGGTGGCGATCCCGAAGCCGTCCCGATGTCTAAGAAGCTCGACGACCAGATCATCTGTGAGTGTGAGCTGATGAGCCGCAAGATGTTCACCGACTTGCTGGCCGAGCAGCCCGACGCCACCTTCGACGACCTGCGTCGTCAGCTGCGTCTGGGCATGGGCCCCTGCCAGGGCGGCTTCTGCTCGATGCGCGCCACCGGCGTTGCCGTCGAGGAGGGTAACATCGACGCCGAGCGCGCCACCGGTCTGCTGCGTCTGTTCCTCAAGAACCGGTGGATCGGCCTGTGGCCGATCCTCTACGGCGAGCAGGTTCGTCAGACTGCCCTCGATGACTGGATCTTCCAGGGCACCTTCGACGTCGAGCACCTTCCCACCCCGCAGCAGGAGGTCGAGCTGTGAGCACCGCAACCGTTACCACCTCATCGCCGACCTCCGACCGCTTCAAGGCGCCGCACGTCGTCGTTGTCGGATCGGGCTTGGCCGGCCTGACCGCCGCCCTGCGTCTTCGCCGTGGTGGCGCCCGTGTGACCCTCGTCACCAAGGGTGTCGGCGGCCTGCAGCTGGGCCAGGGCACCATTGACGTCCTCGGTTACACCCCTGAGCGCGTCGAGAAGCCTTACGAGGCCGTCAAGAAGTACGCCTCCGAGCATCCCGAGCACCCCTACGCCAAGATCGGCGTGGAAGCTGTCAAGGAGGGCATCGACTTCCTGTGTGAGGTCGTCGGTGAGTCCTTCCTGGTCGGCGACGCCGAGTCGACGATCAATCTGCCGACCGCTGTTGGCGCGATCCGTCCTACCGCCCTGGTCCCGCCGTCGATGATCAATGGCAACCTCAAGGACGGCGACACGGTCGTCGTCATCGGCCTGGCTCAGTACAAGGACTTCCACGCCGGCCTCATCGCCCAGAACATTGACCGCACTGAGCTGCCCGGCGGTGGCCATGCCTCCGCCCGCGCCGTCGTCGTCGACTTCGAGCCCCGCGAGGGTGAGTACGACGCTTCCGGCCTGAACATGGCTCGCTCCCTCGACAACGCCCGTACCCGACGGGTGCTGGCCGAAAGTCTCAAGGGGTTCATCAAGCCCGGTGAGATCGTGGCGTTGCCGGCCGTCCTCGGCATCGACAACCACGACGAGGTTCTGGCCGACTTCAGCAAGATCCTCGGCGCCAAGGTGTTCGAGATCGCCTCCCTGCCGCCCTGTGTGCCCGGCATGCGTCTCAACAACAAGCTCGTCGTGATTGCCAAGAACGAGCGCGTCGACTACATGCTCGGCTCCAAGGTCACTGGTTGCAAGGTTGTCGACGGCAAGGTCGTCTCCGTGCATGTCGGCACTGCCGGCTCCGGCAAGGACATCAAGGCTGACGCCGTCGTCCTCGCCGGTGGCGGCTTCGAGTCCGGAGCCCTCAAGCTCGACTCCCACGGCCAGCTGCACGAGACCATCCTCGACCTCCCGGTCACCATGCCGGATGGCGTCAAGGAGGAGGATTTGATCCACGGCGACTACTGGGGCTCGGCGCAGCCACTGTTCCAGTGCGGCGTTGAGGTCGATGACAACATGCTCGTCACGTACCAGGGCAAGCCCGTCCATTCCAACGTCTACGCCGCCGGCAGCGTCATCGCCGGTGCCACCAGGTGGCAGGAAAAGTCGGGTGAGGGCATCGCCCTCGGCTCGGCCATCAAGGCCGCAGATGCCATCCTGTCATCGGTCGGGGCCGGTGCCGCGGCCAAGGAAAGGAACTGATCATGGGTGTTATCGAGGAGACATTCGCCGGACACGAGGCCTCGCGTCAGTCGCTCGACGCCTGCGTCAAGTGCACGATCTGCGAGACGATGTGCCCGGTTGCCAAGGCCACCCCGCTCTACACCGGACCGAAATACAACGGTCCGCAGGGTGAGCGTTACCGCGATGGAGCTTCCGTTGATCACTCCCTCGAGTGGTGCAACTTCTGCGGTATCTGTACTCTGCACTGCCCGCAGGGCGTGAAGATTGCCGAACTCAACGAGCAGGCCTCCGCCAAGATGAAGCACCAGAATGGTGTTCCGCTGCGTGACCGCCTCATCCCGTTGACCACCCTTGAGGGACGCGTGTTGTCCCCGATTGCTCCGCTGGCCAACTGGGGCCTCAAGCAGAAGGCGATTCGCATCGCCGTCGAGAAGATCATCAAGGTCCACCGCGATGCGCCGATGCCGACCGCTCAGACTGAGACCCTGAGCAAGTGGATGCGTCATCATAAGCCGGCCAAGCCGGCCACCAAGGGGCCGATCGTCTTCTTCCAGGGCTGCGCTGGCGGCTACTTCGAGACTGAGACCTCCAAGAAGTCCATCGAGGTTCTTGAGCACCTGGGCTACGAGGTGCTCGTGCCGAAGCAAGGCTGCTGCGGCCTGGCCAAGCAGTCGAATGGCCTGTTCGAGGGTGCCACCAAAGACATCCTCAACCTGTGCGACAAGATCATCAGCCTCGGGAAGGGGCTGACGATCGTGTCCTCGTCGGGTTCCTGCGTCGGAATGATGAAGCATGAGGCTCACGAGATCATGGGTGTTGACGATCCTCGTCTGCACGACGTGTCGGTGCGCTCTCGGGACTTTTCGGAGTTCCTCATGGATGAGTACCGCAACGGCGAGCTCGACGCCTCACAGTTCCGTCCGGTCGACATCACAGTTCCCTACCACCAGCCTTGCCAGGTCAAGAGCCAGGGCATGGGATTCCCGGCCGTGCAGCTCATGGAGCTCATCCCGGGCGTCAAGGTGCTGGAGTCCAATGAGCCGTGCTGTGGCATCGCCGGTACCTACGGGCTGAAGGCCGAGCGCTACGAGGTTGCTCAGAAGATCGGTGCAGGTGTGTTCAAGCACATGCAGGATCACAACGAGGGCATCGGCGTGTGTGACACCGAGACCTGCCGTTGGCAGATCTCGAAGTCCTCGGGAGTGAAGATCGTCCATCCGGTGTGGTTGCTGCACCACTCCCTCGGACTGTCGGACAACCTGCTCGACTGATCGAGGAGACCTACTGAGCCAGACCGCTCCTCGATGGTGGGGCTCAGTTTCGCCGGACCCCTGTGATCCGGAGTCGGCCGGGACCTGCTGTGGGGGCGGGTCCCGGCCTTTGTACGTTCCCTCCCACCTGGCGTCGAAAAATCCCGACTCGCGAAGGGCTCACATCATTGGAGTGATACGACCCTTCGCGAGTCGGGATTTTTCGTCACGGTGAGCCAGGTGTGTGAGACGCGTGGTCCAGAAGGCGTCCTTCACGGCACCCGGCTGGCTTGATTCCTACTTCCGAGGCCCGGACACCGTCGGGTCCCTCGGGATCCACCACCGCCAGGGAGCGTTGACGTTTCTGCTGATTCCCACCCGGGGGCCTTGACGAAATTCGACCGCGTGGTCCGCGGGCTGAAGCCGCCATCCCGACGTCGAGGTGGCGACGGGGCTGATGAGCTCCACCGGGTCCCCGGACTCGTCGAGGGTTGCTCCCAGGGCCGAGCCCATATTTCCCGGTCCGCAGGCGAGACGGTTCTCGGGGACTCCTCCGCGGCGAAGGCGAGCGTCGTTCTCGCCGGCGACCACCCGTCCGCCGCGCAGCAGCACTGCCGAGGCCACACCATCGGGGGAGCAGACGAGGTTCACGCAGCGATGGATGCCGTAGGACAGGTACACGTAGACGTGGGAGGGCGGTCCGAACATCACGCGGGCACGTGGAGTCGGTCCACGGAAGGCATGGGATGCGGGATCGTCGAGCCCCATGTACGCCTCGACCTCGGTGAGGCGGACTCCCACCGGTCCGTGCCAGATCGTCGCCCCGAGGAGTGAGGGGGCAACGTCAGTGGCGGGCGCCGACAGGTCGATCATTTCGTGGCGTCGCACAGGATGTTGCAGGGGGTGCGGGTCGCAGCAGTCACGGGCCATGCGCCGATCTTCTTCGCCAATCCGTGGGAGGCGCCAAAGGCACCCAGGTAGGTCGCTCCCAGGGTGTCGGCGACCTCGGCGGTGTTGACGTCTTCAGCCTTGTTCAACTTCATAACCCGAGTCTAGGTACCGAACCGGGCGGTGCCACCCAGATGAAGATGAGAATGATAACCATCAAAATAGTTGTATATACAAATCTCCTGATATACAGTCGTGGACATGAGCAAGAACGTGGAATCGGGGGAATTCGACCCCGTCGTTCGGCTGTTCTCCGCCTTGGCGAATCCGATTCGGGCACGGATCGTCAATCGCCTCACTGATGGTGAGGCATCGGTTGGAGAACTGTCGGAGATCGTCGGCGTCAAGCAGCCGCTGGTCTCCCATCACCTCAAGGTGTTGCGAAGCGCGCATCTCGTATCTGCGCGTAAGGACGGGCAGAAAGCCATGTACTCGCTCATTGACGACCATGTGGCGTCCATCTTTCTGGACGCCTTCAACCACATGAAGGAGCACGACCATGACTGTCACCACTGAGCATCGTCCCGCTGAGACCCACCACCACACCCACGGCCCGAACTGCGGCCACGAGGCTGTCATCCACCACGACCACGTGGACTACATCCATGACGGTCACGCTCACCACGAGCACGACGGCCACTACGACGAGTGCACCACCTGTCAGTGTGGACACTGCGACGATTCCTGCGCCAACTGCAGCTGCAAGGAGTGCACCTGCCCGACGTGCGATCACAAGGAGTGCGAGTGCGGTCACTGCAGCGATTCCTGCGGTAACTGCACCTGCGATGACTGCGCCTGCCCGACCTGCCAGCACGCCGCCTGAGTTCATTTTCTCCAGCTACGCACGTCAACTGAACCCCCGGCAAAACCGGGGGTTCAGTTGTGTTCTGAGCCATCCGCAACGGTGCGGGTGACTGGTGAGGATCGTCACAGCGTGATGACGACCTTGCCGATCATGGCCCCGGACTCGACGAGCTCGGTGGCCTCGCGGACGTGCTGAGCCGTCAGTCCCTCGATCTGGCGGGTCATCGTCGGGCGGATCCGGTCATCCTCCACCAGCTGCGCGATACGAGCGAGAACTTGTCCCTGTTTGGCGACGTCGGCGGTGCCGAACTGTGGACGTGTGAACATCGACTCGCTGGTCACCGACAGCGACTTTGGTTTGAAGGCCATGAGGTCGAAGGAGTCGGTGCCGTCGATCATGACGAGGTGGCCGAAGGGAGCCATGATCTCGGCCAGCACGGCCGCCGGCGGGGTGTAGGCCGACAGGATGCCGTCGAAGCCGTCAATCCCGGCGTCCCTGACCTGCGGGGCCAGGGGTTTGCGGTGGTCGATGATTCCGGTGGCGCCCATGTCGCGACACCACTGGGCGGTTTCTGGACGCGAGGAGGTCGCGACGACCGGTCCGCTGGTGATGGTGCGGGCGAGCTGGATGGCCGCGGATCCGACTCCGCCGGCCCCTCCGATCATGAGG
The DNA here is from genome assembly GCF_051303185.1 of Cutibacterium nasicola. Lineage (GTDB taxonomy): Bacteria > Actinomycetota > Actinomycetes > Propionibacteriales > Propionibacteriaceae > Cutibacterium. The sequence continues at coordinate 231,494 of NZ_JBPPGE010000003.1, read as the reverse complement.
AATGCCTTGTCATTGCGCTGGTCCGGGGTCCCCAGACCAATGTGCTCGACGAGTGCCTCCCAGGCCGTCAAGGTGGTCAGCGGCAGAGAGGCAGCCTCGGCGATCGTCAGCGATGACGGACGCCTCGCGACGATCCGCGAATCCACCAGGGTGAACTGGGAATAGGTGCCGGGATGGCCGCGGCTCCCGGAGTGCCACACCTCGTCACCCACGGCGAAGTCGTGGACTTCTGAGCCGACGGCACGTACGACGGAAGCGGCATCGAAACCTAGCACCAGGGGCGTCGACGGGGTGCCAGCTCCGTTGCGCAGTTTGACGTCAATGGGGTTGACGGAGACCGCCTGTACTTCGACGAGGAGGTCGTGCGGACCCGGTTCGGGTACCGGCAGGTCAATGTCAACGAAACACTCGGGATCGGTGACGGGCAGGGAGCGTGTGACGGCGACGGCATGCATGCTTTCCATGTCCCCACGGTAGTGCCGAGCGGGTTGATTGAGTACTGCGATCAGTTGACATCCGACCGAGCCAGGAGTCTCAGCGCTGCATGTCGACGAATCGCGAGTAATGGCCCTGGAAGACGACCTGAACCGTTCGCGTCGGTCCGTTGCGGTGTTTGGCGACGATGATGTCAGCCTCCCCGGCGCGCGGGGACTCCTTGTCGTAGACGTCCTCGCGGTGCAGAAGGATGACGACGTCAGCATCCTGCTCCAACGAGCCCGACTCACGCAGGTCGCTCATCATCGGTTTTTTGTCATTGCGCTGCTCAGGCCCTCGGTTGAGCTGGGAGAGTGCGACGACTGGGATCTCCAACTCCTTGGCCAACAGTTTGATCTGGCGTGAGAACTCGGAGACCTCGAGCTGACGAGACTCCACCTTCTTGCCGGAGGTCATGAGCTGCATGTAGTCGATGACGACGAGTTTGAGGTCGAACTTCTGCTTCATCCGGCGGGCCTTGGCGCGGATCTCCATCATCGTCAGGTTGGGGGAGTCGTCGATAAAGAGCGGGGCCGATGAGATCTGGGTGGTCTTGTCGACCATGCGCTGCCAGTCCTCCTCGGAGAGACGACCGGAGCGCATGCGCTGCAGCTCGATCCCAGCCTCCGCCGACAACAGCCTCATGACGATCTCGTTGCGACCCATCTCGAGGCTGAAGATGGCCGCTGCCAGATGGTTCTTGATCGCAGCAGCGCGGGCGAAGTCCAGGGCGAGGGTGGACTTTCCCATGGCAGGACGGGCGGCGACGATGATCATCTGGCCAGGCATGAATCCGTTGGTGAGCTCGTCGAGATCAGTGAATCCGGTGGGGATGCCGGCCATGGCGTCGCCGCGGGCCTCGATGGCCTCCAGCTCGTCGAAGGTGTTCTCGAACAGCTCGGAGAGCGGGTGGTAGTCCTCGCTCGTCTTGCGGGTGGAGACGTCGTAGAGGGTTTGTTGGGCGGCGTCGACGATGTCGGCGACCTCTCCCTGGCCCTGGTAGCCCATCTGGGCGATTCGGATCGACGCCTCGACCAAGCGACGCAGCACGGCTTTGTCGGCCACGATCTTGGCGTAGTACGTCGCGTTGGCGGTGACGGTGACGTTGCTCAGCAGCTCGGCGAGGTACAGACGTCCACCGGCGCGTTCGAGTTCCCCACGACGATCGAGCTCGTCGGCGGTGGTGACGGTGTCCGCCGGGTCGCCGCGACCGTAGAGGTCGGTGATGGTGTTGAAGATGAGCTCGTGTCCGGGTCGGTAGAAATCGACACCTTTGAGCTCCTCGACGACGTCGGCGATGGCGTCCTTGGAGGAGAGCATGGCTCCGAGAACGGACTTCTCGGCGTCAAGGTCCTGGGGAGGGTTGCGGTCCAGGGATGGTCCGGGTTCGGCGGGTGCGCTGGACATGACTGCTCCTTCAGGGTGACACGGGGTGACGGATATCTCGACGTTTACCGTCAGGGCGAGGACAACGTTCCAACCTCGCTCCGACACCTTCCCGAGTGGGAGTGTGTCACGATTTCGGATCGCCTGCAGGTGAGTTTTCCACAGCCCCTGTGGGTAAGGAGTCGATGCGTGTGGACTGCTTGGGGAAACCGTGTGGACAACTCAGCGGATCTGGGGATGTGGCGTGGATTACTCGCCTGGAAAGGACTTCTGACCAGGGGTGATGGTGACGTAGTGAGGAAATGGACGAAAGTTTTCGGCGTGTCGGTTTGGGGATGAGCCACGTCATGGGTGCGGGTAACGGTGGTGTCACCAGCTCGAAAGCCCCCTGTAAGCAGACTTATCCACAACGTCTGTGGATAGTGGACAGTGGCCTGTGGGGCCGGTCAGAGCGGGATTTGGGGGTGGTTGGCTCGGGTGCGTCGGTGTGTTGCGAAAACCCCCGGTCCGGGAAGCGCAGAGTCACTGGGGTGAACCGAGACGAGGCGAGCCGACGAAAATCATCAACCAGCGTCGAACTGCTGTGCCGTCGGGCCACCCCTCCTCTCAAGCGGGGTCTTGAGATCGGTGAGGCGACCCTTGCTTCAGATACCCCCAGAGGGTATTCTCCTCATGGAGGAGGACCATGACCCACTCGGATGACTGCTGTCACACCCCTGAGCCGATCCCCGCTCGTCGCGATGTCGAGAAATGGACGTCGAGCGACGCGTGTGGAGGTTGCGGCTGCCATGACCACCCCCAACACGGGTACCTCGGACACAAGGAGATGCATCTGCGTCGCCTCAAGCGAATCGAGGGGCAGGTGCGAGGCCTCGAGAGGATGGTCGATGAGGAGAAGTACTGCATCGACATCCTGACCCAGGTCTCAGCAGTCACCTCGGCCCTGAAGTCAGTGTCCCTGGAGCTGCTGGCCGAGCACATGAGTCACTGTGTGGTTCGTGCCGCGCAGGCCGGTGGACAGGAGGCTGAGGACAAGATCACCGAGGCAAACCAGGCCATCGCCCGCCTCGTCAAGGCCTGATCCCGAGCACACTGGAGGAACAATGCACAAGACGTACACCATCAACGGAATGACCTGCGAGCACTGTGTCAACGCCATCACCGAGGAGGTCTCGGCCATCAGCGGCGTCGACAAGGTCACCGTCTCCCTGGAGTCTGGCTCCATGACGATTGATTCGGCCGAGGAGATCTCCTTCTGCAAGGTTGCCGACGCCGTTGACGAGGCCGGCGAGTACACCGTTGCCGAGGCTGCCTCCCTTGACACCGCCGGACACCCGGGTGGCCAGTGCGGATGCGGTGGCCACGGACACGGTGCCCAGCCGGTCGAGGAGTCCGGGTGTGGCTGTGGCTGCGGCGGACACAAGGCCTGAGCCACCGACGCGTCGTCCCGCTGAGGACAGCATCCACTCGACCTCGGGCCTCGGGGCCTGACCGCACATCGCCGTCAGGCCCCGACCCCCGAAGTCGACCTCTCCTCCTACCCCAACACACAGCCCGTCAGCCTCCCAGCCACTCGAGCGGTCGGATGATGCCGCCTGCCCCGACGCCCGGGATTCCGACGGGTGGTCCACGAAGGAAGAACATGTCCACCCTCACCCACTCGGGCACCAAGCCTGAACCGGACGAGGAGACGGAGCCCACCTCCGTCGACCTCGACATCACCGGGATGAGTTGCGCCTCCTGCGCCGCCCGGATCACGAAGAAGCTCAACAGGGTTGACGGAGTCCAGGCCACCGTCAACTACGCCACCAGCAAGGCTCACGTCCTCACGACCGGGCCGGTCAGCGTCCAAGACCTCATCAAAGTGGTCGAGAAGGCTGGTTATGGCGCCGCTCTGCCTGAACCCGTCGCACCTTCCGATGACCCTGCGGCGAAAATTCGCAACAGACTGACCGTTGCCGTCATCCTCGCGGTGCCAGTGATGGTGCTGTCGATGATTCCTGCATTGCAGTTCGACGGCTGGCAGTGGGTCACACTCGCGCTGGCCCTCCCGGTCGTGTTCTGGTGTGGGGCCGGCTTCCACCGAGCCGCATGGACGAATCTGCGACACGGCGCCACCACGATGGACACCCTCATCAGTCTGGGGTCGTTGGCCTCTCTGGGGTGGTCGGTATGGGCGCTTGTGTGGGGCAATGCCGGCGAGATCGGCATGCGGCACCACATGACCTGGGCACTACAACGCCCCGATCCCTCATCGGCCATCTACTTGGAGGCGTCGGTTGGTGTCATCACCTTCATCCTCGTGGGTCGTTGGATCGAGGCTCGGAATCGTGCCGAGGCCGGGTCTGCGCTGCAGGCGCTGTTGCGGATGGGCGCGAGATCGGTACGAGTTGTCAGAAATGGCAAGGAGGTCACCGTCCCGATCGAGGCCCTCAAGGTGGGGGATCACTTCGTGGTGCGACCGGGGGAGAAGGTCGCCACTGACGGCTGGGTGGTAGAGGGAAGCTCTGCCATCGACGCATCCCTGGTCACTGGTGAATCCCTGCCGGTGGAAGTGACGCCGGGGGACGACGTCGTCGGTGCCACCGTCAATACGTCCGGGCATCTTGTCGTGGAGGCCACAGCGGTTGGCTCGGACACTGAGTTGTCCCGCATCGCTTCCTTGGTCGAGGCCGCCCAAACCAGCCGTTCCGAGACCCAGGACCTCGCCGACAAGGTCTCCTCGATCTTCGTGCCGACGGTTCTCGCCATCTCCGTGCTGACGATGATCGTGTGGGGTCTGCTGGACCAGGGAGTCACTGCTGCCTTCACTGCAGGTGTCGCAGTGCTCATCATCGCCTGCCCCTGTGCGCTGGGTCTGGCGACCCCGATGGCCCTGCTTGCCGGTACTGGGCGCGGAGCTCGGCTGGGCATCGTCATCAAGGGAGCCCGGTCCTTGGAGAGGGCTCGCGGTATTGACGTTGTCGCGATGGACAAGACCGGAACCCTGACCACCGGGCAGATGGCCGTTGCCCGCGTGTGGGACGAGTCCGGACGTGTGATGAACATTTTCGACAACCCGACCGCCCTCGTCGTCGCGGCAGCGTTGGAGGCTGGGTCGGAGCACCCGATTTCGCGGGCCGTGGTCGAGGCATGCCCTGGAATTGCCCCCGCAGAGGACTTCCAGGCCCTGCCGGGCATGGGCGTGAGCGGAGTCGTTGACGGGCTGCCTGCGAAGGCCGGTCGGGTGTCGCTTTTCGACACCATTCCCGATGCGTTGGCGAAAAATGTCGAGCGAGCCCAGGCCGAGGGTCGCACGGTGCTCGTTGTTGGTCGAGGTGACGACATTCTCGGTGCCATCGCAGTGAGTGATGAGATCAAGCCGGAGGCCGTCATCGCCGTCAAGCGTCTCCTGGACGCCGGTGTGCGCCCGGTGCTGGTGACTGGTGACAATTTCGGTGCTGCCGCGCGTGTGGCGTCAGAACTGGGCATCGACGAGGTCATCAGCGAGGTCATGCCCGAGGACAAGGTCGACGTCGTCAAGAGGCTGCAGGCGGCCGACACCCGCGTCGCGATGATGGGTGATGGCGTCAATGACGCTGCTGCCCTTCAGGTGGCAGATCTGGGCGTCGCCATGGGGACAGGTACCGACGTCGCCATCGCGGCCAGCGACATCATCTGCACCCGGGGAGACCCGCGGCTCGCCGTCGATGCCCTGCACCTGGCACACGCCACGGATCGCACCATTCGGCAGAATCTGTTCTGGGCCTTCGCCTACAACGTGGTGGCCATCCCGGTGGCCGCGGTTGGTCTGTTGAGCCCGGTCATCGCGTCGGCAGCCATGGCCTTCAGCTCGATCTTCGTGGTGATGAACTCGATGAGACTGGTGCGTTGGGAGTCTCGAGTGAGCGATTCACGGTGAGAAGCTGAGATGGATCCACGAAGTTCGCTCTCAGCGATACAGAGCCCATAAGCCGCTATACGACGCGGTTTCTCGTGGTTCTGCGCCGGCTTCCCATCCTGCGCGGACTCCGAATGACACGCTCCAGAAGCGAGCGAATCTTAAGTTTCTCAGCAAATCTTTGGATTCTCCGGGTGAACTGTTCTAGTGTAAGGGCCGTGCATCCCACCGGAGGCACGTTGGCGCACGCCAGATGTGGCTGCCGCCGATCCCCGTACCGGGCCCTGAGCCCCCGATACTGAAGTGGTCGAATGTCGAAAGTTGTAGCCTCCGCGATTGCTGGAGCCCTCAGCCTTACCTCGGCTGGCGGTCTCACGATGGTCCAGGTGCTTGATCGAGACACCGTGACCTTCTCCGTGGACGGAGTCTCCCAGCAGGCCAAGGTCAAACCAGGCACGGTCAAGCAGGCCCTCGCCCAGCGTGGGATCACTGTTGGTCCCCATGACGACGTCCAGCCTTCGCTGGACTCCGAGATCCACGACGGTCAGGTCATCACCGTCAACTACGGACGTCGCGTCGTCGTCACCATTGACGGCAAGAAAGTGGTTCGATGGACCACTGCCAAGAACGTCTCCGAGGTGCTGGATCAGCTGAACCAGTCTGATCCGGACAACCTCGTCTCGGTCTCGCGTTCCCTGGACATCTCCAGGGCCGGTCTGTCGTTCTCCATGCAGACTGCCAAGGACGTCACGGTTACCGCTGGCGGTAAGACCCAGAAGGTGACCGCAGTCGGAACCGTTGCCGACGCCCTCAAAGCCGCCAAGGTTTCCTACGACTCCAATGACGTCAGCAAGCCGGGTCTCGCCACCCCGCTGGCTGACGGCATGAAGATCAACCTGACCAAGGTTGATCAGAAGTCCCAGAAGCGTCGCGTGGCAGTCCCCTTCCCCACCAAGAAGGTCGAGGACTCCTTGATGACCAAGGGCGAGACCAAGATCACCACCAAGGGCGTCAAGGGCACCAACGAGGAGATGTGGACCGTCGTCTACAAGGACGGCAAGAAGGTTTCCGAGAAGAAGGTTTCCGCCAAGGTCGTCAAGGCCCCGGTGACCCAAGTTGTCAAGGTCGGTACCAAGAAGGCTGCATCCACTCCCTCCCGTTCGAATGGCGGATCCGCGGCGTCCCGTTCGAATGGCGGGTCCACGTCGAACCCGGTGACCAGCGGTAGTACCTGCGTGGCCTCCACCTACGGCGAGGGCGATGGCACCGCCGGTGGCCCTACCGCATCCGGTGAGACCTTCAACCCGTCGGCTCTGACCGCCGCTTCGCGGACCCTCTCGTTGGGATCCACGATTCGTGTCACCAACGTCAGCAACGGTCGTACCGTGACCGTGCGTATCAATGACCGCGGTCCCTATGTCGGTGGTCGTTGCCTCGACCTGTCGACCGCTGCGATGAATGCCATCGCTCCCGGACAGGGCCTGGTGACCGTCCGCTACAGCTGATTCAAGGCTTTACAAGAAGGGCCCCGTCATGTGACGGGGCCCTTCTTGTTGGTTGTGGGCTCGGGCGACGGATGCCCGCATTCGGGCGAGCAGCCTCAGACGATGGGGAAGCAGACGTCGCAGACCGGCTCTTCCATACCGGTGGTGTCCCAATTGGCCCAGTAGACCTCGCGAGGGGCGTCAGTGCGCACCATTCCGGCTTCTTCCAACCAGTCACCGAAGTCGTCGTAGATCTCGTCGATGTCGGGGTACTCGAGCTCGGCCTTGGTGACCGTCACCCAGGCCTCCCGATGGGCGTCAACGGTGCGTACACTGACGTCTCCGGGCAGCACGGAGTCGTCAATGGAGCCCTGAATTGGCTGGCACACCTCGACGGTGCCGTCATGCTCGGCGGTGAGACCGTCGTGGTAGATGACGAAGGGGGAGGCCTTGTCGAGGGCGGGGTCGCCGGGGGCGAGGCGTTCCAGTGCCTTGAAGGCCTCGTCCATGAACGGATCGAGCTCGTCGATGGACACCACCCGGGTCATCGAGATGACCCGGGTGGCCTCAACCTCCCTGATCTTGACTGGACGATCCATCATTGACCTCCATTCGACTGAGATGGCTCGGCCATCGACTCCTTGGTCTGGGACGTCGGGTGACCGCTGTCGGAAGCCTGGCTCAAGGCGCGGTGGCGTCCGTACTCGTCAAGGGTTGGCATGCCGTAGGCGCGGGCCGTCTGGTCGTGGAGCTCAATGACCTGACGACGAATCCGCTCGGAGAACTCGTGGGCGATCTCCCCGGGGACAGGGTCCATCGGGTGTCCAATTGCGACGTGGATCGGGGGGCGCCCCTTGGGGAGGCCCGCCTGTTCGGAGGGCATAGCGGCCCAGGCGCCGACCAGGGCAATCGGGATGACGGGGACTCCGCGCGAGATCGCCAACGCAGCAGCGCCCGGTTTGAAGGGCCCCATCGCTCCGGTGCGCGACCTCGTCCCCTCCGGGAAGATCAGCAGTGGGACGCCGTCAGTCAGCAGGGATCCGGCCATGCCTCGATGAGAGCGCGGGTTGCGAGCCCCGCGCTTGGTCTTCCCCCTGCCTCGATCAACCGGGAAGGCATTGAAGAAGAGCACCGGCGCGAAGGCCTTCCACCATGCGGTGAAGAAGTAGTCGGCTGCGGCTCCGGTTGCCAGGTACTTCGAGAGCCGCCTCGGCAGCGCTCCGAAGACCAGCGGGGCGTCGAGGTGGGAGGAGTGATTGGCGACGGCCACGTAGGGGCCGTCGAGTCCGTCGAGGTTGTCCGCACCGTGCACGGACACCTTCACCAGTTTCCACACCAGTGGCCGTAGTAGGAGCATGTTCGCTGTCTGCCGCGCCACAGCGGAAAGATCATTGGTGTACCGGCCTCGGTCCTTGGTGGGCTTGACGCTGGCCATCTCAGGCCTCGTCTCCCGACGTGTGTTGTGGGTGATCGTCCTTGTCCCGCGACGAGGACAGGGTTCGTGACAGGAATCTCATGGCGGAGCGTGGAGTGTGGGTGGCCACTGCGATGAAGAACTTCCAAAGTGGGGTGGGGATGGATACCACCTTGCCATGATCGAGGTCGTTGAGTGCCTCGCGCACCAGGACCTCGGCGTCAATCCAGAAGAAGTCCGGCAGATGGTTGGCAGTGACGTTGGCGCGGGAGTGGAACTCGGTGTGAACCCATCCGGGGCACAGGGCCATTGCCTTGACGCCGGTGCCGGCAAGTTCATTGGCGAGACCCTCGGTGAAGGTGAGCACCCACGCCTTGACAGCCGAGTAATTGCCGGTGTTGATCCAAGCGCTCGAGGAGGAGACGTTGAGGATGGCTCCGTGACCGCGGGACTTCATGGCTCGCCCGGCCGCGGCTGAGAGCACCAGAACTGTCCGCATCATGACCTCGAAGGCGCGGTCCTGCAGTTCGAGGGCGCCGGGATCGAGGATCTTGGTGTGTACCGCGAAGCCGGCGTTGTTGACGAGCAGATCGATGGGGTGGAAGGGGTCCTCGAGGCGTGCGGCGATCCGATCCACGTCCTCGCGCTGCGACAGGTCCGCCTCGATCGTCTCGACGGACACCCCGTACCGGGCTTCGATGTGCGCCTTGATGGCGGCCATCCGCTCGGTGTCGCGGGCGACGATGACGATGTCGTCTCCACGGGCAGCCAGTTGGGTGACGAACTCGCGGCCAATACCTGACGTTCCACCCGTGACCATGCTCGTTGCCATGCCCTCCAATCTACGGCACTCGCGGGATAGGCACCATCTTCACATGGACTTTCGGCGGCGTTCTGCCGAGGCGAAAGCACCGATCGCAGAACGGTCGGTTCCTCGTGGCACAGTGTTTGGCATGACGAAGTGGATCATTGGCGGCCATGTCGACATCGCAGACGCCGTGGCACAGGCGGCGGCACGTGGAGCCGACATCGCCCAGATCAGCCTGGGTGACCCGCAGTCCTGGAAGAAGCCGGTCTGCGACTTCCCGGGTGGCGCCCAGGCTCTCAAGGAGGCGGCTGAGGATGCCGGGTTGAAACTCGTCGTACACTCAACCTTCGTCATCAACGTTGCATCCCTCAACAACCGCATCCGTATTCCCAGTCGTAAGCTGGTCCAGCAGACCCTCGACGCCGCCGCCGAGGTCGGGGCGATCGGGGTTGTCGTCCACGGTGGCCACGTACGTGCCGGGGAGTCGATCGAGAAGGGCCAGGACAACTGGCGCAAGGCCGTCGACGGCTTCGAGTTCCCAGTGCCGCTCTTCGTCGAGAACACAGCCGGTGGAGACAACGCGATGGCCCGCTACCTGGAGAGACTGCAAGGCACCTGGGAGGCGATCGGTGCCGCGTCAGGTCATGAGAATGTCGGATTCTGCCTGGACACCTGTCACGCTTTCGCGGCTGGTCTCGACATGACGACGCTGGTTGATGACGTCCGTGGAGTCACAGGTCGAATCGATCTCGTGCATGCCAATGATTCGCAAGGACCGGCTGGTTCCGGACGGGATCGCCACGCCAACCTGGGTGAGGGGGAGTGCGAAGCCGACACCCTTGTCGACGTCATCCGTGCTGCGGATGCTCCGGTCGTCGTCGAGACGCCGGGGGATGCCGGGGGCCAGGCACGCGACATCGACTGGCTGCGTGAGCGCTTGTGACAGCTTCCTGCGTCGGACGATCGGGAACACTACGATGGAGTGTCAGGTTTGTACCGGCAAGGGGGAACGTTCATGACACCGAGCACACATCAGTCCTACAAGGCTGAACTCGCCCCAGCCGGGGAACTTCTCGGCCAGCCGGTACCGGGCGAGGACCTCGTCGAGAATCACCTTGCCCACATGTTCCGTGACACGGTCACGAACCATGGCTTTCGTCCGGCAACTCGTGTTCGTCAGGATGGCGAGTGGATCATTCGCACCTACGCGGAGACGGGTCGGCGCGTCACTGGTTTGGCGCGAGCATTCGTCACTCCGGGGGTACTGACCGAGGACGGTCTGCAGCGAGGGGACCGCATCTCGCTGTTCGCAGGCAACTGCCCGGAGTGGATTGAAGCTGATCTCGCGGGCATGACGATCGGCGTCGTCCCGGTGCCGATCTACCCGACGTCGACTCCCGACCAGATCGTCCACATCGTCACTGATGCTGGGGTTCGGGCCATCGTCACCGCTGGCCCCAAGGAACTTGACCGCATCCTCGAGGCACGGGACCAGATGCCCTGTTTGGAGACGGTCGTACTGATCGACCCGGCTGATCGCGTTGGTGATCATGACGGTCTGACGGTGCTTTCCCTGGAACAGGTCCGCGAGGCCGGGGTCTCCGAGAAGATGCAGCCCGTCGTCGAGGAGCGCATGGGGCAATCGTGCGCCGACGACGTCGCCGCTCTCATTTACACCTCGGGGACCACCGGGGAGCCCAAGGGAGTCATGATCAGCCATCGTGCGGCTCTGGCTGAGTTGCAGGCCCTTGACGCCTTCTTCGATTTCTCCCCGGCCGATCACTCGCTGAGCTTCCTGCCGCTGTCGCACGCCCTGGAGTGGGGGTGGTCGATGGTGGTCATCCGACACGGATGCCTCAACACCTTCGTGCCCAACCCCAAGACGATCTCGCAGATGCTGGCAGAGGTTCGTCCGACCCTCTTCGTCTCGGTGCCGAAGCTCTATGAGCAGGTGATGAAGGTCGCTCGTGAGAAGGTTGCTGATTCACCCGCCAAGCTCAGGATCTTCGAATGGTCGCTCGAGGTCGGGCGCGAGTGGTGGCAGGCCGAGCAGGAGGGACGGCGTCCCAGCATCTGGCTGGAGGCGCGGCACAAGATGGCTGATCGTCTCGTCCTGAAGGCCATCCGTGATGCCGTTGGAGGGCCCAAGACCGTGCTGGCGGCCGGTGGTGCGCCACTGCGCAAGGAGGTCGAGGAGTTCTTTGCCGCGTGCGGTCTGCTGGTGTGCCAGGGCTATGGGCTGACGGAGGCGTCCCCGTTGGTGAGCTTCAACTCGCCAGGCGGATGCAAGTTCGGCACTGCTGGCAAGCCGCTGGTGGGCAGCCGGATGTCGGCGACTGAGGAAGGGGAGATCCTCTACCGTGGCCCGAACATCATGAAGGGGTACTGGAAGGCCCCGGAGGCGACGGCTGCGGCGATCGAGGACGGTTGGCTGCACACCGGCGACATCGGGTACATCGACGGTGACGGCTTCCTCGTCATCACTGATCGACTCAAGGACATCATCGTCACCCTCAACGGTAAGAACATCTCCCCGCAGCCGATCGAGAACTCCCTCATGAAGGATCCTCTCTTCGAGCATGCGGTGTTGCTGGGCGATAACCGTCCGTGTCTGACCCTGCTCGTCAAGCCGTCCCTGCCTCAGGTGGAGGAATTGGCCGAGAGGCTGCACATTGCCTCAATGACAGGCCCGGAGATGCTTCGCTCCGAAGAGCTCGCGGAAGAGATCCGCCGCCGGGTGACCGAGATTACCGAGAAGCTGCCTCATCAAGAGCAGATTCGTGATCTGCGGGTGCTGTGGGACGAGTTCACGACAGACAATGGTCTGCTCACCCCGACCCTGAAGGTCCGTCGTGGCGAGGTTGAGAAGAGATTCACCGAGACCGTTGAGGACATGTACGCGCGGATTGCGGCCCGGCGGAGGGCCGGGAGGAAAGACTCGAAGCGCTGACCTGGGGAGGTCATGCGCTGGCACATCGGCTTCCGCGGGCCAGTGCAGGGTCATGGGTAGATCTACCAGGGACCTGCCGTTTGCTGTTTTGCGCCTCTGGATCCGACGCTGTGTCGATTCTTGTCAGCACGGGGGCGGTCACATCATTCTGGTGCCCCCGGACAGCCGGGTGAGCGCACCCCCACATCAAGGAGAACGTATTGGCCGGTATCAGAGCGTGAACGGTCGACGGCGTGGCGCCCGGCATCGACGATTTTTGTCAGCCCGCCGGGGGTAGGGACACCTCTGTTCCTCGGGCGGTCTCACGCCGGGAGTTTTCGACATCGGGTGAGTCGCCACCCAGTACGAGACGGTGTGAATCACCGTGCGGTCGCTTTCCCTAGACTGTGCAGACATGGGACTGCGCGACCTGCTGATGAATCATGGAATGGCCGAGGGGGGTCTTGAGCTCTCCGACGTCCTCAACATCCTCTCCAAGGGGGGAGTCCTCGTCGATGTCAGGACTCCCCGCGAATATGAGGCTGGCCACGCTCCCGGAGCGAGGTTTGCCAATCCCAAGGAGTTGATCGCCGACCCGTTCACCGCGGTCTATGGCGATGACCCGTTGGCCGAACCCGACCCGCATTTCATTCTGGTGTGTGACACCGGTTTGCGATCCGGTCATCTGGTGGACCGGGTACGGGAGAAGGGTTACACCTGTGACTTCCTCGCATCCGGCCTGCGCGCATGGCGGGCAGGCGGGGAAATTCTCATTCCTGGGCCACCGCGCGGCTGCTGACACGTCGCGCCGCGGCTCATCGCCGTCAGGGTCCCGACTCGACAGCCCACGGCAGACCTCGTCCCAGCCCCTGTCAGAACTTCCAAACGAACATCGCCCCCTCACCGCAGGTGAGGGGGCGATGCGGTGCCAGGCGTCAGTGACGCGACTTGCGGATGGCGTCGATTGCCATGATGGCCAGCGCTCCCAGTCCGGTGAGACCGGCCAGGCCAGTCAGACCAGTGGCGGGATCACCGCCGGTGGAGGGAAGCTGGTAACGGCGGTGCGGGGCCTTGGAGCCGTTGGATCCGCCATGACCCGGCGTGGTGCCGTGTCCTGGCTTCGTCTTGCCCGGGATGGTCGGCGGGGCGTCACCCGGGTCGGCCTTCTTCGCGACGAAGTCGAGAGTGATCTTCGACGGGGCTTGGAGGACGACCTTGCCGTCAACGACCTGACCCTTCGCGGTGCCGATGACCTTGCCATCGTCGAGAACGAGAATCTTGCGATCGGTCGGCACATTCAGGACGAGGGTCCCGACGACGGTCGGCCCGTCGTTCTTCACGGTGACGATGACGTCCCCATTGGCGTCGGCGTGGCAGGTGATTGAGATCGAGTCACCCTTGGCGAAGCGACCCGTCATCGTCCCGCACTCACCGGCCAGGGTCCGCTCCGGACGCTGCATGGTAATCTTCACGGTCTTGGTGACGGCGTGACCAGCCGAGTCGACCGCGGTGAGGACGACCGGGACGGCCTGGTCCATGACGAGCCCACTCAGATTGGCGTTGACAACGATGTTCTCGTCGACATCGTCAACCACCTTGTAGGCGGCGCGGATCTGGGCGAGGACGTTCTCGTCAGGGTTGACGACCAAGGCAGCCGGCCCTTCGATACGAGGAGCAGCGTCTACCGTGAACGGCACGGCGACGTCGGTACGACGATCAGCACGGTCGGTAGCGGTGACGGCCAGCTGGTGTGCGCCAGCAGCCAGGTCCTTGGTCGGCAGCTTGACCGTCAGCTGGGTGTAGCCCTCACCGGTCTTGGCCGACTCAGCGGCATTCTTGACGGCCTCCGTGTCGACAGCCTCCTGAGCAGCAGCGGCCTTGGCTGCGACCTTCTCAGCCTGAGCGGCCGAGTTGGTGGTTGCAGTGGTGGCACCGGTGTCATCCGGCTCACCTTCGAAGGTGACGTCGGCACTCTCGGCGGGTACCACCTTCGTGGCCTTGAAGGCGACCTGCTTGCCGTCCAGGGTCACCTTCATGTTGCGAAGGTGAGCGTCAGAGGCCTTGACGGTGATCGTCGTCGGCTCGGACACCACCTCACCAGCCTTGACGCCGGCAACCTCGACATCAGGGGCCTCGGTGTCGCTGATCACAGGGATGATCTGCTCCAGGCCATTGCCCATGAGGTCGTAGAGACCCAGCAGGATGCGGTCGCCATCAGAGGCGGTGACATCCTCGGAGAATCCGCGCTTGTTGATGTTGGCGCCCGGATCCCAGATGCTGGTGACGTTGCTGACGATGTTGCCGTTGATGGCCAGGTTGTAACCGAAGGCGTTGTCCCATACCTTGCCGGCGAAGGTGACGTCCTGCGACGGCTCGGTGATGTAGATGGCGCCGTCCTCGGCGATACGCGGACGATCAAGCTGGATACCGGGGATCCGGCTGTCGTAGAACACTCGCCATGCACTCTCGAGGGTCGTGGCTCCCTCAGTGGTGTCGGTGACCGTGTAGCCGATCTTGGTCAGACCCTGGTTGATCGGCACCTTGACGGAGAAGTGCAGCTTGGAATCGAGCTGGACTTCCTTGCCCTCGATGGTGAAGGACTTCGGTGCACGGTTGAAGGCGCCCGAGATCGTGTAGGTACGAGGGTCCGTCTTGGTGTCGACGTTCGGGTCCTTGCCGTCAAGGAAGATGTCCTGCTGGCCGAACGGGGAGTTCGGATCTGCCATGGCCGGGTTGTCGAAGGTGATGCGCAAGGCGTTGTCCTCGGTGACAGGGCGGTCGAGGGGCAGGGCGACGGTAGTGACGTTTCCCCCGTCATTGGCCGCCACTACGACCTGGGTGGCCGACTTGCCCGGGGTGACGGTCGCCTTGAAGGTGCCGTCGGCATTCGCCTGGACCTTTTTGTCATCGATCATGACTGTCAGCGGGCGACGCTGATCGCCAACCTTGGCCTGGTCGTCGGAGACCCTACCGGAGACGTCGACAGTGCCGTCGTCGTTGATGGTGACGAGGCTCTGCGAGTTGCGGGCGGCATCAGCGGTGAGCTGTGGGCCCTTGAGGTCGACGTCGATCCATGTCGTCGAACGGTCGAGGATCTTGCCGGCGGCGTCGTAGGCGAGGATTTCATAGCTGTTGTGGCCCTCGGCCCATTCAACCATCGCGCTGAAGTGGTGGTCGGCGTTGATCGTGGCGTCAACCCCGTTGACGGTCACCTTGGCAACCTCGCCGGAGACGATGCCACGGATTGGCAGGGTCTTGTCCTTGCGCAGGAAGGGCTGGTTCTCGACCTGGGACATGCTCGAGGAGTCGGGGGTGTCGGCGTTGACGACGGCTCCCCCGAGCAGGGAGTCGGGGGTGGCCAGCACCGTCTTGTCGAGCATCACGACGGAGGTCGTGGTGTTGAGGGCACGGTCAGCGGCAGTGATCTGCACGTGCTTGGCCGCAGTCGGGTTCGACACGGTGAAGACGGTCGCGCCGGGTACCGACTTGGTGTCAGCGGTCAGCGTCTTGCCCGAGCCATCGCGAGCGGTGACCGTGCCGGCACCGGAACCGGCGTCGGTGACCTTGGCGATGACCGAGGCGGTGCCGTCGGCGTTGTTACGCACCGAGGTGGCCAGCTTCGGGGCACTGACGTCGAGGATGAAGGGCATCTCGACGGTCTGCCAACTGAAGTCCGGCGACAGACGAGCCTGCACCCTGAAGGTGTACTTGCCCTCGGGAGCCGTGACGAAGGTGGCCTTCTTGGCGTCCCACACCTTGCCGTCCCAGCCGCGGTCGGGGTCACTCTCGGCGGCGTTGGTCTCGGCGCCGACGAGGTCGTTCAGCAGCATGTGCTGCAGGTCGCGGTTGGAACCAAGCTCGCGGACGGTCTTGCCGTTGGCGTCGACGACGGAGAACTTGAGCTCCTGTGCCGAACGCAGCAGCAGCGTCTGGGCGAAGATGGTGTCGAGCATCCCGTCACCGTTGGGGGAGAAGAAGTTGGCTCCCACACCGCGCTCGATGGTCATCGAGTCGAAGGCCTTGCTGGCGAGCACGGTCTTGTGCGGGTTCTCCTTGCCGAAGACCTGGGACATCAGCGACGGCGCCTTGGAGTAGACGGGGGTGTCGATGATGTTCTCGGCGTTCCAGTCACCGACGAAGCCCATGTAGGGCAGGGTCAGGTCAGGCTGGGACGGATCGGTGGACGAGAACTTGAACCAGCCCCCGATCCAGTGGGAGTCGCTGGTCTTCGGGGTGATGGTCCAGGAGACATTGGCGGTGCCGTGGGCCGGAATCGTCACGGTGTGAGTCCCGGCGGCGGCCTTCTCCGCGGTTGAGCACGAGGTCAGCGGGTTGTCGCCACTGTGGTCCTCGTTGATGACGCAGGTCTGGCTGGTGGTGAAGGTCTGCGGCTTGTCACCGAGGTTGGTGAGGACGACGTTGACCTCACGAGCCGAGGTGATCTCCTTGAGGGCGGCGTTGGGCCGGCCGTTGACGGTCGCCAGCACGCGAGTCCTGGTGGCGCGGTCAACCTGGGCGAGTCCGGCACCGATCTGGCGGGGAGCCAGTGGCACCCCGTTGGGGTACTTGAGGATCTCGGCGGTGTTCGACATCGCGGTGCGCAGGGTGGAATCCGCCGCGACGCGGGACAGGCTGGGATTGGTCTTCCTCAGTGACTGCAGCATGAGGGCCGACAGTCCGGCGACGTTCGGGGTGGCCATCGAGGTGCCCGACATGAGGCCGTACTTGTTGTCGTTGAGGGTCGAGTAGACGGACCCACCGATACCGGCGATCTCAGGCTTGAAGTTGAGGTCCGGGGTGGCTCCCCATGAGGTGAAGCTCGAGGCGAGCAGCGGGTCGGGGTTGTCGACCAGCCTGTTGGACCTGGTGAGCTGGATCGACACCTCCTTGCCGGACTTCATGACGGCGACGAGCTTCTGGCCGTCGTCGTGACCCATGCCGGAGACCGGAACCGTGGAACCGTCGATGCCGGCCATGCCGGGGATGTCGTTCCCGCCGCCGGCATTGTTGAAGATGATGACACCGGTTGCACCCTTGTCAACGGCGTTCTTCACCTTGTCGGCGAAGGAGATCTCACCGCGCTCGATGAGGGCCCAGTTGCCCTTGACCTCGGCCGCGACCTGCTTGGGCTTGCCGATGCCGGCGGCCACCAGCTTGTGGACCTCGACGTCTCCTGGGCCGGCCTGCTGCTGGTAACCGACCTCGGCCGATCCGCCGTCCCAGCTGGCCTTCGCAGCGGTGACGACCTTGTGGGCGTTGTTGATTGACGCTACGGACCAGGCGGCTGGGGCGGTGGCGGGGCTACCGAGGGCGCCGTTGTCGAGGAGTTCGAGGGCGTCGACCTCGTCGCCCTGGGCGGAGGTCGACAGGCCGTCGTTGCCCGCGGCGACGATGACCTGGACTCCAGCGTGCTGGGCGTTGGCGATGGCGAGGGCCTCACCCTGATCGGCGGAGTCCACGCCGTTGGCAGAGCCGAGGGACATGTTGATGACGTCAGCGCCGTGACGTACCGATTCCTCGATGGCGGCGACGATGTCGTCGGTGTAGGCCGATCGGGACTTGGCGGGATCGTTGGAGAACACCTTCATGGCGAGGAGCTGGGCTTCGGGGGCGGCGCCGTTGACGCGTCCATTGGTGACGGCGTCGGCGTCAGACCCACCGTTGGCAGCCACGATGCCGGCAACATGCATGCCGTGCTGGGACGCAGTGGTGTCCTTGACGTTGCTGTTGCGGTCGGCGAAGTTGTAGCCATAGGGCACCTTGTCGGTGAATCCGTCAGCAGCCTCGAGCTTGGCATCGGTTTTGCCCCCGGCGTCGAGACGCATGTCCTGGTGCTTGATGTCGATACCGGTGTCGACGATGGAGACGACGGTTCCTCGTCCGTCGAGTCCGGTCGTGCGAGCTGCAGTGGCTCCGGTCGCCAGGTTGGCGTCGTCATCGACCGCCTCGTAGGCGCGCACCGGTTTGACGGAAATGACGCCCGGCTGGGTCTCCAGGATGGGGATGTCAGAGGTCTCGACCCAGGCCGAGAACCCCTTGACGAGCATACCGAATCGGCGGTCAACCTTGATCGGGACCTTGGACTGGATGGCACTGATGGTGCGGCTCAGTTCGGCGAGATTGGTTTTCTCGACACCGCGTCCGGAAGGCTGCCCCTTCAGGAGCACCATGACCTTGACCTTCTCGGACTGCGTCTGAGTCGCGGGAGTGAGAGAGGGGATCGGTGGTGTTGGACTCGGGGTGGCCATCGCGACCGGAGTGGCTGCCAGCGTCAGCGCAACAATGCCTGCGAGCAGCCCTCCTCCTCGAGATGTACGCATATGTGTGACCGTCTTTCCTCGACACTGCGGCCGGACCTCCCGGGCTCGCATGCATGGCAGACAGATTGTCCACGGATCCGGCGCAGTAGACACTGTGACCACATGTCGGACCCTCGAGCGTAGCCCCAGCCTTTAGGGAGAATCCTGTCGGACCGCCCCCGGTGAGCGTGAGACCGCGACGGAGAAATTGATTAAATCGTTACCTATGGCTCAGGAAAGCCTAAGTGTCTATCTGATGCATGGATCGTGGGCTCTGAGTGCCGTAGGGGTGAGACGGTCAGGGCTGATCTTGTGGATTCGGAGAACGACGACCCAGCGGGTAAGCTGTTCAACTGGCTGCCCGTCATGGCAGCTGACCGGTCGGGCAGACCCCGGTCGGTGGCATTCGCCCTCCTGCCACGGGATGTACTCGTGGCCGCTGAGACCAGAGGAGGTGGAGTCAGCGTATGCGTAAGTACGAGGTCATGATCATCATAGATCCGACCGTCGAGGAGCGTCAGGTCGATTCCCTCATGGAGAAGTACCTGAAGATCATCACTGACGAGAAGGGCACCGTTGACAACGTCGACGTATGGGGCAAGCGCCGCCTGGCCTACGACATCCAGAAGAAGTCTGAAGGCATCTACGTCGTGATCAACGCGACCTGTGAGCCTGCGACCATTCAGGAGATGGATCGCCTTCTCGCCATTGACGAGAAGATCCTGCGCACCAAGGTCATGCGTCCCGAGATCCACTGAGGATCGAGGACCCGCGCTGTTCGCCTCTGTTCTTCGGGGAGATTCCGAAGACTGTCCTAGGTGGGCGGCACACTGGAACCATTGATTCGCAAAACCCCGAACCGCGGAGAGTGACATGGCTGGCGAAACCCCCATCACGGTGATTGGCAACTTGACTGCCGATCCTGAGCTGCGCTTCACCCCTAGTGGGGTGCCTGTCGCGAATTTCACGGTGGCATCAACCCCGCGAACCTTCGACCGACAGACCAACGAGTGGCGCGACGGCGAGGCAATGTTCCTCAACTGCTCCGTGTGGCGTCAGTTCGCCGAGAATGTCGCTGAGTCCCTCTCCAAGGGCATGCGTGTCATCGTCAACGGCAACCTCAAGGCTCGCTCCTACGAGGATCGCGACGGCAACCGCCGTACCTCCTACGAGATCGATGTCAACGAGGTGGGTCCGTCACTGAGGTTCGCCTCGGCCAAGGTGGCCCGCAACCAGTCCTCCGGCGGAGGCAATTGGGGCGGCAATGCTGGCGGTGGCCAGGGTGGCTGGTCCGGCGGCAATGGTGGCCAGGGTGGTAACTGGGGTGGAAGCTCCGGTAATCAGGGGTCCTACAACAATGGTGATGCCAACCGCGGCGGCGGAGTCGATCCTTGGGCCTCGGCCCAGACCGATGAGCCCCCGTTCTGATCGGTAGATCTTTGATCGGGAGGTCAGATTCTCCGACCGCCATCGTCATCGATACAAGAAACATCAGGTTCGGTGCCCCGTATGGGGCCACGGACAAGGCACATTCCGGCGAAAGCCGGGCTTTCACACGAAGGAGAGCACCACAATGGCCGGTCCACAGCGCAAGTCTGTGAACAAGAAGAAGGTCGTCCCCGTCAAGACTGTGCACATCGGCGCGGTCGACTACAAGGACACTGCCCTGTTGCGCAAGTTCATCTCCGAGCGAGGCAAGATCCGCGCTCGTCGCGTCACCGGGCTGTCGGTCCAGGATCAGCGCAAGGTCGCCATCGCGATCAAGAACGCTCGCGAGCTCGCACTGCTCCCGTACGCCTCGACGGCTCGCTGAGAAGGGAGAAAGACATGAAGCTCATTCTCACGGCTCCGGTGGCCAAGCTCGGTGCCCCCGGTGACATCGTGGAGGTCAAGGACGGTTACGGCCGTAACTACCTGCTGCCGCAGAACTACGCCATCAAGTGGACGCGCGGTGCTGAGGCCCAGATCAAGGACATCACCCGCGCCCGCGAGGCCAAGGAGATCAAGTCCAAGGAGGAGGCCGAGCAGGTCCGTTCGCAGCTGGAGCACCTGGTCGTCCAGGTGACCGTCCAGGCTGGCGAGAGCGGTCGTCTGTTCGGTGCCGTCACCCCTGGCGACATCGCCCTGGCCGTCAAGAAGGCTGGTGGCCCCGCCCTCGACAAGCGGACCATCGAGATCAGCAAGCCGATCAAGACCATCGGCAAGCACACCGTCGGCGTCAAGCTGCATGACGCCATCAAGGGTCACGTCACGGTGGAGACTGTCCCTGCCGCGTGATCTGACGCACACGCAGGCATGAGGGAGGGCACCCATGTGGGTGCCCTCCCTTTGTTGCGTCACCACCGGCGAAAGTTATGACGAAGCCTGACTCCATTGTGCAGCCGCACGGGGTCACCGCACGGCGACTGAGAAATCAGCGGGTTGTAACGCTCAACCACCAGGGTACGTATCGTGCCGAAATTACGGTTCAGGCCGGTGCGGATGTTCTCCAGGCGCTCCTCGGGGAGGGGATTCGTCTGCAGTACGGCGCATCCCGAGCACGACTGCGAGTCCACTGATGCCGAAGGCGATGCGCCAGCCCCAGGTGCCGATCTGATCGTGGGCCAACGTGGCGGTCCCGATGAGTAGGACGGCTTTGGCGACGTGGGTGGAACCATGCTGCACATGAGTGGAAAAGTGTGGCACTGTTCACAGAGTTGTCACACGATGGGGCGAGGCGTGGCAGAAGACGGCGACTGGCAGGCCGGTGTGGTGTTCACCCACACGTTGTCGCTCGTCCTTGATGACAAGGCGCAAGAGGTTCTTCGTGGTGTTCGGAACCGGCTCATGGCAGCAGGGATTCGGGTGCTGCACGAGCCTGCCCATGTCACGGTGGCGGCGGTGTCGACCATGGATGGCGTTGATCGTGATCTCGTCGACGTCGGGTGGCCGGAACGAGTGATGCTGACGACCTCGTGTCGATTGCCGAATTCTGACGGTGTGGTGGCGCTGTGCCCTCACGATCCAGCGCGCTCCGACGTCATCCGTTCTCAGGCCGGGTGCTCCGGCACCAGCTCCCCTGCCCACCCTCGCTCGGGTCTCGCGGTCTGCGATCCCATCACCCCCGTCCCCATGATGATTTCTGACACCTCGCCGGGGGAGAGTGTCGAATCGTGCTCCTTCCCCTCCGAGGTCGACGGTTTTCGCACCTCCGGGATTCCGGAGGTGCTTCGCAGACCCCACGAGGCTCTGCATCATCGGCTGGCTGGGGCCGGAGTCACCACCTTCAATTACTACGGGCCGCGGTGGTGGAATCCTCACGTCACGATGGGATACCAGGTTCCGCCTGCCTTCCAGGGGCGTGCGGTCGAGATCCTGGCCGACGTCGTGCCTCTCGAGGTCGGGGTGACGGGGGTTTTCGTCTGGTGTGTCGAGGACGGTCGAACGTACTCCCTGTGGCCCTGAGCGCGAAAACCGTCATCATGGGTGGGGGGAGATCACAGCAGCGATGGCTCTCCATCCTGGGGCGACATTTTTCGTCACCCTGGGGCTGTCTGGTGCCCTCACGGGCTCGAGACACGAACATGTCGGATGACATCGTCAAGGCGTTCAACGATCAGATCTCCTCGGACTCACCGCTGACATGACTTACCGTCAGCGGTCATTGAGGCCATCGGCGATGGCGGCCCAGACCTGTCTCGTCAGGACGCCGAGCTCGGCTCTCGCATGGAGTCCATTGAGAACGCTGAATGACGTTGCACGACGCGGGGCTCGCCCTGACGATGCACCTTGCCCAGCCTGTTGTGGCTTATGGTCGTAACTGTGAGAGAGCTGTGTGCATGACGACCGTGGTCGTCGCTGGGAGGTCTCAACCCCGACCACGGCCATTGATGTCAGGCGACAGGGCATTTGCGTAGCAAAACTGTCGGTCTCTGCGTCTATGGTGTTAGCCCGGATGCATTGACGTGGATCAGCGTCTGCCGCATCCGCACGGCCCCCAATCGAGAGGTTTCCATCCGTGAACTGGCTGCACGCCGTCATCCTCGGCATTGTCGAGGGCATTACCGAGTTCCTGCCTGTCTCCAGTACGGGCCATCTCCGCATCGTCGAGAAGCTGCTGGGGTATGACATCCAGGGTGCCGGGATCACTGCCTTCACCGCGATCATCCAGGTCGGTGCGATTATCGCCGCCATCATTTACTTCTGGTCTGACATCGTGCGCATCGTCGTCGCGTGGTGCAAGGGCCTGGCCCACAAGGAGGATCGCGACGATCCGGATTACACCCTCGGGTGGGGCATCATCCTGGGTTCGATTCCGGTGGGCATCGTCGGCCTGTTGTTCAAGGACGCCATCGAGAACACCCTGAGTTCCCTGTGGGTGGTCGCCATTGCCCTCATCGTCTGGAGTGGCGTGATGTGGCTGGGGGACCGTCAGTCGGGCCTCGACCGCGGCATGAAGGAAGTCGGCATCTTTGACGCCATCTTCATCGGCTGCTTCCAGGCACTGGCTCCGCTGTTCCCGGGTATTTCTCGTTCGGGCGCGACGATCTCTGCCGGTCTGTTCCGTAAGTTCGATCGCGCGACCGCGACCCGTCTCTCCTTCTTCATGGGTATCCCGGTGCTCGTGGCTGCGGGCATCTACGAGACCATTTCGGCCACCAGTGACATCTCCACCGCCAGCGGCGGCGCCAACGCGATTGGTTGGGGGCCGACGATTCTGGCGACGGTGGTCTCCCTCATCGTGGCCTACGTCTCGATCGCGTGGCTGCTGAAGTTCGTCTCCTCGAACAAGTTCACCGGGTTCATCTGGTATCGCATCGTCGTGGGCCTCATCATGATCGGCCTCATCCTGACGAACGTGGTCACCGCCTGATCCTCATCTGACGCATCGAGGGCCGACCTGCCTCAAGCGGGGTCGGCCCTCGACATCGTGTGCGTAGATCACCCAGATTGGACCTCCCTCAGTCTCCCGACTCAGCCGCCATTGAGCGGTTGAAATCCTGTTTCATGGCGCGCCATCCGTCGGCGTCGCGCCCGGCGAACCAGTAGGCCGACAGCTGCACCCTCTCTTTCGGTAGTCCGCGCTCGAGGCGCAGGTGACGGTGCATGGGGCGGACCATCGCTGCCTCTCCGTGAACGAAGGCGTGGACGTCGGCAGGCAGGTCGAGGTCCCCCACAGTGGCGACAATCCCCGCGAGATCCCGGGGAACCGTCACGATTGTGATGCGGTCGTCGCCGGGGAGGGGGTAATGGTGATGCCCGTCAACGAGGACGACCGTGGCGCGGGCCGATTCCGGCAGGGCAGCGAGGGCGTTCGCTACTGCTGGCAGAGCGACCGCGTCGGCGACGGCGAGCAGGTGGGTGAGGTCCGAAGGCATCCGCCAGTGGCCTCCCGGGCCCCGTACTGCAACCTTGTCCCCGGGCTTGACGATTCTCGACCACTGGGATCCGGGGCCATCATGGGCGTCCGCCTCGGTCTCGGGCCCGAACTGCAGGACGTCGATGCCCCACGATCCGTCATCGGACCAGCGGCGACGGGTGTATGTACGCAGCTGGGGATGGGAGGTGTCCTCGCTGACAGGTGCGCGGAGGTCGGCCCCATTGGACGGCAGGACGATCTTGACGTGATCGTCGACCGAGGTGATGGGTGGCATGTCACACGGTTCGAAGTCGATCGAGATGACGTTGGGGATGTCGTGGCGGACCTCACGGACCCGCGCCAGATGCCGGGCTTTGACCATGTGGCCAGGCTACATCAATTAAGAAACAATAGTGTTTCCAAATGTGTGTGGGTCCGGGTTTGTGGCGTGCGAGACAGGCATCTGGAGGCGGGAACCCCACTTCTCCAGGAGTTGTCCACAGGGTTATCCACCAACTGGGGACAACTCACACAGATGTAATTCGGTCAGTGTGGTTCGTAATCTGCTCTGCCTCCAGATGCGAAAAATGTCAGCCGAGGTGGGGGAGGCAACACGGGAGTGCCTTCCCCCGACCTCAGCTGACAAGAATCGCCGGACACCGCATCCAGGCAACCGACGATGACCGTCAGCTGCCGTCAGGACAGCGCAGCGTCGGTGATGGTCTTGGTGGACACTGTCGGACCGCCGTGGGGAACAACCTCGGTCTGGGGTGGTTCCTTGGCGAGGGAACGCTGTCGAATGCGCGTTGCGATGTTCGTACCGGCCAGCACAGCCAGGAACACCACACCGGAGACTGCCGACATCATGGACGAGGTTGCCAGGTCCCAGGTCTTTGCCAGCTCGAACCCGACAATGGCCGAAACCACCGCCACGACGACGGTCCACCCCACCATCCGGCGTAGGGTCTTCGCCATCAGGAGGGCAGTGGCCGGCGGAGCGATCATGAGTGCGACGACGAGGATGGATCCGACCGCCTCGAAACACACCACCACCGTCAGGGCGATGAGGCACATGAGGATTCCGTTGGACAGCCGGACCGGCAGGCCCATGGTGCGAGCCAGCTGCGGGTCAAAGGTCGCCACCGCAAGCACCCTTCGCATCGCGAAGAGGACGATCGCGGTGATGACACACACCACGATCTCCTTCCACATCGTGATGGGGCCGATGTCGATCGTCCCGAACACGATGTGGTTCACCGACAATGCCTGCAGGTTGATGTTACCGGCGAGAATCGTCGATTCATCGATGTGAACCTCAGTCAGCACCGTCGACAACAGGATGACACCGATGGAGAACAGCACCGGGAAGATCAACCCCTGGTTTGCGTCGCCGGTGACCAGTCCGGTTCGGGCCAGCCACTCGGCCCCGATGACGACGACCAACCCCATGAGCGTGGCGATGACAACCAGCAGTGGCGAGTTCAACGAGCCCGACAGCAGCGCCCCGATGGCGATACCCGGCAGCACCGCGTGGGACATCGCGTCGACGAGCATCGACTGGTGGCGCAGCACAAGGAAGATCCCGGGCACTGAGCAGGTGACAGCCGTGACGATGGCCAGGAGCAGGATGGAAGTGATGAGTGGCATGTCAGTTCTCCTCTGCCTGTGCTGCCAGTGCGCGACGCCGTGACACCCAGATCTGGGTCAATGACCGGTGCGGGGAGAAGAGCATGGAGAAGGCGAACACGACGAACAACACGACGACGATGACCGGCCCGGTCGGCACCCGGCCCATGCACACGGCCAGGTAGGAACCGGCGGCTCCGCACAGCGCTCCCAAGATCGCGGCGAGGATGATCATGGTGTGCATGTGGCGTACCCACAGCCGGGCGGCGGCAGCCGGCATGATGGCCAAGGCGATCATGAGTACCAGTCCCACGGTCTTGACCCCGATGACGATGGCCGTCGTCGTTACCAGGAACAGAATCGTCGACACGGTACGCCCGGAGTATCCGGACATCGTTGCGAAGACCGGGTCGAAGATGAAAAGTGTCAGCCCACGCCAGGTGAGGGTCGCCACCCCGACCGCGATGAGCCCGAAGACGAGGATGACGATGTTGTCCTCGGTCGTCAGAGTGGCGGCGTTACCGAAGAGGTAGGTGTTGATTCCCTGACGGTTGGGCAGGGTGGACTGGGCGATGATGCGCAGCCCGACCATGCCACCGCCGTAAAAGAGTGCCAGGCAAATGGCCATCGCTGCGTCGATACTCACCCGCGAGTGGGCGCTGATGACGTTGGCCAGCAGGGCCGCGAGCGCCGACGAGATGACGGCACCGATCGTCAAGGTGACCATGGAGCGACCGTTGACGTTGAACACCGCGGCCGCCACGATGAAGGCCCCGACGACCCCTGCGATGGCGGAGTGCCCGATGACGTCGGCCAACAGGGACTGTTTCCGCTGGTACAGCAGACACCCCAGCCCGCCGGAGAACAGTCCGATGAGGACCGTGCCGATGAGCATCGTCCGGTAGGTGTAGCTGCCGAAGAACTCCGAGGCGGGGACGATCTCGGCAAGAACGAGGTCGCTCATCGTGCCCCCGTGAAGATGTCGTCGCTGATGCCGTAGGCAGTGTGGACGGTCTCGGTGGTGAAAGCCTCGGCAAGGGGCCCGAAGGAGACGACCTTCCCCTCTGCCAGCAGGCACGCCCAGGTACAGATGCTGGCCACACTGGCGAGGTTGTGATGGACGATGACGAGGGTTTTGCCCTCCGAGACGAGTATGTCAAGAACGGACATCAGGGTGCGCTCGCTGGCCGCGTCGACGCCGGCGAAGGGCTCGTCCATGAAGAAGAAGTCGGGGCGCTGGGCCAGGATCCGCGCCATGAAGGTCCGCTGTTTCTGTCCACCGGAGAGTTCAGTGATATGCCGGTCGGCGTACTTCGCAATGCCGACGGTCTCCAGCGACTCCCGGACGATCTGCTTCTCCGCAGCTCCGGGGCGCTTGAACCACCCAAGTCTGCCAAAGGTTCCCTGAGCCACGACATCTCCGACAGTCGCCGGGTAGTCCCAGTCGACGTCAGCGGCTTGTGGCATGTACCCGATGCGGTGACGTATCTGGTTGAGGGGTTTGCCGAAAATCTGGACTGACCCGGTGAGGGTGGGGATGAGCCCGAGAGTGGCTTTCATGAGGGTGGACTTGCCAGCCCCATTGGGGCCAAGGAGGGCCAGGGCCTCACCCGTGGGCAAGCTGAGGCTGGCGTGGGACACGGCGATGGTGTCCTGGTACGCGACGGTGAGGTCGTCAACCTCGAGGGCTGCTGGTTCGGGGGAGGACATGGGCTTCTCCTTGCAGACAGGTGCCGCCCACGTGGTCATGGGCGGCACTGTTCCGCTCACTTGAGGGCGTTGGTGATGGTTTCCGCGTTGTACTGGAAGACGCCCAGGTAGGTGTCGACCGGGGCGGCCTCGCCGAGCGAGTCGGCGTACAGCGGCTTGTCGGACACGGTCACGGATCCACCCTTGGCGGCGACGGCCTCCTTGAGGTGCTTGATGGCTTCAGGGTTCTTGAGGTTGTCCTGGAAGATGGTCTTGATCTTCTTGTCGGCAATGAGCTTGGCGAGGTCGTCCAGCTGAGCCGCGCTCATCTCGGACTCCGAAGAGACGAAGTCGGTGGCGTGGATCTCGATGCCGTAGGTCTTGCCGAGATAGTTGAAGGCGTCGTGACCGGTGATGAGGATGCGATGACCCTTGGGGATCTGGTTGAAGAGTTCGCCCGCCTTCTTCTTCTCCTCATCGATCTTCTTGTTGTAGGCCTCGCCGTTCTTCTCGTAGGTGTCGGCGTTGGCCTTGTCGATCTCACCCAGCTTCTTGGCGGTGGCGGTCACGACGTGCTTCCAGTTGTCGGGGGAGTTCCACACGTGAGGATCGTGGCCCTCGACCTTGCCGTCCTCCTCCCAGGGGAGCAGATCGGACTCGGGGATGGATTCAGCGGCGGGGACCTGCTTGGCCTTGAGCTTGTCGAAGTGGTCCATCATGTGGTGTTCCATGTCATGGCCGGTCCATACCACGACGTCGGCCTTCTCGATGGCCTCGATGTCACCGGTGGACAGTTCTTGGGTGTGGGGGTCGCCGCCGGGCTTGACGAGCACCTTGACCTTGGCGTCAGGGGCGATGTTGTGGACGGCGTCTCCGAGGTATCCGGTGGAGGCAACGACGTTGAGAACCTTCTTGCCGGAATCACCGGATTCAGGATTGGACTTCTCGGTGGAACAGCCGCCGATGCCGGCAGTCATGGTCAATGCTGCGACGACGGCAGCCGCTGATCGAAGGATGGAGGACTTCATGAGCCTGGCTCCTAGGTGGTGTGAGGTGTGTGCCCGTGCGGTCACATGAGCAATCGAGACCATAGCAAAGGTGAGCCTTACCTAATGTGAGGGGGTGGGGATTTCGCACCTCCCCGCTCCAGATACCTCTCGCACTCGATGTCGCTGTGAGGGTGGACAATGGACCGGCAGTGTCAACAGGAGGCCAGGTCAGTGACGGTTCCAGAACTTTTCGGAGACCCGGATCAATGGCCTGACGAGGATCTCATCGCGATCACGGGAGCTCTCAGCCCTCACCTGGTGTTGGCGGCGCTCCACGAGGGCGTCTTTCCCATGCCCATCACTGATGACGAGGTACCCCCGGAGTTCCAGGGCGCGACGGCGTGGTGGTCTCCCATGCGCCGAGGTATCCTGCTGCCCGGTCATCTCAAGGTCGCTCGCAGCCTGCGCAAGTCGACCAAGCACCAGACAACCACCGTCGACCGCGCCTTTGATGAGGTCATCGCACGATGCGCTGACCCGAATCGCCCCTACGCCTGGATTGATGACCACGTCATCGAGGCGTATGGCTACCTCCATGAGCGAGGCTGGGCTCATTCGGTGGAAACCTGGGACGACACGGGTCGTCTCGTGGGCGGGCTCTACGGCGTCAGTGTGAGCGGATTGTTCAGCGGGGAATCGATGTTCCATGACCCTCAACATGGGCGCGACGCCTCCAAGACGGCGTTGCTGAGGCTGGTGTGTGAACTCGGGTCGGGATTGTTGGACGTGCAGTGGAGCACCCCACACCTGGCACGTCTCGGCGTCACTGAGGTCGACCGGGCGGAATACCTCAATCTCCTCGATGACGCCCTGGATCGTCCGGCTCCGCACTGGACGAGCCCCGATGATCCGGCGTGGAACGGCGTCCAGCTCCTTGATCGGCTGCGCGAAATGCCCGTCTGATGGAGTCGGGGTCACTGTGGTGATCTCGCGGATAGTCTGACCGCGTGTACGGATACTTCGGCCCCGCAGGCACTTTCACCCATCAGGCCCTCAAGACCCTCGGCCATGTCGATGCACGCCCCTATGCGACGGTTGGCGCCGCATTGCAAGGAGTCGTCGACGGTGACGTCGAGGCATCGTTGGTCCCCATCGAAAATTCCGTCGAGGGCGGGGTGAGCGCGACCCTGGACACCCTCGCCACTCTGGGCGGTGTGCACATTGTTCGTGAGGTCGTCATCCCGGTGCAATTCAATCTTTACGTTCGACCCGGGACGACGCTGTCATCGATCCGCCACGTCCTGACCCACCCCCATGCCGCGAACCAGTGCCGGGACTGGCTTGCTGCCAACCTCCCGAAGCACGTTGACGTCACCCAGGGCGGGTCGACTGCCGCCGCAGCGAAGGAGGTGTCGGACCCACAGTCCCGTTATGATGCTGCAGTCTGCGCCGAAGTTGCGGGAACGATGTATGGATTGACAGCTGTGGCACAGGCAATTGCGGACAATCCGAATGCTGTCACGAGATTCATCTTGGTCGCGAGAAGTGGCCAGATGAGTGCTCGCACAGGGGACGACCGCACGACTGTTGTCGTCGTTCCCCCAAGCGATCACCCGGGTGCCTTGTTGGAAATCCTGCAGCAGTTCTCCTTCCGCAAAATCAATCTGTCGAGAATTGAATCGAGGCCGACCAAGGACCGTCTCGGTGAGTACTGCTTCTCCATTGACGCCATCGGTCACGTCGCGGACGAAAGGATGGCTGCTGCGCTCAAGGGGTTGTACCGGATCAGCCGTCAGGTGATCTTCCTCGGATCCTATCCAAACGGTTCCACAAGGGGGCTTGCGTCTCCGGAGGGTCCTGATGTCATCCGCGGCTTCAGCGACGAGGACTACGTGGCTGCGGAGAAGTGGTTCCAAGGGGTCATCGGGAAATCGTGACGTACGCATCGTCCTCGCAGGCTCCCGACCGGTAGGATCGGCCACATGATCGATCCCAAGCTCCTGCGAACGGATCCGGATTCCGTTCGCCGCTCCCAGATCGCCCGCGATGAGGATCCCTCGGTCGTCGACGAGATCATCGCTGCTGATGAGGCTCGTCGTGAGGCCATTGCCGCCCACGAGAACCTGCGCGCTGAACAGAAGGGGCTGGGCAAGCGCATCGCCAAGGCGTCCGGCGACGAGAAGGCCGAGTTGCTGGCTCGCACCAAGTCGATTGCCAGTGAGGTCTCCGATCTCAAGAAGGCCGCTGACGAGGCTGACGCCCAGTTCGTCGAGCTCGCCAAGACCCTTGGCAACATCGTCATCGATGGCGTTCCCGCTGGTGGCGAGGATGAGGGAGTCATCAAGGAGACCGTCGGCACCCCACGTGACTTCGCCGCGGAGGGCTTCGTACCCAAGGATCATCTCGAGATCGGCGAGGCCCTTGGCGCGATCGACATGGAGCGCGGTACCAAGATTTCCGGCTCCCGCTTCTACGTCCTCACCGGCGTCGGCGCCCAGCTGGAGTTCGCCTTGCTGAACCTGGCGATGTCGAAGGCAGCGCAGTGGGGATTCACCCCGATGATCCCGCCGGCTCTCGTCAAGCCCTCGGCAATGGAGGGAACCGGATTCCTCGGCCAGGCCGCTGACGACGTCTACTACCTGCCCAAGGACGACCAGTACTTGGTGGGCACCTCCGAGGTTGCCCTGGCTGCGTTCCACTCCGACGAGATCCTCGCCGACGCCGAGCTGCCGAAGCGCTACGTCGCTTTCTCCCCGTGCTACCGACGCGAGGCCGGCTCCTATGGCAAGGACACCCGCGGTATCTTCCGCGTCCACTGGTTCGACAAGGTCGAGATGTTCGTCTACTGCCTGCCCGAGGAGGCCGAGGGCTGGCACGAGAAGCTGCTGAGCTTCGAGAAGGACTTCATCTCGGCGCTGGAGATCCCGTTCCAGGTGCTCGACGTCGCCTCCGGTGATCTGGGCCTTTCGGCCGCTCGCAAGTACGACTGCTACGGCTGGCTGCCGACCCAGAGTCGTTACCGCGAGATCACCTCGACCTCGAACTGCACGACCTTCCAGGCACGTCGTCTCTCCATCCGTCACCGCGGACCTGACGGGGTCGAACCGCTGGCCACCCTCAATGGCACCCTGTGCGCGATGACCCGCATCATCATCATGCTGCTGGAGAATCACCAGCAGGCTGACGGTTCGGTGCGTGTGCCCGAGGCGCTGCGTCCCCACCTCGGTGGTCGCGAGTTCATCGAGCCGTCGATGTGAGTGACGAGCCGTACTACTGGGAACTGCCCGACGGCACCATCAAGCAGGTCAACCCGTTCACGGGTACGAAGGTGTGGACGATTCCTGGCCGCGGCGCCCGTCCGCTGGGTGAACCAGCCGCGCAGACTCGGGAGCTGACCGAGCGCGATCGTCGCGCGACCTGCGCCTTCTGCCCGGACAACCTGCTGGCGACCCCTCCGGAGAAGACCCGGTTGGTGAAGCGTGACGGCGGGCGGGTGCGGGGCCACGACCTCGTGCGTCGCGTCCCGGCGGACCAGCTCGACGCCACCATCGCGGAGTTCCGACGGATACCCAACTTGTTCGAGATCTTGTCGTGGCAGTACTGGCAGATCAACTGGGGGATGGACCTCCCGCGTGCCTCGCGCGACTGGCAGGAGGAATACCTGTCAAACCCGGCGGGGGAGGCCCATGTCCGGTCGGTTCTCAACGCCAAGTTCAAGGCGGTTGGGGCGGACAAGCGCGGTGAGGACCTCGACCCGAAGGAGTTGCGGGAGGCCTCTGCGGCCTTTTTCGCCGGTGGGCACGACGTCATCGTCGCCAGACGGCACTACACCGACGACGCGACGACGACGGCCGATGTTGCCGGATCGGCAAGCCTGACCGTTGACGAGCACCGGGCGTTCATGGCCCTGACCGTCGACTCGATGATCCAGCTGCACCGACACAACAAGCACGTCCGCTATGTGGTGGCCTTCCAGAACTGGCTCAAGCCGGCCGGGGCGTCGTTCGATCATCTGCACAAGCAGCTGGTGGCCATTGACGAGGTGGGAGCCGACAACGAGTCGGTGCTGTCCAAGGCCGTCCTCGACCCGGGCATTTTCAATCGCTGGGGGCCTGATTTCGCGGTCGAGCACGGTCTGGTGCTGGCCCGCAACGAGGGCGCTGTCATGATGGTTGGTTTTGGCCACAGATACCCTTCGGTCGAGGTGTGGTCGACGGGCCGCGCTGACCAGCCGTGGCGTGTCGACGACGACGGGATTGACGCCATGTCGGACCTGTTGCACGCCGCCCACGTCGCCGTCAGCGATGATGTGCCGGCCAATGAGGAGTGGCATTACCGTCCGATGAGGACCGGAGTGCCGGTGCCGTGGCGGATCATCCTCAAGTTGCGCATCTCGACCTTGGCCGGGTTCGAGGGCGGGACGAAGATCTACGTCAACACCATCTCCCCGACGACTCTGACCGCGATGCTGCTGCCGAAGCTCTTCGAGGCCCGGGCGGCAGGGCGTATCGCCCCGATGGACCTCGGGGCGGAGTGTCGCATTGAACCGGGTGTGTTGCGGGCAGGGCAGGTCGACTGAGGCCGGTTCCCGGCTATCGGGGGCAGCCAGGCGGAGTGACCGGTCTCAGAACCAGCGTCCCAGCTCGACTGCGGTGCCGCCGTCGGCAAAGCAGGGGGCGACGTCGTCAGCAATGGCCTTGACGGAGTCGGGGGCGTCGCCGACGGCCACTCCACGTCCAGCCCACTGCAACATCTCGACATCGTTGTTGCCGTCGCCGATGGCCAGCACGTCCTTGGGATCGATGCCCTTGATACGGCACAGGGTGTCAAGGGCAGAGGCCTTCGTCACGCCCTCCGGAGTGATGTCGAGCCAGGCCGACCAGCCGATGACGTAGGAGACGCTGTGCAGGTCGAGGCTGTGGGCCAGGTCGCGGAAGGAGTCGGCATAACCGTTCGGGTCGCGGATGATGACGCGCGGGGCCGGACGGGAGCGCAACTCGTCAATGGTCTCGATGTGGAGTTCGCCCTGCAGCTCCCCGGCGGGGAAGAGCTGGTTGAGGCGGTAACCGACGCCGACATCCTCAACCGCGATGAGCGCTTGCGGGTAGACGTCCATGACGTGATCGATGATGGGTCGCGGATCAAAGGTGACTTGGGACTCGACCTTGACGGGGGACATCGTCGCGGTGACGGCTCCGTTGGACACCACCACATGCCCTCCCTGCAGGCCGAGAGCCTCATGGACGGGGATGGCTCCGAAGAGCCCTCGCCCGGTCGCCAGGACGACAGGGACGTCGATCTTGGCGACCGCCATACGGATTGAGTCCGGGAGTTCGCCCTCAAAATCGACGAGGGTCCCGTCGATGTCGAGGGCCACCATACGAGGATTGAATGTCATGTCAGCCAGACTGCCACCGTGTGATGGTCATGCGGTGAACAGGACGTGACTTTCTCAGGCAGCCAGCCGTGCGCGGCTCGGGTGCGGGCGTCCGGTCACCGACTCGTACGCAGCGGCCAGGCTGGTCGTCTTGACTTTCGCAGGAGCCTTGCGGCGCGGGACCGACGAGGTGTCGCGAGCCCGACGCAGGTGACGCTTCACGGTGGACAGCGAGCAGCCGAGACGGTCTGCGATGAAGCTCAGCGGTTGGTTGGGGTGAGTCCGACGGAGCCTGACGACCTCCTGGGTGGACACCTGGTGCCCGCGACCGATGGCTCCGGCCAAGGACTCGAAGTCGTCGGGACGAACCCGGACCCCCAGGCAGGAGCGAATACGGGAGCGCTGACGCGGGGTTGTGCCAGCAGCGAATCCAGCGACGTCGTGGTCGAGGATGGCGTTCTCAAGGCACTGTTCGAAGAGAGGGCAGGCGGAGCAGGCAGCTCGAGCGCGGGCCTGCAGAGCGCGCTCCAGACGCTGTTCGTCGGGTGTGGCGGCAGTGCTGTCACCCTCGAGCAGGGGGTGCTGGAAGACCGCTCTGAGGCTGGCGCAGGACGGGAGGGTGCAATCGTTCGTCCGATTCACGATGACTCCTTTCCAATGGGCCGAGGCGGCGTGTTTCAACGTCAACTGGCTGTGATGGTACAAGTGCTTTTCAGAGAATGACTTGACATTGACAGTGACCAAATCGGACGTCCAAAAAGCCTGGTCAGGCGGATGTTCACGTACTCATTTCAGGGTTTTGGCTGCTGGGGCAGATCACAGAGGTGATTTTCGGAACAGTCAGATCTGTACTTTTGGACAGCCCGTCATCAGTCCATTCGACTTTCGTATACGCCGCTGCGGCGTGTCAGGGCCCACCGGCACCCGGTCCCCGTGCTTCCTCGCGTGGGAAAACCGGCACTGCGCCGGTTAGAGTGCCCCGGTGGATGCAGCAACATATATGGCACTCGTACTCGCGCTTGCGGTCGGTGCCCAGTGGCTCGGATGGCGTTTACGCCTACCCGCGCTGCTGTTCCTCCTGGTGATCGGTTTCGTACTCGGACAGTGGGTTACTCCCGATGAGATCTTCGGAAGGCAGCTCCTGTTTGACGGTGTCAACCTCTCAGTGGCAATCATCCTCTTCGAAGGGTCACTTGGGCTCAAGCTTCGCGAAGTTCGTGACCTGGGACGGCCGATTTTTCGGTTGTGCACCGTCACCGTGGGGATTGCGTGGGCTCTCATCACCCTGGCTGCGATGGCTTTGGGGTTCGACGGTCGTGTTTCCCTGCTGTTGGGCGCGATCCTCATCGTCACCGGCCCGACGGTCATCAACCCGATCCTGCGTCAGTTGAGGCCCACCCGACGGGTGAGCGCCCTGCTGAGGTGGGAGGGCATCGTCGTCGATCCGCTGGGCGCGATCCTCGCCCTGTTGGTCTACCAGGCCATCAGCAGCATCGATGGGTCCTCGATCGGACAAAGCGTGCTGGACCTGGGGCTCACTCTGGTGGTTGGGCTATTGTTCGCGGCGCCGATCGGGTGGGTCGTCACGGCCATGATGAGGCGTCATCTCATCCCGGACTTCCTGCAGGGCGTGATCTTTGTCGGGGTCGCGGTCGGTACCTGCGTCGGGGCGAACTTCCTACGTGAGGAGTCCGGGCTGGTCGCCGTGACGATGCTGGGCATCTACCTGGCAAACCAGCGCAACCTCGAGCTCGAGCCCGTCATCGAGTTCAAGGAGCACCTGCAGGTGCTGCTCGTCGGGGTGTTGTTCATCATGCTGGCCGGACGAGTGACGCCCTCCCAGATCGTCGACATCCTGCCGATAGGCCTGATCTTCGTCGCCCTGCTCGTACTGGTGATCCGGCCCGCGTCGGTGATGCTGGGACTGATGAGGACCGAGACGACTCGCCAGGAGCGCATCCTGATGGCTTTCATGGCCCCACGAGGAATCGTGGCGGCATCGGTGACGTCAATCTTCGCCATGGAGTTCAGCGAGTCCGCCAGCAACGTCCGGAAGGAGGCCACGGAGCTTGCCAGCTCCGATCCTCAGCGGGCCAAGCAGCTGGTCTCCATCGCCGACCAGATCGCGGGGATGGCGAGCCAGGTCGACCGACTCGTGCCGCTGGTGTTCCTCGTCATCGTCTGCACGGTGGCCATCTACGGCCTGGGCATCGGCAGGCTCGCCGAGAGGCTGGGGCTGGCGTCGGCAAGTCCGCGCGGCGTGATGTTCGCGGGGTCACCGGCCTGGAGCATCGACACGGCGAGGACCTTGCGTGACCTGGACGTTCCCACCCTCATCGTCACCCGGCGTGCTTACGACCTCTACGCGGCCCGGAAAGCAGGACTCAGGTGCGAGGCGGCGGACTTCCTGTCCGAGTACGCGACTGAGGACATGGACCTCGCGGGTATCGCGTCGATGGTGGCGTGTACTCCTGACGACGACACGAACTCCATCGCATCGGTGCATTATCGGCGTGCGTTGGGGCGGGCGAATGTGTTCCAGCTCGAGCGCCTGGATGAGGGCGACGCCGAGGACGCGACCACCGGTGCCGCGCAGATTCTCAAGGCGAGGACGGCCTTCGACCCGCCGACAACCCACTCGGCGATGGACAAGATGTGGCGCAGCGGCAAGAGGGTGCGTCGGGTCGAGCTGGATGAGAATCGGACTTGGGAACAGTTCCGCCAAGCCTTGCCCGAGGCAGTCGTGATGTTTGTCGTCAAGCCGTCGGCGGTGAGTGTCGCGAACATCGACATGAGTGACCCGAAGGACGGCGACACCATCATTTACCTGGGCGATGAGTGGAAGGATGCTCCGGAACCTGCACCTGTCGAGGATGAGGAACCGAAGCGTCAGACGATGTCGGTTCCGTCCTCGGAGGAGGCAGTCCGGGACCGCATCGACGCCGATCGCAAGGCGGCAGCGGAGAAAGCGGCTTCTGCAGGATCTGACGGGTTCGGTCCATCTGGTGCGACCCCGGGCCACGCGGAAAGGGCTGGGCTCGGGCCAACTGTCGATGTGCGTGATGAGGAACCCGTACGGCCCCATGCCGAAGAGTTGAGTCCGGGAAGACCGTCGCCCATGTCGGCGGACTCGCCGAGCGAGTGGTGAGGGAGAAGGGCCTGAGGGGGTTGTGTCGCTCTTGGGCCCTTCTCCGTGGTGGGACCTGTCGTCCCCCTGCCCGCTCCACCGACTCCGTTTAGCCCCTCTTCCTTTCCCCTTCTCCCTCTTCCCGCCCTTCCGTTCCCCGCCCCGTGGTCATTCCGGTCGCTTGTGGGGCTGGCGCCCTCTGTTGTGGCAGCGGGGTAGCCCGCTTGCAGGATCACCACGATGGTTCGGGGTGACAGTGATCGGGAAACAGGGGGGTGGGCCTGTCGGACAGGCGGATCAGCGATTACGCGGTCTGGCGTCTCGTCACCACCTTGGCCGTCGTCCACACGAGGGCTCCGATGATGGCGCTGGTGATGCCAGCGACGAGGAATCCCCATTGCCACCCGTGAGAGTCCATGATGGCGCCAATCAACGGAGCTGCCATGGCCGTACCACCGTTGAGACACGATCCCTGCCATCCGATGATGGTTCCTCGAGAATCCGCCGGCACCAGGTCGGTCAAGGCATCGACGGAAGAGGTGATCGTCGGGGCGCAGAACACGCCACCCACGAACAGCAGGATGGCGGTCGACCCAGGGCCGCTGGACATCGAGGGCAGCGCGGTCGTCGCACCAAGGAAGAAGAGGAGAAGCGCCGTGGACGCCCCTCGGGGCAGGGCGCCATACATGACGCCACCGATCGCTGACCCGAAACCAGAGGCTGCGAGCACCCATCCGATCGTCTCGGGACGGCCCATTGACCTCATCGCTGCGACGGTCGTCAGCTCCATCCCGCCCAGGCAGAAGCCGGCTGCGATGACGGCGAACAGGATGGACGCCGACCGGGGGGACAGCCACGCCATTGTCCGGTCGTGAGGGGCCTGAACGACCGGTGCCGCCGACGCTGGGGTCCGTGCGGCGGGCGGCACCGGATCGACCTTGGTCGGCTCCGTGGTCGCTGGGTTGAGGATCATGAGCCCCGCAGCGCCGATGGCAGCGATGAACCCACACGCGGTAATGGTGATCCGGGTTCCGATGGTCGTCGCTGCAATGATGGCGACCGTCGGACCGATCATGTAGCAAATCTCCACGGTCACCGAGTCCAGCGACAGCGCGGCGCGGCGTCGGGATGTTGGTACGGCGGCCATCAGGACCTGGCGTGGGATGGTGAAGATCGGGTAGTTCCACAGGCCACCGATGGCACAGAGCGCGAGGAGTGGGAAATATCCCATCCAAGGCGACAATCCCCAAGCGATCGTCGTAATGACCAGGGAAGGGAGCATCGTTCGCCGCAGTCCTTTGCGGTCAACCATGCTGCCGCGCCACGGCCCGGAAATCATCGTTGCGATGGTGACAACGGTCGTCACGGCTCCGGCCCGTACGTAGTCCAGGTGCAGTGAGCTGACAACGTGGACACTCATGACGATTCCGAGGCTGAAAATCGAAATCCGGATGAGAGCCGACAAGAGGAGGGTCGTCCACACCTCCCGGACGGCGATGACATCCCGGTAACCGTGCATTTGAGCACTCTACAACGACCTTGCTGACTCGTGCGTCCACGATCTTGGCATGGCAAGGGCCGCACACCAGCAGTGATGTGCGGCCCGTCGGGAATGGGTCAGCGGTTCAACGTCCGGCGGAGAGCGGAGGTGTTCTCGCTGGTCTTGATGAGCGCAAGGACGAACTCGATCTGCATCCTCACGCCAATGATGAACAAGAATGCCGGGATCCATCCCAGGAGAATCGCGAACACGACGAGTACGCCGCTGCCACCGGAGCTGTCGTTAGCGGCTTCCCCGATGGCACTGCCGACGCCGCCAGCTGTGATGATCGCGCCGATCCACATCGCAACGCCGCAGATGATCGTCAGGATGTAGACGATCTTCGCGATCTTGGGCGTCACGTAGTAGTTGAAGGACATGTCGAACAGGGATCCGAAGAATCCCTTCTGGTCATTGTCAGACGGCGATGGGCTGGAGCCAGCGGGCCCATAGGGGTAAGACGGCTGATTGTTCTGTGGGTAGGGCTGTGAGGGGTAATTCGACGACTGATATGGGGAATTTCCGGTGGAGCTATTCCAGTCATTGGGCGGCGTCGTGTTGTTGCTCATGGCGATAGTGTGCCAGCTGAGGGGGGACTCTGTGCAAGAGCCCACATTCTGAATACTGGGTAACGGCTGGCGTAACTCATCCGGGCCGTCCGAGGTGACCCCGGACGGCCCGAACTCAGGAGGCCAATGATCAGTCGACACCGAATTCCATTGCGGCGGCGTCGAGAGCCTTCTGGCTGTCGTCATCGTCGTCATATCCATTGGACGCGATGGCCGCCGCGCCGCCGGACTCCAGCTGTCCGACGAGGTCGGCATGGCTGGTGAGTTGGCCCTGGTCGGAATAGAGCTCCAGCTTCTCGCGGGTGTCGGCGATGTCGAGGTTGCGCATGGTGAGCTGACCGATACGGTCGGTCGGTCCGAATGCGGCGCCCTCGACGCGCTCCATCGACAGCTTCTCGGAATGGTACGAGAAGTTCGGGCCCGTGGTGTCGAGGATGGAATAATCCCAGCCGCGACGCAGCTTGAGAGTGACCGAACCCGTGACGGCGCTGGCAACCCAGTGAGTCAGCGACTCACGGATCATGAGGGACTGCGGGTCGAGCCAGCGCCCCTCATAAAGCAGCCGCCCGAGACGACGTCCCTCGTTGTGATAAGTCGCGAGGGTGTCCTCGTTGTGAATGGCGTTGACGAGCCGCTCGTAGGCGATGTGGAGCAGGGCCATTCCTGGGGCTTCGTAGATGCCGCGGGACTTCGCCTCGATGATGCGGTTCTCGATCTGGTCACTCATGCCGAGTCCGTGGCGGCCACCGATGGCGTTGGCCTCCAGGACGAGGGCGACCTTGTTGTCGTACTCCTTGCCGTTGATGGCGACGGGCATACCCTGCTCGAAGGAGATCGTCACCTCCTCGGTGTCGATCTTGACGTCGGGGTCCCAGAACTTGACGCCCATGATGGGCTCGACGGACTCGATCGAGACGTGCAGGGACTCAAGCGTCTTGGCCTCGTGGGTGGCACCCCAGATGTTGGCGTCGGTGGAGTAGGCCTTCTCCTTGGAGTCGCGGTAGGGCAGGTCGTGGGCGGTGAGCCAGGCGCTCATCTCGTCGCGACCGCCGAGCTCGGCGACGAAGTTCTCGTCGAGCCAGGGTTTGTAGATGCGCAGCTGCGGATTGGCGAGCAGGCCGTAGCGGTAGAACCGCTCGATGTCGTTGCCCTTGTAGGTGGAACCGTCGCCCCAGATGGAGACGTCGTCAGTGTGCATGGCACGAACCAGCAGGGTTCCGGTGACGGCGCGCCCGATGGGGGTGGTGTTGAAGTAGGGTCGCCCGGCGGAGCGGACGTTGAAGGCGCCGCATGCGATGGCGCTCAGGCCCTCCTCGACGAGGGCTGCCTTGCAGTCGACGAGTCGGGAGATCTCTGCGCCGTAGTCGAGGGCGCGGCCCGGCACTGACGCGATGTCGGGCTCGTCGTACTGACCGATGTCAGCGGTGTAGGTGCACGGGATCGCGCCGTTCTCGCGCATCCACGCGACGGCTACCGAGGTGTCGAGACCTCCGGAGAATGCGATGCCGACGCGCTGGCCGACGGGAAGCTGAGTGATGACCTTGGACACGCCGTTCACTCTAGCGCATATATATGCATATACTCAAATGGATATGCGATCCAGTGGCAGTGGTGGAATTCGGGTGCTGATTGCGGGTGGTGCCACCTCAGCTGGCAGAGACCGTGGGTATGGCCCTGATAGCCATACGGGAGTGGGAGGGGGTTCCATCGGGTGGGGCAAGCGAAAGGTGCTGTAAGGGACTGCAGAAGGATTGGTCAGGAACCGGATCACCACTGTGGGGTCATGTAATGAGGGGTGGTCTGAGTCGAGGCTGGATGGTCGGCAGGCTGGTTGAGCGGGTCGTGGGAACTACATGGCCGTGCACACACAACGACCTGCCGCAGCCGAGGCTGTGACAGGTCGTTCTCCGTTGGGGAGGGTCAGAGGGTCAGCGCGACCTTCCCGAGCACTTCGCCGGATTCCAGGCGAGCGTGGGCCTTGCCGGCCTCGGGCATGGGGAAGGACTCAACGGGAGCGGGCTTGATGCTTCCGTTGCTGTAGAGCGGCCAGGCAATCTCACGGACCCGCCGGCAGATCTTGGCCTTCTCCTCCAGGGGACGTGGGCGCAGGCTGGTAGCGGTGACGAGGGCGCGCTTGATAAGGAGCTTGCCGATGTTGAGCTCTCCCTTGACGCCGCCCTGCATCCCAATGATGTCGAGACGGCCGCCGGTCGCCAGGGCGTCGACATTGAGGCCAAGATACTTGGCACCCATGACGTCGAGGATGACGTCGACGCCGCGACCATCGGTGGCTTCCTTGACGCCGGCTACCCAGTCCTCGTGGTAGTCGAGGGCGACGTCGGCGCCGAGGTTGCGGCAGAACTCCTGCTTCTCGGTGGTGCCACAGGTGGTGATGACCGTGCAACCGAGGGACTTGGCGTACTGGATGGCGAACTGTCCGATGCCGCCGGCGCCACCGTGGACGAGGAAGGTCTCGTCCTCGGACAGGCTGACGTGGTCCATGTTGGAGATGACGGTGGCCGCGACCTCGATGAGGGTTGATGCGGTGACCGGGTCGATGCCTGCAGGGATGGGGAGAAGCTGGCCGGCCGGGACGATGACGTACTCGGCATATCCGCCGCCGGCGAGCAGGGCGACGACCTCGTCGCCTTCGGACCAGCCGTCGACATCGGTGCCGAGGGAGGAGACAGTCCCGGTGACCTCGAGGCCCATGGTCTCGGAAACGCCCTTCGGCGGCGGGTAGAGGCCTTGACGCTGCAGGAGGTCGCCGCGATTGATGCCTGCTGCCTTCACCTTGACGAGGACCTCGCCGGGACCGGGTTCGGGTGTCGGAACTTCGGTCCATTCGATGCACTCGGGACCTGGACGATGGCGGCCCTTGGAGTCTGTCTTGTCAGTTGGGCGGACGGTGATCGCATGCATACGTCAAGCGTGCCACAGGGCGAGGTGGATGCCGGGTTCGGTCACATGACCCGGTGATCTTGTCCACAGGTTTTCGAGGTTGTCCACAGATTTTGGTTCCGAGGGTTCTCAACGGTTGACCAGTCCTTCAGGATTGTCGCCATGGTGATGAATGGTGAGCACGGCGGACGCTGCCGACGGCGTGTGGCGACGACAGCGGCCCTTGTCGTGGCAGTTGTGGGGACAGCTGCCTGTGGTAGAGCCGGGGGCGCTTCTGGCTCGATGGGCGGAGTGACACCGGCACCGAGTGTGGTGACGACGAGCTCGCCCGCGACTTCGAGTTCAGATGGGCCGAGGTTCGTGAAAGCGACGGCGACGCCGGTTCCGGGGACGAAGGAGGATGCGCTGTTCTTGGAGGCGAAGAAGGTTTATGAGACGTACTTGGATGAGATCTACAAGCTCGAGGTTGAGGGCGCGGGCGATTCCTTGTCGCCTGAGCTCAAGGCGATCCTGAGTGAGGATGGCGCAGACGCCACGTTCGAGGCGTATATGGAGGCGAAGAAGCGAGGGCATCGAGCCTTGCCGCTCGATCGTCCGTTCCGTGATGTCAAGGTTTCGCGAGTCGCAGACGAAAATGATTTTGATATCACAATTCTGGGGTGTGCTGATTTCTCCGATTGGAGATTTAAGGATTCGAAGGATGACAAGGTGATATCGGGTCGTATTCGAAGAGATAAGCTTTCAATGGACGATGAAGGGCATGGTCTAGTTGTGGCTGAGGCTGAGTCGGGCGAGGTCGATTCATGTCACGCGTAAAAAGCGTCTTTGCGATTTTGATCCTCTCGATTCTGTGTACTGGAACTCTTGCGTTTGCGGACGGTTCTGGTGGAGTCAGCGAGGATTCAAACCGGGGATCAATCAGCGTTAAGTACAAAGGCGGGGTCTCTCGTCGAAAGCACGGGACCCCAGGCCACAGGGACTCCGATCGCAAACGTCGTCACCCTCATGTCGACGAGCACCGTGGCCATACGTCACCAGGATCGCCTGAACCACGCAAGCGGTGGGTGAGTGACGCTTACATCGATTCAGCCATATTGTCCGCCAACCGGATACCGTATTTGCCAGGGCTCAATGTGCGTGACGGCAAGCCGAAGCCCGGTCGTCGGGCCCCACATCCGGTACCAAGGAGACTCGCTGGCCCTACGCCTGACGAGATCAATGCTTGGTCCATCGACATCGCGACGAGCATTCGATTGGCGAAACCCGTCATTGACGTTGAGCCGCGTCCCTCGGCCAACAAGTGGAACATCACGGCTGTGGGGCAGCCATTGTGGTTCCACAACCCAGGGGCTGAGCATCACACCGCGAGTGATTCCGGGCATGGAATCGTCGTCTCACTCGACGCGCAACGGGTGGAGACCGTGTACGAGACCGGTGAGAAGACCATCCGCTGCACCCACTCGACCCCGCGTCCCGCAAACGCCGATCCGCGAGCCCAGTCTCCACATTGCGGCCACATCTACCAGCACCCGGGCAATTACACCCTTCGCATGACTGAGGTCTGGAGAGTCGGGTGGCGATCGGGTGACCAGTCAGGCGAGATCGTCACGACGCGGTCGTCCTCCAAGCCGCTCAAGGTCAACGAGCTCATCGGAGTGCTGACAAAACCGGGAACGCAATGAGAGCAGGCCTGAAGGATTCGCGATTCAGACACCCGCGCCAGTGTCCCGATGGCTGGATGTCGCTGAAGGCGGGCCTACCTGGGGGCAAGTGTTCTGTGTGCAGGGGAGGAGAGGAAGGGGCACCTCTCAGGACAGACATTACGGAAGGGGGGTGCGGCGAAGATGCTGCGAGCAACCCCAGAGAACCAAGGCTCATGTCAACGACCATGCGCGGGCCCCATGTCTCGCCCTTGTGCGAGACGGTGAGTAACACCGCCGAATCATGGCTAAGATGTGACTACCGGGTTGAGCTCGGTTGGCGAGATCGCATAGTGGACGAGTGCAGCCGCCTTGAAAGCGGCCGAGGGCAACCTCCGTGGGTTCGAATCCCACTCTCGCCGCCATGAGGGTCCGCCCCTCACGCCTGACAGCCGGGGCCGAGTCCTCACAGATTAACCTTGCAGTGACGGGAGATTGGGATGGCCAAGAAGGACCTCACGGATCTTCCACCTGACGCGACCCGGCACGTCATGTCGCCGGAGCCTCCGATCCGCGGATTCATCATCGCCGGCATCATTTCGATCATTGGTGCCGTCCTCATGATCGTCAGCATCGCCAACAACTGGCATGAAGCCGTGACCATCCTCTTCATTGCCGTCCTCGCATGTGGCATTGCCCTGGCCGTCACTGCTGCCTGGTCGATGGTTCACATGAAGCTGTACGTCGATCTTGACGACGAGGGCTACCACATCCATGGTGCTGGACAGGATCGCCGCGGCACCTGGGACAAGGTCACCAAGGCAGCCCTCACGCAGTCGCGTTCCCGTCTCACGCTCTACCACGGCCACGTCGGACGCACTCACATCGTTCGTCCCGGTGTCGGGAACCCGCAGGACATGGATGACCTGGCCGTCGACGTCGCACACCGTCTCGACAACTCGCGCAGACATCGTCAAAGCCTCTGACCCCCCCATCGCGACCCAAGAAGGTCGTGGCATTCCAGAAGTAGTTCGGTATGCCGTGGCCTTCCGCATGTCCAACTCGTATGTGAGGACGGATCGGGCGCGCGGTGCATGTCGTGGACCACGATGGGGCCGGTGGCGTGTGGGAAAGCGACGGTACCGGTCAAATGATGACGTGGCCG
Organism: Cutibacterium nasicola; assembly: GCF_051303185.1. Taxonomy (GTDB): domain Bacteria; phylum Actinomycetota; class Actinomycetes; order Propionibacteriales; family Propionibacteriaceae; genus Cutibacterium. Next base: position 186,859 of record NZ_JBPPGE010000003.1, on the reverse strand, counting down.
GGCCGCGTCATCCACGGCCCGGCCACACCGCAGCACGGAGTCCAACAAGCCGGCACAGGTAGGTGCCAGCTGGTGTCAGCTCTCCTCAGACGTGCCAGCATCTGTCTTTCTGGAACCCTCCGGCACCTTGATGGGGCGAACCTTCACCCACATCAGGAACGCCGCCCCGGTGATGAGCAGGCAGATCCCGGCCCACACGTCGGCTCGAGCGTCTGTCCCCTTGACCAAACCAGTGATCGTCAGAATGACTCCGTAGAGCGCAAGCAAGTCACCGATGACGGTACGAACATCCATCGCGCGGGTGACCTTGCGACGATTGCGACGGGCCGCGGGCGTTTCGTTCGACATGACAACCTCCTCAGAAAATGATGTTGAGAACAGCGGTGATGGCAAGCACGGTTATGCCGAGCGGAACCGTGCGCCGATACCACGGCAGGCTTTTCTCTCGCGGATCGACAAGGCTCTCCTTCGGCGTCTCCGAATACACCAGACCGACGAGCTCCGCGGCCGGCTTCGGCGTCGTGAACAGCGAAATCACAACACTGACGATCATGTCGGCGAGGAATCCGACCGTGGCAGCAAGGAACGCAGTTCCCTGACCAGGCAGGGTGAACACGCCGGTCAGGCTCATGACCCACACCGTCACGGCGCTGAGAGTACCGACGACGAGCCCCGACCAACCGGCGTGAGGCGTCGACTTCTTCCAGAACATGCCGAGGATGAACGTCGCGAACAGCGGAGCGTTGAAGAACCCGAAGAGGGTTTGCAGGTAGTCCATGATGTTGGAGAAACCGGACGCCAGGAACGCAGTCCCAATCGCAATGACCGTCGCGACGACCGTGGCGATCCGGCCAACCTTGACGTAGTAGACGTCAGACTTGTCCTTGATGACGTAATGCTGCCAGATGTCCACACTGAAAACAGTGTTGAACGCCGAGATGTTCGCGGCCATACCGGCCATGAACGCCGCCAGCAGGCCCGTGATCGCGACACCTGTCAAGCCGGTCGGCAACAGGTTGCGAATGAGGAACAACACCGAGTCGTTGTACTGGACGAGGTTGCCCGACGCACCACCGGCGACCTGCTCGCCCGCCTTCATCCGAGCGATCTCCGGCACGAGAACCGCCGCCAACATCCCGGGCAGAACAGTGAGGAACGGCACCAGCATCTTCGGGAAAGCACCGATGATCGGCGTCTTGCGCGCCGACGACAGCGAGTCAGAGGCCATGGCGCGCTGAACCTCGACGAAGTTCGTCGTCCAGTAGCCGAAGGACAGCACGAATCCGAGTCCCAGGGTGATGCCGATGACCGACATCACTGGGTTGTCGAATCCCGACAGCGCCTGGCCGGGCCAGGAGTGCAGCTGCTGGGCAGCCGGAGTCACGGCGTCGGGATGGGCCTGCGCTGCAGCGGTGATCTTGTCCTTGAGCCCATTCCATCCGCCGACGCGGTGCAGACCGATGACGACCAGCGGTAGCAGGGAGGCGACGATGACGAAGAACTGCAGCACCTCGTTGTAAATGGCTGCCGACAAGCCACCAAGGCTGATGTAGGCAAGCACGATCACCGCAGCAACGATGAGGGCCACCCACAGCGGCCATCCCAGCAGAGCGTGGACGATGGTGCCCAGCAGGTAGAGGTTGATGCCTGCGATGAGCAACTGGGCGAGCGCGAACGAGATCGCGTTGACCAAGTGGGCGGCAGGCCCGAATCGTTTGAGCATGAACTCCGGCACCGAGCGCACCCCGGAGCCGTAGTAGAAGGGCATCATGACGATGCCGAGGAAGACCATCGCCGGGATGGCTCCGATCCAGAAGTAGTGCACGGTCGGGATGCCGATCTGGGCTCCATTCGCCGACATACCCATGATCTCAACGGCACCAAGGTTGGCTGACACGAATGCCAACCCCGTTACCCACCCGGGCAGGCTGCGCCCGGACAGGAAGAAGTCAAGGGAGTCGGACACCTGGTGCCTGGCGGCCAGCCCGATCCCGAGAACGAACACGAAATAGATGAGCAGGATCAGGTAGTCAACGAATCCCGCGTTGATGAGCGTCTCCAACGGCATTGTGTGGGGTGGTCCTTTCTGTTGTGCCGAGGGCGGTGACGGCGTTGTCGACATCGGCCTCTGGGGGAACCATAGACTCCCGGCGTGGCAGGGACGCCTCCGACCCGCCATTGATGAGTACGTTAACATTTTGGGTGAGCGAAGTACCCGCCGATCCGTGGCCATCGTCGTCGGCGGCGTACAGTCTTCCTCACGAACAAGGGTTTGACGGGCAAAGGAGCCACTCATGTCGCAGACAACTGACGCCCTCGCGGCGGATCCCGAGACCATCGCGATCGGCACGGCCTGGTCGACTGAGCAAGGCGCAGACCGCGCCCGCGGCCTCTTCGCTGAGCACATCGGCGACACCCCCGACGGCGTCTGGGCCGCCCCCGGTCGCATCAACGTCATCGGCGAGCACACCGACTACAACAATGGCTTCTGCCTGCCCATCGCCCTGCCTCATCGCACCTACGTCGCCGCCCGACGCCGAGACGACGACAAGGTTGTTCTCGTCTCCCAGCTTGCCGACTCCATCCTCTCCTGGAAGGGAGACCTTGACCAGATCACTCCCGGGTCCGTCAATGGCTGGCAGGCCTACACCGCTGGCGTCGCATGGGCCTTGCGCGAGGCAGGCCACGAGGTCGGTGGCTTCGAGGCTGCCCTTGTCACCTGCGTCCCGTTGGGGGCAGGGCTGTCCTCGTCGGCAGCTGTCGAGTGTGGCGTCGGGCTGGCCCTTGCGGATCTCTATGACCTCGGCCTGTCCGACTCTGACGCCGGCCGCACCGACCTCGTCAATGCCGCCCGCGCCGCGGAGAACGAGGTCGTCGGAGCTCCCACCGGAGGCCTCGACCAGACGGCATCGCTGCGCACCACCGACGGCCACGCCCTCCTCCTCGACTGCGATGACTGGTCGGTTCGCCAGGTCCCCTTCGACCTCGACGCCGCCGGCCTGGAACTCCTGGTCATCGACACCCGCGCCCCCCACCGCCTCGTCGACGGCCAGTACGAGGCACGCCGTCGTGCCTGTGAGAACGCCTCCCGCATCCTCGGCGTCGCCAGCCTGCGCGAGGTCGGCGACCTCGGCGCCGCACTGTCAGCCCTCGACGACGAGGAGATGGCCAGCCGCGTTCGTCACGTCGTCACCGAGAATGACCGCGTCACCCAATTCGTCAAGCTCGTCGACGCCGGACGCATCCGCGAGGTGGGGCCGCTCATGGACGCCTCCCACGACTCCTTGCGCGACGACTACGAGGTCACGTGCCCCGAGCTGGACACCGCCGTTGACGCAGCCCGCGCGGCCGGGGTGCTCGGCGCACGGATGACCGGTGGTGGGTTCGGTGGTTGTGCCATCGCCCTGGTCGACCGCGACGTCCGCAACGAGGCTGCCACGCAGGTCCTCAAGGCTTTCCGCGACGCAGGGTTCATACCACCTGATCTCTATGTCGTCACCCCGGGCCCTGCCGCGCTCCGGTTGCAATGATGTGGGGCATGATTCGCCAGTTGCACGCCTGTCCGACGGTAGATGCGGTGGCGAGCCGGATGCCCGCAGATGGCTCGCTGTCGTGAAGGACGTTGTGATGACCGAGCAACGGCGCCGGGGATCGTCCCGACCCTCGATGAACGATGTCGCCGCAGCTGCCGGGGTGTCCCAGCAGACCGTGTCGCGCGTCGTCAATCACTCTGATGCGGTCCGACCGCAGACCGTCGAGAAGGTCCTCAAGGCCATGGCCGGGGTGGGGTACTCGCCCAATTCTGCCGCTCGCAGCCTCCGCTCGGGACGCACGAGCGCGATTGGCGTCCTTGCCACGGATCTTTCCCGCACCGGCGAGCTGCGCACGGTGCAGGCCATCGTCGACGCCACTCGGCGTAGCGACTTCGCCGTCGTCCTGGACCGCCTCGAGTCCACCGACGACCCCCTCGGAGCCTACGGGCACGCCATGAAGCGGATGTCCGGTCGGGTCGACGGTTTCATCATCGAGGGTCTTGAGCTCGATCGACCTGACGAGCTCGAGGTACCGCCGGAGACCCCGGTCGTCATGGCTGGCTCGCCGTGCAGTCGATTCCCGACGGTCGGGTGTGACCAGGCCGCTGGAGTGCGCGCTGCTGTCGACTATCTCCTGGCCCTGGGGCACCGAACCGTCCATCACGTCAGCGGACCGAGCTACTCCCATCAGGCTGCGGTGCGCCGTCAGGCCTGGCAGGAGTGCCTGGAAGCCAACGCCTGTGTGATTCCCGACGTCATCACCGGGGACTGGACGGCGTCGTCAGGGCGTGAGGCTGCCCGCTACCTCAAGGCTGCTGGAGCGACCTCGGTGGTGGCCAGCAATGACGAGATGGCGGCGGGAATCATCATCGGTCTGCTGGACATGGGAGTCAGGGTGCCTGACGAAATGTCCGTGGTGGGATTCGACGACGTCCTGGGCAATGTGGTGTGGCCGACCATGACGACGGTGCGTCAGGACTTTGCCGCGATCGGTCAGCGTCTCGCCGAGGAACTCATGTCTCGGTTGCAGGGGCCTCGTTGCGATTCCACCTCCGAGATGGTGCCGGCTCCGCTGATCGTCCGGGGGAGTACCGCGGCCCCGCAGCACTGACCGGCGGGTCTCGCCCGCTCGCTGTCAGACGCGGGCGAGACCCGTTGTGAGCTGTACCAAAGCGCTTTTCGTCAGGGCTGACGAGGGTTGTACGTGCAGGCGTCAGTCACCGACTGGGAGACGTCCTGGTTGGTCGGCGAGGGGCTCGGGGTGGCGCTGTGCGCGGATTTCTTCGACCCGTTCGGGGTCGGTTTCGGCGTGGCGCGCTTGCTGGGCCTTGCGGCCGAGGCACCCGTCACTGGTTTGTTCTTGTTCTTGGACTTCGAGACGCCATTGATGGCGGCCTTCACCTGCTTGCGGACGAGGTCGTAGTCCGGATGGGCCGAGACGAACCCGTGCTTGCCGTTGGTGAAGACGACGCGGTTGATGTTGGCGTCACGCATGTTGATGGCCAGGTCGACGAAGGCTGGCAGCATACCCTGCGGGATGTCGGAGACCACCATCTGGCCTGAGGCGTCAGCAATCGACTCGAAGCGCATCAGGACGGTCTGGGGGCTGGCCTGGTCGAGAACAGCCTTCATGAGGCACGACTGACGTCCCATACGGTCGTAGTCGGTGCTTTCCGAGCGTGACCGGGCGTACCACATGGCGTGGTAGCCGTCGAGGTGCTGATCGGAGCCGATCTCGAGGTAGCCGTCGGGCTTCTTGCCCTCGGTGTTGCCGGCGATGGGCAGACGTTCGTTGACGTTGACCGTCACGCCGCCGAGGGCGTCAATGAGTTTCTGAAGGCCGTCGATGTCGAGCATGACGAAGTAGTCGATCTTGAGGCCGAGGGCCTCGCCGGTGGCCAGTTTGAGGGCGTCAGCGCCCGGGTAGTCAGTCTCGCCCATGTGATCGGCGTAGTGGGCCGACACCGTCGACCAGATCTCGTTGGCCATGTAGTCGGGGTTGTGGCCGTCACCGTCCTCACCGACGAAGCCATTGGGGAAGTCCGTGTGCAGCGGCGAATCAGTTGGGAAGGGCATTTTCGCGGTGTTGCGCGGGATCTGGAAGATCGAGGTGTCACCGTTGGAGGTGTTGATCGACGCCACCATGATCGTGTCGGTGTTCATGGAGTTCTCGGCGCGATAGTTGCGCGCCTGGGTGTCGTCAGCGCCGACGAGCAGAACGTTGACCCGTGGCTTGGAGGCCCAGATGGCCTTGACGTCCTGGTTGTAGTCGATGGAGGGACGGGTGCCGGAGCGCTTGTCCGTGAAGATCCGCCCGAGCATGTTCGCCTCGTCGTAGGCATAACGCCCGGCGACGGCCAATGGGGTCGCGATGGTCATGCACAGCGCGGTGACGAGGACAGCCGACAACCATCGTTGTCCTCGGGTGATGCCGCGTGGGCGAAGGTCCAGGTGGGAGAAGGTCAGCAGGGCGACCAGGGCGACGGCCAGAATCGGGAGTCCCCAGGTCAGTGCGGTGAGCAGTTTCGGCCGTACGACGACGGATGCTGCGACGGTTGGATTCGCCAGGACGAAGAAGACGGCGATGGTCAGCGTGATGAGGAGCAGACCGATGACTGTCAGGCCGGCGACCCGGAGACGCGGAGTGCGACTGCGAGACAGGGTCAGCCCCGGAATGATCGCTCCCAGGGCGGTCCATCCCAGACAGGTGCGGAAAGCGTGGTTACGTCTGGCCTCCTCGTTCCACCGTGACGGGGTGCGTCGCCCCCGGTTTGCCGGCGATGACGACGCTGCGCGACGGGCGGGGGTGGGACGAGACTGCGGCTTGCTGGGGGGCTGTGGGGTGTTGATGGGAGGTTCGGTGGCCGAGCGACGCGGGCGCGGGAAGGAACGGGATTGCGGCGCCGCGGCCTCGAGGTCCGCTCGTTTCAGGACGTGGGTGTCCTCGTAAGCCTCCGGATCGTTCATCCAGTCCGGGTTGGCGGCGTGACGTGGAGACGGCGGGTTGGCGCCGTGCGACTCGTCAGCCATGCTCATCCCTTTCCGCGCATGTCGATGGGGCGGACCCCATGGTAACCGTTGGCACCAATGGGACGTGAGACCGGCTGGCGAGGTGGTTGCGAATTGTCAACGCGCGCAGGGAGAACCGCGGTTGGATGCGCTTGTCGGGGCGTTGTCATATGGATGCGGATGGGACGAAGGAGGGTTGGAATTGGAGGGAAGGGGGTTGAGACGGTAGGCTGACACGGCACTTGGAGGTGTCGCCTAGTCAGGTCTATGGCGCCCGCCTGCTAAGCGGGTTTGGGAGGTAATCCCATCGCGGGTTCAAATCCCGCCACCTCCGCGGATGCCCGGTGGCTCCCTTGCGGGGGCGCCGGGCGCGTGCATTCCTGGAGCGCAGCCGTCAGGCGTCGTCGAGGTGTTTGACAGCAGGTGCTGATGGCTCTCAAATCCGCTGTTCCAGCGGGTGTGAAGGGGCCGGAGGCCCTCGAGTTTGCATTGCAGGATCGAGCGTTGTAGCGTTTACCAACGCGCGCAGTGCCAAGCGCCCGTGGCTCAACGGATAGAGCATCTGACTACGGATCAGAAGGTTGGGGGTTCGAATCCCTCCGGGCGCGCAAGATGGAGACCCCGCCTTCATGGCGGGGTCTCGTTGTTTTTTGAGGCTGCGACAACGTCGCAGCCTCAACGCCCCACTGGCGCCCGTTGGCACGACGTGTGCACCATGTCCTCTGGTTGGGAACTCAGCTCAACGCTCTCTTTTTCCCCGCGATGAACCACACGATCGGTCCGACGACCGGGAAACAGAAGCACACCACGGTCCAGATCAGCTTCCCGGAACCCGTCAGCATCCCTGAACCCAGGATCGACAACAGGGCAAGTATGAACAGCGCGATCGGCACAACAATGGCCAGGGCGTACAGAATGATGAGCACGATACCGGTCGTAACCATGCCATTCAGCGTACCGGCTCCGTCGCCCAGGTCGATGTCGGTGGCATCATGACCACATGACGACCGTGTGGGCCCATCGCGGCTCGAGCCTGCAGTTTCCGGAAAACACCCTCCCCGCCTTCCAGAACGCCATCGACCTCGGCGCCGACGGCATCGAACTCGACGTTCAACTCACCAGTGACGGCCACGTCGTCGTCTGTCATGACGAAACCGTCGATCGCACCACCGACGGACACGGCGCCATCGTCTCCATGACCCTTGACCAGGTCCGTTCCCTCAACGCTGCTCACACCGACCACCCGCGCGTCCAGATTCCTCTCCTCGACGAGGTCCTGGATCTGCTGGCCCCGACCACACTCGGCCTCAACATCGAGCTCAAGAACAGCGTCGAGCGCTACCCGGGCCTCATCGAGGCTGTCGCCCGTGCCATCGACGCCCACGACATGGCCGACCGCATCGTCATCTCGTCGTTCAATCACCGCTGCATGGCCGAGGTCGCCGAATGCACCCACAACTCGGTTGAACGCGCCATTCTCTATGCCGACGACATCGTCGATCCCTGGGACTACGCCCGTCACCTTGACGTCCAATCCGTCCACCCGGGAGCCCACCTCCTGGCCGATCGCGACGACGTCCCCAAGTTCCACGACGCAGGCCTCGCCGTGCGTACCTGGACCCTCGACGCACCCGACCACCTGCGTGCCGCCCAAACCCTTGACGTCGACGCCGTCATCACCAATGACCCGGCAACCGCCCAGCGGGTCCTGGCGGAGAACTGACCCCAGCACCAGATCGTCACAGATCGACGACCTCGCCCATGACCACTGCACGGGTGCGCGGAATGCGGAATACTCGCGTTCGGTCAGCCTGGTTGCGTGCAAGACCCACGTAGAGCATCTTGCGCCAGGCGGCCATCCTCGCCCCCTGCTTCGGCTCGGAACACTTCACGTCGACCAACGACAGGTAATAGATCGCGTCGTCGAGGTGTTCCTTGATCACCGGGCACTTGTCCGCTGCCAGGGCCAGTGCCTTCGGGACGTCCTGGGAGTCGGCGAATCCGACGTGACAGGCGATGTGGATGATGCCGTCGGTCGGTCTGCCGAGATCGACCTTCTCGATGCGGTTGACGTGACGCACGTGTGGGACGTTCTCCACCACCATCGAGATGATGACGTTGTGCTCGTGGAGCACGTGGTTGAACCTGAGGTTGTTGAGCATGGCCAACGGGGTCGTCGCCCGGCCCGGATGCGGGTAGACAGCTAGTCCGGGCACGCGGGTCGGCGCGGTCTCGTGGAACCAGTTGAGGAAGTCGTCCAGTCGGCCTTCATCGTTCTGCCTCTGCGTGGCGATGTAGGCGCTACCACGTCGCCACGTCGTCATGATCGCGATGACGACGGTCGCGAACACCAGCGGAATCCAGCCGCCCGACGCGATCTTCAGCAGGTTTGCGGCGAAGATTGACAGCTCGACGCCACCGACGACGACACCGAAGGCGACGAGGGCCCACATTGGCCAGTGCCACGCGCGATGAGCCAGCACCAGGAACAAGCTCGTCGTCAGCAGGAAGGTACCGGTGACGGCCAGGCCGTAGGCGGTGGCCAGCGTCGTCGAGGTCTGAAAGATGAGGATCAGCGCCAGCACACCGACGAAGAGGATCGAGTTGATCTCCGGGATGTAGATCTGGCCACCCTCGGACTTCGAGGTGTGACGCACGCTCAGGCGCGGCAACAGTCCCAGACGGGCCGCCTCCGAGCTCATGGAGAAGGCTCCTGAGATGACGGCCTGGGAGGCGATGACGGTGGCCATCGTGGCGATGACGACGAGCGGGATCGTCGCCCAGTTGGGAGCCAGCCGGAAGAAGGGATTGTCGATCCAGTCGGGGTGCTCGAGGATCATAGCTGCTTGTCCCAGGTAGTTGATGAGCAGGCAGGGGAGCACGACGGCGAACCAGGCCAGCCGGATCGACGGGGCGCCGACGTGACCCATGTCGGCGTAGAGGGCCTCGGCGCCGGTGATTGTCAGGACGACTGCGCCCATCGCGATGAAGGCCATCCCGGGACGCTCGACGGTGAAGAGGATCGCCCAGTGCGGGGACAGGGCCGTGATGATGAAGGGCTTGCTGATGATCCACGGGATTCCCAAGGCCGCCAGGGTGAGGAACCAGACACCCATCACCGGCCCGAAGGCCTTGCCAATGACCGCCGTCCCTCGTCTCTGCACGATGAACAGGATCGTCAGGATGACCACAGAGGCTGGCAGGACGATCTTCTCGGCGTCCGGATTGGCGACGGTGATGCCCTCCATCGAGCTCATCACCGAGATTGCCGGGGTGATGAGGGAATCGCCGTAGAACAGGCCGGCGCCGATAATGCCGAGCAGCAATGCCGTCATGCCGGTGCTCTTGTGACCGGCCAAGAGGCGACGCACCAAGGCCATCAGGGCGAGGATGCCGCCCTCGCCGTCGTTGTCGGCGCGCATCACGACGATGACGTACTTGACGCACACCACCAGCAGGATCGACCAGAAGATCATCGAGATTATCCCCATGACGTCACCGTGGGTAGGGCGAACGGCATGATTCTCCATGGAGAACACCGTTTGCAGGGAGTAGAGCACTGAAGTGCCGATGTCACCGAAGACGATTCCCAACGCAGCCAAGGCCAGTTCTGGCTTCATGGCTCGGATCGGTTCAGGATCACTGATCGGCTGGGTGGCCTTTGCCACTGCCTGCCGTCCATGTCTGCGACTCACTCCAAAAAGTATGGACCTCGTGGTCCCAACTACAAATCGAACAGAGAAGGAAGCTCGGACGCAAGAAGGGCAGGGAGAATCGTCGTGACGTCCCTCCGCCCCGGCGACGCTGTTGTCGTCGCACGTATCGGTGTGATGACGGCCTTAATCGCGCGACAGGATGATCGCGCTGTACGGTGGCAGGACAAGGGTCGCCGAGGCCGGGTGGCCGTCGTAATCGTCCTCGACGGCGTCGAACGACTCAGGTACGTCCACCCCACCGAACGCATCCGAGTACACCTTCGCGTCCGAGTTGAGCCTGGTCCCCCAGCGACCGGCGGCTGGCATCCCGATGGTGTATTCGCCCCAGGTCTTGGAATCCAGGTTGACCGCCACCACGACGTCGTCGCCGGCCCCGCCGTCAGCCCAGCGGTGGAAGGCGTAGACGTGGGTGTCCGGGTTGAGGTGCAGGGTGTCGACATGCTGGCCGGTGAGCCCCTTGGTGCGGCCCTCCTTGTTGAGACGCAGTCCGACGAGGTCGCTGTACATGCGGAAAATTCCCGTGAACTCGTCCTGTTGGTCCCAGTGCAGCGGGACGGTGTCGCGGAACCACTCGCCCTCCAGGAACTCCTGGCCCTGGAAGATCATCGGCAAGCCAGGTGAAGTGAGCACCAGGGCTGCCCCCAGGGTGGAGCGCTTCTGGGCGTAGTAACCGGTCGGGTCACCGTCGTCGACCTCCTGGGGCACCCGGGCCGAGCCATTGGCGACCTCGTCGTGGGACTCGGTGTAGATGACGCGGGAGAAGGCGTCACCGTAGGAGAACTCGACGGCATCGCGTACGGCGTCCATGTTGCGGGCCTCGTCGGAGGCGGCGATGACGGCGGCGCGGATCGGGTGGACGAAATGGTTGTCCCACTGGGCATGGAAGGCGGCGCCGTCGTCAGCGGTCGAGACGACCTTGGGCTCACCGTGCAGGTCCTCGGCGATGGTGATGGCGCGTGGGAAACGCTCGCGGATCTCGGTGTTGATCCAGTGGGTGAGGCTCCAGCCGTCGGGGATGTTCATCTCGTCGGCATCGACGCTGCGCATGTACGGGGTCATGTCGTAGCGCAGACCATCGGCGTGGAACTCCTCCAGCCACATCATGGCGTTGTCACGAATGAACTCACGCACCTCGCCGCGACCGTAGTCAGGACGAGTGTCGCCCCACGGCGTCGAGGACTTCCAGTCGTTGTAGAAGTAGATTCCGCCCTTGCCGTTCTCGCTCCAGCCGTCGAACTGCCACAGGTCGAGGTCCGAGGGGCCGAAGTGGTTGTAGACGACGTCGATGATGACGGCAAGCCCGTGCCGGTGGCACACCTTGACCAGGTCACGCAGTTTCTCCGGGCCACCGTAGGCGCTCTCGACGGCGAAGATGTGGGCGGGGTTGTAGCCCCAGGAGTAGTCGCCGGCAAACTCCATGAGTGGCATGAGTTCGATGGCGTTGACGCCCAGGTGGACGAGATGGTCGAGTTTCTCCTCGATGGTGTCCAGGGTGGCAGGTTTGTCGTCGTCGGGATCCTTGTCGAAGAAGGTGCCGACGTGCATCTCGTAGATGACCATCTCATTGAGGGTGGGGGCGGTGAAGTCGTCATCCTCCCAGTCATAGGCATCTGGATCGGTGATGATCGCGTTGCCGATCGAACTCGTCACATGGCGGGCGTAGGGGTCGATGCGGGAGATCACCTGGTCGCCGGTGATGAGGACGAAGCGGTACTCGTCGCCCACCGTGGCACCGGCCGCCTGGCCGTACCAGTAGCCGTTGTCCTCGCTGACGAGCTGGAACTTCGCTGAGCGAACCTTCTCGGCGTCGGCCTCATCTCCCGTGGGCTGGGCTGCCCAGTCGTCGAAGGTTCCGGTGACGGCGACGGCCTCGGCGTGCGGCGCCCACACCCGAAACGCGGCGCCACCGTCAATGAGCGAGACGCCCATACCCTTGGCACGGTCGGCGTAATCGGTGGGAATTGGATCGTTGGCATTCGGGCGAGAACCGCCGTTTGCTGCCGTCGTGTCGTCGGTCATCGTTCTCCTTGTCGTCGAAACAACCACGGTCAACGGTATCCGTCCGTGGTGTGAGAGGTGGTCCCATGGCGTGATCGGCGGTGACTACGGTGGGTCGCATGTACGACTCCGTTGAACACCTGCCCGCTGCTGATCATCCCGAGCTGCTGGCCGTGACGGTCGCCGGTCGGGCCGCCGAGCTGCCGTCGGCAGCCGTATTCAGCATCGATCCTGGGATTGCCGACACCGACGCCTTGTGCGAGGCCTTCGGCGAGGGTCCCGAGACGTGTGGCAACTGCGTCATCGTCAAGGGCAAGCGCGGTGCCGTCGAGAAGTACGTCGCCTGCCTCGCCCTCGCGACGACAAGGGTTGACGTCAACAAGGTGGTGCGTAAGAAGCTCGACGTTCGCAAGGCGTCATTCGCGCCCATGGACGAGGCCGTCAGTATGTCCGGGATGGAGTACGGCGGAATCACCCCGGTGGGTCTGCCCGCTGAATGGCCGATCTGGATCGACCGGCGCGTTGCCGAGGCCAAGGCCGTGTGCATTGGGTCGGGGCTGCGCAGCTCCAAGCTCATCGTCAGTGGGGCTGACCTGGTGTCCCTGCCCGGGGCCGAGGTCGTTGAGGGGCTGGCGAACTGAGGTCGCTCGCCGCGTGGGAGGGTGCTCTGGAGGCTCCTGATCCAGGAACTGTGTGGAGCGCATGGGTGAGTAGCCCGCTGTGTCAGAACTCCTTGAGGGTTGCTGTCGCAGTGACCGTGCCGTCGGGGCGACGCACCTGGGCCTGGCTGTCCGCGACACTGACCGTCAGGCGGGTCGGAGCGGTCACGCAAGCCCGGAACCGGTAGGAGAACTCCTTGCCGATGAAGTCCTCGTACCTGAGGGTCTGGGCCATGAGGAGGGCCTGCAGCGGCCCGTGGACGACCAGTCCGTCGTGGCCGTTGCGGCGGCAGAAGTCGCGGTCCCAGTGGATGCGGTACGGGTTGGCCGTCAGAGCCGAGAAGGTCACGAGCAGGGGCTCGGTGGCCAGGAAGCCGTCACCGTCGGTCTGGCCGGCGCCCTCAGGAGAGGGGTTGGGGGACTGGGCAGGCAGGAAGACGTAGTCCTGATCATCGACCAGGCATTCCTGGCCTTCCTGGGCCCAGGAGGATCTCATCGTCACGAAGTGGAGAGGGCCGCGACGACCCTGTTTGTCGGTGACTGAGGCGACTTCGGTGGTGCGAGTGGTCTCGCGGTTGAGGGTGAGCGGGGTCATGGTGCGCACCCGGCCACCGGCGAACATCCTCGTCATGCCCGGTTCCGGGGTGATCGGGGAGTCGATCGTGTACCCGTCCTCGTTGAGGTTGGCTGGGTCCACCAGGTCGAGGAGGAGTACCCAGTGCCAGCACGGCGGGACGACGTCGCCGGGGTCGGGGGAACCCAGCAGGGTTGCCAGACCACGCAGGTCGTCGGGCCGAAGTCGCGTCATTCGGCCAGCCCGTAGAGACGGTCGCCGGCGTCACCGAGGCCGGGGACGATGTAGCCGTGCTCGTTGAGGTGGTCGTCGACGCCCGCCACGACGAGGTGGCAGGGGACGTCAAGGTCGCTGACGAGCTTGCGGAAGTTCTCGATGCCTTCCGGGGCGGCCAGGATACACAGGCAGGTGATGTGGTCGGCGCCACGGCGCACCAGGAACTCGACGGTGCCGCCCAGGGAACCGCCGGTGGCGAGCATCGGGTCGAGGACGTAACACTGACGACCGGACAGGTCGTTGGGAAGACGCTCGGCGTAGGTCATCGGCTGGAGGGTCTCCTCGTCACGGGCCATGCCGACGAAGCCGACCTCGGCCGACGGGACGAGGCGCATCATACCCTCGAGCATTCCCAGGCCAGCGCGCAGGATCGGGACGACGAGCGGCTTGGGGCGAGCCAGGGCAACGCCCTCGGTGGTGGTGAGCGGGGTGGTGACGGTGGTCGGCTCGATGCGCACTTCGCGGGTGCCCTCGTAAGCCATGAGGGTGACGAGCTCCTCGACAAGTTGGCGGAAGACCGGGCTGGGGGTATCCACCGAGCGCAGCAGGGTCAGCTTGTGGGAGACGAGGGGATGATCCATGACATTGAGTTCCACGGGACCAACCCTCGCACATGAGGGGCAATTGGCGGCACTCGGTCACAGGATTCGGGGTGTGGGGAGTGGGTTCGACAACAGCCACGCCCCGAGACATCAGCGAAATCTGCCACAAAATCGCGATGATAACGTTGCCATGGTCTGATCCGGTCAATTCGTGGCAGATTTCGCCGATAACAGCCGGGACAACCCCCCTCGGCGGCGTTCCGAACCTTCCACCCACTGACAAGTTCATGCTCAAATCGACCCTGCGACTGTTTCCGCGGCCAGATGTCTGCAACGATGGAGGCGTTCGCCCCCCAAGGAGGTCGTCATGTCCCGGTTCAGCGATGACGAGTTCGTCCCCGACGACAACGTCAAGTCCTTCGACGCCGATGACGCCGATGACTACGACGATCTCGATGAGTACGACGAGTTGCCCGAGGACGACTACGACGACGAAGATGACGACGATTACGACGACGACCTCGAGGATGCCGGCGAGGACGAGATCGACTTCGTCGTAGCCCTCTACAACGATGATGGCGAGCGCATCGCAGTCCCCATGGAGCCGATGCTGGCCAACGACCTTGACGAGCTCATCACCCAGTTGCGTCGTCTTCCCGCCGATGCGGGGGCCGTTGGCATGGTTTCCATCGACCACCAGTTCTATGTCATCGTCCGGGTGCGCGGTCGTAACGTGCAGGTCTTCCTGTCCGACGCCACCCAGGCCAACGACTGGCCGATTGCTCGTGACGTCGCCGACTTCCTGGGCGAGGACATCCCCGACCCCGACGATGACCCCGAGACCATGGGCGACGGCGACATGCTTGCCGACGCTGGTCTGGGCGAGTTCGACATGGAGGCCTTCGCCGAGACTGATGAGGACTCCGACGAGATCGTGGCCGACATCGCTGCCCGGGTTCACTTCGGACCGCAGTTTGAGCGGGCCGCCAACACGTCGGTGCGCTGACCCGTGGTCGGCCCGATGCCGGGTTGGCGCGGGGCCATGGCCCGGGCCCTTGACGTGGCGCGCTGCGCGGCACAGTGGGGTGACGTCCCCATCGGCGCGATGATTCTCGGTCCTGATGGCAAGGTCCTCTCCGAGGCCGGTAACGAGCGCGAACTCACCGGTGACCCGACCGCCCATGCTGAGGTGCTCGCCATCCGACGTGCGGCCGAGGCCCGAGGCGGTTGGCGTCTTGACGACTGCACCCTCGTCGTCACCTTGGAACCGTGCACCATGTGCGCCGGAACGATCCTCGCGGCGAGGATCCCGAGGGTGGTCTTCGGGGCCTTCGATCCCAAGGCCGGGGCCGTCAGTTCCCTCTTCGACGTGATGCGCGATCCGCGGCTACCGCACCGGCCCGAAGTGGTCTCCGACGTCATGGCCGGGGAGTCGTCCGCCTTGTTGCGCGAGTTCTTCGGCAGCCATCGGGCCTGTACCGTGGACGGGTGACCAACACGCCAACGGAATCGACGCCGTCGGAATCCGGGGAGCGGACGCCGCCCGGAAAAGCCACGGCAACCGAGGAGAAACGGGTGCGCTTTCCGCGCGCTCACGCCTACATCCAGCGCCATGAGTTTCTCGCCTCGGTGACGAAGGTCATGAGTGGTACCGGCCTGGCCCAGTTGATTGCTGCCCTGGCCACCCTTTACGTCACCCACCACATCGACCCGTCCGACTGGGGAATTTACGGCGCCATCATGGCCGTCTCCCAGTTCGTCATCCCCGCCGCAGCCCTGCGTTACGAAATGGCCATCGTGCTGCCGCGGGACAACTCGGAGGCCAAGCGGGTGCTTCGGTTGGCGACGCGGATCAACGCCATCGTCTCGACGTTGGCGATGCTGTCGATGATCCCCCTGGGCGGGTACCTCAGTGGGCTGCTCGGCAAGCCGCAGGCCCGGTGGTGGCTGTTGGCGGTCGGCCCGATCGTCTTCGCCTACACCCAGGTCAACGTCGTCAACTACTGGGCGAATCGACGCAAACAGTTCGGCATCATCGGTACCAACGCGCTGTGGTGCCAGTCGACGACGGCAGTCGGACGTATCACCTCGTGTGCCGTCAATGCGGCCGCTTTCGGCCAAGTCGTCGCGACCTTCTTGGGCAAGTGCTTGGCCCTCAACAATTTTCGACGCCGCTTGGGCCCAGACTTGCGCAGCATCAAGGAATCCGACATGCCGATGCGTGCAGTGATGCGCAAGTATCGACAGTTACCGCTGTTGACGGCTCCGAACGCCATCGTCGACGCCATCCGGCAGCAGGGCGTCAACATGATCATCATGGTGAAGTTCTCGACGGCTGGTTACGGACGATTCAACATAGCCTGGACGCTGATGCAGATGCCGGCCTCGGTCATCAACCAGGCGTTGTCCCAGGTGTTCTTCCAGAAGCTGTCAGTCTCCGACGCCGGGAAGTTCTACCAGACCGTCAAGAAATCGGTGGTGAGGTCGTTCCTCATCGGCATCGTGCCTTTCGGATTGCTCTATGTGCTCATCCCGCCGGTGCTGCCGTGGTTGTTGGGCGCGAAGTTCCAGCAGTCGGCCGACATTGCGGTGGCTCTGGTGCCGTGGCTGTACGTCAACTTCGTCACGTCGCCGATCTCGAACATGTTCATCGTGACCCGCAACAACGGGATCGCCCTGGCCTTCGCGATCATCTACGCGGTTGTGCCGCTGACCTTTCTGAACCTCAGCGACCTTTCGATGGTCGGGACAATTTACCGCATGTCCTTCATCATGGCTGGGTTGTTGGTGTTCTACATCGGGCTGGCGCTCGTGGTCGCCAGGAGATTCGACAAGAAGAACATGAAGGTGGACCCGGCGGTCGAGACGGCCGAGGAGGCTGAGGTCAACAGTGAGGACGAGGACAGCCGCCCCTGACGCGCTCTGACATCTGATCGTCGTATCACCGCCATTCGAGTTTTGGCCAGAGGTGATGGATTCGTTATCCTTGTCCACGGTGACGTGTCTGAGCGGCCGAAAGTGCCCGCCTCGAAAGCGGGTGTAGCGAGAGCTACCGAGGGTTCAAATCCCTCCGTCACCGCCGAGAAGGTCCCGGGAACTGAGGAGTTCCCGGGACCTTGTGTCTGGTGGTGGGTTGGGGCACAGCCCGAAACACAGAGTGGTGTCCAGATCCACGACGGACGTCGTCCAGCTGGGATAATTACCTCGTGCAACCCTCTGACCTCGCCCTGTTCATCGGCGCCGTCGTCGTGTTGCTGGCCGCCTTCGCGGCCCGGATCGGCTCCCGTCTGGGATTGCCTGCTCTGTTGCTGTTCCTCTTGGTCGGCATGCTGCTCGGCCCCATCGGGTTCGGCATTGACTTCAACGACTTAGGCGCCGCACACGCCATCGGTTTCGCCGCCCTCGTGCTCATCCTTGCCGACGGCGGATTATCGACCAACTGGAAAGACATTCGACCGGCCCTGGGCCCTGCGGCCTTGTTGGCGACCGTCGGAGTCGGCGTTTCCGTCGGCGCCATGACTGTGCTGGGCCACTACGCGCTCGGCCTGCACTGGAGCGCCGCAGCCCTCCTCGGTGCGGTCACCGCCCCGACTGACTCTGCTGCGGTGTTCTCCGTGCTCCGCGATGCCTCCTTGCCTGACCGACTCAGATCGGTGCTCGAGGCTGAGTCCGGCCTCAACGACGCCCCGACCGTCCTCGTCGTCATCGCGCTGACCGGGGTCGCGACTGGGGAGTCGACGGCTGGTGTACTCCCCCTTCTTGGATCCATTGCCCTTGAGCTCACCGGTGGCATCTGCGCCGGTCTGGTCGTCGGCTGGGTGGCCGTCAGGATTGGGCGACGCATCAACCTGCCATCCGGAAACCTTTACGCCATCGCCGCGATGGCATGGGCCGTGACCGCCTACGGTGTCGGCGTGTGGATTGGCGTATCCGGATTCGCCGCGGTCTACGTCGCCTCCGTCATGATCGGCAATGGCGACCTGCCCTATCAGCACACCACCCGATCCTTCTCCGAGGGTATCGGCTGGATCTGCCAGATCGGCTTGTTCGTCATGCTCGGTCTGCTGGCCAACCCCGACCGTCTCACCTGGGCCTCCGTTGGCTCCGGTGTTGCTGCCGGCCTGTTGTTGACCTTCGTTGCCCGCCCCCTGGCAGTCCTTGCCTGTACGACATGGTTCGGGTTCCGTCGCAACGAGCGGTTCTTCCTGTCCTGGGCTGGCCTGCGCGGAGCCGTGCCGATCATTTTGGCGACGGTCCCAATGGCGTCCCACATGGAGCGTGCGGACAAGTTCTTCGACGTCATCCTGGTGCTCGTCGTCGTGTTCACCTGTATCCAGGGCCCGACCCTGCCGGGCGCGGCGAAGCTCCTCGGCGTCGTCGATCCACAGATGGCCAAGGACGTGACGATCGAGGTTGCGCCCCTCGACGAGATCGCTGCCGACCTCCTGCAGGCTGACGTTCCCGAGGGATCGAGACTGTCCGGGGTGACGGTCCGCGAGCTGCGGCTGCCGCGTAACTGCGTCGTCTCGCTCATCATCCGCGGCGACCGGTCCTTTGCTCCGCGCGCGGAGACCAAGCTCGAGCACGGTGATGAGCTGCTCATCGTCGTCCCCCAGGGGCAGCGACGGTACGTCGTCGAGAGGCTGACCGAGATTGGCCGGGGAGGCCGGTTGGCGCGCTGGCACGGGTTACGCATTCAGGCCGAATAACCACGCGGACGGCGTCGCTGGACAAGCTGACCAGAACCCACTGAGAAGGCCACGGATGCACATGGATCCGTGGCCTTGACAGGGTTGATGGTCAGGACTACTTTTCCCCCGGCGTCGCCAGCATCGATGGGGTCGGTGACGGTGACGGCAGGCACACTGGTCCACCAACCTTCACGAACTTCGGTGCATTCGTCTTGAAGTTCGGGTTGCGATCGCCGAGCACCACTTCAACCTCATGGTCGACGCGTTTGGGATCCGATTTCAGTACTGCTCCTGGGAAGTAGCCGGCAACCAACTTCACCTCGGGATCTTGGGCGTCGTGGCCGATGACCGTCACCTTCTTGACCGTGGGCTCACGGTTGGCCACCGAGTCAATGACGAACCCGACGTTGGCAAGCTGCTTCGACACGCTGCTCGCCAGCCCGCGGGTGTGGCCGGAATTGTACACCGAGACCGTGACGTCCTTCGTCGTCAATGTGCCCTTGACGTCCTGATTGACGCAGGGGGTGATCGGTGGCGGAGGGACGGGCGCGCTGACGGCCTTCCATCCAGCGCGGATGGCCACCGCGATGAGGACGACGAGGGCCAGCAGGGTGATCGGGGTGCCTGCCATCCTCAGATAGTGGCGACGTTCATCAGGAGTCATGACGGGGCATCAGTCTAGTTCGAGGACACGGGCATGGAGGGTTTGACGCTGCTGAAGGGCAGCACGAAGCGCGCGGTGCAGGCCGTCCTCAAGGTAGAGATCGCCGTGCCAGGCCACGACGTGGGCGAAGAGGTCCCCGTAGAAGGTGGAGTCGTCTTCGAGAAGGTTGGCCAGGTCAAGGTTGCTCTTCGTCGTGACGAGCTGATCCAGGCGCACCTGCACGGGTGCCAGTTGGGACCACTGCTTCTGCGTGTACCCGTGGTGAGGGTATGGGCGGGAGTCACCGACACGTTTGAAGATCACATGACGATCCTACAAGCTTCTCGACGGCGATCCCGGCAGACGTGCCCGGGGCATGTGACAAGCTGAGATGAAAGGGCATGTGGCTGCATGTCTGTGACATCGCCCTGGCTGAAGACTATGGAAGGACGGCAATGACTGGTTTCGACTTCGACAGCCCCACTGTCGAGTGGTTGCGTTCACGCGGCACGGCCAGGTGGGAAGACGTCGCTGAGGGGGTCATCCCGCTGTGGGTGGCCGAGATGGACTTCCGGGTTGCCCCACCCATTCAGCAGGCCATTGAGGACATGGTTGCCAAGCACGCCTACGGATATCCGCGTGACAACGGACTGCGGCACTCCTGGGCGGCATGGACCAAGAAGGCTCAGGGCCTGACGATCGATCCGCTCAAGGTGCGCTACCTGCGCAATGTCCTCTGTGGAGTCCAGCTGGCCATCCGTACCTACAGCGCTCCCGGAAGCCCCGTGATCGTCCCCTCCCCGGCATACATGCCGTTCTGGAAGCTGCCGGGGCTGGAAGGACGCGAGATCATCTCGGTGCCGATGGTCGACTCCGACCTGGGCTGGACCCTCGACCTTGACGGCATTGACGCGGCCTTCGCCAAGGGTGCCGGGTCGATCATCCTCTGCCAGCCCTACAACCCGCTGGGTCGCGTCTTCACCGCGGAGGAACTGCGCGGCCTGGCCGAGGTCGTCGAGCGTCGCCACGGGTTCGTCATCTCCGACGAGATTCATGGCCCCCTCGTCCCGGCCTGCGAGAAGCGTAAGGCCTCGGTGCCCTACGCCAGCGTCAGCGAGGGGGCGGCCGCTCACTCGGTGCTGGTGTCCTCGGCGTCGAAGTCGTTCAACATCCCCGGCCTCATGACGGCTTTCATCTCGTTCTTCACCGATGAGCAGGCCACGCTGTGGGATCAGAGGGTCGATCCGCTCGACGCCGAAGGGGCCACCACGGTCGGCATGGCTGCCAACAAGGCTGCCTTTGACTCCGGTCAGGAATGGTTGGACGCTGCCAACTGCTACATCCATGACAACGCGGTGTGGCTGTCGGAAACCTTGGCCGATCAGCTGCCGGGAGTGTCCTACCGGGTTCCTGAAGGCACCTACCTGGGCTGGCTCGACTTCTCCGCCTACGAGCTGCCGGCCTCGCCAGGGGAGTGGTTGTTGCGTCACGCCCGTGTCCGTCTCAATGACGGTCCGACCTTCGGACCCGGGGGCGAGGGGCACGCACGTATCAATGTCGCCACCCCGCGTTATCTGCTCGCAGAGGCCGTCGACCGGATGGTGACCGCGATCAACGATCGTTGACGTTCGACTGATGATCGTCAGATCATTGGCCTGGTGAGTCCTGATCCGCAAGTGAAGGGATGCCAACCCGATCCGGGCACGTACTCACTTCGAGACGCGCCCGGACGCATTGCACCAGTTGGCGCCTGCACTGTGAAAGGGTGACATGAAGAGTGCGTGTATGCGCGTACGTTCCAGCCCCTAGCGAGAGGTCGATACATGGACATCAGCGCCATGGATCCCAAGGACATCCCCGGACTGTTCGACGCCGAGGTCGTCGGGCCCGATGGTGAGAATGTCGGGACGATCCAGCAGATCTTTGCCGACGAGGTCACCGGTGCCGTGACCTTCGTGACCGTGCTTTCGGAGGGCCACGAGCACTTCATTCCGGTACGCGGCGCCGATTACTCCACGAGCCACGTCAGCGTGCCGTTCACCCGTGACATCATCGAGACCGCTCCTGAGGCGTCCGAGGAGGACGACCTCTCGCGTGACCGGGAGGCCGAGGTCTACGGCCACTACGGCATGGAGCCCGCTCGTCGCTCCGGTCTGGAGGTCGATGACAACGACATCGTCATTGCCCAGCCAGAACGTGGTGCCATCAGCGAGCCTGACATCGTTGATGCCGACGAGGAGGAGACCGTCGAGACCCAGCCCGTCGACGATGACGAGGTCAGCCAGGACACCACCGTCACTCCGGGCATCGTTCCGGCGGCTCCCCGTGACGAGGACTCCCCGGTTGCTGAGGGTGGCGAGGAGGACGACGAGAACCGTCCCGAGGTGCTCAGCGACGATCACTCCGATGACGAGATTCTCCCAGCCTCCGAGCCCGGCCCCGCTATGGGTCTGCCGGCTGGTGCCAAGCTGCGCCGCTACGTCGTCACTGATCTGGTGACGGTGCAGATCCCGGTGCGCCGCGAGGTGGTGTGTTGGGAGGATGCCGAGGGCAATGTCCATGAACTCGACAAGGTCGAGGCCCCGGAGGACGCCAAGAAGGCCGGGGTTCCCGGACAGGCCACCTGGTGGTTCAACGACGGTCCGGAGGCTCCAGTCGGCTGATTCCTGGGTCAGAGGTCCTTGGCCTGAGAAGTCGTGAACATGACGTCAGCCCCCGATCCGCAATGGATCGGGGGCTGACGCTGTACGAGGACGCCACATCCTCGACGTCTGGTGAACTCAGGAGACCTTCTCGTAGGTGACGTCGGCAACGCCAGCGCTGGGCGACGAGATCTGGTTGAAGGCAGCCGGAGTCAGGTCGAGGCAGCGACCGGAGACGTAGGGTCCACGGTCATTGATGCGCACGACGACGGAGCGTCCGTTCGTCTTGTTGGTCACCTTGAGGCGGGTGCCGAAGGAGTAGGTCTTGGAGGCGGCTGTCATGGCCGAGGAGCTGAAGGATTCGCCGGAGGCGGTCTGCGAATCGGTGTAGAAGGAGGCCCCGCAGCTTCCTGCGACGCCACTGGTGGAGACGTCGGCGGCGCTACGGCTCGAGTGCTCGGAGGAACGGGAGGTGCGCGCGGACTCCTCGGAGTGACGCTGCGTCGACTTCGGGGCGGTGGCGTCCTTCTGAGCTGCCTTCTCGGCTTCTGCGGCGCGCTTGTAGCTGGCCTTCGAGCGCAGCAGGCTCATGGTGACGGCGTCGGTGACTCCGGTCTGCTTGAGGGCGTTGGCCTTCTGGAACACCTTGACGGCGTTGGTGGTGGAGGGCCCGTACGGCAGTCCGACCCACGTGCTCGGGAAGTAGCTGAGGGTTGAAAGGTCGCGCTGAACAGCCTTGGTGCGGGCATTGTGGTCGCCGCGCTGGGCGAAGATGCCGACCGGGCGGGTGACCTTGGTGATGTAACGGGTGGCGACCCAGGAGGTCTTGCCGCGGTAATTGACGGGGGTCCAGCCCTGGACGTCCTTGCCAACGATGAGGAGACGGTCACCGGGGTGGACGAGACCGTGCCGCTTGTACTCGGTGCCGCGTCCGGAACGAACGTTGAGGTGGACGCGGGACTGCGCGAACTGGGTGGTGTACGGGGTGGCGCGCTTGGCCTGCTTGGCCGGCGCTTTCTTGGTCTGCTGGGTGGGAGCCTTCTCGGCATGGGCTCCAGGGGTGCCGGTGGGGGCGGCGTGAGCCTCCTCGGCGATGGTGCCCATGACGGCGAGTCCCGCCGCAGCGGTCAGAGCGACGGTGCGCTTGAGAGTCGTCCCGGCGGTGGTCGAGGTGTTGGTCATGTGATGTTCCTTCCGAGCGTTGCCGCAGGTTCAGAGGCTCGTTGAACTGTACGTGTTCCTGAGAGATTCTCAAAATCCGCTCAGTATAGGTGGACGGGTGTCACCTCGGGACGTGCCGTATGTGTACCCCAAACCTGCGGGACAAGCTGCGACGATAGTTGTGGTGGATGGGGGATAGTGTGGAAAGGCTGAGAAAATACTGAGGGTTCTGGATCTGGCAAGCCTCGCGCCGCTGAGGAAGCGACACAGGAGAGCTCGTGGACGTGACGAATCCATCGTCACACATACAACTTGGTGTCGAGAGTGTGGGGCTGGACGAGGAGCGGCGGAGTCGACTCGGTCGGTGTCGGGGCCTCGTAGGCTTAATGCCATGACGTGGAACCGCAACATTCCTGGCCTGCTGACCGACGACATTCGCCTCAGGGTTCCGTTGGACCACAACAACCCCGAGGACCTGCGCACCATCGAGATCTATGCGCGTCTGGTCGCCGCTGTTGACGGCACCGACAAGCCGTACCTGGTCTTTCTGCAAGGTGGCCCGGGGTGTGAGTCGCCGCGTCCCACCCTGCGCGACCCTGGATTTCCTGGTTGGCTGGCCCGTGCGTTGCAGGACTACCAGCTCGTGCTGCTCGACCAGCGCGGTACCGGGCTGTCCTCCCCGGTGAGTGAGCCGGTGGGGGATGCTGCCAGTCAGGCCGAGTACCTCACCCATCTGCGCGCAGACGAGATCGTCGAGGACTGCGAGGACGTTCGCCGCCACCTCGGCATCCAACAGTGGGCGGCCCTGGGGCAGTCCTTCGGCGGGTTCACCCTGCTGAGGTACCTGTCCACCTACCCGGATTCCTTGTCGGCGGGATATTTCACGGGTGGCCTGTCGGCGGTCGGACGTTCTGCCGACGAGGTCTACACAGCCTGTTACGACCAGCTGCGCACCAAGTCGCTGGAGTATTACAAGCGGTTCCCGGAGGACCGGGAGCGGTTCGCGGAGCTCATGGCGCTGGCCGAGAAGGCCGAGATCACCACCCCGAACGGTGACGTCGTGACGCCGTCGCGGTTGCGGTCGCTGGGGCATCTGTTGGGTGCCTCGGGTGGGGCCGAGAAGCTGCACTATCTGTTGGAATACCCGTACACCTCGCGGTCCTTCCGCCATGATCTGGCCGGGCTGCTGCCCTTTGACGGACGCAATCCGTTGTATGCTGTCATCCACGAGTCGTCCTATGCCGACGGTGTGGTCACCGGATGGTCGGCGGCGCGGATGCTGCCCGACGAGTTCACGGAGGATCCGACGCTGCTGACGGGAGAGCACGTCATGCCGGAGTGGTTTGACACCGACCAGGAGCTGCGGCCGTGGAACGAGGTTGCCAATCTCATTGCGAACCATCCGTGGCCGAAGCTGTATGACGCTGACGCCCTCCGGGCTGCCGGGGTGCCCTGTGCGGCGGCGGTGTACCACGATGATGCCTATGTGCCGCGCGAGTTCTCCTTGGAGACGGCGGCCCTGCTTCCACAGATGCATGCCTGGGTGACGACCGAGTACGAGCACAATGGGTCGAATGCCTCTGGTGGTGCGGTGCTTGACCGTCTCATCAAGCTTGCCAGGGGAGAGCTCGTCAGGTGAGGTTGCGGGGCGTGCGAGGTCCACGGGACGTCCTCACCTTCCCGATACCGTTGACTTCATGACTGGCCACTTCGCAGGGGACTCCCGCACGAACCGGGAGCGGATGCTCGCCGGGGATCTCTACATCGCCGACGATCCGGATAACTCCCGCATCGCCGACCGCGGAGCCAGGCTGGCCGACGCCTACCACCGGGCCTTCCTCAACGATCCGGGCAGTGCCAGCCCCCTGTTGGCCGAACTCCTCGGCGAACTCGGTGAGGATGCCGTCATCAAGCCGCCGCTGTACGTCGACTACGGTGAGAACATCCATGTCGGCGCGCGCAGCTTCGCCAACTACAACCTGACAGCCCTCGACGTCGCCGAGATTCGCATCGGCACCGACTGCCAGATCGGTCCGAACGTCCAGTTGCTGACCCCTACCCACCCGATCGACCCGGATCTGCGTCGGGACCGCCTGGAGGCGGCCAGGCCCATCACGATCGGCAACAATGTCTGGCTTGGCGGAGGCACGATCGTCTGCCCCGGTGTCACCATCGGTGAGGACAGCGTCATCGGAGCCGGAGCGGTCGTCACCAAGGACATCCCGGCCGGATCCATCGCCGTCGGCAATCCGGCGCGCGTCATCGGATCGGTCTATGACAGGAAAGGCGAATGACCATGAACGACATCCCGGATCTCCCGGTCAACTGGTGCGATCCTGACTCCGTCGGTGCCGAGCTCCCGGAGACCGACGACGTCGAGGCCGACCCGCAATCCGTGCAGATCCCGCCAGCTGAGTCCTTTGAGGTGTTGCGCCGGGCCAGCGAAGAGGAGCTGCGAGCCCAGGAGCGCGGTGAACAGATCGACCCACTCGAATCCGGACGAGCCGCGATCGCCATCGCCCTCACCCCGCTCTGTCAGCTCGAGGGCGCGATCATGCTCGGCGTGAGCCTGCTGGACGCCGTGCTCAAGCGGGTCGAGCAGGTTGACGATGCCGCTGTCGAGGTGTACCTGCCCGACTGGCTCTTCGACCACGAGGGGCTCACCTCCGACGAGGTCCCCGGCCTGCTGGTTGAGCGGGTTCGTCGTGACATGGCCGACCCCGTCGTCGTCTCCACCATGGGGGAGGAGGCCGTTGAGCAGCTGCGCAGTGGCCTGTCGGCGATCCTGGCGGCTCAGCAGCAGGATGCCGCCGAGTTTTCCCGGTACGTCAACCCGGACGTCGACCCCGAGTGGATCATTGATGGTTGTCAGGAGATCTGCGTCGCCCTGGCCGCCCACGCCGCGACCATCGGCTGGCAGCGTCCCGAGGTTGACGTCTCCAACGTCTTCGCCACCCTCGACATGGCTGACGGTCCCGATCGCGTTCGTACCTTGCTGAGGCAAGCTCGCCAATGATCGGTGACTGATCGGGCCGTGAAGTTCTTGAGAGCTCTTGACGATCATCACCCAGAACATCGGCGATCGGCACCGGGAGGTTACCGGGTGCGACCAGGGTGCCGATCTCGTCGTTCACGACGGCCTGGCTGAGACGTTGATAATCCAGTGACTGTCAAGGTAGTCGTCCGATCCCGGGACTTGAAAAGGACAGTCGTTACTGCGAGAGGTTCCCTTCACTGCAATGGGTGTACACCTGTCGGAATGAAGGCTGCCCGATCGTTTCGGATCCGTGAGGTGTCGCCGTAGCTCGCCCAGAACGTGCTGGGGCTCGGGATCGCTGCAGCACTCGTCTGCGGCGAAGATGTGGTCGGTTTCGTCAGTGATGTGACAGCCGTCGCGGAAGAATGAACGGCACCACAACCACTCAGCGCTGACAGAGCGACAAGTGCTGCGGGAACAACGCGCAACGAGAGATCCGGATGATGCATGACCTTCTTCTCCTCGGATTCGTCACGTGGTGACACGTGGTGGCGTTGCGTCGAGAATCGTGTCGAGACCACGGAGCTCCACGTTCATCGGTGCATGTGGATACCCGGGATCTGCTCGTCGTCCTCGCCATTACCACTCTGTTCCTGTTCGGTATCGTTTGTGGCGGAGATGTCACAGACTTCGTACCACCCTCATCGCCGAATGGAGAACGATCATGGCTCCGAAGAATTTCCTGAATAATCTCCTGTGGCGGCTTGTCATGCTCAAGAAAGAGAATCGGGAGCGCATGGACACGTTGCGACGATACGTCGACCTCGCCGTCGAGAAGATGACGTTCGAGGAGAACGGTGACCACGAGTATGACGTGGTCATGGCGCAACAACTTCTTGTCTGTGCTGAATACTGTCATTTTGTCCTACCCAAGGACGATTTCGAGCTTTTCCAGATCCGTATGGGAATTCCCATGAACGGAGTTCTCATACACCTGGTACAGGACGATAAGGGGATTCATGTTTGCTGCCGTGACGACAGCAATTCTGAGGTAGTTTTGAACCTCTCGCCTCTCGATAGGGAGGGTGTGGCAATGGCGGCCATTCTCTTTGAGGTGGAGAGAATCTTGCGTGAGGAGGCTCAGGTGAGTAGGGATGATGTCCAGTGAGGGCCCCAAGACTCACCCCCGCGTAGGCGGGGAAGACGAGATAGGCCCCAATAGTCCCAAACTGGATCGCGCCTCACCCCCGCGTAGGCGGGGAAGACGAAGAGGTGCTGGCCGGGCGGGTAGTCATGGCCTGGAACGCCCCCCTTGATCGGGGACGTATCGAAGCCGAGTATGCGCACGCCCAGCTGGCCGCTCCGGCATTGCCGTGGTGCTGCCTGATACGTGTAGAGGCGTCTGTGCTGGGGTGCCGGTGGCGGCATGATGATAGGTGTGCGGCGAAGAGGAGACACGCCATGACTGATTTAATGCTGCTGCTGTTGCCTACAGATGGGCTGCCATCCCCCCACCCCGAGGCTCCCCCTGGCGTGGACCATGTTGCGACACTGCCTTATGTGGCCGCCTTCGCGGTGCTTGCCGTAGGTCTGGTGGTGGCTGTCGTGGGCGGTCTGGGAGCGGTTGCTGTGAGCTTGCTCAGGTGAGGTAGGCGAGGATGAAGCCGACGATGATGGTGACGACGGCGGGGAAAAGCCAGACAAGGGGATTCTTCTGTTCCATGCCGTAGTCGTCGTGGTTTTTGCGCCAGTAACAGAAGCAGATTGCGACTATCAGCACCCAGGCTATCCCGCCGCCGATGATGAGTTTTGAGATGGCAGAGATGAGGATGGTCACGGGGGTCCGGCCCCGGGGGTGTGTGCTGGGCCGGCCGACAGGTTCAGCACACGGGGCATGTTATGAGGCGAAGGTCTGGCGTTTTGGGCGGCCTGTTTTGGGATGGCGTGTTCGGGCCCACTGTTCGGCTGCGGCTTTGGGAAACAGGAGGCCCTGTGCGGTTTCGATGACAAGTGCGGGGAAGCCAGCGGTGCCGTCGCGCTGGGGGATACGCTGACGCGACAGTCCTGCGGCTTCAGCGATTTCGGTGTATCCGACGACGGGCGGGAACAGTGGCCGGTCGAGGTCTGTGAATAATTCGTCTTCCGGGCGGGTTTCAACGCCGGTGACGGTGACATTGCCGCACGCGTCGATGACGGCTGTGTGGGCAGTCTCGATGGCGTGGACCGACGAGTCAGCCTCGACGAACACCGACAGTGATCCGGTGTGTTCATCCTGCTGGCTCAGCGAGGCGACCGGGGATAAATGATCGAGGGCTTCCAGTGCGTCGAGCATCATGTCTTCGCTGACTGTGCGAAGTGATAACCGAACCTGCCACATCATGTTCTCCTTTCGTGTCGATATATCTCAGGGAGGGGGTCAAGGGGGGCTGGGGTTCCAGCCCCCTGTTGGACTGTTAGACGGTGAATCCCGAGCGCCTCAGTTCAGAAAGCATGTTGGCCCATGCTCTGCGATCTGATGGGGTCTTGTGGATCATGACCGCTGATCGTGACGTATCCGGCGGGTAGATCATCCATCCTTTGCGCCGGGTCTCAATGCAGGGGCACCTTGCTCAGATTCCAGTTGCTTGAACAGTTTCTTGAGCGACTTTTGGTACTCGTTTCCCACGTCCTCACCTCCTCTGTTGAGGTGTGTAACCACCACAACACAAAACCCTTCCCCGTGACAATGGTTTGGTAGTTGTGGGTCCCTTCGTCGCCGGTGTCATGATCGCCTTGCCTGGGGGCGCCTCGGGCTAGATGGTGAGGGCCTGCCGCGCACTTGTCCTCTGCTGTATCTGTCCTACGCCGGCTCCACGAGACCGGGGGACACGTGTGATTGACCACGCTCTGACCTGGAACCTGGCACAGTGATTGAGGTGGAAGAGCAAGAGGCCCCTTGCTCGTTGGGGGCTGTCGTGAAACGTCTTTTAGGGATGCGGTCTACTGCACGCACTGCGCTTGTGGCTATCTCTGTGCTGGGGACAATTCCCGTTGTAGCTGCACCGCCGGCTTCAGCCTCAGCCCCGGTGCCTTGGTGCAACGGCAAATCTCAAAACACTGTGGTGAAGAACTATTACAGAGGAAACTCGTCGCGAACGTTGCGCTGCGGTACGAGTAGGTGGGGGTTTCATCACATCACCCATTGGTGGAGTAGTTCGTTTGACGCGCGAGTCGCTCTGACTATTTCTCGGGGCGAAAGCGTGAAGGACCTGCGGCAGGACGGTGGAATTCAGATCTTCGCACTGTTCGACAGCCGGTGTAAAGAGAAGTTTCGCGTTATCTACAACGGCGGTCCGCTGCATGGGACGGGCGTTAGACCCCAGGGAGTTATTACGGCTTACGCGGTTTCTGGGAACGTTGCGACGATGTCTGCTCCAAGCCTTATGAAAGCTTCATATCGCACTAATTGCCCCGTGAACCAGAATATCTAACTTATGGATCTATCGGTAGTTTTAACGGATCTCAACACTTTGCTTGAAGCGCTGACCAGTTTCGATGGGCTTGTGATTGTGCGGACGCTGGAGTGGCCCAACACCGAGACGCTCAAGATTCAGTATGAGACGCTGCGGAGTAAACGTTTAGAGACACTCTGTCTAAGTCTCCCTGAAGCTCGCGGAAGTGTGGACGCGATGCGCAGCTATCTGCCGACAATTGCGGCAAGTGTGATCGAATATCGCGACTTGGGTAATTCGGCATTCCACGGTCAACTGCTGTACTTGGTGAAAGGAGGGTGACGCACGTCGAAGTGAACGCACGATTTCGAAAGTGAATTCGTGACTAATTAACAGTGTACTTATCCCCCGGTAACCCGAAACCTGCATACAGTTTCAACTAACAGGTAGAGCGATCGATCGGCGGGCGACATGGCGGCATTCGTTGAAAACTCCATTATCGTTGAGGCATCTCTTCCGTTCGTGTGGAGGGTGGCGAACGACGTCGAACGCTGGCCGCAACTGTTCACCGAGTACGAATCAGTCGAGGTACTTGAGCGGGATGCCGTCGGGGTTACCTTTCGACTGACGACCGTCCCGAACGAGTCTGGCGAGCGCTACTCATGGGTGTCGCGGCGAGAGAGTCCGACATAGCCTCGAACTCGGTCAGAGCCCGCCGAATCAGCGAGGATGGCCCCTTTGATCAGATGGTGTTGCTGTGGCGCTATGAATCCTTGGATTTTGACCGCACGATCATGACGTGGCGCCAAGACTTTGTTGTGAGTCCCGAGGCTCCGTTCAGCGAACTGGATGCAGTGGCCTTCCTGAATCAGGGGACTCGTGAGCAGATGCGAAGCGTGGCGCAAGGTATCGAACAGCTGCGTCGCGAGCCCATCAACTGGGACCAAGGACACAAGTCGCCTGTCTTTGGCGACTGCCTGACCATGCTCATTACCCCACCCAGCCGGGGCAGTTCCACCTCCGCGAGTGGTCTGCTGAGGCTGGATCCGGGACAGGGCATCCCGCGGCACAAGCACGACTTCTCCGAAGAGCACCTGCTGGTGACGTCGGGAACAGCGACCATCACGTTGGGTGAGGAGAGTTTCGAGGTGGGGGAGGGCGCGGGCGTGCTCGTGCCCAGGGGAGTTGCGCACGCAGTGATGGCGACTGATGAGACGTGCCACTTGGCCTTGTTCATGGCGCCGTTGGCGCCTCGCCCAGATCTCGGTCACGAGGTTCTTTGAGATGGTCAGGCTACTGGGTGTCGAGGTGGCCGTGATTGACCTCAGTCAGTCGGTGCCAGCTGCTGAGAACGACCCGGGGTTCCGCGGACGAGAGAACTGGCTCCCGGAGAAGGGGCCCGAGCAACTAGAGAAGAACTACTTCAACAGTCCGCTGGTTCCGGAAGAGGTGAGGCTCCGGGGACGCGAGTCCCCTTGGAGCATCTCGCGAGATGCCTTTCCCGATGGGCGTTTCCTGACTAATGAGTGGTTCACCATCAGCACCCACTTTGGGACCCACGTGGACGCTCCCTTTCACTACGGCTCGGCGAACGGCACTCAAGTCGCCGACCTTCCGCTGGAAGGCCTGATGGGACCAGCGGTTGTGTTGCGGCCCCGCGCGGACGATGATCGCATCACGGCGGGGGCTATGGCGGCTGCCGTGTGTTCTCATGGCGACGGCCTGCCACGGATCGCGCTCATCGAGACCGATCCGCGACATGCGCCAGATGAAGGCCCCGGGTACTTCACCGAGCATGCTGGCCTCACCCGAGGCGCGCTCCAGGTCCTACTCGACGCAGGTGTCGAAGTCATCGGGACAGATGGTGCCAGCCTCGACCGGCCCAGCGCCGTGATGATTCGTGAGTTTCTTGCCACCGGAGATCGCTCCGTCATGTGGCCCTGCCACTTGGCCGGACGTGAACATCCCTTCCAACAGGTTGAGCGCTTGGCCAATCTCGACCAGCTGCCCTCGGGGCAGCCCTTCACTTTTCTGGCGCTTCCGATCAAGTTGAACGCGTCGGGCGCCGTCTGGTGCAGGGCAGTCGCGCTCGTCTCTCAAGGCGTTTTGGGGACGGCGACACCATGACCACCGGCTTGCTGATCTCCCTGAACCGGGCGCGGCGGCCGAGTCCCGTTGTGCCAGTTGGCGTCGGTTACCTGCAGCAGGCATTGGAAGAAAACGGCCATCCCACTCAGCTGTTGGACTTGTGCTTCGTTGAAGACGGTTTGATCACGGATCGCGTCCTGGAAGCTGCCCGCTCGCGCCAGCCGCAGCTGATTGGAATATCGATACGAAACGTCGACAATGAGACCCTGCTTCGATATAACTCGATGCTTGACCTCGCTCGGCACGTGGCCGACACACTGCGGTGCGAGTGCCCCAACGCGGTAATCGTCCTAGGAGGCGCAGCCTTCTCCCTCCTTTCGCAAGAGTTCATGAACTCTGTAAGCAGCGCCGATCTTGGCATCACAGGCGAAGGAGAGCAGAGCATCGTCGACATAGCCGAGATGCTAGAGGCCGGGAAGACACGAGAACAGGTCATCGCCGGCACGATCGTGAGCCAGGGGCGAAGGCACTTCGAGGGGCGCGCCGCGGCAGCACACGTGCCAACCTGTTTCTCTCCTGACCCGCAGTATTTCGCTCGCCGCGAGATTCACCCAGGCTACGGCGTTCAAACCAAGCGCGGCTGCCCCCTGCACTGTGTGTACTGCGGCGTGCCTGATGTCGAGGGGAATCGCTTTCGGCTGCGGGATCCGCGAGCAGTGGTGGACGAGATCGCACTCATCCACGATCGCCTTGGCGTGGACAGGATCTTCTTTACCGACAGCGTGTTCAACATTCCCCGGACTCACGCGATGAGCATCTGTCGAGAGCTCATCGCTCGGGAAATGGCAATCGACTGGATGGCATATGGGTACCCCGTAGGTCTCGGTGATGTTGAGGCCAACCTGATGCGGAAGTCGGGTTGCAGCATCCTCAACTTCGGATCGGATGCTGGCACTGACGGAATGCTGAGAAATATGGGAAAGATCTTTTCGCCCGAGCAGATTGTTAGCAGTTCTCTTGCGGTTCGCAGAGCTGGGATCCATGTCATTCAATCACTGCTTTTGGGCGGGCCTGGAGAAACGGTGAATTCTGTGCGTGAGACTCTCGATGTAATGGCGAGAGCTGAGCCAAATGTGTTAACTATCGCGTTTGGGATCCGGCTCTACCCGAAGACACCTCTGTGGCGGAATCTGATTCTTGATTATCCAGAATTGAAGCCGAATGACGATGAGGTTCTGCGTCCGATATTTTCGCTATCGAAGGCCTTGGGCCGTCAAGAGTGCGCTGACATCGCCGATCTAATTGAGAAATTTATAAGACAGTATCCGGAGATTCAAGTAAAGCCGACGTTCGCTCTGGATAGCCTGCGTAATTCGGGTGCGTCAGTGCCTGACAATGCCGTCTTGGTGAGGAATTAATAATGATTGACCTGGTCCATCTTCCCTACCCCTCGCGCGACAAGCGCCCCGTCATCTGCTATCCAATGCCGACCGACAAGCTGGTCGATCAGGAGCAGAGTCTGACTGACATGGGGCTGGATTCCAGCGCCACGAACCTGAGGCCTCGCGCAATGTACATCCACATCCCCTTCTGTGAGCACCTGTGTGGCTTCTGCCCGTTTGTGAAGTACTCGGCAGACGAGGGCCGTATCGAGTCCTACGTCCAGGACCTTGTACGTGAGATCAAGTTCTACGGGGACACCGAGATGCTGCGCTCCGGCGGGGAAGTTGGGTCCATCTACTTCGGCGGCGGTACGGGAAGCATCCTCACTCCTCGCCAAGTAGACCTTGCGTTGGACGCCGTGCGCACTCACCATCGCACAGCCTCGGACATCGAGATCACGCTCGAGTCGAGCCCGATTACGGTGGACTCGGACAAGCTGAAAGCGGTGGCTCAATCCGGTGTCAATCGGATCAGTTTCGGCGTTCAGACGCTTGACGCCGACTTGAGCCGGGACATTGACGTGGCGCAGGACGCGACCAAGTCCATCGCTGCCATTCAAGATGCGCAGCGCGCTGGCATTGACAACGTCAGCATCGATCTGATGTACAACCTGCCTGGTCAGAGCGACGAAGTCCTGCGCGAGGACGTTCGCCGGAGTTCGGAACTCGGCGTCGGGCAGGTGACCTTATTCCCGTTGGCCGTTGTCCCGGGTACCAAGCTCTCTCGCGATATCAACGCGGGGTTGCTATCCACTGTGGGGTCCACACGGCGTGAAGTCGAGCTCGCACTAGTTGCCAAAGAAGCTCTTGAGAACGCCGGCTACTACCAGCGCTCGGTCCCAGACTTCGCCCGACCCGGCAATCGTTACCGGCATTCCGAGATCCATTTCCAAGAGCTCGGCGATCTAATCGGGCTGGGAGCGGGCGCTGTTGGCTCCATCAACGGGTACGTGTACGTAAATGTGGCTGAGCTGAAGCGTTACGCGTCGCTGGCTGGCCAAGGACCTGCTTGCAACACCGGAGTCCGTGCCAGCCAAGACGAGCGACTACGTGGCGCGTTGGTGATGGGACTGCGGCTGCTTCGTACGAAGAACGATCTGTTCCGGGCCGAGGACGAAGCCGGCCGCAACCCCCGCGAGGTGTTTCCCGAGATCCTGGAGGATCTGGAGGAGCGTGGACTCATCGAATCGGACGACGACGAAGTCAGACTCACTGAGACAGGAGCCATGTTCGGGTATGACGTCGCCAAGGAGTTCTATTCGGAAGAGATCCGAGAGCAAGGTCAGCGTCTCGCTGAGCGCCTGTCCCGCTTGAAGGACGTCGAATCTCCCCTGCGCCCCGAGCACCCCTGACGGGGCTTAAATCATCCCAGGAGACAACCATGACCATCACACCTCCCTTTGGCCACCGTGAACGCGTCTGCGTGTCGCACTACCCACTTCCCGAAACCCCGCCCGAGCCTGGGGAAGCCCCTGAGCTGATGCGGCTGAACGAGCGCAGCTCCGGTCTGGCGGCGATGTACATGCACATCCCTTTCTGTGACGTGATCTGCAACTTTTGCCCATTCAACAAACGGATCACGGACGACGCCAAGCTCACTGCCTACTTGGACACGCTCAAGAGGGAGATTGACCTGTACGCCGCCACTCCGCGAATCCAATCGCTGACATTCGGATCGCTCGCGGTCGGTGGCGGGACGCCCAGTGCTCTGAGCGCTGAGCAATTGGCCGACATCCTGCGCTATACGCAAGGCAAGTTGAACTTCACGGACAGTGCGGAGATCTCCATCGAAGGTAACCCGTCGAACTTCACCGAGGACAAGCTGCTAGCGGCGGTCGAGGCCGGTTGCAACCGCGTCAGCTTCGGAGTGCAGTCTTTCGACGACGGCTACACCGAGATGCTTGATGTGCCCCACACGGCCGCCGACTCGCTGCGCGCCTATGACGATGCCCGAGCCGCCGGTCTCGATAACGTCGGTCTCGACCTGATCTACAACCTGCCCGGTCAGAGCCTTGATCAATGGCTCGAAGACCTCGATACGGCCATCAAAGTTGGATACGACCACATCACGCTGTTCAGCTTGGTCATCCCTCCGTTCACTCGGCTACATTCCCTGATCACTGCTGAAAAGGTCGCAATGCCGGGCGATCATGCACTTGAGCTGCAGATGTATCTCGCTGCGACTGAGCGTCTGGTGAGCGCCGGTTACGAGCAGTACTCCGTTTACGACTTCTGCCTGCCGGGAAAGATCAACGATCACGCCGAGCTCTACTTTCACCGGCAAACCGAAATGCTTGGTGTGGGTGCCGCCGCCTTCGGCTACCTGGGCGGATACATGTACGTGAATCAGGGCAATCTCACTGACTACGACGCCAGCCTGGGGCGAGGCGACCAGCCTGTCCTCATCGGCTCCTCAGCGGACACCTACGAGGAGATGTGCGGCGTGATGGCCAAGGGTCTACGACTGTTCAGCGTCGACAGAGCTTACTTCCGCCAGAGGTTTGACCAGGACCCGGTAGATGTGTTCGGCGAGACAATTCGTGACCTCGTAGGCTGCGGTCTCATGGAGGTGTCTGACACCGAGATTTGCCTCACACGAGAGGGCCAGTTCTGGGGCAACAACATCTGCCGTGAGTTCTTCTCGCCGCACTTCAAGGAAATCGAGGAAATCCCCCGCGAGGTGCTTGCCCGAGGGCGACTGTCCAAGTCCGGCAAGGCCTTCGTCAGCCTTGAGAAAGGACGTCACGTATGACCGAGCGCACCAAACGGGTACTCGGGATCAGCGGGTCGCCGAAGACATCTGGAATCAGCGCTTCAGGATTCCTCTGCCAAGAGGCGCTCGATGGCGCTGCCGAGTTGGGTTGCGAAACCAAGATGGTTCGGCTTGTCGACTTCAACATCTTTGAATGCGACGGCTGCGGGGATTGCATGAACAGGACTCCGTGCCACCTGTTTCGCGAGCCCGACGACCAGTACATTCAGATCTTCAAGTGGGTCAAGTGGGCCGACGCGTTTGTCTTTGCCAGCCCTGTCTACGCGTTCGGGCTGCCCTCCACGTGGAAGCGCTGGCTGGACCGTTGTGAGCCGGTCAACTCCTCTAAGATGGATTACGAGCACTACAACGCCGAGGTTGCTGCCGACGTCAAGGGCCGAGAGTTCATGGGAAAGGTGGCCGCCCAGATCGTTACGTCAGGCGGCATTGGCCAGGAATACGCCTTGGCCCAGCTCATGCCGCTGTGGACTGATGTGAAGCTGTCTGTCGTCGCTAGCGTGGGCCTCAGCCTCATCGAGTTCGACGAGCAACCCGGGATCAAGGAGTCGCCCTGGGGCCGAGGCGTGGAGGAGGCAGAGTTCGCTCGAACCATTGCTCGCTCCGTCGGCCGTCGTCTCGCGAGCACTATTGGCTTCTCGACCTTCAACCTGCGTGGCGTGTCACCAAAGATCGACCGAGATGACCGCGAGCGAATCGCGCAACAGCTCGCCTTCTTAGAAGCGACACCGCAGCTCGCTGCCCAAGGCTGGGATCCAGCTTCCTCCCAGGTACTGGTCTACTCCGGGTCCAACAACCGGGACCGGGCCATTGCCAGAGTGCGGGACCTTCAGCGGCTAGGCAGCTCGCTGCCGGTAGTTCTCTGCGCGGGGGTGGAGCGGCTTCCTCCCTTCGTGGATCGGGGCAACGTGGCCAACAACATCGCCGCTGCCGCACCCGAAGGGAGGGCAGTTATCGATTGGAATGAAGCCCTTGGTGAGGCTCTGGGTCTGTCAGCAAATATCGAGCCCGTTTGTCTGCTGCTTGACGTCGATGGAGTTCTGGCCGTGAGCTACTCCGGAACCCAAACGGTGGCAGAGATAAGCAGAGACCTCATAGAACGAGCTAACGAGATGGGAGTACCAGTCTCATGAACGATCGCGTCGCCATTACGCCCCTGCCAGACGGGGGCAGGCTGTTCAGCCGAGTGTCGGGCCCCGAAAATCGGGAGCCTGTCCTGTTTCTGCATGGCAATCGGGACAATCACAGTCACTGGTGCGAGGTGGTGGATGCTCTGCCTGGCACACAGGCGTGGTGTGTTGATTTTCGTGCACATGGGTTGTCATCCAAGGAGGACGTGCCATTCACCACGGAGTCCTGTGTGCAGGACATTGAGAGCCTGGTCGAGGATCAGGGCTGGAGTCGATACTCCATCGTTGGACACTCGCTCGGATCCGTGGTGGCCATGGTCCTCGCCTTGAGGAACCCGGCGAACGTGAGTCGACTGGTGCTGATGGGGTCGTCGGCCAAGTTCCACATGAAGTGGAAGCGTCCAGAGGTGGCCCGTGAAAACTACCGATCGGTCATTGAGGAGTCGAACAGGCGCGCCGGCGAGGCATTCTTGGCTGGGCTCAGCGACGATGTCAAAGAACGAGTGCTCCTCAGCTGGTCGTGGATCCCATTCGAGAATCACCTCCGCCTTATCCAGATCCAGCACCCAGATCTCAGATCCCGGCTGGAAGGAATCAGCTGCCCTACTTTGGTCATCGGGGGTGGCCTGGACCGCAGCACACCTCCCGAAGATGGCGAGGAGATTGCCAGGAAACTCCTGCTAGGCGAGTTTCGGTTGATGCCAGAGGTCGGCCACTTCCCGCATCTCGAGGCGCCCGCCGAGGTCGCTGACATCTTGCGTGGGTGGCTGGCATGAGATCGACGGGGAAGGCCAAGAGCGAAGCTTGTGTCGGCGGAACCCTGCCGATCCTGTTCGCGGCGGTGTTTGTCATGTGGGCGACCATGATGTCAGTCTTCCCAGCGCTGCCGATGATTGCCCGAGACTACGCCATGTCGGCGTCGCAATTGGGGTCACTGTTCGGGGTGTCGTCGCTACTGATGACGTTGATGGCTCCGGGCATCGGGGTCTTGGCCGACCGCGTCGGCCGCAAATGGCTGATCACGCTGGGCCTGCTGTTCGCCGCGATGAGCGTCGCGGTGGGGGCACTGTCGGCTGCCGCGCTGTTGGGTGGATGGATCGCGTTCGGCGTGGCGCGTGGCATGTTCTTGTCACCAACCTTCACCGTCCCGGCGGACATTTGCCCTCCCTCGGAACGGGGTAAGGCGATCGGCACGCTTTCCGCCGCGATCGGCTTGGGATCGGTGACGGGCTATGTGCTGGGTGGCTTTGGTGCCTCCGCATTCGGATGGCGGGCAGTTCTGGTGACTGATGCCGCGCTCCTGGTAATCGCTGGGTTGCTGTGCGCTGTCAGGCTACGCGAGACCCGGCCCGAGCAGGCTGCGTCAAGCTTGCACGAGGTCATGTCTGACACCAAGAGGTGGCTGTCGGGACGCACCCTGCTCGTCAGCGGGCTCGTGGCAATGCTGGCGTTCACGGTGGGAATCGCGAGCAGCTTCGCAGTGCCATTCGAACTGACCACGTTGGGAGCAAGCGCCCAGCTCGTTGCCATCGCGTTCATCCCGTATGAGGTCGTCTCCGCTGTATCCAGCATACTGCTTGGGAGGCTGGGAGACTTGCGAGGTCGTCGTCGTGCCCTGTTGCTGGCTGTCGCGCTGGTATTGGCGGCGCTCATCGCCCTTGCACTGCTGCCGGCCTCGCTTTGGAGCGTCCTCACGCTGTACTCGCTGGTGGGTATCGCTGAAGGGCCGATCATCGGTCTGTGCAGTGCCATGGTCACAGACGAAGTCATGAGGATCGACTTCCGTCGCATTGGCGCCGCGCTTGGAGCGCAGCGCCTGCTCAGCGGTCTCGGAGCATTCTTGGGGCCAGTGCTCGGTGGCATTCTGATCGCACGCACTACTTCCTCGCAGGCCCGGTTCGGGTGGCTCGCCGCGGGGACGGGCGCTGCCATGCTGCTGGCGCTGCTTCTCAAGGAGACCAACGTGGAAGCGGGAAGCTCGAAATGATCGATGCTGTCTCTGATCTTCGCGGCATCACAAGCCGCTCTGAGTCATTCCCACAGATGCGCCGCGAAGTAACAAGGTGGCGCGCCTCGAGATCCGCCGAAGATCTTATCGTCGTGTCACAGTTAGTTCTTGACACCTCGGTCGGCGGCGCTGAGAACGAGCGATTCACGATGGCCGGTGCGCTCCTGCTGTCCACGGCCCTGGGACATGATGATGCCCGCCAACTTCTCATTGATGGCTACGCCAAGATCGATAACTGGCGGGTGCAGGAGTGTGTGGCCAAGGCCATGGACGAGTACGCCTCATTCGAGGGGTGGGACAGTTCTCTCGCCTGGATTCAAGATTGCGTGAACCACCCAACGCCGAACGTGCGTCGGGCAGCGGTGGAGGGGCCACGAGTTTGGACATCGCGGCCACCGTTCAAAGGGCCTGGGGGTGCCGGCGCGGCGCTCGCCGTATTCGAAGATCGCCGCAATGACGACAGCACCTACGTTCGCAAGTCGGTCGGCAACGCGATGCGAGACATCGGGAAGAAGAGTCCAGCCGAGCTTGTTGATCGGTTTTCTGTCTGGTCTCGAGCCGGAGATGTGCATCCGGAGGTGACAAGGCTAGCGCTGCGCCAGCTGAAGGAGTCAGGAAACGAGACCGCGATCGAAATTCTCAACTCACTCAAGAACTCAACTCTCTCACGAAAGAGAAAGAACGATGAAGACGGATCTTTTTGAGCTGGCGACGGGGGATGGCCGGGCAGGGGGAGCGGCTCTGGACCTGTTCGAGCGGGCGCGGCGGATCGCCGTCCTGGCAGACCAGAGCGCGTTTCAATGCATGTGGCTGGCAGAGCACCACTTCCAGCCGCACGGCGGCGTGCAGTCCCGCCCCCAGCTGCTGATCGCTGACTTGGCGGCCAGAACCGAGAGGCTACAGTTCGGTGTCGGCATCTTCCAGGTGCCGTTCCATCCGGCCATCTCCACGGCGGAGGACATCTCCACGCTGTCGAATCTGGCGCCTGGGCGGTTCCGCCGAGGCTACGGCCGGGCGTTCTTCCGAAACGAGCACAGTGCCTTCGGGGCTCGCATGGACACCAGCATGGTCTGCTTCCGAGATCGGGTACTGCTGATCGAGCAGCTGCTTGAGGATGAGTCGGTCACCCACGACAGCGAGTGGGACCGATTCGATGACGTGACCCTTTTGCCCCGACCCGACAGCTTCGCCGCGCCAGCGCCGTGGATCGCTGCCGTGACAAGTCCGGAGTCGTTCCAATGGGCCGGAGAGCAGGGGTTCAACCTCATGGTGAATCCGCTGCTGTCGGCTGATCTCGACTCCCTCAAGGAGATGGTCGATATCTACCGGGCTGCGCGCGGCCCGGAGGGGGAGATCATGGTCAACACGCACGTGCATGTCGCCGACAGTCGGCAGGCTTCGCTGAATCAAGCGGGTCCCGCGCTTGAGGAATATGTGCGTGAGACGCGGACACAGGGTGCCAAAGCGAATGCCGAGCACTTGAAGGGAACACCGCCCAAGGACTTCGCGGGCTACCCCGCCTTGGCGTCTCGTTGGGACGACTTCACGGTCGAAGGGGCATTGGATCGGGGCGTCATCGCGTTCGGGTCGCCCGACGAGGTGACGAACAAACTTACAGCGCTGGGTGAGGCTCTGGGGGCGTCGTCGGTTGCCGCTATGTTCGATTTCGGTCAGGAGTTCAGCGCCGTCGAGCGATCGGTGACGCTCTACGCGCAGCACTGCCTGGCTGCGGTTGAAGCTCATGCCGCGTAGCTTTCCCCTGCCGTTCCGCGCAGCCCTGCGAGTGCTGACCGCATTGCGCGTTCTGGGGTTGCGTTCGGACGAACCGCTCGTCCCTCGGCTGGGCATGTTCAAAATCCCAGCCGGGGAGGCGATGTGGATCCTCGGCAGGATCCGAAGTCCCGAACAGTGGGTGCACGTTTGGGAGCAGGAGAGCCGGAAGCTGCTGGGTGAGGTGCGGGCCGCTACAGTGCCGGATGAGTTGCGCGCGTCCGGACTCCGTCAGGCTGCGAGCATGTTGCGCGTGGCAGAGTATATGGCCACAGACGACGATCAGAGGCGTGATCTGTGGCAGCAGATCCTGGAGATCAACGCTGCCGCCCGTCGCGTTGACCGCTTCCAGTGGGCGCGGCTCGAGGTGCCTGTGGGACAAGCGTCGTGCCCGATCGACGTGTGTCTTCCAAAGCCAGGCAGTGAGCCGGCGCCACTCGTTCTGACTCTGGGTGGGGTCGATGCGGCGAAAGAGGAGTTCATCGAACTGGCGCGGCTGTATGCATCGCTTGGTTGGGCATCAGCTGCTGTGGATCTTCCCGGACAAGGCGAGGCCCGACGCTGTAGGGGACTGACATGGCAGACAGATCCTGTCGCGGTGCTCCCTCGCGTGATTGATGCGTTAGAGACACTGCCGTCGGTCCGGAGCGGCAGCGTCGCCGTGGTTGGAGGAAGCTTGGGAGGATTCTTCGCCGCCGGATTGGCGATGTCCGATCCGCGGGTCACAGCATTGGCCACACTCTGCTCGCCAGCGAAACCACTGGCGGTCTTTACCAGCGCACCCCGACCGATTCCCGAAACCATGATGTACAACCTCGGTGTGCCAACTCGGCGTGCTGCGATCCAGGAACTGCGCGGCTGGAACTTGCCGCTGCGCTTAACTTTCACCGGGCCGCATTTCGCTCTCACATCAGGAGACGACTCGACTTCTCCGCTCCGGGCGCAGCAAGCGCTGGTCGATGCGGTGAAGTCACCCTTGCTCACTCGGGCGCATTACCCCCGCGGAGACCACATGTGTTTCCGCTTTCAGACGAGCTGGGAGCTGCGTTTGCGCAGATGGCTCAGCGATGTCACCTCAACAGCCCACATCACCTCTCAGCAAGGAGAGACACCATGACAGTCGATGCACACACCAATGCAATGAAGCTCTTCGGATTCGCGCAGGGCTTTCAGAAGACCCAAGCGCTGTACACTTTCACTCGACTTGGGCTGGCCGAGGCGCTCGATCAGCCCCGTTCACTTGAAGAAGTGGCTGACCACTGTCAGCTGGAGCCCAGCGCAACCCGCCGGCTGCTGTATCTCGCCGAGGCGATGGGCTTGGTCGCCAAGAACTCTGACCAGTTCACCACGACCTCCCTGGGCGCCATGCTACGCATGAACCACCCCCAATCCTTCGCCCGCAGGGCGCTGTTCTTCGGGGAACCCTTTACATGGGGGGCTTGGGGCAAGCTGTCCGACTGCCTGCGCACTGGGGCGACTGGCTACGAGCTTGCATTCGGGGCAAATGCCTGGGAAATCCGCGCCGAGCATCCTGACACGGCCGAAGTCTTCAATGCTGTGATGCAGGAGATCACGCAACAAGTCGCCCCCCTGATCGCGATGAACTTTCCCTTCCCCGCCGGCAGCGACGTTCTCGACATCGGCGGCGGCACGGGCGAACTGATCCGCGCAATCCTCCATCAACACAGCGACATGACGGGCACCCTCATGGACCTCCCCGAGGTGATCGAGGAAGCCAAGAGCCGCAAAAGCAGTGCCGACATCGAACAGCGACTCACCTACTTCGCAGGAGATATCTTCGAATCCATCCCGGCTGGGCATGGCCTACTCTTGCTGGCACGCGTGCTGCACGACTGGACGGATCAGCAGTGCATCACCCTGCTCCACAAGGTTGTCCAGGCCATGAGCCCCGACAGCCGCTTGCTCGTCTTGGAGCGCGTAATCCAACCTGACCGGCCAGCCGACCCCATCATTGCGATGTCGGACATGACCATGCTTGTAGGAACCGGCGGGCACGAACGCACGCTCCAAGAGTTTCAAGCGCTGGGCCATGCTGCAGGGCTCCACTTGCATCAAGTCTGGGACCTGCCATCAGCCCAAGCGATCATGGAGTACACGCTGCCCAATGAAGGACCGGACAAGCCGTGAGCTTCACAATGGACCCCACCGTGGACGTGGCGGTTACTGGCATCGGTATCACCGCCCCGGGCGGCGGTGACCGGGAGTCCTTCTGGACGGCGGTTCGTAACGGGGTGGTTTCGACCGGCCCACTCACCGCGTTCGATTGTTCACAGTTTGGCTCGCAGGTAGCTGCGCAGATCGCCGATGAGCACATTGACGCCGACATCGACCCCAGCCTCGACCGCATGATCCGCCTTGCGCTCACCGCCACGCGAGAAGCTCAGACCGATGCCAGCCGCGGAGGTGACAGCACCCCATCGGAAATGGTCGCGGTTTGTGTCGGGACGGCGGTGGGCAACTCAGAGTCCCTCGAGTCGGACTACGTTCGCCTCAGCCGCTCTGGACATACATGGGACATTTCCCCGCTCGGAGCTCCCACCCGGCTGCAGCGCATGCTGTTTCCCTCGGCGGTCGCCGCCGAGGTCGCGCGCGAAGTTTCTGCTCGTGGACCAGCACTCACGGTCTCTACTGGTTGCACATCCGGAATCGACGCTCTCATCAATGCCGCGGGACTCATCCGCTCGGGTCGCGCCAGGGTCGTCGTCGCGGGCGCCGCCGACGCTCCCGTTACCCCAATCTCCGCAGCCTGTTTCGACACTATTCGCGCAACGACGCGGCGTAATGACAGCCCCGAGACGGCTTCACGCCCCTTCGACAAGACCCGCGACGGGTTCGTCCTAGCTGAGGGGGCTGCGATGCTCGTTCTGGAAGACGGGCGTCACGCGCGCGACAGAGGTGCTCGAATCTACGGATACCTCAACGGCAGCGGACGCAAGGCCAACGCTTATCACATGACCGGTCTCAAACCTGACGGAATTGAAATGGCCGCCGCCTTCCGGCGCGCCATGGCCCAAGCTGGTGTTGGTCCGGCTGACATCGATTATGTCAATGCCCACGGATCCGGCACGGCGCAGAATGATCGCCACGAGACAGCCGCGATCAAGTTGGCTCTGGGCTCGCACGCCCAGCACGTGCCCGTGAGCTCCATTAAATCCATGATCGGCCATTCGTTGGGAGCAATCGGCTCGATCGAGGCGGCGACTTGTTTACTCGCCATTCGTGACTCGTTCGTGCCGCCCACAGCGAACTTGCTCAACCCCGACCCGCAGCTCGATCTTGACTACGTGCCAGTTCGCGGCCGAAGTCAGCGACTGCGCAACATCGTCACGCTGGCGAGCGGGTTCGGCGGCTTCCAAAGCGCATTGGTGATTGGCAATGGCCCGAAGGAGACGGCATGAACATCGCAGTGACAGGGAGAGGGCTGCTGACGTCGCTGGGGATCGGTCTGGCGGCAAGCATGGACTCCCTTCGATCGGGTCGATGTGGCATTGAGCTTGACGAGAACGCTCCAGCAGGGGCGATCGCTTGTACAGGCCGCATCCAC
This sequence comes from Cutibacterium nasicola, assembly GCF_051303185.1. Lineage (GTDB taxonomy): Bacteria > Actinomycetota > Actinomycetes > Propionibacteriales > Propionibacteriaceae > Cutibacterium. Next base: position 142,234 of record NZ_JBPPGE010000003.1, on the reverse strand, counting down.
GGATTCGACCCTGCGGAGTACGTGCCGCCCCGGATCCGTGTCCAAACCGACCGATGGACGCACCTGGGGCTGGCAGTCGCCGCCGAAGCCCTCCATGAGGCTCGCTTGGACCAACCCGATCCGATTGCCGCCGAACGTATTGGCGTCATGACGGCGGTGGGTTCCGGGGGCAATGAGTTCGGCCAACATGAGCTGCAGAAGTTGCATTCGCGAGGCCCTGCGAATGTTGGGCCATACCAATCCATCGCATGGTTTTCCGCGGCACTCACCGGCCAGATGTCCATTCAGTTCGGACTCAAGGGGCCCTGTGGTGTGGTCGCGGCGCAGGAGGCGGGCGGCATCGAAGCCATCGCCGCCGCCGCAGGAACCATCGCGTCGGGAGAAGCTGATCAGATTGTCATCTCAAGCGCTGAGGCGCAGCTCAACCCGTACGCTCTGGCATGTCTTCAATCTCAGCAAGGCTTCTCTGCGGAAAGAGACCCGAGCACCGCATTCCAACCCTTTACCACACGCGCTGCCGGATTGGTGCCCGCCGAGGGTGCGTCGGCGCTCGTGCTGGAGGATGAAGATAGCGCGCGTCGACGTGGAGTTCCCGTATTGGCCTTCGTTGCTGGCTTCGGCTCCTCTTTCAGCCTTCCGTCTGACCCGCGGCAGGATGCGATCCTTGCGAGTATTCACAGCGCGCTGAACGTGGCTGGCCTCAGTATTGACGATATCGACTTGGTTATTCCCAACGCCGTCGCGGACCCGGCACTGGACTTAGCTGAAGTTGCTGCTTTGCGCACCCTTTTCGGGGACCGGCAACCGCCGGTTCTGTTGGCCAAGACAGCTTGGGGCGGTCTTTGCTCAGCATCTGCCGTGGCCGACGCGAACGTGGCCATCCATGTCCAAGAATGCGGTTGCGACTTATGCGTCCCAATAGCGGCCGACAAGTGTCTGTCTGGCCTCGACATCATCACGAGCGCCAGGCCCTTACTGAAGCCGCGCCAGACACTCATCCTGGCCGCGGGATTCGATGGCGCCCGCGCCGCCCTCATCCTCCAGGCCACCCACAACAACGGAAGGTAACAACTATGAACATCATCACTCCCGGAGAGAAGGAAGACCTCTGCAACAGCATCGAGAGGCTCTCCGGAGTCAACCCAGCCGAGTTCGGCGATGACTGGATCAACACACGATTCAGCGAGATGGATGTCGACTCGCTCGCCGTCATGGGAGTAGCCAGCGAGCTGCTGACAGCCCGCGGGGCTGCCGAGCGGGAAGTGTTCCCCCAAGATATGCCCACCCCGCGCGCGCTGCTTGACTTGGTTCGGAATGCCCCTCAGCAGTGAAGCAGGTTCGTCGCAGCTTGTTCTCGTTGCTAGTCGGCTGCTTCTGACGCGCCGAGGTCGCGCTGCCCGGCTAGCCGAAAGCGCCTTGGGCCGGCGGCTCGCGACTGTGGCACTGAGCCGGCTCGGGTCGAGCGAACCGGTATCAGGCGATCGGGGAGAGCGGCCGACGTGGCCCTGCAGGACCCGCGGAAGCATCAGCCACAACCAAGCGGGGCTCTGCGTGGCTGTTGTTTCCGGTTCCAACGGGCCCGAATTGGTCGGTGTGGATGTGGAAGAGACGAGCCGGCTGGAGCACGTTGCCACTGAGATGTTTACGGACAGCATCGAAAGAGAGCAGCTGCGCTGTTTGGCGCGAGAAACAGGCGACGATCCGGTGCGATGTAAGGCGAGAATGTTTACGGCTAAAGAGGCGACGTGGAAAGCGTTGACTAGCGCTCAAAGCGCGGAACATGTTGCGGTCACGCTCAACCAAGGTGGTGGCTTCACCGGCCAAAGTGGAGGCCAGCATGTCGAGGGCGTTACCGTTGACCTCGACGGGGAGACCTTGGCCCTCGCGAGTGGCGGTGACCACGTTGAGCCAGCGACATCGCGGCGGTGGCAACGTGTACTGGCGTTGTGGCGATACGTTGCCCCCTACCCGTTTGTGGACGAGATCACTCTGCCGTACGACGGTCTGCCCCAAGCGACAGGTGATCACCACTCACATTGCTCACCTGATTCATAATTCGTTGCGGCCGGCCCCGCCGACGGTGCGCTTGCGGTGCACGCTGTCCTTGTGGTCCGCGGTCAAGGCCATGGTTCACTCGGTGTACGACCAGCCCGACGCTGTCTCGGTTCCCGCGCTGACCTACGTAGCTGAAAAACTCCCCGCTGCCGCAGACCACCTGGACGCCGCCCGCCGACCTGCTGGCCTTCACCGCCTTCCCCAAGGACGTGTGGGTCCAGATCTGGTCCAACAACCCCAACGAGCGTCTCAACAAGGAAATCCGCCGACGCACCGACTCTGTAGGAGTCTTCCCCAACCGCGACGCAATCCCCCCGTCTCGTGAGAGCCGTCCTAGCCGAACATACCGACGAGTGGGCCGAAGGACTCCGCTACCTCAGCCTCGACGAAGACCACGGCCCCAGAACGACTCCACGCGCCCCTGGCTCTTGGGTCCTCAGCTGGCTTTGAGGGTTTGTTGGGTGATTTCACGGGTGAGGGCTTGACCGAGGAGGCTGCTCGAGCAAGCGTACGATCCCAGCCTAAAAAGGTTCGGCTCTGCGGGCAAAGCACAGATCCAGATGCCAAGTATGAACTGACGCTACATGACCTCCAGCGTCTCTGGGGTATCCAGACGGCTGACTCGGCGCTCGTCGGCTACCTCGTTTTTGTTGAGCGAGGGGCGGCGAAGTTTGAGACTGTTACACCGAAAGGGGCCGCGGATCTTCTTTGTAATGAAGTGCTCCACCCTGAGCCCAAGGAAGGATTTCTTCTTGCAGATGGGATTTTGGAACGTTCGGCTGCGCCCCGGGAGGCACAGCATTTAGTGAATACTATTCCGGCGTACCGGCTGTCCTGGAGTCCTGGGGATCTCAGCTCGATTGAAAAGCTTCGACGAGCTATCGAGATGACTTCATAAGCGCCCGACAGAAAACGGTTTGGGTGGCCGGGAACACCGTCCAAACTCTTTACCCAAACAGAGATTCATGGTGGGCATATTATGTTGTATGGATGGTCCAGATGGAGTGTTTTGATCAACGCGCTCTCGCCTCATTGCCGCTAGCGAGGAACGTTTAGAACTCGTCTGCGAACGACTACGCGGAACAGATGTCGCCCGGGAGTCTGACCCGGCGCAAATTGAAGCCGTAAGATTGCGTGAGTGCCTCATCCGGACCATGAGGCTACGATCGAATCGATACTCGTGGAGATTGTCGGGTCCACAGTCCGACACATGGGGAGGGGCTGTGGCTCATTTGTTACGCCGCCTGGAGCAAAATTGTAGGCGAAGGACAGGAGGTTGTGCGCCTCAGACAGTTGCGAAAGCAGCTGTGCGGCTCAAGAGCGTTATTGAGGATGGCGAATTTCCAGAGCCTGAGTATTCGTGCCTTAGCCACGGTGACGTTCACCCCGCTAATGTGGGAACACGCCGAACGACAGGGGAGATGTAGCTTTTCGATTTCGATCAAGCCGGTTGGCGGGATCCGATATTTGATCTGGCGAAGATCTATCTCAACGATTGGCACATTAGCTTCGACAGGAATCATCAGCTTGCGATAGGGTTATCACGCGCATTGAATCTGACCGAGCAACAGTTCAAGAGGCGTCTTCTCTACTCAATGGCAATTGAATGCACGTGGAGATTAGCTTACCATGTGCAACACAGCACAGAAAATGTCGCCGATCGACTGGATTTCCTGGAGAAAGTAGAATGGGCATGAAGTCAAAGGGTATTCGAGTTCGGGCGGCTGGAATAATACGGACATCAGAGGGGATTCTAGTACAGCGCAAACTTGGTGACGAGGTATGGGCCGTCCCTGGGGCAGGGTTGAAATAGGCGAGAGGGCTGCAGAAGCGCTGGCGTGTGAGTTTGACGAGGAGTTTTCGCTACAGTTAGTGGTAAGGGAAAGATTGGAAGTGCTTGAGAACTTCTTCAGTCACGGCGGATTTGAGTTCCATTCCATAGAATTCTACTATCGCGTTACCCCCGCCGTTTCGCCGATCGAACATATCTTCGCACAAGAAAGCGACTTGGAAATCGCATTTTAGACACCGGGCGGCGGGCTTGAGGTTCGGCCTATCCAGTGCGTCGAGTTGCTCCACCGGGAATGGTGAGAGTGAGCGCAGAGAAGGAGAGCCAATTTTGTGACACCTCTCCGCTCGCCATTATTACAGCTGCTGGAAAGGGGCTACGGAGTCGAGGTATCGTTCCCGGGGTGGAACAGAAGGTTCTCTTCCCTCTGGACGGATCAAGGGGAGACCCCGCTAGGACGTGCAATTAGCCTTTTTGCCAGCGCCGGTGTGCAGGTTTGCGCCGTAAGCGGCGGGGGTGGCATCGAAGAGACGTGCGCGCAGCTTGGGATCAGACACGTGGTGGCGCCTCCTACTGGTGAAGCCGTTGCTGTATGGACGGCGGTAGCTCATTCAAATGCGTCACATTTTTGTTCTTTCCGGGGATAATGTCCTCAAAGGTGAAGAACTAGACTGCGCGATCAGGCTCAGTCTGGATTGCAGGTTCGCAGTCGGCGTGGCACCGTCGGACGACTCCCCTGAAAGAGCGTTTGTTTGGGTACAGGGAGCTGGCGAGACTGGTTTGCCTGCGGTAGCACGTCTTGTTGAGCGGCCGAGCCGTGCGGATGGAGGGTTGATCAAGTTGGGCTTCTACTCATTCAAGCGGCCAGTGTACCGCCGCGCCCTTGAAGCGGTGGGCGGAAATACTTGCGGCGAAATTACCATGACAGATGTGATGTTGATGGCCATGGCGCAGGGGATAGAGATTAGCGCTCTGCCGTTCAGTGGATTCTTCGACGTTGGAACCGAGTCCGGGTATAAGGCATGCCGGTCAGAACTTAGCGTGAGTGAATCATGGTGGTACTAATTCTGGAAGGGCTTCCCGGGGCGGGGAAGACTGTCAATCCTGTGTGCCCGTTTGCGCAGAATGTGGCTCACCCCCGCGTAGGCGGGGAAGACAGGTTGGCCTCGTGGAGGTCTGCCCCGGCCAGGGGATCACCCCCGCGTAGGCGGGGAAGACGTATTTTTTGCGCTTCTCCTCGTTTTTGGCTCGGGATCACCCCCGCGTAGGCGGGGAAGACTCAGGATCGACGGTGCAGACGTATCCCTGGCGGGGATCACCCCCGCGTAGGCGGGGAAGACATGATATATGGTCCGGTATGGTGATTGTTTTACGGATCACCCCCGCGTAGGCGGGGAAGACGCACCGCCTATGGTCTTGGTGATGCTGCCACGGGGCTCACCCCCGCGTAGGCGGGGAAGACTGCTGGTGTGCCAGGTGCGCGGGGCGCAGACGGGGCTCACCCCCGCGTAGGCGGGGAAGACCACTAACCGCCGCCCCTAAACCACTTTTTAACGGGCTCACCCCCGCGTAGGCGGGGAAGACTAAAACTTCTTCACGATTCATTGTCCATTGTCCGGCTCACCCCCGCGTAGGCGGGGAAGACCCCAGCCGGTCGGGCTCTACCACCTCAAGATAGGGATCACCCCCGCGTAGGCGGGGAAGACCTACTGTTCACGATTCTGGCAGGATTCGCCCAAGGATCACCCCCGCGTAGGCGGGGAAGACACTTTCGTGCCGTCTTCATCACAGTGTCAGCCGGGATCACCCCCGCGTAGGCGGGGAAGACCCCTGTCCAGCAGCCGACAGCGGCCCTCCAACCGGATCACCCCCGCGTAGGCGGGGAAGACTCGGATGTCGGATGAGGGCGGCTGCCCTCGCACGGATCACCCCCGCGTAGGCGGGGAAGACCTGGTGATGTCGGCGATCAGGCGGGTTGGGTCGGGATCACCCCCGCGTAGGCGGGGAAGACCTGGCCGGATGCTGTACACTGGAACTTGTTTAGGGATCACCCCCGCGTAGGCGGGGAAGACACCAGCTGACTACGGCTGATGCAGGAGCCTCGAGCAGATACGAGTATACTCGGTCTAACGCTTCGCTGTTCGACGACGCCGCGCAGCAGAACTCCATCCCGGCCGCAGTGTCGAGGTGTGTGCCTTATTGTTCGGTCTCTGTATGAGCTTCAGTCCATCAAAATCGACGACATCCCAGTCATGACGATGCACTCGAAATTCGAAGTGCTGTTCCCCGCGTATTGTGTACACCAATATTGCGCGCCCGTCTCGGCACATCTCGACGGTACGGTCCCAGAGAGCATCTCTGACGCGAGCCGGAACGTGCCCTACGAAGACCCCTGGGCTGATCTCCAGCAGCCATCGGGTGAGGTGGCCTCGTAGACCTGCTGGACATGCGGTGAGGACGAGCACGATCATGACTGCCCCCAGGACCGTCCTCCGGGCACAGCGCCTTCCCGGTCATCCCACAGCTCGACGATGTCCCAGCCATACCCTTCATCGGGTTCGCCAGGGGCGCCAAGGAGGATGTGGATGTCCTGTACGCATCTGGTCAGCAGCTTCGACTCGTGAAAAACATCACGCATGGCGCGGCGTGTGATACCAGCAAGATCGTCGGTGTCTCCGGTCGCTGCACACTCGAACGCGATTGGTACTGCCAGCGACGTCTTGTAGAGATCGGCCACGTCGTAGACGAAGGACCGATCGTGTCCTGTGTGGACAAAGCCGAGCCCGGCAGACAGCCCTAGCGCTGCGATCACCGAGTGAACAACCCCATAAAGGCACGTCGTGGCGGCTGTAAGTGCCAAGTTTGCTGGGTCCGATGAGGAGAAGTCCTCGACCTTATAGCTGCGTTTGTCCCAGTCGACGCCGAACTTGACCGCCGCGTCCCGATACGCCTGACGGACTCGAGCTCCCTCATGGCCTCGGAGTTCCTGCAGCGTTAGTCCCGTGGCAACATCGTCGGGAAACCTCATCTCGTACATGCGCCGCGCAACCGCCAACCGCTTCTTGCGGTCGGTGACGGCCTCGGCCTGGAGCTGGAGTAGCCGGGTGGTTCGGGCGAGAGGACGCCCGTGGGCATAGTAACGGACGCCTTGTTCGCCGACCCACAGCGTCGTCGCGCCGGACTCGGCCAGGAGCACCATCGCCTGGTGCGTGACGTTCGTCCCCGGGCCAAGCAGCAACGCGCCGATCATCGACGCCGGAACATGCACCGTTCCCTGTTGATTCGATGCCGTAATGGCGTTGGAATCCCGGTTGACGATGCAATGCTCCATGTAGACGAAGCTCAGCCGGTCTTGGACGCGCGCCAGTTCATGAACCTCGGCTGGCCGTGCGCCCGGGATCGGCTGAGTCATCGGTCACTTCGTCATCGGTGCCAGGGTCATCAGCCCGCAGCCGTACCCCTTCGCTGGCCCAATTCCGTGCACAAGTGCTTCTCGGGCGGCGTCGGCGTCCTGGATCTGGATGACGCCGTCGACCTGGGCTACCGCGAGCGTCACCGTGGATCCCTGACGACGGAACCGCAGGACCTCGCGTCGGGTCACCCTGGCTTGGTCCTTGACTGGCACAGCGAAACCGTGGCGCTCTGCGCGGCCGATGAACCAGGCCAACTGTTGCTCTGCGGTGACCTCGGCGACCCGTTTACCTCGCGATCCGGAAGCTGTACGAATGGCGGTGGTGGGATTGACGGTACACCGGAATTGCCACGTTGATCCGGGCTGCAGCCCCCTCAGAAAGGGATCGTAGTCGGCGGACCGGCCGGGAACACCCGTAGACCATCCTGCCTGCTCATTGAGAGTCGTCAGATCTGGTTGTAACGGGCTGACGATCATAAGGCGCGCATCATGCTTAGCTGGCCCCCGATCCAACCGCCACAGGGTACGTGCGTTCTCGGCAACGGATTGACCAGGGGGAAAGGTGCTGAGCACTGCGGCGTGGAGCCGTTCCGGTGACGCCAACAGGCGCATGGCGTCGCGCCGAGCCACGTTGATGTCGAACTGGGTGAGAAACATCAAGCTCCTTCCAGACCTGCGAACCAGTCGGGCTCGTCGTTTCCGTTGGGATTGTCGACGACAATCGTTGTCGTCGCGACGTCACGCCAGCCGTATTCGCGTCGCTCCGGGTTGAAGCTCAGCGGGATGTCGCGGACGGTGTCGCCGGGTTGTCCTGGCGCGGCGTCATATGCGATAGGAAGCCGGACAGATCGTCCTAACCGGCGCTGGTGCCATGGCTTGCCATGCCACGGCTCAGCTTCCAAAACCGTCATCAGCTCACCCTCCCGGATACCTAGGGACACCTGCCCTTCTGTGGGGCAGGACCTTCGGCCGAGGTAGAGCGGGAACTGTGGGTCGTTGATCGCTTCGTCTAGCGCCTCGAGCAAGGATGGATCGCCCTCAACAGCTGCGATGAAAACAGCATCAGCGAGGTAGTAGCGGTTCGAGAGGGGCATGGCATTGACGCTGCCGTCTTTTTTAGGGTGAGCCCAATCCATAGCCGTCTGAAAGTCCCGGACAACTGACCCCGGCTGGTCGGTGCGCACGCCAAATCGCAGCGTGAGGAGATCCTCAATACTGTCGGTGCGACGTCGCCCCTGCGCGGCCGCTAAAAGACCGATAACACCAGATTTCGTCGGTTCTCTTCGCGTCGCCCGGGTGGTGAACCGACTGGAGTCTCCCCAGGACTGTAAGGGTCCGGCTAAGCGTAGGAGTAGGACACTCACGACTCGTCCCGCAACAGTGACGCGACCTGCTCACGAACAGACGAGACAAGGTCATCGACGCGCATCTCAGTGCCCATTGATGCTACGGCCTCGGTGCGTGCCCCGATGCGGGTGACAAAGGATGCCACGGGTTCACCGAGGAATGCTTGCTCGCACTCATGCGCATAGTCGGAGAGAGCGCGACACGACGGCTCAACATAGCCCCCATCTGCGGGCTTGACGGCGTTCTCGAATGCCCCGATGAAGCTTGCGGACCGCCCCTTACGGATCTGCACGACGATGGCATCCGGGATCGTATTGTTGGCGAAAGTATTTTGCTTGCCAGTGGGCATAGACATGAGGAACCCACGGACGAAGGCTGAGGCGGCCTGAGCTGTCAGGTCGACATCACCAAGGTTGTTCTCAAGCGTGGACACTGCAACAGTCGCGAACCGGTACAGTGTCTCGGAAGTGAACTCGACGGTGCCGATCATGCCGGCTCCGGCGTCGTCCTCGTCGAGTTTGTAGTCGTCGACTGCGGTGAAGTAGTCAGACTCGATCTCGACAGCGTGCGTGCTCAGCGCGTGAGCAACTTGCACGGCGGAGTCGACGTTGAGATCCTTCGAGTCGGCTACCATGCGCCCGAACAGCGCCACCTCGATCCCGTGGTCAGAATCGGCCGCCTTCTTGGCGTCAGCTGCGCCTATCTTGCCGTCAGTCGTCGCGGCGAGTTCCGCGAGCCGATCGAGCTGCTGGTTCGAGTAGAACACGAGGTACTGCGTGCGCTCGACTCCTTCAGCCCCCGATTCGTCCTTCTTGCGGGGCTTCTCGGCTTTGAGTCCGAGCGCCTTGACGACCGCGAGAGCCCGTTGCTGAGCGTTTTCCGTGGAGAGTTCATATGGGGCCGCCATCAATCGATTCATGAGCAGCTCGACGACCCGCAGGGTCCGCGAACCAGTCTGGTCCGCAGGCAGGAACTCTTTGAAGGAGGTCCGCACGGCTTTCTTCCACGCCTGGGAACTCACTCGCGCTCGCCGCACACCGCCGTATAAGGCCGATTTCGGCGAGCCGGTGTCGTCGCGGTTGACGTTAGACGGCGGGACGCTCTGGATGACGTGGATGTCGACGTAGTACGAGCTCATTGGGCTTCTCCTTGCTTTGTCGTAGTGGAGGGATTCTGATCGTCGGATGGAATGCGGTGAAGCTGGCGTCCCCAGTCCAAGAGGACCCTGCTAGCTGCCGAAGTCTGGATGCGCCACAGATCGGCAGCCAACCGTCCGTGGTCGAGGGGTACGCCCTCAGATCGCATGAGGGTAATGAGGCCGCGAAGGTTCTCGATGCGAATGCCCCATTGCTGGGCGCGACACAGGTGTTGGAACCGTGAGATCGTGCCAGGGTCCCACTCTGGGCCCCCGGAACGACGGGCAGATAGGGTGCGGACGGCCTGACCTAAGCCGATGCCCGGCACGTGCATGGGCTCAGATCGGGATTGTTGATGGATGGCATACAGGACGACTGCGGCATGGACCGCTCGTTCAGCGGCGGTCGCCGGAGCAGCGCCGCGACCCAACAGATCGTCAGGGAGATGTCTTAAGGTGACCTCCCACACCTCGGGGTCGGCTCCTGACGTCGCGGCGTCGGCATGGCGCAGCGCCGCCATGGTGCGCACTGACCATGCATCACGGGGAGCCGCTAAGTACCCCCGTTGTAGATGATTGACGACGTCCAGCGTCGCCTTGGTGACGTCGTTCCAAGGTTCTGGCATCACTGCTCCTTCCGGGATGTCTTGGTCTCACGTTGCGGGTCTTCTGGCAGCGGGGCCGAGGTGCGTAAGCGAGCCGCGAAGCGCTGCCAGGCGCGGGCGAGATCCATGAGGTCTTCTCGTTCGGTGTTGGGAACCGGAACCATGCGACCCGTAAGGGCTGCAGGGCCGGCATCCCGGCATAGCTGCTCACCGACTGTGTGCATTACCTGTCGCGCCCGTCGCCGCCATGACAGCGTTGCGGCGCCGATATCGGTAGCTGTCGACAAGAGGCTGAACCACTCGCGATAGGCGGGGTCGAGCGCTGCGTAGCCCATCTCCGAGGCGCGTGGTCGTATGCCTTCCGATTCACTTCCGGTGGCTGCTGCTAGGTCGGTGGCGAGGTTCTGGAGCGCGAAGACCAGGGAGTCCGCCGTTCGTGCGGAGTCGACGGCCAGTCGACCGAGCTGTTCATCGGTGATGACGGCTACCGAGGCGGGCATGGCGTCGTCGATCGTTGTCGTTACCATCGAACTCTGCGATCCATACTCCATACCGATCGTTCGAATTCGAGTCACGTGATCGCCAGGTAAGGCTCCATCGCTGGAAAGGGTTGCGAGTTGCTCGAAAATCTCAGGTCGTAACCATAGGTCGTCCGGTTCCCCCGCTTTTCTCCGGCGGCGGTCGTCTGGGGCTGGTTCACGTACCAGCAGCGGCTCAAGCCCCCGCCACATGGCCTTCGTGGAATCGTGGCTTCGAGGCATGTACACGGTTTCACCCGCCGCCTTCGTCTGGGGGGCACTGAAGCGCCAGGCGGTCATTGAGTCGTTGTGGAGGAGGTATTTCCATTCGACCTTGTCGCCATTGCACAGCAAGACATCGACGACCCGATTACCATCGGTGATGAGGCGCGCTCGCCGGCTTTGCCAGGTGAATAGGTCAGCACATCCGGTAGGCACTGGGTGCTCCCGATCGGGCGCGGCAACTTGCGGAGGACGCTCCCAGACGGGCAAGTCATCTTGAGGGTCGTTTTCGAGGAAAAGGTTGAGCAATAAGGTCTCGGCTAACGACGCGCCCTCGACGATGACGATTCCCATCGGACCGCTAATGCCGGTGCCAATCGGGTAGCCCCTGCCTCCCTTGACTCGGGGATCTCCGATAGCGCCTGACTTGATGCCAGAGACGTCGAAGGCGTGAGCATGGATGAGCCAGCGCGCTGCTTCAGCGAAATCCAGCGAAGAGGTACCGGCCCCATCCCGCGTCGTGAAGAATCTGTCGTTTGCAGGCACCTCGCTGATGATCTTCGTGAGACCGGAATATCCGCCTTTGGCGGTGCGGAGATCAGCGACCTGCATGAACGGGGTTTTGTTGTCGACGAGGTTGAACTTATCATGCCAGCGGTCCAGATAAGTGTCGATCTCGTCGAGCGGTAACCCAGACTGCCACCACTCGCCCCAGTCGTCGACCTTCTCGTCGTCACTGCGGAATCGAGCCGTCGCTCGAATGGCAATAGCTAGGAGGAGACGCAGGATCGCAGCTTCCTGGGTGGGAATCTCGCCGGCGAGCCCGCGGAACTCGGTCCCTCGGTGAAAGGCGTCTCGGATCGAGACCTCGGTGACGTCGTTGTCCGGCGTTCTTACGGATATCCATGGCTCATCCACAAGGTTGAATGCGCTCGTCATGCCGGTACTCCATTCTGGGGACGGGGTTCGACCGTGAGTCCTCGATGAGGATCGTAGTGGATCGGACGGTCAAGAAGGGTCGTATTGCCATCGGAGTCAAGGACAAGGACGAGTTGTCCACGCAGCCATGGTGACGACTGCCATGAACTCAGATCGATTGGTGCGTTCTCGAGTTCGGCAATTGTCTGGTCGATGTCCCACGGACTCGACAGCGACCGGGGCAGAGTGACTGTGCACGATGCGACTGCCCGAGCGAGGTCGCCGTCAGGGGCGCCGAAGAGCGGCAGCTCGGCCCCTGAGAACTCTCCGATTCCGTCTAGGAGGTGATATCCGCCGGACTCGGTCTGTTGCACAACAATGACCTCGATGGAGTCTTCGGAGTCGCGTACCGAGGCCTGACCGCGCGTATTCTCCGGATCGACGGTTTTCATATCGGTGAGCCCCTTCATGAGGCTTGAGGCAGAGAAGGGGTCGGAAAGGCGGTATGTCATCGCTCGGGAAATGGCCGCTTTGTGGAGCGATCGAGATTCGAGGGTCGCCTCTTCTCCGCGGCTTAGCCATGGTTCAGGCCAGGTGAAGCTCTCATCGTAGGCGGTTCGAACCAGCCGAGGAATGTCGTGAGGCAAGGTGACATTGCCGTCGTCGAGGGCCTGGAGAATAGCCGCCGTACAGAGCAGAGCGCTGGGTTCATAAACCAGGTCGACGCCCTGACTGAACTGAGGGCCATCCTCCTGCCAGGCATCGACCCCGGTAACCAGGCAGGTTGCCTCGCGCATGGGTAGCGGGCGTTGCCGGTCGTGCCGGTGAAGGCGACCGATACGCTGGAGTAGCAGGTCCATCGGTGCGATGTCGCTGATGAGCAGGTCAAAGTCGACGTCGAGCGACTGTTCTAGTACCTGCGTCCCGACGACCACGATCCGGTTGGGTCGGTCGCCCCCTGAGCGTCCGAGACGCCGGACCAAATCGGCTTCGCGTCGGGCCCGTTGCGGGGCCAAGAAGCGGGAATGGACGAGCACGACCTCGCAGTTGAGGTGGCTGTTGAGGATATCGAAGGTCTCCTGGGCCCGAGCGACGGTGTCGCGAATGATGCCGACGCATCCGCCGTCGGACATCCGGTCCTTGATGAGCTCGATGAGCTCATCAAGGGAGTCGCCCATGAACTGGAGCGCAACCTGGCGTGCCGTGGCCGACGCTGAGGTGCCTCGCTGAGCGACACCGTCGGACACCGAGGTCATGAGCGGGTACTTGTCGGTTGTTGTTAGGGCTACGTTTGCATCTCTTCCGTGTCGGCCCTTGGCATACGCCAGCGCAAGTTCATGGCGTTGAGCTGGCGGCAGCGTCGCGGACATGAGGATGACGGGGGTGCGGTAAACGCAGAGCCATTCGAGGACGACCTTGAGGTACTCGCGCATGTAGACGTCAGCTGCGTGAACCTCATCGATGATGACGACCTTGCCTGCCAAACCGAGGTGGCGCAGCACGACGTGTTTGGATTTGAGGCCGGTGAACAATGCTTGGTCGATGGTTCCGACGACATGGTCGGCGAGGATCGCGCGCTTACGGCCGAGGAACCACTCATGCACGATCGCCGAAGCCTCACGCTGTGTGTCGACGCTGTCGTCGTAGACCGCCATGGAGTCGCTCCAGGGCATGAGCTGCTGGTATTGCTCGTTGAGCGCTGCCTTCGAGTGGGCCAAAGTGATGCTGGATTGGTCCTCAGCTGGTACGGCGTCCAGCCATTCCCGAACTCGACTGAACATGGGATTGGATGTGGCCATCGTCGGCAGACCGAAGAAGATGCCGCCGAGTCCGAATTTGTAGGCGAGTACATGGGCGCACATGAGGGCCGCTTCAGTCTTGCCCTGCCCCATGGGGGCTTCGATGATGAGCAGGCCGGGCTCCGCCATCGAGGATGCGGCTTCGACTGCTGCACGCTGCATGGCGTTGGGTTCTCCGTGGACGAGGGAAGGGAAGCTGGTGTGGAACAGCTCGTTCACGGAGTTGGGGCAGGGGTAGGGCTGCCAGGGGCGAGGGAGCTGCAGCCTGGCGATAGCTCGTCGGACTCGATCCGGTGTCGGTGTCGTGAGATCGTAGGGAAACAGTGATTCCGAACTGGCGATCCAGTCAGCGACGATGACGAGCGCCTCGGAGATCACCTGCGTCTGGATGGAGATCGGGGTGCTCATCCAGCTGGGTAAGAATTTCTCGGCACCGGTATGCGCGGCTATAGCGTCGAGGATCTCGTCGCGGGTGGTCTTCCAGAGGCGGTCCTCGCGATCCAGGGACAGCTTGAATTTCTCCATGTCCGCGGCCGTGGGATTTGACCCGTGGTGTCCTCCGATGATGGAGGCGATGTTGCGAGCGTGACGGCGTGCCTTGGGTGCATCAGGGTAGCGATTCACCAACCAGCTAGTGACGTGAGCCTGTCCCAGGGCGCCGTGGGGGATGGAAGCGTCCGGCTTCTCAATGACAAACCCCTGCCGTTCCATCTGATCGCACAGGTAGCTCGTTGATGTTCCGTTGGTGCGGGGGAACCGCGCTTTGTGTGCGAAGTCGGCGCTGACCTTTCCGACGTCATGGATCCCCGCTAGAAAGCATTCGAACGTTTGGGCGGCGCGTTCTCCGCCAAGGCTGTCGGCTAGGAGTGATCGGATGGATCGCGGTTGGAGGCTCCATATCTCGGCCATGACACCGGCGGCGTCCTCGAGGTGTTGGACGACCGGGAGCCAGTCTCCTGCCTCGTTTGTCTTGCCCCAGCAGGACTGTGCCGGTGGGGACCAGGTGTTGAGCATTGTCGCTTCCTTGCGGTTGATGTTGACAAGAACCTTAACATAAGAATTTAACTCAACTGAACAAGTTGGAAAATAACTGCAGGACGCCCACAGTTGATCACCGACCCCCGCAACGGCGGGGAGGATCGGGCCAGAAGCACGTCCTGCCCTACGCCCGCGCACCCCCGCAACGGCGGGGAAGGACATCCGAGATGCGGACGACACGCAACTCAACAATGGCTCACCTCTGCATGGGCAGAGCACACCCCACGCTACAGGAGCCATGTACACGAATCGTGCGTGGTCAACTCACCTCCACCTGCTGACGCACCACCTCGAGGAGCTCACCAGAAGCCACCAAGCGGTGCGCTTCGTCGATTTCGGGGGCAAGGAAGCGGTCCGGTCCGGGACCGGGAATGGTCTGGCGCATCCGGGCGATGACGTCGGCTACCGGTTTCGACGGCTCCAGACCTCGCATCTGAATAGCCCTCGCGGCGGTCAGGATCTCGATGCCAATGACGGCTCCCATGCCGTCAATCCCGCGGCGCAGCTTGCGGGCAGCCGACCAACCCATCGAGACGTGGTCCTCCTGCATGGCTGAGGTTGGAATGGAGTCCACCGACGCCGGTACCGCCAGTCGCTTCATCTCAGAGACGATGCCAGCCTGGGTGTATTGGGCAATCATGTGGCCGGAGTCGACGCCGGGATTGTCGGCGAGGAAGGGGTGAAGGTCGCGGTTGCGGGCCGGGTCGAGCATGCGGTCGGTGCGACGTTCACTCATGGACGCGAGGTCGGCCGCAGCAATCGCCAAGAAATCAAGCACATATGCCACCGGGGCGCCGTGGAAGTTGCCGTTGGACTCCACCCTCATGTCGTCGGTAATCACCGGGTTGTCGACTGCCGAATCCAACTCAACCTTCGCCACCTGCAAGGCATGGGCCATCGTGTCACGGACGGCACCATGCACCTGTGGCGCACACCGCAGTGAATAAGCGTCCTGCACCCGCTTGGCCGCACCTTCACGACCAGCCTGGATGAGGTCCGACCCTTCCAACAGAGCGAGGATGTTGGCAGCCGAGACGCCCTGACCTGGGTGGGGCCGAAGGGCCTGCAGGTCGGGGGCGAAAACTCGGTCGATACCGCACAGGGCCTGAACGGTCATCGCTGCCGCCAGGTCAGCCGTCGGGACGAGGACGTCGAGGTCAGCCAGGGCCATGATGAGCTGGCCGAGCATGCCGTCAGTGCCATTGATGAGGGCCAGGCCCTCCTTTTCGCGCAAGGAAATGGGCTTCAGCCCGACCTGGGCCAAGCCCGTGGCAGCGTCGACCTCGCCGCCATCGGGGGTCAGCACCGTCCCCTCACCGGTGAGGACCAGGGCACAGTGGGCCAGCGGTGCAAGATCTCCCGAGCACCCCAGCGACCCGTACTCCCCGACGACCGGGACGAGTCCTGAGTTCAGCAGGTCGGCATAAGCAGTGATGACCTCCGGACGCACCCCGGTGCTACCAGAGGCCATCGTCTTGAGCCGCAGGGTCATCATTGCGCGGATGGCCTCGGTCTCCACCCGCGACCCGGTGGACGCGGCGTGGGAACGGATGAGGGAGTGCTGCAAGGTGACGCGATGGTCGCGTGACACGCGGCTGGAGGCCAACGCGCCGAATCCGGTGGAGATGCCGTAGTGGGGGCTGGGGTCGTCGGCCAGACTCTCGATGAGGTCGGAGGCCCGTCTGACCCGCCCCATGGCTTCCTCACCGACCGTCACCTGGGCGCCCAGCCGGGCAACGGCGATGATGTCGTGGGGAGTGAGTGGGGCACCGACGTTGACTGGATCCATGGTCGTCCTTCCTTGGTGCCACGTCACCGTGGCGATTGTGGTGTCGATCTCGGCGTCGCCGAGTCGTTACGGGCACGAACAGGGGTGGGTTGCGAACGGGTTGTCAGGCGTCGAGTCGTAGCCGAGGCTGGTTCAGCTTGAGGAGCCGGCCTGCTAGGCACACCTGGTCGACAAGAGGCACGCCCGGGCGGTACATGAGGTGCAGCCACGACGGCGCGGCCAAGCTCACCAGGTCAGCACGGGCCCCAGGCCTCACCACACCCACGTCGTCGCGGCGCAGGGCTGCCGCACCGCCAGCGGTCGCCGACCATAGGGCCTGTTCCGGCGTCATGCCCATCTCCCGCACCGCCATGGCAAGGCAGAAAGGCATGGATGAGGTGAAAGCGGTTCCCGGATTGCAGTCGGTGGCCAGCGCCACCGTCATCCCAGCGTCGAGAAGACGTCTGGCGTCAGGGTAGGGCTGGTTGGTGCTGAACTCGGCAGCCGGTAGCAGGGTCGCCACGGTGTCGGTGGCCTTCATGGCATCAATGTCTTCGTCGGACAGGAAGGTGCAGTGGTCGATCGACGTCACCCCCAGTTCACAGGCGCGCGGAATGACCTCGGATGGACCCAACTGTGCGGCGTGGAGACGAAGTCCCAGCCCAGCAGCCTTACCTGCGCGCAGGATTTCCATGGTCTGGTCGGGGTCGAAGGCACCGGTCTCGCAGAAGGCGTCAATCCAGCGCACATAGGGACGTACGGCTTGCAGCATCTGCCCGCACACCAGACGGACGTACCCGTCAGGTTCGTATTCGGGCCCGACGACGTGGGCGCCCAGGAAGGTCACCTCGTCGGTGTGGGAACTGGCGATGCGGGCCAGCTTGACCTCGGTCTCGACGTCGAGCCCGTACCCCGTCTTGGCCTCCACCGTCGTCGTTCCGCTGCGTGCCATTTCGTCGAGGATCCCGGTCATGACGGCGTCGAGCAGCCCGACGGGCGCCTCCCGGGTGTGTCGAACGGTGCGCAGGATTCCGCCAGCCTCGTACTTCTGCCCGTTCATCCGGGCATCGAACTCGTCACTGCGATCTCCGGCAAAGACGGGGTGGCTGTGGGAATCAACGAATCCGGGGATGACGCAGGCCCCCGCCATGTCGGCCTGGTGATCGGCTGCGGGAGCCTCGGCACAGCGCCCCACCCAGACGATCCGGTCTCCATCGATGACGACGGCTGCGTCACGGATCTGCCCCAGGTCATCACTACCGACGGATGGATCATTGGTGACCAGTAGACCGATGTTGTTGATGACGACGCTCACGAGTCACGACCTCTCAGCTCGTTCAGTACATGGCGCAGATCCTCGGCGGTGGCGTCGTCGCGTCGGATCCACTCGCCCGCGATGATGGTGGCGGTGACGTCCTCGGCGGTTGCCGCCAGCGGCCAGCGTGTCGGGTCCACCCCGGCCAAGCGAGCCGACGACGGATCGACGACGACGACGTCAGCAGGATCACCCACGCTCAGCCCGGCGAGGTCGGAAGCGGGTGTGGAGGCTCGGCGCGGGCGCGGACCTACCGCCGGACGCAGGCTCGCCACCCCGTTTCGGGAACCGATCTTCCACAGGGAGTCGCAGCCGATGACTCCTCGGGTCCCGGTGGCCAGCCGAGCGGTGGATTCGAGCAGGCGCAACTCGGCGAAGGGGTCGGTGACGACGTCCTCGTCGGTGCCGATCGTCAGACGCACCCCGGCGTCGAGCAGATCCTTGACCCGCGCGATGCCGTCCCCCAGATCGGCCTCGGTGGTCGGGCACAGCGAGACGATGGTGTCCGTGCGAGCAATCATGGCGATGTCGTCGTCGCTCAGGTGCGTGGCATGGACGACGGTGGTGCGATTGGAGAGCGCTCCAGCACGTTCCAGGACGGCGGTGGGCGTCAGCCCGTGGGCGGCCAGACTCTCCTCGTTCTCACGGGGCTGCTCGGAGACATGGACGTGGATCGGGGCGCGGTCCGGCAAGCCCGAGACAGCTGTGGCCATCTCGTCAGGACTGACGGCTCGCACCGAGTGCAGGGCCGCTCCCGGCGTCACCAAGGGGGAATCCGGCAGGGCATCAGTGAGAGCGTGCCAGCGCTCCAACCATCCCTTGACACTGCCGTCACCAAACCTCGTCTGGTCCTCGCCGAGTGGAGCTCCCGGTCCGGCGTGCAGGTAGCAGGTGTCGAGCAGGGTGATCCGGATACCCGCGTCGACGGCAGCGTTGACAACGGCCAACTCCATGTCGTGGTGCGGGTAGGGGGTGCCGTCGGGCCGGTGGTGGACATAGTGGAACTCGCCCACGCTGGTGTACCCGGCAGCCACCATCTCGGCGAAGGCCGCTCGTGCCAGGCGGTGATAGGAGTCCGGGTCGAGGCGGTTGGCCAGCCGGTACATCTCGGTCCGCCAGGACCAGAAGTCCTCCCCCTCCCCGGCTCCTCGCAGTCCGCGGTGGAAGACGTGGGAGTGCGTGTTGGCGAATCCGGGAACAGCGACGCCGCTGAAGCTGTGGCGATCGTGCTGGGCGTCAACCGTGACCTTGGTGATGACGCCAGCATCACTCGAAACGCGCACATTGTGCGCAACCCGTCCCTCGACGAGGGCCTTCGGGAAGAACCACTCACTCACTTGACCAGCTCCTCCAACACGGCTCGCAGAGCCTCCGCTCCCGCCTCGCAGTCCTCGTCGCTGGCTGATTCGGCCGGGCAGTGGGACGCTCCGGTGGGATTGCGGACGAAGAGCATCCCGGTGGGTAGCGTCGCGGCCAAGGTGGCAGCGTCGTGACCCGCTCCCGTCGACAGCTGCGGGGTCTCCTCACCGAGGACCTGCAGCATCCGATGACGCAGGTCGTCGTCGAAGGCGGTGCGGTCGGTCCATGACTCACGGGTCCAGACGACCTGGCACCCCTGCTTGTCAGCAGCCGCTGCTGAAGTCTTCTGGATCTCCTCGACGACCTTGGTGACGGTGTCGGGGTCCTCGGCTCGGCAATCCAGCCACATCGTCGTGGCCGAGGCGATGACATTCGTCCCGCCTGGCTCGACGTTGATCCGCCCAACCGTCGTGACGCAGCCCTCCCGCTCAGCGGCCTCGCGGGACGCCAGGATGGTTTCGGCCACTGGGATGACGGGGTCGTGGCGATCGGGGATGAGGGTGGTCCCGGCATGGTTCCCCTGCCCGGTGAACTCGGCACGCCAGCGGCCGTGCGGCCGCACCGCTGTGGCAATCGCGACCGGGTGGTCGAGGTCGGCCAGCCCGCGCCCTTGCTCGACGTGCAACTCGATGAAGCAGGAGGCATCGAGCAGGACATCGTCAGGCTCGATGAGATCAGGGTCCAGGCCGGCCTCCCGCCAGGCGTCCGGCAGACTCTGTCCGTCCCGGGCGACGAGCCTGCGGGCGTCGTCCTTGCTGAGCTTGCCCGAGGCCAAGCGTGACCCCAGACAGGGCATGCCGAATCGTGCGCCCTCCTCATCAGCCATGGCGACGACGGCAAAGGGTTTCGACGGCTCGACCCCGGCTTCTTTCATCTTCGCCACGGCCACGAGGGAGGAGACGACGCCGAGCGGCCCGTCGTAGGCACCGCCGCCAGGGACTGAGTCCAGGTGGGACCCCGTCAGGACGGCCTCCGGGCCCGGCATTCCCCACCACGCCCAGATGTTGGCATTCATGTCCGTGACGATCGTCAGAGCCAACTCGGTGGCCTTCGTGACGAACCATTCCCGCAAGGCCACCTCGTCAGGGCGGAAGCAGAACCGCGAGTAGGAGCCGTCCTCGTTGCGTCCGATCCCGGCGATCTCGTCGAGCAGGGCTGCCGCTGTCCAGGTCGTCATCACTTCACCAATCCGTCGATGAGGGCGTCATCGACCAGGTAGGGCAGGGTGATCTGGGCGTCGTCGTGTTCCTGGTTGAACTCGGTGGCCGTCTCGATGGAGTGGTCGTTGCGGGCCCAGCCGCGTCGGGCCACACCGCACATGACGTCCCACAGCAAGGAGCTGCGGATGACGGCGTCGACCCGCTCGGAACCATCCAGGACCAGCCCGAACCCGCCGTTGATGGCATTGCCGATGCCGGTTCCTCCGCCGTTGTGCAAGGTCACCAGGCTCATGCCGCGAGCTGCATTGCCAGCGAAGCACTGGGTGGCCATGTCCGCCATGACGTTGGACCCGTCCTTGACGTTCGCGGTCTCGCGGAAGGGGGAGTCGGTGCCCGAGACGTCATGGTGATCCCGCCCGAGCATGACCGGTCCGATCTCGCCGTTGCGCACCATCTCGTTGAACCGCAACGCGATGTCCCTACGGCCCTTGGCGTCCTGGTAGAGGATGCGCGCCTGGGTGCCGACGACCAAGTTGTTGGCCTCGGCGTCCCGAATCCAGATGTAGTTGTCGCGATCCTGGCCGCGGCGATTCGGGTCGATGCAGTCCATGGCGGCATGGTCGGTGGCGATGAGGTCCTCGTGCTTGCCGGAAAGACAGACCCAGCGGAAGGGGCCGTAACCGTAGTCGAAGAGCTCGGGTCCCATGATGTCCTCGACGTAGGAGGGCCAGATGAACCCGTTGCGTGCGTCTCCACCCTTGGCGATCTCGGTCACCCCGGACTCGAAGACGGTCGCCATGAAGGCATTGCCGTAGTCGAAGAAGTAGGTGCCACGCTCGGTGAGGGTGCGGATGAGTTCGAAATGCTTGCGCAGGGTCTTGTCGACGCGGCGGGCGTACTCGTCACGGTCACGGGCCAGAAGCTCGGTGCGCTCCTCGAAGGTCAGGCCCTGCGGGCAGTAGCCGCCGTCGTAGGCGGCATGGCAGGAGGTCTGGTCGGACAGCAGCGGGATGTCGATGTCGTTGTCAACGGCGTACTGAAGCAGATCGACAATGTTGCCGTGGTAGGCGATCGAGATCGGGGTGCGCTCGTCGATGTGCTTTTTGGCCAGGGCGAACACCTCGTCGAGAACCTCGGAGACGTGCCCCACCCAGCCCTGGTCCAGACGGGTCTGGATGCGCGACATGTCGACCTCGGCGGTGATTCCGACGGCGTGAGCGATCTCGGCGGCCTTGGGTTGGGCGCCGGACATGCCGCCCAGACCCGAAGAGACGAAGAGGACGCCTGACAGGTCACCGTCAGCCGGAATCCCGAGGCGGATGCGTCCGGCATTGAGGATGGTGTTGAAGGTGCCGTGGACGATGCCCTGAGGCCCGATGTACATCCAGCCGCCGGCAGTCATCTGGCCGTAGTTGGCGACCCCCATCTCCTCGCAGATCTCCCAGTCCTTCTGGTTGTCGAAGTGGCCGACCATGAGGGAGTTGGTGACGATGACGCGCGGAGACTCTGGGCGGGATGGGAACAGCCCCAGCGGGTGACCGCTCATGACCACCAGGGTGGTGTCCTCGGTGAGCTGGGCGAGGTACTTCTTGATGAGTCGGTACTGCAGCCAGTTCTGGCAGACACTGCCGGTCTCGCCATAGGTGACGAGCTCGTAGGGGTAGAGAGCGACGTCGAAGTCGAGGTTGTTGTCGATCTGCACCTGGAAAGCCTTGCCCTCGGCGCAACGACCCTCGTAGTCGTCGATCGGGCGTCCCTTGATGTGACCTGCCGGACGCCACCGGTAGGCGTAGATGCGGCCGTAGGTGTGCAGTTCCTTGAGGAACTCTGGTGCAGCCTTCTCGTGCAGCTCCGGAGGAAGGTAACGCAGGGCATTGCGCAGCGCGACCTTGGTCTGGTCAGGGGTGAGGTGGAATCCACGTGAGGGGGCTCGTCGGATTCCGGGCTGGAAGACCGGGTCGGGTGGGAACTCGGCGTCGAGTTTGATCGTCATGGCTGCGGCAGTGCTGCTGTTGTCGTACATCGGTGGTGCCCCCAGATGCATATTCATGTGGGTGTGGTGTCGTCGTGACGAAACGGCACCGGGAGGGGCCACGCGCGATTGCCAGGGCTGGGGCGAATCGCACGTCGGTTTGATCGCCGTGGGTCGTCTCGCCAGTGAGACGTATCGACAGTATCACCATGGGTGGTGCGCAGGGTGAGGCGTCGTCAGTTGATCAGGACGACATCATCGGCACGGTTCCTCGTCGTGCGGATGAGCGCAGCATTGCGTTCGTCAGGGCCATTGGCCCAGGTCACCGCGCATTCCAGTGGCTTTCCGGCAGAGACGTGACGGCGGATGAGTCGGTCCATCCGCAGCTGGGGATCGACGTCGATGTACCAGGTCTCGGTGAACAGCGGTGCCAGCAGGGACCAGGGCTTCTCGTCGAGGAGGAGATAATTTCCCTCGACGATGACGAGCGGCACCTCGCGTGGTACCGGGATGGCGCCCGCGATGGGTTCGCCGAAGCCGTGTTGGTACATCGGGGCATAGACCACCGGCTCGTCGGCAGCGGCCAGGCGACCCACCAAGGACACGAATCCCCAGCCGTCGAAGGTGTCAGGGGCTCCCTTGCGGTCGGCGCGACCGAGTCGTTCGATCTCGGCCTGGGCGAGGTGGAACCCATCCATGGGGACGATCGCGCATGTCTCTCCCAATTCGTCGCCCAGCAGGCGGGAGAGGGTCGTCTTGCCAGCGCCCGGTTCGCCACACAGCCCGAGCATGCAACGACGCCCGGACCTCACGAGGGACCGGGCGCGAGCGACTGCGTGATCTGGGGTCACGTCGGATGCCGCTGTTGAGTGGTCAGATGACGTTGACGAGGTCGCAGACGAAGATCAGCGTCTCACCGCCAGCGATCACACCGGGAATACCCTGTGGACCGTAGGCGAGGTGGTGGGGGATGACGAGCTTGCGTCGTCCACCAACCTTCATGCCCTGCACACCTTCATCCCATCCGGGGATCACCTGGCCGGCTCCCAACTGGAAGGTCAGCGGTTCTCCGCGGTTCCACGAGGAGTCGAACTCGCGGCCATTACTCAGAGCCACTCCGACGTAATGCACCTCGACGAGGTTGCCGACGGAGGCCTCGGGGCCGTCGCCGACCGTGATGTCCTCAATGACGAGGTCTTCGGGGGCGGAATCGGGCAGGGTCACTTCGGGCTTGCTCATGACGACAACCCTACGGGATCAACACCCCTCGAGTGATTACCTGACCTGAGCGGCCACGCAGGTCCGCTCACGCGGTGACGACTCAGTCGTCGGCGTCGATCAGCCCAGAGTGATAGGCCTTGACCAGATTTCGGGGAACTCGCAGAACCTTGCCCTCAACGCGGATCTCAACCAACTGTGTTGGCGTGGTCTTCCACTGGGCCCGCCTATGACGCGTGGTCGAACGGGACTTCTTACGCTTCGGTACTGCCATGGTCTCACCAGCTTGACTTCGTGATTCCGGGGAGTTTGCCGCGGTGGGCCATCTCACGGAAACGGATACGGGACACACCGGCCTTGCCGACATAGCCACGAGGACGTCCGTCGACTCGGTCACGGTTACGCAGCCGCACGGGGGTTGAATCGTGCGGCAGGGTAGACAGTTTACGCGATGCCTCCATGCGTTCGTCCAATGAGACAGTCGGAGAGGACATGATGACCTTGAGCTCGGCACGTCGCGGCGTGTCGATCCAGGACCAGTCGAGTTTGCGGAAGACGGGGATGTCCGATGAGGACACCTCGTCGCAGTCCAGCCGTCGTGGAAGTCAGTGAGTGCCTTGACCGTGCGCACACGAGTGTGGATCATCCATCCGGCCATGAGGCCGCGAGCCGTCTTGGCGGTGAAGGAAATGACCTTCCAACGTCCCTGGCGATCCCGTGACTCGAAGCGCGGGGAAAGGATCCTCACGTCGATGCCCTCGATGGTCTGGAAGTATTCAGCCGAGGCCAGGTTGACGAAGACCCTTGGGCCTGGCGACTCCTCGAGGTCGCTTGCGACCAGGTTGACGATGCGATCACCCCACCAACCCGCCACAGTGGAACCACGGTCGGTGCGCAAGGCGGTTCTCATCTCCAACCGATACGGCTGAATGAGATCGAGGGGCCGCAGAACCCCGTACAAGCCAGACAAAATGCGCAACGTCCTCTGCGCCTCGGTCCGGTCACGGGTGTCGATACCCGGAGGTATCAGCGAAATCTGCCAAGAATTCGGCGTGGTGACGTTGCCATCGGGATCTGGGGTCAGTTTTTGGCAGATTTCGCTGATGTTGTCTTGACAGCTCCGTGTGGTAACTCCGGGTAGCCGACCCGGCCAGGCCTAGTCGGTGAGATCACTGGGCTTGATGTCGTCCGAGGCCTTCTCGAAGACTTCCGCGAAATGGCATCGGCAGGCGTGCTCTCCCTGGCCGTCGGGGTGCATGTCCAAGGAGGTCTCCTTCTCCGAGCACAACGGCTGTGCGCGCCAGCACCGGGTGTGGAACCTGCAGCCGCTCGGCGGGTCGGCCGGAGACGGCACGTCTCCGTGCAAGAGGATTTGGTGCCTCTCGCCACGTAGGGAAGGATCAGGCACCGGCACTGCCGACAACAGAGCCTGGGTGTATGGGTGGGTGGAGCGCTCGTAGATCTGCTCCTCGTCACCCATTTCCATGATCCGCCCCAGGTACATCACGGCCACCCGGTCAGAGATGTGGCGCACCACCGACAGGTCGTGGGCGATGAAGATGTAGGCCATCCCCAACTCTCGCTGCAGCTTCTGCAACAGGTTGACGACCTGGGCCTGCACCGAGACGTCCAGTGCCGACACCGGCTCGTCACACACCAGCACCTTCGGCTGCAGGGCGATTCCGCGGGCGATACCGATACGCTGACGCTGACCACCGGAGAACTCGTGGGGGTACCGGTTGATGTGCTCGGGGTTGAGACCCACCAGGTCCAGCAGTTCCTTGACCCTCTCAGTACGCCTGCCGCGCGGAACGGCGTCAGGGTGGATCTGGAAGGGCTCACTGACGATGTCGCCGACTGTCATCCGCGGATCCAGCGAGGTGTACGGGTCCTGGAAGACGATCTGGATGTCGCGTCGCAGCTTGCGCATCTGCGAGCCCCTGAGGTGGGTGACGTCACGTCCCTCGAAGGTGATCGTCCCGGAGGTCGGCGGCTCGAGGGCCACCAGCAGGCGCCCCAGGGTGGATTTTCCACACCCGGACTCGCCGACCACACCGAGCGTCTCGCCGGGATACAGATCAAAACTGACCCCGTCAACGGCCTTGACATGCCCGACGGTGTGACGCACTACCCCGGACTTGAGCGGGTAATGCTTCGTGAGGTCGCGCACCGACAGGATGGGTTCGCCTTTCCTGGCGATGTTCTCAGCGGTCACGATGGAGGACCTCCTCGGTGTGGTGGCAGGCGGCCCAGCGTCCGGGCTCGACCTCGACGAACGTGGGAGCACCGCCGACGCGACACTCTTCCGTGGCCCAACGGCAGCGCGGGTGGAACGAGCATCCTGACGGCAGGTTCGTCAGGGAAGGCGGCAAACCGCCGATCGCGTACAGCTCGGTGCCCCTTTGATCCAGCCGCGGAATGGAATCCAGCAGACCGACCGTGTAAGGGTGGGCGGGGTTGTCATAGAGACGGTGGACGTCAGCGTGCTCGACGAACCGTCCGCAGTACATCACCGCGATGTCGTCGGCCACGTCCGCCACAACGCCCAAGTCGTGGGTGATGAGGATCAGACCCATCCCGGACTCCTCCTGGAGCTCCTTGAGCAGGGTCATGATCTGGGCCTGGACGGTGACGTCAAGGGCAGTGGTCGGCTCGTCGGCAATGAGCACCCACGGGTTGAGGGCGATCGCCATCGCTATCATGATGCGCTGACGCATACCGCCGGAGAACTGGTGCGGATAGTTGTCGGCGCGCTCCTTGGCGGCCGGGATGTGTACCCTCTCCATGAGACGGATGGCCTCGGACATCGAGTCGGAGCGGTTCATACCGCGATGGATGCGGAACATCTCGGCGATCTGCCATCCGACCGGGAAGACCGGGTTCAGCGACGACAACGCGTCCTGGAAGATCATCGAGATGTGCTCGCCGCGGATCTGGCGACGCTTCTTCTCGGGCATCGTCAGCAGGTCAACCCCGCAGTACTCGATTTTTCCGCCGGTAATCTTGGCCGGGGGCGAGTCGAGGATGCCCATGATCGCCTGGGCGGTCACGGACTTGCCTGACCCGGACTCGCCCAGGATCGCGAGGGTCTCGCGTTCGGACAGGGTGAAGCTCGTGCCGTTGATGGCCTTCGCGACGCCGTCGCGGGTGTGGAACTCCACGTGCAGGTCGTCAACGTTGAGAAGCAGCCCGTCGACCGGCTCCATGCGAAGGCGGGCGCTGGTGAGTGTCTTTCGTGCCATGTCGAAACCTCAGTGCTGTTTGGGGTCGAAGGCGTCCTGTGCCGCCTCGCCGAGGAAGATGAACGCCAGCACCGCCAGGGACAGGAACAGTGACGGGAACAGCAGCATGAAGGGTGCCGACCGGACATAGCCCAGACCGGAGGCGTCGGAGATCGACACACCCCACGAGATGGCCGGTTCCTGCAGGCCGATGCCCAGGTAACTCAGCGTCGCCTCGATGGCGATGTAGGCGCCCAAGTTGATGGTGGCGACCACGACGACCGGTGCGATGGCGTTGGGCAGGATGTGCTGACGGATGATTCGCCACGACGAGGCACCCAGCGCCCGAGCGGCCTGGATGTAGTCGTGGGGCAACACCTGCAGCACCGACGACCTCATGAGTCGGGCCAGGGACGGCCAACCCAGGATGACGATGGCTCCCACCACTTTCAGCACCATGACGAAGTATGGGGTGCCGGGCTGGTTGGGGAAGGTGTACAAGATGATGATCCCGCCGAGCAGTAGCGGGATGGCGTAGAAGACGTCACCGGTTCGGCTCAGCAAGGTGTCGAGCCAGCCGCCGCGGAATCCGGCCACCAGGCCGATGAAAGCACCGAGGAGGGTCGTTCCCACGGTGGCGAGCATGCCGACGAGGATTGACGACCTGGCTCCGTAGACTGTCCGGGCGTAGACGTCACACCCTTGGATGTCAGTGCCGAACCAGTGCACCCCCGAGGGGATGTGTCGGGCTGTTGACAGGTTGCAGTCGCTGGGGTCCTTTGACGTGAAGATCGACGGGGCTGCCGCCATCAACAGGAAGATGACGATGAGGGTCACCGAGATCCAGAACAGCGGGTTGCGTTTGAGGGAGTCCCAGGCGTCATTCCACACCGAGCGCGGCTTGGAGCTGTCCATGACGTCGTTGTCGCTGGGGGAGGGCTCGGTCAAGGCCTCTGGCCCGCCCGCTCCCAGCGGCGAATCGGGAAGGTTCGTGCGTGGTTCAGTCATGGCTGATCCTTGGGTCGAGCACCCCGTACAACAGATCGACGAGGAGATTTGCGAGCAGGTACACCAACACCAGGCAGGTCACCGAACCAACCACTGACACACCGTCACGCTGGTTGATCGACCGGTAGATGTAGTTGCCGATCCCGTTGATGTTGAAGATTCGCTCGGTGACGATCGCGCCGCCCATGAGTGCACCGAAGTCGTACCCGATGAAGGTGATGACTGGGATGAGGGAGTTGCGCAGGGTGTGCACGGTGACGATGCGCGACGTCGACATACCTTTGGCCTTGGCGGTGCGCACGTAGTCGGCACGCTGGTTCTCCAGCAGGTTCGACCGGGTCAGACGTGCCACGTAAGCCACTGACAATGCCCCCAGTACCAGACCGGGCAGCACCAACTCGCCCCAGGAACCGGCACCGGCGGTCACCGGGAACCAGCCCAGTCGCAGGCCGAGGACCAGCTGGGCCAGCGAACCGATGACGAAGATCGGGATGGAGATGACGATGAGGGAGGACACCAGGACGAAGTAGTCGATGAACTTGCCGCGTCGCACGCCAGCCCAGACACCGGCGACGATGCCGACCACGATCTCGACGGCGATCGCGATGAGGGCCAGCTTGATCGTGACGGGGTAGCGGGCGCCGAGTTCGGAGACAACGGTGTTGCCATAGTAGTCAACGCCGAGATTGCCGTGCACCAGCTTCTCCAGGTACAGGCCGTACTGGACGAGGAGGGGCCTGTCGAGGTTGTACTCGGCTCGGAAGGCCGCGACATAGGCGGGAGGACAAGGACGTTCACCGCATCGACCGGCCGTCGGATCGCCCGGCAGGGCGAAGACCAGACAGAAGATGATGAACGTCGTCCCGATGAGCACCGGGATCATCTGAAGTATGCGTCTGACGATGTATCTGAACATGGTGTACCTCACGACACCGTCGGTCCGCTGGGCAATTCCAGCGGACCGACGGATGCGTCATCAGGGATGGATCACTTCACGCTGACCGACTGAAGATCAATCGTGCCGAACGGGGTGAGCTTGACGTTGGCGACCTTGTCGGACCACGCGAACGGGGTGGAGGTCGTCCACAGCGGGATGGTCGGCGGGTTCTCCGCCAGCATCTTCTCGGCCTCCTGGTAGAGCTTGTTGGCCTCCGGGGCGTCCGTGGCGGCAGCGGCTTCTTTGAGCTTGGCGTCGAAAGCCTTGTTCGAGTAGTCGTTGTCGTTGCTGGAGGCGCCGGTGGCGTACATCGGGGTCAGGAAGTTCTCGATGGACGGGTAGTCCATCTGCCACCCGGTACGGAAGAAGCCCTCGAGGGAACGCTTGTTGACCATGTCACGCAGAGTCTTGAAGTCCGGGGTGACCTTGAGCTGGCACTTCAGACCGAGGTCGTTCTTCCAGCCGTTGCAGATGGCCTGCGACCAGGCCTTGTGGTCGCCGTCACCGTTGACCGCAATGGTCAGGGTGCCCTGATAACCACCGGCTTTCTTGTAGAGCTTGAGGGCCTTGTCCTTGTCGTAGGTGCACATGTCGCCGCACTGGTCCTTCGTGTACCCATCGACGACGGGGGAGACCCAGCCGTCAGCGGGGGCGCGGGAACCGGCGAAGATCTGCTTGGTGACCGTCTCGCGGTCGATGTCCATGGCAAGGGCCTTGACGAGGTCCTTGTTGTCGGCCAGCTGCTTGTCCTTGCTGGAGTAGGTCAGGGTCTGGGTGACACCGGACTGACGGATGCCCCAACGGTTGGCCAGGTCGTTCTTCCACTGGTCGTTGGTGAGCTGGTCGGTCGGGATGAGGTCGTTGATGTCGAGGTTGTTGGCGACGGTGTCGTTGTAGGCCGGGCTGGCGTCGTTGTAGATCTTGAAGGTGACCTTGTCGACGTGGCCCTTGTACTTACCGGCGTAATGCTCGTTCTTGGAGACGGTGATGGCCGTGGCAGTGTTCTCGGTGACCTTGTACGGCCCAGCGCCGACCGGCATCTTCTCCCACTTCTTGGCCGTCGGATCCCTGAGGAAGGCGTCCGGCAGCGGTGCGAAGGCGGTGTAACCCAGACGCACCTCAAGGTTCGAGATCTTCTCGGTGGTCTTGATGGTGAAGGTGTGATCGTCAACGACCTTGAGACCGCTCATCGTCGTGGACTTGGGTGTGGTCTTGCAGGTCTCGTCATCACACTGCTCGTCGGCGTAACCCTCGATCGGCTCGAAGAAGTAGCCAGACTGCTGGGCGTTCGGCCCATAGGCTGCCCAGTTCCAGCCGTCGACGAAGTTTTTCGCCTTGACCTCGGTGCCATCGGAGAACTTGTATCCCGGCTTGATCTTGACGGTGAAGTTCTGGTTGTCCTTGGTCTCGATGGCCTCGGCGATGTCCATCTCCGGCTTGGCGGTGTCAGAGTTGTAGTGGATGAGACGGGCGCTGACGGCGTCGAGGACGTTTCCGCCGCAGGTCTCGTTGGTGTTGGACGGAATGAGCGGGTTCTGTGGGGTACAGCCGCGAACGGTGATCGAACCACCGTCCTTGGCGGGGGCGCTGTTGTTGGCCCCGTTCCCCGACGAACCAGCGGCCGATTCATCCTTGGCCGCAACGTCCTCGCCGCAAGCTGACAATGCCATCAAGCCCGCGAGGGACAGCGCAATGAGTGGCCTCATTCGACGCATGGTGTCTCCTTCTCACGTCACGTCGGCAGGTACCCGACGATCCCAGGTTGTTCGGGACACCATGCCACTGTTCAGAAGCTTTCGTCACTCGTCTCAGGGGGTTGAGACGACATTGTGATCAAACTGCAGCATATGTAAAGCCGTCATCGTGGGTGGACATTGGTCTCACGATGTGGAGATGCCTGGGTGTGTGCGGCCCATCCTGACGCGGTTTCGGGGCGTCGCGGTGCTCTCGGAATGAACGCAGCAAGGGCTCTCCCCCGAGGGTGAGAGCCCTTGTCATGACGCTGATGCGAAGGTCAGGCGACCTCGTCGACCAAGGCCTTGGTGAAGGCCGGGAGGTCGTTGGGATTGCGCGAGGTGATGAGCACCCAGTCATGACCCGGGCAGCGGACGAGCTCCTCGTCCACCCAGGTGGCCCCGGCGTTCTCAAGATCTGGACGGATTGAGATGTAGGAGGTCATCTTCTTGCCCTTGGCCACGCCGGCGTCGATGAGAACCCACGGCCCGTGGCAGATTGCTCCGAGTGGCTTGCCCGCGGATGAGAACTCCCTGACCAGACGACGACCGTCCTCGTCGACACGCAGGGTGTCCGCGTTGACGGTGCCACCAGGGATGACGAGCAGGTCGTAGTCCTCGGCCTTGACGTCAGCCAGCGTGGAGTCGGCGTCAATCCTGGACGCCCAGTCCTTGTCGCCGGTGACGGTCTGGATGGCTTCGCCGCTGTTGGAGGCGACGGTCACCTCGATACCAGCCTTCTTGAGGGCGTTGATGGGCTCGACGATCTCGGCCTCCTCAACTCCGAAGTCCGTGGCGGCGATGAGCGCGCGTGCCATGATGATTCCTCCTTCGATGGGGTTCGGTGGTGTAACGGCATCCACGGTCGAGGTATTCCGGACATGCGGCACCTGGGGCGCACGGATCTGGCGGCGTCGGCCCTGGTTCCAGCGCCGTCACCGTAGATCTTGACGGTATTGGAGGTCACGGTGATGACACTGTTCGTGGGGCTGCAGACTGCCGCACTTGACACCGCACCGTCGTCGCTGTGGGCATGGTCCTATACACATCAGATCAGCCTGGTGTGTGCTGTGACACTGGCGACAACCGCCATGTGAAGAACCGAATGGTCGGGGTGACAGGATTTGAACCTGCGACCTCCTCGTCCCGAACGAGGCGCGCTACCAAGCTGCGCCACACCCCGCGACCACGGTTATTTTCCTCAACGGAAGGATCGACGGACACTTTAACGCAGCTTGAGCGAAAGCGCCAAGCCGCCCCTGTCATGGCCGTGGGACCAGCGTCAACAGTGTCACTCCCGGTCGACAGAATGTCCGGTACGGGGCGAAAGGAGAGGACCCTAATCCGGCCGAGACATGTAGCCATCCGGTGCGTGCACCGCTGCTGTGCTGTGAGAGCCCCTTGACGCGGTCGGTGTCGAGATCACAGTTGGTGATGATGGCTCCCTTGACGGGCAGACACACCTGTCCGCCATGGGTGTGGCCCGCGAAGATGATGTCCATCCCGTCCCCGACCATGGCGTCAAGGATCTTGCGGTAGGGCGCATGGGTGACGCCGATGTTGAGGTCTGCGTCATCATCTGCAGGTCCAGCAACCTCCTCATAATGGTCACGGTCGTGGTGGGCGTCGTCAGTACCGCGGAACGCCACTTGCTGGCCAGCCACCTCCAACGTCCCTGACTTGTCGTTGAGGTCCAACCACCCCGCCGCGGTGAACGCTTGGCGCAACTCCTCGTGGGGGAGCTCCGGTATCGGCTCCTCCGACGCGTGCGAACGGCCCCGCAGCAGATACGAGAACGGGTTCTTGAAAGCCGGCACCAGGTAGTCGTTCGACCCGAAGACGAAGGCTCCTGGGCGCTTCAGCAACCCGGCCATGTCGTCAAGGAGGGGTTGCAGGGAGTCAGCCGAACAGAAGTTATCACCGGTGTCGATGACGAGGTCCGGCTCGAGGTCGGCGAGTCCACGGATGAACTCCCGCTTGGCCCTCTGGCGAGCCAGCATGTGGAAGTCCGAGATGTGCAACACCCTCAGCGACGAGCTGCCGGGCTCAAGCACCGGCACCTCGACGCAGCGGACAACGAACCGACGCGCCTCGATGACGCCATAGGTCAGCCCGGCGACGCCGACTCCAACCAACCCGGCGGCCGCCTTCATGAACGCCTTCATGTCAGCGAGGCCTCGTCGTGCCAGGTGGGTTCTGCTGGCCGCCACCATGTCCTCGGCCAGCGTTGCCACCGGTGTTGCTTTCGGGCTGATTCTGAGCGCTCGGCGCGTTCTGCTGATTCCCAGGCTGGTCGTCGCCCGGGTCGTTCGGCTGATGTTGTTGCGGTGGCAACGGAGCATAGGTCGGCTCGGGCTCGGGTTCGGGACCCTTCGAGATCTTGAGCACGACTGCTGCTCCGGAGCGAGCCGACCCTTCCGGGTCGGTGCCGAGATAGGTGCCGGGCTCGGAGTCGTCCCAGACGTGCCACACCTTTGTCCGGAATCCGGCCTTGCGAATGGCGGCCCTCGCCTGCGAGTAGGTCATGCCGTCAGTCTTCGGAATCTTGATGAGTTTGCCGAAGCGGGTCTCGTCGGTGGGCGACACGAAATCTGTCCTGGGCTTGTCCTTGAGTGCGCCTGCCATAGCGGCGCGATAGATCTTGCCGGCGTCGCTACCACCGGAACCATTGAGGTACACCCCGGTGGAGGTTCGGATTCCTCTGATGGAACGCGACCTGTCCCCGCGGAAGTAGGCGTTTCCGCCGTCAGCAGCGATCATCGCCACGCCAGCGGCCTGCGGGGTGTAGCCGTCGAACCACGCGGCCTCGTGGGCGTCGGTGGTACCGGTCTTGCCAGCCTGCGGATATCCGCCGGGGATGGTTGCGGGGATACCAGTGCCGTTCATGACCTCCTTCAGCACCGAGTTGACGCCGTCGGCGACCTTCTGCGGCATGACCCGCTTGCAGTTGCCGGTCGGCACCTTGATGGCAGAGCCGTTACGGTTCTTGATCGATTTGAGGATGATCGGATCGCACCGGACACCTCGAGACGCGAAGGTTGCGTAGGCCGTGGCCATCGACAGCGGCGAGACATAGGCGGTACCCAGGGTGAACGAGGGGACGTTCTGGAAGGCGGTCACGATGTCCTTGCCGCTGGAGAGCTTGACTCCTGCGTTCTGGGTCATCTTGGTGACGTCACACAGGCCGACGTCCTGTTCCAACTGGACGAAGTAGGTGTTGACCGACCACTGGGCGGCCTCGCGCATACCGATGTCCCAGGAATGGCCGTCAGCGTTCTTGACGCGGAAGGGTCCTGATTTGAAGGCACCCTTGCAGTTGGTGAACCTCTCACCGGTGAAATCCATCGGGGAGGAGGCGACGTAGTGCTTGTTGATCGGCACACCGGAGGCCAGGGCCGCTGCCGCCGTGAAGGCCTTGAACGTTGAGCCTGCCTGGAACCCGGTGGCACCACCCATCGAGGCGGGAGCCATGTAGTTGTAATAGGTTTGGCCGGATTTCGCGCCCATGACAGGACGCGACTGGGCCATCGCCAGGAGCAAGCCGGTGCCAGGCTGGATGATCGCGGTTCCGGCGAGAACTGGATCCTTCGGGCCGACGACGTCGGAAACAGCCTTCTGGGCAGCGTCTTGGACCTTCGGGTCGATATTCGTCTGGATCGTCAGTCCGCCACGCTTGACCATCTTGGCTCGCTCGGAGGGGTTCTTGCCCAGGCTCGGCATCTGCAGCAGGCTCCGGTAGGCGTAGTCGCAGATGAACGGATACTTTGAGGAGATGCAGCCGTTCTTCGGGTAGACGACCTTCGACTTGTCGAAGATGACCGCCTCCGCCTTACGGGCCTGGTCAGTGGTGATGAGGTTGAGTTGAGCCATGCGGCCAAGCACGATGTTCCGGCGGTTCATGGCGGCCTCAGGATGGTTCACCGGGTCATAGGCGACTGGGTTCTGCACCAGGCCGGCGAGCATCGCCGACTGTGCGAGGTCGAGGTTGGCGGCCGTCGTCCCGAAGTAGTGACGGGCCGCGGACTCGACGCCGTATGCGCCGTCACCGTAATAGGCGATGTTGAGGTACCGCTCCAGGATTTGCTTCTTGGAGAGCTTCTTCTCCATCGCCACCGCGTAGCGCAGTTCCTGTACCTTTCGGGTGATCGTCGGCTCCTGGGCAGCTTGCGCGCCCGCCTCGTTGCCAGCTGCGACGGCGGCCTCGATGCGGATCTGCTTGACGTACTGCTGGGTCAGGGTCGAACCGCCCTGACGAGCTGATCCGGCGACATTGCCCACCAGGGCTCGCGCGGTGCCCTTGAGATCGATCGCGCCATGGGAGAAGAAGCGGTTGTCCTCAATGGCCACCTGGGCGGTCTGCATCTCCTTGGAGATCTTCGACAACGGGACGTACTCGCGGTTCTCGTCGTAGAAGGTGGCCAGTACCGACCCATCTGCCATGAGGATGTGGGACTTCTGGGCCTGCGGGGTACTCATCAATTCCGCAGGCAGGTCGTCCATGCTGTCAGCCACCATCGTCGCGGTGCCACCGGTCAGAGCAGCGACGGGCACGACGAATCCGGCTACCAGCAATCCGGCCAGGATGCTGACGATTCCGAACATGGCCAAGGGATAGAGCTTGCCGTGCCTGTCTGAGCGCATGGTCCCAAGGATACGTGAGGGTCCGGACATACCCGAGCGGCACAGGCCGTGGCGGTGGTGTTGACGATGTGGTGAGGCTGTGAATTGTGACGTTGCGGACTGCATTGGAGGGGGGCTTGGGACACGATGCCGCTCCACAGGCCGGTCCTTCGCTGGTTTTCCCCGCGCCCCTACTATCGTGGCAGGCGCGCCTGACGGTCCCGGTCACGTCACGGTGTCCAGCAACAGGCCGGGGTGCTCCCGTCCTGACCACGGACGGGTCGCCATCTGACGCCGGTTAGACTTTGGTCTGCCGAACCTGGCAGGAGGGTTGATGACGCGAGTCGTCCAGAAATTCGGTGGGTCCTCGGTGGCCGACGCCGCATCGATCAAGCGCGTGGCGCGCCGGATTGCCGCAACCAAGCAGGCCGGCAACGACGTCGTCATCGTCATCTCAGCCATGGGTGACACCACTGACGACCTCATGGACCTGGCTCTTGAGGTTTCCCCGCAGCCGGCACCGCGAGAACTCGACATGCTCCTGACGACCGGTGAGCGTCAGTCCGCGGCCCTGCTGGCCATGGCCCTGTCCGACCTGGGTATCCCAGCGCGCTCGTACACCGGGTCCCAGGCTGGCGTCATCACGACCGCCGCCCATGGCAATGCCCGCATCATCGACATCACCCCGGGACGCATCGAGAAGTCCTTGGAAGCCGGGGACGTCGTCATCGTCGCGGGATTCCAGGGCGTTTCGCAGACGACGAAGGACGTCACCACCCTCGGGCGTGGCGCCTCCGACACCACTGCGGTCGCGCTGGCGAGCTCCTTGGGTGCTGACTTCTGCGAGATCTACTCCGACGTCGACGGGGTGTTCACCGCAGACCCACGCATCGTCCCGGGGGCTCGCCGCATCCCCGAGATCTCCTACGAGGAAATGCTCGAGATGGCCGCCTGTGGCGCCAAGATTCTCCACCTGCGGTGCGTCGAGTACGCCCGCCGTGAGGATGTGCCGGTCCACGTGCGCTCCTCGTTCTCCGACAAACCCGGCACATGGGTCAAGGACCTTGCCGACATCACGAAGGGATCTGACATGGAAGAGGCCATCATCTCGGGTGTGGCCCACGACCGCTCGGAGGCCAAGATCACCATCGCCGGGATCCCCGACGCGGTGGGTCGGGCTGCCCAGATCTTCGACATCATCGCGCGTGCCGACATCAACATCGACATGATCGTCCAGAACGCCTCGCGAGTGATGAACGGCCGCACCGACCTGTCCTTCACCCTGCCCATGAGCGATGGCCCGACCGCTGTCCGTGCGCTGACGGCTGTCAAGGACGAGATCGGCTACGAGCAGATCCTCTATAACGACCAGATCGGCAAGGTGTCGGTCGTCGGCGTGGGCATGAGGTCCCACCCCGGCGTCACCTCGACCTTCTTCCGTGCCTTGGCTGATTCCGGCATCAACCTGCAGATGATCTCGACCTCCGAGATTCGGATCTCTGTGGTCGTCGATGCTGATCAGGTCGACGCGGCCGTCCGCGTTGCTCACACTGCTTTCGGTTTGGACGCTGAAGGTGAAGCCGTCGTCTACGCCGGGACCGGCCGCTGAGGCGACGATGCCCAAACCCCAGGACGACGACGTTTACGACCTCCTTCACCTTCCGGAGGGAGCCCCACCAGTCGACGTCTACGACTCCCTCGACATCGATGCCGTCACCTTCGGCGTAGATGTCTCGGCCCATGCGCTGACCTGTCTGGATGCCGACGAGGACTTCGATCGCACTCGGGTCATTTCTCGGGTCGACGCCCAGGTCCCCCCTACCGCTGGCAATGTCCCCGCGGAAGGGTCGCTTCGTCGCGCCAGCATGGTGATGGCGACCGGAACGATGGTCTCGCGAATTCTCGGATTCGTGCGCACCTACCTGCTCACTGTCGTCGCCGCTGGTACCTCACTGGCCCTTGACGCCTTCCAGGCCGCCAACACACTGCCGAATGTGGTGTTCATCCTGCTCAGCGCGGGAGTTCTCAACGCCATCCTCATCCCGCAGATCACCAAGGCCATGAAGCAGCCGGACGGTGGCCAGGAGTTCGTCGACCGTTTGTTGACGGTGTCATTCGCGTCGGTCCTCGTCGTCACAGTGTTGGCAACCGTGGCTTCGCCGTGGCTGCTGGATCTCTACTTCTCCTCCAGCGGGGCGACTCGTCACCTGACGGTCTTCTTCGGCTTCATCTGCATGCCGCAGATCTTCTTTTACGGCCTTTACGCGATCCTCGGACAGGTCCTCAACGCGCGAAACCAGTTCGCCGCGTTCATGTGGAGTCCGGTGCTGGCGAACGTGGTACAGATAGCCGGTCTGGTGTGGTTCCTGGTGCAGTTCGGTGCTCACCCGGATCCGGCCACCTGGACGTCGGAGATGGTCTGGGTGCTGGCTGGTACGACGACCCTGGGCATCGTCATTCAAGGGTTGTTCCTCATCGTGCCGCTGCGCCGTGGCGGTTTCCGTTGGCGTCCTCGCTGGGGTATTCGCGGTTACGGCCTGGGAGCGGCCGCGCGCATCACGGTGTGGACCTTCACCGCTCTGGTGATTGCCCAGCTGGCTGGCATCATCATGAAGAAGATGCTCTCCCACGTGCGTATGGTGCACCCCGAGGTCTCGTCGTCGATCAGTGCCTACGACAACGCATTCCTCATCTTCATGCTGCCGCAGAGCTTCATCACGACGTCGATCCTCACGGCCCTGTTCCCGCGAATGAGCCGGGCCAACGCCGACGGCGATGACAGCGCTATGAGGAAGTTGCTGCGTCAGGGCCTGGAGACCCCAGCCCTGGCCATCATCCCGTGTTCCCTGGCCATGGTGGCGTTGGCTCGTCCGGGCGTTCAGACGATCTTCTCCCTGAAGAACGGTCAGGTCGACGCCCTTGCCTGGGCTGTTGCCATCATGGGCCTTGGCCTGTTGCCATTTGGGGTGGCAACCCTCCAGCAGCGCTACTGCTTCGCGCGTGAGGACGGCAAGCTCAACCTCATCATGCAGTCGATCACCACCGGCACCCAGCTTGGGGTGCTGGTTACGATGTTCGTCCTCCCCCCAGAGTTCGCCCTCCTCGTCGTCGCTGCTGCCCAGACCATCGCCAGCACCGTTGGAGCTACGGCGTGGTTGTTCGTCGCATCACGACAGCTCGGTGGCCTCGGCATGGGGAAGGTCAACCGGCTGTGGATCAAGCTGATCGTGGCCTCGCTGGTCGCCGCCGTGCCGACCTTCTTCGCCGGTCACGCCATTGACGCCGCCGGGAACGGGGCCTGGATGGGGCACGCCGGTGGAACCTTCGTCGGTGGGGTGCTCTTCGTCGCGATCTTCCTGGTCATGGCGAAGCTGCTGTGCATCGACGAGGTCATGGGTCTGGTGCGCCCCATGGTCCGAAAGGTGGCGCGGCGCGGCTGACTGACCCGACGGGCACCGGGCTGGGAGCATCGACCGGGTTCGTGGTTTCCTTGATCAGGAAGCTTCGCAGCCGATTCCGCTCTGGTTGACGGCAGTGCCGCGGCAGTAGGTCTTTCCGGCCTCCATGCCACCCGTGTTGAGCGTCAACTCGGAGACCGTCACCAGCACCATGCCCTGCTCGTGGAGTCCCTCGATGAGGTTGGTCGTCGCATCGGCGGTCGAAGGGTAGGTGTCATGCAGCACGATGATTGGCTGGGTGTACGTGGTCGCGAAATCCGTCACCGTGTCGATGATCTTGGCCGCGTTGCGGTCCTTCCAGTCGTTGGAGTCTGCAGTCCAGTTGATCATTGCCAGATTGTGCTTGGCCATGGTTGCGTCGACGTTCTCGTTGTGCGCGCCGTAGGGAGGACGGAAGAGCATGGGCGGACGACCGGTGAGCTTGGCCAGCGAGGCGGCAGCTTCGGTGATCTCGGCGGCACGTCCCTTGGGGCCGAGCTTCGTCAACGTCTGATTGGTGGCCGAGTGACTGCCGACCTCAAAGCCTGACCCAGCGAGCAGCTTGGTGGTTTCCGGATGGGTGTCAACGCTGGTCCCGAGCTGGAAGAAGGTAGCCGCCGCCCTCGTCTTGGAGAAGCCCTCGATGATCTTCGTCGTGGTGTCGGCCGGGCCGTCATCGTAGGTCAGCGCCACGCACTTGTTGACGATGCAGTCGACGCCCACCGCGGTCGACGGGTGAGCGGGTTTGCCATGCGACGTGGTCGCCGGATCGCCTGGCAGCGGTTTGGTGTTCGGGGAGTCCGACGCCTTGGGGCTGGTCTTGAGCTTGGCGAACCATGTGACGTCCGTGGACGGGGTACCGGTGAAGGAGGTGGGGTGAAGGGATGCACCCAATGCCTTCTGGCCGAGCCCGCTGAGCATCGGTGAGATGGTGGTGGAATCAATCATGACGGTGCGCTGTACGGTGTCGATGGCTCCCGCCGGGAAGCGGACGAGCATGTCTCCCTTGCTGTCGAAGGACAGCGCCGGCCCGGTGCCGTAAGGCGTTTGGGGCTGCTGGAGGGCGGCCTCGGCCTTCTTGGCGTCGAGCCCATCAGCCTTGGCGGTCTTGACGACCTGCTGGCTGAACCGTGGCCAGCCGGGCCACGAGATGAGGGCACTGGCGGAGAGGGTCTGCTTCATCGTGGCGTCGTACCACAGGGTCGTCGTCGCTTTGGAGGACTTCTTGTCCTTGGTGACCTCAGCCTGGAGCTCCACCCCGAGTAGGTCGGTCGTTGACGAGGTGAAGTGGCCCGTCATGGCGACCTTGGTGGCTGACTCCCATGCGGCACCGCGCAGGGTGCGTTCGCGGACGACCTCGATGGCCTGGGTGAGGTTGCGCTCGGAGGTGATGGTGGGCACCGTGACGGAGATGTCAGAGGGTTCCTGCAGGGACGTCGACGTCATGGAAGCCCCCGACACGTTGCCGGAGGGAACTGAGGTGGACTTCAGGTTGGAACGAATGTCCGAAGGGGCGGCGCCGGGCGCGTCGTCATTGTGAGAGCAGGCTCCAAGAGGGAGCAGGGCCACCAGGACAATGGCCAGGGCTCGGATCGAGCGACGCGGGGAGACACTCACAGTCATAGGGTAAGGCCGTACTCACGTGGGAACGAAGCACAACGCCGGGTACGCCTGACATTCTGGGCGACTTCTTCGGATTCTCAGGAGAGGGCCGGATGGTGCACAGCTGGACAACGCAGAGGGAGTGGCATGGGCATGGGTGTACGCCGTTCATGAGGAGAGCAGCAGGCTCCCGACGAGCAGGGCCGAGGCGACGCAGCAGCATGCCGCCAAGGGCACGAATCGCTTGAGGAATCCGACTCCGAAGGCTCCGCCCTCCATTGCCATGAGTTTGACGTCGACAACCGGTCCGATGGCGAGGAAGGCCAGCTGGGCGGTGGGGGAGAAGTTGGTCAGGGAGACTGCCATGAAGGCGTCGGCCTCCGAGCACAGCGCGACGATGACGGCCAGTAGGCTCAGCACGGCTGCTTCGAGCAGCACGTTGCTCGTCAGGGCCTGCATCCAGGCGGTCGGGACGAAGACCTTGACGGTGGCGGCGATGGCGGCGCCGATGACGAGGAATCCGCACGACTGGATGAAGTCATGGGCCAACTCGCTGCGGAAGGTCTCGGTCATCGTCGACAGTGTGCGACGTTCCGGGGCATGGCCATGGATTCCGCAGGAGGCTTCCTCCACAGCTGATCCTGCTGACCCGTCGTCGACTCCGCGTAGTGGACGTCCCAACCAGATCCATCCCAGGCCGATGAGGACGGCAGCCAGCAGTCCGGCCATGAATCGAGCCAGGGCCATCTTGGGGTTGACGGTGTAGGCAATCGCGGTTGCGGTGATGACCACTGGGTTAATGGCTGGGGATGCCACCATGAACGTCAGCGCCGCCGCCGTCGGGACCCCTGCCCTCACCAGGGATCTGGTTGTGGGTACGGAGGCGCACTCGCAGGCGGGAAGGGCAATGCCAGCCAGACCGGCCACCGGCACGGCCACAGCGGTGCGACGTGGCAGGAAACGGGCCAGGGCGCGAGGTGTGAGGAAGGCCGTCAGAGCTGAGGAGATGATGGTCCCCAGCAGCAGGAAGGGCAGCGCCTGCAACCAGATACCGACGAAGACGACGAGCCAGGCGTTGACCTGGGGCGGCAGCTCGCTCATATGTAGGGGTCTTCCGGGACGGGGATCTTCTGAATGTGATCCACCTTGAAACGAGTGTCACCGTTGGCCGAACTGGGCAGATAGGTGCCTGTGACGCGAATCCACGAGCCGCCGACGGGGCGTGACGAGGTGTCGACCATGGTCGTCATGAAGGGCAGGGCGTCGGCCACGCAGCACCACATCTTGAGCCGGGCGAGGACCCAGGCGTGGTCGGGGTCCTCAGGTGCGGCGCTGACGAAGCCGATCATCGTCAGTTCGCGACCCTTGAGAGTGGCGATGCCGCGAGAATCGTCAGCCCGTTGCACGTAGTCATAGATTGTGAGCTCGGCCGGATTGCCCTTGAGGGCAGGCCAGTGCTGTGGCGGTGGGCCCATCGGACCGTTACGGTCCGAGCCGATGTTGTCGCCGCCGTTGTCGTGGCCTCCGACGGTCTTTCCGGTCTTGGGATCGATGGCCACCGGGGACACCGATTTGGGTGCCTTGGGTGGTCCGTCGTTCCACGAGTCCGAGAAGTCTTGGTCCGGGGACGGGCTGGCACCGCGGACTGCCGGACGGTAACTGGCGGCCCCCAGCAAGGACAGCGGCTGCAGCGGGACGAACATCCCCAGCGCGACGGGGGCGACGATGAGTATGCCGATCCGATTTCTGTGGTGCCCGGCAGTGTTCGGGTGGCGCACTGCCCGGGCGAGGGTCCACAAACCCATGATCGTCAGGACGGGGCATGCGATCCACAGCAACGTGGTGATGATGGTGCCCACGAAGAGGTGCACCCGGCCACTGATGAGCAACTGGAATCCGAGCGCGGCACAGGCTAGCAGGGCCAGACCCTCCCAGAGGACACCCGCTCCCGGTCGGATCCTCATCCCTTGCAGTTGTAACCGTCCTGGGCAATGATCGTGCCGTTGCAATAGGCATGGCCGGCCTGGTAACCGCCCGAGTTCAGGGACAGCTCGCTGGCGCTGACGATCGTTTTGCCCTTGGCCTCCAGGTCCTTGTAGATCCTCGGGGCCGCGTCGATGGACGCCTTCTGGATGTCATGCTCGAGGATGAGCGGAGCATGGTACGGCAGGGCCGTCATGACGAGACGGTGAGTCTCGTCGGGATTGCGGTTCTTCCAGTCCTCGCTGTCGATCTGCCACTGCATGATCGCCATGCCGTTCTCCTTGGCGATCTCGTCAACGGTGTCATTGTGGGCACCGTAAGGAGGACGGAAGAGTAGCGGGGTGGCCCCTGTGAACTCCTTGATGAGCTGGGAGTTGTGTTCCAACTCACGACGAATGCGGTCAGGAGTCTTCACCGGAAGGTTCGGGTGGGTCACTGTGTGGTTGCCGATCTCCATGCCAGCGGCGGCCACCTTTTGTGCAGTTTCCGGGAAGGTCTTGATGCTGTTGCCCATCTGGAAGAAGGTGATCGAGAGCTTGAACTTCTTGATGGTGTCGAGGAGCTCCGGGGTCATCGCGCTGGGGCCGTCGTCGTAGGTGACGGCGACGCAGTGCAGTACCCGACAATCTGGGCCGACGGCCGTAGAGGGGCGAGTCGAGGTGTCGGTGGACTTGAGGGACTCGTCGACTGGCTGCGACGTCGTCCCAGTGAACTTGCCGGGATTCGTCGATGCCTTT
Source organism: Cutibacterium nasicola (assembly GCF_051303185.1). GTDB lineage: Bacteria > Actinomycetota > Actinomycetes > Propionibacteriales > Propionibacteriaceae > Cutibacterium. The sequence goes on along the minus strand of NZ_JBPPGE010000003.1, from coordinate 99,326 downwards.
TGGGCCTGGGTACCGAAGCTGCTGAGCATTCCTCTGGCCTTGTCAGACGGTACGGCGAGGGTGATGGGATGGTCGCTGAGGACGCCCGAGGCGAAGGTGGCCAGGAGGTCACCGTCATGGTCGAAGCCGAGGGCGGGGCCGTTGCCGTACGGGGCGGACTTGGCCTTGGCGGCCGCGGCGATCTTGCCGCCGTCGAGGGACTTGTCCTTGCCAGCATTCTGCAGGGCCGTCGTCAGGTTGGCCCACTGGTCCGCCTTGACGAGGGCTGGGGAGGAGTACGACTGCTTCGCCGCCGTGGAGTACCAGACGGTCGCCGGGATCGTCTGCTTCTTCCCCCCGATGGTGGTCGTGTTGGTCAACAGCACGCCCAGGACTGCATCGCTGGAAGCGATGACCTGAGAGGTGACGCTGACGTCAGAGGCATCCTGCTGCCACGAGTCGCGAAGCATACGTCCCTTGACGACCTCAACCGCCATGCTGAGGTTTCGAGCGTTGGCAAAGCGCGGGAAGGTGGCCTGGACCTTCTCCGGGGTGGCCTTGAACGTGATGTTCGTTGCTCCAGCCTGGGCGACGGGGACCTTCGTCAGGGTGGTGCCGATCGCGCCGGGGCCCGAGGAGCCACCTGACTTGTCGGATCCCTTGGGGCCGTCATTCGAGGAGCAGGCGCCAAGCGCCAGACAAGCCGTGAGTGCGACGGCTGCGACTCGCCGAGGAAGGTTAGGCTTCAGCAACATGAGGGAGACCTTACCTTGTGTGTTCGGCTCTCCGAAAACGAACGTGCCGGCTGGGGGAGGCAGCGTTCGGGCCGCGCTGTGAAGCCACTGTGGTGGCGGCGAGGCGAATGTGATTCGTGGTTCTCCTGGCAGCGGCTGCCATCCTGACGGTGTGCGGACAGGTGCGGGGCAAGAACGAACTACTGGGCCGGGGAATTCATCCCCCGGCCCAGTAGTTCACGGATGTGTGGCTCACTTGTTGTGGGCGTCAATCCAGTTGATGATCGTGTCGTCGACCTGATCCTTGACGGGCTCGTTGATGGTCTCGTGCATCAGGCCCTTCCACTGGATGACCTTCTTGTCCTTGGAACCAATGGCGTTGTACCAGTTGGTGTCGAAGTAGGCCGGGACAATGCCGTCATTCGCGCCGTGCATGATGAGGGTCGGCTCGGTGAAGGACGGGGCGTTGAAGGCGTTGTAGGTCTGGGCGACGCCCATCTGCTTGACCATGCCGAGGCTCATGTACTTGTTGTTGTAGGGATCCTTCTTGTAATCCTCGACGACGGCCGGGTCAGTGCAGACGCCGCCCGACAGCGGGTTCTTGAACTGGATGAAGGCCTCGCTGACGGTCGAGGGCAGATGAATCGCCTTCGGGTTGCGCACCGCCTGGGTCAGCAGGATGCCGTTGAAGCTGGTGAGCTTGTCCATCGGCAGCTTCTGGCTGATGGTCGGGTCGGCGTTCTTCTCGGCCTCGGTGAGATCGTGGGCCGTGATGATTTCGGGCTTCTCGGTGTCACGACCCCAAGGGTTGACGGCAATGCCGCCACCGTTGCTCACGATGCCGTCAACGGTTCCCGGGTACTTGGAGCCGTAGGACTGGACGGCGAAGCCACCCATGGAGTGACCGAAGAGGAAGACCTTCTTGCCGTCGTTCTCCTTGTGCGCGATATTGACGAACTGGTGAACGTCATTGACAAGGTTGTGCCAGTCGTCAATGTTGCCGCGCGGGATGGTGTTGCTGACGTACGGGCGAGCGCTGCGTCCGTGTCCGCGGTGGTCGAAGCGGTAGGTGGAGTAGCCGGCGTCATTGAGACGCTTGGCAAGGTAGTCATAACGGCCGGAGTGCTCAGCGGCGCCATGAACGATGACGACAGCTCCCTTGGCGTTCGGGACGATGTTCTTGCGGAAAAAGAGTTTGGTGCCCCAGTGATCGGTGCTGGTGACGTATCCGGTGACCAACTTCGGCTGGGCGGAGACCGCAGCAACCGGTGCCGAGGCGTTGTCGGAGGCGAGGGCGGGAGACGCCGCCATGGAGACTCCGGTGATGGCCATGGTGCCGGCGATGGCCAGTGCGCTCACTTTCTTCGTGAAGATCATGTTCAAGCTCCTTTGCTCTGAAATGGCTAGCCGTACGGCTCGTGTCGTGAGACTAGGTGAGTGTGGGGCCAGTCGGCAGGCATATGGGCGTGTGTACATCTGGATCTGGTCAGATGCTCGCGAATCGAGAAAGGTGCCTGCACAACTGTGCGGACATCGGAAGGCTGACCTCGGGGGCGAGGTTGCGGGTCGACGATGCTGTCCGAGTGCGTCAATGGGGCTGCAGGACAATCCTGCAGCCCCATCCGTGCCAGACGACATGATTCACACGGTGGCCTGGCTCAGATCTGGTCGGATTCAGCGGACCTGGCTGGCGGGAACCCAAGCGGTGGTCGGAATGTCACCGAGGTGGCCGACGTGCCCAGTCTTACCGGGCAGGCCGGGCAGGTTGATGGTGAAGCAGACCTTGGCGTCCTTGAGGTTGGCGACGATCTCCTTGGCCAGCGGCTTGAGGTCGCCGAGGCCGGAGGTGTCCTTGAAAGCCTTCCGTGCGTTGTCGGAGACGATCTTGACGATCTTGGTGACGAGAGCTCCCTTGTCCGCCAGCAGGGCCGGGTTCTTACGGACGGTGTCAATGATGTCCTTGGCGGACTGAACGGCGACGGCCTTGGTCTTGGCGGTGCCATCCTCAATGAGGATCTTCGCGATCTTGCGCTCGACCTCGCGACGCTGCTGGGCATTGTTCTTGAGGCAGTCGAAGTCGATCTGGATCGGGAGCTTCGAGGTGTCGATGGCGGGGGCGGACGGAGCAGGGGTCGGGGCGGGGGTGGCGTCGGCCGCGTGGGCTGGGACGGCCATGAGGGCGGTTCCGGTGGCGAGGGCCGCGGCTGCGCCAGCGGCGACGAGGCGATTCTTGATCATGGGGGGGTTGTCCTCCTTGTAGTGATCGGCACCTGGTGGGGTGCTTGTGCCGGCTGAGTCCGGCAGACACCAAAAAGGTAAGGAGTCTCGTCCTGGCGGGTCCACCTCGCGGCGTGGTTGTTGTACTTTCGTCTGGTGATGGGAAACGAATGGGCATCGAGATGGGTGGAGAGCCTGGACAAGTGGCCGTCAGGAAGGATCCTCCGACCCTGAAACGAGAGCCGCAAGGTGTGCCTGGCCAATGGGTTCGCTGGCGAGGGCTGGTACGACAGCCCAGCGGGCGGCCTGTGCGGTCACGTTCTCAATCTGGGCCACTTCGTCTCGGGCTCGACGTCCCAGGAGGGCGCTCGTGGGGTGGGCGGCTGCCAGCGAGTTGTTGACGACCCATGCCCAGGGGCGGATGTCGGCGCGAGCAAGATCCGTCACGAGAGATGTCGCCTCGAGGACAGGTGTGGTGTCCGGCAGGGTGACGATGATGATCTTGGTGTGCTCTGGATCCTGCAGGCACATGAGTGGGGTCGTCGTATGGAGACGCTGGGTGGAATCCATGTGACGCAGGACATCCCGGTGGTACGAGCCGGTGGCGTCCATGAGGAGAAGGGTGTGGCCGGTTGGGGCGGTGTCCATGATGACGAACTGATGACGGGCCGTGTTGACGGCGTGACTGAACTCCTGGAACACCGCTATTTCCTCGGTACAGGGGCTGCGTAGGTCCTCGGCAAGTGCGGCTCGTCCCTCCTCGTCGAGGCTGCTTCCTCGGGTTGCCATGACGCGCTCGCGATAGGCCTGCGTCGCCCTTTCTGGGTCAATGGAGTCAACCGTCAAGCCAGCCGCCTCTCCATCCAGTGTCGCGGCAAGGTGAGTTGCTGGATCACTCGTCGTGAGAAGGACCTTCTTCCCGCGACGAGCCAGTTCCGTCGCGATGGCGGCAGCGATTGTCGTCTTTCCGACACCGCCCTTGCCCATCGTCATGACGAGGCCGTGATCCTGGTCGGCGAGATCGTCGATAAGTTGGTTGAGACTTGGCTGTTCGGGCAGGTCGACGATGACGTCATCGTCACGGTGATCTGCCTCGTCCCCGGCAAACATGTGGGACAGGGCATCGACGCCGATCATGGTCGTTGCCTTGAGGGGTATGTCGTCGCGTCGAAGGGCAGCGAGGTCGGCTGGCATGGCCTCCAGGGCAGCGTGTTCGCGTTCCTCAATGGCGCGGTGGAGGGGGTCAGCGTCGTCGGCATGGGGGAGAAGGCCGTTGATGACGAGGTGAGAGGCCTGGATGCCGGTCTCGGTGAGCTCTGTGAGAGTGCGGTTCACTTCGTGCAGGCTCGACGGCTGGGCCCGTGCCACGAGAACGAGTCGGGTGACATCGGGGTCCGTGAGGGCTTCGACTGCAGCTCGGTAGGTGTTTTTGCTTTTGTCCAGACCAGACATCGGGCCCAGGCAGGAGGCATCGCCCTTGCCGGCATCAAGGTAGGCGGTCCAGTCGCCGGGTAGCTGGAGGAGGCGAATGGTGTGACCGGTGGGTGCAGTGTCGAAGATGACGTGGTCGTAGCCGGCGGTACGAGACGGATCAGCCAGCAGGTTGGTGAACTCGTTAAACGACGCGATCTCGACAGTGCATGACCCGGAGAGCTGTTCGGTGATCGTGGCGATCTCGCTGGGGGGAAGGATGGCGCGCACCGGGTCAATGATCCGATTGCGGTAGGCCTCGGCCGCTTGCTCCGGATCAATCTCGAGGGCGTCGAGTCCGGGGACGGCGTCGATCGGGGTCATGCGGTTGCCGATCGTCTGGCCAAAGACGTGACCGACATTGCTGGCAGGGTCAGTGCTGACGAGGAGGACTCGTTTGCCGCGGCGCGTTAGTTCGACCGCGGTGGCACACGCGACGCTCGTCTTTCCCACCCCGCCCTTCCCGGTGAAGAAGATGTGACGAGGGGCATCGTCGAGGAACTGGACCATCGTGACCTCCTGACGTTCTGGTGCGGTCAGCAGCAACCGGAGGACTGCTGGGAACCCCCGCAGCAGGACGTCGATGCGCCTTGATCTGAGCAGCAGTCCTCGATGACGGGAAGCTCGGTACGCGGCGAGGCGTCGGTGCGACCGGCCCATCGCAGCATCTCGTCGCGGCTGGGGTGACGGCCGGTGAGGACGGTGACATCGTCGACGAGGGTGAGGGGGAGGGCCTCGGAACCGGCGGTCTGGAGGAATGCGACGACGACCGGGTTTTCGGCGAACCGGGTTGGGTCGGTGGCGAGGTTGGCTCGCTGGACGTCGATTCCCTGCGCTTGGAGAGCCCTGGCGTCGGAGGTGAAAGTGACGAGTTCCTGGTCGACGTCGGAGCCGCAGACCCCGGTGTTGCAACACAGTGCGGGCTCGTAGACACGGATGGTGGACATCTGGACCTCCTGCGATCACATTGATGAGCGTCTATACGTTGATAGTAGGAGGTCGTACTGATGGGCGTCAATATGGCGACGGTAGGATTATCGGCATGAAGACGACGCTTCCAGTTGTGTCGGCCGATGATGAGTGCGAGCCTGACTCGTCACCTCTGCCGGTTTCGCGTGCCGAGGAGCTCTCCGTCGTGGCAAAGGCGTTGTCGGATCCAGTGCGGTTGCGGGTCTTCCACCACATCGCGGCGAACAGCGGCGCCAGTGTGTGTGCCTGCCATCTCGACGGCCTGTTCGGGGTGAGTCAGCCGACGCTGTCCCATCACCTCAAAAAACTCGTGGAAGCGGGACTCGTCGACAGGGAAATGCGGGGACGCTGGGCTCATTTCACGGTGCGGCCAGAGGGGTTGGATGCCTTTCGTGCCTTTCTGGCTGATCTTCCCTGATTCGGCTCCCGGCTAGGCGCGAGTCACGCTGGCCTTGGCTAATCTCGTTCGGAAACGCTTGGGTTCGCTTGCAAGCTGATCTCGATCTCACCGAAGCCAGGCGCGTGCGTCGTGATGCCGTAGGCGACAAGCCTGTCTCCGGCAAACACTGTTGAATCCATGCCCAGCAGACACGTGCCGTTCGGCACGTTCAGGAGGTTGGCTGTCTCGTCGCTCGCCTGCACGATTCGAATCGTAAGGTCGTTTCGAGTCAGCAGGATGTCATGGGCGGAGCGCAGGTAGTCGAACAGGCTCGCGTCGGTGAAATCGTGCTGGGCCACATCCCCGAACGTGACGGCGTCGAGCCATGTGACCACATGTTGATGCAGTTGCTGGTTGACGTAGCGCAGGCGTTCGAGGCGAACCAAGGGCTGGCTTGGTGCGAGTCTGAGGAGTTCAGCCTTACGGATGTCAAAGACCACTTCATTGCTCACCACTGTGGAAGTCACCGAATGGCCGAGTTCGGTCTGCTGTCTATGAAACCCGGTCACATGCTCCGACAATGTCTCGCGAAAGACTTGGGGTAACGCGGGGCGGGAGGCGAAGGTGCCCCGGCCCTGTTCGCGGACGATGAGGCCTTCCTGCTCCAAGTCGGCCATGGCTCGCCGGACGGTGATTCGGCTCACGTTGAGTTGTTTGCACAACTGCGCCTCGGTTGGCAGCCGGTCGCCGGGGGACATGCGCTCGATCTGTTGAGCGAGCAGATCGTGGACGGCTACATGCTTGATCGTCCCAGCAGTCATGCGTTCGCCTCCTCGTGCCTGCTTCAGGCTAGACCCGTGACGTGGGGGCTACCCACCCCAGGGGGACGCAGGCATAGTATGCTGAAAATAGGTCATAACAACATGATGAATGTGGGGATGTATGACTACCGGCAATGAAGCCACGGGGCTAACCCCTGAACGCATTCAATTCACCGCTGAACCTCTGCAGTGGACTGAGGCCATAGCACGGGTCGCAGCTCCGTTGATCGCCGATGGCTCGGTTGAGTCCGGCTATGTCGACGCGGTTGTCGAGACGGCCCGCAAGATGGGGCCGTACTTCGATTTCGGTAAGGGCATTGCGGTGCCGCATGCCCGTCCCGAAGCCGGGGTCAATCGCATTGCCCTGTCGTTCTTGCGCACTCGGACACCAGTCCTGCTGCTTGACGATGAGGAGCACCCGATCGATCTGTTCATCATGTTGGCCGCAACGGATTCCTCGTCGCACCTGCAGGTGCTCCAGGGACTCGCCACGGTCCTGACCGACAACGCTGCGGTCGAGGCCCTCAAGGCCGCGCAGCACCCCGAAGAAGTACTCGCCATCTTCGGCGAGACAAACAAGTCCTAGGAGTCCAGATGAAGTTCATGGCCGTATGTGGATCGGGGCTGGGTTCCAGCTTCATGGTCCAGATGAATATTGAAAAGATCCTCAAGGAGCTGGGGGTCTCCGGCATCGAGGTCCAACACTCTGACATCTCGTCTGCCAGCTCGAACGATGCCGATGTTTTCTTCCTCGCGCGCGACGTCGCCGAGGGCGTGCACTACGACACGAAGACCGTCGTCCTCAACTCGATCATCGACATGGACGAGCTGCGCGAGAAGGTCACAGCGACCTGCCGCGAGCTGGGTCTGATCTAGGAAAACGGAGGCAACCATCATGAAGTCCGTTTTGGATCTGCTGCAGTCGATTGCAGCTACGCCTGCGCTCCTAGTTGCGCTGATTGCCTTGCTGGGCCTCGTGCTGCAGCACAAGTCTGCTGGTGACACCATCAAGGGCACCGTCAAGACGTTCGTCGGCTTCTTGGTTCTGACTGCCGGTGCCGGCGTTGTCCAACAGGCGCTCGCTCCGTTTGGCGCGATGTTCCAGCAGGCCTTCGGCGTGCGCGGCATCGTCCCGAACAACGAGGCCATCGTCGCTGTTGCGTTGAAGCAGTACGGCGTTGCCACGGCGTGGATCATGCTGCTCGGCATGGTCGTCAACATCTTGATCGCGCGTTTCACGCGGTTCAAGCACATCTTCCTGACCGGCCACCACACGTTGTACATGGCTTGCATGTTCGCGGTCATTATGGCCGTCGCTGGCTTCCACAGCTTCTGGCAGATTCTCGTCGGAGCCTTGGCGCTCGGCGCCATCATGTCGCTGTCTCCGTGGATTCTGCAGCCCTTCATGCGAACCATGACCGGTAGCGACGATGTCGGCCTGGGCCACTTTGGTGGCGGCGGTTACTGGCTGGCCGGTGCCATCGGTCACCTGGTGGGTCGCAAGGGTGACAAGAAGCCCACCTCCACCGAGGAGATCAAGTTCCCCAAGGGCATGGCATTCCTGCGCGACTCCACTGTCGCGATCGCTCTGACGATGATCGTGCTCTACGTGATCGTCGCCCTGTTCGCCGGCCCGCATTTCGTGGCCAGCAAGTACCCAGACGCGGGTAACTACATCATCTACGCGATCACCCTCGGCGGCACCTTCGCCGCTGGTGTCTTCATCATCCTCGCCGGCGTCCGCCTGATCCTTGCCGAGATCGTCCCGGCTTTCAAGGGCATCTCGGAGCGCTTGGTCCCCAACGCGATCCCCGCTTTGGATTGCCCGATCGTCTTCCCGTTCGCTCCGAACGCGGTGCTGATCGGCTTTCTGACGAGCTTCGTCGGCGGCCTCGTCTCCATGCCGATCATGGCGCTCACCAAGCTCCCGATTGTGCTGCCCGGCGTGGTGCCGCACTTCTTCTGTGGTGCCACCGCCGGTGTCTTCGGTAACTCGCGTGGTGGTTGGAAGGGTGCGGTGCTCGGCGCCTTCGTGCAAGGCATCGCGATCAGCTTCCTGCCGATTGCTCTGATGCCGGTGCTCGGCTCGCTCGGCTTCGCTGACACGACGTTCTCCGACTTCGACTTCACAACGATGGGTATCTACTACGGCCTGCTCGGCCGCCTGGGCCAGGTGGGTGTGATCATCGGCCTCGTCGTGATGTACGCCGTCACGTGGCCGGGTCGGTGGTCCTCAGCCGCCGCGCGAAGAAGGCGGTCGCGGAGGGTGCGCCCACCGGGTCCGGATCGACTGGCGCCACCAGCGTCGGCGCGCACTAATCCAGTGAGGGGGGGAGTCGCATGGCTCAGGAACGGGATCTGAAACGACTGGCACAAACGATCAGACGTCTGACCCTGATGGAGTTGCTTCACGCGGGGTATGGCCACTTTGGCGGCAGTTTGTCGATTGTGGAGGCTCTGGCGGCCCTGTACGGGCACGCCATGAAGGTCGATCCGGCACATCCCGATTGGGAAGACCGGGACTACTTCGTCCTGTCCAAGGGCCATGCGGCCCCTGCTCTCTACGCGACGCTGGCCGCTGTCGGGTTCTTCCCGGCCGAGCGTCTCGACACGTTGAACGCGAACGGGACTAAGTTGCCTTCGCACGCCGACCGCAACAAGGTGGAGGGCGTCGAAATGACCACGGGGTCCATGGGGCAGGGAATCTCCGCTGCTGCCGGGATGGCCTACGGGCTGCGTGTCGCTGGCAAGTCGAATCAAGTGTATTGCCTGGTCGGTGACGGCGAACTCAATGAGGGACAGTGCTGGGAGGCGACCCAGTTCATCGCGCATCAGCAGCTGACCAACTTCGTCCTCTTGGTCGACGACAACAAGCGTCAGTTGGACGGCCCGACGGCCGACATCTGCCAGACCTTCGATCTGGTGGCCAAGTTTGAGGCTTTCGGGCTTGCCGCCGAGCTCGTCCCGGGGCAGGACGTCATGGCTATCGCTGCGGCTCTTGACCGGGCGCGCGAAGCGAAGCGGCCCACGTGCTTGGTGCTCGACACGATCAAGGGCGCCGGGGTGGATTTCGTCGCTAACGCGAAGGACAACCACCACCTCCGGTTGGACGGTGCTGGCAAGGAAGCGATCGCTCAGGCGATCTCCCTGCTGGAGGCGGAACTCAATCTTGACGTGGCGGCCGTGGAAGAAGGGACCGATCGATGACGTCGCTTGCTGGTTTGGAGATGCGGAAGGCTTACGCCGCCACTGTCGAGGAGCTCTACCACGAGCACCCCAATGAGGTCTTCGCGTTAGAGGCGGATCTGTCCAGCTCCATGAGCACCCTCGGGCTCAAGCCGATCATGGGCGGGCACTACCTTGACGTCGGCATCATGGAAGCGCACATGATCGGTACCGCAGCGGGTCTCAACGTCGTTGGAGGGTACGCATTTGTGCACTCGTTCGGGCAATTCCTGACGCGTCGCGCCATGGACCAGATCTTCGTGTCCTTGGCCTACGCGAAGCTGTCGGCTTGCCTGGTCGGCTCCGATGCTGGCGTCACCGCGGAGCACAACGGCGGCACTCACATGACCTTCGAGGACATGGGAATCGTCCGAGTCATCCCGGGCATTCACGTCTACGACGTCTGCTCCCCGGTGCAGTTGGGGTACGTGTTGCGTCAGGCCTACGACCGCAAGGGCCTGACCTACATTCGGACGCAGCGCAAGAAACCTGCCGCTGACGTCTACGAGGACGGTATGGATTTTGGTGCCTCCGGGGCGCACGTGCTCCGCGAGGGCTCGGACGTCACGCTGCTGGCCTGCGGCATTGAAGTGCCGGAAGCCCTGGTGGCGGCTGAGCAGTTGGCCGCCCAGGGGATCCAGGCGGAGGTGGTGGACGTCTTCCGGATCAAGCCGCTCGACGCCGACGTCATCCTCGGCAGCGTGGCCAAGACCGGATGCGTGGTCACGTGTGAGAACCACAATGTGGTCAACGGCCTGGGGTCCGCCGTGTCGGAACTGTTAGCGGAACAGCTGCCGGCGCCGCTGTGGCGTGTGGGCGTCAGGGAGGAGTTCGGGCAGGTGGGTGCCACCCGGTATCTCATGGAGCAGTACGGTTTGGAGGCCGACTCCATCGTGGCAGCGGCGTCTGCGGTCGTTCGGCGCCGGAAATCGCGATAAGGGCGGGGGAGGAGCGCCTCAGCATCTTTCCGGGTTGGTTTCGGAGGTGTTGAAGCACTGTTGTGGGCGCTCGTCCCCCCATCTACTCTGGGCTCACAGATCACGGCTTGCTGACGAAACGGCTTCGGGGGGCTCTTCGTGGCCATGATTCCGGCCATTTCCCGTCCTCCAGCTCGTGCTGGATTTCACGTGCCCACGCGCCGGTGTCAAGGTCTTATCACCCACTACGTCGTCCGGCCCCTTCTCGAAGCCGGCGGGCTCAGACCCCAATTGCACCTTCGATTGCGAAGAGCCCCCACGCCAACCGTTCACAGGTTCACGATCATCTTTCCGGTGTTGGCGCCATCGAGCAGGTCGATGAAGGCCTGAGCTGCGGCGTCGAGGCCCTCGCGAGCGGTCTCGTCCCACTGGACGGAGCCGTCGGCGATCCACCCGGCCATGTCCTTCTCGAAGTCCGCTCTCGCCTGCTCGGCGTACTTGGCGATCACGAAACCACGCAGCGTCAGGCGCTTACCGATGGCCAGCGCCAGGTTGTGCGGCGCGGGCGTCGGCTCGGTCGAGTTGTACTGGCTGATCGCCCCGCACATCGCAACCCGGCCGTCGGTACGCATGTTTGCGATCGCTGCCTCCAGATGGTCGCCGCCGACGTTGTCGAAGTAGACGTCGATGCCCTCGGGGGCGGCCTTCTTGAGCTGCCCGGTGACGTCGCCGTCGTGGTAGTTGAAGGCGGCGTCGAAACCGAGCTCTTTCAGACGGGCGATCTTCTCGGGGGTGCCGGCCGAACCGACCACTCGGGAAGCACCCTTGAGCCTGGCGATCTGTCCGACGGCCGAGCCGACCGCTCCCGCCGCGCCGGAAACGAAGACCGCGTCGCCCTGGTGCATCTCACCGGCCAGCAGCAAGCCTGCGTAGCCGGTCAGGCCCGGCATGCCCAGGACACCGAGATAGGCGCTGTCCGGCACGCCCTGAGCGGTGAGCGGACGCACCGCGTCACCAGCCAGGATGGCGTGTTCGCGCCACCCCAGACCGTGGGTCACCTTGGTGCCCACAGGAAGTTGCTCCACACGCGACTCGATCACCTCGCCGACGGCTGCGCCGTCCAGCGGCTGGTCAATCTGGAAGGGGGGCACGTAAGACTCGACGTCGTCCATCCGGCCGCGCATGTACGGGTCCACCGACATGATGGTGTTGCGGACAAGGATCTGGCCGTCGTCGAGATCGGGTAGGTCCACCTCAACGGTGCGGAAGTTGTCCAGGGTGGGTTTCCCAACGGGACGGGATGCGAGGTGGATCTCGCGGGTTCGGGTGGTCATGTTTCTCCTTCTGCTAGGCAGAGCGCTGATCAGTGGGTTAACAGGTCGAGGAGTCGTTGGGCGGCATCAGCCGACGAGGCCGGGTTTTGCCCGGTGACCAACGTCCCATCCGTGACGACGTAGCTTTCGCCGTCGGCGCCCTTGCTGTAGCGGGCGCCCGCCTCCGTGAGGGAGTCCTCGACCAGGAACGGGACGACGGAGGTCAGGCCGGCGGCTTCCTCCTCGCCATTCGTGAAGCCGGTCACCGAACGGTCGACAATCAGCGACGTTCCATCCTGCTTCTTGACGGCGTGCAGAACACCGGGAGCGTGGCAGACCAGCCCCAGTGGCCTGCCGGCAGCGTCACTGTCGAGGATAATCTGCTTCGAGGCGGGGTCGTCGACGAGATCCCACAGCGGGCCATGGCCGCCCGGGTAGAAGACGGCGTCGAACTGGGCCGGGTCAACCTCCGACAGACGGACAGTGGCCGCCAGCGCGGCCTTGGCGGCATCGTCGGTCTCGAATCGACGGGTCGCCTCGGTCTGCATCTGTGGCAGCGCGCTCGTCGGGTCGACCGGGGGCTGTCCGCCCTTCGGCGAGGCCAGAGTGATCTCGTGTCCGGCATCACCGAACACGTAGTAGGGAGCGGCGAATTCCTCAAGCCAAAAGCCGGTCTTACGGTCTGTGTCGCCAAGCTGATCGTGTGACGTGAGGACCATCAGGATACGGGCCATGACGGGTGTTCCTTTCAACATGGGTTGTTGCGCTGGACATGGCGGATTGACGGATCGCCTCCGATCCGAGGCTGAAAGTCAGTGGGCGCCCGTCACCGAATCGGACACGCGCACCAGGCGCTTGTTGACGAATTCGTCAACGCCGTAGCTCCCCAGTTCTCGGCCGAAGCCGGAGCGACGGACGCCACCGAAGGGCAGCCCGGCGAGGCTGGTGCCGTGCTCGTTAACGTAGGCCATGCCTACGTCCAGACGTCGCGCTGTCTGCTCGGCAAGCTCGAGGTCGTCGGACCACACCGAGCCGCTCAGCCCGAAGTCGCTCTCGTTGGCCAGCGCCACGGCTTCATCAACATTGGCGGCCCGGTAGACGACCGCGACCGGCCCGAAGAGTTCCTCTGACCACGCGCGCATCTCACGGGTCACGTCGGTCAACACTGTCGGTTCCATGAAAGCGCCGCGTCCGGAGCGAGGATGTCCGCCCATGACGACGCGCGCACCGTGGCTCACAGCGTCGTCAACCAACGCCATGAGTTCGTCACGGGCTTGTGTGCTTGACATCGGGCCCACGGTGGTGGCCTCGTCGCGGGGGTCCCCGACCACCGCCGCCGAGAATGCGGCCGACAAGCCGTCGACGAAAGCGTCGTAGAACTCGTCCAGAACGATCATCCGTTTCGGCGAGTTGCAAGCCTGTCCGGCGTTACTCAACCGAGCTTGGGCGGCGCTGTTTGCCACCGCGTCGATGTCGCCACCAAGAACGATCAGCGGATCGGAGCCACCCAACTCCAGCACAGCCTTCTTGAGGTGCTTGCCGGCTGCGGACGCGACCGAAGCGCCAGCCCCCTCACTACCCGTGAAGGAGACGCCGCGCACACGCGGGTCGGCGATGATGCTCTCGATGTGGGAGCTATCCACGAGAATCGTCTGGTACACACCCTTCGGCAGACCGGCCTCATCGAGGATTTTGGCCATCTCAAGCGCCGAGGCGGCGCAGATCGAGGCCGGCTTCAGCAGTAGCGTGTTGCCCAACAGGAGGTTGGGGGCGATGAAGCGAGCGAGCTGGTAATAGGGGAAGTTCCACGGCATCACGCCGAGCAGTACCCCCAACGGCTCCTTCTCCACATGGGAGGAGTTTGCGCCTTGCTTCGGAAGGATGTCGCCGGCCATCAGCTCGTCGGCGTGCTGGGCGTAGTAGTCGAAAATCTGGGCGACAAGTTGCGCCTCGGCGACGCCCTGGGCGACGGGCTTACCCATTTCGGTGGCGGCGATCACGGCGAGTGTGTCAGCCCTCTCCTCGAACAGGCGCGCGGTCCGAGCCAAGATGTCGGCCCGCTCCCCGACGCTTCTGTGTCGCCAAGAAGCGAATGCCTCGTCAGCGGCGTTGATCACACCGCTTACCTCGCTGGGGTCGAGAGACTCCCAGCTGTCGATGAGTTCGTCCGTCGAAGGGTTCTGGGTGCGGTACGTATTCGTGGATGCCTCCATTGTCGTGACTGCGGTCGTTCAAAACGGCGAGACGGTGACGTCACACCGCAGTGCCGGCTAGGGGATCCCCCTAGCGCCGCGTTGGAGTCAGTCGTCGACGACAGTGACGTCGACGCGGATGTTGCCGCGGGTGGCGTTCGAGTAAGGGCAGACCTGGTGGGCCTGGTCGGCCAGTTGCTGTGCCTCGTCATGGGGCAGGGCGGGGACGACGACCTCCAGGGCGACGGCCAAGCCGAAGCCCTTTCCTGCCTGGCCGATCGAGACTCCCGCGCCCACGGAAGAGTCGCCCAGGTCCTTCTTCGCCTGACGAGCCACCATCTGCAGTGCAGAGTGGAAGCACGCGGCATAGCCGGCGGCAAACAGTTGCTCTGGGTTCATCCCCTGGCCGCTGCCACCCATCTCGACCGGGACGGCCAGGTCCTGGGACAACCGGCCGTCAGCAGTTTGGACGTGACCATTGCGGCCAGCTCCGGTGGCGATGGCCTCGGTGGTGTAAACGGGCTCGATCTCAATCATGGTGCCTCCTGGCTGGCGTGATGTAGCTGCGAGACCACTTGTGGTTCGCGGACGTACCAACAACGTAGCGCACAACTAAATTGTGCACAATCCCCAATCCTCGATACTCTTGGGACGTGAGCGACCCGACCCTCGACCTTGATCATCAGCTCTGCTTCTCCCTGTATAGGGCCAGCAGGGCAGTGACGCGCGCCTATCGGCCACTGCTTGAGGACATCGATCTCACCTACCCCCAGTACCTCGTCATGCTCGTCTTGTGGCGTGCCGACGAGCCCGTCGGCGTCAATGACATCGGAGCTCGGCTACACCTTGACAGTGGCACCCTGACCCCCTTGCTGCGGCGGTTGGAGCAGGCTGGCTTCATCACCCGTAAATGGAGTGACAATGACGAACGACGTCGCCTGATCAGCCTGACGCAGGAGGGGCGATCCTTGCGTGTCAGGGCAACCAGAGTTCCCGAACAGGTGCTCGCGCTGTACCCGGCTCCACCAGAACAACTCGCCCAGGTCAAGGCATTCCTGGACGACCTGTCCACCCAACTGGAGTGACGACTGCCGCTCCACCATCCAGAAGGGCCATTTCCATGTCCACATCCCCACGCCGCTCCCAGACCCTCGCACGACTCGGGCTCGGAGGCCTGATGGTCTACGCCGGTGTCTCCCACCTGTCTTTCAAGCGTCAGGAGTTCCAGGCCCAAGTGCCCGACTGGTTCCCCGGCGACAAGGACCCCGTCGTCATTGGTTCTGGCGTCGTCGAGATCCTTCTCGGGGGCGCGATGCTGGTCTTGCCGCGTCATCGCGAGCTGACTGGCGTTGCCCTGGCCGGTTTTTACGCCGCCGTCTTCCCCGGCAACATCGACCAGTATGCGGCGCGTCGAGACGGTTTCGGCCTCAACACCGATGGCAAGCGCCTCGCACGGTTGTTTGGCCAGCCCGCTCTCATCGCCGCCTCGCTCTGGTCCGCTGGGGTGCCGCGATCGTAGCACTCGCCGCAGTGTGCTCGATCGTGCATGGGACGGCCTTCGCAGGGAAGGCCAACTCTTGATGAGTCCGCTCTGTTTCAACCCATGCACCTACCGATGAACCGTGCACGAATGTCCACTGATTCCTGTCCATTGGTGCAACCGATGACGTCGCCGGGGAGGTTTGCCCCCCGGACGGCAGACTCAACCCCCGGCAAAGTCCTTGGTGGATTGGAGGGGGCGAGAATGATCGCTGCGGTTGGAGTGTCCAAATCCTTCGGTGTTGGTGCGGGTCGGGTTGAAGCACTTCGAAGTGTAGATATTGAGTTTTCGTCGTCAGGTCTACACGCCCTCATGGGGGAGAGTGGATCGGGGAAGAGCACGCTGATCAATCTGCTCGCCGGTCTGGACGTCCCCGATGCCGGGGAAATTGAGGTGAACCGTCAACGTGTCTCCGAATTGGATGAGGCGGCACGGGCTCGGTATCGACTGGAACACGTGTCCGTCATCTTCCAGGACAACAATCTCATCGCGGAGATGACGAACATCGAGAATGTGGCATTGCCACTGTGGGCGCGTGGCCAAAATCGTACCCAAGGTCGCAGGGCGGCTGAGGATGCCTTGGTACGCGTCGGGATTGACCAACTGGGTGACCGTCGCCCGTCGGAGGTGTCGGGAGGCCAGCGCCAGCGCGTCGGCGTCGCGCGTGCGTTGGCTGGCGGGCAAAAAGTTCTGTTGGCTGACGAACCAACCGGGGCGCTGGACTCGGCTAACTCGCAGGAGCTCTTCAAGCTCTTCGCCGCTCTGGCGCACGAGCAGTCGATGTGCGTGGTGGTTGCCACCCATGACCCGATCGCGGGCCGATTCTGCGACTCAATGACAGTGCTGCGCGATGGGCAGGTCATCAAGTGAGTCACAGTCTGAACATCGCACTGTTGAGGATTTGGAGTCGTAACCGCAGCCGCTTCACCGCGGCCGTACCGTTGCTGGCTGTGGTGGCAGCGTTCGTGGCGTTGTACATCGCTGTGTCGTCTTTCGCGCTCAGTGGTGCTCAGGTTGCGGATCGCGAGCTTGGCCCAAGTGGCGCCTCCGTGGTCGTTCATCAACAGCAGGCCACCCGCTACCCGGATCGCGCCGTTCTGGAGGCGATGACGGCAGCCGGTGCCAAGAATGTGCGCGTTGCCGTGTACGGATCAGATCTCCAGATCGACGGCTTTCGCTCCACGGGTCTGTCCACCGGTCCGCAGGATCGTCTCGAATACATGGAGTGGCAGCAGGGGAGCAAGCCCTCCCGCTACGCGCCCGCGGCGGGACGGTGGCCCAGTCGATCCGGTGAAGTCATGCTGTCGGAGACGCTCTCGGTGCGTCTTGGTAATCCCTCCACCATCAGGGCCTTCAGCAACTCCACTCGTCTCGCCGTGGTCGGAACCTTTCGGGATGTCTATGCCACCAAGGGGCTGGAGGTTGTGGGCGCACCGGGGACTTGGCGGCAGATGTCGGCCGCCGCGTCAACGGGGTACCCCGACCTCACCTCTACAACCCAGTACCTGTGGGACGGGGTTGAGCTGGACGCCATGATTCCTGTGATCGCACAAGCGTCTGGTACGCCAGTCGATGACCTGCATGCGGGGGCTTTGGATCGTGCCTTCCTGCAGGGCCGCGCCCAGCGGTCCTTGTTCGCGCATAGTTCATACCTGATCGTGATCCCCTGTCTTCTCCTGTGTGGTGCCGTTCAGCTGACCACGACCACTCGACTATCGAGGTCCCTCCAGGTAGAGCGTGCCGCAATGCTTCGCATGGGTATCCCCATGTCGGCGACCCTGCTCCCCACTCTCGGTGTCGTTCTACTCGTCTGTCTCGGAGCCTGCTTGATTGGCGTCGGGATCGGCTGGCTCGCCGGGCAAGTGATACGGTCCGCAGTTTTGCCGCACTTCATGACTCAGCCACTCAGCCCCACAGTCCCGGTGATTCTTCTGGGATTGTCACTTTTGGGGCTCACCGTCATTCTTTCGCTGCTGAGTATCGCCATCTTCCAGAACGTGTCGTGGCGTCCGGGACAGGGGTCCGCCCGATTTGCCTCGCTCTTGAGTTGGGGCCGACGGATTGGGGCGGTGGGCCTGCTGATGGCTGCCTTGATCACTGTCTATGGTGCACGTCAGCTCGATGGTGCCGTCAAAAGCGTTGTCCTCAGCGCCCTGGGTCTGGCTCTGGTCGTGCCCGACATCCTCACAGGACTCATCGCCGTGCTACATCTGCCATCCCTGTCCGGGCGGCTGGCGCTGACCAATGTGCGCGCCGATCGGCCCAGGGTCCGGGCCCTGGGATCAGCTCTGTGCATGTGCCTTGCGATCCCAGCGAGCGTCACTGTGATCATGGCGTCCTACCTGAGCTCCAGCGCCGCGCTCAGCATGGCGATCCCCGGACAGTTGGTTGTCCAGTCTCCCAGTGGCCAACCGTTGCCAAAGAATCTGCCGCAGCGGATACAAGCCGGTGCGGGGCTCCCTGCACCCCTGGCGGTCCACATCCTGGAGGGCCAGATTTCCCCCACCGGAACTCCGGGGGCGCAGGGGGTCATGGTAGTTACCCAGCCATCAGAAGCTGAACGTGTTCTTGGCATCACGTTGGACCAAGGGCAACGCGCCGCATTGCAGGACGGTACGATGTTGGGCTTCGATGAATTCCCCGACACCGTGGAACTCTCCTTGGACAGCGGGCGTCGCGTTGGCGTGCCGACTCGGCATGTGGCGGTTCCCCCGACATGGAGTTTCATATATGGCGGAGTCTTGCTGGAGAGTTCTGCCAAAGCACTGCATGCAGCATCCATGCCCGACCGGTGGGTGTATGCCGGTGTTGACGAGGCCCAGATCGCGAAGGCAATCGAGTTCGTTCACACTCAGAAGTTGGACCCGCGTGTTCTGACTTACTACAAAGTCCCGCCGAAGCCGGAACTTCCACCCAGTTTGTGGGCGGTGTGCTTGGCGCTGCTTGTCATCGGAGTCACCATCACCATGGGTGTGTGTTCTTCCTTTGGCGAGACGGCGCGTGGTCAGAGTCGACAGCTCCTGGCCATCGGCCTGCCACCAAAGTTCTGCCGTACGGTTCCCATCATCCAGAGCCTGCTACTGGTGGTGACCTGCGGACTTCTTGCGAGCCTCGTAGCTGTTGGCCCCGTGATCCTCGCGCATGGCATGTCCCACTCGCTTCACTTGTCGGTCCCACATGACTGGGTCCTGGGTTGGGTGGCTGTCCTCGGTCTGCTGGCATTGATCGGTCCGTTGACGGGGTTACGGGGTATCCGCGCCAAGGATCGCCTCGCCGATGACTTGGCATGATGTGCGTGCGCAGGGGTCGGTCCCCTTGGTGGGCGGCGACCTCCCCAAGTGAGCCTGCGCCCCCAGATCAATGGTGGAGGTTTCGGTGAACAGAAAATCCACCCAGAACGCGAAAACTCCCGGTCAGATGATCTCTGGCCGGGAGTTGCGTGAAGCAATCGGGCTCACGTGCGTGAAGCACCTGTTGTGCGCGAGAGAGGAGTTGAACCTCCACGTCCCAAGGGACACTGGCACCTGAAGCCAGCGCGTCTGCCATTCCGCCACTCGCGCATCAGGCCCCTTCGGTGGACCCAACTCGTTGACGATAGCACGGTTGGGGCATCTAAGTGAAATCGAGGGCTTTGAGCCGTGTCATGACGGGCCATCACATGCGTACCGAGTAGCCTGTCCCCGTGCTGTCCTTCCTCGCCGCGGCCTTCGCCCTGGGTATTGCCGGTTTCGACCCGCTGGGTTCCTTCGTGCTGCTGGCAGCGCTGGGACTAGGGGTGCGACGTCGCGGCGTTGTCATCCTGGTACTCACCTCGGTGGGAACCTCCGCCATCTTCGGGGTTGCCGGAGTGCTCGGTCTGGGAGCCTTGCTTGCCCGGCTGGGCATTCATGGACTACATGTTCCTCATCTGGTCTGGGTGTGGCTGGTGGCCATCTTGGGTGTGGCTTTCGTGAGCTGGGGGGTATGGCGACTGCGTCCAGGGGCAGCGACGAAGGAACTTGACGAGAACACCTCGGCCGCTCCCCGCTCGACGGAGCCCGGTGCGCTTGCCGTCAGTGGTCTGCTGGTGGGACTGTCCTCCCTCGTCGACCCGGCATTCTGGGCGATGCTCGTCCATGCCGCCCACCTGCCGCACGCCAGCTGGGCCGTCGTCGAGTCCCTCATCTGGGTGGCCTGCAGCCACAGCCTGCTCATCGTCCTTGTCGCTGCCTACCTCGTCGGCGGGCCTGACCGAGTCACTCGGGTGGTGACCAGCATTCGCGAGGACCACGCCGTCGCAGCCCATCGCGGGATCTCTGCGCTGCTGGCGGCCTTCGGGGTCCTGCTGCTCGCCGACGTCATCGGCGTCCTTGCCACCGGGCAGTGGTTCTTCGAGCTTTGAGTACTCAGTGCCAGTGATGGCGACGCTGACGCCGTTGCCCGGTTCGGCCGAGGAACCACCCCAGTGCCAGACCGAGCACTCCGGCACCGACGGCGACGCCGATCTGCAATGGACCCCACTGGCGAGTCGACACCGTCACCGGCTGTCCGTGGGGAAGTGGCGCGCCCTTGGCCTCGGCGGCGCCCACGGCATTGGCGCGCTGGGCGATCCGGTCCAACGAGGCGTCCAGGATGGTTCGGGTGTACCCCATGTGGATGGGGCGACCCTGGTTGAGCTCGTCCTGCCAGGTTGACTGCAAGGTGAGGATGCGCGTCAGGGCGGGGGCGGCGTCGCAGACCGGATCGCCTTTCATGCACACCGAATAGGTCTCGGGATACGCCTCCGCGGGGATGGCCGCGCCGACCTTGACCATGTCGGCGTCCAGGGCTTCATGATCGATGGACTCCTGGCTCAGGCCGAGGGCGGCCTTGATGACTGCCCGCATCTGAGAGTCGCGATCGGCTCCGGGAGTCGCGTTGGCTCGTTCACGCAGGTAGTAGAGCATCGCAGCCATTCCGATGGCGGACTGGTCGGCATCGCCGCTGAGCTCCTGAACGTTCTGTCCCGGGTAATGGTCCGGATTCCCGGCCAGGAGGGCGCCTGCCAGACGTTGCGGGGTGTCGGTCTGGGCGAGGGCCTGGGTGATGGCCTGGGACCCCTGCGAGAATCCGGCGAGCACCACCCATTCCTTCGGGCACTGTTTCTTCTCCTCGTTGAGGAGGGTGGTGAGTTTCTTCGCTCCCAGAGCCGCCGAGTCGAAGTACTCGGTCGACGGCATGGTCGCGTCAAAGAGGAGACTGCTCATCGATGCTCTCTGCAGGGTGTGAGGGTCAGCGGCGGGGTAGTCCAGGTAGACCTGACGAACTGTTCCCCTGCCCTTCCACTTCTGGGCCAGGGCGTCACGAACCGACGTGATGGTGCTGCCGAACGGAGGGGTCTCGCCCGACCCTCGGACGCCGACGAACATCACCGAGGCGCAGCCCATCCGAGAGGCCAGCTCCGAGGACACCGGGTCCGAGTCCCAGCCCATTCCTGCCCCTGGGGTGAGGGTGGCGGCGGACGTGAGCGTTGTTGTGGACCCGCTGGCGTAGCCGGTGCTGGCTGTCGTCGGGGTGGGCGCTGATGGCTCGGCGTTGGCAGAAAGCGGCAGCGTCACCAGGCCGGCGATGACGAGGAGGATGAGCAATGTCTGCCGAAGCTTCACTACGTCAGTCAAGCAGGGGTCGCCGACACCGGACGGCTCGTGTGTCCGTGGTCAGGACTGCTTGAAAGTTCCGGTGATCGACGCGGAGTCCAGCTCGCTGGTGTGGATGACGAAGCGGACCTGGACGTTGGCGGCGTCGTCAGGAATGTCGAGATGCTCGCTCGGCATGGCATGGACGGTGTGGATGTAGCGGTGGGCCGGTCCGGGCGGCGGGCAGGCTCCGGAGTAGCCGTCCTCCTGGTAGTCATTGGTCCACTCGCGCACACCGGAAGGCAGCGGGCCGCCCTCATCGAGGGAGGTGACGTCGGCTGGGATGTCGGCGAGGATCCAGTGCCAGAAGCCGGAACCGGTGGGGGCATCGGGGTCGTAGACGGTGATCGCGTATGACGCGGTGCCCTCCGGGCCGGGCGTCCAGCTCAGCTGGGGGCTGATGTTCTTGCCACCCGCATCTGCATGGGCGTGGGCCAGGTCAATCGGCTGGCCGTCGGTGATCGACGTGCTGGTGATCTCCATGGGTTGTGTCCTTTCCCTGGGTGTGTGTCCATGATGCCAGCCTGATGCGCGATCCGAAGGGGTGTCACGACCGGTTCCGAACGCGGGGAAGCCCACCCCTGATGACGAGGTGAAGGGGTGAGTGTGCAGATGTGATGAGATGCGTATACCCTTCATCTTGTGCTGGTTCTCATCGCCAGACACCAGATGTAGGGGTTGTATCCACATCTGGTGGCGATGGGAGGAAAGAGGGAATCCGGTGGGAAACCGGAACTGCCCCGCAGCGGTGACAGGGAACGACGGCGACATACGCACTGGCCATCCGGTTGGGAAGCGTCGCTCGGTAGGAACTCGTCTGACGGCGAAACGCCCTGAAGTCCGAAGACCTGCCAGCGCCCGGGTCGGCGACCCGGTACGACAACGGGCGTGCGAGACGGCCCGGGGTGAACCTGCCCCACTCGTGCGCTGCTTCGAGGAGAGAGCATGTCGACGATTGTCCAGCCAGACGACCTGACCACCCCACGCACGGTTCCCACGTCCATCCGCAAGAGGGACGGCAGGGTGATCCGGTTCGACTCGACGAAGATCGTCGAGGCCGTCCGCAAAGCCTTCGTCGCCTGTGGCGGCGACGCCCCCGAACTGTTGGCCTCCGAGGTTGCCCTCGAGGTGCTCTCCCGACTGAGCGAGATGGGTGAGGACACCCCTGATGTCGAGGCCATCCAGGACCTCGTCGAGAAGACCCTCATGGATCAGGGACACGACGGCGTCGCCAAGGCCTACATCCTCTACCGTCAGCGTCGCACCGTTGCTCGCGACCAGCAGTCCGCCCTCATGCGTACCTTGCGTGAGATCACCTTCGCCACCGCCGAGGAAGCCGACGCCAAACGGGAGAACGCCAACGTCGACGGCAACTCCGCGATGGGGTCGATGCTGCGCTACGGAACCGAGTCGGCCAAGCAGTTCAACCTGCTCGAGGTGCTCGACCCCTCCCATGCCGCCGCCCATCGTGACGGGGACATCCACATCCACGACCTCGACTTCCTCACCCTGACGACGACCTGCTGTCAGATCAACCTCACCGACCTCTTCGAGCACGGTTTTTCCACCGGCCACGGCGTCCTGCGATCCCCGCAGTCCATCGGTTCGTACGCCGCCCTGGCCTGCATCGCGATCCAGTCCAACCAGAATGACCAACACGGCGGCCAGGCGGTGCCGAACTTCGACCGGGACATGGCCCCGGGGGTCGCCAAGACCTTCAGCAAGGCTGCCCAAACCGGTTTGACGAGGATTTTCGAAGTTCTCGGTGGCGACGAGGACCGTCTTGACCAAGTGCGCCAGGTGGCGTCGGGATGGGTGCTGGAGCCGGACGCGGCCGCGCTGGTCCATGAGAAGGAGCAGGTGGCGGAACTGTTTGCCGGGCTCGTCGACGACACCGACCGGGTCGCCGACAGAATTCGTCGCCAGGCCGTCGAGGAGACACGTCGTCAGACCTACCAGGCGATGGAGGCCCTCATCGCCAACCTCAACACCATGAACTCGCGAGCCGGGGCACAGACCCCGTTCTCCTCGATCAATTACGGCACCGACACCAGCCCGGAGGCGCGGATGGTGATGCACTGCCTGCTGGAGGCCACCGAGGCCGGTCTTGGCGGTGGGGAAACCGCGATCTTCCCGATCCAGATCTTCCGGGTGCACAAGGGCGTCAACCTCGACGACGGTGACCCCAACCATGACCTGTTCCGGCTGGCCTGCCGGGTGAGCGCCAAGCGCCTCTTCCCGAACTTCTCCTTCCAAGACGCCCCGTTCAACGCCGAGTACTACGTGCCCGGCCATCCCGAGACCGAGATCGCCTACATGGGCTGCCGCACCCGGGTGATGTCGAACGTCCACGACCCCTCGCGGGCACAGACTTGGGGACGCGGGAACCTGTCCTTCACCTCGATCAACCTGCCGAGGTTGGCGATCGAGGCCAACCACGACGTTGATGCCTTTTTCGCCTCCTTCGACCGGATGATCGACCTCGTCATCGACCAGTTGCTCGACCGGCTCAAGATCCAGTCCCACAAGCTGGTGCGAAACTTCCCCTTCCTCATGGGCCAGGGGGTCTGGATCGACTCGGAGGACTTGGGGCCTGACGATGTTGTCGCCGAGGTACTCAGGCACGGAACCCTGTCGGTGGGGTTCATCGGGTTGGCCGAGACCCTGACGGCCTTGATCGGCGTCCATCACGGCGAGTCGGAGGAGGCCCAACAGCTCGGTCTGCGGATCGTCGGTCACCTGCGAGAGAGGATGGACGAGGCCGCCGAGCGCACCGGGTTGAACTTCTCGGCCCTGGCCACCCCGGCCGAGGGGCTGTCGGGGCGGTTCGTGCGGATGGACCGTCAGCGTTACGGGTCGATCCCGGGAATCACCGACCGGGAGTACTACACCAACAGCTTCCACGTGCCCGTCTGGTACCACATCGGTGCTGCGGACAAGATCCGCATCGAGGCTCCCTACCACGCCTTCACCAACGGCGGTCACATCTCGTACGTCGAGCTGTCGGGGGATCCGGCACGCAACGTCGACGCCTTCGAGGCCCTCGTGCGGCACATGGCTGCCAGCGGAATCGGGTACGGGTCCATCAACCATCCGGTCGACCGGGATCCGCAGTGCGGCTACACCGGGATCATCGATGACGAGTGCCCCAAGTGTGGCCGTCATGAGGATTGTGGGCCCTTCGACCGGATTCGCCGCATCACTGGTTATCTCGT
Organism: Cutibacterium nasicola; assembly: GCF_051303185.1. GTDB lineage: Bacteria > Actinomycetota > Actinomycetes > Propionibacteriales > Propionibacteriaceae > Cutibacterium. The sequence goes on along the minus strand of NZ_JBPPGE010000003.1, from coordinate 74,701 downwards.
CGGTGGGCTGGATCGGTTCAACGACGCCAAGCGTGCCGAGGTCGGCGACCGCGTCAAGCACGGGTGAGATCGGAGCGAGGATGAGGGTTGCCGGGCTCGAGCCGGAGTCGATCGTCGATGGCCCCGGCATCCGCTTCACGGTCTTCGCGCAAGGATGCCCGCTGGGGTGTCCCGGGTGCCAGAACCCTGGAACCTGGGACCCCTGCGGTGGCCACGAGATCGACGCCGAGGAGATCATCACCGCGATGAGGTCGTCGGTGTTGGCGTCTGGACTGACGCTCTCGGGCGGTGAGGCGAGCCGTCAACCTGGCGATTGTGCGAGGCTGGCCCGTGCTGCCCACGAAATGGGGTGGGACGTCTGGGCATGGTCCGGATTCACCATGGATGCCCTGCTGCGTCAGGCCCGTCACAACCCAGAGCTGGCCGAGATGCTGGACCAGGTGGACGTCTTGGTCGACGGACCTTTCCAGCTGGCACGACGCACCCTCACCCTGCCATGGCGGGGAAGCGGAAACCAGCGGATCATCGACGTCCCTGCGACCCTGCGCGAGGGGCGAATGGTGGAGTGGGTCAATCCAGCCGGCTGAAGGCCCTTGTCCGAAGTACCAGGTCCTCGGCCTCGTCGCACTCGTCGAGGTCGACGGTCGCGGTGATCGACCAGTCGTGGTTGCCGGCAGGGTCGTCGATGATCTGACGGACCAACCAGATTCTGTCGTTGCGGCGTCCCGACTCCTTCTCGATCAGGAACAGACCGGGGGCGCGGGCGTCCGGGCCGTCGTTGATCTCGTCGTGCTCGTCCCAGTAGTCGCCCAGGGTGTCCTCCCAGGCATTGGTCGTCATGGCAGAACTGTCGGGCTCGAGGGCTCCCAGGGCCTCGAAGTCGTCGTCTGCGGCCAGGATCACCTTGCGGAACATGGCATTGCGCACCATGACGGTGAAGGCCCGCTGGTTGGAGGTGAAGGTGCGTACCGGACGGACCTGTTCGGGTTCCTCATCGACGGGATGGGTGAGTTCTTCCCATTCGTCGATGAGGGAGGAGTCGGTGGAGCGGACGACCTCGCCAAGCCAGGCGATGACGTCGGCAAGCTGCTCGGTCCGCTCGGACTCGGGGACCGTCTGACGCAGCGCACGGTAGGCGTCGGTCAGGTAGCGCAGCACCAGCCCCTCGCTGCGTTGTACCTTGTAATGAGCGCAGAACTCGCCGAAGGTCATGGCGCGTTCGTACATGTCGCGCACGACCGACTTGGGCTGCAGGGCGTCGCAGGGAATCCACGGGTGGCTCGGGGCGAAGATTTCGAACAGGGCGTCGAGGGTCTCCTCGAGCGGGCGTGGCCACTCGATCTCCTCAACGGCGGCCATTCGATCCTCGTAGTCGTAGCCGTCCTCCTTCATGCGCGCTATGGCCTCGCCACGCGCGGCATGCTGCTGGGCGATGAGGATGCTCATCGGGTTGTCGAGGGTGGCCTCGATGACGCTGACGACGTCAAGGGCGTGGGTGGCAGACTCCGGGTCGAGGGTTGCGACGGCCTCGCTGGCGAAAGCCGACAGCGGCTGGTTGAGGGCGAAGTCGTCCTGCAGGTCCTCGTTCATGGCGAACCTGCGGCCACCGGGGGTGGGCTCGTCGAGACGGTGGACGACGTCGGAGCGCAGCAGGGACAGTCCGATTTGCACGGCGCGACGGTAGAGGCGACGCCGCTCGGCGACGACCGGGGTGGCGGAATCGACGAGGTGCTGGACCGCCCGGGCGGTGTCCTCGTCACGCTGCAGCAGATTGAGCAGCATCGCCTCGGTGATCCTCATACGTGCGTGCAGAGTTTCCGGGGTGGACTCGACGAGTTTGGTGAAGGTCTCCTCGGAGTAGTTGACGAACCCCTCCGGTGGCTTGTGACGCTGCACCTTGCGACGCTTCTTCGGGTCGTCCCCAGCCTTGGCAAGAGCCTTCTCGTTGGCGATGACGTGCTCGGGTGCTTGGGCGACGACGTAGCCGACGGTGTCGAATCCGGCCCGACCCGCGCGACCGGCGATCTGGTGGAACTCACGGGACTTCAGGACTCGGGTGCGTCGACCGTCGAACTTCGTCAGGGAGGTGAACATGACGGTGCGGATCGGCACGTTGATGCCGACCCCGAGGGTGTCGGTGCCACAAATGACCTTGAGCTTGCCCTGTTGGGCGAGGGTTTCGACGAGGCGTCGGTACTTCGGAAGCATCCCGGCGTGGTGGACCCCGATGCCCGAGGTGATGAACTTGCGCACCGTCGAGCCGAATCCCTTGGAGAAGCGGAAGTCGGCGATCTCGGCGGCGATGCCGTGACGCTCCTCGGTGCTCACCAACTTCATCGACGTCATGGACTGGGCGCGTTCCAGAGCCTGCTTCTGGGACGGATGGACGATGTAGACCGGGGCCTTCTGCTCCTCGACGAGCTCCTCGATGGCCTCGTGGTCGGGTTTCATTGACCAGGAGTACTGCAGCGGGACGGGGCGGACGACTCCGGTGATGACGCTGGTGGGGCGTCCGGTGATGGTGGTGAGGCCCTCGGACAGGTCGGTGACGTCACCGAGGGTTGCGCTCATGACGATCTGCTGGGCCTGCGGGAGTTCGGACAGCGGCACCTGCCAGGCCCAGCCCCGGTCGGGGTCGCCGATGAAGTGGAACTCGTCCATGACAACCTGGTCGACGTTGGCATGGCGACCCTCGCGCAGGGCGATGTTGGCAAGGATCTCGGCGGTGCAGCAGATGATGGGGGCATCGGAGTTGACGGAGGCGTCGCCGGTGACCATGCCGACATTGGTGGCTCCGAAGATCTCGCAGAGGCTGAAGAACTTCTCGCTGACGAGGGCTTTGATGGGGGCGGTGTAGTAGGAGCGTCCTCCCGCAGCCACGCAGGCGAAGTGGGCTGCGGTGGCGATGAGGGATTTCCCGGACCCGGTCGGGGTAGTGACGATGACGTGGTTGCCCGACAGGATCTCGAGGATCGCCTCCTCCTGGTGCTCGTACATGGAGATGCCGTCCCGGGCGACGGCTCGCTCGATGTGGTCCAAGGCCATGTCGGCGTCGAGAGGACGGGCACCGGGGGAGTCCCAGCCCGGTTGGCGCTCCCCGCGGTCGGTGGTGACCGGGGCACGACCGTCGACCATGCCGTCAAGGGCTTCGGCCAGGTGCACGGTGTCTCCTCGTATCGGGGCGGCCAGAACGGTTTCCAATGTAGTGGTGGGCTCGGACGTGACCGGTGTTGGTCGTGTTCGCCCGTGGTTGATTGGCTATTGCTGTCGTCCCAGCTGCGCCAGCTGTGTCTCACCCGCATGGATGGCCAGGACCGCTGATTCACACCCCCACATGACACACATCACCGCGGGCCCCGAGATCATTTCGGGGCCCGCGGTGTGTTGAACGATGGATTGTCTGGAAGAGAACCGACGAATCAGCGCGCGGACGGGGTGCGGGTCTCGGCGCTGATGAACCAGGCCTGCTGCTCGAGCTGTTGGATGAAGCCGTGCAGGATGTCGGCAGAGGTGGGATCCTCCTCGTCAATCTGGTCGTGGACCTCGCGCATGGTGCCGGTCACGGCCTCAATCGAAGCGGTGATGACCTTGATTGCGTCATGGGTCAGGACCTCTCCCTGGGGGGACTCAGGAAGGGTGGTGCTGGCAGCGACCACGGCGGGACGGCCGTCCGGGGAAGCGTGGAGCGCACGCATGCGCTCGGCCACCTCGTCGGCACCCTCGCGGGCGATCCCGACGACTTCGTCAAGGTTCAGGTGGAGGTCACGGAAGTTCGGGCCGACGATGTTCCAGTGGGCATGTTTGCCGACCAACTCCAGCGCGATGAAGTCGACGAGAACCTTCTGGAGGTTCGCGGAGAGGGTCTTGGAGGCCTTGAAGCCGGCCTCGGCGTTCTCGAGCTTGGTGGTGGTCTGCCCGGCAGGGGCTGGAACGTTCACGGTGTCAGCCATGCGAAATCTCCTTCGTTCATGGTGACCGAGTGACGGCCACCGGCGTACATGTGGGGAACAGTCACCGAACTTCAGTTATTCCACAGTGGACGAAAACCTGTCGGTACACCTGGACTCCAGGTGTCCTGTCGGGCGGTGGGCGCCGGGCCGACGCCGACATGCGGCATGATGTGACCCATGAGCGCAGAGACTGACGAGTCTGGTCCCATCGATGCCCCCAGCGATGGTCGGCTGGTGTTCCCGAACGAGGTGCTGTCGTCCAAGGTCATCGCTGTTCTGCCCGACGTTCCGGCATCGGATCTTATGGCCCCGATCGAGGCCATGATTCAGGAGAAGGTTCGCGTCTTCACCCTCCCCGTCGCCGACGCAGACCGCCGTCGCGCCGTGCTCAAGATCTACCGTCGTCGTGCCGTCATTGGTGTTCATGGCGTCATGGCCGTCGACGACGTCCAGGGCCTGGTTAATGACAGGGTTGCCTTCGCCCTCCCGGTGGCCGCCACTCCCGACCTGCTCGACGCCCTGCGTCAAGCTGGCATCCCAGCCGCCCCTGACGCCCTGACGCCCACTGAGGTCCGGGCCGCATGGGGTGCCGGAGCCGATGCCGTCCAGGTCGCCCCGGCTGACATGGGTTCTGCCAGTTACGGCGACATCCTCACCCGGATGGCACCCGGGGCTGCCCTCATCCCGCGTGGCGGAATCGGGTCCTATGCGATGCGTCGCTGGCTGGCAGCTGGTGCCTTGGCGGTCTGCCTCGACGACGTCCTCGTCGGAGATGCCTGCGAGGACGGAGTCGTCTCGGCGCTGCGCGAGCGCTGCCGTTCGGTTGTGCAGGTCGTTGCTGACGCGGACGCCTGAGCCGTCTCACGCCTCGAGAACCCTTGAGGCGACACTCACCCTCAGCGCCGGTCTTACTGATCCCAGTCGTTGAAGAACGAATCGGCATCGTCATTGGTCTCATGACGGCCCTTGTCCCGTCCGCCGTGATGGCGAGTCATCGATCCGACGAGGACGCCGAGTACCAGGACGCCGAGAACCGCTGCGAAGATCAGTAGTGGCTTGCGCCCGCCGAAGGAATCCAGAAGGTTGCGCTGCGCGACGGGGACTGGACTGGTGGACATCTGCGGAATCCGGCCGTCCTGCGACTCCCCGCTCTCGTCGGGAGTGAGAGCCGGTGTGGGAGACGGGGTTGGGGAGGCAGATGACGGTGTCGGAGTTGGAGTGGGGCTGGGGGTTGGAGTGGGCGTCGATGCGTTCACCTGAACCGTCAAGGTCTTCTGAGAGGTCCCATAACGGGAGTCGACGAGCTTGACTGTGATCGTGAAAGGCCCATTCGACACATCCAACGGCACCTGGATTGTGGCCTGGAAGTTGCCGTGCGGATCGGTGGGAGTGGTGAGAGCGGCATCGCCGTCATTGCCGAGCCAGATCGCCACCTGGCTGTCGGTGACGGGATGACGATGTGAAAGGGTCACCGTCCCGTTAACGTTGAGCAACGCTCCGGGAGCCGCCACCGTCGGTTTCACAGCCGCTGTCAGGACGGTGGCCTGCGGGGTGATCGAAAAGGTGCCGCGCGCCGATGCTGCCCCGACCCCTCCAGTACCATCGAACGTCGCGGACAGCTCATGGTCCCCGCCTTGGACCGAGGACGGAAGCCGCAAGGTACTGGACCAGGTGCCGTTGTTGTCCGTCACCGCGACGGCGAGCAGCTTCCCATCCACCGCAAGATTGATGAGAGCACCTGAAACCAGTTGTCCGGTCTGGGTACGCAGGGTTCCCTTGGTCTTCACGGTGTCTGAGCGGTCGAGGGTCGCGCTCATCGACAGGTCGCCGGGTGGGGTGGCTCCCGGAGGAACGGCGTAGGCCGTTGACGTCGACCAGGGTGTTTGTATCGGACATGCCGATGGGGTCAGCATCGACATCATGGAGGCGACGAGAACCGACGTCAGGGCCAGAGCCCGACAATGCTTCGCGGTCACGCGTCCTCCTTCGGTCGATCGCGAACATGATAGGCGAGACCTCCTGATGACAGGCGGCGATGACACGGGTTCCACCCCATCTCCTAGGCTGGGAACATGCAGACTCCCATTGATGCCACGAGGACTCCCGCTTGGGGAAAGCTCACTGATCTGAGGTCCACCTTCGCCGACGGGCCGCACAAGCTGCGCCGGTTGTTCGACGCTGATCCGAAGCGTGCCGAGCGCTACACCCTCGACCTGGCCGACTTGCACGTCGACCTGTCCAAGAATCTCCTCACGGACGAGATTCGTGACGCCCTTCTCGACTTGGCCGACCAGACCAAGGTTGCTGAGCGTCGCGACGCCATGTACTCCGGAGAGCACATCAACGTCACCGAGGACCGCGCCGTCCTCCACACCGCCTTGCGTCGCCCGGAGTCCGACTCCCTCACCGTTGACGGTGGGGACGCCGTCGTCGACGTTCACGAGGTCCTCAAGAAGGTCTACGACTTCGCCGACAAGGTCCGTTCCGGGGAGTGGAAGGGAGTCACGGGCAAGCCGATCCGCACCGTCATCAACGTTGGCATCGGTGGTTCCGATCTCGGCCCCGTGATGGCCTACGAGGCCCTCAAACCCTACGTCCAGGAGGGCCTGGAGTGCCGTTTCATCTCCAACATCGATCCGACGGATGCCGCCGTCAAGACCGCTGATCTCGACCCCGAGACGACCCTGGTCATCATCGCCTCCAAGACCTTCACCACCCTCGAGACCCTGACCAACGCCCGGTGTGTGCGTGCCTGGCTGCTCGACGGTCTGGTCGGCGCCGGTGCCATCGAAGACACCGAGGAGGCCCGTCGCGCAGCTGTCGCCAAGCATTTCGTTGCTGTCTCGACCGCTCTGGACAAGGTCGAGGAGTTCAGCATCGACCCCGTCAACGCCTTCGGATTCTGGAGCTGGGTCGGTGGCCGCTATTCGGTGGATTCCGCCGTCGGTACCTCGCTGGCCGTGGCTGTCGGGCCGAAGGGATTTGAGAACTTCCTGGCCGGATTCCGCGCCGTTGACGAGCACTTCGCCACTGCTGCACCGGAGCAGAACGTCCCGCTGCTCATGGGCATGTTGAACATCTGGTACGTCAACTTCTGGAAGGCCCACTCGCACGCCGTGCTGCCGTACGCCCAGTACCTGCACCGTTTCCCGGCGTACTTGCAGCAGCTGACCATGGAGTCCAACGGCAAGTCGGTGCGTTGGGACGGCTCGGCGGTGACCACAGATACTGGCGAGATCTTCTGGGGTGAGCCGGGAACCAACGGCCAGCACGCCTTCTATCAGCTCATCCACCAGGGCACCCGCCTCATCCCCGCCGACTTCATCGCGGTGGCCAACCCGGCTCACCCGGCCAGGGATGGCGAGACCGATGTCCACGAGCTGTTCCTCAGCAACTTCTTCGCCCAGACCGCTGCGTTGGCGTTCGGTAAGACTGCTGATGAGGTGCGCGCCGAGGGCACCGACGAGGCCATTGTGCCAGCGCGGGTCTTCCCTGGAGACCGTCCGACGACGTCGATCATGGCCTCCGAGCTGTCCCCGAAGGTCCTCGGAGAGCTCATCGCTTTGTACGAGCACATCACCTTCGTGCAGGGTGTCGTGTGGGGTATCGATTCCTTCGACCAGTGGGGTGTCGAGCTCGGCAAGAAGCTCGCCCTCCAGATCGCCCCGGCCGTTTCCGGTGACGAGAAGGCCCTGGAGTCCCAGGATTCCTCCACGGCCTCCCTGGTGACCTGGTACCGGGATCATCGGCGGTGATCACTGCGGGGTGGTGTTTGGCGGCAGGGATACCGTCAAACACCACCCTAAGAAACGCTGTACCTTCGTATAGGTCGTGAACGTTTCGTTCGATTTCTGGATCTCTCTGTAAAAGACTTTAACGCAACAGCTAAGCTTACATAATAGGGCGAACTAGATCGTCGTATGTTTATGAAAATTACTGCTGGGTTGCTAGCTGAAGAGAAGGTCTAGCGCGTGGATGTATTATTGATGTCGAGTGAGTCTTGGGTTATCTCGATATTGATCGTCGCCGTCGTTATTCTTGTGGTCATTATTGGCCTTCTAGTGGCCATCCTCCGCAAAGGCGATAAGCGGTAGGGATAGCGACAGAGTTTTGGATAGGCGACGTGGTGCTGTGGTGACTTCTTTGTGCTTTCACGCACCATTGCAGTCGCTGGACGCCGCGAGTGAAACACGGGTTATACAGTGGGAGTGTGAGTTCGTACCGCCGACACCCGATTCGCACTGTGATCGTGTCGACATGCATTGCTGCCCTTGTTGCACTGTTGGGACCTTGGGCGCTGGCTGGGGCACTGTCATACGGCAGGGTTCATGACGTCGCTGACACCGAACCGCGCGACGTCGCCATTGTCCTCGGTGCCCAAGTCCTGCCCTCGGGTACCCCGTCGGCCTATCTGCGAGGACGCCTCGACGTTGCTGCGGATCTCTACCGCAGCGGCAAGGCCAAGGTCATCCTGGTGTCGGGAGACAACCGAGAGACTCACTACAACGAGCCCAAGGTGATGAAGACGTACCTCGTCAGCAAGGGAGTTCCGGCGGCCAGGATCGTCGAGGACTTCGCTGGTCTCGACACCTACGACACCTGTGTTCGGGCTCGACGGATCTTCGGGGTCGACCGGGCCATCATGGTGACGCAGGACTACCACGAGATCCGTACCGTCGCGACGTGCCGGATGACCGGTCTGGATGCCACTGGCACCCCTGACCGCTCCCAGATTCACGACAAGGTGTGGTGGAAGGGATGGGCCCGCGAGTTCGGGGCGCGCGGAAAGATGATCATCGACGTCGTCTCCCACCGCGACCCGGTCCTGGGCAAGCCCGAGGACGGTGTGGAGAAAGCCCTCAAGGCAGCCTGACGCGGAACCGTCACATGCGGAACCGCCGCGCTGATAGGTCTACCAACGACAACGACGCGGGGATGAATCGTTCCCGCGTCGTCATGTTCCGTGTCGTGGCGGATCAGAAATCGGCGGTAGCCGGGTCCCCGCCAATGCGGTTGCCACGATCCAGACCGTCGATCGCGGCGATCTGATCGTCAGACAGCTCGAAGTCGAAGACGTCGAAGTTCTCGACGATGCGCGACGGGGTCACCGACTTCGGGAACACGATGTTGCCGATCTGCAGGTGCCATCGGATGACGACCTGAGCCGGGGACTTACCGGTCGCCCTGGAGATGTCGGCGAGCACCGGGGTGTCGAGGTCCTTCGACTGGCCGAGCGGGCTCCACGCCTCTGGGTTGATGCCGCGGTCAGCTAGCACCTTGCGGAAGCTCGCCTGGTTGAAGGACGGGTGCATCTCGATCTGGTCGACGCTCGGGGTGGCTCCCTCGATGGCGTCCAGGTGCTCGGTGTTGAAGTTGGAGACGCCGATGGAACGGGTCAGTCCCTCGGACTTGAACTCCTGCAGGGCATTCCAGGCCTCCACGTAGGCGTCACCGTACTTGACGTTGGCCGGCCAGTGGATGAGGTACAGATCGACGTGATCGAGGCCGAGCTTGGACAGGCTGGTCTCGATGGCCTTGCGGGCGTCGTCGGCGTGGTGGGCGTCATTCCACAGCTTGGTAGTGACGAAGAGGTCCTTGCGATCCAGGCCAGAGGCGGCGAGAGCACGACCAACCCCCTCCTCGTTGCCGTAGATGGCGGCAGTGTCGATGTGACGGAAACCGGCCTCCAGGGCGGTGCTGACAGCCTTTTCAGCCTCGTCGGCGGGAACCTGCCAGGTGCCGAAGCCGAGCTGGGGGATGGTAATTCCGTCGTTGAGGGTGATGGTGGGAACGCTCATGATCCTCCTTGCGATTCGGTGCTCGCGTGCTTGGTCACCAGGGACAACGTAGGAACCGTCTCATCTGTTCCCCGGCGCCACCGCCCATGCTGACCCCTCTCCAAGCCGCCTCGCGCCGGGTGGAGAAGCTGATCGACGCCGTGGGAGAATAGCGCTATGTCGTCTCTTCCTACTCAGCTCGCTGCCCGGATCCAGGCCGTCACCGGCACTGATCCTCAGTTGCGCCCCGCTACGAAGCCACAGTTCGGGCATTTCCAGTCCAACGTCGCACTGCGGCTGGCCAAGGAGGAAGGACGCCCGCCTCGCGACGTCGCTGCCGATATCGTCGCCAAGCTCGATGTCGAGGACCTGTGCGAGACCCCTGACATTGCCGGCCCGGGGTTCATCAACCTGCGTCTGCGTTCCGACGTGCTGGCCCGCGTCGCATCCGACCTCATCACCGACCCCCACGTCGGCATCGTCCAGGTTGAGCAGCCGCAGCGGGTCGTCATCGACTATTCGGCCCCCAACGTCGCCAAGCAGATGCACGTTGGCCATCTTCGTTCGACCATCATTGGCGACTGCTTCAATCGGGTGCTCAGCTCTCAGGGCCACACCGTCATTCCACAGAACCATCTGGGCGACTGGGGCACCCAGTTCGGCATGCTCGTCGAGTACATCGTCGAGAATCGGATGGACGTCTCCGAGTTCGACCTGGCCGAGGTCGAGCAGCTCTACAAGGATTCCAAGAAGACCTTCGACGCTGACCCCGAGTTTGCTGACCGCGCCCGTCGTCGTGTCGTCAAGCTGCAGGGTGGGGACGAGGAGACCCTGCGCATCTGGCGCACCCTCATTGACGTTTCTCTAGAAGGGTTCAACGTCAACTACGCCCGCCTGTCGGTGTTGCTAACTGACGAGGACCTCGCCGGTGAGTCCACCTACAACGACGACTTGCCGAGGGTCGTTGACGAGCTCGAGGCCGACGGCCTGGCCGTCGAGGACAACGGGGCCCTGTGTGTCTTCGTCGAGGATCAGGACGCCCCGATGATCGTGCGCAAGAAGGATGGCGGTTTCGGCTACGACGCCACTGACCTCGCCGCGATCCGTCGTCGGGTTGGCAAGCTCAAGGCCGATCGCATCATCTACGTCACCGACGTCCGTCAGAGCCACCACTTCGAGGTGCTGTTCAAGGTCGCTCGGATGGCTGAGTTCCTGCCTGACGATGTCGAGGCCCAGCACGTTGGCTACGGGATGGTTCTTGGCCCTGACGGCCACCCGTTCAAGACCCGCGAGGGGGGCACGGTCGCCTTGGCCAGCCTCCTCGACGAGGCCGAGACCCACGCCGCGCCCAACATCGCCCTGGCCGCCATCAAGTACGCCGACCTGTCGAATGGCCTGCAGAAGGACTACGTCTTCGACGCCGAGCGGATGGTTCGGACCACCGGTGACACCGGCCCTTACCTGCAGTACGCCCACGCCCGCGTCTCCCAGATCCTGCGCAGGGCAGCCGCCGAAGCCAACCCGAACGTCGACTCCGAGGCCGACCTGGAGTCCATGGTGTGGGGTCGCATCAGCGTTCTCGACGAGCCGGCCGAGCAGCAGCTGGCCCTGCTGTTGTCGCGCTTCGGTGAGGTTGTCGAGGTCGTCGCCAACGACCTGACCCCGCACAAGTTGTGCACCTACCTCTACGAGCTGGCTGGCGCCTATTCAGTCTTCTACGAGCAGTGTCCGGTGCTTCGTAGTACCGGTGAGGTGCGCGGGTCCCGCCTGGCTCTGTGCGCCGCCACCCGTCGAGTCTTGGGGCGCGGTCTGGACTTGTTGGGTATTGACGCTCCCGACCGAATGTGATCATTGTACGTTCTGACGATGTGAATGCCGCGGCCCATTGTGGCCGCGGCATTCACGTTTGCGGTGCGGTGGGAAAAGGTATGTATTGCGCGGTATATGGGCTTTTCACAGATGAGGGTGTCGAGGCCTTCAATCCGCGAGTACCTGCTAGTCCTCCTCGGGGCGAGCGAAGAACACTCCCTCCGCTGTGGTACGTATGACCCGCGCCGCCCGCACAAAATCTGGATACGAATCATATATGTCTCGACGCGCATAGTTCACCGCTGACACAAGAGCATCGTCGTCAATCATCGGCTCCGCTTTCGCGTTCCCGCAGTTGACATACTCAGGCGAAAAAATGCGACAGGCCATCTCTGTCATCATCATGGCCACATCCTCATCATTCTCGTCCCCATTGGCCGGTGATCTCCCCATTGCCACAAGGCGAAACAAATTCTTCTGCTTGGCGTACTCATCCGCGCTGACGTCCACGCGGAGATGACCCTGCGGGGCCCAGATAGAGGCGATACCCCCGTCGGCCACGAGACTTCGGACCAACTCATGCTCGGTAGCCAATTGTGTGGCTAACGCCGCCCGTTTCGAGTCTGCGGTGAATCGCCATTCGCTCAACTCAGGATAAAGACCACCCACCTGGCTACACCACTCAACCACGCGCGCAGCAACATCCTCCATCCCCGGAGAAGATGGCCGCCAAGCACACTCTAGTGACCACATCAAAGATCATCTCCTTTTCACGGAAACGTGATTATCGAATACAAGGATATGACTGATCTTAATCTTCATAGGAACCAACCGACGCGCCGCCTCAGCAGCCGTCAGCCCGGCCTGCGATCTGCAGCTCATAGGCGCGAGAATCCGCGGGTCGATATTGCGAGTGCAATGGTGGATAACGCCCGCAGTATTGGGTGGGCATACTCGATCAAGTCGCGCATAGGAGTTGAGCCCTCACACTGTTCCCAGGGGGTAGTGTGAGGGCTCAGCTACGCAAGGTCCATCTCATCGTCGGGCTTGGAACTCCTTGTACGGCAGAGCACGTGTCCATCCGTGATTGGCGCCAGACGTACAGGCGGTCCAAGGGCCGATGATGGGCAATAACAAAAGGCGTCGACGGTCCAGCGGGCCGCCGACGCCGAGTAGCGTGAGGTGCGTCGCTCAGGCGCCGCCGCCAGCAGTGAAGATGTCGCGAGAGATCTTCTCCAACTGGGCACGCAACTCCTCGAGTTCCTGCTGGGCCTTGTCAAGGGCGGACTTGGTCTGCGGCCACGTCTCTGAGCGGAACTGCTGGGCCAGGGGGCCGTCCCAGACATTCGGCTGGCTCAGGATCTGGCCCTGGACGTCGAGCGCCTGGATCTGGTCGTTGAGACCACCCTGGATGATTCTCTGGATCTGGCTGATGGCCGACTTGGCCTCTTCCGTAGAAAGAACTCGGGACATTCTTTGCTCCTGGGTTAGATGGCCGTGGGGCCGGGGCTAATGATGTACGTCTAGCGGAGGGCCTACCCGGTAGGAAAGCCAACTGCGTGAGACAAGCAGGACGTTATCAGGGAGATGGTTCAACCGGTTCGCCTTCCCCAATAACTACCCGTTAGCCGCCTCGAGGGACGATCGCAAACTCAGGCGACGTGAGGTCAGTGAAGTTACCCACGCTGGCTCGCACCGTACACTTGGGATTCGGGTTGACCGCTGTGACGACGAGGCCATCGGCGGAGACGTTGACAGCCCCGCCACATCCATCCACAAATCGAACAGTGTTCTCGCCGCCCACCGTCTGGAGCATCGTCGAGGCCTCCCCCATTGCGGGACTGCGATAGAGCACGTTCAACTGGTCAGGTCCGCTCGGCCACACAGGCACTAGACTGATGCGGATCGTCTCGCCTCCAACCGCGCGTTTCGGGACGATCAATTGGATATCAGTGAGGCGCTGGACAGGGTAGGCCACCGACTTGGTTTCCGCGTCAGTGATCGCTTTCTGCGTAGCCGTAGCCTGATCATCGAGCCACTTTTGGAGGTCCTGAGCTGAGCCATTCTCCGGTAGGATCACCGCCTTCACGGTGACGCTGGCCCCTTTATGGATGGTGAGATCATCGATACTCCAGCCGCACGTGGCCTGGATGCCAGTAGTTGACGCCTTGTGGGGGGTCGCCTTGACATCTCCCTGCCATGACAGGGTCGGGCAGGGCTTGCCCTGTTCTAAAGGTCCGATGACTTGGAGAATCGGTCCGTGCAGTTCAGCCTTCTGAGCGGAGAAGGTAAAAGTGAGGACGGCCCCACCAGATTCATTGGACTCAGCGGACCGCTGCACGGTCAGGCCGCTGGGTAGCGTGGTATCGACGGAAGCCGCCTTCGCGCTGACCGTGTTGGTCGGCTTGTCGCCATGATTGTTCATGGTCATTGACAGCCACACAAGACCACCTACCACCAGCACAGTCCCGAGAATCACGCTGATGAGTTGCTGTGGCTTCTTGTACCAAGGGGCTTCGTTGTCCTCGAGTACCAGGGCGGGTTCTGGCTGGTCAGCGATGGGCTCCGGCGCTCGGGTTGGGGTCATAGACCGAAGCATCGTTGCACCCTCGGCGCGTCCGACATCGGGTGCCTCTCCCATTGTGATGGGCGCATGCGACTCAGCGGGCCGCTCCGTGACGATGCCACGAACTGCGGTTGCTGGCCGTTCTTCCATCACGAAGTCTTCGGGGCCACTTATCGGCGTTAGCGCAGGTTGGTTCTGGCAGTGGGCCGAAGCGTTCCGCAGCGCCGCCGCAGCCTGACTGGCGGTGGGACGGTTGGCGGGCGCCTTGTCAAGGAGCCCGGTAAGAAGAGACGCCACCTCCTCAGAAACCGGCAAGGGCGGCACGAGGGCACTCACATGCCGGTATGCGACGGCAAAGTCTGTTCCGGGCCCGGCGAATGGGGTGCGACCCCCCAGTAACTCGTAGAGCATGACGCCAGCCGCGTAGACGTCTGCTGCTGCGCCACCTTCGCCCGTCGTTATCATCTCAGGTGCCATGTACTCCGGCGTCCCGAGGAGGCCTGTGGTAGTGCGAACACGAGCAGTCAGGATGCTAGCAATACCAAAGTCGCTGACCTTGATTGCGTCGCCGGGGAGATCTTCCCAGCCCTTCTCCAACAGCACGTTGTCCGGCTTGATGTCGCGATGAATTATGCCTTGAGCGTGAGCTGCTGCCATGGCGTCAAAGACCTGCGACATGACAACCAGAGCGAGTGCCGGGGGAAGGATTCGACGATGCTGTAGAACATCGCGCAGGGAGCCGCCGTCCATGTAATCCATCACGATGGCCAACTGCTCGCCCTCGACGACAAGGTCGTGGATCGCGACGACGTTCGGGTGATGAAGATTCATGAGCAGCGAACGCTCTCGGACAAAGCGCTCAACCAACTTAGGGTCCTGCGCATGTTCGCGGTGTAAGAGTTTCGCCGCCAACACCTCGCCAGTGCGGGCGTCTTGGGCTAGCCGTACCTCACCAGTCGCACCACGGCCCAGTGTGTCCCCGAGGCGGTAGTTGGCCCCCAACGGGGCAGTGAACTCCATGCTCTTCATCCTCACGATGCCGACGCCGGCCCGAAATCCTGTCGCGCCTCAGACTATCGTGTGGCGGTGAACCTCCAGGGCCTATGCTTTAGCGGGGATTTTGGCATCTGGAAGGGACCGGTATGACTTCACAGGACTCTGGACGATCATCGCTACGCAGCAGACTTGTCGCAGGTGCTGTAGCAATCGCGTTGATGGCCGCAGGTACTGGGTGCGGTGCCAAGGATGTGGGTCAAGGGCCGGTCCACAGAGTCCTGCAGTCAGTTGAGGTGGGAATGCGGGCTGATGCGTCGATCCAGACCATCGGCAGCACCACCGTGTCGGTTGCCGATGATCCTGCCAAGGCCACCACGGTAACAACGTCCTTCCCTCCACGCGAGGTCGTAGGTGACCTGCCAGTACGCGTTCAGACCGCCTATCGAACGAAGGATAGGTCGGGCACCAATCTTGACGAGCTCAAGGGCTACAGTGGCCGAATCGAGATTGATCTGGCCGTAGAGAACCTCACTGTCAAACCCCGCGAGGTCGCCTACGACGTCGCAGGCGTCCGTAAGACCCGCACTGCGCTCATTGGCGCTCCGATGACAGTCGTCGCTTCCACTGTCTTGAACAACACTCCTGCGGGTGGCGTTGTCACAGGTGACCTCACCGACGCCAAGGTTACAAACGGGCTTCTTAGCCGCAACTCGCGGGGAATGGCCACCGTGCAGTGGGCGACCATCCTGGCGCCGCCACAGTTGAATGCCAACGCCACTTTGCGCATGGTCGCCGACGTCAAGGACTTTGAGATCCCCACCTTCAACGTTTCGGTCCAGCCTGGCCTAGTCACCGATCCTTCTGTCGCCGCTCTGCTGGACTCGTCGTTTAATCAGGACACCGGTTCTGAGATTGAGTTGCAACGCAAGACCATCGAACTCATCGGCCAGGTCAATGAAGTTCTGGCGCGCTCGTCTAAGACCATCGGCGATGTTCGCTCTAATCTTGATGCCTCGTCCAAGACACTGGGCGACAAGTCCATCGCCGAGTTGAACAGGTCGACGACGTCTGTCGCGGCATCGGTCAAGTACCTTGACCAGCAACTCAAGAGCCTCAATCAGCAGTTGTCTACGACTCTCAATAGCAGCCGCTCTATGCTGCTCTCCAAGATGCAGTCGACGGTGGCCATGATGGACGCCATGCTCGGCGATACGACAGCTACGCCGCCCACCCCGAGTGTCGACTCGAAGGGCTGCGCGTCGACCGTGGCAACTCCTCACGCCGCCACGAGCGTCTACGGCAACCTCATGCAGGTTTCTAGCCAGTTGAACGGCTATGCGACCGCAACTGATCAATGCCGGGCGCAGGTGGTCAGACAACTGTTGCTGACCGTCGGTCCGGCTACGCCGACTGTGGAGCAGTGCATGGACCCTCGTGCGTCGGGCTCGGTCACGTGTGACCTGCGCATGACCCAAATGACGATGGACAACTCGCTGCTCAAGATCAACGAGGAGGGGCAGAAACTCGTCGCTAGCCTGGACCCAACGGCCGTAAATGATGCGATAACCGGCTTTCAAGAACTTAACAGTGGTGTGAAGGACTTGGAGAGCCTCGCTGGTCATGGTGGAGTAATGGATGGTCACTACGCTGAAGCGTTGTACGACCTTCGAACCGCGAAAGGCCGCATTGAGGATGGCATGACTACCCTCCACCGCCACGCCGAAGGTCAAAAGTCCGACGTGGATGTGGCATTGGCAAGGCTGCGAGCCCAGAGGACCGAGATCGCCGACCCCGCCACCGGCATGCTGGCTCAAATGGAGGCCATCGCCGACGGCGTCTGCGAGTTGGGGCCCACCGCCAGCCTGACGAGCAGCCCCAGCGCCTCGGCGTCGGCCACCCCGGACCCCTCGGCTAGCCCTGATCCGACCCCAGCTCCGACAACCCCAACCCCGGCTCCGGCAGCCCCCTCTGCCCCCTACACGCGCGACCAGTTGCGCGCGATGTCGACAGGGACGACGTGCACTGGCCGGAGGACCCGCGCGTCCCAGCGCCCGGCCAAGTGGAAGGCCACCGATGACATGCGGACGCGCTTGACCGATCAGCTGGCAGGGATTGATGCGGCCATTAGCCTGCTCGAGAAGCAGTCTGCAGCATGGCAAGAGGTCATCAACTGGACTGTGGTAGATGCTCCGGATGACGATTCCACCACTTATCACGCCTTTAACCTCGACATCAAGTGGATCGACGATGGCATCGCTGCGTTGAAAGAAGGCCACACCTTCAGCGATTCGTATAGTCAGGAACTGAAGGCGGCGGTTGCCAGCCTGGCTGAAGGCCGGGATCACATGGGCCCCCGTCTGACGGCGCTCCAGGCGCAACAGGAAGGTCTGAGCGCCGCAATTACGGAAGGCTTCAGTCGCGCCACGGCAAACGCACGCACGGACCTTGCCAAGTCCATGACCCAGACTCAGCGACGCGTGGTCGAGGACACCTTGGTTGATGCATCAGGCGTCAGCAGCATGTTCGTTGCGTCGGTTAAGGGCCTCAACTCCGCCAGCGTGACTATCTCCCGCAACGGAACAAAGAGTATTAGGGAGGAAGACGCCCAACTGGCTGGATCCAGTGCCAAGTTGGGAGAAGCCATTGACGAGATGGTCGAAACCAATCTGGCTGACATCGCGTCAAGTTTCTCGCGTTCTTCGCGTGACTTGTCTGGCGCTGGTGCTCTACTTCAGGCTGACCTGAACAAGGTGTTGCTGGACCTCGGCGATCGCAAGGTCAAGGGTCGCGGTCTGCTCGGTGCCATGGCTACTAGTTCAGCCAAGGTCGGCTCTGCCGACTACCAGTTAGCCATGGCCTCGGGGGCGGCGACGGAGTATGCCTCGGTGCGAGGCCGCGACATCGATACACTTCTGTTGCGTCAGGCCCAGTTGAAGGCGGCTACGGAGTCTCAGGGCGAGCTTCCCGCATTCCGTGCCAAGGTTCCTGCTGGCGCCGACGCCCAAACGGTTTACAACTTCACGATCGGACCCACCAAGTGAGTAAGCGTCTTTACGCCCTTCTCATCGCAGCAGCAGTTCTTGTTGTCGCCGTAACCGGTTGGGGGGTGTGGAGCATGCAGCACCGGGAAAAGCCGCAACCACCGGCCGCTTCAGTACCTGTTCAGTTGCATGCCGACGTGCCGAAGGACACGAGCATTGCGCTGATCTTGACGCTGTCCTCTGATCCCGGGCAAGGCAGCGAGTGGCGCGATGCTGCCGCTGGCGCCGAAGTTGCCATCCATCGGTTCGCGATGTCGGGGACAAAGATCAGTCTGACGGTTTTCGACGATCACGGGACCGCGTCAGGCTCGGCGGAGGCTGTCGCGAAGGCTCGCAAGGCCCGCGTCAGCGGCATCGTATATGCATCAACCGGCGATCATCTCCTTGCGGGTGTGAAGGCTGCGGCTCACAGCGGCACCCCAGTGCTCTTGCCGTACTACTCCGATGTAGCGTCGTTGCCGACCGGCGCGTGGAGCACCGGGCCGAGTGACGAGGACATCGCTGCGGTGATGGCCAACTTGATCACGCAGCAAAAGTTGGATCCTCTGCTGACTATCAATGCCGGCGGGAAGATCCCGCAGGGGATCGAGGGTGCCCGAATGCTGCCGCTCGACCCGAAGATCGACCGCAGCGTTTCTGCCAAGGTCCTATCAAAGACTCTCGGCCGGAGTAAGCCGCAGGGGATCGTCGCTGCGGGCCCGGCTCTCACGCTGGGCCAGACCGTCGCACTAATCCAGGGCGTCGGCTCCCACGTTCCCGTCGTGCTGACGCCTGAGGCGCTTAGCCCCGGCTTCTACCAGGGGCTTGTGAAGGCCAATGGCACTGCTTCTACCGAGCTCTTCTCCGTCGGAGCGGCGAGCGGTGACGCACAGAGCCTGGGCACCGACGAAGCGGCCCGATCCATGTCAGCTTATCTCGCCGGACTGCGCTTGCTGGCTGCCGACCCCGGTGCCAAGAACCCGGTAGGGGATGACTCCTTCAGCACTGTCGCCGCAGTAGCCGATAGCCGTAGCCACGACGCCGTCGTGGCGTTGGTTCGCGCAGTGGAGAAGGCACAGGTGAAGGACTCTGGGGCAGTGTCGGCCAGTCTTGCCAACATGACCGTTGGATATGACCAGGGAATTACTGGGAGCCCGCTGGACTTCACGCGCCCGGCGGCGTTCCCGAAGGACCGCGTAGTTCCCCTCAGTTCCGGACAAGACACACTTGGGCTACGGCCAGCTCCGGCGTCGGGGGTGGCTCCGCTTGTGTGGTTCCCTGCTCGGCCATAGCGTTCGTAAGCGTCCCTCGGGGTCGAGCTCCACCATCTCTGACAACCATGTAGAAGGAGTAGGCGTGCGCCTTCAGTTCAATCTCGACTCAGTCCAGCGCGACCTAGATGTGGCTCGCTTCTCCGCGAAGGCTACCCTGGCTGACTTGGTCGAGAATGTGACCGGCACACGTCCGGCTGCGGATAGTACTCTGTGGCTTGACGACCGAGAGGTCCGCGCCGACAGTTTGCTTGCTCGGCTGGAGTTGCTCGATGGCATGCGTATCTCTCGCGAACCCTTGCGTCCGGCGCTTCCTCTGAAGGGGTGGAGTATCACCCAGGCTGGAGGCATGGAGGCTGGCAGTGTCTTGCAGCTTCCCGTTGACCGACCGTTGGCCATCGGCCGTTCTCCTCATGCCGACCTCTCGATCGCTTCCGCCAGCGTTTCATGGGATCACGTCCACATCCAGCGTGACGATGTTGGTCTTCGAGTCATCGATCAGGGTTCTACGAACGGCACCTTTGCGTATTCCTCGGAGGCCGACGGACTTAAGGTGGACTCATCCGCAGGGCAGTCTGTCGCCGTCGATACCACGTTGGCCGTGGGCGGCTCGACCCTGCTGTTGCGCGAGAGCCTTCAGGAGAATCC
Source organism: Cutibacterium nasicola (assembly GCF_051303185.1). GTDB lineage: Bacteria > Actinomycetota > Actinomycetes > Propionibacteriales > Propionibacteriaceae > Cutibacterium. The sequence continues at coordinate 54,664 of NZ_JBPPGE010000003.1, read as the reverse complement.
CGCGCCGCGCGCTGGATCGCTGCACAATGTCACCCCAGCAGGTACGGCGCCGTTTAACCGGCCTCCGCGCCCTGGCCAGCCTCCACGGCCGGATCCGATTGTCTGCCCCGAGCCCAAGGAAATCCCTGACGGCGCAAAGTTCAACATCATTGCGGTGGTCGTGCCGCTGGTCATGGCGGTCGCCATGGTCGTGGTGATGAAAAACCCCATGTACGCCATGTTTGCGGTTCTGAGCCCGGTGATGGCCGTCGGCTCGTGGTATGAGCAGAAGTCGCGCCGTAAGCAGGAACGCAAGTCTGAGGACAAGCGCTTTGCGCTCGCCCTCGAGACGCTGCGTCGGGACCTGGCCAAGGCTGCATCCGAAGAAGCCGCGCGGCGGCGCGTCGAGTGCCCAGACCCAGCGACGACACTTCGTGTTGCGGCGATCCCCACCACCCAGTTGTGGCAGCGCCGCTTTGGTGCCCACGACTTCCTTAGTCTCCACGCAGGGATGGGCGCTGTGCCATGGGATCCGCCCGTTGAACGCTCTGGGGCAGGCAGGCCTGATGAGCGAGTTCGCAAGGTCATTGCGGCCAGCATGATTCCGTGCTCGCCTGTCGAGGTCAACCTCAGCGACGCCGGAGTCGTCGGCATCGTCGGCGACCGTGACGGAGCTCTCGCTCTTGCACGCAGCCTCGTGTGCCAAGCCGCGGTTCATTCTGGCCCGGCTGATGTCACGATCGGCGTCTTCTGCGACCAGGGCCGTGAAACCGATTGGGAGTGGACAACATGGCTGCCGCACACGCGGCGCCTCGGCAACGCCTCGGCTGATCGCTGGTTTTCGCACGCTCGCCAGCGTTCCAACGAAATGCTGCGTGGCTTGCGTGACGAGATCCAATCCCATCCGACGATGTCGGTATTGCTTGTCCTCGACTCCGATGTCCTCACGGAGGGCCGCGAGTCTCCCGCCCGATCGCTGCTGGGGTTTGGGCGTCATATGAATAAGCAGGCTTCTTCCGCACGTGAGATGTCCCGGGAGGTTTCGGGGATTGTTATCGCAGCGGCGGAAGATCAACTTCCTGCGGCCTGTACGGTCGTCGTGACTGTGGCTGATGACGCAGCCGCGACAGTGACCCGCCCGGATGATCTCAAGAAGGTCGACGACGTGGTCCTCGCAGGTGTGACCTTGGAACGCGCCCAGCGCTGCGCCCTCGACCTTGCGCGTTTTGAAGACCCTGAACTCAAGACTCCGGGTGCCGCCCTACCCAGCCTGGTGCGACTACCGCCCCTCATCGACCTGGAGGCCCCGACGGCCGGCAAGATCCTCCACGCCTGGGAGACTTCCCGGGGAGTATCCACCCCGGTGGGGGTTGGCGAGAACGGCGTCTACAGCCTCGATATCGTCAAGGACGGCCCGCATGGTCTGGTTGGCGGAACGACGGGTTCCGGCAAGTCGGAGTTCCTTCGATCAATGGTAGCTGGCCTGGCAGCCTGCAACGCGCCGACGAAACTCACCTTCATCTTAATCGACTTCAAGGGCGGTGCGGCCTTCGCTGCCTGTGAGCGCCTGCCGCACACCATCGGAACGATCTCCAACCTCGACGAGCAGTTGGCCAACCGTGCCTTACGGGCCCTTGAAGCTGAAATGGAATATCGCCAGCGACTGTTCGCTGCGGCTGGCGAGGGAGTCGACAACCTCGACGCTTACATCCGGGCTAAGCCTTCAGAGCCGCTTCCGCGCCTTCTGCTCGTCGTCGACGAGTTCGCCATGCTGGCCAAGGATTTTCCGGAAGTACTGAGTTCACTGGTGCGCGTCGCCACGGTCGGGCGAACTCTGGGCGTCCACATGATCCTTGCCACTCAGCGCCCTGCCGGGGTTGTCAACGACGACATCCTCGCTAACACCAACCTTCGCGTAGCGCTGCGTGTGCAAAGCCGCGAGGACTCTAACAACGTTATCGGTGTTCCCGACGCTGCCGCTATCGCCAATGCGCAGAAGGGGCGCGCATACGTAAAGCTCGGCCAGGACGACATCACTCCGGTCCAGACCGCCTTGGTTACAGGTGCGGCGCAGAATGACCAGGACAACGCGATCGAGATCCAAGAGCTACGCGACGGTGTGCCGATCCCCAACCCTCCCAAGCCCACGCGCAAGGACGCTAAGTCCGATCTGGACTTGCTGATCGACGCGATTGTCGAGGCGAACGAGAAAGCTGGCTACGCCCCACCGCGGCCCGTGTGGCCCGAGGCGCTGGGTGAACGAGTCGATCTAGCAGGCTTTGAGACAGGGCCAATTGAGGGACGCCCGCCCCTCCCAACGGCGGGCGAGGTCGTTGGAGAGCAGGTCAACTTCGCGGTCTCCGACGACCCGGACCGCCAGCGCCAGATCCCTGGTGGTTGGGATATGGCCGGTGGAAACCTCATGCTGGCCGGGATCCCGGGGTTTGGCACTACGACGGCCTGCGCGACAGTCGCGCTGACCTTGGCGCAGCATTACGCCCCGAAGGATCTTGACCTGATCGTGCTCGACATGGGTGCCCGCGACCTCGAGCCCCTTGAGAAGTTGCCCCATACGTCGGCCTATGTCGGCTCCGGAGCAGGCGGACGTGAGAAGCAGATGCGCCTCCTGCGCTTCCTCCGGCAGGAGCTTGAGACCCGTCGGGCCACCTCGGGGCCGTACCGGCGCATGGTTGTCATCATCGACGGGTTGGCCGCCCTGCGTGACGAGTACCAAGATTTCGAAGGCATGGCTCTGCTGGAGGGGATGTACCGCGCCTACGCTGACGGCCCAGATCTCAACATGCACTTTGTCATCACGACCAGCCGGGCACGCGCTATCCCTTCCGCCATCGACGAGGTCACCACTCAGAAGTGGATGTTCCGCCTAGCTGACCCCTATGACTACAGCACAGGTGGCCTGAAACCCGCTGAGGCCCCGTCGCCGGTTCCCGGCCGCTGCGTGCCTAGTGTGACCAAGCTGCAGACGCACGTCGCAACCCCTTCTGTTCCGCTGTCTGACGCGGTGGCAGTCATTGCGAACCGCTGGGGCGCACCCAATAAGGAGCAGGTGGTTCGGGAACTGCCCGACCACGTCAGCGTGACTGAACTAGACGCGGTAGCGCACTTGGGCGATGAGCCCTGGCGGATCCCTATCGGTCTCCGGGAAGCAGACATGGCCCCGCAGTATCTCGAGCTCTACGAAGGTGAGCACATGCTCATCGCCGGCCCCGCTCGATCGGGCAAGTCGACATTGCTGATGGGCCTTGCCGAGTCGCTGCGTACGAGCGCGGTGGCAGAAGGGACCGACCTGGCTGTGTGGGGTATCGGCTCCAAGCGTTCCCCCATCGCTTCTTCCGATCTTGACAACGTGGCGGTTGGCCCCGACGAGATTCCGGCGCTGGTGGCGGCCGCGCGTATGCGGACAGCGCCGTTAGTCCTGCTCATCGATGACGCCGAGCGCTTCGACGATGCAGATCAATCCATCACGGACCTGGTGGGATCAAATCTGCCGCACGTCCATGTGATCGCCGCGGGACGTTCAGACGACTTGCGTAGTCTGTACTCGCATTGGACGAAGGTCGTGCGTAAGTCTCGTTGCGGGGTCTTGCTGGTCCCCAATCGTGACTACGATGGTGAACTCTTGGGCATCACGGTCCCACGCTCGGCCCCGGTGCGGATCAGTTCTGGCCGAGGCTACGCATGCATGGGCGGCCAGGGGGCACTTATCCAGGCGATGTCGCCTACCGGCAGCACCTTCTGACATCGATAACCTCAGGGAAAGCCTGCTGGCGTGAGCTTCTGAGGCGTTAGATTGCTTCCTGGTATTTCGTCAACACTCTAGTGTCCCACCCGAGAGGCTGAACCATGGCCAATTCCGACGACTACGATCTCGACAAGTTGTCCGGCATGTCGCCCGTCGCCTATGACTTTGGCGTCGCGTCTGAGACTCGCTCGGTGCTGCGTGCTGCCGCATCGGCGCTCCGCGGCCAGCGGGGGGCACGGGCAGCTGCGCGTAACAAGGGTTCTGAGGGCTTCGAAGGGTATTACGCAGAACTTTTCGAGGCCAACGGGACCCAGCAGTTGAATGACCTCGACGAGATCGCTAGCAACCTCGACGATGCGGCTACTAAAATCGATACCTTAGATCAGGCGGCCCGCGACGAAAACAAGCGCCGTGCCGACGCCGCCGCTTGGGCGCAGCGTCGCAAGGACCGAGGCGACTTTGCCCAGTTCTTCACTGATGTTCTCCACACTGACGACATGCCTGAGCCTAACTTCTCTGAGAAGCTGGACGGTCCAACGGCCTGGGCGCCGGCTACGCCGCCGCCGCCGCGAAAGGCGCTTGAGGGTCAACGTAGTGCATATGGGACATCTGCGGGTAACACCGACAATTTGCAGTCCTTTAGCAGGCAGACTGCCAGCCTGAATGACTCGATGCTTCCCCACCCGGGGAAGGTAGATGCGGCGCTGGCCGCCTTTGCACGATCCTGCTCGTGGGTGACTTTTGATGCTTCTAGTGTCGCCGCCGCTCTTACCGCGTGGAACAAGGCGAACGTTGACGAGATCACGTGGGCCGACAGGGTGCGCGAGCTTTTTGTGAATGCTGGCGGCACGGGCATGGCGGTGCCCAATAGTGCGCTGGATGCGGCTCTGCAGGCTAGCGGCATCTCGTCGTCTCGCGACGACATCGTCGTCGATCCTCCCACCGCTATGGGTGGCCAGCCGACGTCGGGGTTTGCTGATGATCCGGTTAATGCGGCGACGGGGAATTTTGTTGAGCCGCAGGTGGATTTGGGTTTCACTGGTGGGTCGGCGACCCTTGAGTGGGGCCGTGTGTATAACTCTATGTCGCAGGTGTGTGGGGCTTTTGGTCCTGGCTGGTCGAGCCTGGCTGAGTCTCGCTTGGTGGTTACGGACGAGTCGGCGCGTTGGGTCCAGGCTGACGGGCGTCATATCGTGTTTGGTCGCATGGGTGAGGGCTGGGGGCGCGCCCAGTGTGAGAATTTGTGGCTTGAGCAGCCGACTGGCATGGGTGGCGTGGCTTTCCTTATCCGTGACAATGATGGCGGGAGTTTCGCGTTCAGTCAGGCGGGTCGGCCGGTCTTCCAGGATCGGGGTCCTGGCTCGCGTGTTGCCTTCACTTATTCCGAGGATCGCCTCGTTCGCCTGGAGCATGAGTTCGGTCGGGCAGTCGAACTGGTGTGGAGCCAGGATGGTCGCCGCGTTGTCGAGGCATTGGCCAGTGATGGTCGCCGGGTCGGCTATGTCTACGATGAGCAGGAACGGCTGGTTGAGTCCACTGGTGATACCGCTACGCATCGGTACGAGTGGAACGAACAAGGCTTGATGTGCCGTGTCGTTGATGCTGATGGTGTGGTCGAGGTGGACAACACCTATGACGGGCAGGGCCGTGTTGTCACTCAGCGTTCCCCACATGGTCGCCTCTCGCGCTACTCCTATTTGGGGGGCCGGGTGACTGTGGTCTGTGACGAGGACGGTGCGCGCGCTAACACCTATGTCCACGATGGTAAGGGTCGCCTGGTCGGCGTCGTTGACGCTGAGGATCACCGCCAGTCGGCGTCGTGGGATCGCTTTGGTAATCAGGTCATGGTCACTGACCGTGAGGGTCGTACCGTGGTGCGTAGTTTTGACACTCGGGGACATGTCATCGCTGAGCAGACCGTGTCGGGTGCCCGCATCGAACAGGACTTTGACGAGCAGGACCGCCTCATCGAGGTCCGCGTCATCAACGACGATCAGGTTTCGGTGACCGAGATGGTCTATCAGGGCGATAACCGGAACCCGGCGCGTATCGTTGACCCGGTCGGCGGGGTCACGGTGCTGGAATGGGACGGTTCGCTGCTGACCAAGGTTGTTGATCCCACCGGTGTGACCTTGACGATGGGCTACGACGCCCACGGTGACCTGGTCTCTACTACGAATGCTGCGGGTCACACCGCACGGTTGGAGCGCGACGAACAGGGCCGGGTCGTGGCGGCGATCACGCCGCTGGGGCATACCACCCGTTACCGCTACGACGAGCGCGGCATGTGCGTCGAGCGCATCGACCCCGACGGCGCGGTGTGGCGTTTCGAATATTCCGCTGGTGGCCGGCTGTTGGCGACGGTCGATCCGCTGGGTGGGCGTGTGGAGGTTGAGCGTGACGAGGCTGGCGAGGAGTCGGCCACGATCGACGAGCTGGGACGGCGAGTGGAGCGTCGGGTTGACGATCTGGGTAACTTGACCAGGGTCGAGTTGCCGGATGGTTCGGCCTGGCAGTTCTCCTACGACGCGATGTCGCGGATGCAGTCCATGCAGGATGCTTCTGGTGGGGTGTGGCAGTTCTCCTACGACGCTGAGGGCACGTTGAAGGCCACCACCGATGCCACTGGCGGTGTGCGGCGCTATGAAACTAACCAGATGGCCCTGCCGACCGCCTACCTTGATGACGGCAAGCGCGAAGAGGCGGTCTATGATCGTCTCGGGCGCATGGTCTGCCATATCAACGCCGATGCCACGTCCACTAAGACCCGCTACGACCTGGCGGGTCTACCTGTCGAGATCATTGACGAGGCGGGCGGTGTCACCTCGATTGAGCGTGACCTTGCCGGTCGTCCTGTAGCCGTCACCCAGCCGATGGGCCAGACTTTCCGTTACGAGTACGACGAGTGTGGTCGCTGGGCTGCGACGATCTCGACTGGCGGTGACCGCTACGAGATGATCTACGACGCCGACGGTCGTATCGAGGGTGAGGTCTGGCCGACTGGTGAGCGCGTCACGACAACCTTCGACGAGTGTGGTCGTGCGGTGGCGCGTCGGGAGCCAGGGCGCGGCTTGACGCGGTTGAAGTACGACAAGCTGGGCCGGGTCGTGTGGTCGCAGGATTCCTGGTACGGCACGCGTCGCTTCCGCTACGACGCGGCGGGCCAGATGAGTGAGGTTGTTAACGCCGCCGGTGGTGTGACCCACTTCGCCTACGATGAGCTGGGCCGCATCGGCGAGGTCACCGATCCGATGGGCGGGGTGACCCGGCACACCTACGATCCGATGGGTCGTCTGCTGACCAGCACCGATCCGCTGGGGCGGGTCACGCGGTACTCCTACGATGCGGCTGGCCGCGTCACTCGGCGTGTTGATGGTGCGGGGGCGTCGATGTCGTGGGTCTACGATTCGGCTGGTCGCCAGGTCGAGGAGTGGGTCAATGACACGCTGCTGGCTGCCACCACCCGTGATTTCGTCGGTCGTACGACGACGATCGTGGAGGGTGATGCCCGCCACGAGTTGCGCTTCGATGTCCGCGGTAACCTGCTGTGGCGTGGTCGCGGCGACCAGGGGGTGCGCTGGGAGTATGACCAGAATAGTCGTCGTACCTGCATGATCCGCCCGAATGGGCAGTCCACGTCGTACGAGTATGATGCGAACAATCGGGTCAGCGCCTTCATCCAGGAGGGTCTGGGTCGGGTGGTCATCGACCGTGATTCGCTGGGACGCATCGTCAGCGTCTTCGCTGACGGCCTGTATGCCTCATGGGAGTATGCCGACGGCGCAGTGGTGCGCCAGCGTGTAGAGCGCAACGGCTTCATCAGCGAGTCGGTGATCACCCGTGACGAGAACGGTCGGGTCGTGGCAGACAAGACTGACGGCATCACGACTTTCTACTCCTACGACCAGACCGGTCAGCTGGTTCGGGCCCAGACCAGCGAGGGCTTGGTCACCACGTGGGAGTATGACGCTAACGGCCGGATGGTTGTCGAGGATGCGGCTGGGACGGTGTCGCGGTTCACCTATGATGCCGCCTCGCAGCTGGTGTCGGTGACCAATTCTGACGGCACGACCACCTACGCTTATGACGATGCCGGTCGTCGTGTGCGTGAGCAGGGGCCGGCAGGTGAGCGTCGTTTCACGTGGGATCCGCGTGGTTTCTTGGATTCGATCACGCAGATCAACCATGACGGCGACAAGGTCGCCGCGCAGACACAGCGGCTGTGGGTCGACGCGCTGGGTGAGCTTGCTCGCGTCGATCAGGACAGCGTGTGGTGGGACTCGTCGTCGTTCATGCCGACGCTGGTCCAGTACGGGGCGCGCTCGGTGGTTACCGAGGCTGGTGTCACTGGCATGGTCGATGGCCCTGACGCCTCGTGGCTTCCGCCGCAGTGGTCGGCGCGTGACCACGGCGGCAACCCGATGGATCCGTGGGCGGTCGCGACGAACGTGGGGGTGTCTGCTCAGGGGTCGTTGCTGGTCCAGGGCATGGAGTGGATGCAGGCGCGTGTCTATGATCCGGCCACGCGTGGGTTTTTGTCGACTGATCCGTTGCCGGGTGTGGCTGGTGCCGGCTGGTCGGGTAATCCGTATGCGTTTGCCGGTAATGATCCGGTTAATTTTTCTGACCCGTTAGGGCTTCGCCCGCTCACTGATGAAGATCTTAAGGGTTATCGCGATGCGGCCCGGTCTCCGTTGGCCAAGGCTGCCGATGCGGCTGGTGGCTGGTTGAAGAACAACTGGGAATACGTTGCTGGTGGCGCGATGGTTGCTGCCGGTGGTGTGCTCATGGCCACGGGTGTGGGCGGGCCGCTGGGCGGTGTCTTACTGGGTGCTGGTATCGACACGATCGCGCAGAAAGCTACCACGGGGTCTGTCACGTGGGGCGAGGTTGCGGTCTCGGGTGCTGCCGGCCTGGTCGGTGGCGGGTTGGGGGCTGCAGCTGGCAAGTGGGCCGCCGGTAAGGCGGCGACGTGTCTGGGTAAGAACGTGGTTTCTGGTCTGACGGAAGGTGCTATCGACGGTGGTATCGGCCAGGCTGGGGCCTACTGGGCCGGCCCTGGCCCCCATACCCTGCGTGGCGGTTTGAAGGCTGTGGCGGTCGGTGCTGCTGGTGGGGGCCTGGTGGGTGGTGGCGCGGGTGCCCTGTCCACGGTGACCGATGTGTCCCGGCACGGCTGTTTCGTGGCCGGTACCCAGGTGTTGATGGCTGATGGCACCTCGAAGAACATCGAAGATGTTGTTGCCGGTGACATGGTCGCCGCGTACAACCCGGAAACGGGCCAGGCTGAGCCCGGTGAGGTCACTGACACCTACATTCATGACCAGGTCGCGACCTGGCAGGTGACGACTGAGTCGGGCACGGTGACCACCACCGCCGTGCACCCGTTCTACGTCGATGGTAAGGGCTGGGTCGAGGCCCAGGATCTACGTGCCGGCGACCAGCTCTACGACGAGACTGGTAGTCTCGTGACGGTCGTGTCGATCCAGGCCACCGGCGAGATCGCCACGGTCTACAACGTCACAGTCAAAGACCTGCACAACTACTACGTAGCCGACGACAGCAGCTGGGTCCTAGCACACAACGGAACCGCTACCGGTTGTGGTCTCGGTGGGCCTGGGGAGTGGGGGCCATCGAAGAATCACGGCAGTGCGAATGCTCGAGCCTATGAGTTGCAGATCACGGGTCGGCCTGAAGGCTACTATGTCAATGGTGTCGAGTTTGACGGTTACCAGGATGGAGAACTCCTTGATGCCAAGGGGCTCGGATATGCGAAACTACTACCCGCGGAGTGGAGTACGGCTGATGAACAGCTCAGGGATGCTGCTGACCGCCAGCTAGAGGCGGCGGGGTCAACGCCCATCCATTGGATATTTGCCGAAGAAGAGGCTGCTCGGGAGGCGAGTGAGATCATTCCTGCGAAGATTAAGATCAGTCATGTGCCTTTTCTTCGGTAGTTTCGTTGTTGTGAACAGGAGATGATGTGTGATGTGGTCATTGAGGTGTGGTTGGCGGCCGTCTTCGTGGGAGATGGAGGATGTTGCTGCGCGTGTGGTTGAGTGGTGTAACCAGGTGGGTGGTCTTTATCCTGAGTTGAGCGAATGGCGATTTACCGCAGGTTCGAAGCGGGCGGCGTTGGCCACCCCAGTGGTGACCGAGCATGAGTTGGTCCGACGTCTCGTGGCTAAGGGGGGTATCGCCTCTATCTGGGCCCCGCAGGGTCCTCTTCGCGTGAACGTCAGCGCGAGTGATTATGACAAGCAGGAGAACTTGTTTCGCTTCGCGGCAGGGGGGAGGAGATCACCGGCGAACGTGGATGAGGATGATGAGGGTGTGGCCATGGCGATGGCGGAGATGGCCTGTCGTATTTTTTCGCCTGAGTATGTCAACTGCGGGAAACAGGTGGGATTGGGGCCGATGCTTGACGACGGATCTCTTGTGAAAGCAGTGAACTATGCGCCGCGGGACACATATGATTCGTATCCGGATTTTGTGCGGGCGGCGCGGGTCATACGTACCACAGCGGAGGGAGTGTTCTTCGCTCGCCCCGACAATGACTAACAGGTGCCCGCAGGTCGAGGGCCTCGACCTGTCTTGAGCCCACAGAGGCCATTGCGACAATCATCGTTTCGGCGCGGTGGCCGTCCCTGCTCGCTGCTCGGCTGTGAATAGTTCCTCATGATTCGACCGTGAGAAGTCGTTATCCCGGGTGGATATTTACCGAAGACAAGGCTGTTTCAGAGGTGCGTCGGCTGGGTCCTGAGGAGATTAAGATCAGTCATGTGCCTTGTATTCGGTAGTTTCGTTGTTGTGAACAGGAGATGATGTGTGATGTGGTCATTGAGGTGTGGTTGGCGGCCGTCTTCGTGGGAGATGGAGGATGTTGCTGCGCGTGTGGTTGAGTGGTGTAACCAGGTAGGTGGTCTTTATCCTGAGTTGAGCGAATGGCGATTTACCGCAGACTCGAAGCGGGCGGCGTTGGCCACCCCAGTGGTGACCGAGCACGAGTTGGTCCGAAATCTCGTGGCCGACGGGGGCTTGGCCTCTATCTGGGCCCCGCAGGGTCCTCTCAGCGTAGACGTCAGCGCGAGTGATTATGACAAGCGGAAGAATTTGTTTCGCTTCGCGGCAGGGGGGAGGAGATCACCGGCCAATGTGGACGAGAATGATGAGGATGTGGCCATGGCGATGGCGGAGATGGCCTGTCGCATTTTTTCGCCTGAGTATGTCAACTGCGGGAGGGCAGAATTGGAGCCGATGCTTGCGGGTGGCTCTCTTTTATCGGCGGTGAACTATGCGCCGCGGGACACATATGATTCGTATCCGGATTTTGTGCGGGCGGCGCGGGTCATACGTACCACAGCGGAGGGAGTGTTCTTCGCTCGCCCCGACAACGACTAACCGGCGCTCACAGGTCGAGGGCCTCGACCTGTCTTAAGCCCACAGAGGCCATTGCGACAATCATCATTTCGGCGCGGTGACCGTCCCTGCTCGCTGCTCGCTGCTCGGCTGTGAATAGTTCCTCATAGTTCGACCGTGAGAAGTCGTTATCCCGGGTGGATATTTACCGAAGAAAGAGCTGCTCGGGAGGAGTGGCGGTTAGTTTCTGAGGAGATTAAGATCAGCCATGTCCCTTGTATTCGGTAGTTTCGTTGTCGTGAACAGGAGATGATGTGTGATGTGGTCATTGAGGTGTGCGTGGCAGCTATCTTCTCCGAGAATGGAGGAGATCGCTGCACGTGTGGTTGCCTGGTGTAGCCAGGTGGGTGGTCTTTATCCTGAGTTGAGTGAATGGCGATTCACTGCAGACTCGGAGCGGGCAGTGTTGGCCACACCAGTGGCTATTGAGCAAGAGTTGGTCCGACGTCTCGTGGCCGAAGGAGGCTTCGCCTCTATCTGGGCCCCGCGGGGTGATCTCAACGTTCACCTCGACTTGGATACTTATGCGGAGCGGGAGGACCTGTTTCGCCTTGTGGCAATGGGAAGCTTACCGGGCGTCGTGGACGAGGACGATGAGGATGTGGCCATGATGATGACAGAGATGGTCTGTCGCATTTTTTCGCCTGAGTATGTCAACTGCGGGAGGGCGGACTTGGGGCCGAGGCTTCTAGACGGTTCTATTTTATCGGCGGTGAACTATGCGCCGCGGGACGCATATGATTCGTATCCGGATTTTGTGCGGGCGGCGCGGGTCATACGCACGACAGCGGAGGGAGTGTTCTTCGCTCGCCCCGACAATGACTAACAGGTGCCCGCGGGTCGAGGGCCTCGACCTGTCTTGAGCCCACAGAGGCCATTGCGACAATCATCGTTTCGGTGCGGTGACCGTCCCTGCTCGCTGCTCGGCTGCGAGAAGTTCCTCATAGTTTGACAGTGAGGAGTCGTTATCGCGGCATGTGGAGTCGTGGGCACCGGTTGAGGCGTTACCAGACACGGTTCGGGTCACAGCCTGTCCTGGGTCACGCCACCCAGATGACGTGTTTCGGCTCGTTCTCGGAGGGCACTCCTGAGCAGTGTGGACACGGCTATTGAGATGAAAACTGCGGTCGAGGCTTTCTTGAGCGGATGCCCTGGTGCTGGTCTGCCGGTCCAAGCCACTGGTGAGGTCGCCACGGTCTACAACATCGCAGTCGAGGTCCTGCACGACTACTACGTTGCCGGCGACGGCGGATGGGTGCTGGCGCATAATGCGTCCTTGACGGGTTGGATCCGCCCGGACTTACTGCTAAGGGATGCTGAGGGCAACTTCATTTTCGTAGAGGTGAAGAATGGCCTCAAGGCACCATTCACGAAAAATCAAAGAAAGGCGATTCCGACGTTTGGCTCAGATACCGAGTTTCGGGTCTTTGTTGATGCTGCGCGTGCGCTGGGTGAGGACCAGGCAGCGGAATGGGTGCAGACGTGTTCACTTGGGGAACAGGCTGCGATGTGTGTTGTGTCGTCATGGTTGCAGTTGGATGTGTTGGCAGTGGGGGTACAGGTGCCTCACTGGCTGGCTGAGGGCTTTGCACCAGTCTTTGTCATGGAAGGTGTGCCGCGCACGCTGGCGCGGAAGCGTAGGAAGAAGATCGAGCGCAGTGAGTTCGAATTAGCTGATCGTATGTGCGGTGGCAAGATGGTCGCTGCTGTGCCGCAGGACAGCGTGATCCCCCCCGCAGTTGCGAGATTTCTGGATGGGGGCTCGGTGAGTTATGTAGTGGCCTTTTGACCAGAAGGTCTGTGCGACAACGGGCCGGACGCCGATTGGGCGGCTTGCTACGAACGGTTGAAGGGCACTCAGCGTGGTCCTGCTGGGCCTGTGGTTCGTGCGTTCCCGGCAGAGGTGACGGCGGAGCTGCCGGAGCGCGATGACGAGAGTTGTATGTGGACGGCGATGCCGTTGCTGGCGGAGGCTTCGGGAGAGTTGCTGCATGTGGCTTTGGGGAACAGCCTCATGCAGGAGTCGGTACCCGTGTTGCAGGAGATGGCAGAACGCCATCGTATGGTGTTCTTCGACCCTGGTTCCGGGATGCGGGTGCTCGGGTGGACCAGATTGGCCTTTTGGCCTAGCCGGGCTGGGCGACTTATGGAGGGGCGTGGGGAATACGGACGGATGGTCTGCCGCGGAGAAGATCATTTTTGCGCGGAGACTTGAGAAAGATGGCGGCTGGCTAAATACAATTCACTCTATATATAGAGTATGAGTCTAATTCATGCTGAGGCTGTTGCGCATGGTATAGATATTCTCGAGAAGAACGGTTTGGAGAATTTTCTTGGTTGAGCAGATGAATTATGAAAAGGGCTTTGTTCCCCATGCTGGGGATGTGACCGCGATCTGTGTCGGGGAGCAGGAGTTCTTGGGTCGAGTCATTGATCCTGATCTGGAGATGGTGAAGGCCCCGGTGGTTCTGATGTATCAGTTCGATGCTGATGCCAGCCAGGTGGATCTTGGGGATGATCGGTCGTGCTTGCAGGCGTCAAGGAGGCTTGGCTCCTATGTCTTGGTGAACAAGAAGGAGTTTCGCCGAAAGTGGTTCCGCAGGGTGGCGAGTTTGGATTTTGAGCCCGGTGAACGTCTAGCGGTCCATCACTTCCGCATGGAGAACCGGGTTGTGGATGAGCATGGTCATCTCCTTGACTCGCCAGTGGAGCCGCTTCCGCGTTACGAGATGCTGAGTTCGTGGGGTCTGGCTTTGCAGGTTGCCGATGCCCAGGGTTGGCTGCTCGTCGATCCTGGCAGTGGGGGCGCTGCGGGGGCTTCTCGCATCGTGACCATTCATCGAGGCGAGTTGAAACTGGACCTGGCCCGAGCGGCGGCTGTGCTGGGTCCCGCCCTCGAAGGTATGGGGATCGTGCCAGATGCGGCGTGGTGGGCCTCGATGGTCTCATGGCTTGAGCCGACCCGTAGGGGGCATCTGGAATTCCATGTCGATGCTACTCACCTCGTGGCGACTGGGCCTGGACCTGACTTGCGCGCTGTGGCTGAGGGGATGGTGGAGCTAGTTGCGCATCCCGTATCAGCTCGGGAGGCGCTCCGTGCGGCGCTGGAAGCCGGGATCGATGTGACAGATCCCGCCACTGATTCCCCGTCTCTTCAGTAGGCTGCGGCTGCTATGGCCGATCCGCGTAATCTTTCGAGCGGGTTGGCGCTAGGAAGGCGTGGCTGAGAGCGGAAAAGTTCCAGGGATGGGTGCGCGGTCTCGGATTTGCGGTTGTTTCTTACTGATGTGGATCGGGAGCGGGCGTGGGAGGAGGTGCGTTCGCGTGTGCCGGGTACGAAGTTGCTGGATAACCGCTTGATTTCTTTGCCGATGCCTGCGGAGGCGATCGTTGATTCGCCATCCCAGATCGCCGGGCCGATGTTGGTGTTGTGGTCTCCGGAGGTGGATCCGGGGTTGGCTACGCGGACAAGCCCGAAGGACCCGGATGAGCCAGAAGGTGGGACCATTGCATGGGTCAAGTTGGCTCGGCGGCCTGATGGCGCGGTGCAGCCTGATCAGGTATCGGCGGTGTGGGATCCGGAACTTGAGTCGATGACTCGGTTTTTAATGAGGTGGCGAAGGCTTTGCGGGCGGTGACGCCGTTCAGGGTGACATATTTTGATGGGACGCCGGTGCCGTCGGTGCGGGTGGGTGCTGATGCTGCCCAGAGGTCGTTGGCTGGCGAGATTGCGCTTGGTGAGGCCATTGCGCGCTATCGCGTTGCCGAGGAGAAGGGCCGTACCAAGAAGTAGCCCGGATACCGATTGGGGGACTTCTTCGTTTTGAAGCTGATCGGGCTGGTACCGGGCGGGCTGGCGGGCCAATGCTCATAGGGCGGGGCAGCGCTGCTGTTGTGTGTTGCGTCTGGGGTCAGGGGTTGCTGGCGACCAGCTTTACGACGAGTCGGGTAGTCTCGTGGCCGTCGTGTCGATCCAGGCCACCGGCGAGATCGCCACGGTCTACAACTTCACAGTGGAGGGCCTGTACAACTACTTCGTGGCCGACGACAGCAGCTGGGTCCTAGCACACAATGCGACTCGTAGGCTCCAATACGGTGTTGAGGTGGATATACCTGATGATGCCGATTCGCAAACAATTGTTGGGGCGGTAGCGCGGGGCATTCGATCGCAGGGTGCCGACGATTTAGAAAAGAAATTCTCCAAGGAGATGGCGCGCGCGGCTAAGAGAAAGCCATGGCTAAGGAAGGCTTTCCTCGGTAGTCAAGTTCACTATGAAATCCGCGGTGAGCTGAATCTGTTATATCCAGGACGATTCGAATATCGAAGTGTGGGGCCCGATTACAAAGACAAACAAATGAATGACGCATTAGTGGAGTTAACTACTACAAATCCGCACACCATTAAGGCGCACACTGACAAGGGTGGAGATTATTTGACGTGTGCGTTCGCTGGCTACGATCCGTTTTAGGAGGGTGATATGACTACTGGGTTTTTGACGGACTCTGGTATCCGAGTCTGGAGCCAGACGGTGAACGACGAGACCTTCGATGTAGCACCTCATGGGCGATTGGCGGTGCGCGGAGCCAGGCTGGATGGTTGTATTTTTTCTGGTCCCCATCTGAAAGAATTTATCTTTCAGGGGTGCGAACGTTCAGTGTTTTCCGGGTGTCGCTTTGTGAACTGCCGGATTGATGAGTGGCACCACACATTCATGGACTTCGTCGACTGCGAGTTTGAGAGCGTCAAGATTAAGAAGTGGCGGCTGGACGAGGGTGACGTAGTGGATTGTCGGTTCGAGGGGGCTATCGCTGACGCCGTGATCTGGGGAGACACGGCAGCGAAACCCGGGATTGAGTACCGCCGCAACCGTTTCGAGCGGAACGACCTATCGGGCGTCGATCCTTGTTCGGTCGACTTTCGTTCGGGTGTGGACCTTGCCACCAACGTCCTTCCGGGGTCCGGTGGCTGTGCGCCACTGTTGGTCTTGGGGTGTGGTCCTCAGGTTGCTCAGGCTGCATTGGACAGGTTGGGTGAGGTCCCCGAGGAGTTGCGCGCAGCAGCGGAACAGTACCTGTCGGTGTCGTTGTGGGCTATGCATCTTGGCTCAGGGCAGAAGGACTGGTTCGGGTGGCCATTGCGTTCGACATCACCGGAGGTCTGGGCTGAAGTGTTGGGATTAGTACGAACGGTCGAGGCCGAGATGGGCGGAGAACACTGATGGGTGTCTTGTGTGATTACTTCGTGGTAGCTGAAGGCGTTGACCCGGCTGTGGTGCTGGACGAGCCTGGGGGCCCATCTCCATGAACAGCGGGCAACTGCGTGGTCTGGTGGAGACCAAGGGTGTCGATCCAGCGGTGGAGGCGTCATGTCTGCAATCGGCGTTGACGGGTGAGGAGTTGTCGGCGCTCCTGGTGGATCCTGCCGCTGGTTCCCTGGTGGCGATGGTTGATGATGGCGAGCGCATGGTCCTGGGGGTTCACCCGGGCTTGGTCTCCGCGTTGGCTGGACTAGACCTGGCGCAGGCTGGGGAGGTGGCAACGGCATGGGCTGAGGTGTCGCGGCAGGATCTGGGCCTGCAGCTTGCTGATCGGGTACGACTTGTTGAGGGTCTTGCTGGGCTGGCTCGGGCCGCTCATGACGTGGATGAGCGAGTTTATTGCTGGGTGTGCGTCTAGGCTCTGGCGCGATGTCTGCGAGGTCGAGGTCGTGACCCTCCGCTGGGTCGACTTCTGTAACCGGCTGCTATTCCTGGAGACTGGACGACCTCCCCCTCACGCAGGCCGAACAGCTGCACTACCATCGCCTTCAGCCCACCGACTGAAAGCATGAATCAAGCCTCTGGACACGCTAGGGGCTTCACTGTGGTGGAGGGGTTCTTGTGGGTGCTTTTGGCGTGGGTGTTTTTGAGTCTGATGTGCGTGGTGATGTTGAGGAGTTGTTGGAGGAGGGTGGTAAGCCTGCGGTGGTGAAGGCTGAGACTGTCCCTGCTGTGTCGCCGAAGGCTTCGTCGTCGAAGCTGTCTCCGATGGGTCGTGGTCGAAAGGACAAGGGCGATGACATTGATGGGGATGTGTATTGGCGTGATGTTCCCAATGGCGGGTACATGATCGCTCAGATTGTGGCGCACAGCAAGTTGTTGGTGGCGTTGGTGGTTTTTTGATCGGATTGTCGATGGTGAGCCGAGACATGAGGATGTGGTGGAGGTCACCAGTCAGGGGTCCCCGCTACTGCAGGGGACTGTTTCGCGTAATGCTGTGACTTTGGGTCAGGACGGTTGGGTGTATGCGGGTAAGACGGCGTATGAGGGTCGGGTGCCATTGCGGATGTTCCGACAGGTCTCGTCGAAGAAGCCATCGGGTTATGTCGAGTATGTGAGTGGACGTACTAAGAATGCGCTGGCGGCAGGGGATTGATCACCGCGGTGTTCTCGCATGGATGACACATTGGCATCCCACCGACGTGCAGGTCTTCGGGGGAATAGAGTCTTGTTAGTAGAAGTCATTACCGGTATGGGGGTTGCACGAGTCCATGATTGATCGGGTGCTGGTTGGGTCGGCTGGTAGCCGGGAGTTGGTTCGTGGTGAGGTTTTCGAGTTGAAGAACCGAACGTGGTAGGCGCTCGCGGCTGATGTAGAGGACTGCTCCTTTGAGGGTGCCCGCTGCAAGAATTTCGGCGCAGGGAGTGGTTCAGAGCCAACGATTTACCGGCGTTGCTCTTTTCGGGACGCTTGGTTGACGTTTTCGCCGGGAGGTGTGGCTCGTTTTGAGAAGTGCGATTTCACGGGCGCCCGCTTGAAGGATTGGTCGCTAATGTCTGGTGAACTGATTGATTGGTACGTTTACTGGACGTTTGCACCGCTGCCTTTTTTCTCGCCCGCGTGAACTTGATTCAGCAGCGCGTTTTCAATTTTTCGGCAATGATTTCTCGCAAGCAGAGATGATCGACTGCGACTTTCGATATGGGATCGATTTGTCGCGTCAGAAGCTCCCGCAGGGGCCCGGGTACTTCTATGCCGAGAACGGCGCGCAGGCGATCGAGCAAGCGCGGGAGCGTGCGCGGGCTGACCGAGACGACGATGCGATGATGATTCTTGACATCATCGACAAGAACCTTGTCGGACAGCAGCAGTTGTTTGACTCGGCGGCGACGTGGCCCGATTTGGGGCTTAAGCGTTGGCGTCGGATGTGGGGTCTTGTCTAATCCCCGGTCGGGGGTTGGCAGGCGGTCGAAGGGACGGGTGAAAGATGGGTATGGATCTGACTTTTTTCGTGGCGGCGGATGATGCGGCCGCAGCTGAGGTGTTGGAGCCCGGGGTGGTGTCTGGCTCGTGGGCCGCTGCCGTCGAGCACGGGGTGGTGGCTGGCGAAGAGGTCTTGGCGTTGCTGAACGCGTCTGATGACGCGGCTGATGGCGGCGCGATGGGTGAGCCTTTTGATCTGCCGGTGGCCGGTTTTGAGGAAGCCGTGATCGTTCCTGTGAAGGCGTGTGTGGTTGATGCGTTGGTCCGGCTGAGTGACGAGGATCGTGCAGCGGCTCTCGAGCAGTGGGCCGAGGAAGCGATGGTCCCAGCTGATGCGATCTCCGAGGGGCGTGACCTCCTAGACCGCTTGTCGGGTCTGGCTCGCGAGGCGCGAGAGGCTTGCCAGGGTCTGTACTGTCACTGGTCTGCGTAGGGCTTCGTCGCGAGAGCCATGACCCGGATGGGGTGGTCGCTGACGGTCGCGGAGATTCCGGGGGACGGCTACGTTCTGGTTGAAGTGGGCGACGAGGGTGGTAGCCGGTCCAGTCTGGGAGCTGCCTGTCCATCTTCGCGTCGCTCGGCGGAGCTGGGGTGTGAGTAGTTCGGGTCTTTCTCGGAGGTTGCTCCTGAGCAGTGTGTCACGGCTATTGAGATGAAGGCTGCGGTGGAGGTCTTCTTGAGCGGATGCCGTGGTGCCGAGTTGCCAGGAGGCTGGGGGCAGGGCTGACGGCGTAGCCCGAGTGTGACTGGGTGTTTGCTGTGGAGCGCTGAGTTGGAGCCGGTCATCGACCGGCCAACGATCTTCCGGGACCAGGCGGCAATGCGACGGTAATTGCTATCAATAAGCCACCTAGTTGTACTGACCGGGTACGTTGGTCAAGCGTGAGAAGGGCGGCTGGTTCCCGCAAGCGGTGTGGGGCCGGTGGTGGTTGTAGTAGTGCAGCCAGCCGTCGAGTTCTCCGCGGCGTTCGGTCTCGCTGGTGTAGCAGCGGGCGTAGGCCCAGCCGTCGGCCAGGGTGCGGTGGAAGCGTTCGATCTTCCCGTTGGTCTGCGGCCGATAGGGCCTGGTGCGCTTGTGCCGGATGCCGAGCTCGTGGCAGGTGTCTCGCCACAGGTGTGAGCGGTACGCGCCGCCGTTGTCGGACAGGACCCGCTCAACGGTCACCCCGCGTGCGTTGAACCACTTGACGGCCCGAACGAGGACCGCGGTGGCGGTGAGGGCGGTTTCGTCGTCGTGGATCTCGGCGTAGGCGACGCGGGAATGGTCGTCGATGACGGTGTGGACGTAGGCCTTGCCCATCAACGGGTCGCTGTACTTGTTCTTGGGCTTGCCCGGGGTGGCGGCGCGGTTCTTCTCGCCCTGCTGGCGGCCGACGTAGCGCCAGCCGCCGCCGTCGGGGATGTTGCCGAGCTTCTTCACGTCGACGTGCAGCATCGCCCCGGGGTGGTCGTGCTCGTAGCGGCGGACCGGCTCCCCGGTTGCCCGGTCGACATGCGAAAGCCGGTTCAGGTGCGCGTCGACGAGGATCCGGTGAACCGTCGACGGAGCGATCCCCAGCCGGCAAGCGAGCTGCACGGGTCCTTCTCGAAGACGGAGACGGAGCTGGATGCAGCGCTTCGTCGTCTTCGCGTTGGTCTTGTTCGGCGAGTGATGCGGCCGTGACGAGCGGTCCTGCATCGACTGGCCGGCGCGATAGCGGTCGGCCCAGCGCTTCACAGTGGGCCAGGAAACCTGGAACCGGGCGGCGACCTCGCTGATCGGCCAGCCCTGGTCGACCACGAGCTGGCCGACGATCAAGCGGTGGCGCGGGGTCAGTGCTGCGTTGGCGTGGAGCAAGAGCGTCCCCTTGGAATAGACGGAGGGGGCCGATAGCTCGACCCCCTCACGGTTGTTAGCGTGGATTCCTCTGTGGACCGCTGGCCCTAGGCCAGACCCTTTGCCAGCTCGATGGCGGTGAAGTGATGTACGGCGCTGGGCTGCTCGAGCTCGTCGAGCACCGCTAGGGCCAGGTCCGCAGGGGTGATCCGCGACGTGCCATCGTGGTTGATGAGGAGCGTGTCACCGCTACGGCGATAGGCGCCGGTTCCCTGTCCGGGCTCGAAGACTGCCGACGGACTCAGGTAGATCCAGTTCTGGTTCGGATGTTCGGTACACGCGTTGAACTGGTCGAGGCTGGCCGACGCGACGTCACGCCACTGGGTCGGCACGAAGGCGGGGTCGTCCAGGACGAGCAACTCTCGATCGTGAGGTGAGCGCAAGGGCGCTGCTCCTCCCACGACCAAGACCCGGACCCCCGCGACGGCGGCGTGGTCGAGGACACGGCTGGTCAGCGGAGCCACACGGCTTTCGTCGCCGGGGGCCATGCGCACGGCGAGCACGACGGCGTCTGCGTCGTTCAGGACGGGCTGCAGGGGTGCCTCGAGGTCTGTCAGATCGAGACGAGTGACGGTGGTATGCGGGTCGTTGGTCTCCTGTGGGTTCCGCGATACGGCAGTGACGTGGTGGCCGCGGCGTGTGGCCTCCTGCGCGATCGCTGCGCCGGCCATGCCGGTGGCTCCGAGAACCGTGATGTTCATGAATTGTCCTTTCGACGATGGGTGGGTGCGGGGAGCTGGCCACAGACCATGGCGGCCAGGGCGATCGCGAAGCCGAGGTACTGCTCGGCTCCGAGGTGTTCGTGCGCGATCAGGGCGCCGAGCAGGGCGGCGACCAACGGCGAGAGAAGTCCCAGGAGGGCTGTGGACGTGACGGGCAGGCGTCGGATGCCGGTGAACCAGAGGCTGTAAGAGACCAGTGCCCCGACCAGGCCGAGCCAGGCGTACCCAAGCCAGCCACGACCGGAAATCACTGCCGGTGGCCCCTCCACCAGCAGCGCCGGGATCGCCAGCAGAAGGCCGGCGGCCGTCAGCTGCCAACCGGCCAATGCGATGGGCGAGACACCTTGGGGGAGCTTCCACTTCTTGGTCAGGACCACGCCCGTGGCCATGGCCCCTGCGCCACCGAGTCCTGCAGCCACACCCACCGGGTCCAGGGCGGCGCTCGGCCCAAGGACCACGAGAGCCACCCCCACGACACCCACGACACCCCATCCCAGGCGCCAGCCGGAGAGTTGCTCGTGGAGGACAGCCACGGCCAGCAGGGCAACGATGATGGGCTGCACCGCACCCAGCGTGGCCGCGACCCCGCCCGGAAGACGCTGCGCCGACAAGAACAGCAGGGGGAAGAACGCGGCCATGTTCAGACCGCCCAACACGAAGCTCTTCCACCACCACGAGCCGCGCGGCAGCTGCCTCGACAGGCCCACCGCGATGATCCCTGCCGGCAGCGTCCTCATGAACGCGGCGAACAAGGGGTGTCCGGCTGGGAGGAGGTGGGTGGTCACGATGTACGTTGTCCCCCACGTAGCGGGGGCCAGCGCCGTCAGACAGGTCCACAGCAACGAACTGCGGGCCCCATGGGAAGAAGTGTTCACCGATCCATCGTCAGTCGCCCACCAGCGGTGAGTCCAACACATTGTTCTCACCCAAACAATGACCTGCAATCATGGTTTAGTGGAACTCCAACAGCTCAGGTACGTCGTGGCGATCGCCGAGGAGCGCAACTTCACGCGAGCAGCAGAACGCTGCTTCGTCGTGCAATCAGCACTGAGCCACCAGATCAAGGCCCTCGAACAGGAACTCGGCACGGCACTGTTCGTGCGCTCATCCCGTCGGGTGGAGCTGACCGCCGCCGGCGAAGCCTTCCTCACGGAAGCACGCGCCAGCCTCGCAGCCGCCGACCGTGCCGTGGCGGTCGCTGCCGAGGCCGTGGGCCAGGTCCGCGGAAGCCTATCGGTAGGTGTCATCCCGACGGTCACAGCCGTCAGCGTGCCCGACATCATCGCGGCCTTCCACGCCAGCCATCCCCACGTGGACCTCACCGTGCGGGGCGGGGGAAGCAATGAGTTCATGCGCGACCTCGGCAGCGGGAGACTCGACGTGGCCTTTCTCGGCGTGGACGCCGACGTCGCCCCAGCGTCCGGACTCACCGCGCACGAGATCGCCCGAGGGCGTCTCGTCGCCGTCATGGCGTCACAACACCGGCTAGCGCACACGGGCACCCTGGCCCTGGCTGACTTGGTCGACGAGACGTTCATCGACTTCCCGGCCGGGTCACCAGGCAGACTCCAAGGCGATCGGGCATTCGCTGCCGCAGGCCTTCAGCGCCGCGTGGGCTTCGAGGCGATGTCGACCGAGTTCATGCTCGCCCTCGTCGAACGTGGGTTGGGCGTCTGCCTGCTGCCCGTCGAATGTGTGCCGGCTAACCCAGCGCTGCGAGCAGTTCCCGTGGCCGATGGCCCCTGCCGGGCCGAGTACGTCGCGTGGGGCTCTTTCAATCCGAGCCCCGCGTCTCGGGCGTTCATCGAACAGGTCAAGGAATCAATCGCCCTGCACATGGTCGGCTGATGCCGGTCCCATCGATCAACGTCTCCGGTCCGTACAGCTAGCCAGGTCGGACCGCAAGATTCCTCTACCGAAGCACTCGCATCCCGGAACCAGGACCGAAGAACACCATTTGCCGCTCATGGCGCAGACTAGCGACGTGCGGCCGCCCGCGAAGCCGGGGACTGCCGACTCTCGGCGGCGCGCCGCAAGAGTTCGACCATCTGCCGGGACCACCCAGCCTGACGCCCGGACTGTTCAGGGAAGAACCACTCCGACTGACCAGTCGCAAGATCCTCACGCGCAAACCGCAACGCCTGCTCACACCGCGCAGCGTCGCCCTCAGCCAACCCATCAGCGACAGCAAGTAGCTTCTCGGCAGCCTTCACGACAGCGGCCCGATCATCGGTCACAAAGGCCGAATCGGCGAAGCGATTACCGACCACAGCCAGCCCAGCCCGCTGCGAGCACGGCCCCGAGAACTTCAACTCGGTGAGATCATTACCGTCGATCACCCCCGCACCACCGCCGACAGCAGAACTCTCGCCCCACCACAGCACATCCTTCGCCGTTCCCTGGACCCGGCAGCCCCGCATCGCGGCCCGCTCAAAAACCCACTTCTTCACCCGCAGATTTGTGAACTCACAATCGACAAACTCAACGTCCTGACACATCCAGCTTTCAACGGCCAGCCCGTCAAAATGGCAACCGACATAGCGCACCCGCTCGCCACGAGGAAAGCCCGGATACCAGTCGGCAATCTTGCGGCCACCCAGCGACCACCCCTTGACCAAGCCCTCGCTAAAAGCCATCACCCGATCCATGTCCCCCTGAGGGACCACACCGCCCGGAACCTGCACCTCCACCTGACTTGGCGGATCCGCCTGGGATGGATTGAACAACATCCTCACAACTACCTCCTAGCACCCAGGCTGCGCGTAGGTTGGGTAGGCACCTGCATCCTTTGGGTATCCGTCCTTCATTGTATGGAATAGAATCCGCTTAACTCCGGATTCAAGCCGACTGGATTTGAGTTTGATGGGAGTAGTCTCGATGGACCTCAGTGAGGCATGGGCGCAGTTGTGTGCCGCCAACGAGCGGTGGACGGCGTCTGATCTTCGGCCCATGTGGGAGCATGAAGGTCCTCGGCCTGGCTTGAGTGAGTCGGAGTGTTGGGATGTCCGTCGTCATCACCCAGAGGTGCCCGAAGCCTACGTGGAGGTTCTCCGGCTTGCTGACGGATGGCCTTCCTTTTATCAAGACTGCGTACTATTTGGGCGGCCTGAATTACGTTCTCGCCCGGGCATGATTGCCGAGGCGGCCAATCAGCCGGCGACGGATACCCCGTCGCCGGCTGACTGTTTTCTGGCTGCAGCTAGTCGCTCTGACGTGGATCAGTTCTTCCTCGAGACGGATCGTGGGCGGCCAGGCCGCGTGTTCTGGTACGCAGGCTCGCTGGTAGACACCTTCGACGACATCCCGTCGTGGCTGGCCGCGATGGCGGTCTACCTCGATGAAGAGACGCAGGAGAATCTGTAGGCCTGATTCCTGCAGGAGAACTGTGAAGCCTCCCGGTGTGGAGCTGTCCGTGAGCGAGTGCGAACGGGGCGTGATGGCAATATCAAGACCCATGTTGAGGCCCATTCTCGAGCTTATGAGTTGCAGATCACGGGTCGGCCTGAAGGCTACTATGTCAATGGTGTCGAGTTTGACGGTTTCCAGAATGGAGAACTCCTTGATGCCAAGGGGCTCGGATATGAGAAATTACTAACCGCGAAGTGGAGTACGGCTCGTGGCCCGCTCAGGGATGCTGCTGACCGCCAGCTAGAGGCGGCGGGGTCAACGCCCATTCATTGGATATTTGCTGAAGAAGGGGCTGCTAGGGTGGCGAGTAAGTTCATTCCTGAGGAGATTAAGATCAGTCATGTGCCTTTTCTTCGGTAGTTTCGTTGTTGTGAGCAGGAGATGATGTGTGATGTGGTCACTGGAGTGTGGTTGGCGGCCGTCTTCGTGGGAGATGGAGGATGTTGCTGCGCGTGTGGTTGAGTGGTGTAACCAGGTGGGTGGTCTTTATCCTGAGTTGAGCGAATGGCGATTTACCGCAGGTTCGAAGCGGGCGGCGTTGGCCACCCCAGTGGTGACCGAGCACGAGTTGGTCCGAACTCTCGTGGCCAAGGCGGGCTTCACCTCTATCTGGGCCCCGCAGGGTGATCTCAGCGTGGACGTCAGCGCGGATGATTATGCGAAGCGGAAGAATTTATTTCGCCTTGTGGCAATGGGGAGCTTACCGGGTGCCGTGGACGAGGACGATGAGGATGTGGCCATGGCGATGGCGGAGATGGCCTGTCGTATTTTTTCGCCTGAGTATGTCAACTGCGGGAAAGAGGAATTGGAGTTGATGCTTGACGGCCGTGCTCTTGTGTCAGCGGTGAACTATGCGCGGCGCGGCAGATATGATTCGTATCCGGATTTTGTGCGGGCGGCGCGGGTCATACGTACCACAGCGGAGGGAGTGTTCTTCGCTCGCCCCGACAACGACTAACGGTCTATGAATCGCCCCGGGATGTCCGGAGATTCTGAGCTTTGAGAAGGTTGGAGTCATGGCAGGCAATACGAACGAGCGCTATCCCGCTGAGCTGAGGGCCCGGGCGGTGCAGATATATTACGAGACCTGCCCGAACTATGACAGAGATTGGCCGCCCGTGTGTCTCGGTGGCGCCGGACCGGTTGTGGGTTGGCTGGCCGGGACCGAGTTGATCAAAACCCGGGGCAGTCCAATGCGTGTGGAGGTGGTTCATTCGTCCCGCCGTTCGATCCCACCCAGGAACGGACTCAATAATGACTGTTGGGGAGTTTTGTACTCCTGCCCGTGGCGCGATCGGATTGAGGCTTAGACTGAGCATCAACACAATGTCAGCGTCTGGACGAATTACCGCTCAGACAAGTTTGGGAAAGGATGGATTGTCGTGGCATTCAATTTGAAGAGTCGTCATTTGTTGTCGCTGGCACATCACAGCACCGAAGAGATCGAATTCCTTGTCCGACTCGCTGCGCAGCTCAAAGAGGCCAAATACTCCGGGACCGAGCAGCCCATGCTCGAGGGGAAGAACATCGCTTTGATCTTCGAGAAGGCGTCGACGCGGACTCGGTGTGCGTTCGAGGTGGCGGCCCATGATCAGGGTGCGCATGTGACGTACCTCGGCCCGAGCGGATCCCACATCGGTCACAAGGAGTCCATGAAGGACACTGCCCGAGTGCTGGGACGCATGTATGACGGCATCGAGTACCGCGGATTCCACCAATCCGTCGTGGAGGAGTTGGCCGAGTACGCTGGCGTCCCCGTCTTCAACGGCCTGACCGACGAGTTCCACCCCACTCAGATGCTCGCCGACGCCCTGACCATGCTGGAGCACGCTCACAAGCCCTTCCATCAGATCAAGTTCGCCTACGTCGGTGACGGCCGCAACAACATGGGCCGTTCCCTTTTGTTGCTGGGCGCCAAGCTCGGCATGGACGTCAGGATCGGAGCCCCGGAGGGTCTGCAGCCTGACTCGGAACTCGTCGAGCAGTGCCAGGAGTGGGCTGAGGAGTCCGGTGGCAAGGTGCTCGTCACGGCATCTGCTGAGGAAGCCGTCCGTGACGTGGACTTTATTCACACCGATGTGTGGGTGTCGATGGGCGAGCCGGTGGAGAGTTGGGGGGAGAGGGTTGACACCCTCATGCCGTTCCAGATCAACGATGACCTCGTCGCGGCTGCCAACAACCCACGCGTCAAGGTCATGCACTGTCTGCCGGCATTCCACAACAGTGAGACGACGGTGGGTGCCGAAATCGCTGAGACCTACCCGCAGCTGGCCAATGGCATCGAGGTCACCGAGTCGGTCTTCGAGTCCCCGGCATGCATCGCCTTCGACCAGGCCGAGAACCGCATGCACACCATCAAGGCGGTCATGGTCGCGTCGCTGGCCTGACGGTAGTGACTGGAGGAAAATCAATGAGGATTTTGGTTGCATTGGGCGGTAACGCTCTGCTGCGACGCGGTCAACCGATGACGGCGGAGAACCAGCGTGCCAATGTGAGGATCGCGGCCGAGCGGATCAAGGAGGTCGCCGTCGACCATCAAGTCGTCGTGGCCCACGGCAATGGTCCGCAGGTGGGTCTGCTGGCCTTGCAGTCGACGGCGTACGAGGAAGTCGGCATCTATCCGCTGGATGTGCTGGGGGCTGAGTCTCAGGCCATGATCGGCTACATGATCGAGCAGGAGCTGGGTAATGTCATGCCCAAGGAGCAACAGATCGTCACCATGATCACGATGACGGTCGTTGACGCCGATGATCCTGCATTCGACAATCCCACCAAGCCGATCGGCCCGGTCTACGATCGGGAGACCGCGGAGAGGTTGGCTGCTGAGAAGGGGTGGTCCATCGCCGCTGACGGTGAGTATTTCCGCCGGGTGGTGGCCTCCCCGCAGCCGCGCAACATTGTCGAGCAGAAGGCCATCCGTCAGCTGGTCGATTCCGGTGTCCTCGTCGTGTGTGCTGGTGGCGGTGGCATTCCCTGCGTCTTCGACAATGAGGGCAGCCTTCACGGTGTTGAGGCTGTTATCGACAAGGACTTGGCTTCGGCTGAGTTGGCGGTACGGGCGGAGGCTGATCTTCTCGTCATCGCCACGGACGTTGACGGCGTCTACGAGAATTGGGGCACTCCCGACCAGAAGTTCATCAAGGAGATGCGCGCCGAGGATGCCCTCAACGCGGAGTTTGCGGCGGGGTCGATGGGGCCGAAGGTACGGGCAGCCTGCAATTTCGCCCTGGCTACCGGAAAGCGTGCCGTCATTGGCTCCCTCGAGGACATTCGCGGGCTTGTTGACGGCACCTGTGGGACGGCGATCGTCTCTGACTCACCCGGAGACGTCGAGCTTCACTGATCAGTTCACGCACGAGTGCCGCAGACGTGGATGTCTGCGGCACTCGTGACAATTATGGACGTTCCTCGATGGTTCGGGCGTCGACGAGGTTGAGTCTCATGATCTTTCCGATCAGGCCACGCGCAGTGAACAACACCGAGATGGCCTCGACGACCAGGACGGTTGTTCCGATGCTTGCCAGGATGCTGAATCTGGTGTTGGCGAGCTGGGAGCACATGAAGGCCACACCGACGACGAGGCTGTGGCGTCGACCTGCGGGCAACCCCAGGGTGTTCGTCCAGACAAGGTGGGCCGTTCCCATTCCGGGGGAGACCCCGAGGCGCCCCGCCATGGCGACGATGACGTAGACGAGGTTGATCGCCATGAGCAGCGGTGTCCCGTAGGTCTCCATGAAGTCCCCGATCGCCGTCTTGCTCTCGGGGTTGTTGTACAACATGGTCATCTCGATCGCGACTGCCACGGCCAGGGCGACGAGGTCGATGATGGCCACCCACCAGGCGTCAATGAGGAGGGCGAGAAATCGTCGTCCCTTGGTCACCTCACGCGGCTCGTTGGCCTGTTTCTCCATCTGCTCCGGGGCTTGCGAGAAGTGTGGGGCAAAGGTCGTCGTGAGCACGCCGAGGATGCCACCGAGGGTATTCGTGATGAGGTCGTTGACGTCGGCGGCGCGGTACTGACAGTTGGAGATGAACCAGTTGCCCGTGTACTGCGTGAGCTCGATGAACAGGGACGTGCCGAAGCCGAGCAGTATCGCGGCCCAGGGGCGCATTCGGAGAAGACGGACGGCATAGAAGCCCAACGGGACGAAGAGGGCGACGTTGAGCACCATTTGCATCATCGAGAAGCTGGTGAGCACCTCCATGACGGGTGCGCCGGCGAACTGGTGGGCCATGTCTCGGAAGTACTCGGTGGGGTCGAGGATGAAGTAGCGCGGATGAGCGGCGCAGTACTTGTCGGACAGCGGCGGCACCGGAAAAATCGTGTAGGCGATGATCGCTGTGACGTACACGAAGTTGGAGAAGACCAACACCATTCGTCCGAACGAGGGCGCCCCGAACCGCCTGAACTGGTGAATGAGCACCGGGACGAATGTGACGACGCTGATGCCTGCGCCGATGAGGATTGAGATGAGTGCCTTGTCGAGCATGAGTCCTTCCAACTGTGAGCCATGACCAGGATGGCAGGTCAGGGCGCCGCCGGGCATCCTCCCGCGGGACGAGAACCGCGTCAACCGCGAGTTTGAGAGCCTGGCTCGACGGACCGTCAAGGGAATGCGAACCGGTACCATCCACATCGCGCTCCAAGGCTCGTCAGGACTGAACTGGTGCAGGTACCCCGGCGACGACCGGGAATGACGATCGCCCGTCCCCTGACATGGGGGCGGGCGATCTGCGTCCTCATTCGTCAGCGAGGATGCTGCCCTCAGTGGAGATGCTGTGAGCTGCTGAGGGTGCGGGAGTCGACGAGCTGCAGGTGCATGAGCTTCGCGATGATGCCGCGCTCGTCCCACAGCACCGAGATCGCCTCGACGAAGAGGATGAGGATGCCGATCGACGCGAAGCCTCCGACCACGGTCTTGCCCAGAATGGCCAGGATGAAGGCCAGACCGATGACGAGGGTGTGACCTCGTCCGGCGGGGCGACCGTTCTCGTTGACCCAGGCCAAGTTCCGGGAGCTCGTTCCGGGGGAGACGCCGAGGCGTCCGAGCAGGCAGACGAGAACGTAGCCGATGTTGACGCCGATCAGGAGGTCAGTGCCGACCGCCTGGATGGCCTGCTCGATCGCGGGCTTCTGGTCGATGGTGTTGGCCTCGTAGGCCAGGGCGGAGCCGAAGTACAGGCCACGTGCCAGCATGCTGAGGACGACAACCCACACCGCATCGATCGCCAGGGTTCCGAATCGACGCTGCTTGGTCACGGGTTCGGGGGAACCGGTCGGGCGCCTGCCTTCCTTGCGGACCTTGTGCACCAGGGTTGGGACAAGGAGGACCAGGGCAATAACGACGGCGATGATGGTCAGGATGAGGGCCTGGGTGCTCATGGTGTCCTTCCATGTGGGGTGGGCATCCACCCTGCCCGCTGTGAAGTCGTCGCACATCGTGCTCGAGTATGAAAACCGAGTCATCCGAGGGTTTCATCGTGGTGAGGTGCCTGGGAACGACGATCGCCCGTGCGGGATGGACGGGCGATCAGTAGGGATGTGTGATCCGGCGGGAGGTGTGAGACGACCTCAGTCGTCGTTTTCGGCCTCCTTGGCAGCCTCGGCGACCTGCTCCCCGGTGACGTCGGGGTGCTCCAGGCGCCACTGGGCCTGCCATGCCGCGCCGATGATGCCGGCACGGTTGAGCAGCTGGGCCGGAACGATCGGGGTCTCCAGGTTGAGGTAGTGGAAGAACTTCTCGTGATCCTTGGAGACGCCGCCGCCGACGACGAAAAGATCGGGGGAGAACAACATCTCGACGACCTCGTAGTAGCGCTGCAGGCGCTTGGTCGCCCAGTCCTTGTAGGACATCTTCTTGCGGTCCTTGACCGAGGAGGCGGCGCGTTTCTCGGCGTCGTGGCCGTCGATCTCGAGGTGTCCCAGCTCGGTGTTCGGCAACAGGATGCCGTTGTTGATGACAGCAGACCCGATGCCAGTGCCCAGGGTGGTGAGGATGACGACGCCCGGGACACCCTTGGCTGCACCGTAGTGGACCTCACCCAGGCCAGCGGCGTCTGCGTCGTTGAGGACGGTCACGGGGCGGCCGAGGGCATCACTGATGTAGTCCTCGGCGTGCAGGCCGGCCCACCCCTGGTCGAGGTTGGCGATGAAGGAGATGACACCATGGCGTGCCGGGGCGGGCAAGGAGATGCCAACCGGTCCGTCGCCAATGGTGGGGGCGAAGTTGTCGACGATCTCGCGCAGCACGGCGACGACATTCTTGGGGGACGACTTCTCAGGGGTGGGGATGCGAAGACGCGATTCGGCGAAATCCCCGACTTCGAGGTCAACCGGGGCTCCCTTGATCCCGGAGCCACCGACGTCAATACCCAGCACGTTACTCATGGGGGCAAGCGTAACGGGTGGTGGCGGAGCTCGGGGGGGGGGAGACAGTGAAGCGCGTCAGTGCGGTTGCCACGTTGAGGCGGCAGCGGACAACCCGAACGTGCAGTCCCTCTTGGGAGGTGACGTTCCCAGCCACCAGCGCTGTGCCGAGGTGACTCTGCATGGCATTGAGGTGCGCAGACAAGGCCTGCAGGCCCCCTCACCTTGCGTATTCGCAGCGACGGCCGGTATCCGCGAAAAATGCCATCCGGTGAAGACCAGACCGACCACCGCAGCGATGGCACCGGCCCACCAGGTGACGAAGATCCCCAGCACGGCGGCGAGGACGACCGTCAGAATGCCTCAGGTCAGACAGACCATGAGCCTCGTGACGGTCACGCATTTCGCAGAGACCGGATGCCATTAGCCTCCGGGAGGGCTGAAGAGGTCGTCCACGTCATGTGGCTCTGACAAGGGGCGATGTCAGGTCCAAGGCATCCTTTGGGGGTGACATCACCCACGTGCGTGGCATTGGTCGTGGTCTTCCGGCCAGGAGGTATCGTTGATGAGGTCGAGGGCCACGACTGGTTCGGCATCGAGTGCCTCGGACCGGGGCCTTTCGATGGTCGCGGTGCTGGTGTCGCGGCGTACTGCGGTGGCGAACCCGCGACGAGGACCGTTGCGGTGCCCGGTGGCTTTGTTGGCCGCCGTCGTCGACTGCCCGGCGGTGTGACGGGGGAGCATGTGGAGGTCGTAGGTCGTCTTGACACCCATCCGCCACGCAGCGGTGTAGAGGTCCTCCATGTCACCGATCGATCGGGAGGCCAGGTAGATGTTGCGGCTGATGGCCTGGTCCACCCACTTCTGCGCCCTGGCGGCCACGTTGAGGCAAGCCATTGGATCCAGGGTGAAGGAGGTGCGGTACAAACGTCGCAAGGATGCCGGGATGGCCTGGATCCCGCTGGGATCTCCCTGACGACGCAGCAATTCCTCGCGCACCTTCTCCCACAGCCCGAGGTCCTTGAGGTCGGCCACCAGGTTGCGATTGACCTCGAGGAACTTCCCGGCTGAGGTGGCTCGGGAGAGCACCTGGGACAACTGCGGATCCAGGCCCGGCGTCGTGCCAGCGACCAGACCGATCGACGCCGTCGGGGCGATGGCCAGCAAGGTGGCATTGCGCATTCCTCGGCTCACCTTGGCGCGCAGCCCGTCCCAGTCCATCCTCGTCGTCCGGTCGACGTCAACGGGAATGCCACGGTCGCGCTCCAGGAGGGCGAGGGTGTCGACGGGGACCATCCCCTTCGACCAACCAGATCCTTCGAACATCGGGTAGGCCCCGCGCTCGGCGGCCAGATCGGCGGAGGCGTCGATGGCGTGCCAGCTGATGAATTCGATGACTTGGTCGACGATGTCGTAGGCATTAGGGGAGTCGTAGGGAATCCGCACCTGCTCGAGCATGTCCGTCAGCCCCATGATGCCCAGGCCGATGGCCCGGTTCTCCACGTTTGATCGCTCGGCCTGCGGCGCCGCCGAAGCGGTGATGTCGACGAGGTCGTCGAGCTGACGTATCACCAGTCGGGTGGTGGCGGCCAGGTGCTCCCAGTCGATGCGACGCTTCTTGCGCGGCCCGACGAGGTGCCCGGCAAGGTTGACCGACGCCAGGTTGCACACCGAGGTGTGGTCGCGATCTTGGGGTAGGCAGATCTCGGTGCACAGATTCGAGGCGTGGATCGTCCCGGTGTTGTTGTTCAACGCGCGGGTGTTGACGCTGTCCTTCCACGTCAGCCACGGGTGCGACGTCGTCTGCAGGCTCACCAGGATGGCCCGGAACTGTTCTCGAGCCGTGGTGCGATGGAACCTCTTGATCTTCCCGGCGTCGGCCTGTGTGACATAGTACGCATATCTCTTCGAGAACTCAGACCCGGTGAGCTCGGTGAGATCGGGGGTCTCGGCGGGGTCGAAGAGGTACCAGTCCTCGTCCTTGGCGACCCGCTTCATGAACTCGTCGGAGATCCACACCGCGGTTCCGGCGGTACGAGTGCGTCGGTACGGGTCACCGGAGTTCTGCCGCAGGTCGAGGAACTGCGGGAAGTCCATGTGCCAGTTCTCCATGTAGAAGCACAGCGCGCCGAGCTGTTTGCCTCCCCGGGAGACTGCCCGCAGCGTCGAGTCGATGGTGTGCATGAAGGGGATCGGACCGGTTGACGCAGTGGTGTCGGAGCGGATCGGTGACCCTTGGCAGCGCAGGTCCGACATCGACAGCCCAATACCTCCGGTGCCCCTGGTGATCCGCATGACGTCGCGGATCGTCCGGGCGATGTGCTCGAGGTCGTCCTCGGTGCGCATCACGAAACAGGTGGACAGCTGGGCGGACGGCGTCCCGGCGTTGGCGAGGGTGGAGTCGGCGGCAAGGTGACGTAGGTTGCTCATGGAGTCGTAGAGGGCGAGGGCGGAGGATGTGGGGTCGTCCTCGGTGAGGCTGAGACCCATCGCCACACGCATCCAGAAGTACTGGGGCACTTCCAAGGCGCGTTGGTCGGGGGTGCGCAAGAGGTAACGGTTGACCACGGTGCGCACACCAGTGAATCCGATGAGGTCGTCACGGCTGGGATCGAGGGCTGATGCGAGGACGTCAAGATCGAAGATTCGCCCCAGGCGCTCGTCAAGGCGCCCTGCTGCGACGAGTCTTCCGATCGTGCGCGGGAAACAAGCACGGTGCAGGTTGCGCACGCGTGTCGGGTCGACGTCACCCAGATCGTCGTGGGTGTTGCCAAAGACCTCCTTGTACAGCTTCTTGACGGCGATCCGGCTGGCGATGGTGTCAAAGGCAGGGTCGTCCTTGGCATTGCCCAGAGCCACCTGGATGACGGCCTCGTCAAGGGCATCGGTGGTGATGCCGTCGAAGAGTGTGATCTCCACCTCGGCCTGCAGCAGAGTCGCCCGGGCGACGGCATCATCGAGCCCGCGGGCTGAGTCGATGATGGACGCGGCGACTTCGTTGCCGTCGTAGGGAGCCAGCGATCCGTCACGTTTGCGGACGCGAATGGTTGAGATGGGGTCGGCGCTCATTGCAATTCCTCCGTGCGATGCCGTGGGCACGCGACCGGGCGGAATGCGGCAGGGACACTGGTCCCCATGAACGCTGCGATACTTCCCGCGAGATCGCGAACCGGGCCCCGCGGTTGCGGGACCACACCTGGCAGGTCTTCGGGCTCACGAGCACTTGTTGCCTACTGGCCGTCGCTTCCCATGCCGGAGCACAGTGCGTGATGACGGCGGTCGTTCTCGTACACCGCTGCGGGGCAGCTCCGGATTCACACCGGATTCCCTCTTAGCCCGTGCGAACACGGGAACCACGTGCACTTGTCACTATATGAACGCTGATCAAGGCGAGTCAACGCGAGGCCTGGAGAGCCTTGGGTGTGTGTGGCTGTCCTAGACTTGCGACGTGACGATTCCCGATGACTGGCGGATTGGTGACGCCGAGCGCGCCCGGGCATCGGACATCCTCGACGAGGCATGGACGTTGGGAAAGCTGACTCGCGACGAGCATGCGGAGAGGGTGG
This sequence comes from Cutibacterium nasicola, assembly GCF_051303185.1. GTDB lineage: Bacteria > Actinomycetota > Actinomycetes > Propionibacteriales > Propionibacteriaceae > Cutibacterium. The sequence continues at coordinate 20,322 of NZ_JBPPGE010000003.1, read as the reverse complement.
AGGCTGCTCTGCAGGCCCGTACCTATGGCGATCTGGGCGGGTTGCTCTCTGACCTTGGCGCGACGGTCGGGAGTGTGGCCGTCCCCGCTCATCCTGGCCACGGCGAGGCGGTGCGGATCGTCCCCGGTCCGGAGGCTGACCACATGACCTGCATCATGAGCGACACGGTCTGGGCCTCGGGACGGACGATGGCCAAACTCACCACCGTCACCGGGTTCATGGGGGATCCGTGCTTCGACCTGACCTCCATGCCGTGGGCAAGTCGTCACATCACCATTGACCTGACGATCGTCATGTGTGACGCGACTTTCCTGGTGCCCGACGGGGTGCGCATCGAGGACTCGATGTCGCGAGTGCTCGGAGACCTCACGGTTCGCGGACTCTCCCAGCCGGGGCTGGATGGCCCTGTCCTCACCTTGCGCGGGACGAGCATCCTCAGCGATGTTGACATCCACGGCCCTGGATCCAAGAAGTACGCAAGGCTCAGGAAGAAGTGGAATCGCTGACGGTCGACCGGCGACGGGATCGTCAGTCGCGTCAGCGCCACGCCCCACGGAACCTGGCCGGATGCCATGGGGCGTCCTCGTTGGGAACACCCAGCTCATGGGCGGCACGCAACGGCCAGTTGGTGTCGCGTAGAGCCGCCCGTCCCACCATGATGGCGTCGGCGCTGCCCTTCTCCAGCAGCTCCTCGGCCAGCTGTGGGGTCCAGATCATGCCGACGGTGGCTGTGGGAATATCCGCCTCGGCGCGCACCCGAGCCGCCAGGTCAGCCTGGTAGGCCGGGGCGACGGGGATGGGGGCCGACGAATTGCCTCCTGAGGAGGCGTCGAGCAGATCGACCCCGGCTTTCGCGAAGCGCCGCGACAGTTCGACGGAGTCCTTCACCTGCCAGCCGTCGTCCCGCCAGTCAGTGACCGACAGGCGCGCCAGCAAGGGCATGTCTTCAGGAATGGCCCCACGCACAGCCTTCGCGACCTCCAACGGCAGGCGAACACGTCCGTCGAAGTCACCGCCCCAACCGTCGGCGCGGGTGTTGGACAGCGGTGAGTAGAACTGGTGCAGCAGGTAACCGTGGGCGCTGTGAATCTCGACGGCGTCGAACCCAGCTTCCACGGCACGTGTCGCAGCGGTGCGGAAGTCGTCGATGACCTTCGCGATGCCGTCCTCGTCAAGGGCAGTGACGGGCAGACCGACGTACTGCTTGCCGTCAGCAGGCGCGTCAGTCGGGCCGACCGGAATCCAGCCGCCGCGCTCGGGAGGCACCACACCACCATGGAATCCCGGCCACCACTTCTCGGTGGAGGCCTTGCGACCGGCGTGGCCGAGCTGCACGGCGATCTTGCCGCCCAGCTCGTGAACGGCGTCGGTGACCGTGCGCCAGGCCGCTACCTGATCGTCATTCCACAACCCGGTGTCACAAGGGCTGATGCGACCTTCGGGATTCACTGCGGTGGCCTCGGCGACGATGAGACCGAAACCACCCACAGCGAACGAGCCGTAGTGGACGAGATGCCAGGTGCCTGGGATGCCATCCATGGAATCCACGGCGTACTGGCACATCGGCGGCAACCAGGCACGGTTGCGAATCGTCAGTCCACGAAGGGTGAGAGGCTGGAAGAGCTTCGGTGATGTCATGACTCCATGACACCACGCCGGTCAACCACGGTCCGGCTCAGAAGCTGAAATTGGGCGTCCACTCACGGACGGAGGTCACCTGGACAGCCGTCTTGGGATAGGGGTCAGCCTCAAGCAGACGGTCGAGGGCACCACGGTCAGGCACGGTGTAGATGAGGACCGCGCCGCTGCCGTCGGCCAGCGGGCCTGCGTTGACGAGTTGGCCACGCTCGCGCATCACGTCAAGATTCTCGAGGTGGGCCGGGCGCGCGGCCATGCGCTCCTCGGAATGGGCGGGGTCGTAATGGGTTTCGACGATGAACACTGCCATGGCCCAATGTTATTGGGGCCTGGACCAGGACTGAAGCATGGAACACGTCGTCGGGACCTGACGCATCATCGAGTGGCTCAAGGCCCTGGAACACCACGTCGGTGTCGGGCCTTGTCAGATGACGTTTCGAGAGGTCAGGACGGCAAACGTGCGCGGAGCCGTCCCGAGGCGGGAACGTTGGGCGCCCAAAGCTGGTGACGCCGGTTCAGTCAACGATGCATCGGCCGGTCGATGCCGCGGTGTTGGCGTTGACCCCACCACGAATGAACGTGCGAGTCTGGTTGTTCGACAGCGCATATCCGGTCTGCGGCTGGGTCGTGGACCGGGCGAAGATCGTCCCGGCAACCTTGCCGTCGGTCGTCAGCAGCGGTCCACCCGAGTTGCCCGGGCGCACCGTACCGCGCAGGGAAAGGATCTCGCGAACGACGGCGCCAGTGCCGTAGATGTTCTCGCCGCGAGCCAGCATTGACCCGCGTACCGTCACGGCCTCGAGGGTGTACGGGCCGTCGAGAGGGAATCCTGCGACGATCGTCGACTCTCCGTCGCCCACACTCGACGCCATCGTCAGGGCCGGGGCGTCGAGATCGGGAACTGCCAGTATCGCCAGGTCCGTGTCGGGGTCGTAGGAGACGACGCGGGCCCGCAGCCGGGCGCCGGCCCCGCCGACCTGCACGGTGACGTGCTCGGACCCGGCGACGACGTGGGCGTTCGTCACCACCCGGTGACGGGAACTCACCCACCCGGTGCCCTCGGATGCCCTGTCACACTGTGGCGCCCGCGACCGCACCTTGACAATGGATTGGGCTGCGCGCCGCACCCCAGGAGTGGTGACGGCGTCATCGGCAGGAGCCGATGCGGGCAGGCTGGGGGCGTCACCGGCGAAGACCCTCGGGAAGGTGTCTGCGGCCCGTCCCACCAGTCGGGCCGCGGCGTCGTTGACCCTCTCCGGGATGACGCGGTTGGTCTGAGCAATGACGGACGATTCATCGACGGCCTCGGTCCATGGCGGCGGCAGGATGGGGGAGAGGGTGGTCGCCGCCACCGTCACGACAAGGGCTGTTGCGATGACATTGAGCACCGAGCCGCCGAAGCGGTCCACGTTGCCCAGTCCAACTGAGTCGGATACGCGGCGCAGGCGTTGGGCGGTGTGGACGCAGATGGCATGGATGAGTTCGACGGCGACGACGATGATGCATATGCGTACCGCACCTGCGGTCAGCCAGGTCCAGTTCTCGTCAAAGAACTCATCAGCGACCACGCCGGAGGTCCACAGGCCGGCCCACACCCCCAGGACCAACCCGATGAGACTGGCCATTCCGACGATGGTCCCGCGTCTCCACCCGGCGACCGCACGCATGGTGAGGCCAGCCATGAGGATGACGTCGAGGATGTGCGGCATGGTTCTCCCATCGGAGGTGGATGATCGGCGAAATACAGCATCTCAATGGTGCCTTCGCAGCTGCCTTGTGCCAACGTCGAGCTCCCTGGGCGCATTTGACCTCGCGGAGTCGCTGTTGTTGGTAGCTTGACGCCATGAGTCATCATGGTGGCGAGAATGAGGGCGTGGCCTCCTGCGGCACGGATTCCGTTCACGACGATCTCGTCATCTTGCTCGACGACGATGCCAACCACGTCGGAACCGCTCCTCGGGCGACCGTCCACAGCCAACACACCCCGCGACATCTGGCCTTCTCCTGCCACGTCCTTGACGTCGGCGGGCGGGTGCTCCTGACCCGACGATCCCTGACGAAGGTGGCCTGGCCGGGAGTGTGGACGAATGCTTGCTGTGGGCATCCGCGGATCGGCGAGACGATCATCGACGCGGCGGTGCGTCGTACCCACCAAGAGCTCGGCCTCGACCTCGATCCGTGCCGGATGCGCGTCGCCCTACCTGACTTTTCCTACCGCGCCACCGACTCCAGCGGCATCGTTGAGGACGAGCTGTGCCCGGTCGTCGTTGCCCGCTTGTCCCTGCCCGAGGAATTCGTTGAGCTCAGTCCCGACCCCGACGAGGTCGAAGAGGTCATCTGGGTGGGTTGGCAGGACATGGGGCGACGTGGCGAGGACGGCGCGGGCCAGAAGAATCGGGTTGCGGGCATGACGTGAACAACACACTGCTCCGGCACACCCGTCACCGGTCATCACGGCGGCGTCAGTCTCAACCGTCCCGTTCGCGGTGAGGGCCCCACCTCGTCCGGCATTGAAGAGCGGGTGGTCCTCCATTGCCACGACGGAGGCTGTGACGGCGTCAAGGGCTGGCCCACCGGCGTCAAGAACGTGCTGGCCAGCGTCGAAAGCGTGGCGTAACAACCACCGGAACCTCTCGGCATCCTTTCCCGATCGCGGTGGAACATTGCCTGCTCCACCGTGGATGACGAGAGTGGGACGGAGCTGATCGACGACGTGACTGATCGTGCACGCAGCGTAGATGCCGAGGTGGTGTCACGGGGGGATTGAGGACTCGTCCACTGGTCTCAGACCCTGCTGTGGGAAAAACATCGATGTGTTTTCCCCAGCCACGACGGTTGTCCACAGGTATTCTGTGGACAACTCCCAGTTCGAGGCAGGTGTGGATGAGTAGCGTTACCACTGACCTTCCTAGTTGCTGGCCACGATGGTGAGGGACCTGAGCGGCCAAGGCGAGCCAGGTCGTCAGGAGGCCGTCGGCTCCTCAGCCGGGGGTTCCTGACGCGGTAGGTACATGGTGAACATGGCACCACCACTGGGGGCTCGCGACGCCTTGATCCAGCCCTGGTGGCTGGTGATGGTGTGCGCCACGATCGACAGGCCCAGGCCGGTGCCGGGGGTATTGCGGGCTCGGTCGGAGCGGTAGAACCGGTCAAAGATGTGTGGCAGATCCGCCTCGTCGATACCCGGCCCCTCGTCGCTGACGACGATGGTGTCACCTTCCATCGTGACCGTCACGGTGCTCCCGGTGGGGGAGAACTTCACCGCGTTGTCGAGCAGGTTCGTCACCGCCCTCTCGAGAGTCGCCTCGTCACCAAGTACCGGATGGGACTCCAGGTGGACGTTGAACTCTAGGTTCGGGCCGCGTCGGCGTCCCCTCTCAACTGCCTTGGACACCGCATCTGACAAGTCGAAATACTGCGGCCGCGGGGGAGGGGCGTCCTCACGTGAGAGCTGGACGAGGTCGCCGATGAGGCTGGAGAACTCACCGAGCTGAGCGGCGACGTCGTCAAGGATCTCGCTGCGGGCCTGATCGGGGAGCATGTGGCTGTTCTGGTCAGCGATGAGCAGCTCGACATTGGTGCGCATGGACGTCAGCGGGGTGCGCAGCTCGTGGGAGGCGTCAGCGATGAGCTGCTTCTGGCGTTCCCGCGAGTTCGACAGGGACGACAGCATGGCATTGAAGGAGAGGGCGAGGTCTCCCAGCTCGTCATGGGAGCGAACCGGGATGGGGCTGAGCTCGTCGGTTGCCGTCACTCGGTGGACGGCCCGGGAGAGGTCGCGTAGTGGTCGGGTGGCAGAGTCTCCGGCCACGTATCCGGCGATGGCCGTCAGCACGATGCCGACCAGGCTGGTGCCGACCAGGACGATCCACAGTGATCCCAGGGTGGCCTTGGTGCCGGTGAGGTCCTGGCCTGTGACGAGGGCGTAGTGCACCCCGTCCGAGGTGAACGGGATCGCGACAATGCGGACCGGAACTCCGTGGGAGTCCATGACGGTGCGGGCCTTGACACCCGTTCCGGTACGGGCGACGGCAAGCTCCTGGGCCCCGGTGGTGACGGTGACCTCAGCCCCAGGGGCTGTAGCTACCTGGCCGTCAGCGCGCACCAGGATGAGAGTGGTGTTCGTGGCCGCCAGAGAGCTGGCCTCCAAACCACCAAGGTTCTGAGGATCAGCGGCAACGCTCGGTGAGATGGTGGTGGCCATCCGTGTCAGTTGTTGGTCCAGCTCGCTGTACAGCGAGATGCGCGTCATGAGCCAGGCAGACAGGGAGGTCAATGCCACCGCGACGACGACCGAGATCGACACCAGGAGGCTGACCCGGCGCCCCATCGTCATGCGAAGCGGACGTGGACGCCAATCCAGCAGCCTCCGCCACCACCGACGGATCACGAATTCGCTTCCCGCAACACGTACCCGACGCCGCGCACGGTGTGGATGAGACGCGGCTCACCATCGTGCTCGGTCTTGCGGCGCAGATAGCCGATGTACACCTCGAGGGAGTTGGCGGTCGTCGGGAAGTCGAATCCCCACACCTCGTGCAGCAGCCACGAGCGTTCCAGAACCTTCTCCGGGTTCTGGAGGAAGACGGTGAGCAGGGCGAACTCGGTGCGCGTCAAGCTGATGCGGCGACCGCCGCGGGCGACCTCGCGAGTCCCTGGGTCCAGGGTGAGGTCGGCGAAGGACAGCTGCTCGGGAGGTTCAGCGGTTTCCGGCTCGGGGCGGGAACGGCGAGTCAGGGCCCGTAGACGGGCCAGCAGCTCGTCCAGGGCGAAGGGCTTGACCATGTAGTCATCAGCACCGGCATCCAGGCCATCAACACGGTCGTCAACGGCGTCGCGGGCGGTGAGGATGAGGATCGGGACGTCGTTGCCGTTGCTGCGCAGCATCCGGGTGGCCTCGAGACCGTCGAGGCGCGGCATCATGACGTCCATGATGACGGCGTCAGGGTGGCTGCCGGACAGGTGTGCAAGGGCCTCGACACCGTCACCAGCACTGTCGACCTCGTAGCCGCTGTACTGCAGGGATCGAGCGAGGGATTCCCGCACCGCGCGGTCGTCATCAACGACGAGAATGTGCATGCTCATGGCTTGACGTCCTCCGCCGTCGGCTGTGAGGCGGGGGTCTGCTCGGGTACTGACTCGGGGGCCTGGGTGGTGCCTGCGGATGCAGGTGCGTCCTCGGGGATGGCGGAGTCCTCGGAAGTCCTGGTCTCGTCATCAACAGACGTTGACGTCCGCGCGCGATGTCTCTTCTCGGCACGCTGCCGGGCCGCCTTCTCGCGTTCTTCCTTGTCGTGGGCGGCGCGGGTCGCCGCGGCCACCTTTGCCAGACCCTCGAAGCGGGGCTTGTGGGGAGCCGGAGTCGTTTCCGGGGGGACGGGGCGCTGGGAGCGGACGAGAACTCCGTTGACCTCGCGGGTGAACCATCGAACCAAGCCACGTCCCATCACCTTGGTGTGGCCGGTCGAGGCGTCGATGCGCAGGCAGGTGGCCTCGTCGACGGCAACGGCGTTGGGGAGCAGGCCGGACTCGACGCCCGAGATGATGAGGCCATCGCCGGACAGGGTGTCGTTGTGGGTGGATATGGTCAGGCTGACCAAGCCGAGGCCCTCCATGACGGTGACGTCGTCGAAGCCCTCAGCACCTGCCTGCTGGCCGACCTGGCGTCCCTGCAACTTCCAGCCCCCTGCCAGAGCGGTGACGCACGGGGCCATCGCACCGGCCGAGAAGCCCAGCCACGGAGCACCGCCGCGCACCAGCGTCGAGAGCTGCTCGGCGGCTGGTGCAAGACCGTTGATGTAACTGGGGACGGCGCCTCCGCCGACGATGATGCCGGCAACGGTGTCGAGATTGTCGGGGAGCTGGAAGGACTCGTCCTCGGCCCACACCGGGGTGGTCGGATCGCCCATCGTCGGAGCGGTACCCGGGCCATCGAGGTGGATGGTGAGGATGTTCGCGTCGACCCACCGGGAGGTGACGATGTGCGTCAGTTCGGCGGCCTCGGCGGCGGACTCGGCGGCGGACTCGGAGGCCGGACCGGTCACGACTACCGCAATCGGAGCGTCAGCATTGTGATGGCGGGCTTGGGAGACGAACTCGTCGTAGACCTCCACCAGTGAGTCGTCGTATCCTCCGCCGACCAAGAACAAACTCATGGGGACAGCCTATAGTGCAGCGTCGATGGGTCTGTGGCGACCAGCGCGATGGCGGAGAACTGATCAGACCAGTGAGCGCACCTCGTCAACGATTCCAGGCATTGCGGCCTCAATGGCATCGAGGGTGTTCTCGAACCCGTCGGTCGAACCGTACCAGGGATCCGGCAGGGAGGTGCCGGGGCTGCAGTCGGGGTCGTAGTCGCGGATGAGACGGAGGTTGTCAGCGTCGGGGACCATCTGCTTCATCATCTGGACGTGGCGCGGCTCGGCGGCGATGACGAGGTCGGCGGACATGATCTCGGACTCGTTGATCTGGTGAGCGCAGTGGCCCGAGCAGGGGTAGCCGTGGGACTTCAGGACGGACCGGGCCCGCGAGTCCATCGGACCGCCGTGCTCCTCATCGCTGACACCTGCGCTGGTGATGCGGGCGGCCAAGGCCTCGTCGGCAAAGACCTTCTTGGCAACGAATTCGGCCATCGGAGAACGACAGATGTTTCCCCAGCACACGAAGATGACGGAGGGTGTGTTCTGGTTGCTCACAGGGGTTCCTTCCATGATCGGTGGGTCCAGTCTGCCTGGTGCGGGGAGGAGTCTGCGGGGGTTTGTACTCGCGGCGAACCAGGAAATGCCAGGACATGCCTCGATTCGATGGTGTGAACGCTAGCAGCGCCATTCCTGGCAGCTCCGTGATGCTGAGCGGAGTAGGTCATATCAGCCAAATCTGCCAAAAATCGTCCCTCATGTGGTGATGGCAACGTCACCATCCTCAATTCTTGGCAGATTTGGCCGATCAGCGGGAGGTATCGGCTCTTCTTGTCTCGAATGCCAGACCAACACGTGAACCTGCAATGTCCTCGAACCATGAATTCCTGAGTGAGGTGCATCTCAACCCCGTCTTTCGAGGGTTGAACCAGTCCGCCAGAACCAGCTCACCGCGATGGTGGTCTTCGCCTTCCTGCCGACGGTGGAGACCGTCGACCGGGTACTCGTGTTGGAACACGGCCAGATCCAGGAGGACGGATCCCCGGCCGAACTCGAGGCCCAGGGCGGACGCTACGCCGAGCTCCACGAGGTCTGGCAGGAGTCGCGAAGCGGGAACACACAGCAACCCCGGCCCGGGATCTCTCCCAGACCGGGGTTGCTCAGTGCGAGGTTGTGTCGATCCGTGTCAGACGCCAGTGCTCGGCAGGCCCGGCTTGCCGGTGCTGGGGGCGTCACCGGATCCGGGCGTTCCCGAGTTGACGTCGTGGCCCGAGGTGCCAGGCTGACCCGGCTTCGGGGCCGGGATCACAGCGCCACCAGGCTGATCGCCGGACGGTACTGACAGCTTGGCGGCGAAGCGCACCGTGGTGCCGGAATCCGGGAAGGTGAAGACGATGGTGGCCTCACCGCTGACCAGGCCTTTGGCGGTCGGCACCTTGACGGTCACGGAGGACGAGCCGTCCTTGACTGGGACGGTGGCGACGTCGACGGTCTTGTCACCCTGAACGATCTGAGCCCTCATCGTCTTGTTGACGACGGAGCCCTTCGAGGTGAAGTCGACGGTGTCGGGGGCAACTGCCTTGTCAGCCGGCTTGCCAATGGTGAAGGTGGCATCCTTGGACATGCCCTCCTTGAGGGAGGTCGTCAGGGAGACGGCACGCTTGGCGAAGTCAGGTTTGAGGGTCTTCTGAGCCTTGATCCAGTCAACCCAGGCGGACAGGTCGATCTTTCCGGTGTCGACCGGCTTGGATCCCTTGGCGAGTTCGGTGAAGTTGTCACCACCGGCGATGAGGAAGGAACCGGAACCCACGGTGTAGGTGCCTTGGGGATCGATCGGCTTGCCGTTGATCCAGACGGAGGTGATGCGGTCACCTTCGTTGCGGGACTCGTCGTAGGTGTAGGTGACGTTCTTCGAGACGCCGAGCTGCAGGTACGGACGCGACGGGACCTCGCCCTTGCCATCACGCTGCCACTGCTGCTCCAGCGTCTTCTTGAACTGGGCGCCGGTGATCTTGGTGGTCATCAGCGTGTTCGCGAAGGGGAGCACCTGGGCGGCCTGCTTGTAGGTGATGTCCTTCTCGAGCAGGGAGGCGCGGGTTCCACCGGGGTTCTGCAGACCGATGAAGTTGGGGTCGTCCTTGCCGAGGGTGTCCTTGAACATGTCAGCGACCATATTGGTCATCGTCGATTCGCGGTCACGGACGTTGGCGCCGAACGTCTGGTCGGTCTCGTTCGACGGGGTGGTGATCGGAGCGGTCTCGTGCCCGATGACGGTGGCGCCTACCTGATCCGACTTGGCCTTGGCGTCCTCGTAAATTGAGGTGATCTTGGCGATGGTCGGGTCATCTGCTGGGGCCTTGGCCGGATCGATGAGCGAGGCATCGGTTGAGCAGAGCTTCTTCTGCTCGGAGTCCCAGGCCACCTTCACCTTGGCCAGGTGAGCGCCGTAGGAACCGGCCTGCAGCAGTGGGGCGCCGGCCTTGTCCTTCCACGAGTACACCTGGTGGGTGTGGCCGTTGAAGACCAGGTCGACGTCGGAGGAGGTGTCGGCGTAGATCGGGGCGAAGTTACCGCCCTGGCTGGCCGGATCGGCGGAACCGTCAGCAGCGCCCTCGTGGTACTCGGCGACGACGACGTCAGCCAGGCCCTCGCTCTTGAGACGCTTGGCCTCGGCGTTGACGGCCTTGACCGGGTCACCGATGGTGAGGTTGGAGATGCCGGCGGGGGAGACCAAGGAGGGGAGGTCATGAGTGACGGCTCCGACGATGCCGATACGGACACCATCCTTGACGATGACGGTCGACGCCTTGAGGGGAGCGGCAACCTTCTTGGTGCCCTTCTCGTAGACGTTGGCACCCAGGTAGGGGCTCTCGGTGTGCGGCATGATGCGCTCGGCGAGATCCTTCCAGCCCTTGTCGAACTCGTGGTTGCCGACGGCGTTGGCCTCGACGCCCGCAGCGTTCAGCATGGCGATGGTCGGCTCGTCGTTGAGGGAGCCGGACTCGAAGGTCGAGCCACCGACGTTGTCTCCGGCGCTCAGCAACAGAACCTTGTCAGCTCCGTTGGCATTGCGCGCCTCAACGACGGGGGTGAAGAGGTTAGCACCCGTGGCGATGCGACCGTGGAAGTCGTTGAAGTTGAAGATGTCGACGTTCTTGTCGCCGTTGCATGATGCGACCGGCGCGGCCGGGGCGCCACTTGCGCTCGGTGCGGCAGAGGCCGGGTTGGCAATGAAGCTGCCACTCATCCCGACCACACACAGCACCGACAGGCTGGTAATTCGGGCCCTGCGTCGGTGATTCATAGGTTCTCCCTGGGGTTCGTCCGAATATTCATGTGTACCCAAAGGCATACACGCCTAGCCTCGCCCATTGTTGGCCGGGCTCGCAAGGGGCCTGAGGAACTTCGTCATGAGGAATTCATCTGCCCGATACGTCGCCACGGCGTCTCGCTCATGGACATGTCCTGGTCAGACTCTCGGAAGTCCCTCGACGGGTACCCCCTCCGGCAGCTCTCCGTGGTAGCCCGGCGGCACGTAGGCGCAGGACGGATCGGAGGCCAGATAGTCCCCGGTCATGGCGTAGGCCGTCGAACGAGATCCACCACAGAAGTGGTTGAAGTTGCAGGCTCCGCACTTGCCGGAGAACCCGTTCGGGTTGCGAAGTCCCTGGAACACCGGGGAGGTCCGGTAGATCTCGGGGAAGGGCTTCTCCTTGATCGACCCGCAGTGGATCGGCAGGAATCCCGACGGGTACACGTCGCCGGTGTGGTCGATGAACGCGAATCCGGACCCGGAGTTGATGGCCAGTGGAGTACGCGGGGGGCGTGGGTCCTCGATGACGTCGCCGAGCAGCTCGTTGGTCTCGCGGGTCAGCCACTCGTAGAGCTCGCCGTGGCGAACCGGTCGCTCCTTGCCCTGACGGACAGCCTCGCGCTGGAAGGCGATGCGTCGATACTGAGGCGCCTCGGTCGTCTTGATGGCGATGCGCGTGGAGTTGTCGTGCAGCCAGTACAGGACGTCCTCACGCTCCAGCGGTGACAGCATGTCGAGCTGGGCGCCGCGTCCGGTCGGAACGAGCATGAACGTGTAGAACATGAACGCACCGAGGTCGATGGCGTTCTTGAGCATCTGCGGTGCTTCGTGGATGTTCTTGGCGGTGAACACCGTGTTGAGCTGGAAGCGCATGCCGAGGTCGTTGAGCATGTGGCAGGCCTCGACGGTGCGCTCGAAGGTTCCCGGGAAACCGCGGAAGGCGTCGTGGGTGGCAGGGGAGCCGCCGTCGAGGGACATCGACATCATCGAGACGCCGGCATCCTGCACGGTCTTGACCCGGTCACGCGTGAACAGTGGGGTCACCGAGGGTGAGATTGACACGTGCAGGCCCTTGCTGACGCCGTACTCGATGAGGTCGACGAGGTCGGGACGCTCGAAGCAGTCACCACCGGTGAGGATGAGCATCGGGTAGGGACGCTCGTAGCTCGTCAGCTGGTCGATGAGTTCGTGGCCCTGGGCGTTCGTCAACTGGCCGGGGGCGGCGTGGTGCTGGGCCTCGGCGCGGCAGTGCTGGCAGACCAGGGCGCAGGCGCGGGTGACCTCCCAGATGACGATGAAGGGCTTGTCGTTGAGGTCGTGCTTGATCTCGCGGACGAGCGGGCCGTGGCCGGGATGTCCACCTGGGTGGCCACCGGGATGCCCGGCAGGATGACCCGCGGACGCACCCGGATGTCCGGGCTGCACTGGCCGCTCGGGTTGATCAGTGGTAGTGGTCACTTCTCCTCCTCCTTCGAGGTGATCTGACGGGCAAGACGTCGGCCGGCGACGATGGCGGTGCCGACTCCGGCACCGTCGATCCCGGCCCCGCCGACGTGGAGTCCGGTGTCGTCAAGGACGGTGGCGAGCGTGGCCATGCGCTCCCGGTGGCCAGGGGCTGGCTGCGGCATGGCGCCACGGTGACGCTCGATGACGTGGTCGTGAGGGTGAACACTCAATCCTAGACGCTCCAGTTCAGCCATGGTCATGGTGACGAGGTCGTCGTCGGAGAGGTCGTCGATGGGGGTTCCACCGTGACGCCCCATGGCGATCCGGAGAGTGGGCTCGGAGAGATGCCACTTCGTCGAGAGATTCGTCACCTGGCGTACCAACGGGGACCATTCCGAGCCGATGAACCACGTCTGAGCCGTGGCGATCGGGTGATCCACCTGGTCAGTTCGCACCACGAGCGTGGCAACCGTGGTGCTCTCACACCGGGACAGCAACTCCGAGGCATCGGGGTGTGCGGTGGACAGCAGAGCTGCAGCGACCCTGGCGGGCGTGGCGATGATGACGTCGTCGGCGGCAACTGATCCGATTCCTCGCGGTCCTGTGACGGTGACGACCCATTCATGGCCAACCTGCCGGATTCCCGTGGCACGGGTGTTCGTGTGCACGGTGAGGTCCCCAGCCAGCGCCTCCGGCAGCGTCACCAAACCGCGTTCCCATGTCGCGGTGGCAGGGGTGCGGGGTCCGGAGGGCTGAGGACGATGACGAATGCGCGACCATGTTGCGACCGCATTGCGTTTGAGGGTCCCCGTGACGAGGGACTCACCCTTCCTGACGGTCTGCCTCAAGGCCGGAGCCGCGACCGCGAGGGAGAAGTCGTCGACGTCGGCGGCGTGAATGCCACCCAGCAGGGGATCGACGACGGCTCGGCCGACCTCGTCACCAAATCGTTCCGCGATGAACTGGCCGACGCTGACGTCGTCAGGGTGTGGGCGGGAGGTGAAGGGCTCCAGGCCGGCTCGCAGCAGGCCGATGGGAGAGAGGATCCGCGAGGTGATCGTCGGTAGGAGTTTCGTGGGGCCGACCGGCGTCACTCCGGCCGGCATCTCCACGACCCCGCGTCGGCTCGACAACAAGGTGCCTCCGGGGGCGGGATGACGCGTCGAGTCCGTCAGCCCCAGTTCCGACACCAGATCGGAGACGCCTGGGGCACGCAGCGGTACGGCCTCGGCTCCCATCTCGACCATGTCGGCCCCAAACCGACGGGAACTGACCTGTCCGCCGACACTCGGTCCTGCTTCCAGGACGACGACTCGGCAACCGTGGCTCCGCAGCTGGTGTGCGGCTGCCAGACCGGTCATCCCGGCACCGATGATCGCCACTGTTTTGCTCACCAGTTGAGAGTACGCAAGAGCTTGTGAGGGCCGATGGCCGGGGTCGAAACCGTGGACACAACCTACGGAACGGTAACCTCATACTTGTTGGCTCCCTACGGAACGGTAAGTTCTGTTTGGAACTGGGCTAGTCGGCGTTCAGAATGAAGCACGGAACACTCGACCAGGAGGAAGATGTGACCGAGAACATCAGTGCCGACGAAGGCGATGCGGACCCATTCGTCCCGCCGGCAACACACCATCCCGTCAGTCGTCCGGATCCTGCAATGGTGCGGATCCTCGACGACCAGGGACGCCTCACCCCCCACCCTGATTTCCCCGTCGAGTTGAGCGACGAGGACCTCGTCAAGGCCCTCGAGATGATGGTCATGACCCGGCGTCTCGACGTCGAAGGTACCGCCCTGCAGCGTCACGGAGAGCTCAGCCTGTGGCCCCCGCACATGGGCCAGGAGGCCACCCAGGCGGGTGCGTGGCTGGCGCTGGGTGACGAGGACCAGGTCTTCCCGACCTACCGCGAGCAGGGCCTGGCTCATGCGATGGGGGTCAGCATCGCAGACATCCTCGACTCGTGGAGTGGCAAGGCGCACTGCGCCTGGGACACCGTCGCCACACACTTCAGCGCCTACCCGGTGATGATCGGGTCGGGCACCCTGCACGCCGTCGGGTACGCCATGGGTATTCAGCGCGACGTTGAGTCCGGAAGCGCTCGGGCTGCCGTGTTGGACTTCCACGGTGACGGGGCGATGAGCGAAGGGGACACGAACGAGGCTTACGTGTTCGCGGCCTCGATGAACGCTCCTGTGGTCTTCGTGTGTGTCAACAACCAATGGGCCATCTCGGAGCCGACAACGGTGCAGTCCCCGACGTCCCTGTTCCGCCGCGCGATCGGCTTTGGCATTCCGGCGGTGCAGGTGGACGGGAACGACGTCGTCGCCATGACGGCCGTGCTGCGATCGGCCCTCGACCATGCCCGCAGTGGAAAGGGGCCAGTATTCGTCGAGGCGTGGACCTACCGCATGGGTGCTCACACCACCACCGATGACCCCACCCGCTATCGCACCGCGGAAGAGGAGTCGACGTGGGGTAAGGCCGACCCCATCGTCAGGCTGCAGACCTACCTGCAGGATCGTGGGGTCATCGACCAGGAATGGCTTGACGGTCTGGCTGAGCGCGAAGAGGCCTTCGGGGCCGAGGTTCGCGCCGCTGTCCACGAGAACCCCGCGCCCGTCATGGCCGAGCTCATGTCGGACGTCTACACCGAGCCGACCCCCGACGTCCTGGCCGACGCCGAGGAGATCGCCTCGTGGGAGGAGGACAACTGATGAGCGACAACGGTGCACGTCCACAGGGGGAGACCACCCTGGCCAAGGCCCTCAACGCGAGCCTGGCTGACGCCCTCGCCGCCGATGATCACGTGGTGATCATGGGGGAGGACGTCGGAACCCTGGGCGGCGTCTTCCGCATCACCGACGGCCTCAAGACCCAGTTCGGCGGCCGTCGGGTCATCGACTCCCCGCTGGCGGAGTCGGGCATCGTCGGAACCGCCATCGGCATGGCCATGCGTGGGTACCGTCCCTGCGTCGAGCTGCAGTTCGACGGCTTCAACGCCCCTGCCTTCGACCAGATCGTCTCCCAGCTGGCCAGGTATCGCGCCCGCGTGGGCGGACGGTGGTCCCTGCCGGTGACGATCCGCATCCCGTTCGGCGGTGGTGTCGGCTCTCCGGAACACCATTCGGAGTCCCCGGAGGGGTTCTACGCGAACACCCCAGGCCTCAAGGTGGTCAGCTGCTCGAACCCTGACGACGCCTACTGGATGCTGCGTCAATCCATCGAGAGCCCCGACCCGGTGATCTTCTTCGAGCCGAAGCGTCGCTACTACACCCGCGGCGAGGTCTCCGAGACCCCTGAACTCGGCCTTCACGAGGCGCGTATCGTCCGTACCGGTGCCGACGCCACCCTGCTGTGCTTCGGGCCCCTCGTAGAGACCTGCCTGGACGCTGCCGAGGAAGCTGCCCAGGAGGGACGCCAGCTCGAGGTTGTCGATCTGCGCAGCCTCTCCCCGCTTGACATGCAGACCGTCTATGAGTCGGTGCGGCGCACGACGAGGGCGATTGTCGTCCAGGAGGCACCGCGCACCCAGGGCATTGGCGCGGAGATGGCGGCACGCCTGGGCGAGGAGCTCTACTACGTCATGGAGGCCCCGGTTCTGCGTGTGACCGGGTGGTCGACCCCGTACCCGCCAGCCAAGGCCGAGGGTGAGCACATCCCCGACGTCGACCGAATCCTCGACGCCGTCGACCGCTCCCTGGCCTACTGACCACCGTCCGTCCGACATCGATCACGAGGTATTCACGTGAAGAACTACTGCATGCCCGACCCAGGCGAAGGGCTCACCGAGGGAGAGGTCGTCTCCTGGCGGGTGTCTCCCGGTGACACCGTCAAGATCAACGACGTGCTGTGCGAGGTCGAGACGGCCAAGTCGATCGTCGAACTCCCCAGCCCTTTCGCCGGGACCGTGGCGAAGCTGTGTGCCGAGCCCGGCGAGACGGTGGCTGTGGGAGAGCCACTGGTGACCATTGACGACGGTTCCGACGACCAACCCGAGGAGGAGCCGGAGTTCCTCGTCGGTCACCTGACCGCGGAGTCCGGACGTCGACGCCGTCGTCGCAGGGGAGCCGCGGTGTCGGCTGAAAGGGCACCCGAGAAGCCCCCCCAGACGCCGACCCTCAAGACCGGTCCAGAGACTGATGTCGAGCCCGTTCCCGAACCTGTGCAGCCGACACAGCCCAGGCGCCAGGATCCGCCGCGCATGGACCGCGCCGGGCATGTCCTCGCCAAGCCCCCGGCTCGACGTCTGGCTGCCGACCTCGGCATCGACCTCTCGACGGTGACGGGCACCGGCCCGCAGGGGGCGGTGACGAGGAGCGACGTCAAGGCGGCAGCGGAGGCCGGTCGTCAAGCCGCGCCTGAACCACCTGTCGTCGGTGCCTCTGCTGGCGACGCTGAGTTCGCGACCCTGTCGGTGATGTCTCGTCGTCTCCTCGGCGGTGCCCCGACCGAGCCTGACGGCCACACTCGCAGGGTCCCGGTGCGCGGCGTCCGCAAGGTGACTGCCAAGGCGATGAAGGATTCCCTGGACACCAAGGCCCTCGTGACGGCCTTCCTCACCTGCGACGTCACCCCGACGATGGACCTCGTCGCCCGGCTGCGCGCCGACCGTAAGTTCAAGGGACTGCGCGTCTCCCCGCTGACCGTCTGGTGCAAGGCGGTGTGCCTGGCGATGGGACGCACCCCGGTCGTCAACGCCCGCTGGGACGACGCCGCCGACCAGATCGTCTTCCGCGACCAGATCAACCTCGGCATCGCCGCGGCCACCCCGCGCGGCCTCATGGTGCCCGTGGTGCGCAACGCCCAGGACATGACGATGCTCGAGCTGGCCGAGGAGATCACCCGCATCGTCGCCATCGCCAAGGAGGGCAAGCTCCAGCCCACCGACTACACCGACGGCACCTTCTCGATCACCAATGTTGGGGTGTTTGGCCTTGACGCAGGGACTCCGGTCGTCAACCGCACCGAATCGGCGATCCTCGTTCTCGGGACGATCGCTCGACGTCCGTGGGTCGTCGGGACCGGTGATGACGAGGATGTCGTGCCCAGGTGGGTGACGACGATGAGCCTCGGCTTCGACCATCGCCTCATTGACGGCGAGGAGGGCTCGACCTTCCTCCATGACGTTGCGGAGATTCTCTCGGACCCGGCCTCGGCAATGCTGTACTGATCGACCTTGGCCGCTGGTCGAGGATGCCAGTGCGGTGTTTTCACCGCGGACGAGGTTGTTTTTCGGGCGTGATCGTCTCGCGCCGTGGCGCCGGTTGTGTGCATCGCTGTGGTCGGAATACCGGTCCTTGTCAACGAGAATCTCTTTGCCAACACCGGGTATGGCTCGGTGGCCTTCGCGTGGTCCATGGACATGGCAGAGCCGAGTGGCAACCACACCGCCACGGCCTCGGCCGTGACCATGCGCACCATCTTCTTTTGCATCGTCTTCGTCTCGTGCATCCTGGCTGCCAGCCGTTGGTCCACGGTTCGCTCCGGCGGTTTTACGTGGCGTCGGGTGGTGCCATGTGTGGCCCTGGTCGCCCCACCGCTCATCATCGCTGCCCTGGGGGTCGTCATGCCAGTGCCGTTGTTCCGCGATGCGCCACTGGCCTTCGAGTGTTCGTCACACGAAGACGTACGGGTGTGCGTCATGCCGGCACATCGCAGTCTCGCCTTGTCCTACGCGCAACCCGTTCAGCGCGTCGTGTCCGTCATGCCGCCTACGGCGGTACCGCACGACGTCCTACTTGCTGAGCCTGAATACCACGCACGCAGCAAGCAGTTCGTCATGGATCTCGGACATGCGACCGTATATGATTCTGCGCAACAATTATCGGATATGACGGCTCAGGGTCTGGCTCAGTCTTTTTCCGGTCAAGACGCATGTACTTTCTCTACAGAGATGACACCCCAGCAGATCGAGGCCTTCGACGGCGTTAATTCCGTGGAACGCACCATTCTTCGGCTGGCTGGATTTCAGTATGATGATGCGCCAAGTTCGGAACGAAATGACCTTGACGGCATGGATGTCACCGCATTTCGCCAGTGGTACACGCACCATCGTCAGGCGATCGAGGGGTGTTCGTTGACCTCCAGCGATCTGCACCGATGATGAGCATGGTGACTTTCCTGAAAGGGCGCCATGCCGTAGCCCTTGTTGCCGTGCCGGTTGCGGCCGTTGTCGTGGCCTTTTTCCTGTGGAAGACGCGTCTGTTGGTGGCATCGGGGGACGTGTGGGATCGCCCTGTGACAGGTCTCGAGCTGACCAGTCTGGTCGGTTGCGTCATCATCATGTGGTGCGTCTCGTCGGGCATGGGGTGGGTCGAGAGAGCTTCGATTCGCTCCCGGGCAATTGGGTATGGGTCAATGGGGCTGTGGATATGCCTGTGCGCCGCTGCCCTTCCACTGCTCACGGGGTGGATACTGCGGTCGCTTCCCGTCGAATTAATACCCGATGGTGATTCCGTGTTAGTACCGGAAATGACCGCGCGGTTTCAGCGGACGTGGTCTCCATTCATCGGGCTCTCGGTCACCTGCCTGTTGTGCACCGGTGTCGCATTGTTTGCCACGGGGGTGCTGTCGCGCAAAAGTGGGCCATTGTGCGGCCCTCTTGCCTACCTGATCATGGTCGTCGCGCAGTCAAACACCTTCCTGCGATTTCTTCCCGGCGGCTATCTAGGTGTAACCACCACACAGGTTAGGTACATCGGGCTGGTCAGAGACAGCTCTGGCTGGACACGGGCGAGGGCCTCTGGGTGAAGTGTGTTGCTACCACACAAAGCACGACTCCCAAGAGGCCCTCATGACCCACCGTAATGCCCCGTTGTCCGAAACCGGACGTTTGCGCCTGGCCTGCTGCATCGTCGAGGATGGCTGGCCCCTGCGTCGGGCCGCCGAACGCTTCAACGTCAGCGTCACCACGGCCCAACGCTGGGCACAGCGCTACCGCGCCCACGGGCCGGCCGGAATGCGTGATCACTCCAGCCGACCCCACCACCAGCCCCGACGGGTCTGCCGTCGCACGCAACGACGGGTGGTGGGATTGCGCATCACCCACCAGTGGGGCCCAGCACGCATCGCCTACCACCTACGCCACCAACACCTCAGCGTCTCGACCGTCGGCAAGATCCTGCAACGCTACGGATGCCCACCCCTGACCTGGATCGACAAGGCCACCGGCGCCCGGCTACGCGCCCAACCCACACCCGTCCGCTACGAACACGACACCCCCGGTTCACTGGTCCACCTCGACATCAAGAAGCTGGGCCGGATCCCCGACGGCGGCGGCCACCGCATGGTCGGACGCGCCCAAGGAGTACGCAACCGTGGCCGATCCGCCAGCGGGGGTGGGTATCACTACATCCACAACGCCGTCGACGACCACTCCCGCCTGGCCTACGTCGAGGTCCTCAGCGATGAGCGCAAGGACACCGCCGCCGGGTTGTGGACCAGGGCCCAGGCCTGGTTCGCCAGCCAGGCCATCACCGTCAAGCGGGTCCTGACCGACAACGGCTCCTGCTACCGGTCCAAAGCCTTCAACAAGGCACTCAAAGACACCCACATCACGCACAAGTACACCCGGCCCTACACGCCCAAGACCAACGGCAAGGTCGAGCGGTTCAACAGGACCCTGGTCGCCGAGTGGGCCTACGCACGGCCCTACGCCAGCGAGACCGACCGCCTGGCCGAACTCCCCGGCTGGCTGCACCACTACAATCACCACCGCGGACACACCGCGCTCAAAGGCAAATCACCCGCCGACCGCGTACCTAACCTGTCCGGCGATTACACCTAG